>NZ_SBHZ01000002.1 GCF_004521985.1 Ectopseudomonas khazarica
AAGAATTTTTTCTTTCTACTCAACCACTTGCGCTTTCGATCAGAGCTTCTTCTCTCCAGCGGGAGGCGCATTCTACAGCGTTCAAAACCGCTGTCAACCACCTCTTTTCTACCGCTTTCGATCCACTTGACCGAATCACCAACAGGACTCAACCACCACCCTGTCGACCGGCGCGCATTCTACACACCCGATCCAGCTTTGCAACCCCTCTTTTAAACTTAACTTATTGATTAACAAGAAGTTTTCGAAGAGCTTCATGGCTGAAGTGGCGCGCATTCTACCGCCCACGGAGCGCGCGTCAAGCTTAAATTGCAACTTTCTTCGGATTTTCACGCAGGCCGGTCCCTGCACGCTGCAATGCCTTCGCCACGACACTGAAGCGCATCGCCAGCAGCGCCCCACCGATGAGGGCATAGGCCAGCCACTCTCCCAGGTCCGCCCGGACGACCCAGAGCATATGCAACAGCGCCAGCAGCAGAATGCCGTAGACCAGACGATGCAGTGCCTTCCACTTGCGCCCCAGCTTTCTGATGCTGAAACGGTTGGAGGTCACAGCCAGTGCCAGCAAGCCAAGAAACGCCAGCGCACCGACAATGATGTATGGGCGCTCGTAGAGATCGCGCAGCACCAGATCCAGACGCAGCCCGGCAATGAACAACACGTACCCCGAAAGATGCAGGGTGACATAGGTGAAGCACCACAGACCGAGCTGGCGGCGCACGGCGATCCATCCCCCCCAGCGGCTGAGCTGCTGCAGAGGAGTCATGGCCAGTGTGATCAGCAGCAGAATCAGAGCACCCAGCCCCAGGTTGTCCACCAGGGTCTTGCCAGGATCAGGCCCGAGCAGGCCGAACAGCGCCAGATACAACCAGTACAGCGGCGGTGCAGAGGCGGCCAGGAACACGCCGACACGCCATAATCGATAACGCATCAGTAGTACCTCGCCAGGTCCATCCCGGCATACAGCCCGGCCACCTCGTCATAGCCGTTGAACATCCGGGTATCGATCACGTTCGGACTGAACAGCCCACTGGGCAGCCTGCGCTCGGTGGCCTGCGACCAGCGCGGGTGATCGACCTGCGGATTGACGTTGGCATAGAAGCCGTATTCGTTCGGCGCGATGCGCTCCCAGGTGGTCGCGGGCGCCTCGGCCACCAGGCTGATGCGCACGATCGACTTGATGCTCTTGAAGCCATATTTCCAGGGCACCACCAGACGCAACGGCGCACCGTTCTGATGGGGCAGTACCCGCCCATACATGCCGACGGCCATGAAGGCCAGCGGGTGCATGGCCTCGTCCATGCGCAAGCCTTCTACATAAGGCCAGTCGATCAGGGAAAAGCCCGAGCGCTGCCCCGGCATGTGCTCATGGTCCACCAGCGTTTCGAAACGCACGTAACGCGCCGAGGAGGTCGGCTCGACCTGTTTGAGCAGATCAGCCAGGGGGAAACCCAGCCAGGGAATAACCATGGACCAGGCCTCGACACAGCGCAGCCGGTAGATGCGCTCTTCGAATGCATGAGGCTTGACCAGGTCTTCGATGGCATAGCGCCCCGGCTTGCCCACCTCGCCATCGACTGTCACGGTCCAGGGCTCGACCTGCAGCGAGCCGGCCCTGGCGGCAGGATCGCCCTTGCCGGTCCCGAACTCGTAGAAGTTGTTGTAGTGGGTCGCATCCCTGAAGGGCGTGATGCTCTCCCCTTCGACGGTCATCGCCTGCCAGCGCGCGGCCGACAGTTTCTCGTCGAACCAGCCGGGCGCCTTCGCCGGCTCGACATCGGCATAGACACCCTGCGACTCGGCGCTTGCCCAGCCCGGCAGCGCAGCCATGGCCGCCAGCGCCAGCGAGCCCTGCATCAGCTTGCGACGGGACAGGTAAACGGACTCGGGCGTGACTTCGGACTCGAGAGCCCGAGAGGAAGAAGGAACTCGGATGAGCATGGCAACCCCGCGACTACAGTTCGAGAAACGAACTGTAGACCACGGAGTAGAGGAGAAATTACACCGTCAGACGGATTTGCGACGACGCAACTGCAACAGGTACTGGATCGGCCCGGACACCGCATAGGCGAGGAAGATCAGCAGCAGGATACGCGGCGGGTCGCTGAACACCACGGCGAACACCAGGACCACCGCCAGGATGGCCACGAACGGCACACGCCCTTTCAGGTCGAGGTCCTTGAAGCTGTAGTACTTGATGTTGCTGACCATCAGACAGCCGGCGGCAGCCACCAGCAGCGCAACGGCGAAGGACATGTTCGAGCCCTTGATACCGAAATCGCTGAAGGCCCAGACGGTGCCGGCAACCACACCCGCGGCCGCCGGACTGGCCAGGCCGATGAAGTAGCGCTTGTCGACGCTGCCGATCTGCGTGTTGAAGCGCGCCAGGCGCAGCGCCGCACCGGCGACATAGATGAAGGCGACCATCCAGCCGACCTTGCCCATGCTGCCCAGGGCCCACTCGAACGCCAGCAGTGCGGGAGCGACGCCGAAGGCGACCATGTCCGAGAGCGAGTCGTACTCGGCGCCGAAGGCGCTCTGCGTATTGGTCAGTCGAGCGACTCGGCCATCCAGGCTATCGAGCACCATGGCGACGAACACCGTGGCGGCAGCGACGTAGAAGTTGCCGTTCATCGCGTTGATGATGGAGTAGAAACCGGCGAACAGGTTTGCCGTGGTGAACAGATTGGGCAGCAGGTAGATGCCGCGGTGACGAACTTTGCGCCCTTCGGCGTCCTGCCCTTCCTCTATGTGCTCGTCGATCGGCAGCAGGCTTTCCAGATTGTCGCCGGCCGGCTTTTGATCCTCGGGACCTTCACTCATGAACAGCACCTTGCAACGGGTTTGACGAATTTCAACCGGGGCGACTGGACTCAGTTCGCCACCAAGCGAGCAGGCTTTATACCAGAAGCCTCGCCGCAGAACGAAAAAACGCGGCATAAAGCCGCGTTCTTTCGCACATCGCAGACCTTAGTTCTTGGTCTTGTCGACGATCTTGTTGGCAGCGATCCACGGCATCATGCCGCGCAGTTGCTCACCGATCACTTCGATGCCGTGCGCAGCGTTGTTACGACGCTTGGCAGTCATCGACGGGTAGCCAGTGGCACCTTCGCTGATGAACATCTTGGCGTACTCGCCGTCCTGGATGCGCTTCAGGGCGTTGCGCATGGCCTGGCGGGACTCGGCGTTGATCACTTCCGGACCGGTGACGTACTCGCCGTACTCGGCGTTGTTGGAGATCGAGTAGTTCATGTTGGCGATGCCGCCTTCGTACATGAGGTCAACGATCAGCTTCAGTTCGTGCAGGCACTCGAAGTAGGCCATTTCCGGCGCATAACCGGCTTCGACCAGGGTTTCGAAACCGGCCTTGACCAGTTCGACGGTGCCACCACAGAGAACGGCCTGCTCACCGAACAGGTCGGTTTCGGTCTCGTCCTTGAAGGTGGTTTCGATGATGCCGGTACGGCCGCCACCAACGCCCGAAGCGTAGGACAGGGCAACATTCTTGGCGTTGCCGGAAGCGTCCTGGTAAACGGCGATCAGGTCAGGGATGCCGCCGCCCTTGACGAACTCGGTGCGTACGGTGTGACCCGGAGCCTTCGGCGCGATCATGATCACGTCGAGGTCGGCACGCGGTACGACCTGGTTGTAGTGGATGGCGAAGCCGTGGGAGAAGGCCAGGGTAGCGCCCTGCTTGATGTTCGGCTCGATCTCGTTCTTGTACAGCTGGCCCTGGAATTCGTCCGGGGTCAGGATCATGACCAGATCGGCAGCGGCAACGGCGCTGGCGACGTCGGTCACTTTCAGGCCGTGAGCTTCGGCCTTGGCCACGGTTGCGGAGCCTTTGCGCAGACCGATGGTGACGTCGACACCGGAGTCCTTCAGGTTGCAGGCCTGAGCGTGGCCCTGGGAGCCGTAACCGATGATGGCGACTTTCTTGCCCTGGATGATGGAGAGGTCGCAATCTTTGTCGTAATAAACTTTCATGTTCTTGGCTCTTCTGAATCGAAAGGGATGGGGTGCAAGCACCGCGACAGAGAAACCTTATGTGATCTATCCCGTTGCGTAAAATGATATATTTGCAACACAACGTGCCGATATCTGAAACGCATCATGGACAGTCACTCCCTCAGGCTCTTTCTTTCCCTGGCCGACAACCTGCACTTCGGCAAGACCAGCCGTGAACAGCACGTCAGCCCGTCCGCGCTCAGCCGCAGCATCAAGCAGCTGGAGGAAGAACTGGGCGCGACGCTGTTCGTGCGCGACAACCGCTCCGTGCGCCTGACACGCGAGGGGCAACAGTTTCGCGAGTACGCCAGTGATGTCATGAATGGCTGGCAGGCCATCCGCCAGACCTTCATGCAGGACCAGCAGAGCCTGCACGGCGAGCTGTCCCTGTACTGCTCGGTCACTGCGAGCTACAGCTTCCTCTACGACATTCTCAGCAGCTTCCGTCAGGACTACCCTCGCATCGAGATGAAGCTGCACACCGGCGATCCGGCGAAAGCCGTGGAACGGGTACAGCAAGGGCTCGAGGACCTCGCCATCGGCGCGCGCCCGAACAACCTGCCGGCGGGGGTCGACTTCCAGTCGATCACCCGCTCGGAACTGCGCTTCATCGGCCCGCAATCCCCGCAGTTGCTGAGCGACGAGCAACTCCGGCAGCCCACGGCGGACAGCTGGAAGGACGTGCCGATGATTCTCTCGGAGGAAGGGCTGGCGCGCACGCGCACGGATCGCTGGCTGAAAAGCCATAACATCAAGCCGCGTATCTATGCCCAAGTGAGCGGCAACGAGGCCATCGTCAGCATGGTCAGCCTGGGCTTCGGCATCGGCGTGGTGCCGCAGATCGTGCTCGACAACAGCCCACTGACCGCACGCATCCGCATCTACGATATTCAGCCGCCGCTGGCCGCGTATGACATCGGCCTGTTCGCCCTGGAGAAGCGCCTCAAGGACCCGTTGATCGCCGCGTTCTGGAACCGCCAGCGCTGAATTCGGGCAGACGCCCTGCCGGGCATGTCGCTGGCAAGCATACCTCTGACCATGAAAAAGCCCCGCACGAGGCGGGGCTTCTGTTCAGCAGGACACTCAGGCTACTTCAGATACTCAGTACCTTGTCGCCACGCGAGATGCCCGTGACACCGCTGCGTACCGTCTCCAGGATCGACGCGGTGCCGATGGCCTGGATGAAGCTGTCCAGCTTGTCGCTGGTGCCGGTCAGCTGCACGGTGTAGACGCTGCTGGTCACATCCACGATCTGGCCACGGAAGATGTCGGTGGTGCGCTTGACCTCGGCGCGCTGGGCGCCGGTGGCCTTGATCTTGACCAGCATCAGTTCGCGCTCGATATGGGCGCTTTCCGACAGGTTGACCAGCTTCACCACCTCGACCAGCTTGTTGAGGTTCTTGGTGATCTGCTCGATGACCTCGTCATGCCCCACGGTGGTCAGGGTCAGGCGCGACAGCGTCGGATCCTCGGTGGGCGCCACGGTAAGGCTTTCGATGTTGTAGTTGCGCTGCGAGAACAGACCGACCACGCGGGACAGTGCGCCCGGTTCGTTTTCCAGCAACAGGGAAATGATATGTCGCATCTTAGGTCCGCTCCGTCTTGCTCAGCCACATGTCACGCATCGCACCGTCTCTGATCTGCATCGGATAGACGTGCTCGCTGTCGTCCACGGCAATGTCGAGGAACACCAAGCGATCCTTCATGGCGAAGGCTTCTTCCAGACCGGACTTGAGGTCCTTGAGCTGGGTGATGCGCATGCCGACGTGGCCATAGGCCTCGGCCAGCTTGACGAAGTCGGGCAGCGACTCCATGTAGGAGTGCGAATAACGGCTGTTGTACTGCATGTCCTGCCATTGGCGGACCATGCCCAGCGCACCGTTGTTCAGGTTGACGATCTTCACCGGCAGGTCGTACTGCAGGCAGGTCGACAGTTCCTGAATGTTCATCTGGATGCTGCCTTCGCCAGTCACGCACGCCACGTCGGCGTCCGGGAAGTTCAGCTTGATGCCCATGGCGGCAGGGAAACCGAAGCCCATGGTGCCCAGGCCACCGGAGTTGATCCAGCGATTGGGCTTGTTGAAGCGGTAGTACTGCGCCGCGAACATCTGGTGCTGACCGACATCGGAGGTGACGTAGGCATCGCCACGGGTCACTTCGCACAGTGTTTCGATCACGCTCTGCGGCTTGATGATCGAGCCGTCGCCCTCGTTGTAGGGGAACAGGCGGCCGCTACCGCGCCACTCGTCGATCTGCTTCCACCAGCTGGCCACGGTGTCCTTGTTCGGGGTCTCACCGATTTCCTTGAGGATGGCGACCATCTCGGTCAGCACGCTGTCCACCGGGCCCACGATAGGAATGTCGGCCTTGATGGTCTTGGAGATCGAAGCCGGGTCGATATCGATATGGATGATCTTGGCGTTCGGGCAGAACTTGGCCGCGCCGTTGATCACGCGGTCATCGAAGCGCGCACCCACGGCGAGGATCACATCGGCGTGGTGCATGGCCAAGTTGGCGGTGTAGCTGCCGTGCATGCCGAGCATGCCGAGGAACTGGCGGTCAGTGCCCGGATAGCCGCCCAGGCCCATCAGGGTATTGGTCACCGGCAGGTTGAGCATCTGCGCCAGCTCGGTCAGCGGCGCAGAGGCGCCACCCATGATCACGCCACCACCGGAGTACATCACCGGGCGCTTGGCCGCCAGCAGCATCTCGGCTGCCTTGCGGATCTGCCCGGAGTGACCGCGTACGGCCGGGCTGTACGACCGCAGCTTGACCTTCTTCGGGTACACGTATTCGAACTTCTGGGTGGGATCGCCCATGTCTTTGGGGATGTCCACCACCACCGGCCCCGGACGACCGGACTCGGCGAGATAGAAAGCCTTCTTCAGCACCTCGGGGATTTCCGACGGGTGCTTGATGATGAAGCTGTGCTTCACGATCGGACGGGAAATACCGACCATGTCGGTTTCCTGGAAGGCATCGGTGCCGACCATGGCGCTCGGCACCTGGCCGGAGATCACCACCATCGGGATGGAGTCCATGTAGGCAGTGGCAATGCCGGTAATCGCATTGGTCGCGCCCGGGCCGGAAGTCACCAGCACCACGCCGGCCTTGCCGGTGGCACGGGCATAGCCGTCAGCCATGTGGGTCGCAGCCTGTTCGTGACGCACCAGGATATGGGTCACTTCCGGTTCTTTGAACAGGGCATCGTAGATATGCAGGAGAGCACCGCCAGGGTACCCATAGATGTGCTTAACGCCTTCGTCACGCAGGAAGCGGACGACCATTTCAGCGCCGGATAAAAGCTCCACGTTGTTCACCTCTTGAACGCCAGTATGCCACCCGCCAACGGGTAGCCCTAAGTAGGTTCTTACTGTCAGCGGACACGCACGACGGTGATCGTGGATTCGGAACATCAGCTTGACGAGTAACGGAGCAGCCCATGGTCTTGCGGGGCTGGCCCTCCCAGCGCGAGGTAACGCGTTGCGGGTGTCACGGTTCGGCGCGGGTAGCGCCTCTTTCCCCCGAGCTGGAGGACGCTTGCGGCGGACTCCACTACGGGGAAGGCTGGATTGTTCGGGTTCGACGAAGGCAAGTCAAGAGATGCTTGACCTATTATTCGAAGTGCGGCTGTGACGCAGCGCAGGATGAAGATCCCTGGCTTTTGGTTATAGTAACCAGCAGTACCGCAGCTCTCGACAAAGGAAACAGCATGCGCCACATGATTCTAACGGGCAGTCTGATACTCGCCCTGAGCGCAACCGCAATGGCCAGCCAGGTCTACAAGTGGGTGGACGACAACGGCGTGACCCACTTCGGCGCACAACCGCCTCAGGGCCAGCAGTCCACCACCATCAACACCTCTGCACCACCACCGCGCCCGGCGCCCAGCGCGCCGGCACCGGCCGTCGAGCAAGCCGACCCCGAGCAGGCGGCCATCGATAACAAGGTCAAGCAAGACGTGGCGAAGCAGGAAGCCGAACGCAAGAGGTACTGTGAAAATGCCCGCACCAACCTGGCTCAGCTGGAAAACAACCCGCGCCTCCGACTCGAGGTAGAGGGCGAGCTGCGTCGCATCAACGAAGACGAACGCCAGGAACGCATCACCGAACTGAAGAAGTCCATCGCCGAAACCTGCAAGTGACACCGAACGCGCGCGTCCTCAGGACGTGCGCGTCAACAGGCGATCGAACTCACCCAGCAGCTCTAGCAAGCGACGGGTGACACCCGACTGCTCGCGGTACACCATCTCGGCCATCGGCTGGATTCCCGACACCGATGGCAAGGCCGCATCCGCCTCCAGCAACTGTTTCATCCGCGGCAGGAAGATCCACTGCAACCACTGCTCGAAGGTCAGGGTGTCGACACAGAACGGCTCCTGGCTGGCCAGCGCTTCTGCGCTGGGCGCCTGCTCCTGCCACCAGCCCAGTACGCGCAACTCACGCTCGATGAGCAGCAGATGCTCGGCCAGCGCATTCACTCGTGCATCCATCAGAGGCTCACCCGCGCGCGCTCACGGGCCTGCGCCGCGCCGGCGGAGTCGCCCTGCCGCTCACGCGCCTGGGCAATCAGGTTCCACAAACTGGCCTGCAGGGCAGGACGGCCACTGGCATAGGTCAGGCCGCGACGGGCGAACTGTTCGGCCTGAGCCGCATCGCCCTGCGCCAGGCGCACCTCGGCCAGGCGGTAGAGCACCTGCGGCTCACGCGGCGCGATACGCTGGGCGCGCTCGAGACTCGAGGCGGCGCCATTAAGATCACCACCGCCCTGTTGCTGCTGCGCGGTGGTCAGCAGCGCCAGGACCGGCCCATCCAGCTGCTCGTCGGCCGCCAGGCCACCACCACTGGGAATGCCGCTGGGCGCACTCGGCACGGAGGACGAGTCGAAGCCGCCCTGCCCCATGCTCACCGGCGGCTCGTCGAAGGTCAGCCCACCGTTGGCGGGAGCGCCCTGCGGTCCGGTCTGCAATGGCGCGGAAGCGGCGCCCTGAGGCACCATCACCACCACGCCGGAGTCCTCTTCGAACGGCTGCGACTGCGCACCGGCAGGCGCGGAGGCGGCGTTATCGGAGACACGACCAGCCGACAGCGGCGTGCCCGCATCGACGACGGGAATCGAGCCACGCGGCACCGTACTACAGCCTGCCAGGGTCGTCGTTGCCAGCAAGGCCACAAGCCACTTCTTGTTCACATCCAATCCTCTTCAGCTCACGCCGGGGAACGCACCCCGGCCGTCAATCCAACCAGCCCCGTACCCAGTCCATCACCGACTCCACGGGCGCCTGAATACCGCAGGCGGAGCCAGGACTGGGTTCGCTGCCGCGAATATAAGGCATCTGCACCGCATCCGGGCAGCCCGACGCCGAGCCGAGACCGGTCTGGCGATCCACCCAGGCCAGGGTGACGTTATCCGGCATGGGCATGTCCAGCGGCAACGGATCGGCCTTGCGCATGAATCCCGTCCAGACCTGCAGCGCACCGGTTGCACCGGTCAGCGGGGTGGGACCGTTGTCATCGCGCCCCAGCCAGACGACAGAGAGCAGGTCCTGACTGAACCCGGCGAACCAGCTGTCACGCGAGTCGTTGCTGGTACCGGTCTTGCCGGCCAGGTTCAACGAGCGGGGCAGCTGGCTGTACACCGAGCGCCCCGTGCCCTCGCGCATGGTGCGCTGCATGGCGTTCTGCACCAGGTAGATGGCCCCCGGATCGAAGCGCTGCTGGATCTTGAACGGGTAACGACCGAGCGGCTCGCCTTCGGCGGTGAGCACGCTGCGGATACCGCGCAACGGGGTGTTGAAGCCACCGTTGGCCAGGGTCTGATACATCCCCGCGACTTCCATCGGCGTCAGCGCTCCGGCCCCGAGGAGCATCGAAGGATAAGCCGGCCACTTGCGCTCGACACCCAGTCGCTCCAAGGTCTTGAGCACGTTCGGCACGCCGATCTCCAGGCCGAGCTTGGCCGTGGACAGGTTGTAGGAATGCGCCAGCCCCTGGTACAGGTAGATCGTGCCGTGCGCCTTGCGGTCGTAGTTCTGCGGCGTCCAGACCTGACCATCCTGGCCCTTGATGGAGAACGGCTCGTCCTCCAGCCAGCTGGTCAGCGTGTACTGGCTGGGACGCTCCAGCGCGGACAGGTAGATGGCGGGTTTGATCAGCGAGCCGATGGGGCGCACGGCATCCATTGCCCGGTTGAACCCGGCGAAGCGTGGCTGGCGGCTGCCGATCAGCGCCTGCACCTCACCCGTCTCGGGATTGGTCACCACCATGCCGGCCTGCACCTGGTCGACCCCCTTGCGCCCGGCCAGGCGCTTCAGCGTTTCGGCCAGCGCCTCTTCGGCCTTGAGCTGCAGGATCGGGTCGAAGCTGGTGAAGATGCGTAGGCCCTCTTCGGTCAGGTCCTGCTCGCGGTAATCCTCGCGCAGCTGGCGTTTGACCAGGTCGAGGAAGGCCGGGAACGAGCTGTCGGCCATGCTGCCACGGGTGGTGACGCCAAGCGGCTTCTGCTTGGCCGCGGCGGCTTCCTCGGCGGTGATCGTGCCCTGCTCGGCCAGCAGGTCGAGCACCAGGTTGCGCCGGGTCATCGCACGCTCGGGGTTGCGCCGGGGGTTGTAGTAGGTCGGCCCCTTGACCATGCCCACCAGCAACGCCACCTGCTCCAGCTTCAGCTCGGAAATGGGCTGGCTGAAGAAGTACTGACTGGCCAGGCCGAAACCGTGTACGGCGCGCTGGCCATCCTGACCGAGAAACACCTCGTTCATGTAGGCTTCGAGGATCTCGCGCTTGTCGTAATGCAGCTCGAGCAGCACCGCCATCATGGCTTCGGTGGCCTTGCGCGCCAGGGTACGCTCGTTGTTCAGGTAGAAGTTCTTCACCAGCTGCTGGGTCAGGGTACTACCGCCCTGCACCAGGCGCCCGGAGGTGGCGTTGATCCACAGCGCACGGGCGATCCCCTTGGGGGAAACACCGAAGTGATCGAAGTAGTCGCGGTCTTCCACCGCCACCAGCGCGTCGATCAGATAGGCCGGAACCTGATCCAGCTTGATCAGGATGCGATCCTCCTGATGCGCCGGGTACAGACCGCCGATCAGCAGCGGCTCGAGCCGCGCCACGGCCAGATCGCCGCCATCGCCCTTGTTCAGGCCGGCGACGTAGTCCCCGGAGAAGCGTACCCGGACTCGCTGCGACGGCTCGGCGCCTTCGTAGAACTGAAAACCGCGGCTGTGCAGTTCGATGTTGTTGCCGGCGACCGACACCGCCCCCGGACCGTTGACCACGCTTTCACGGCGATAGCCCAGCGCATCGAGTTCGCGCAGGAAGTCGTTCTTGGCCAGTTTCTGCCCGACGAACAGTTCCAGCGGTCGGGCATAGACCTTCGCCGGCACCGTCCAGCGCTTGCCGGAGAACTTCTCCTGCACGACGGCATCGAGATAGACGGCAAAACCGGCCAGGATGACCAGACCGACCAAGCCGAGCTTGACGCCCCAGGCGAACCAGGGACGCAGAGCGGATGAGCGGGACTTTTTCTTTGAGCGGGGAGAGCGTTTTCGAGTCATGGCGGAATTATACGCACTTTAGATAGGGGCCAGCAGCGTCGCCCGGACAGTTTGCAGAGCAGCTCACAGCGGCCATAATGCCCAGCTCGAACAGCGTCTAGAACAAGGATCGAACGTGAGCCAAGCCCTGATTGCCGCATTGCAGAACCCGGCCCTGTATCCGCATCCCGTGGAAGGGTTTCAGGTGATTGAGACCCACATTTCCTGGGTTTTGCTCACTGGCAAGCATGCCTACAAGATCAAAAAGCCGGTCAACTTCGGTTTTCTCGACTTCACCGAGCTCGACGCACGTCGACATTTCTGTGAAGAAGAGCTGCGCCTCAACCAGCGCCTGACCCAGGACCTGTACCTGGAAGTCGTGGCCATCGGTGGCAGCGAAGACGCTCCCAGCCTCGACGGCAGCACACCGGCCATCGAATACGCGCTGAAGATGCGCCAGTTCCCCCAGGAGCAACTGCTCAGCGCCATCCAGGCACGCGGCGAGCTGGGCGACGCCCACATCGACGCCCTTACCGAGCAGATCGCCAGATTCCACATGGACGCCCCCGTCGTGCCTCAGGATCACCCACTGGGCAGCGCCGAGGCGGTGATGGCACCGGTGCAGCAGAACTTCGAGCAGATTCGCCCGATGCTCAGCGATGCGAACGACCTGCAGCAACTCGACGCACTCGAGGCCTGGGCGCAGTCGAGCTACGATCGCCTGCAACCGCTGCTGGCGGAGCGCAAGGCACAGGGCTTCATCCGTGAGTGCCATGGCGACATCCACCTGGGCAACGCGGCACAGATCGATGGCCGCGTGGTGCTGTTCGACTGCATCGAATTCAACGAACCCTTCCGCATGACCGACGTCACCGCGGACATCGGCTTCCTGGCGATGGACCTCGAGGACCGTGGCCTCAAGTGCCTGGCACGCCGCTTCATCAGTGGCTGGCTGGAACACACGGGTGACTACGCGGCCCTGCATCTGCTGAATTTCTACAAGGCCTATCGCGCCATGGTGCGTGGCAAGGTTGCCCTGTTCCGCCTGGGCCAGGAGCAGGACCCGGTGCAGCGCGCCGTCATTCTCCGCCAGTACCGCGGCTATGCCGCCCTGGCCGAGAGCTACAGCGCCATCCCCTCGCCATTCCTGGCCATCACCCACGGTGTGTCGGCCGTCGGCAAGAGCCACGTGGCCATGCGCCTGGTCGAAGCGCTGGGCACCATTCGCCTGCGTTCCGACGTCGAGCGCAAGCGCCTGTTCGGCGAGCAGAACGCCGCAGCCAAGGACAAGCTGGCTGCCGGCATCTACAGCGAGGACGCCAGCCAGGCGACCTACACCCGCCTGCACCAGCTGGCCCGCCAGATCCTGCAGGCCGGTTTCCCGGTGGTGATCGATGCCACCTACCTCAAGGCGGCTCAGCGCGAGGCAGCCAGCGAAGTTGCCGAGGAGCTTGGCGCGCCGTTCCTGATTCTCGACTGCCATGCACCCGAGGCGGTGATCGCCGGCTGGCTGGAGCAACGGCAAAGCGAGGGCACGGACCCTTCCGATGCGACCCTGGACGTCATCAAGGCCCAGCAGGCCGGTCGCGAAGCGCTCAGCAGCGAAGAGCTGAGCCACAGCAAGCGCGTCGACACGCACGACAGCGCCAGCCTCGACGGCCTGGTCGAGCAGATTCGCCAACGCCTGCCCGGCATCTGACCCCATCAGAGGTTGGCCACACCCTGCCGGGCAAAGCCTGGCAGGGCTTCTATACTGCCGGTGACACCACTACCGGTATCTGCCATGAGTCAGCCACGCCAGCTCGATCATCCGCTCTATCACCTCCTGCATAACGACGACGTGCAAGGCTTCAATGCGCAGAAGCCCAAGGGCGTCGAGGTCGACCTGTCCGGCGGCGACTTTCGTGGCCTGGACCTGCGCAATCTGGACACCGAAAGCATCAACTTCACCGACGCCTACTTCCGTGGCGCCGACCTGCGCGGCCTGGACTTGCGCAACGCCAGGATAGAAGGCGCGAGCCTGGCGCACGCGCAGATTTCCGGCGCCTATTTCCCCGTCGAACTGACTGCGGACGAGATCCTCATGTCGGTGAACTTCGGCACACGCTTGCGCTATCGCACGAAGTGACTGCGCAGATGTAGCGACGCAAAAAGCACCAAGGCAATTGGCCGCTACACTGAGTAGCAGGCATGCCAACGTGATTTTCAGCCGCACGCATGGAGGCCTGATGAACGACGAACTGCAACACCTGAAGAACCTGGGCAAGACCTCGGCGCAATGGCTTCACGCCGTGGGCATCCACAGCGCCAACGACCTGCGTCGCTACGGTGCCGTCGGGGCCTACCGGGCCGTGCGGGCCCGTGGGTTTCGTGCCTCCAAGGTGCTGCTATACGCCATCGAGGGCGCCCTGCTCGACGTGCACTGGAATGAACTTCCGCCTGCGCACAAGGCAGAACTGAATGGCAAGCTGGACGAAGCCCAGACCTGCAACAAGAGCTAGCTCACAACACGAGCGCAAGGTGATTTACTCGAACGCCGCCGCAGCCTATTGTTTCAGGGACCTTCGTGTGGTCAGCCAGCCCAGCCAGTTCAAGGAATTACGGTTATGTATTTACTCGGGGAGCAACCGGCCTACGCCGATCAGTTGATCAATCGCCTGCAGAGTATCCCCACTCACTTGCTGGAAGGGCTGCAACCCGCAGGCGAAGCGCTTCGCCTGGAGCGAGTCGACGATCTGGCGCGGGTGCTGCCGGGCAACCAGCTGTTCATCATCGAGAGCGGCCTGCTCCACGCGGTGGTCGACGAGCGTCCGCTGTTCTACCTGCAGGAAGGCGATCTGGTCGGCCTGCGCCAGGGGATCGACCTGCCCAGCTGCCGCTACAGCAGCGAGGAGCCCATCAGCCTGATTCCCTTCTCGCGCAGCGAAGTGTTCCAGCACATTCACGCCGACGAGCAACGCCAGGAACAGTTCATCCACTACCTGATCGGTCACACGGCGCTGCTGTCCGACGCCCTGGCGCGTCTCAAGCAGCCGGAAATCCGTCCGGCCACCGGCTTCCAGCACTTTGCCGCTGGCGAGGAACTGATCCATCAGGGCGATGAAGCCGACCACGTGTTCATCATCATCGAAGGCCACGCCGAAGCCTATGTCGACGGCCAGCGGGTCGGCGACGTGCAGAAGGACGAGATATTCGGAGCCATGGCGGTGTTCACCCGCGAGAAACGCAGCGCCACGGTCATCGCCAGCGAACCCTGCACGGTGATGGTGATCCCCAAGGAGCAGTTCCTCAGCCTGATGCAGAGCAACCCGCGCATCGCCCATAGCCTGATCGAGAGCATGGCCCGCCGCATCGACCTGCTGAACAAGGAAATCACCCAGCTGCGCCAGCCTGGCGAATCCTGATCATCGCCTCCCGACAGAAAACCCCGGCCAGATGCCGGGGTTTTGCGTTCAGGGGCAGGCTCATCGCGGCCGCCACCCGGGTTTGAGAAAAATTCTCAAAAGGCGTTGACATGAAAATGAGAATTGTTATTATTGCCTCAACTGATCGCGAGATCAGCCGATAAGCTAAAGAGACCATTCAGTCGGACTCTTCAGATTATCTCCTCATCAGGCTAATCACGGTTATTGACCCGGCTCTTTGCCGGGTCTTTTTTTGCCTGCGCGGCAGGATTCTCCAGCACCAGCGTTTCATGAGAAAAATTCTCAAAAAGGTGTTGACCGATAAATGATAATTGTTATTATTACCCCATCTGGTCGCGAGATCAGTCGATAAGCTAAAGAGACCATTCAGTCGGACTCTTCAGATTATCTCCTCATCAGGCTAATCACGGTTATTGACCCGGCTCTTTGCCGGGTCTTTTTTTGCCCGCACGAAACACGCTGCGGCCGCTTCAGTCGTCGACCTGCGCCAGCCAGTCCGGCAGATTGAAATGCAGGCTGATACGGCTGATCAGCCCCTCGCGAATCTCGAAGAACGCCCCTACCCGCAGCGCGTAGCGTTGCCCGCACGCCTCCGGCAGCCCATCGTCGGTTGCCAGGTACTCCCCGGCGACGTGGTACTCGCAGGCCGCATGGGCGCCCTGCGGATCGGTCAGGATCACCAGCTGTTCGAGGGTTTCGCGGTAACACCGCATGTGCCGCTCGAGGTAGTCCGCGAAGGCTGCGCGGCCATGCTCGGCGAACCCCTGGTTGGGCTCCAGGATCAGGTCATCGCTGACCAGCGCCAGACAGGCACGGACATCGCGGTCATTGAGTGCATTGAAGTAACGGTGCAGCAGGTCGCGAACAGCGGCGGGCATGGCGCAGGCTCCAGATCGGCAAAGCGCCGAGGATACCCCGCAGCCATCCCGGGAAAGGCGGCTAGGGTCGCAGTTTGGCGCAGTGGTCCTGCTCCGGCTGCGCCGCGGTGAACCAGACGTAGTCCGCCATCGATGCATCCACCTGACGCCCAACTTCGGCCAGCATCAGTACGGCATTGCCCTGCCCCGCTCCGAGGTCTGCCAGGTGCAACGGCACCCCCAGGTCCTTGCGCGCATGAAAGGCACCTGCCAGCAGCAGGCTCGGTCGCGGCGCTGCCAGCAATGCCTCGGCCATGCGCCGATCACGTTGCTGCTGCACGGCCAGCATCGCCGGCACCTGGCTCTCCGGGAGCAGGCCGCAGTGCGACTCGCGGATATCGCGCTGCAGCCGCTGCTGCACCGCCGCAGCGGTAGAGGCCTGCCCCTGCAGCGCCGGACGCTGCTGATAGATGCGCATGATCTCTTCCCGGTCCAGATTGGCCGCCAGCAATGGATAGGGCTGGCGCAGCTGGTAACGCACCAGCGCACCGTACATCGCCCAGTCCCACCCCGGTTGCCAGGCCAGGGCCCGGATGGCGTCGAGCGGAGGGCGCCCCGCACGCGTCTCGCCCCGGACCTGATCGACTCTGGTCTGCTGGCTCGGGCTGAGCATTTCCAGCAGCACACTGCCCTGCGGACGCCGGGCCGCCAGCTCACGCGATAGCCACAGTTGCAGGGCGTGGTGATCCGGGTTGTCGTGCTGCTCGCCGACCACGACCCGCGACGCCCGCGCCAGGCGCTCGACCAGTCGCTGCGGCGTGATGCGCTCACCGCTGCGCAGGTCGAGTATCACCCCCAGGTCGGCGTGGTCGCGCCCCTCGCTGGCGATAGGAGCCGGCGGTGGCAGTACGCCTCTGGACTGGCAGGCGACCAGCAGGGACAGGCAACACAGCAACAGTATTCGCATGGCAAGCTCCCACATCGAGTCAACGCGCCACGATCAGTGGATGGCCGCGCTCCGGGTGTCGCTGTATCAGTACGTCCAGACCGAACACCGCACGCAGGGGCTCGGCCCGCAGCACCTCGTCGGGGCTGCCCAAGGCATGGGGGCGTCCCGCCTGGAGCAGGAGAATACGGTCGCAGTATCGCGCCGCCAGGTTCAGGTCATGCAGGATCACCAGCACCGCGGCACCCTGGCTGGCGAAGTCACGTACCGCCTGCAGCGTGGTGTGCTGGTGCAACGGATCGAGCGCCGAGGTCGGCTCGTCGAGCAGCAACACCTGCCCCTCTCCGCCCGGCCAGAGCTGCGCCAGCACGCGCGCCAGGTGCACACGCTGGCGCTCGCCACCGGACAGCGCCAGGTAACTGCGCCCACGCAGGTGCTCGGCATCGGCCGCGCGCAGCGCCATGGCGACGATCTCGGCGTCACGCACACGCCCGCTGGCATGCGGCAGACGCCCCATGCCGACCACCTCTTCCACCGGGAAGGCGAAGCTCAGCGTCGAACTCTGCGGCAACACCGCCAGCCGCCGGGCCCGCTGACGCCCATCCCAGTCACTCAGGGCGCGCGCATCCAGGGTCACCCGTCCTGCGCTCGCCTCGAATTCCCCGCACAGGGCCCCCAGCAGGGTGCTCTTGCCGGCACCATTGGGGCCGAGCACGCCCAGCACGTCGCCAGGCTGCAACCTCAGGTCGATATCCCCCAGGACGGTTTTGCCGCCCCGGCGCACGCTCAACTGTTCTGCGCGCAACATCAGGTTCGCCCCCGCACCAGCAGATAAAGGAAGAACGGCGCCCCGATCAACGCCGTGACGATGCCGATCGGCAATTCCGCCGGCGCCAGCAGCAGGCGCGCCAGCAGATCGGCCAGCAGCAGCAGGCTGGCGCCGGCCAGCAGCGATGCCGGCAGCAGCACCCGGTGATCGGGGCCGACCAGCAGACGCATCAGGTGCGGGACCACCAGGCCGATGAAACCGATCAGGCCGGCCGCCGCCACCGCAGCGCCGACGCCCAGCGCCGTGCACAGCACCAGCTCCAGCTTGATCCGCTCGACATCGACCCCCAGATGGCGCGCTTCGGACTCGCCCAGCAGCAGCGCGTTGAGCGCCGCGGCGCGGCGCGGCAGCCACAAGGCGATAGCCAGGGTCACCAGCAGCAACGGCCACAGCCGTGGATAGCTGGCGCCGTTGAGGCTGCCCAGATTCCAGAAGGTCAGGCTGCGCAGGGTGGCGTCATCGGCCAGGTAGGTGAACAGGCCGACACCGGCGCCGGACATCGCGGTCAGCGCGACCCCGGCCAGGAGCATGGTGGCGACGTGGGTCTGCCCGTCGCGACGCCCGAAGCGATACACCACGGCAGTCACGATCAGACCGCCGCTGAACGCGCAGAGCGACAGCAGATAAGGCGCGATGGCCGACGGCAGACCGCCGATCATGCTGCCGCCGACGATGGCGACAGCCGCACCCAACGCGGCACCACCGGCGACCCCGACCAGACCGGGGTCAGCCAGCGGGTTGCGGAACAGCCCCTGCATGGCCACGCCGGACAGCGCCAGCACGATACCCACGCACAGCCCCAGCAGGCTGCGCGGCAGGCGTATCTGACCGAGGATCAGCTCGGCCTGCTGCAGGCCCTCCCCGTCGATGGGCAGGCCCAGCAAGCGCAACGCGGCCAGCAGGGTATCGCCCAGCGGCAGGCTGACGGGCCCCAGGGCCAGCGACAGCCAGAACGAAAGCAGCAGGAGGACGCCCATCGCCAGCAGCAATGGGCGGGGACGAAAAACAGGATTCATCGGTCGATTTCGGCCGTCAGAGCTGGCTCGGAAGGATAGAACGCCGCCGACAACTCGACCAGCCCCTCGGGCAGGCGCGGACCGAGCCCGCCCACCAGCAGCGTCGGATCGAGGCTCAGCACACGGCCGTCACGCACGGCGCTGGTCTGCGCCAGCAGCGGATTCTGCCGCAGCACCGCCTGACGCGCCTCCTCCCCCTGCAGACTGCGGTCGGCTACGATCAGCACCTGTGGGTCCATCGCCAGCAAGGCCTCGCTGGAGATCGGCTTGTAGCCGCTGTGCTCGGTGCGACTCTCGCCACCGGCCCGCTCGATCAGCCACACCGCCAGGCTGTCCTTGCCGGCCGCCATGAGGTTGCTGCCAGCATGACCGAGCAGCATCAGCACACGCGGTGCCGGCTGCTGCTCGCGCGCCTTGGCGACCCAGGCCGCCTGATGCTGCAGGGCCTGGCGATAGGCCGCGATCTCTTCATGCGCCTGCTGCGGCCTGCCGAGCAGTTCACCCAGGCGCAGCACATTGCTTTCGAGCGCATCCAGATCGGGCCTGGCCGACAGGCTCTCGATACGAATGCCGGCTGCCTTGATCTGCGCGAGCACCGGAGGCGGCCCCATTTCTTCGCTACCGATCAGCACGTCCGGGTGCAGCGACAGCACCCCCTCCGCCGACAACGCCCGCTGATAGCCGACGCTCGGCAACTGCTGCAGCGATTGTGGATGCAGGCTGGTGGTATCGACGCCGACCAGCTTGCTCTCGCCCCCCAGGCGCACCACCCACTCGCTGAGCGAGCCACCGGAGCTGACCCAGCGTTGCGGCAGTTCGCCCGCACTGGCCAGGGGAGCAAACAGCAGGGCGCTGCACAGCGCCAAGGTTCCACTCAAGCGCATGTCAGGCCTCCAGTGCCGCGATGGACTCGGCCAGCTCGCGCCAGTCGTCACGCTCGGCCATGCCCGGCTTGCGGGCCCCGAACAGCTGGACCACCAGTTCACCCTCTTCGTCATAGGCCTCCAGGCTGGTGATCACGCCATCCACGCTGGGTTTGCGCACGCGCCAGAGCTCGACCACGCCAGGGGTGCTCAGGTGCAGGTTGAACTCGGCATCGAGCACGTTGAACCAGTTATCCAGCCAACGCAGATTGCGCACCGGCCCCGTGTGAATCTGGATGCAGTGACGGTTACCGACGAACACCATGATCGGCACCTCACGCGCTGCCGCCGCCTCGATCAGCCTGGGCAGTTCGGCGGTGGCCAGCGGCTCGGCCCACTGATGACCGGCCAGGCGCAGGGCCTGAGTACGGGCCAGGTCATGGCGCTTGAGCATGGCGAAGAAGTGATGCGTGTCCTTCAGCGCGGCCCAGTCGGCACGCAGTGCCCCCACATCGACCTGATCGTCGCCACGCGGCGCCCTGCGCTCGGCCGGCGGCAGCAGCTCCAGCTCGGCACTCTGCACCTCGGCCCGGAAGCGCTCGACCAGCGGTGCCCAGGCCGCGTCGTCGCTCCTCTCGGTCAGGTAGACCTTGTGTACCGCAAGCCCCTGGCGGTCGAAGATCTGGATGCTGCGCTGCACGCCACGCTCGCCGTTCTCGGCGACGGCGAACACGCTGGCCCACTGCGCCATGAACAGGCGCAGGTCGATGTCGGCGGAGACCACCAACCCCATCGCCCCATTGGCGCTGACGGAAACCTCGCGGTAGTGCCCCTTGCGCTCGTGCACGCAGTGCTCGTTTCGGGTCAGCGCCATGATGTAACCCAGCGTCCCCAGCGCAGGCAGCAACTCGGGCCAGTCACAGCGCAGGCGCACGGCATCCACGCCGAGGCGACTGGCGGTCAGCTCGGCCTCGCTGACACCCAGTACGGCAGCCGCATCGCGGGCACGCAGGCGGGGCTGTTCGAGACGCAGGGCCTGCCAGGCCCGGTACAGGTCGATGGCCGGCAAGGCGGCGGGATTCACACTATTCATCAGGACAACTCCTCTCACGGCAAGACGTGCCCGCTGTTCCTGCACAGCGACGGCAATCTACAAACGATAATCTATATGAGAATTATTTGCATCAGATAAATAATCTGGTTACCGTCTTGCGTCGTCGCCAACCAGGCAGTCGCAGAACTGCCCAGCACGAACGGAGCCATTGCCATGCCCCTTCACCCGCCCTATGCCCGCCGCCCATGGCTGGCGTTACTGATGCTGTGCCCCTCCCTCGCCCTGGCCGATACACCGGCCGAGCTCCCCGATGTCGAAGTCACCGCCAGTGCGGCCGAGCAGCCGTTGCCGACCACCACCCGGACCGATGCCGAGACCCTCGAGCGTCGTCAGATACGCAGTTTCGATGACTTGTCGCGACGCGCCGAACCGGGGGTGAACTACAACCGCAGCAACAACAGCATCAACATCCGCGGCCTGGATCGCGATCGCGTGCTGACCACCATCGACGGCATCCGCATGCCCTGGCTGAACGACGCGGTGCGCGAAGTCAACGGCGGCCTGGACAGCATCGACTTCCAGAGCCTGTCATCGATCGACGTGGTTCGCGGTGCCAACTCCAGCCAGCTCGGCTCGGGGGCCCTTGGCGGCGCCCTGCAACTGCGGACCCTGAGTCCGGATGACCTGCTGGGTAACGACGACAGCTTCGCCGGCCTGGTGAAGAGCGACTACGACAGTGCCGACCGCAGCTGGGGGTTGAATGCGGCCCTGGCCGGTCGGATCAACGACACGGCCTGGCTGCTCCAGGCCGGCGGCCGCCAGGGCCACGAGCTCGACAGCCAGGGCAACGACAACCTGCTCGGTACGCAGCGCACCGCCGCCAACCCCAGCGATAGCGAACAGCAGAGTCTGCTGCTGAAGATCCAGCAGAAGCTCGCCGCAGGCCACCGCATCGGCATGACGGCCGAGCTGTTCGAACGCGTCGAGGACATGGACAGCCGCATCAACCAGGGTACGACCAACTACCCCCGGCACTACGACACCCGCGAGACCAACGAGCGCAAGCGACTCTCGTTCGACCATCAGTACCGCGCCGCAGGCAGCGACAACCTGCTGGACTGGGCCGACACGGTGGTCTACTGGCAGAAGCTCTACCGCGAGGACGAAGTCGACGCCACCCGCGCCGGAACGCTGGCCGGCCCCTTCGGCCGCGCCAACGAGATCGAGAAGAGCCAGTACGGCATCAGCAGCAGCCTGGGCAAACAACTGGGCCGCCACGACCTGACCCTGGGCATGGAGTGGAGCCGCCTGGAAGCCGAGCAGTACAGCAGCGGCTACGATGCCTGCCCCAGCGTGCTGGTGCCTCCCTTCCCGCCGCAACCGGGCAGCACGCCAGCCGGCATCTACTTCTCCTGCGTCAACCTGCACACCAACCAGGCCGAAATGCCGAAGACGCCCGGTACGCTGCAGGGCCTCTACCTGAAGGATGAGATTGCCCTCAGCGACACCCTGACCCTGACGCCGGGTGTGCGCTATGACCACTACGCGTACAAGCCGAGCAGCTCCACCAGCGGCTACGTGCTCGCCGGCGACAGCGTGATGCTCAGCGAGAACAAGGACGCCAAGTGGTCCGGCAGCCTGCTCCTGACCTGGCAGGCCCACGAGCTGGCGACCCTCTACGCGCAATGGGCGCAGGGCTTCAAGGCACCGGACGTCAACGAGCTGTACAGCACCTTCACCAACGCCGGCATGGGCTACGCACGGGTAGGCAACCCCAACCTCAAGCCCGAGGAAAGCACCGGCTACGAAGTCGGCGCCCGTCTCGGCGACAGCCGGCTGGGGGGCTCGGTCAGCCTGTTCGACAACCACTACAAGAACTTCATCGACAGCATCAGCGCCGACGAAGAGGACTATGGTTTCCAGGCGGGCGAATTCCCCACCTTCTTCGAAGTCATGGCCAACCGCGACAAAGTGCGCATCTACGGCGCCGAAGGCAGCGCGCACTGGCAGCTCATGCCGTCCTGGAAGCTCTGGTCCTCGATCGCCTGGGCCGTGGGCAAGGACCGCGAAACCAGGCAGCACCTGAACTCGGTCGCGCCGCTGACCGGCACCCTGGGCCTGAGCTACACCCGCCAGCGCCATGGCGCGGACCTGATGCTGACCGCCGCGCGCCGTCGCGACAAGGTCGAGAATGACAGTGACTTCAAGGCCCCGGGCTATGCGGTGGTCGACCTGACGGGCTACTGGCAGCCCGCGGCCCTGGACGGCGTCAAGCTGCAGGCCGGCCTGTTCAACCTGTTCGACAGGAAGTACTGGAATGCGCTCAACGTGCCCAGTGCCGCCGGCCGCAGCACGCCTCAGCCGGTCGACTACTACAGCGAGCCAGGCCGCACGTTCCGCGTATCGGCCTCCTGGCAATTCTGAGTTCCACTTGGCGCATGGATGCGCCCTCCTCCTTCCTGCGGGATAATCGGCCTCGCTGACGGCGCCACGCGCCACCTTCTACCCATGGCAGAAGGGCATACACGAGAGAACACGATGATCCGCTTATGCAGCCCACAGGAACTGACCGAAGGTCAGAGCCGAGGCTTTCTGATCGAGCAACTGAACCTGTTCGCCGTACGCCGCGACGGCCAGGTGCACGCCTACCTCAACCGCTGCCCACATCGCGGCGTTGCCCTGGAATGGCAGAAGGACGGATTTCTCGATGACAGCGGCAGCCTGATCCGCTGTGCCACCCATGGCGCGCTGTTCCTGATCGAGAGCGGCGAATGCGTGGCCGGCCCCTGCGAGGGACAGGCGCTGCAAGCGCTGGAATGCCGGGAAGACGCCGACGGAATCTGGATCGTGCCCTAGGCCAGCACGTCCAGACGACGCACCAGCGCGATGCCCTCGGGGCTGAGTTCGGCGCCGTAGGCCAGCACTTCGACCCCGGCCGCCTTGGCCTCGCGCAGCCCCGCCGCGTAGACCGGGTCGATTTCCTCGGCGGCGCGCACGGCGGCGATACCGGAGAGATTCACGCAATACAGCTGCACCGTGCGCACGCCGGCACGTGCCAGCGCTGCCAGTTCACGCAGGTGCTTGGCGCCGCGCTGCGTCACCGCATCGGGAAAGGCCGCGACATCGCTGCCGTCGAAGCCCAGGGTGACGCTCTTGACCTCGACGAAGGTCGGCCCCTGGGGGAAATCCAGGCGAAAATCGGCGCGGCTGTTCTCCACCCCGTAGGGCACCTCGCGCTTGAGCGCGGTGAAACCGTTCAGCTCGCTGATCAGTCCGGCGCGCAGCGCCTCCTCCACCAGTGCATTGGCCCGCGCCGTATTGATGCAGGCCAGGCGGCCTTGCGGCGTCTCGCTGATTTCCCAGCTCCCCGGCAGCTTGCGCTTGGGATCGTTGCTGCGGCTGAACCACACACGGCAGCCTTCGCTCATGCAGTTGAGCATCGATCCGGTATTGGCGCAGTGGATGGTCAGCGCCTCGCCGCCGGCCGTCTCGATATCGGCCAGAAAGCGCTTGTAGCGGCGCAGCAGGCGCCCTTCTTCCAGGGGCGGATCAAAGCGCATCGGGATTCCAGCTCTTCAGGCCACGGGCGATGCGTTCGACTGCCTGCTGCAAGCGCTCGACGTTCTGCGTGTAGGCGAAACGCACATGATGCCCGGCCTGATAACGGCCGAAATCCAACCCCGGGGTGAACGCCACGTGCTCGGTTTCGATGAAGTGGCGGCAGAAGGCGAAGGCATCGCCACCGAAGGCGCTGATGTCCGCATATAAATAGAAGGCGCCTTCAGGCGTGGCGGCGATGCCGAAGCCCAGCTCGCGCAGCGCCGGCAGCAAGTAGTCGCGGCGGCGCTGGAACTCGTGGCGGCGTTCTTCGAGGATGGCCAGGGTATCGGCCTCGAAACAGGCCAGCGCAGCGTGCTGAGCCATGCTCGGCGCACTGATGTAGAGGTTCTGCGCCAGCTTCTCCAGCTCCGGCACCGCCGCCTCGGGCGCGACCAGCCAGCCCAGACGCCAGCCGGTCATGCCGAAATATTTGGAGAAACTATTGAGCACGAAGGCCTCGTCATCCACCTCCAGCACGCTGCTCGCATCGCAACCGTAGGTCAGCCCGTGGTAGATCTCGTCCACCACCAGATGGCCGCCGCGCTGCTTGATGCTCGTCGCCAGGGCCGCCAGCTCGTCCTTGTGCAGCAGAGTGCCGGTGGGGTTGGCCGGCGAGGCGACCAGGGCGCCGACGCTGGCGGAGTCCCAGTGCCGCTCGACCAGCTGCGGAGTCAGCTGGTAGCGCACGTCCGGGCCGACCGGCACCAGTTGCGCAGCCCCTTCGACCAGCCGCAGGAAGTGGCGGTTGCACGGATAGCCGGGGTCGGCCAACAGCCAGTGCTTGCCGGGATCGACCAGCAGGCTGGCGGCCAGCAGCAGGGCGCCGGAGCCGCCCGGCGTGATCAGGATGCGCTGCGGGTCGACGTTCAGCCGATAACGCTCGGCGTAGAACGCGGCGATCGCCTCGCGCAGCTGCGGCAAGCCCCGCGCGGCGGTGTAACGGGTATGCCCGGCTGCCAGGGCGGCCTGGCCCGCGCGAATGATCGGCTCGGCGGTGGTGAAATCCGGCTCGCCGATCTCCAGGTGGATGACGTCGTGACCGGCTGCCTGCAGCTCGTTGGCCCGCGCCAGCAGGGCCATCACATGAAAGGGTTCGATGGCGCGACTGCGCCCACTGTAGAGCTGAGCCATGGGCCTGCCTTCACGGTTGCGAGCGGCGGATTCTAGCAGGGCTGCTCGGGCAAGCGGCAAGGACGCCGGGCACCGCTACACTTGCCGATCAGGCCCATGCAGATTTCATTCACACCCCTGAGGGGCAGAGACAACCGGGAGTAGCGCGCCCCGATTCGATCTGGTAAGTTCGCCGGCTTGCAGTCGCAGGGCCGGAAAACCGTCTGGCAATGGAATAACCTGCGCGATGGATTCGAAAGAGTGAGAGGCGTCATCCATGCCCACAAAAGAAAAAGCCAAAAGCACCAGCCAGCTGATTCGTGGTTTCGAGCCCTATCAAGAGAAGAAGGGCGAGGAATACATGAGCGAGCCGATGCGCGCTCACTTCACCAGCATCCTCAATAAGTGGAAGCTGGAGCTGATGCAGGAAGTCGACCGCACCGTGCACCACATGCAGGACGAAGCGGCCAACTTCCCCGATCCGGCGGATCGCGCCAGCCAGGAAGAAGAGTTCAGCCTGGAGCTGCGTGCCCGTGATCGCGAGCGCAAACTGATCAAGAAGATCGACGAGACCCTGCAGCTGATCGAAGACAACGATTACGGCTGGTGTGACTCCTGCGGCGTCGAGATCGGCATTCGCCGACTGGAAGCCCGCCCCACCGCCACCCTGTGCATCGATTGCAAGACGCTGGCGGAAATCAAGGAAAAGCAGATCGGTTCCTGATCCGACGACGGGGCGCTCAGGCGCCCCGTTGCATTTCTGGGGAGAGGGTGATTCAGCGCATGCCCTCTCCCCCGGCCCCTTGCCCATGAATGGGAGAGGGGAGAAAACAACCCCTTCGACCCAGCCTCGCCTCGATGAACAGCTCCTACGTCGGGCGCTTTGCCCCCACGCCCAGTGGCTACCTGCATTTCGGTTCGCTGGTCGCCGCCCTCGCCTCCTACCTCGATGCGCGCGCCGTTGGCGGCCGCTGGCTGCTGCGCATGGAGGACCTCGACCCGCCCCGTGAAGTCCCGGGCGCCCAGGACGCGATCCTGCGCACCCTGGAAACCTATGGCTTCGAATGGGATGGCGAGCTGGAGCGCCAGAGCGAGCGACACGCGCAGTACGCGGCGGTGACCGAGCGCCTGCTCAGTCAGGGCCTGGCCTACGCCTGCATCTGCTCGCGCAAGCAGCTGGAAGGTTATGCCGGGGTCTATCCCGGCTTCTGCCGCAATGCCTGCCATGCCGAACAGAATGCGGCCATCCGCATACGCGTACCGGAGCTGGACTACCACTTCATCGACCGCGTGCAAGGCGAATTCCATCAGCACCTGGGCCGCGAAGTCGGTGACTTCGTCATTCGTCGCCGCGACGGTCTGTTCGCCTATCAGCTCGCGGTGGTGCTGGACGACGCCTGGCAAGGCATCACCGATGTGGTACGCGGTGCCGACCTGCTCGACTCGACCCCGCGCCAGCTCTACCTGCAGGAACTGCTGGGGCTGCCGCAACCGCGCTACCTGCACGTGCCGCTGATCATCCAGCCGGACGGCCACAAGCTGGGCAAGAGCTATCGCTCACCACCACTGCCAGCCGACCAGGCCGGGCCACTGCTGCTGCGTGCCCTGCGCGCGCTCGGCCAGCCAGCACCCGCCGAGCTGCGGGGCGCCGCCCCCCGGCAGCTGCTGGAATGGGGCATCGCCCACTGGGACGCCACACGTATCCCACGCAGCCGCACCCTGGCCGAAGCGCAGCTGCGCTGACGGGCGCAATCCGCGTCACACCGGCGCCACCACTACCAGCCCTCAAGCAGGTGGCCTGAAACGCGCCGCTTCCTTTACCATCGCGGCATCTTTCGACGAGATGCCACATGTATATCTACCGACTGGTCCTGATCCTGGTTGTAGGGATCTACCTGTTCTCACCGGCCATCATGGACTGGTGGATCGACCCCAATGGTGCCTGGTATCGCCCCTACCTGCTGTGGCTGATCCTGATCGTCGTGACCTTCATTCTCCAGAGCCAACGCGATGCTGACGAGCTTTAGCCTGAGCGAACTGATCCTGATCAGCGCCGGCTATCTGCTGGTGCTGTTCGGGGTTGCCTGGGTCAGCGAACACGGCCTGATCCCACGCTGGATCATCCGCCACCCGCTGACCTACACCCTGTCCCTGGGCGTCTATGCCAGCGCCTGGGCCTTCTACGGCACGGTCGGGCTGGCCTATCAGTACGGCTACGGCTTCCTCGCCAGTTACCTGGGCGTCTCCGGTGCCTTCCTGCTCGCCCCGGTGCTGCTCTATCCGATCCTGCGCATCACCCGCACCTACCAGCTGTCATCGCTGGCCGACCTGTTCGCCTTCCGCTTCCGCAGCACCTGGGCCGGCGTGCTGACCACCCTGTTCATGCTGATCGGCCTGCTGCCACTGCTGGCCCTGCAGATCCAGGCGGTGGCCGACTCCATCGGCATCCTCAGCCGCGAGCCGCTGCAGGAAAAGGTGGCGCTGAGCTACTGCGGCCTGATCATCCTCTTCACCATCCTGTTCGGCGCCCGGCATATCGCCACCCGAGAAAAGCACGAGGGCCTGGTGTTCGCCATCGCCTTCGAATCGCTGGTCAAGCTGGTGGCGCTGGGGGTGATCGGCTGGTACGCGCTCTACCGGGTGTTCGGCGGCCCCCACGAGCTGGAACTGTGGCTGGTGCAGAACCAGGCGGCGCTGTCCACGCTGCACACGCCGCTGCAGGAAGGTCCCTGGCGCACCCTGCTGCTGGTGTTCTTCGCCTCGGCCATCGTCATGCCGCACATGTACCACATGACCTTCACCGAGAACCTCAACCCGCGCGCGATGGTCAGCGCCAGCTGGGGCCTGCCGCTGTTCCTGCTGCTGATGAGCCTGGCGGTGCCGCTGATCCTCTGGGCCGGCCTCAAGCTGGGAGCGACCACCAACCCGGAATACTTCACCCTCGGCCTGGGCATCGCGGTGAACAGCGAGGCGCTGGCCCTGCTTGCCTACGTCGGCGGCCTGTCGGCCTCCAGCGGGCTGATCATCGTCTCCACCCTGGCCTTGTCGGGCATGGCGCTCAACCACCTGGTGCTGCCGCTGTACCAGCCACCGGCCGAGGGCAACATCTATCGCTGGCTGAAGTGGACGCGCCGCGCGCTGATCGCCTTCATCATCATGGCCGGCTATGGCTTCTATCTGCTGCTCGGCGCGCAGCAGGACCTGGCCAACCTCGGCATCGTCGCCTTCGTCGCCACCCTGCAGTTCCTCCCGGGCGTGCTCTCGGTGCTGTACTGGCAGACCGCCAACCGCCGCGGCTTCCTCGCCGGCTTGCTGGCCGGTATCTGCGTCTGGGCCCTGACCATGCTGCTGCCGCTGCTGGGCAACCTGGACGGCTTCTACCTGCCGCTGTTCAACGTCATCTACGTGCTCGACGATGCCAGCTGGCACCTGGCGGCCATCGCCTCGCTGGCCGCCAACGTGCTGGTGTTCACCCTGGTGTCGCTGTTCACCGAAGCCAGCCCCGAGGAGAAGAGCGCCGCCGAGGCCTGCGCGGTGGACAACGTGCGCCGCCCGCAACGACGCGAACTGGTCGCCGCCACCCCACAGGAATTCGCCGCGCAGCTGGCCAAGCCGCTGGGCGCCAAGACGGCCCAGCGTGAGGTGGAACAAGCGCTGCGCGACCTGCACCTGCCCTTCGACGAAGGCCGCCCCTATGCCCTGCGCCGCCTGCGCGACCGCATCGAAGCCAACCTGTCCGGCCTGATGGGCCCCAGCGTCGCGCAGGACATCGTCGAGACCTTCCTGCCGTACAAGTCCGGCAGCGAAGGTTACGTCACCGAGGATATCCACTTCATCGAGAGCCGCCTGGAGGACTACCAGTCGCGTCTCACCGGCCTGGCCGCCGAACTCGACGCCCTGCGCCGCTACCACCGGCAGACCCTGCAGGAACTGCCCATGGGCGTCTGCTCGCTGGCCAAGGACCAGGAAATCCTGATGTGGAACCGCGCCATGGAGGAGCTCACCGAGATTCCCGCCCAGCGCATCGTCGGCTCGCGCCTCAGCGCCCTGGCCGAACCCTGGCAGAGCCTGCTGCAGGACTTCATCGAACGCCCCGACCAGCACCTGCACAAGCAGCACCTGGCCCTGGACGGGCAGATCCGCTGGCTGAACCTGCACAAGGCCGCCATCGACGAGCCGCTGGCACCGGGCAACAGTGGCCTGGTGCTGCTGGTCGAGGACCAGACCGAAACCCAGTTGCTGGAAGACAAGCTGGTGCACTCCGAACGCCTGGCCTCCATCGGCCGCCTGGCGGCGGGTGTCGCCCACGAGATCGGCAACCCGATCACCGGTATCGCCTGCCTGGCGCAGAACCTGCGCGAGGAGCGCGAGAACGATGGCGAACTGACGGAGATCAGCGGGCAGATTCTCGAACAGACCAAGCGCGTGTCACGCATCGTCCAGTCGCTGATGAGCTTCGCCCACTCCGGCAGCCATCAGCGCAGCGACGAACCGGTGTGCCTGGCCGATGTGGCGCAGGACGCCATCGGCCTGCTGTCACTGAACAAGCGCAACTTCGACATCCAGTTCTACAACCTCTGCAACCCGGAGCACTGGGCCGAGGGTGACCCGCAACGCCTGGCCCAGGTGCTGATCAACCTGCTGTCCAACGCCCGTGACGCCTCCCCTCCGGGCGGCGCGATCCGCGTGCGCAGCGAAGCCAGCGAACATACCGTCGACCTGATCGTCGAGGATGAAGGCAGCGGCATTCCCAAAGCCATCATCGACCGCCTGTTCGAACCGTTTTTCACCACCAAGGACCCCGGCGAAGGGACCGGTCTGGGCCTCGCGCTGGTCTATTCGATCGTGGAAGAGCATTATGGACAGATAACAATCGACAGCCCGGCCGACCCCGAGCGCCAGTTGGGCACTCGAATTCGGGTCACCCTGCCAAGGCATGTCGAGGCGACGTCCGTAGCGATGTAAACAGCGACAGCAGGTGCCAACCGCACCTCCGTGACCGCCGAGAGAACGAATTGATGCCACATATTCTTATCGTCGAAGACGAAACCATTATCCGCTCTGCCTTGCGCCGTCTGCTCGAACGTAACCAGTACCAGGTCAGCGAAGCGGGCTCGGTACAGGAAGCCCAGGAACGCTACAGCATTCCCGGCTTCGACCTGATCGTCAGCGACCTGCGCCTGCCCGGCGCACCGGGTACCGAACTGATCAAACTGGCCGAAGGCACCCCGGTGCTGATCATGACCAGCTACGCCAGCCTGCGCTCGGCGGTGGACTCGATGAAGATGGGTGCGGTCGACTACATCGCCAAGCCCTTCGACCACGACGAGATGCTGCAGGCCGTCGCCCGCATCCTGCGGGACCGCCAGGAAGCCCGCAATGCCCCGGCAACCGCTGCCGCAAGCAGCGTGCGGGGTAGTGGCGCGGAGAAACCCGCGGAAAGCGCCAACGGCGAGATCGGCATCATCGGCTCCTGCGCCGCCATGCAGGACCTTTACAGCAAGATTCGCAAGGTCGCGCCCACCGATTCCAATGTACTGGTCCAGGGCGAGTCCGGCACCGGCAAGGAACTGGTCGCACGCGCCCTGCACAACCTGTCCAGGCGTGCCAAGGCGCCCCTGATCTCGGTGAACTGCGCGGCCATCCCGGAGACCCTGATCGAGTCCGAGCTGTTCGGCCATGAGAAAGGCGCCTTCACCGGCGCCAGCGCCGGGCGTGCCGGCCTGGTCGAAGCGGCGGACGGCGGCACGCTGTTCCTCGACGAGATCGGCGAGCTGCCACTGGAAGCCCAGGCACGACTGCTGCGCGTCCTTCAGGAAGGCGAGATTCGCCGGGTCGGCTCGGTGCAATCGCAGAAGGTCGACGTGCGTCTGATCGCGGCGACCCACCGCGACCTGAAGACCCTGGCCAAGACCGGCCAGTTCCGCGAAGACCTCTATTACCGCCTGCACGTCATCGCCCTCAAACTGCCGGCGCTGCGCGAACGCGGCAACGATGTGCTCGAGATCGCCCAGGCCTTCCTGGTTCGTCAGTACAGCCGCATGGGGCGCGAGCCGTTGCGCTTTGCCCACGACGCCGAGCAGGCGATTCGCCATTACCCCTGGCCCGGTAACGTGCGCGAACTGGAGAACGCCATCGAGCGTGCGGTGATCCTCTGCGAGGGTGCGGAAATATCCGCCGACCTGCTGGGCATCGACATCGAGCTGGACGACCTGGAAGACGACGACTTCGGCCTGCCTGGCAGCAGCCAGAGCAGTAGCGGCAGCCATGAACCGACCGAGGACCTGTCGCTGGAAGACTATTTCCAGCACTTCGTTCTCGAACACCAGGACCACATGACCGAAACCGAGCTGGCCCGCAAGCTGGGTATCAGCCGCAAATGCCTGTGGGAACGTCGTCAGCGCCTGGGCATCCCACGGCGCAAATCCGGCGTGACCAGCAGCCCTTGACAGCGCGACGACGGTGACAACCACCCCGCACACAGGTTCCACAGGTTGTTACCGTTTCAATATCTCGTAACAAAGGCCGGGTCTATCGGTAACGAAAACCCGGCTTTTTTGTCCCCCACCGGACCGCCTCATTTGCCTCAAGCCATTGATTCTAAAGGATTCTCAAAAACTGGCACGGCATCTGCTTTATCTCTGGCATAACAACAATAACAAGCAATGCCCTACACAATAAGAACAAGACGTAACGACTCCAGAACAACAAAAACAATAAGGTACGGAGGCGCAGCTAACTGATTCTTTTGGAGAGGAGTTGCCGCAAGGGGTTCGCCCCAGCGACCAGACCGAGAACAACAAAACTGTCTCGAGACAGCGCCCGAACTGGTTGATCAAGGCAACATCAGCGTCCAAAGAAATCCGTTTGCTATTGGCTCCCCATTCTAGGGAGCACCCGGTAAGCCACGGCGAGCCGGGAAGGGTCGACAACAAAAACAACAGGCCCTCAATAACAATAAAAACAGAGCACGCACCAACTTGGGGGGGAGCTTCGGCTCCCCCAGTAGCTTCCGGTTCCCGGATCCCCGCCTGCCGCCCTTCTACACACCTTCTTCCGACACGATGCTAGAATCCGCAGCAATCATGCGGTCATCGTTTCGCATACCGTTGAAAACCTTGCCAAGGCAGGCTGCCTTTAACGCCACCAAGCCTGAGCAGGTCGTTCTTCAACAGCATGCGGGGCTGGCCGGTCACTTATCCAAACAGTGCCTCCCATGCTGAAAAAGCTGTTCAAGTCTTTCCGCTCACCTCTGCGCCGTGTGCCACGCCCACGCAGCACGCCCGAAGTGCTGAGCAGTAGCCAACATCCACTCAAGCGCAACGAGATCAGTCGGCACGCCATCAGCGTGGTCGAGCGCCTGCAGCGCGCCGGCTACCAGGCCTACCTGGTCGGTGGCTGCGTGCGTGACCTGCTGCTGGATATCGACCCCAAGGATTTCGACGTAGCGACCAGCGCCACCCCCGAACAGGTGCGTGCGGAGTTCCGTAACGCCCGGGTGATCGGCCGTCGCTTCAAGCTGGTACACGTGCACTTCGGTCGCGAGATCATCGAGGTCGCGACCTTCCGCGCCAATCACCCGCAAGGTGAGGAAGAGGAAAACAGCAACCTCGCCGCGCGCCACGAGAGCGGTCGCATCCTGCGCGACAACGTCTACGGCACCCTGGAAGACGACGCCCAGCGCCGTGACTTCACCATCAACGCGCTGTACTACGACCCGACTCAGGAGCACATCCTCGACTACGCCCGTGGCATGCACGATGTGCGCAACCACCTGGTGCGTCTGATCGGCGATCCCGAGCAACGCTACCTGGAGGACCCGGTGCGCATGCTGCGTGCGGTGCGCTTCGCCGCCAAGCTCGACTTCGACATCGAGAAGCACAGCGCCGCGCCGATCCGCCGGCTGGCGCCAATGCTGCGCGACATTCCAGCCGCCCGCCTGTTCGACGAGGTCCTCAAGCTGTTCCTCGCCGGCTACGCCGAATACACCTTCGACCTGCTGCTGGAGCATGACCTGTTCGCCCAGCTCTTCCCGGCCAGTGGCGAGGCGCTCAAGCGCAACCCCGAATACACCGAGAAGCTGATCCGCCAGGCGCTGATCAACACCGACGAGCGCATCCATGACGGCAAGTCGGTCACCCCGGCATTCCTCTTCGCCGCCCTGCTCTGGCCGGCGCTGCCAGCCCGTGTCCTGCAGCTGCAGGACAAAGGCATGCCGCCGATTCCGGCGATGCAGGAAGCCGCTCACACGCTGATCGCCGAGCAGTGCCAGCGCATCGCCGTGCCCAAGCGCTTTACCATCCCGATTCGCGAGATCTGGGACATGCAGGAGCGCCTGCCGCGCCGCAGCGGCAAGCGTGCCGACCTGCTGCTGGAGAACCCGCGCTTCCGTGCCGGTTACGATTTCCTCCTGCTGCGCGAACTGGCCGGCGAAAACACCGGCGGCCTGGGTGAGTGGTGGACGGATTATCAGGACGCCAACGACAGCGAGCGCCGGCAGATGATCCGCGACCTTGCAGGCAAGGGCGAAAGCACCGCCGGTGCCGCGCCGCGCAAGCGCCGCCGCAACAACAACCGGCGCAAGCGCGGTAACGAAGGCAGCGGCGAGTGATGGAGCGGGTCTATATCGGCCTGGGCAGCAACCTGGCCGAACCGCTGCAACAACTGCGCGCAGCGCTGAACGCCATCGCCCAGTTGCCGCACAGCACGCTGGTGGCGCGCTCTTCGTTCTATGTCAGCGACCCGCTCGGCCCGGCCGACCAGCCGCGCTACGTCAACGCGGTGGCGGCGCTGGATACCGAGCTGCAGCCCTGGGCACTGCTCGATGGCCTGCAGCGCATCGAGCAGGAGCAGGGCCGCGTACGCAAGGAAGAACGCTGGGGGCCGCGCACCCTGGACCTGGATGTGCTGCTGTTCGGCGACCGCCTGATCGATGACGAGCGCCTCACCGTTCCGCACTACCACATGCATGCCCGCCCGTTCGTGCTCTACCCGCTGGCCGAGCTGGCCGCCGAGTTGCAGTTGCCGGACGGACGCAGCCTCGCCGCGCTGCTCGATGCCTGCCCCTTCGCCGGCCTGGAACGCCTGCCGGAGTAGCGCACAATGGCGCGCGCCGCCCCTTCCCGGCACACGCCCTGTTACCCGCCGCAAGCCCGCATCGCGTCTGGCCCAGCCCTCTGCCGCTCGGATTGGCAGTAACGCCAGTAACAGAGCGGTAACACCTGCAATTGACTTCATGCCCCCCCATCAGGACTATAGGCGTCCCGTCGCCCCGCGCCGGGCGCACCTTTGATGCCAATCCAGGCCGGATTGCAGCCAGATAGAAGCGGTATACCGAGCCTGAGCGAGGACCTTTGAAATGCCTGACGTTACCCTGACCACACTGCAAAGCTGCAAGCAGAACGGCGAGAAGATCGCCATGCTGACCTGCTATGACGCCACCTTTGCCCACGCGGCCTGCCAGGCTGGCGTGGACGTGCTGCTGGTCGGCGACTCCCTGGGCATGGTTCTGCAGGGCCACGACAGCACCCTGCCGGTCAGCGTCGAGGAAATGGCCTATCACACCGCCTGCGTCAAACGCGGCAATCAGGGCGCACTGATCGTCACCGATCTGCCGTTCATGGCCTACGCCACCACCGAACAGGCCCTGCTCAACAGCGCCAAGCTGATGCAAGCCGGTGCGCACATGGTCAAGCTGGAGGGCGCCGGCTGGCTGGCCGAGCCGATTCGCCTGCTGGCCGAGCGTGGCGTGCCGGTCTGTGCCCACCTGGGCCTGACCCCGCAGGCGGTGAACATCCTTGGCGGCTACAAGGTTCAGGGCCGCCAGGAAGCGCAGGCCCGGCAGATGCGCGCCGACGCCATGGCGCTGGAGCAGGCGGGTGCCGCCATGCTGCTGCTCGAATGCGTGCCCAGCGAACTGGCTGCGGAAATCGCCCAGGCCGTGAAGATTCCGGTGATCGGCATCGGTGCCGGCGCGGCGACCGACGGCCAGGTGCTGGTCCTGCACGACATGCTCGGGCTGTCGCTGTCGGGTCGCGCCCCCAAGTTCGTGCGTAACTTCATGGAGGGCCAGAGCAGCATTCAGGGCGCATTCGGCGCCTACGTGCAGGCGGTCAAGGACGGCAGCTTCCCCGCTGCCGAGCATGGTTTCTCCGCATGAACACGGTCAAGACGCTGCGCGAGCTGCGCGCGGTCATCGCCCAGGCACGTGCCGATGGCAAGCAGATCGGTTTCGTGCCGACCATGGGCAACCTGCACGCCGGCCATGTCTCGCTGGTGGAAACCGCAGCCCAGCGCGCCGACTTCGTGGTGGCCAGCATCTTCGTCAACCCGCTGCAGTTCGGTGCGGGCGAAGACCTGGACACCTACCCGCGCACCCTGCTCGCCGATCAGGAGAAGCTGCTGGCCGCCGGCTGCCACCTGCTGTTTCACCCTGACGTGACGGAGGTCTATCCGCACGGCATGGGCGACCAGACGCGGGTCAGCGTGCCCGGGGTTTCCGAAGGTCTCTGCGGCGCCAGCCGGCCGGGCCACTTCGAAGGGGTCGCCACCGTGGTGACCAAGCTGTTCAACATGGTCCAGCCGGACCTGGCCGTGTTCGGCGAGAAGGACTACCAGCAACTGGCGGTGATCCGCGCGCTGGTGCAGGACCTGAACATGCCGATCCAGATCATCGGCGCGCCGACTCGCCGTGCCGACGACGGCCTGGCCCTGTCCTCGCGCAACGGTTACCTCAGCGCCGAGCAGCGCAATGTCGCTCCCGCGCTGTATCGCGGCCTGCAAGCGGTCGCCGAGCAGTTGCAACGCGGCGCCCGCGACTATGCGCGGCTGATCGACGAGGCCCAGGCCCGGCAACGCGAGGCGGGCTTCGCCCCCGACTACCTGGAGATCCGCAACGCGCTGACCCTGCGCCCTGCGCAGGTCGGCGACCGCCATCTGGTGGTGCTCACCGCCGCGCACCTGGGCAGCACCCGCCTGATCGACAATCTGCTGGTGGAACTGCCTGCGCAGTAGCTGCCTGCGAAGGCAGCCGGTTACACTCTGAAAGGCCCGGATCACGTCCGGGCCTTTTGCTTTTGCGGATCAGGAGCCCCGATGGCCTACTACCAGCAGCCCCACGACGTCACCACCCTGCCCGCCTGGCAGGCCCTGCAGCAGCACCGTGCCGAGATGGCCGGCTTCAGCATGCGCGAGGCCTTCACTGCCGATACAAGGCGCTTCCAGCGCTTCTCGCTGGATGCCTGTGGCCTGCTGCTGGACTACTCGAAGAACCTGATCGACGAACACAGCCTCGAACTGCTGATGCAACTGGCCGAGCAGGCCGGCCTGCACGAAGCCATCACGGCGCTGTTCGGTGGCGAGCACGTCAACGCCTCCGAGGGACGCGCCGCCCTGCATACCGCGCTGCGCAGCCCGGTCGGCCACCGCCTGGTGGTGGACGGCACTGACATCATCCCCGAGGTGCATCGGGTGCTGAACCAGGTCACCGAGCTGGTCAGCCGCATTCACAGCGGCCTGTGGCGCGGCTACAGCGAGAAGCCGATCAAGGAAGTGGTCAACATCGGCATCGGCGGCTCGTTCCTCGGTCCGCAACTGGTCTCCGAGGCGCTGCGCCCGTTCACCCAGCGCGGCGTACGCTGCCACTACCTGGCCAATATCGATGGCAGCGAGTTCCGCGAGCTGACCGCCCGCCTCGACCCGGAAACCACCCTGTTCATCGTGTCCAGCAAGTCCTTCGGCACCCTGGAGACCCTGAAGAACACCCTGGCAGCCCGTGACTGGTACCTGGCCATGGGCGGCCCGGAAGAAGAGCTGCACCGCCACTTCATCGCCGTGACCAGCAACCGCGAGGCGGCCATCGAGTTCGGTATCGGCGAGGAGAACATCTTCCCCATGTGGGACTGGGTCGGCGGGCGCTACTCGCTGTGGTCGGCCATCGGCCTGCCCATCGCCCTGGCCATCGGCGTGTCCAACTTCAAGGAACTGCTGGCCGGGGCCTACGCCATGGATCAGCACTTCACCCAGGCGCCCCTGGCCGAGAACATGCCGGTGCTGATGGCCCTGCTGGGCATCTGGTACAGCAACTTCTGGGGCGCACAGAGCCACGCGATCCTGCCCTACGACCACTACCTGCGTAACTTCACCAAGCACCTGCAGCAGCTCGACATGGAGTCCAACGGCAAGAGCGTGCGCCAGGACGGCAGCGCCCTGGACATCAGCACCGGGCCCGTCATCTGGGGCGGGGTCGGCTGCAACGGCCAGCACGCCTACCACCAGTTGCTGCACCAGGGCCGCCTGCTGGTACCGGCGGACTTCATCGTCCCGGTCAATAGCTACAACCCGCTGTCCGACCACCATCAGTGGCTGTTCGCCAACTGCCTGTCGCAGGCCCAGGCGCTGATGCAGGGCAAGACCCGCGAAGAGGCCGAGGCCGAACTGCGCGGCAAGGGCCTGGCGGAAGACGAGGTTCAGCGACTGGCGCCGCACAAGGTCATCCCCGGCAACCGCCCGAGCAACATTCTGGTGATGAACCGCATCGCGCCGTTCGAGCTCGGCGCGCTGGTCGCCCTGTACGAGCACAAGGTGTTCGTGCAGAGCGCGATCTGGGGCATCAACGCCTTCGACCAGTGGGGCGTGGAGCTGGGCAAGGAAATGGGCAAGGACGTCTACCAGCGCCTGACCGGCCAGCTCGACAACAACGCCTCGGACGCCTCGACCCAGGGCCTGATCGCCCACTTCCGCGAGCGTCATCGCGGCTGACCCTCCACCAACCCGGTCCGGCACGCCTGCCGGGCCGGGCTCCACCGCGCAAGCGCTGCGCCATGAACATCGCCCCTTGAAGCCGGCGCCCGCTTGGGTGCACCCTTGTGCCTGTTGCGGACAAACAATTACAAGGACCCCGCCATGTTCGAGATCACCCGTCACCCCGTGGCCGACGCGGTGCGCCAGCGTGCACACCTGGACAACGACGCCTACCTGCGCCTGTACCGGCAGTCCGTCGAGCAGCCCGACACCTTCTGGGCCGAGCAGGCCAAGGCCTTCCTGGACTGGTTCAAACCCTGGGACAAGGTCCACGACAGCGACCTGAAACAGGGCCGTGCCGAATGGTTCAAGGGTGGCCAGCTCAACGTCGCCTACAACTGCATCGACCGCCACCTGGAACAACGTGGCGAACAGGTCGCCATCATCTGGGAAGGCGACAACCCCAGCGAATCCGCGCACATCACCTACAACGAGCTGCACCAGCAGGTCAGCCGCCTGGCCAACGTGCTGAAGAGCCGTGGCGTGAAGAAAGGCGACCGGGTGTGCATCTACATGCCGATGATTCCCGAGGCGGCCTACGCCATGCTCGCCTGCACGCGCATCGGCGCCGTGCATTCGGTGGTGTTCGGCGGCTTCTCCCCCGACGCGTTGCGTGACCGTATCCTCGATGCCGACTGCCGTACCGTGATCACCGCCGACGAAGGCGTGCGCGGCGGCAAGTACGTGCCGCTGAAGAGCAACGTCGACAAGGCCCTGCAGAGTTGCCCGAACGTCTCCAGCGTGGTGGTGGTCGAGCGTACCCAGGGCGACGTGGCCTGGGTGGAAGGCCGCGACATCTGGTATCACCAGGCACTCAAGGACGTCAGTGCGGACTGCCCGGCCGAGCCGATGGATGCCGAAGACCCGCTGTTCATCCTCTACACCTCGGGCTCCACCGGCAAACCCAAGGGTGTGCTGCACACCACCGGCGGCTATCTGCTCGGCGCGGCGATGACCCACAAGTACGTGTTCGACTACCACGAAGGCGACATCTACTGGTGCACCGCCGATGTCGGCTGGGTGACCGGGCACAGCTATATCGTCTACGGCCCGCTGGCCAACGCCGCCACCACGCTGATATTCGAAGGCGTGCCCAACTACCCGGACGCCTCGCGTTTCTGGCAGGTGATCGACAAGCACCGGGTCAACACCTTCTACACCGCGCCCACCGCCCTGCGCGCGCTGATGCGCGAAGGCGAAGCCCCGGTGAAGGCCACCTCACGGGAAAGCCTGCGCCTGCTTGGCAGCGTCGGCGAACCGATCAACCCGGAAGCCTGGGAATGGTACTTCCACGTGGTCGGCGACACCCGCTGCCCCATCGTCGACACCTGGTGGCAGACCGAGACCGGCTCGATCCTGATCACGCCGCTGCCGGGCGCCACCGACCTCAAGCCGGGATCGGCGACCCGTCCGTTCTTCGGCGTGCAGCCGGTGCTGCTCGACGAGCAAGGCAAGGAAATCGACGGCCCCGGCGCGGGCGTGCTGGCCATCAGGGCCAGTTGGCCGAGCCAGATCCGCAGTGTCTACGGCGACCACCAGCGCATGATCGACACCTACTTCAAGCCCTACCCCGGCTACTACTTCACTGGCGACGGTGCGCGCCGTGACGAGGATGGCTACTACTGGATCACCGGTCGTGTCGATGACGTGATCAACGTCTCCGGCCATCGCATCGGCACCGCCGAGGTGGAAAGCGCCCTGGTGCTGCACGACGCCGTCGCCGAGGCCGCCGTGGTCGGTTACCCGCACGATGTGAAGGGCCAGGGCATCTATGCCTACGTCACCCTGATGAGTGGCCAGGAGCCGTCCGAGGACTTGAAGAAGGACCTGCTGACCCTGGTCGGCAAGGAGATCGGCAGCTTCGCCAAGCCGGAGCTGATCCAGTGGGCGCCAGGCCTGCCCAAGACCCGCTCGGGCAAGATCATGCGCCGCATCCTGCGCAAGATCGCCTGCAACGAGCTGGAGAACATGGGTGACACCTCCACCCTGGCCGACCCCAGCGTCGTCGACAGCCTCACCGAGCAACGGCTGAACCGTTGACCCCCAGCCCGGCCCGAAAGGGCCGGGCTGATCTTGCCGTGGGCCGGCCAAGCGCCGAGAATGCGCGCCATGGATAGCCTACGTCGTCAGATCGAAAAACAGGTACACAGCCTCACCGGCGCCGCCCTGGGGGTGCTCGACCTCGACCAGCCACGCGGCGACGTCGGCCTGTTCGGCCCGCAGTCGATGGTCTGGGAGGTGCACGCCGACTTCACTTCGATGATGGTCGGCGGCGTCTCCGCCCTGCTCCTGCAGATGCTGCACCCGCTGGCCCTGGCTGGCGTCTGGGACCACTCCACCTTCCGCCAGGACATGATCGGGCGCCTGCGCCGCACCAGCCTGTTCATTGCGGGCACCACCTACGGCGGCCGCCAGGATGCCGAGCAGCTGATCGAAAAGGTCCGCACCATTCACCTGCAAGTGGTCGGCAACGCGCCGGATGGCCGCCCCTATGCCGCCAGCGACCCGCAGCTGCTGACCTGGGTGCATGTCTCCGAGGTCAGTCAGTTTCTCGAGGGCTATCTGCGCTACGTCGACCCGCAGCTGCCGCTGGCCGAGCAGGACCGTTACTACCGCGAAGTGGCATTGACCGCCGAACGCCTGGGGGCGCAGGACGTTCCCACGTCCCGCCAGGCGATCGCCGACTACCTCGAACGCATGCGCCCGCAACTGCTCTGCGATGAACGCACCCGGGAAGTGGTGCGGCTGCTGTACGCCGCCCCGGTACCCAGCATGCTCGCCAAGCCCTTCGGCAAGCTGATGATGCAGGCCGGCGTCGACCTGTTGCCGGACTGGGCCAGCGACCTGCTTGGCGAGCGACAGCCCGACTGGCGCCGCCCGCTGATTCGCGCCAGCGTGAGGCGTACCGCCACGCTACTGCGCTGGGCGGTGAGCAACAGCGCGGCGCAACGTGCCCGACGGCGCCTGACGTAACGCCCCTGAGCCGCAGCGGCACGACCCCGCGCGGAAGCCAGGCGGATTTCTTGCTAGACTGCCGCCCTTTCACCGTCCCGAGATGCCGCGCATGTCCGCTCTTGACCAGGCGCTGCGCGCCGCCCTCGCCGCCCGCGAACACCTTCTGCCCGAACTGCACGCCCAGGGCACCAACTGTTACCGCCTGTTCCATGGCAGTCAGGAAGGGGCTCCGGGCCTGACCGTCGACCGCTACGGCCCACAGCTGCTGGTACAGAGCTTCCACCAGCCGTTGCCGACAGATGACCTGCAGCGCCTCGCCGACATCGTCGAGCGTCACCTGGGCCAGCCCCTGCTGCTGGTCTACAACGACCGCAGCAGAGGCAACTCGCGCATCGACCGCGACCCCACGCTGTTCCAGCCCACGGAGGCGGCGCTGGAAGATCTGCTCGGCCAGGAATGGGGGCTCAACTACCGGGTCCGCGGCCGTCACGCGGGGCAGGACCCACTGCTGTTCCTCGACCTGCGCAACGCACGTGGCTGGATCAAGGCCAACAGCGCCGGCAAGTCCGTGCTCAACCTTTTCGCCTACACCTGCGGGGTCGGCCTGAGCGCGGCGGCCGGCGGCGCCCGGGACGTGACCAACCTCGACTTCGCCCAGGGCAACCTCGCCGTGGGCCGCGAGAACGGTGCCCTCAACCCCGGGCTGCCAGGCATGCAGTTCATCCAGTCCGACTACTTCCCGGCGATTCGCCAGTTCGCCGGCCTGCCGATCAGCAGTCGCCGCGGGCAAAAGCTGCCGAGCTATCCGCGCCTGCAACCGCGCCAGTTCGACCTGGTGTTTCTCGACCCACCAGCCTGGGCCAAGAGCGCCTTCGGTACCGTCGACCTGCTGCGCGACTACCAGAGCCTGCTCAAGCCGGCGCTGCTGGCCACCGCAGACGGCGGCACCCTGGTGTGCTGCAACAACCTAGCGAAGGTGGAAATGGACGATTGGCGCCAGCAGGTGCTGCGCTGCGCCGAGAAACTCGGCCGCCCGGTGCGCGAGTGCCAGGTGATCGCACCCGCGGGCGATTTCCCCTCGCATGACGGCAAGCCACCGCTGAAAACGCTGATCCTGCATCTCTGATCGCCGAGCGGGACGCAAGCACGACCGGAACTGAACCGCCGTGCCATACTCCAAGTCGTCTCCCCGTCTGGATAGATGTCGCCAAGCCATGCCCAAAGGACTGAAGCGCGCGCTGAGCGCACTCGTGATCACCGTATTCCTCTACAGCCTGATCGGTTTCCTGATCGTGCCGGGCATCGCCCTGCGCGTCGTCAACCAGCAATTGGCCAACTATGCCAGCGTGCCCGCCACGCTGGAGCGCGTGCAGCTCAACCCGTTCAGCCTCGAACTCAGCCTCTGGGGACTGCGTATCGGCGACAGCGGCGAGGAACAGCTGAGCTTCCGGCGCCTTTACGCCAACCTGCAGAGTGACAGCCTGTGGACGGGGGCGCTGCACCTGAGCGAGGTGCAGCTCGATGGTGCGCGCACCGAGGTCCTGTTCGCGAAGGACGGCACACTGAACCTGACCCAACTGTTCAAGCTGCCGGCAAGCGAGCCGCAGCCGGAGTCCGCCAGCAGCGAACCGTTCCCGCTGCGCATCGACGGCATCCGCCTGCGCGAGAATGCTCTGCGCTTCCAGGACCTGCGCCCCAGCGAACCAGTGGAGTTCGCCTACGACAAGCTCGACCTCGAGCTGCACAACCTCAGCACGCTGGCCGGTGACAACGCGCAGATGACGCTCGCCGCGAGCGGCCCGAACGGGGCGCAGATCGACTGGCGCGGGCAGATCAGCCTGACGCCGATCACTTCCAGCGGCAGCCTGAGCGTCAGCGACGGCCACCTGAGCACCTTCTGGCCCTACGTCCGTGACGCCGTGCCGCTGGTGCTCAAGGACGGCCAGGTCGATGTCAGTGCTGACTACCACCTCGACCTCTCCGACGGCACCGCGTTGCAGCTGAGCAAGCTCAAGCTGCAGCTGGCCCCTTTCGCCATCGACGACCCCGCCGGCAAACCGCTGGTCAGGCTGCAGCGCCTGGACGTCGACGACAGCACGCTGGACCTGGCCAAGCAGCAGGTGGTGATCGGCCAGGTGCGCAGCCAGGGCCTGGAAGCCTGGGCGGCGCGCGAAGCCGACGGCCAACTGGACTGGCAGAAGCTGTTCGCCAAACCGGCATCCGCGCAACCAGCAGCCGCCGGACAGGCGGAGCCCGAGGGCAGCGACGAGAGCAAGCCCTGGCAGGTGCTGCTGCAGGATGTGCAACTGCGTGACTACAAGGCTCATCTGGCGGATCGCGTTCCCGAGCAGGACGTCGCCGTCGAGGTCGGGCCGCTGAACCTCGACCTGAAGAACTTCGACAGCCTGGGCGACAAGCCCTTCGACCTCCGCCTCGATACCAGCCTGGGCAAGCAAGGCAAGCTGCAGGCGTCGGGTGATGTGCAACTGAGCCCCACCAGCGCTCGCCTCAAGGTCACCACTGAAGACATCGACCTGCGCCTCGCCCAAGCCTACCTGAGCCCCTTCATCCGCCTGGAACTGCGCAGCGGGATGCTCGGCAGCGACCTCGACGTGCAGCTCAAGAGCACCGAGCCGCTGGCCCTCAGCGTGACCGGCAACGCCAGGATCGACCAGCTGCACACCCTCGACACCCTGCGCGAGCGCGACTTCGTGCGCTGGAAGCAGGTGCGGGTCAATGGCCTCGACTATCGTCATGGCGAAAGCCTGGCCATCGAGCGGGTCGAACTGGACCAGCCCTACGCGCGCTTCGTGATCAACGAGAACCTGAGCACCAACGTCAGTGAGCTGATCGTGCCGCAACCGGCGGCGGCCGGGGACAAGGTCGAGGATGGCAAGCCACTGGCGATCCATATCGGTGGCGTGGCCATCAACGACGGCTCGGCCAACTTCGCCGACTTCAGCCTGACCCCGAGCTTCGCCACCGCCATCCAGCAGATGAATGGCCACATCGGCGTGCTCGACAACCAGAAACCGCAGGCCGCCAACGTCGACATCAAGGGCAAGGTCGATCGCTACGCGCCGATGAGCATCAAGGGCAAGCTGACGCCGTTCGATCCACTCAACAGCCTGGATATCGCCACCAGCTTCAAGAACGTCGAGCTGACCACCATCACCCCCTACTCCGGCAAGTTCGCCGGTTATCGCATCCGCAAGGGCCGCCTCAACCTCGACCTGCACTACCGCATCGAGCAGGGCCAGCTCAATGCCGAGAACAAGGTGCTGGTGGAAAACCTGCAGCTGGGCGAAAAGGTCGACAGCCCGGATGCCGTGGACCTGCCGATTCGCCTGGCAGTCGCGCTGCTCAAGGACACCCAGGGCCGCATCGCCATCGAGCTGCCGGTCCAGGGCGACCTCAACAACCCGCAGTTCAGCGTCATGCCCATCGTCTGGCAGACCCTGCGCAACCTGGTGCTGCGCGCCGCCCAGGCGCCGTTCAAGTTCGTTGCCGGGCTGGTCAGTGGCGGCGGCGATACCGACCTGAGCACGGTGCCCTTCGACGCCGGCTCCGCCGACCTCGACGCGGACGCCCGCCAGGCACTGGATACCCTCGCCAAGGCCCTGCAGGAACGTCCAGCACTGCGCCTGGAAGTCGAAGGCCAGAGCGCGGCGAAAGCGGATGGCCCGCTCCTGGCCGAGCAGCGCCTGCAACGCGAATTCCAGGACACCTGGTACAAGGTGCTGCAACGCCGCGGTGACAAGGTCCCGGCGAGTGCCGATGAGCTCGAGGTGGGCGAGGACGAACAGGCGGCGCTGCTCGAAGGCATCTACCGCACCCGCCTGAAACAGCAGCCACCCGCCGAGTGGGCCGAGCTGGATGCGCAACAACGCACCCAGAACATGCGCCAGGCCGTGCTGGACTCCTGGGCCCAGAGCAAGCTGCTGCTGCGCCAGCTGGCGCAGCAACGGGCAGCGGCGATCAAGGCCTATCTGGTCGAGCAAGGGAAGCTGGACGACGAACGGGTCTACCTGATCGATGTCAATCTGGGAGAACCCGAGTCCAATGGACGTGTACTGACGCCCCTGCACCTGGATAGCGCATGATGAAACACCCTCGACTGCTGGTACTGGCAACGCTGCTGGCGAGCATCGGCAGCCCTCTCGTGCATGCGGAAACGATGCGCTGCGGCAGCCAGCTGGTCAGCCTGGGAGATCGCGCCTTCGAAGTGGAGCGCAAGTGCGGGACGCCGGTGTACCGTGACCCCATAGGCTATACGCTGGGCAGCTACGACAGGCGCGAGTACCGGATCGAGGAGTGGGTGTATGGCCCTACCAACGGCATGCTCAGCATCCTGCGTTTCGAGGGCAACCGCCTGGTGGAAATCGAACGCCGCCGAGAGCACTGACAAGGAGTTCACCGTGCCCAAGCGCAACCATCTGCTCTGGCTACTGCTGCTGCCCGTCCTGGCGCAGGCGTCTTCCACCTACCGCTGCGGTAGCGCGCTGGTGAGCAAGGATGCGCCGACCAGCGAGGTCCAGCACAAGTGCGGCGAGCCCGTCAGCCGGGACTTTCTCGGCTACAAGGAAGTCACCGATGCCTACGGCTTTCGCAACGAGGTGAACGTGGAAGAGTGGATCTACGGCCCCAGGAACGGCATGTACCACTTCCTGCGTTTCGAGGGCGGTCGCCTGACCGATATCCGCAGCAAGCGCGGAGGTTGATGCCGCCTCGCCACCGGGCGAGCTGGTGAATCCCGGATACGGAAAGGCCCCGCCAGATTCACCGGCGAGGCCTTTCGACATCCGTGCCCATCGCTATCCGTGCGACCCGGCATCCTTGCCCACGGCTATCCCTGCCTAGAGCTTGTCGCTGAAATCGCGCAGCTCCTGCTGGGCCTTTTCCTTGGTCCAGCCGTAACGCTCCTGCAGCTTGCCGGCCAGGTATTCGCTGTGGCCCTCGGCGACGTCCACGTCGTCATCGGTCAGGTTGCCCCAACGCTCCTTGATGCGACCGTTGAGCTGCTTCCATTTGCCTTTGATGATGTCGCTATTCATGGTGGTTCTCCCAGAACTCAAGAGGGGGCCGGGTGTGGACCCGGCCGGCTCGGGTATCAGTCGGCGGTCTTCAGGGCATCGGCGGACACATCACGCACACCCTCGATTTCCTTGGTCTTGGCGATGGCCAGATCACGTTCGGCATCGGTGGCCACTACACCGGAAAGGGAAACCACGCCCTGGTTGGTCTCGACCTTGATGTCCAGCGCGCTCAGGTCCTTGTCGGCGACGAAGGTGGATTTGACCTTGCTGGTGATCCAGGTGTCGGATACCGCCTGCTCGGCTTTGTCCACGGTGTCGTTGGCCGCCAGCATGGTCGGCTGAGCGAAGGCTGCCGAGGCGAGCGGCAGGCTCAGCGCAGCGGCGGTCAGGGTGGCGGCGGCAAAACGGGTGATTGGCTGTTTCATGGTTGACTCCTGTACATTCCAGACAATCTGCAAACCAACTCCTGGCTGCAGGTTCACCAGTACTATCGCAAGCGCTGTGCCAGCTTTTCAGAAAACAAAAAATCCTTTAATAACAACAAGTTAATTAAACCTGTCGATACGACGCGAATTGCATTTCGCCGAGTCCGGAAAAAACCCTCGGGCAATTTGCATGATCTCTGGCAAGGCAAAGGCGAACACGCACACAGCCACGCAGCCGACCCGCGTAACGCTGGTACAGGCTGCCGGCGAGGCCCGCTAAAAGCCCGGACGCCAGGCGCAGGAAATTGCCGGGAGCGCTTGCTGCAGTCGCCTGGCGACGGCCCACCGGGCTGTCGCGAGGAATCGCAGGCAATAAAAAAGGGCCCCCGCAGGAGCCCTTCTGTTCAAGCCAGCGAAGGATCGCTTAGACGCCGGAGGCCTCGGCGGCCGCTACGTCCTTGATCGACAGCTTGATACGGCCGCGGTTGTCCACGTCCAGAACCAGTACCTTCACTTCCTGGCCTTCCTTCAGTACGTCGGTGACCTTCTCCACGCGCTGATCGCTCAGCATGGAAATGTGCACCAGACCGTCCTTGCCCGGCAGGATGTTGACGAAGGCGCCGAAGTCGACGATGCGCTCGACCTTGCCGACGTAGATCTTGCCGATCTCGGCTTCCGCGGTGATGGCCAGAACGCGCTGCTTGGCAGCCTCGGCCGCTTCCTTGGTTTCGCCGAAGATCTTGATCGAGCCGTCGTCTTCGATGTCGATCGAAGCCTTGGTCTCTTCGCAGATACCACGGATGGTGGCGCCACCCTTGCCGATCACGTCGCGGATCTTGTCCTGGTCGATCTTCATCGCCAGCATGGTCGGGGCGTTGGCCGACAGCTCGGTACGCGACTGGGCGATGACCTGGTTCATCTGGCCGAGGATGTTCAGACGGGCTTCCAGCGCCTGCTCCAGCGCCTGCTCCATGATCTCTTCGGTGATGCCCTGGATCTTGATGTCCATCTGCAGCGCGGTGACGCCCTTGGCGGTACCGGCTACCTTGAAGTCCATGTCGCCCAGGTGGTCTTCGTCACCGAGGATGTCGGTCAGAACGGCGAACTTCTCGCCTTCCAGTACCAGACCCATGGCGATACCGGCAACCGGCGCCTTCATCGGCACACCGGCGTCCATCAGCGCCAGGGAAGCGCCGCAGACCGAAGCCATGGAGGACGAACCGTTGGACTCGGTGATTTCCGATACCACACGGATGGTGTACGGGAACTCGTCGTCCTTCGGCAGCATGGCAGCGACGCCACGACGGGCCAGGCGGCCGTGACCGATTTCGCGGCGGCCAGCGCCACCCATGCGACCACACTCACCGACCGAGAACGGCGGGAAGTTGTAGTGCAGCATGAAGGGGTCTTTCTTCTCGCCTTCCAGGGTATCCAGCAGCTGTGCGTCGCGGGCGGTGCCCAGGGTGGCGACGACCAGCGCCTGAGTTTCACCACGGGTGAACAGCGCCGAACCGTGGGTCTTGTCCAGCACGCCGACTTCGATCTTCAGCGGACGCACGGTGCGGGTGTCGCGACCGTCGATACGCGGCTTGCCATCGACGATGTTCTGGCGAACGGTGCGGTATTCGATCTCGCCGAAAGCGGCTTTGACTTCGTCAGCCGGGAACTGACCTTCGCCTTCGCCGGCCAGGGCCGCGACGACTTCATCACGCAGCTCGCCCAGACGGTTGTAGCGGTCCTGCTTGATGGTGATGGTGTAGGCCTGGCTGATGGCGGCGCCGAACTGGCTGCGGATGGCGTCCAGCAGCGGAGTGTTGGCGGCCGGAGCCTGCCAGTTCCAGGTCGGCTTGCCAGCTTCGGCAGCGAATTCCTTGACGGCCTGGATCACGGCCTGGAATTCCTGGTGGGCGAACAGTACGGCACCGAGCATCTGGTCTTCGGTCAGCTCCTGGGCTTCCGACTCGACCATCAGTACGGCGGTTTCGGTACCGGCCACGACCATGTCCAGGCTGGACGCCTTGAGCTGCTCGTAGTTGGGGTTCAGCAGGTAGCCGGTATCCGGGTGGAAGGCTACGCGCGCGGCACCGATCGGGCCGTTGAACGGAATGCCGGAAACGGCCAGGGCAGCGGAGGTACCGATCATGGCGGCAACGTCCGGATCGGTCTTCTTGCTGGTGGAAACGACGGTGCAGACGACCTGCACTTCGTTCATGAAGCCTTCGGGGAACAGCGGACGGATCGGACGGTCGATCAGGCGCGAGGTCAGGGTTTCCTTCTCGCTCGGACGGCCTTCACGCTTGAAGAAGCCGCCAGGAATCTTGCCGGCTGCGTAGGTCTTCTCCTGGTAGTGCACGGACAGCGGGAAGAAGCCTTTGCTCGGGTCGGCGCTCTTGGCACCCACGACGGTCACCAGCACGGTCACGTCGTTGTCGACGGTCACCAGCACGGCACCGCTGGCTTGACGGGCAATACGGCCAGTCTCGAGGGTTACGGTCGACTGACCGAACTTGAATTGCTTGATTACCGGGTTCACGGTGTTTTCCTTCTCTCTGTTGCCTTGGGGGAAATCTGAAAGCGGCACGGGAGTCGGACCCGATGCATCCTTCGAAAAGCCAAAAGCTGGAAGCCCGGAGCCGCAGGTCGGGGATCATGCCCCGACTTGCCGCTCCGAACTCCCAGCTTCCAACTTGTGCAGCTCGCGTCTATTAACGACGCAGGCCCAGGCGACCGATCAGGGCGCTGTAACGACTGGTGTCTTTACCCTTCAGGTAGTCCAGCAGCTTACGACGCTGGTTGACCATACGGATCAGACCACGACGGCTGTGGTGATCCTTGCCGTTGGCCTTGAAGTGACCTTGCAGCTTGTTGATGTTGGCGGTCAGCAGGGCTACCTGCACTTCCGGGCTACCGGTATCGCCTTCAGCTTGCTTGTAGTCGTTAACGATCTGGGCTTTTTCTTCAACGCTGAGTGCCATGTTGGCTTCCTCTCATCTGGAAACTGCCGAAGCAGTCTCAATAGGCCGGGAATCGCTCCCCGTGTTTTAAAAAGAGGTATGACCGTGCCTACTGACAGCCACCCTCGTAGTACCGGATGACAGCTTCGCCATCACCCCGGCTTCGACCTCGCGGCCGAACCATTCGGTGCCATGCACCGCTATATCTCAGCCCGGCCCCTGAGGCCCGAGCCTGCACCCGTGCTACGCACCGGTGTAAATCAGTCGACGCGGCGCGATGCGCCCGTCGTCGCTCACCTCACCGATGCCGATGAAGCGACCGTTGTGATCCTGCACGCGGACCATGCCGAACTTCGGCGCTTCCGGCGCCCGCACCGGCTGCCCTTGCAACCAGTAGAACGCACTGTGCTCGGAGAACTGCAGCAGCGGCCAGTCCTGCAGACCGCTGTCGACCGGCTGCAGGAAGCGATCGAGCGCTGCATTGCCGCCTTCGGCATGCGCCGCTTCCAGCTCTTCCAGGGTCACGGTGCGTGACAGGTCGAACGGGCCGGCCTTGGTACGCCGCAGTTCGGCGACGTGTGCGCCGCAACCGAGCAGTTGGCCAAGATCCTCGACCAGGGTCCGAATATAGGTGCCCTTGCTGCAGTCCACCGACAAACGCGCCTGCTCACCTTCGAGGGCCAGCAATTCCAGGCGCGCAATAGTAACAGAACGCGCCTCGCGCTCCACTACTTCACCTGCGCGCGCCAGCTTGTAAAGCGGCTGGCCGTCCTTCTTCAGGGCCGAGTACATCGGAGGTATCTGTTTGATTTCTCCGCGAAAACGCGGCAGCAGTGCTTCGATTTCGCTGCGACCAACGGTCACCGGGAGGCGCGCGATCACCTCACCTTCGGCATCGCCGGTGGTGGTGGTGACGCCAAGCTGGGCGACCGTCTCGTAGCCCTTGTCGGCATCGAGCAGGTACTGGGAAAACTTGGTCGCTTCGCCGAAGCACAGCGGCAGCACGCCGGTGGCCAGCGGGTCGAGGCTGCCGGTGTGCCCGGCCTTCTCGGCATTGAGCAACCAGCGCACCTTCTGCAGGGCCGCGTTGGAGGTGAAGCCGCGTGGCTTGTCCAGCAGGATGATGCCGTCGACCTTGCGACGAATACGTTTGACCTGGGCCACGCTTATTCCTCGCCGCCGTCCTGGTGCTTGCGGTCTTCCGCCACGGCACGCTCGATCAGCGCCGACAGCTCGGCACCGCGACGGATGCTGGCGTCGTACTGGAAGTGCAGTTGCGGGACGGTGCGCACCTTCATCGACTTGCCCAGCAACATGCGCAGATAGCCAGCTGCCTCGGAGAGGATCTCCAGGTTGAGCTTGATCTGCTCGGCATCGTCGTCCTTGCCCATCACGGTGATGAACACTTTGGAATGGGACAGGTCTCGGCTGACGTCCACGGCGGTGATGGTGACCAGGCCCAGACGCGGGTCCTTGATCTCACGCTGGATCAACACGGCCAGCTCACGCTGCATCTGGTCGCCGATACGCTGGGTACGGCTGTAATCTTTCGCCATAAAAACTGCCTCAAGCTTCAAGCTCTAAGCTTCAAGCTAAAAAAACCAAAAAGCCAAACGGCAAGCTCAACAGGTAGGCTAGGCCACCTCTTGAAGCTTGCCGCTTGAGGCTTGCAGCTGTGTTTACAGACTGCGCGCGACCTGGACCTTCTCGAACACTTCGATCTTGTCGCCGACCTTGACGTCGTTGTAGCTCTTCACGCCGATACCGCACTCCATGCCATTACGCACTTCGGCGACGTCGTCCTTGAAGCGACGCAGCGATTCCAGCTCGCCTTCGAAGATCACCACGTCCTCGCGCAGTACGCGGATCGGACGGTTACGGAACACGGTACCTTCGATGACCATGCAGCCCGCGACGGCGCCGAACTTCGGCGAACGGAACACATCACGCACTTCCGCGGTGCCCAGGATGTTCTCGCGAACATCGCTGCCGAGCATACCGGTGAGCGCCTTCTTGACGTCTTCGATGATGTCGTAGATGACGTTGTAGTAGCGCATGTCGAGGCCTTCGGACTCGACGATCTTGCGCGCACCGGCGTCAGCACGGACGTTGAAGCCGAACAGCACGGCATTGGAAGCCAGCGCCAGGTTGGCATCGGATTCGGTGATACCACCGACGCCGCCACCGACCACACGCACTTGCACTTCGTCGTTGCCGAGGGTGCTGAGCGAGCCTTGCAGGGCTTCCAGAGAACCACGCACATCGGCCTTGAGGACGATGTTGAGGGTCTTCTTCTCTTCCTGGCCCATGTTCTCGAAGATGTTTTCCAACTTGCCGGCGTGGGCGCGGGCCAGCTTGACTTCGCGGAACTTGCCCTGACGGAACAGTGCAACTTCGCGGGCCTTCTTCTCGTCGGCCACCACCATCATCTCGTCACCGGCATCCGGCGTACCGTCCAGGCCGAGGATCTCGACCGGAATCGACGGACCGGCTTCCTTGATCGGCTTGCCGTTCTCGTCGAGCATGGCACGCACACGACCGTAGTTGACGCCGACCAGGACCATGTCGCCCTGGCGCAGGGTACCGTCCTGAACCAGCACGGTAGCCACCGGGCCACGGCCCTTGTCCAGACGCGACTCGACCACCACACCACGACCCGGAGCGGTCGGAGTGGCTTTCAGCTCGAGTACTTCAGCCTGCAGCAGTACGGCTTCGAGCAGCTCGTCGATACCGGTACCGGCCTTGGCGGAAACCGGTACGTAGGGTGCGTCGCCGCCCCACTCTTCCGGGATCACATCCAGCGCGGCCAGGCCGTTCTTGATGTTGTCCGGGTTGGCTTCCGGCTTGTCCATCTTGTTCACCGCGACCACGATCGGCACGCCAGCGGCTTTCGCGTGCTGCACGGCTTCCTGGGTCTGCGGCATCACGCCGTCGTCAGCAGCGACGACGAGGATGACGATGTCGGTGGCCTTGGCACCACGGGCACGCATCTGGGTGAACGCGGCGTGACCCGGGGTGTCGAGGAAGGTGACCATGCCACGCTCGGTTTCCACGTGGTAGGCACCGATGTGCTGGGTGATGCCACCCGCTTCGCCGGAGGCGACCTTGGCACGACGGATGTAGTCGAGCAGGGAGGTCTTGCCGTGGTCGACGTGACCCATGACGGTCACGACCGGTGCACGGGACAGCGCCTCGCCTTCGAACTTCAGCGATTCGGCCAGGGAATCTTCCAGGGCGTTGTCGCTGACCAGCTTGACCTTGTGGCCGAACTCTTCGGCGACCAACTGGGCAGTTTCCTGATCCAGCACCTGGTTGATGGTCACCGGCGTGCCCATCTTGAACATGAACTTGACGATTTCCGCGCCCTTGATGGCCATTTGCTGGGCCAGATCGGAAACGGTAATGGTCTCGCCAATGGAAACGTCGCGCACGATCGGACCTGTCGGGCTCTGGAAGCCATGCTGGTTGCGCTTCTTCATCTTGGCCTTGCCACGGCCGCCACGGCGGAAGCCATCACTTTCCTCGTCGACGCTACGGGGAGCGACGCGCGGAGCAGGTGCCTTCTCCTTGACGGTCGGGCGATGCTGGGCGTGCTTGCGATCACGACGTTCGTCTTCATCGCGCGCCTTCTCGGGACGGCGCACTTCTTCTTTCTTGCGCTCGACCTCGACGACCGGAGCCGCAGCAGCCGGCTCGCTGGCCGGTGCCGGCGCGGCGACCGCAGCAGGCGCCGCAGCGGGTTCGCTGGCAGTGACCGCCTGGCGCTTGGCCTCTTCTTCGGCCTTGCGCTTGGCTTCTTCCTCGGCTTTCAGGCGCTCGGCCTCGGCAGCGGCCTGCTGAGCTTCCAGCTCGCGCTGCTTCTCGGCTTCGAGCTCCTCCGGGCTGCGCTTGACGAAGGTCTTCTTCTTGCGCACTTCAACACTGATGGTCTTGCTACCAGCAACCTTGAGCGTGCTGGTGGTCTTGCGCTGCAAGGTAATCTTGCGCGGCTCCTCGACCTTGTCGCCGTGACTGCCCTTGAGGTGAGCCAGCAGGGCCTGCTTCTCACTGTCGGTCACTACTTGTTCGGCGCTGCTGTGGGACAGACCGGCTTCACGCATCTGCTGCAGCAGGCGCTCTACCGGGGTGTCGACCACTTTGGCCAGTTCTTTCACCGTGACTTGCGTCATGCATCTTTCTCCTCAGGCCGCAACCGCTTATTCGAACCAGTGGGCTCGAGCGGCCATGATCAGCTTGCCGGCACGTTCTTCGTCGATGCCGTCGATGTCGAGCAGGTCGTCAATCGACTGCTCGGCCAGGTCTTCACGGGTAATCACGCCGCGCAGCGCAAGCTCCAGAGCCAGCGCCTTGTCCATGCCTTCCAGTTCCAGCAAATCATCTGCCGGATGGGCATCTGCCAACTTCTCCTCGTTGGCGATCGCCTTGGTCAGCAGACGATCCTTGGCCCGTGCACGCAGCTCGTTGACGATGTCCTCGTCAAAGCCATCGATGCTGAGCATTTCTTCCATGGGTACGTAGGCAATCTCTTCGAGACTGGTGAAACCCTCTTCGACCAGGACTTGAGCCAGTTCTTCATCGACTTCCAGCTCGTCGATGAAGGACTGCATGATGTCGCCGGTTTCCGCCTGCTGCTTGGCCTGGATGTCCGCTTCGGTCATCACGTTCAGCGTCCAGCCGGTCAGCTGACTGGCCAGGCGCACGTTCTGGCCGCCACGACCGATGGCCTGAGCCAGGTTGTCCTCGCCAACGGCGATGTCCATGGCATGGGCATCTTCATCGACGATGATCGCTGCCACTTCGGCCGGCGACATGGCGTTGATCACGAACTGCGCCGGATTGTCATCCCACAGCACGATATCCACACGCTCGCCACCCAGCTCGCCGGACACCGCCTGCACGCGCGAACCGCGCATGCCGATGCAGGCGCCCTGCGGGTCGATACGCTTGTCCTTGGAGCGCACGGCGATCTTGGCGCGCGAACCCGGATCGCGGGAGGCGGCCTTGACGTCGATCAGCCCTTCGGCGATCTCCGGCACTTCGATACGGAACAGCTCGATCAGCATTTCCGGCGCGGTACGCGACAGGATCAGCTGCGGGCCGCGGTTCTCGGTACGGATTTCCTTGAGCAGGGCACGCAGACGCACACCGACGCGGAAGGTTTCGCGCGGGATGATGTCTTCACGAGCCAGCAGCGCCTCGGCATTGTTACCGAGGTCGACGATGACGTTGTCGCGGGTGACCTTCTTCACGGTACCGGAGATGATCTCGCCCAGACGCTCGCGATAGGCATCGACCACTTGCGCACGTTCGGCTTCGCGCACTTTCTGCACGATGACCTGCTTGGCGGTTTGCGCGGCGATACGACCGAACTCGATGGAATCGACCTTCTCTTCGAGCACGTCACCGATCTTGGCATTGGCCTCGACTGCCTGCGGCATGTCGTCGGTCAACTGGTAGGCCGGGTCCTCGAACTCGGACTCGTCGACCACCGTCCAGCGACGGAACGTCTCGTAGCTGCCATTGTGCCGGTTGATCGACACGCGCAGATCGACTTCGTCTTCGAAACGTTTCTTGGTGGCGGTCGCCAGAGCCAGCTCCAGCGCCTCGAAAATCACGCCGGCCGGTACACCCTTTTCGTTGGATACCGACTCAACAACCAGCAGTACTTCTTTGCTCATCGTACGCCTCGCCTCTCGCAATCCATTGGTTCTGCGCAATCTGCGTCACGTTCACGCCAGTGGCGCTACATTCGTGCACGGCTGCGCTACCTTCACGTCATCTGCGCCCCGTGCCGCGCCAACCATCGCGGAACACGGCAACGACGCAGACAGCGCGTCTCAATCAAATCGGGGGATGATATTGGCCTTGTCGATCAAGTCGATCGGCAACAGGTACTCGTGGTCATCCACCTGCACCACCACGTCCTGCTCCTCCACACCACGGAGAAGGCCCTGGAAGTTGCGCCGCCCATCGAAAGGCGAGCGCAGCTTGATCTTCACCTGCTCACCGACATGAGTCGCGAACTGTTCAAGGGTGAACAACGGGCGATCCATGCCAGGAGAAGAAACTTCCAGCGTGTACTCCGAGGAAATCGGGTCCTCGACGTCGAGCACACCACTGAGCTGACGGCTGACGATCTCGCAATCGTCGATCAGGATGCCATCGGCCTTATCGATATAGACACGCAGTAGCGAATGACGCCCCTGCGACAGGAACTCGATGCCCCAACACTGATAACCGAGCGCCTCGATTACCGGGGCCAACAAGGCCTGCAACTGTTCTAGCTTGCTCGACACTTAACGGCCCTCGTGCATGCTGTGCAAATAAAAAATGGGCGAAACGCCCATCCCTTCAATCCGCATGAATCGCTGCGGACACTGTCTTTCAGCTAACAAAAAGCCCCTGAAAAGGGGCCTGCTGAAACTGGTTGCGGGGGCTGGATTTGAACCAACGACCTTCGGGTTATGAGCCCGACGAGCTACCAGACTGCTCCACCCCGCGTCAAAGCTGGGCCGGAATTATACGGCCACCCCCTGGCGAGGGTCAACCAACACTCCAGCAACAAGAAAGCCCGCTGACAGCGGGCTTTCTTGAGTATGGTACCGAGGAGGGGACTCGAACCCCTACAGCCTATGGCCACTACCACCTCAAGGTAGCGTGTCTACCAATTCCACCACCTCGGCAAAACGGTTACTGCTCTGGAGCCTCCGGCACATCCGAAGATTCGGATGCTGGGGCTTGCTCTTCGAGCACCGGCACGTCTTCGACCGCCGGCTTTTGTTGAACTTCCAGAACCGCTGGATCAGGAAGGCCAACCTGTGTCAGTGCATCAGCTTTTTCTTTAGCAAAGTACGCTAAACCCAAGCTGGTAATGAAAAAAGCTGCGGCGAGTATACCAGTAAACTTACTCAGAAAGGTAGAGGAACCTTGGCTTCCGAATACAGTTGCCGAAGCACCCGAACCGAACGACGCACCGGCGTCAGCACCTTTACCCTGCTGCAACAACACCAGCACCACAATCCCGATCGCACCCAGCAGGTGCAGAACAACAATGACTGTTTCCAGCATTCTTCAGTTTCCTGCAGCGCGACAGATCGCACCGAATTCATCCGCATTCAGAGAGGCTCCACCCACGAGCCCCCCATCGATATCCTGCATGCCGAACAACTCGGCTGCACTGGCGGCCTTGACACTGCCGCCATAAAGAATTCTCAGCCCGCTCGCCACCTCAGCATCCAGCTGCGCAACCTGCGCGCGGATCGCTGCGTGCACTTCCTGAGCCTGCTCAGGCGTAGCGGTCAAGCCGGTGCCGATGGCCCATACAGGCTCATAAGCCACCACGGCCCACTTCAGGGACTCGACACCCAGGGCATCGATCACTGCGGCCAACTGGCCTCCCACCACACCCAGCGTTGCATTCGCTTCACGCTGCTCACGGGTCTCACCGAGGCAGAGCACGGGAATCAAGCCCGCTTTCTGCACGGCCGCAAACTTGCCGACCACCACCTCATCGCTCTCGCCCAGAATCAGACGACGCTCGGAATGGCCCACCAGCACAAGCTCGCAACCGCCATCGACCAGCTGGCTCGTCGCCAACTCACCGGTCAGGGCACCCTGCTCCACCTGCGCCGCACAATCCTGCGCTCCAACCTTCACTGCACCATCCGCCAGACCGTGAACGACCTGGGCGATATGCAGACTGGAGGGAAACACCGCGACATCGATCCCGACAGGCAACTCCTGTCGGCACAGCCCTTCGATCAGCTCTGCGACGCTGGCGCGGGTACCGTGCATTTTCCAGTTACCGGCGACCAAGGGGCGACGCATGTTTTACCTCGTCGATCAAAGAGGGCGCAGATGTTACCCAAGAGCACCCTAGGTAGCAAGCTCAATCAAGCACAGACTTCGGCAACAATCTTAGCTAATTCATCAGCATAGCCACGGACGCTGCTTTCCTCGTCACCCTCGACCATCACCCGCACCAGCGGCTCGGTACCGGACTTGCGCAGCAACACGCGACCGCGACCGGCCATCTGCTCGGTCACACGGGCACACGCATCCTTCACCGACGGGTGCTCCAGCGGATCGACAGCCCCCGAAAGGCGCACGTTGACCAGCACCTGCGGGCACTTCTTCAGGTCGCTGCGCGCCTCGACCAGGGTCTGCTGGCGTCGCTTCAGGGCCATGAGGACCTGCAGGGCGGCGATGATGGCGTCACCCGTGGTGGTGTGCTGGAAGCAGACCAGGTGCCCCGAGTTCTCGCCACCCAGCAGCCAGTTGCGCTCCAGCAGCTCGGCGATCACGTAGCGATCCCCCACCTTGGCGCGCACGAAAGGAATGTTCAGTTGCTCGAGCGCCAGTTCGAGGCCCAGGTTGCTCATCAGCGTACCGACCACGCCACCGCGCAGACGCCCGCGCTCCTGCATGTCACGCGCGATGATGAACAGCAGTTCGTCGCCGTCGACGACCGCACCATATTGATCGACCATCAGCACGCGGTCGGCATCACCGTCGAAGGCGATGCCGAGATCGGCCTGCTGCGCCACGACCTCGGCCTGCAACGCCGCGATATGAGTGGAACCACAGCCATCGTTGATGTTGAGGCCATCGGGCTGCGCCGAGATGACCCGCACTTCGGCACCCAGCTCGCGGAACACGCTGGGCGCCACCTTGTAGGCAGCGCCATGGGCGCAATCGATGACAATCTTCAGGCCCTTGAAGCTGGTGCCGCTGGGCACGCTGCCCTTGCAGAACTCGATGTAGCGACCCGAGGCGTCGTTGATCCGCGAAGCCTTGCCGATGCCGGCAGACTCGACCACGGTCATAGGCTGATCGAGCAACTCCTCGATCATCATCTCGACATCGTCCGGCAGCTTGGTGCCTTCGCTGGAGAAGAACTTGATGCCATTGTCGTCATGCGGATTGTGCGAGGCGCTGATGACGATACCGGCATCAGCCTGGAAGGTCCGCGTGAGGTAAGCGATGGCTGGCGTCGGCATCGGACCGAGCAGCTGCACGTCGGCACCGGCAGCCGCCAGACCTGCCTCGAGGGCGGACTCGAACATGTAGCCGGAGATACGCGTGTCCTTGCCGATCAGGATGCGGCACTTGCCCTGCTTGCGAAATGCCATGCCCGCAGCCCAGCCGAGCTTGAGCATGAAGTCAGGGGTGATCGGAAACTGCCCGACATGGCCACGGATGCCATCGGTGCCGAAGTATTTTCTAGCCATCAGTCTTTCCTTGTTATTGCGCTGCTTCAACCGCAGCGACCATGCGCACCACGTCCACCGTTTCGGCGACATCGTGCACACGCAGAATATGTGCGCCCTTGGTCAGCGCCAGGGCAGCCAGCGCCAGGCTGCCGTAGAGCCGCCCGCCAACCTCGTGGCCAAGCACCTTGCCGATCATGCTCTTGCGCGAGACGCCCACCAGCAGCGGCCGGCCCAGCTCGGAGAGCTCGCCCATGTGCCTGAACAAGGCCAGATTATGCTCCAGCGTCTTGGCAAAACCGAAGCCCGGATCGAGCACGATCCGCTCAGCGGGGATACCGGCGGCCGCGCATGCCGCCATGCGCTCGACGAGAAAGCCCCGCACTTCGGCGACGATGTCCGGGTACTGCGGGTTGTCCTGCATGTTGCCCGGCTCGCCGCGCATGTGCATCAGGCACACCGGCAGGCCGCTGTCGGCGGCGGCGTCCAGCGCGCCATCGCGCTGCAGCGAGCGCACGTCATTGATCAACCCCGCCCCCAGCCTCGCACTCTCGCGCATCACCGCGGGCGTCGAGGTGTCGACCGAAATGATGACGTCCAGCTCACGCGCAATGGCCTCGACCACCGGCGCGACTCGCTCCAGCTCCTCGGTCGGCGACACGACCCGGGCGCCAGGACGGGTGGATTCACCGCCCACATCGATCAGGGTCGCACCGGCAGCGACCATCGCCTCGGCGTGGCGCAAGGCGGCGTCGCGCGCGGTATAGCGGCCACCGTCGGAGAATGAGTCAGGCGTGACATTGAGGATGCCCATCACGTGCGGACGGGACAAATCAAGAAGCCGGCTGCCACAGGGCAGCCGGCTCGGGTGTTGCGCAAAGGACATAGGCGACCTTAGTGCTCGGCAGCAGGACCGCCGATTGGCTTCTCGGGACGACTGGGCTCATCGACCTTGGCCTGCGGCGCACCGGAGTCGCCACCACCATCCCAACCACGCGGCTCGCGAGGTTCGCGGCCATTCATGATGTCGTCGATCTGCTCGGAGTCGATGGTTTCGTACTTCATCAGTGCTTCGGCCATGGCGTCGAGCTTGTCGCGGTTTTCCACCAGCAGGCGCTTGGCCGTGTCGTAGCACTCGTCGATGATGCGACGCACTTCCTCGTCGATCAGCTTGGCGGTTTCACCAGACACGTTGCTGTGCTGGCTGCCCATGCTGCGCCCCAGGAACACTTCGCCTTCTTCCTCGGCGTACATCAGCGGACCCAGCTTCTCGGACAGGCCCCACTTGGTGACCATGTTCTTGGCCAGCTGAGTGGCGCGCATGATGTCATTGGAGGCACCGGTGGTGACGCCATCGAAACCCAGGGTCATTTCCTCGGCGATACGGCCGCCGAACAGCGAGCAGATCTGGCTGATCAGGGCGCGCTTGCTCAGGCTGTAACGATCCTCTTCCGGCAGGAACATGGTCACGCCCAGGGCACGACCGCGCGGAATGATGGACACCTTGTAGACCGGATCATGCTCGGGCACCAGACGACCGACGATGGCGTGACCCGCCTCGTGGTAGGCCGTGTTGAGCTTCTCCTTGTCGGACATGACCATGGTCTTGCGCTCGGCGCCCATCATGATCTTGTCCTTGGCCAGCTCGAACTCCTTCATTTCCACCAGACGCTTGCCTGCACGGGCAGCGAACAGGGACGCCTCGTTGACCAGGTTGGCCAGGTCGGCACCGGAGAAGCCCGGGGTACCCCGCGCGATGACCGCCGCATTGACGTCGTCGCCCATCGGCACCTTGCGCATGTGCACTTTCAGAATCTGTTCGCGACCACGGATGTCGGGCAGGCCCACCACCACCTGACGGTCGAAGCGGCCGGGACGCAGCAGCGCCGGGTCGAGCACGTCGGGGCGGTTGGTGGCCGCGATGACGATGATGCCATCGTTCATCTCGAAACCATCCATCTCCACCAGCAGCTGGTTGAGCGTCTGCTCGCGCTCGTCATGACCGCCGCCCATGCCGGCGCCACGGTGGCGACCCACGGCGTCGATCTCGTCGATGAAGATGATGCACGGCGCGTGTTTCTTGGCCTGGTCGAACATGTCGCGGACACGGGAAGCGCCGACACCGACGAACATTTCCACGAAATCGGAACCGGAGATGGTGAAGAACGGCACCTTGGCCTCGCCCGCCACGGCCTTGGCCAGCAGCGTCTTACCAGTACCCGGGGAACCGACCATCAGCACGCCACGCGGGATGCGCCCACCGAGACGCTGGAACTTGCCCGGGTCACGCAGGAACTCCACCAGCTCGCTGACTTCTTCCTTGGCCTCGTCGCAACCGGCGACATCGGCGAAGGTGGTCTTGACCTGGTCTTCGGAGAGCAGCCGCGCCTTGGACTTGCCGAAGCTCATCGGCCCGCCCTTGCCGCCCGCACCGCCCTGCATCTGGCGCATGAAGAACATGAACACGGCGATGATCACCAGGATCGGGAAGCTCGCTACCAGCAGCTGGGTCCAGATGCTCTGCTGCTCAGGCTGCTTGCCCTCGATGACCACGTTGTTGTCGATCAGGTCACCAATAAGGCCGCCGTCCTGGATCGCCGGACGAATGGTCTTGAAGCCTTCGCCGTCGGTGCGCTTGCCGGTGATCACGTAGCCGTCGACGGTCACGCGCTCGACGCGCCCTTCCTTGACCTGCTCGATGAACTGCGAGTAGCTCAGGGTCTGCGGCTCGCTCGGGCTGGAGAAATTGTTCATCACGGTGACCAGCACCGCCGCGATGATCAGCCACAGGATGAGATTCTTTGCCATGTCGTTCAATTAGCTACCCTCTGAAGCAGGCCTCGTGGCGAAGCGCGCTTCCCATGACGACCAATGATATACCGGCCTAACTTACACCAAACGCCCACATCCCGCAGGCACCGTCTGTAACCCTTTATGAGGGTTGTACTACCTGAGACCAGCAGGTCGGGCCGCCGTTGCAACTCACAACCCGCGAAAGCCCCGCGCCAGCAGGTACTGCTCACGAGATCGATCGCGCGACGACAACGGCTTGCGCATCTGCACCTTGTCGAAGGTGTCGCGCACCTGCCGGTGATAGGTATCGAACCCCTCACCTTGGAAAATCTTGATCAGAAAGTCCCCGCCCGGACGCAGCACGCGTCCGGCCAGGTCCAGCGCCAGCTCGCACAGATACATCGCGCGCGCCTGATCCGCCGTCCTCACCCCACTCATATTGGGGGCCATATCGGAAATAACAAGGTCAACCGGGTTTTCACCGATGGCGGCGAGAATCTGCTCGAACACGGCATCATCGGTGAAGTCGCCCTGGATGAAGGTCACATCCGGAATGCTGTCCATCTCCAGGATGTCGGAGGCGATCAGACGCCCCTTGTCACCGATCACCCGGCTGGTGACCTGCGACCAGCCACCCGGCGCGGCGCCGAGGTCGACCACGGTCATGCCGGGACGCAGGATGCGATCCTTCTCCTGGATTTCCAGCAGCTTGTAGCTGGCGCGGGAACGATAGCCGTCCTTCTGCGCCATCTTCACGTAAGGATCGTCGAAATGTTCTTTCAGCCAACGCTGGCTGGTCTTGGAACGTGCCACTGAAACCTCGGACTCAACGGGTCATGAATAACTGCGCGGGCTCGGGTAAGATAGGCGCCGTTTTCCAGACCGAATTAGGTACTAACGATTATGCCGCTCACTCAAGAGCAGAAGAAACAATTCAAATCTATCGGCCACCACCTGAAACCTGTATTGATCGTGGCCGACAATGGTTTGACCGAGGGCGTGCTGGCAGAGCTGGACCGTGCCCTGAACGATCACGAGCTGATCAAGGTACAGCTGCGCCTCGCCGAACGCGAGGACCGCCAGGCCGCCATCGTGGCCCTGTGCGAAAGCGGCCGCGCCGAACTGGTCCAGTCGATCGGCAAGGTCGCCCTGCTCTATCGCAAGAACCCCAAACCGAATCGCAACCTGTCCAACGTGATTCGCTACCAGGGCTGACACAGGCAGGCGGCGCCATCAGGCGCCGCGCGTCTTCCCCGGCACGGGTTGCAGCACCAGCAGCAACCCGCAGAATGCCATGACCAGATAGCTGAAGCGTAGCCAGTACTCGGCCCCAGGCCAGTAGTGCAGCGCGGCGAAATGACTCAGCGCCATCGCCGCGACGGTCAGCAGCAGCTGCCCGCGCACATCCCGCAGCAAGCTGGCCAGCCCTTCGACACGCAGCAGCGCCAGTGCCTGCAGGGCAACGCCCACGGCCGCCAGGCCCACCAGCAGCGGCATCAGGCGCGCCGCAATCTCCTGCACCAGCAAAGGCGCCAGGCCGGCCTGTTCGATGGCCGGCAGGACGATGAACTGCAACACCCAGATGCCGCCGACCCAGAGGGTCTGGGCCAGCTGCCAGCTGACAGCGGAGGCCCGTGACGGCTGGCGCGGCTTATACGTGGCGGACTTCGACAATCTCGTACTCGACCAGGCCACTGGGGGTCTGCACGCCGACGACATCCCCTTCGCTCTTGCCCACCAGGGCGCGCGCGATGGGAGATGCAACGGAGATCTTGCCCTGCTTGATGTCGGCTTCGTCTTCACCGACGATCCGATAGGTCACGCTCTCGTCGGTCTCGACGTTGGCGATTTCCACGGTGGAACCGAAGATCACCTTGCCGGTGTGCTCGATGGTGGTGACATCGATGATCACCGCATTCTGCAAACGACCTTCGATATCACGCACGCGCGCCTCGACCATGCCCTGCTCCTCACGGGCGGCATGGTATTCGGCGTTCTCCTTGAGGTCACCCAGCTCACGCGCCTCGGCGATCGCCTGGCTCAGGGCCGGACGACGCACCTTGGTCAGGTGCGCCAGTTCTTCTTCCAGGGCGCGAGCGCCCTGGACGGTCATGGGGTACTTGTTCATGCCTTGATTCCTGCATGCAGATCCTGCAGCCGACGCACGGTCTTCTCCGGACCGAACTTGAGCGCCTCACAGACCGCCTGACCCGCCGCGATGGTGGTGGTGCAGTAGATCTTGTGCTGCAGGGCGTTACGACGGATCGAGTAGGAGTCAGCGATGGACTGACGCCCCTCGGTGGTATTGATGATCAGGGTGACCTCGTCGTTCTTGATCATGTCGACCACGTGCGGACGACCTTCGGTCACCTTGTTCACACGGCGCACCGGCAGGCCGGCGGCCTCGATCACCTTGGCGGTACCGGCAGTGGCGACGACTTCGAAGCCCAGGCTGACCAGGTCGCGAGCGACCTGCACGGCCTCGGCCTTGTCATCCTCGCGCACGCTGATGAAGGCACAGCCGGTGTTCGGCAGGATTTCGCTGGCACCGACCTGGGCCTTGGCGAAGGCTTCGCCGAAGCTGTCGCCGACACCCATCACCTCACCGGTGGATTTCATCTCCGGGCCGAGGATCGGGTCGACACCCGGGAACTTGGCGAAGGGGAACACCGCTTCCTTGACGCTGAAGAACGGCGGAATGATTTCCTTGGTGTAGCCCACTTCGGCCAGGCTCTTGCCCGCCATGACGCGCGCCGCCACCTTGGCCAGCGACTCGCCGACGCACTTGGAGACGAACGGCACGGTACGCGAGGCGCGCGGGTTCACTTCGATGACGTAGATGTCTTCGCCCTGTACGGCCATCTGCACGTTCATCAGGCCGACCACGCCGAGCTCCAGGGCCATCTTCTTGACCTGCTCGCGGATCTCGTCCTGGATGTGTGCCGGCAGCGAGTACGGCGGCAGCGAGCAGGCGGAGTCACCGGAGTGCACGCCGGCCTGTTCGATGTGCTGCATGATCGCGCCGATGACCACGGTCTCGCCGTCGCTGACCGCATCCACGTCCACCTCGATGGCGCAGTTGAGGAAGCGATCCAGCAGCACCGGGCTGTCGTTGGAGACCTTCACCGCTTCGCGCATGTAGCGCTTGAGCTCTTCTTCCTGGTAGACGATTTCCATCGCCCGGCCGCCCAGTACGTAGGACGGACGCACCACCATCGGGTAGCCGATGTTCTTCGACAGGGCCAGGGCCTCGTCTTCGCTGCGCGCGGTGGCGTTGGCCGGCTGACGCAGGTTCAGGCGCTGCACCATCTGCTGGAAGCGCTCACGGTCTTCGGCACGGTCGATGGCCTCGGGGCTGGTGCCGATGATCGGTACGCCGGCTTCTTCCAGGGCGCGGCAGATCTTCAGCGGAGTCTGGCCACCGTACTGGACGATGACGCCCTTGGGCTGCTCGACACGGACGATTTCCAGCACGTCTTCCAGGGTCACCGGCTCGAAGTACAGGCGATCGGAAGTGTCGTAGTCGGTGGAGACGGTTTCCGGGTTGCAGTTGACCATGATGGTCTCGTAACCGTCTTCACGCATGGCCAGCGCCGCATGCACGCAGCAGTAGTCGAACTCGATGCCCTGGCCGATACGGTTGGGACCGCCGCCGAGGATCATGATCTTGTCGCGGCCGCTCGGCTTGGCCTCGCACTCTTCCTCGTAGGTGGAGTACATGTAGGCGGTGTCGGTGGCAAACTCGGCAGCGCAGGTATCCACGCGCTTGTACACCGGCAGCACTTTCAGCTTGTGGCGATGGGCACGCAGGCTCTTCTCGGAAACGCCGAGCAGCTTGGCCAGGCGCGCATCGGAGAAACCCTTGCGCTTGAGCTTGAACATCAGGTCGTAGTCGATGGCCGACAGACCCAGGGTCTGCACGGTGGCTTCGTCCTTGATCAGATCCTCGATCTGCACCAGGAACCACTCGTCGATACGGGTCAGGTCGAACACCTCGGCGACGCTCTTGCCGGCGCGGAAGGCATCGGCCACGTACCAGATGCGGTCGGCGCTGGGCACGGTCAGCTCGCGACGCAGGGTACTCTCGGCTTCCGGGTCGTTCAGGTCGAGCTTCGGATCGAAACCGGCGACGCCGACTTCCAGGCCGCGCAGGGCTTTCTGCACCGACTCCTGGAAGGTACGGCCGATGGCCATGACCTCGCCCACGGATTTCATCTGGGTGGTCAGACGGGCGTCGGCCTTGGGGAATTTCTCGAAGGCGAAGCGCGGAACCTTGGTCACCACGTAGTCGATCGACGGCTCGAACGAGGCCGGGGTACGCCCGCCGGTGATGTCGTTCTGCAGCTCGTCCAGGGTGTAGCCGACGGCCAGCTTGGCGGCGATCTTGGCGATCGGGAAGCCGGTGGCCTTGGAGGCCAGCGCCGAGGAACGCGATACGCGCGGGTTCATCTCGATCACGACCATGCGCCCGGTGTTCGGGCAGATGCCGAACTGCACGTTGGAGCCACCGGTTTCCACGCCGATTTCACGCAGCACCGCCAGCGAGGCGTTGCGCATGATCTGGTATTCCTTGTCGGTCAGGGTCTGCGCCGGCGCGACGGTGATCGAGTCGCCGGTGTGCACGCCCATCGGATCGAAGTTCTCGATGGAGCAGACGATGATGCAGTTGTCCTTCTTGTCGCGGACCACCTCCATCTCGTATTCCTTCCAGCCGATCAGCGATTCGTCGATCAGCAGCTCGTTGGTCGGCGACAGGTCCAGACCACGGGCGCAGATTTCCTCGAATTCCTCACGGTTGTAGGCGATGCCGCCACCGGTGCCGCCCATGGTGAAGCTCGGGCGGATAATGCAGGGGAAACCCACCATCTCCAGCACGCCGTAGGCTTCTTCCATGCTGTGGGCGATACCCGAGCGCGGGCAGGCCAGGCCGATGTCCTTCATTGCCTTGTCGAAGCGCGAACGGTCTTCGGCCTTGTCGATGGTGTCGGCATTGGCACCGATCATCTCAACACCGAACTTTTCCAGCACGCCGTGGCGCTCCAGATCCAGCGCGCAGTTCAGCGCGGTCTGGCCACCCATGGTCGGCAGCAGCGCGTCCGGGCGCTCCTTCTCGATGATCTTGGCCACGGTGGCCCACTTGATCGGCTCGATGTAGGTGGCGTCGGCCATGGCCGGGTCGGTCATGATGGTGGCCGGGTTGGAGTTCACCAGAATGACGCGGAAACCTTCTTCCTTCAGCGCCTTGCACGCCTGGGCGCCGGAGTAGTCGAACTCGCAGGCCTGGCCGATGACGATGGGGCCGGCACCGAGGATCAGGATGCTTTTGATGTCTGTACGTTTTGGCATGATCGTTACTCGAATCCTTAGGTCAGTCGGCGGGGCTTAGCGGCGCTTGGCCATGGCTTCGATGAAGCGGTCGAACAGCGGGGCCACGTCGTGCGGGCCCGGGCTCGCCTCGGGGTGACCCTGGAAGCTGAAGGCGTCCTTGTCGGTACGCTCGATGCCCTGCAGGGTGCCGTCGAACAGCGACTTGTGGATCGGGCGCACGTTGCCCGGCAGGCTGCTCTCGTCCACGGCGAAACCGTGGTTCTGGCTGGTGATCATCACCACGCCGCTGTCGAGGTCCTGTACCGGGTGGTTGGCACCGTGGTGGCCGTGGCCCATCTTCAGGGTCTTGGCGCCGGAGGCCAGCGCCAGCAGCTGGTGGCCGAGGCAGATGCCGAATACCGGAATGTCGGTTTCCAGCACGTCCTTGATCGCCTTGATCGCGTAGTCGCAGGGCTCGGGGTCGCCAGGGCCGTTGGACAGGAACACGCCGTCGGGATTGAGCGCCAGCACTTCGCTGGCCGGGGTCTGGGCCGGCACCACGGTGAGGCGGCAGCCGCGCGCGACCAGCATGCGCAGGATGTTCAGCTTGACCCCGTAGTCGTAGGCGACCACGTGATACGGCAGGTCGGCAGCGGCGATCTGCGGATGGCTGTCGCTCTCCAGGTTCCACACGCTGGAGCGCCACTCGTAGGGCTTGTCGCAGGTGACTTCCTTGGCCAGGTCCATGCCCTTGAGGCCCGGGAAGCTGCGTGCCAGCTCCAGCGCCTTCTCTTCGGTGGCGTCAGCGCCAACCAGGATGCAACCATTCTGCGAGCCTTTCTCGCGCAGGATGCGGGTCAGGCGACGGGTATCGATACCGGCGATGGCGACCGTACCGTTCTCTTTCAGGTACTCGTCCAGCGGCTGCTTGTCGCGCCAGTTGCTGGAGATCAGCGGCAGGTCGCGAATGATCAGGCCGGCGGCCCATACACGGTTGGACTCGGCATCTTCCGGCGTGGTGCCGGTGTTGCCGATGTGCGGGTAGGTCAGGGTAACGATCTGCTGGGCGTAGGATGGATCGGTAAGGATTTCCTGATAGCCGGTCATGGCGGTGTTGAACACCACCTCTCCGATGGTCTGGCCATCGGCCCCGATAGATTCGCCGCGAAAAATACTGCCGTCAGCAAGGGCTAAAATGGCAGGTTTGGGGGCTGGCTTAGTCAAGAAGACCTCCGTCACGATCAAGGCTTGAAGCAAACGCAGGTTGTAAAAAAGCGGGATGACGTGTGAAGGTCATCCCGCTTTTTTATTTGAGCCATTCTGCGTAACTTTTAGTGGACACACTAAAACAGGAAGCTTACAGGAAAACCCTTTTTCGGTCCACCCGCCAGGACGCTTCCGTCACACATTTCTCAACGCAGCCCCAGCACGTCCTGCATGTCGTACAGCGCTGGCGAACGCGACTGCAGCCAGAGCGCCGAACGCACTGCGCCCTTGGCGAAGGTCATGCGGCTGGAGGCCTTGTGGGTGATCTCCACGCGCTCGCCCTCGGCGGCGAACAGCACGGTGTGATCGCCGACCACATCGCCGGCGCGCACGGTGGCGAAGCCGATGGTCTCGCGCTCACGCGCCCCGGTCTGCCCTTCACGGCCATACACGGCGACCTTCTGCAGATCACGCCCCAGGGCATCCGCGACCACCTCGCCCATGCGCAGCGCCGTGCCCGACGGGGCATCGACCTTGTGGCGGTGATGGGCTTCGATGATCTCGATGTCCACATCGTCACCCAGCACGCGCGCGGCGGTATCGAGCAGCTTCAGGCACAGGTTGACGCCGACGCTGAAGTTGGCGGCGAAGACGATGGGAATCTGCTTGGCCGCCTCGCTCAGCAGCTGCTTCTCCTCCGGGGTGAAGCCGGTGGTGCCGATGACCATGGCCTTGCCGGCCTGACGGCAGACTTCCAGGTTCTTCAGCGTCACCGAGGGATGGGTGAAGTCGATCAGCACGTCGAAATCATCGACCACCGCCGCCAGCTCACCGGCCAGCGTCACACCGATCTTGCCCAGCCCGACCAGCTCGCCCGCGTCGGCACCGATCAGGCTGCTGTCGGCACGGTCGATGGCCGCGCTGAGCTTCGCGCCCTCGGCCTGGCTCACGGCTTCGATCAGGGTCTTGCCCATGCGCCCGGCGGCGCCCATCACTGCAATACGTTGCATAACATCAGCTCCAAGCTGCACGCTTCAAGCCACAGGCCAAGCGCAAGAGTCTCTTGCAGCCTGTCGCCTGTGGCTTGCCGCTCAATTAAACGTCGCCGAAGAAGCGCTTGACGCCTTCGAACCAGCCACTGGCCTTGGGCGAGTGGGAGTCATCGCCCTGCAGCGACTTGCGGAACTCCTCGAGCAGCTCGCGCTGACGCTTGGTCAGGTTGACCGGCGTCTCCACCGCGACACGGCACATCAGGTCACCGGCCGCACCACCGCGCACCGGGGCCACGCCCTTGCCGCGCAGGCGGAACAGCTTGCCGGTCTGGGTGCCTTCCGGAATCTTCAGCTTGACCCGGCCGTCGAGGGTCGGCACTTCCAGCTCGCCACCCAGCGCCGCGTCGGCGAAGCTGATCGGCACTTCGCAGTACAGATGCTTGCCATCGCGCTGGAAGATCGCATGTTCACGGACGTTGACCACCACATAGAGGTCACCGGCCGGGCCGCCATGCGCGCCGGCCTCGCCTTCGCCGGACAGGCGGATGCGATCACCGGTATCGACACCCGGCGGCACCTTGACCGACAGCGTCTTGCTCTCTTCCACGCGCCCCTGGCCATGGCAGCTGCCACAGGGGTCGGTGATCATCTTGCCGCTGCCGTGGCAACGCGGGCAGGTCTGCTGCACGGAGAAGAAGCCCTGCTGCATGCGCACCTGGCCGATACCACCGCAGGTGGTACAGGTCACCGGGCTGGTGCCCTTCTTGGCGCCGGAGCCATCGCAGGTCTTGCAACCCACCAGGGTCGGCACGCGAATGGTCACGGTGGTGCCGCGCACGGCTTCTTCCAGGTCCAGCTCCAGGGTGTAGCGCAGGTCGCTGCCACGCTGGGCACCGCCGCGCGAACCGCCGCGACCGCCACCGCCGAAGAAATCGCTGAACACGTCGCCGAAGATGTCGGAGAAGTTGGCGCCGCCGAAACCGGCGCCGGCACCGCCGCCCATCTGCGGATCGACCCCGGCATGCCCGTATTGGTCATAGGCCGAACGCTTGCTGGCGTCGGAGAGCACCTCGTAGGCCTCGTTGGCCTCCTTGAATTTCTCCTCCGCTTCCTTGTCGTCCGGGTTGCGGTCCGGGTGGTACTTCATCGCCAGACGCCGATAGGCCTTCTTCAGCTCGGCCTCACTGGCGCCGCGCTCGACCCCCAGAACCTCGTAATAGTCTCGTTTTGCCATAATTGTGCTGCACTCTCAGATTCGTGAGCTCCAGATACGCCGACGCGGGAGAAGGCTCCCGCGCGGCGTATCCTGACCGCCAGATGCGACGGCGGAGCGAAAAGCAGAGGGCGACACGCCCCTCGCTCCCGGAGGGGCGAAAGGCGTGCGCGCATCCCTTACTTGTTCTCCTTGACCTCTTCGAACTCAGCGTCGACCACGTCGTCACCGGCATCCTTGGCGTCACCGGCGTCGGCCTGGGCGGCACCGGCTTGCGGCTGCTCGGCGTACATCTTCTGCGCCAGCGGCGTGGTGGCCTCGGACAGGGCGTTCATCTTGGCCTCGATGGCTTCCTTGTCGTCACCCTTCAGTGCGACTTCCAGTTCACCGATGGCTTTCTCGATGGCTGCCTTCTCCTCGGCAGTCGCCTTGTCGCCCGCCTCGGTGAGCATCTTGCGGGTGGCGTGCACCAGCTGGTCGCCCTGGTTGCGCGCAGTGGCCAGCTCTTCGAACTTGCGGTCTTCCTCGGCGTTGGCCTCGGCGTCACGCACCATCTGCTCGATCTCTTCCTCGGACAGACCGGAGTTGGCCTTGATCACGATGGACTGCTGCTTGCCAGTGGCCTTGTCCTTGGCAGACACGTGCAGGATGCCGTTGGCATCGATATCGAAGGTCACTTCGATCTGCGGCACGCCACGCGGAGCCGGCGGAATCTCGGCCAGGTCGAACTTGCCGAGGGACTTGTTCTGCGCCGCCTGCTTGCGCTCGCCCTGCAGCACGTGAATGGTCACGGCGCTCTGGTTGTCGTCGGCGGTGGAGAACACCTGCGACTTCTTGGTCGGGATGGTGGTGTTCTTCTCGATCAGCGCGGTCATCACGCCACCCATGGTTTCGATACCCAGGGTCAGCGGGGAAACGTCCAGCAGCAGCACGTCCTTGACATCACCAGCCAGTACCGCGCCCTGAATGGCAGCGCCCATGGCCACGGCTTCGTCCGGGTTGACGTCCTTGCGCGGCTCCTTGCCGAAGAACTCGGCAACGGTCTTCTGCACCAGCGGCATGCGGGTCTGACCACCGACCAGGATCACGTCGTCGATCTTGCTGACGTCGATGCCGGCATCCTTCAGCGCGGTGCGGCACGGCTCGATGGTGCGCTGCACCAGGTCCTCGACCAGCGACTCCAGCTTGGAGCGGGAGATCTTCACGTTCAGGTGCTTCGGACCGCTGGCGTCTGCAGTGATGTACGGCAGGTTGACGTCGGTCTGCTGGCTCGAGGACAGCTCGATCTTGGCCTTCTCGGCAGCTTCCTTCAGGCGCTGCATTGCCAGCGGGTCGCCCTTGAGGTTCATGCCGGTTTCTTTCTTGAACTCGTCGACGAGGTAGTCGATCAGGCGAATGTCGAAGTCCTCGCCACCGAGGAAGGTGTCGCCGTTGGTGGCCAGCACTTCGAACTGGTGCTCGCCGTCGACTTCGGCGATCTCGATCACCGACACGTCGAAGGTACCGCCACCCAGGTCATAGACGATCACGGTGTGGTCGCCCTTGGCCTTGTCCATGCCATAGGCCAGCGCAGCCGCGGTCGGCTCGTTGATGATGCGCTTGACGTCCAGACCGGCGATGCGACCGGCATCCTTGGTGGCCTGACGCTGGCTGTCGTTGAAGTAGGCCGGAACGGTGATCACCGCTTCGGTGACCGGCTCGCCAAGGTAGTCCTCAGCGGTCTTCTTCATCTTCTTCAGCACTTCGGCGCTGATCTGCGGCGGGGCCATCTTCTGGCCGTTGACCTCGACCCAGGCGTCGTTGTTGTCAGCCTTGACGATCTTGTACGGAACCATCTGGATGTCTTTCTGCACGACATCCTCGTCGAAACGACGACCGATCAGACGCTTCACCGCATACAGGGTGTTGTGCGGGTTGGTCACGGCCTGGCGCTTGGCCGACTGGCCAACCAGGGTTTCGCCGTCGTTGGCGTAAGCGATGATGGACGGCGTGGTGCGAGCGCCTTCGGCGTTCTCCAGCACCTTGACGTTGCCGTTTTCCAGAATGGAGACGCAGGAGTTGGTGGTCCCCAGGTCGATACCGATGATTTTGCCCATGAAAATTCTCCCGAAACTTTGATTTTTCCGTCGCCTCGCTTCGCAGGCGCCGGTAGCACTAAAACGCTTGACTCAGAAATGGGGTCGCCCCCGAAAATTTCAAGCCTGCTCGTCGATGGACGGCGGCGGCGTGGTCGGCGCCTTGCTCACCACGACCATGGCCGGGCGCAGCAGGCGACCATTGAGCAGGTAGCCCTTCTGGAACACCTTGAGCACCGAGTTCGGCTCGACGTTGACACTCTCTTCCATCGCCATGGCCTGGTGATGCTCCGGGTTGAACGGAGCGCCATGCGGGTCCAGCGTTTCCAGCTGATGACGCGCCAGGGTGTCGATGAACAGTTTGAGGGTCAGTTGCATGCCCTCGCGCACGCCCTTGATCGCTTCGTCGTCCGGGCTGGACAGCTCCAGACCACGTTCCAGGCTGTCGACGACCGGCAGCAGGTCGTTGGCGAATTTTTCCAGGGCGAACTTGTGCGCCTTCTCCACGTCCTGCTCGGCGCGACGACGCACATTCTGCAGCTCGGCCGCCATGCGCAGCGACTGGTCCTGCGCTGCAGCCAGCTGCTCTTCCAGTGCCTGCACGCGAGCCGCCAGGTCATCGCTCGGCGCGACATTCTCGGCCGCCTGAGCCTCGGGGTTCTGCGTATCCAGGTTCTGTTCGTCAGCCATGCCTATCTCCTCTCGAATGAATCGGCGCGAGTCCGGCCCGCGCACCTGCCCGCCTATATGGAGTCAAATCCACAGCTTTCAAGGGGCGATAGAGGAGGATTGTCAGGGAAAGAAAAAACACTGTATAAATAACCAGACATCAAATTCGGGAGCGTTCGCCATGCTGGTGCACCTGTCCATACACAACTACGCCATCGTCGACCACCTGGACCTCGAGCTGGATGCCGGCATGAGCGCCATCAGCGGCGAGACCGGTGCCGGCAAGTCGATCATGCTCGATGCCCTTGGCCTGTGCCTGGGCGACCGTGCCGACAGCGGCGTGGTGCGCCCCGGCGCGGACAAGGCCGACATCCTCGCCAGCTTCGACCTGGCAGAGATCCCCGAAGCCCGCAGCTGGCTCGCCGAGCGCGACCTGGACAGCGACGGCCCGTGCATCCTGCGCCGGGTGATCACCGTCGAGGGCCGCTCGCGCGGCTACATCAACGGCAGCCCCTGCCCGCAAGCCGACCTCAAGGCGCTCGGCGAGCTGATCATCGACATCCACAGCCAGCATGAACACCAGTCGCTGCTCAAGAGCGACACCCACCGCCGCCTGCTCGACGAGTACGCCGGCAGCCAGGAGCTGGCGCGCCAGGTGCAGCTGGCCGCACAGCGCTGGAAGCAGACGCGCAACGACCTACAGCGCATTTCCAGCCAGGGTGACGAGCAGCGCGCCCGCCACCAGCTGCTCAGCTACCAGCTGGAAGAACTGGAAAACCTGGCCCTGGGCGAGAACGAACTGGACGAGCTGGAGCGCGAACACAAGGCCCTGAGCAATGCCGAAGCGCTGCTCGGTGCCTGTCGCCAGGTACTCGAGCTGTGCAGCGAAAGCGATGCAGGCAACGTGCTGTCGGCGCTGACCGCCAGCCTCAACCGGCTTGGCGCCTTTGGCGGCCAGGGCGGCGCGCTGGGCGAAGCGAGCAACCTGCTGGCCAGCGCGCAGATCCAGGTCGAGGAGGCCGTGGGCGAACTGAACCGCTTCGTCGATCACTTCGATGCCGACCCGCAGCGCCAGCAGTACCTCGAAGAACGCCTGGACACCATCTACACCCTGGCCCGCAAGCACCGCATCCAGCCCACCGAGCTGGCCGCCCTGCAGCAACGACTGTTCGAGGAACTGGAGAGCCTCAATGCCGACGACCAGGCCAGCGAACGCCTGGCCGAGGAACTGGCCGCCTACGCCCGTCATTACCAGGAGAAGGCCGCCGAACTCAGCGCGCTGCGCGGCAGCGCCGCCGAGCGCCTGGCCGCGGCCGTCGAGCAGGAAATGCAGGCACTGGGCATGCCCGGCGGGCGTTTCAGCATCCAGCTGCAGAGCATGAACAGCGAAGAGCCACAGGCCAATGGCCTGGAAACCGTGGAATTCCTGGTCAGCGCCAACCCCGGCCAACCGTTGCGCGGCCTGGCCAAGGTGGCTTCGGGTGGCGAGCTGTCACGTATCAGCCTGGCAATCCAGGTGATCACCGCACAGACCTCGCGCGTCCCGACGCTGGTCTTCGACGAAGTGGACGTCGGCATTGGCGGCCCGACCGCCGAGGTCGTCGGGCAACTGCTGCGCCGCCTGGGCGAGCGCGGCCAGGTCCTCTGCGTGACCCACCTGCCCCAGGTGGCTGCGCAAGGCCATCAGCACCTGTTCGTCCACAAGCGCCGCGGCGAAGAGGCCACGTCCACGGCCGTGAGCAGACTGGACGAGAACGGCCGCGTCGAGGAAATCGCGCGCATGCTCGGTGGCGTCGACCTGACCGAAGAATCCCTGGCGCACGCGCGCAAGATGGTCACCAGCGCCCAGGCCGCCTGAGACAACCATCGCCGCAGCCCGGGTGAAGCAGGCCCGGCGTCACGACCAGCAACCGGGCACGGCTCCCGAGCCCAATAAAAAAGGCGACCCGAGGGTCGCCTTTTTCATCGCAGCAGAAGCATCAGCTCTTCTTGCGTACGTACAACACCAGGTTGTGATCGACCAGTTCGAAGCCATGCTCACGCACGATTTCCTTCTGGCGCTTCTCGATCTCGGCGTCGAAGAACTCGATCACCTCACCGGAATCCACACAGACCATATGGTCGTGATGGCCGCTGTCGGCCAGTTCGAATACCGCATGGCCACCGTCGAAGTTGTGGCGAACCACCAGGCCCGCCGCCTCGAACTGGGTCAGTACGCGGTAGACGGTCGCCAGGCCGACGTCCTCGCCTGCCTCCATCAGTGCCTTGTAGACATCTTCCGCACTCATGTGGCGGTGCTCGGCGTTGTCGAGCATCTGCAGGATCTTGACCCGTGGCAGAGTCACCTTCAGTCCAGCTTTGCGCAGTTCGTTATTTTCAACCATGGTCTGCTTTCTCATGGATGCTGTTTCGCAGCACCCTTCAATACGGGTATGATCCGGGGTTCAAGTTGCCCAAGATAGTGGAAGTCACCCTCCGATGCAAAAAACCAAGCTCTTGCTGACCAGCCTGTCGCTGACCGGGCTCTTCGCACTCGCCGGTTGTTCATTCCCCGGGGTTTACAAGATCGACATTCAACAGGGCAATGTCGTGACACAGGACATGATAGACCAGCTGCGTCCCGGAATGACCCGACGCCAAGTGCGGTTTATCATGGGCAACCCGCTGATCACCGACACCTTCCATGCCGATCGCTGGGATTATCTCTACAGCATCCAGCCAGGTGGCGGTCAGCGCCTGCAGGAACGCGTCAGCCTGGTCTTCGACGGCAGCGACCAGCTGGTCGGCCTGGCCGGCGACTTCATGCCCGGCGTAAGCCGCGACCAGGCCATCCTCGGCCAGGACAGCGATACCACCAGTACGCAGCCGCAGGCCAAGCCGCAGGACGACACGCCGCCGGCACCTGGCTCGCTGCTCGAGCAGATCCAGCGCGAAGTCGACCAGGTGGAAACCGTGCCGGTACCGACGCCGGAGCCGCTGGACACCGAACCGCAGTAACACCCAGACATGAAAAAGCCCGGACTCGCTCCGGGCTTTTTCATGTCTGCTCGCCACGTGGCAGCAAGCGCTGTGCTTCAGGCCGACTCGTCGCCCTCTTCCCGGGCCTTGGCCTTGGCCGCACGCTGCTTGCGCACCTCTTTCGGGTCGGCGATCAGCGGGCGGTAGATCTCCACTCGCTCCCCCTCGACCAGCTCGCGTTCCTCCGGCTTGCTGACCGCCTTGCCGAAGATACCCAGCGGCGCCTGCTGCAGATCCAGTTCGGGAAAGAACTGCTGCATGCCGGAGCGCAGCGCCGCCTCGCGCACCGTGGTGCCGACCGGCACCGACAGGCGCAGCAGCTTCTGCCGTTCGGCCAGCGCGTAGACCACCTCGATCGCAATGCTCGGCTTATCCATAGAGTTGCTTGGCTCGCTGACAGAAGGCATCGACCATGGTGTTGGTCGCCTGGTTGAACAGAGGCCCGAGGGTAGCGCGCACCAGCGGCCCGGCGTAGTCGAAGGTCAGATCGAGGCTGATCTTGCAGGCCTTGTCGCCCAGCGCCTTGAACTCCCAGACACCGTTCAGGCTGGTGAACGGTCCTTCCTGCAGGTTCATCTCGATGCGCTGCCCGGGCTGCAGCGCATTGCGCGTGACGAAACGCTGGCTGATGCTGCCCTTGGCCACCTCGAGACTGGCCAGCATGTGCGTCTCGCTGACCTCCAGCACTTCACTGGCGCGGCACCACGGCAGGAACTGCGGGTAGCTGGCGACATCGTTGACGAGGTCAAACAGCGCCTGCGCCGGATAAGGCAGCAACGCCGAGCGCTGGATTCGAGTAGTCATTTACTTGCTCAGCTCCGCGATGAAAACGATCAGAACGCCGATCGGCGCCACGACGCGAATCAGCCAGAGGGCGAGATTGAACAGCAACGGGCTCTTGATCGCCAACTCGTCACGCACCGAATCACGGCTGAGCACCCAACCGGCGAACAGAGCGAACGCCAGGCCGCCCAGCGGCAGCAGGATGCGGCTGGTCAGGTAGTCGATGCTATCGAAGAAGGTCTTGCCGCCCTCGGCGCCCCACTGCAGCAGGTGGAAGCCATCGTCGGCGAAGACGAAGAACTTGGCCTCGGCCCAGACGTTGAACGACAGCACGGTGCCCATGCCGACCAGCCAGCACAGCAGCGCCAGCACCGCCGTGACCAGGGCACGGCTGCGTCCGCTCTTCTCGACGAAGTAGGCGACTGCCGGCTCGAGCATGGAGATCGACGAACTCCACGCCGCCACGGCCACCAGGACGAAGAAGATCAGCCCCATCACCTGGCCGAAGGCGATGTTGCCAAAGGCGATCGGCAGGGTGACGAACATCAGCCCCGGACCACCGCCCGGCTCCAGGCCGGCGGCGAAGACGATGGGAAACAGGGCCAGACCAGCGGTCAGCGCGACCAGGGTATCGAGCAGGCCGACGGTCAGCACGGTGGCGCCGATCGATGCCTTCTTCGGCATGTAGGCGCCGTACACCATGATCGAGCCAACGCCGACGCTCAGGGTGAAGAAGGCATGCCCCATGGCGGCGAGAATGCCACCCTGCACCTTGCTGGCGTCGAAATGGAAGAGGAAATCGAAGCCTTCACGGAAGTGTCCGGTGGTAAAGCTGTAGCCCAGCAGCACCAGGAGCAGCACGAACAGCAGCGGCATCATGATGCGCAGGCTGCGCTCCAGCCCCGCGACCACGCCCTTGGCGATCACGAACGCAGTGATCAGCATGAACAGGCTGTGCCACAGGGTCAGCCGCCAGGGGTCCGCAGTCAGCCCGCCGAACGCCGCACCGGCGCCTTCGGCGGTGATGCCGGTGAAGTCGCCACGCCCCATGCTGAGGATGTAGTCCAGCGACCAGCCGGCCACCACGCTATAGAAGGACAGGATCAGCAGGGCCGCGACCATGCCGCCCAGCGCCGCCAGCGACCAGCCTTTCGACGCGCCCGCCTCGATGGCGAGGCTCTTCATCGAATTGACCGGGCTCTGCCGGCCACGCCGGCCGATCAGGGTTTCCGCCAGCATGATCGGCACGCCCACCAGGGCGATGCAGAACAGGTACATGACGACGAATGCACCGCCGCCATAGACCCCTGTCATGTAGGGGAACTTCCAGATATTACCGAGGCCTACTGCCGAGCCGGTAGCCGCCAGAATGAATACCCAACGACTGGCCCAGGCGCCATGAATCGAAACGTTGTCGCTCGCCATTACGGCCAACACCCCATCACTACGGGAAAAAGATCGCGCATTGTCGAAGATTAGCCGGACAGGCTCAAGCTTGGCTCGGTAAAGCCCCATGGCGCAGGCGCGGGCGACTCCCTATAATGCGCGCCCTATGGCTAAGCAAAAGAAACATCCACAAGGCACCATCGCGCTGAACAAAAAGGCGCTGCACGATTATTTCGTCGAACAGAAGTTCGAGGCGGGCGTCGCCCTGGCTGGCTGGGAAGTGAAGAGCCTGCGCGCTGGCAAGGCCCAGCTGGTGGACAGCTACGTACTGCTCAAGGACGACGAAGCCTGGCTGATGGGGGCGCATATCACCCCGTTGAAAACCGCCAGCACCCACGTCATCGCCGACCCGATCCGCACGCGCAAGCTACTGCTGAACAAGCGCGAGCTGGACAAGCTGTTCGGTGCCGTGCAGCAGAAGGGCTACACCTGCGTCGCCCTGTCGCTGTACTGGAAACAGCACCTGGTCAAATGCGAGATCGCCCTGGCCAAGGGCAAGAAGGACTTCGACAAGCGCCACGTCGAGAAAGAGCGTGACGCCAACCGTGAAGTCCAGCGCGCCATGCGCAGCAAGGGCAAGGACGACTGACAGCGGCTGCGGGCCATGAGCGCTTTCACAGCGACTCTGGCTCCTGCATGTAGCTTGTAGCTGCCTATAGTCCCTGCCGACGCTGCGCTCGCGCCACGCGCCGAGCCTCCAGCTGAACTTCCGCCAGCACTTCCTGCACATAGTCGATGTGCCGGTTGGACAGGTCGCGCGCGTCCTCCGCACGCCCTTCGATGATCGCCTCGAACAGCGCCCGGTGCTGGCTGATCAGCATGTCGCGGGTTTCTTCGCGCTGGGCGTACATGCCACCGATGTTGGTCACCACGTTGCGCTTGAGCAGATCGAACAGGCCGCGGATGGTGTGCAGCAGCACGGCATTGTGGCTGGCTTCGGCAATCGCCAGATGGAAGCGCGCATCGGCCGCGCCCTCCTCGGCCCGCGTGACCTTGCCAGCGCGCGAGTAGCAGTCCTGCAACGCCTCGAACGCCTCGCTCAGCCGTTGCCGGTCGATATCGGTGGCTCGCCGGGCCGCGTAGTAGGCACAGGAACCTTCCAGCGTATGGCGGAATTCCAGCAGGTCGCGCTGCGCATCCTCCTTGTTCTCCAGCAGGTGCAACAGCGGGTCGCTGAAGGTCGAGCCCAGTGATTCGGCCACATAGTTGCCGCCACCCTGACGGCTGACCAGCAACCCCTTGGCCACCAGTTTCTGAATCGCCTCGCGCAGGGACGGACGTGACACGCCGAACTGCTCGGCCAATGCGCGCTCGGCAGGCAGCCGCTCGCCGGCACGCAGGGTGCCTTCGAGAATCATGGTTTCCAGTTGCGCGACGATGTCGTCCGAGAGACGACGCTGTCGCACCAGACCTACTTCCATTGCGCGCTTCTCCATTGGTTTGACCAGGCCATATGCAGCATGGCGCAAGCCTATAGCGCCGCCCCGCGACGAACAAGACAGCATTCTACGACCAAAGTCTTAGCCCTGCGATTTGACAGCGCATTGATCGACTTTTAACCTGAGCCGGCTGTTTTGTAAATTGGTCTTACCAATTAACCCGATTCAATAACAAGAACGAGTCGTCGAGGTCACGCCATGAAGCCCCATAGCGCTGCACGTCTGCCGAATACCGCATCCCCCCTGCTACTGCGCCGCGTGCGCCTTGCCGCGGAGTAAGCCCCATGTCCAACGGAATTCTCGCCCTGCTGGCGTTCTCGCCGATCCTGCTCGCCGCCATCCTGCTGATCGGCCTGCGCTGGCCGGCCAAGCGCGCCATGCCGCTGGTCTATCTGGTCACCGCCGCCGTCGGCCTGTTCGCCTGGGACATGAGCCTCAACCGCGTGCTGGCCTCCACCCTGCAAGGCCTGCTGATCACCCTCGGCCTGCTGTGGATCATCTTCGGCGCGATCCTGCTGCTGAACACCCTCAAGCATTCCGGCGGCATCACCGCCATTCGTGCCGGTTTCACCACCATCAGTCCTGACCGTCGCATCCAGGCCATCATCATCGCCTGGCTGTTCGGCTGCTTCATCGAGGGCGCCTCGGGTTTCGGTACCCCGGCCGCCATCGCTGCCCCGCTGCTGGTGGCCATCGGCTTCCCGGCCATGGCTGCGGTGCTGATGGGCATGCTGGTTCAGAGCACGCCGGTGTCCTTCGGCGCGGTCGGCACGCCCATCATCGTCGGCGTCAACACCGGCCTGGATACCGCGACCATCGGCGCCCACCTGGTGGAGCAAGGTTCCTCCTGGGCGCAGTTCCTGCAACTGATCACCAGTGAAGTGGCGATCATCCACGCCACCGTCGGCGTCCTGATGCCCACCATCATGGCGATGATGCTGACCCGCTTCTTCGGTGCCGAGAAAAGCTGGAAAGCCGGCCTGGCAGTCCTGCCGTTCGCCATCTTCGCCGGTTTCGCCTTCGTCATCCCCTACGTCTTCACCGGCGTGTTCCTCGGCCCGGAATTCCCCTCCCTGCTGGGCGGCCTGATCGGCCTGGCCATCGTCACCAGCGCCGCACGCGTCGGCTTCCTGGTACCGAAGCAGACCTGGGACTTCGCCCCGGCGGACAAATGGCCGAGCGAATGGCTGGGCAGCGTCGAGATGAAACTGGACGAGCTGACCGCCAAGCCGATGAGCGCACTGCGCGCCTGGCTGCCCTACGTGCTGGTCGGCGCCCTGCTGGTGATCAGCCGCGTGTTCCCGCAGGTGGGCAACGCCCTGAAAGCCGTGGTGGTGAACTTCCCCGACCTGCTCGGCGAAGCCGGCGTCAGCGCCAGCTTCCAGCCGCTGTACCTGCCAGGCGGCATTCTGGTCGCCGTGGTACTGGCCACTTTCTTCCTGCACGGCATGAAGGCGCGTGACCTGGGCAAGGCCGTCAAGGAATCCTCCAGCGTGCTGCTCAGCGCCGGCTTCGTGCTGCTGTTCACCGTGCCGATGGTGCGCATCCTGATCAACTCCGGCGTCAACGGTGCCGAGCTGGCCAGCATGCCGATCCTGATGGCGCGCTGGGTCGCTGACAGCGTCGGCGGCATCTACCCGCTGCTGGCCCCGAGCATCGGCGCCCTGGGCGCGTTCATCGCCGGTTCCAACACCGTCAGCAACATGATGTTCAGCCAGTTCCAGTTCGGCGTGGCCAGCAGCCTGGGCATCTCCAGCGCGCTGATCGTCGCGGTGCAGGCCGTGGGCGCCGCCGCCGGCAACATGGTGGCGATCCACAACGTGGTCGCGGCATCGGCCACCGTTGGCCTGCTGGGCCGCGAAGGCAGTACCCTGCGCAAGACTATCTGGCCGACGCTGTACTACGTGCTGTTCACCGGCATCATCGCGCTGGTCGCGATCTACGTACTGGGCATCAGCGACCCGCTGGCCGCCCGCTGAGCACAAGGTTCCACTGCGCCCCGGCCATGCCGGGGCTCTTGCCGTCAGGCTACGCTTCCCCTTTTTCAGCAACAGGATGAGCCCATGATCATTTCTGCCTCTACCGACTATCGCGCCGCCGCTCAGCGCAAGCTGCCGCCCTTCCTGTTCCACTACGTCGATGGTGGTGCCTATGCCGAGCACACCCTGCGCCGCAACGTCGCCGACCTGTCGGACATCGAGCTGCGGCAGCGGGTGCTGAAGAACATGTCCGAGCTGGACCTGTCCACCGAGCTGTTCGGCGAGAAGATGTCGATGCCGGTCGGTCTGGCGCCGGTCGGCCTCACCGGCATGTTCGCCCGCCGCGGCGAAGTGCAGGCGGCCAAGGCGGCAGCGGCCAAGGGCCTGCCCTTCACCCTGTCCACCGTGTCGGTGTGCCCGATCGAGGAAGTGGCGCCGGCGATCGACCGGCCCATGTGGTTCCAGCTTTACGTGCTGAAGGACCGCGGCTTCATGAAGAACGCCCTGGAGCGGGCCAAGGCCGCCGGCTGCTCGACCCTGGTGTTCACCGTGGACATGCCCGTGCCCGGCGCCCGCTACCGCGACGCCCACTCCGGCATGAGCGGCCCGAACGCGGCCATGCGCCGCGTGCTGCAGGCCATGACTCACCCGCAGTGGGCCTGGGACGTCGGTCTGCTGGGCAAGCCGCATGACCTGGGCAACATTTCCGCCTACCGTGGCAACCCCACGGGTCTGGCCGACTACATCGGCTGGCTGGGCGCCAACTTCGACCCGTCGATCTCCTGGAAGGACCTGGAGTGGATCCGCGACTTCTGGGACGGCCCGATGGTCATCAAGGGCATCCTCGACCCGGAAGACGCCCGCGACGCCGTCAGCTTCGGTGCCGACGGCATCATCGTCTCCAACCACGGCGGTCGTCAGCTCGACGGCGTGCTGTCCAGCGCCCGTGCCCTGCCGGCCATCGCCGACGCGGTCAAGGGTGACCTGAAGATTCTCGCCGACTCCGGCATCCGCACCGGCCTGGACGTGGTGCGCATGCTCGCCCTCGGCGCCGATACCGTGCTGCTCGGTCGCGCCTTCATCTACGCCCTGGCCGCCGCCGGTGGCGCCGGCGTGAGCAACCTGCTCGACCTGATCGAGAAGGAGATGCGCGTGGCCATGGTGCTGACGGGCGCCAAGTCCATCGCCGAGATCTCCTCGGACCTGCTGGTAAAGGAGCGCTGAGTCGATGACCGCTGCCGCCACCACCCCGAGCCGTGAAGACCTGCTGGTGCAGATGCGCCAGATCGTCGGTGCCAGCCATGTGCTGACCGACGAGCAAGGCACACGACGCTTCCGCAAGGGCCACCGTACCGGCGAGGGCAACGTCCTCGCGGTGGTGCGCCCGGGCTCCCTGCTGGAGCAATGGCGCATTCTCCAGGCGGCGGTCGCGGCTGATCGCATCGTCATCATGCAGGCCGCCAACACCGGCCTGACCGGTGGTTCCACCCCCGACGGCGACGACTACGACCGTGAGATCGTACTGATCAGCACCCTGCGCGTCAGCGGCGTGCAGCTGATCAACGATGGCCAGCAGGTGGTGTGCCTGCCCGGCGCCACCCTCGACCGCCTGGAACAGGCGCTGGCACCGCTGAATCGCGAACCGCACTCGGTGATCGGCTCCTCGTGCATCGGCGCTTCGGTGCTCGGCGGCATCTGCAACAACTCCGGCGGCGCCCTGGTACGCCGTGGCCCGGCCTATACCGAACTGGCGCTGTACGCACAGGTGAAGGACGACGGCTCGCTGGAACTGGTCAATCACCTGGGGATCGAGCTGGGCGACAGCCCCGAGGAAATCCTCACCCGCCTGCAGCAGGGCGACTACAGCCCGCAACAGGTACGCAACGAGGCCACCGCCAAGGCCTCCGACGCACGCTATGGCGAGCACGTGCGCGATGTCGACGCCGACACCCCGGCGCGCTTCAATGCCGACCCGTCACGCCTGTTCGAGGCCTCCGGTTCGGCCGGCAAGCTGTGCCTGTTCGCGGTGCGCCTGGACACCTTCCCGAAGGAACCGAGCACGGTGTTCTACATCGGCAGCAACGACCCGCACGACCTGACCGAGGTGCGCCGCCACCTGCTGGCCAGGCTGCCGCGCCTGCCGATCGCGGGGGAATACATCCACCGCACCGCCTTCGACATCGGCGAGAAGTACGGCAAGGACACCTTTCTGGTGATCGACAAGTTCGGCACTTCCAGGGTGCCGGCGGCCTTCGCCATGAAGAGCCGGGTCGACGGGTTCTTCGAGCGCTTCGGCCTGCGTGGCGTGACCGATAAAGTGATCCAGGCGCTGATGAACCTGCTGCCCAGCCACCTGCCCGCGCGCATGCGCGAGTACCGCGACCGCTTCGAGCATCACCTGCTGGTGCGGGTGTCCAACGACACCCTGGAGCAGACCCGCGCCTTCCTCGCCGAGTTCTTCGCTGGCAGCGACAGCGGCGCCTACTTCGAATGCGACGCCGAGGAAGGCCGCAAGGCGTTCCTGCATCGCTTCGCCGTCGCCGGTGCCGCGATCCGCTACCGCGAGGCGCACCGCAGCAGCGTCGAGGACATCCTCGCCCTGGACATCGCCCTGCGCCGCAACGATCGCGACTGGGTCGAGACACTGCCGGACGAGATGGAGGAGCAGATCATCCACAAGCTCTACTACGGGCACTTCTTCTGCCACGTGTTCCACCAGGACTACATCGTCAAGAAAGGCAACGACCCGATCGCGATGGAACACCGCATGTGGGCGCTGCTCGACGAGCGCCGCGCCGAATATCCGGCCGAGCACAACGTCGGCCACCTGTACGTGGCCAAGCCGGCGCTGGCGGGCTTCTATCGCGAACTCGACCCGACCAACAGCTTCAACCCCGGTATCGGCCATACCTCGAAGAAGAAGCACTGGGGCGATTGCTGCTGATACGTTACGCAGCAGCGGCTTCAGAGCTTCACGGCTGAAGCCGCTCCTACGGATAAGCACGCACGCCGGGTACAGTCCGGGGCCGACCCTGTAGCCCGGATGCAATCCGGGTCACCCTGACTGCCATTTTGCGGATGTCATCCGGGCTACAAAAAAACAAAGGCCCGCCAATTGGCGGGCCTTGTCGTTTGCCGCTGCGACCGATCAGGCGAAGACGATCTCGTCGCCCGCCACCTTGGCCTTGACCTGCACACCCGGAGCGAAGTCGCCTGCCAGGATGCGCTGCGCCAGCGGGTTCTCGATCCAGCGCTGGATCGCACGCTTGAGCGGGCGCGCGCCATACACCGGGTCGTAACCGACGGCGATCAGCTTGTCGAGCGCCTCCGGCGTCAGTTCCAGGCTCAGCTCACGCTCGGCCAGGCGGCCACGCAGGCGCTGCAGCTGAATCTCGGCGATGCCGGCGATCTGCTCGCGGCCCAGCGGCTCGAATACCACCACCTCGTCGATCCGGTTGATGAACTCGGGGCGGAAGTGGCTGCTCACCGCGTCCATCACCGCCGCGCGCTGCGCTTCCCTGTCGCCGACCAGTTCCTGGATCTGCGCCGAGCCCAGGTTGGAGGTCATCACGATCACGGTGTTCTTGAAGTCCACGGTACGCCCGTGGCTGTCGGTCAGCCGGCCATCCTCGAGCACCTGCAGCAGCACGTTGAACACATCCGGGTGCGCCTTCTCGACTTCGTCCATCAGCACCACCGAGTAGGGTTTGCGGCGTACCGCCTCGGTCAGGTAACCGCCCTCCTCGTAGCCGACGTAACCGGGCGGCGCACCGATCAGGCGCGCCACGCTGTGCTTCTCCATGAACTCGGACATGTCGATGCGCACCAGCGCCTCCTCGGTGTCGAAGAGAAACTCGGCCAGCGCCTTGCACAGTTCGGTCTTGCCCACCCCGGTCGGGCCGAGGAAGAGGAACGAGCCGCTCGGTCGGTTCGGGTCCGCCAGCCCCGCGCGCGAACGGCGCACGGCGTTGGCCACGGCGACCACCGCTTCGTCCTGGCCGATCACCCGCTGGTGCAGCAGGCCTTCCATCTTCAGCAGCTTCTCGCGCTCACCCTCGAGCATCTTGCTCACCGGGATGCCGGTCCACTTGGAAACGACCTCGGCGATTTCCTCGTCGGTGACCTTGTTGCGCAGCAGCTGGTTCTCGCTCTTGCCGTGCTGGTCGACCATCTGCAGGCTGCGTTCCAGATCGGGGATCACGCCGTACTGCAGCTCGGCCATGCGGTTGAGGTCACCCTTGCGCCGTGCGGCCTCCAGCTCGGTCTTGGCCTGTTCGATCTTCTGCTGGATCTGCGCCGAACCCTGCACCTCGGCCTTCTCCGACTTCCAGATCTCGTCGAGGTCGGCGTACTCCTTCTCCAGCTTGGCGATGTCGTCTTCGAGCTTGATCAAGCGTTTCTTGGTCGCCTCGTCGTCTTCCTTCTTCAGCGCCTCACGCTCGATCTTCAGCTGGATCAGGCGGCGATCCAGACGATCCAGCTCCTCGGGCTTGGAGTCGATCTCCATGCGAATGCGGCTGGCGGCCTCGTCGATCAGGTCGATGGCCTTGTCCGGCAGCTGACGGTCGGTGATGTAGCGATGGCTGAGCTTGGCCGCGGCGATGATCGCGCCATCGGTGATGGTCACCCCGTGGTGCACCTCATAGCGCTCTTTCAGGCCACGGAGGATGGCGATGGTGTCCTCCTCGCTCGGCTCGTCCACCAGCACCTTCTGGAAGCGACGCTCCAGCGCGGCGTCCTTCTCGATGAACTGGCGGTATTCGTCCAGCGTGGTGGCGCCAACGCAATGCAGCTCGCCCCGCGCCAACGCCGGCTTGAGCATGTTGCCGGCATCCATCGCGCCCTCGGCCTTGCCAGCGCCAACCATGGTGTGCAGTTCGTCGATGAACAGAATCACCCGGCCTTCCTGCTTGGCCAGCTCGTTGAGCACCGCCTTGAGGCGCTCCTCGAACTCGCCACGGAACTTGGCGCCGGCGATCAGCGAGCCCATGTCCAGCGACAGCAGGCGCTTGTCCTTCAGGCCATCGGGCACCTCACCGTTGATGATGCGCTGCGCCAGCCCCTCGGCGATGGCGGTCTTGCCGACACCGGGTTCACCAATCAGCACCGGGTTGTTCTTGGTACGCCGCTGCAGGACCTGGATGGTGCGGCGGATCTCGTCGTCACGCCCGATCACCGGGTCGAGCTTGCCGTCCTCGGCACGCTTGGTCAGGTCGACGGTGTACTTGTCCAGCGCCTGGCGCGACTCCTCGACATTGGGGTCGTTGACGGCCTGGCCGCCACGCAGGTTGGCGATGGCATTTTCCAGGGCCTTCTTCGATACGCCCTGGCCAAGCAGCAGCTTGCCCAGCCTGGTGTTCTCGTCCATGGCGGCGAGCAGCACCAGCTCGCTGGAAATGAACTGGTCGCCCTTCTGCTGGGCCAGGCGGTCGGCCTGGTTGAGCAGGCGCGCCAGGTCCTGCGACAGATTGATGTCGCCGGTGGGATTCTGCAGCTTGCCGAGCTGGTCCAGCTCGCGGGTCAGGCCCTGGCGCAGGCTGTTGATGTCGAAGCCCACCTGCATCAGCAGGGGCTTGATCGAACCGCCCTGCTGCTCGAGCAGGGCCTGCATCAGGTGCAGCGGTTCGATGGCCGCGTGGTCCATGCCCACGGCCAGGGATTGGGCGTCGGAGAGTGCAAGTTGCAGCTTGCTGGTCAAACGATCGATACGCATAAATGTCCTTCCTCCAGAAGAGCGGGCCGGGACAACATCCCCGAAAACCGATACCCGCCGAGATGAAGACTAGATAAGGACGATTACGCCGTATTCAAGATCAGGCGATTTGATCCAGGTCAAGCGCGCCTACAGCCAGGTGACCTGTTGCTCCAGCGGGAAGCGCAAGCGCGGGTTGTACACGCCCTTCTCGCCCTGGCGGCCGACGGCCAGGAGCATGATCGGTATGGCCTGGCGCGGAATCTCCAGCACGCGGCGCAGGCGCACTTCATCGAAGCCTTCCATCGGGCAGGTCGCGTAACCGTGGCTGTGGAAGGCCAGCATCAGGTTCTCGGCCGCCAGCGCAGTGGACTTCACCGCCCACAGGCGCATGTCCGCCCGGCTGTTGGGCGTTCGCATCAGGGCCTTGCGCAGCCCCAGCAGGCGTACCAGCTGGCGCTTGAACAGCCCGAGCAGTCCCAGCGGCCCCTGGTTGTACTGAAACGGCGCGGTCTTGCTGTAGAAACTGCGGATGCGGGCCGGCACCTCGGCTTCCGGCCAGTAGTCGATGACGTTGCGGCACGCCTGACGCCAGGTGTCCGGACGGGCCAGCACGGCGATGATCAGTGGCGCCCGAGCAGCATTCTGGCCCATGCAGACCGGGTGCAGGCGGGCCAGCAGGCCCGGGTCGCGAATGACCTGGAAGCTCCAGGGCTGCAGGTTGCAGGAATTCGGCGCCAGCACGGCCAGCTCCAGGCAGTCGCGGATAACGTCGTCCGCCACCGCTTCGGGCGTGAAGCGGCGCACGGCACGGCGCCCTTCGATCAGCGCGCGCAACTCGGCCGGCGACGCCATGGCAGGCAATTGCTCGTTGGGAAAGCTGGTCATGGTTGCACTCCTCGGCAAGTCGTCCGATTAAGCAAGCGAACGACCGCATGAACAAGGGTGCATGAGGAAATGGCCGTGGTTTTGGCCGATTCGCCACGCCTGCCGGCTCGTTCGAGCTGGCAGGCCCACGGCTCAGAGGCCGAGCGCTTTCTCGACGGCCTGGATGAGCGCCGGGTCGTCCGGCGTGGTGCGTGGGGAGAAACGCGCCAGCACACGACCGTCCTGGCCAACCAGGAACTTCTCGAAGTTCCAGGTGATGTCGCCCGGAAACTCGGCGCCCTCACCGGCGAGCAGGCGATACAACGGATGGCGCCCTGGGCCGTTGACCTCCAGCTTGCTGCCCAGCGGAAAGCTCACCCCGTAGTTGAGGCTGCAGAACTCACGGATTTCCTCCTCGCTGCCAGGTTCCTGGCCGGCGAACTGGTTGCAGGGCACACCGAGCACGGTGAAGCCATTGCCCTTGTACTGCTGGTAGAGCTTCTCCAGCCCGGCGTACTGAGGGGTCAGGCCGCACTTGGAGGCGACGTTGACCACCAGTACCACCTGGCCCTTGTAGGGCGCCAGCGGCAGTTCCTGGCCGTCCAGCGCGCGTAGATTGAGATCGTGAAAGGCACTCATGACGAACTTCCTCAGCGAATTCAGTGCAGCGGGCGCGTGGCCCTGAAACGGCTGGCCCGAAGACCAACGGGCATGCATGAAAAAGGCGCCCTGAGGCGCCTTTATCGCAAACTTCAGCTTAGCAGTGGTTCCGCCAAGGGGAACGACCGCAAGTCGCCCGACAGGCAACTCAGTGGTGGTGACCACCTTCGCCATGGATGTGACCGTGGGCCACTTCTTCGGCGCTGGCTTCACGCACGTCGACGACCTTGACCTTGAAGTTCAGGCGCTGGCCAGCCAGCGGGTGGTTGCCGTCGACGGTCACGTCGTCGCCGTCGATATCACGGATGGTGACGATCTGCATGCTGCCGTCCGGGCCGGACGCGTGGAACTGCATGCCCACTTCCAGGGTGTCGACGCCTTCGAACATGGCGCGGCTCAGGGTCGCGACCAGCTCGGCGCTGTACTCGCCGTAGGCTTCTTCCGGCTCGACGGAGACTTCGACTTCGTCGCCCGCCTGCTTGCCCACCAGGGCCTTCTCCAGGCCGACGATGATGTTGCCGGCGCCATGCAGGTACACCAGCGGCGCGCCGCCAGCGGAGCTGTCGATCACCTCGCCGGCATCGTTGGTCAGGGTATAGTCGATGGAGACGGCCTTGTTGGCGGCAATCAGCATGTGGAGACCTTTTGCGAAAGAGAAATGAACGGTCAAGTCTAACCAAGGCTGGTCGCGATTGCGACCCGACCCCGGACAAACGGGCCGCATGGATCGTTGATTTTCGTCAGGACGAACATGGCGATTGGCTGGCAGTCTTGTCTTGTGGTCATACTCAGCATGTACGCCACCGACCGCCCTGGCAGAATCGGCCCTGGGTACTCGATCCCGAACAGCGCCAGGCCAGGCTGGGCAGCCCATTCGCCTGTGGCTGGTGCGCCAGGGATCGGTCGCACGAACCCTCCAAGGAAGCTTAAATGTCGGCACGCAACATTCTGGTGATCAACTGCGGCAGTTCGTCGATCAAGTTCGCGCTGGTCAACGAGGCACAAGAAACCTTCATCCTCAGCGGCCTGGCCGAGCGCCTGGGCAGCCCCGAGGCGGTCCTGCACTGGCGCCTGGGTGAACACAAGGACAGCCTGGCGCTGCCAGGCGCGGACCATCGTCAGGCCCTGTCCCATCTGCTGCCGATCGTGCAGCAGGCCGCAGCCGGCGCCCTGCACGGCATTGGCCACCGCGTGGTGCACGGCGGTGAACACTTCTCCGGCGCCAGCCGCCTGGATGCCTCCAGCCTGCACAGCATCCGCCAGATCGCACCACTGGCGCCGCTGCACAACCCCGCCAATCTGCAGGGCATCGAAGCGGCGATGAAACTGTTCCCGGACCTGGTCCAGGTGGCGGTCTTCGACACCGCCTTCCACCAGACCCTGCCCGAACACGCCTTCCGCTACGCCGTCCCGCAGGCGCTGTACGCCGAACATGGCGTGCGCCGCTACGGTTTCCACGGCACCAGCCACCGCTACGTCAGCCAGAAGGCCGCGCAGATGAGCGGCCTGGCGGTCGAGGCCAGCAGCTGGCTGGTAGCCCACCTGGGCAACGGCAGCTCCACCTGCGCCGTGGAGAACGGCCTAAGCCGTGACACCAGCATGGGGCTGACTCCGCTGGAAGGTCTGGTGATGGGCACACGCAGCGGTGACGTCGACCCCAACCTGCACAGCCACCTGGCGCGAACCCTGGGCTGGAGCCTGGAACAGATCGACGCCATGCTCAACCACGACAGCGGCCTGCTCGGCCTTTCCGGGCTGTCCAACGACATGCGTACGCTGGAGCTGGCGCGCGAGCAGGGCCACCCCGGCGCCACGCTGGCCATAGAGGTGTTCTGCTACCGCCTGGCCAAGTCACTGGCCGCCATGAGCTGCGCCCTGCAGCGTCTCGACGGCGTGGTCTTCACCGGCGGCATCGGCGAGAACTCGGCGCTGATCCGGCGCAAGACCCTTGACCATCTCGGCCTGCTCGGGCTGAAGCTCGACGAGCAGGCCAACGCCCGCTGCATACGCGGCATAGCCGGCGCGATTCATGCGCCAGGCCACCCGCGCGTGCTGGTGGTGCCCACCAATGAAGAGCGGCAGATCGCCCTCGACACCCTTGCCCTGCTCGACTGAGGCTTTTTCATGCACACATTCTTCATCGCCCCCACCGGTTTCGGTGTCGGTCTCACGTCCATCAGCCTCGGCCTGGTCGGTGCCCTGGAGCGCAGCGGCCTGAAGGTCGGCTTCTTCAAGCCCATCGCCCAGCCGCATGCCGGTGACCTCGGGCCGGAGCGTTCCAGTGAACTGATCGCCCGCACCCATGGCCTGCACTCGCCCAAGCCGCTGCCACTCAGCCATGTCGAGCGCATGCTCGGCGACGGCCAGCTGGACGAGCTACTGGAAGAGATCATCAGCCTCTATCAGCAGGCAGCCGCCGGCAAGGACGTGGTCATCGTCGAAGGCATGGTGCCGACACGCCACGCCAGCTACGCCGCGCGCGTCAACTTCCACCTGGCCAAGAGCCTGGACGCCGACGTGATTCTGGTCAGCGCACCGGAGGACGAGAGCCTCACCGAACTGTCCGACCGCGTCGAGATCCAGGCCCAGCTGTTCGGTGGGCCGAAGGATCCGAAGGTACTCGGGGTGATCCTCAACAAGGTACGCAGCGAGGACGGTATCGATGCCTTCGCCGAGCGCCTGGAAGACCTGTCACCGCTGCTCAAGAGCGGCGACTTCCGCCTGCTCGGCTGCATCCCCTGGCAGGACGAGCTGAACGCGCCGCGCACCAAGGACATCGCCGAGCTGCTCGGCGCCCGCATCCTCAATGCCGGTGACTACGAGCAGCGGCGCATGATGAAGATCGTGCTCTGCGCCCGCGCCGTGGCCAACAGCGTGCAGTTGCTCAAGCCCGGCACCCTGGTGGTGACGCCCGGCGACCGTGACGACATCATCCTCTCGGCCTGCCTGGCCGCGATGAACGGCGTGCCGCTGGCCGGCCTGCTGCTGTGCAGCGATTTCGCCCCCGACCCGCGCATCATGGAACTTTGCCAGGGAGCGCTGGCCAGCGGCCTGCCGGTGATGACGGTAAGCACCGGTTCCTATGACACCGCCACCCATCTCAACCGCCTGAACAAGGAAATCCCGCTGGATGACCGCGAGCGCTCGGAGAAGGTCTCCGACTTCGTCGCCGGGCACATCGACCATGACTGGCTGCGCACCCGCTGTGGCACGCCGCGCGAACTGCGCATGTCGCCACCGGCATTCCGCTATCAGCTGGTGCAGCGGGCCAAGGCCGCTGCCAAGCGGATCGTCCTGCCCGAGGGCAGCGAGCCGCGTACCGTGCAGGCTGCCGCCATCTGCCAGGCGCGCGGCATCGCCCGCTGCGTATTGCTGGCCAAGCCGGAAGACGTGCAGGCCGTGGCGCGTGCGCAGGGCATCGAACTGCCGGACGGCCTGGAAATCCTCGATCCGGACCTGATTCGCGGTCGCTATGTCGAGCCGATGGTCGAACTGCGCAAGGGCAAGGGCCTGAATGCGCCGATGGCCGAGGCACAACTGGAAGACACCGTGGTGCTGGGTACCATGATGCTGGCGCTGGATGAGGTCGACGGCCTGGTGTCCGGCGCCATCCACACCACCGCCAACACCATTCGCCCGGCCCTGCAGCTGATCAAGACCGCTCCCGGCTACAACCTGGTGTCCTCGGTGTTCTTCATGCTGCTGCCGGACCAGGTGCTGGTCTATGGCGACTGCGCGGTGAACCCCGATCCGAACGCCGAGCAACTGGCCGAGATCGCCCTGCAGAGCGCCGCCTCCGCGCAGGCCTTCGGCATCGCGCCGAGAGTGGCGATGCTCAGCTACTCCACCGGCGACTCCGGCAGTGGCGAGGAAGTGGAGAAGGTCCGCGCAGCGACCCGCCTGGCTCGCGAGAAACGCCCGGAGCTGCCACTCGACGGCCCGCTGCAGTACGATGCCGCCGCCATCGACAGCGTCGGCCGGCAGAAGGCGCCGAACAGCCCGGTCGCCGGGCGTGCCACGGTGTTCGTGTTCCCCGACCTGAACACCGGCAACACCACCTACAAGGCCGTGCAGCGCAGCGCCGACTGCATCAGCGTCGGCCCCATGCTGCAGGGCCTGCGCAAGCCGGTGAACGACCTGTCGCGCGGTGCGCTGGTCGATGACATCGTCTATACCATCGCACTGACGGCGATTCAGGCGGCGGACCTGCCGAGCTGACCCCGGGAATGCGCCATGTCCCGCAACGAACCGGGCGCACCGGCGGCCGGCATGCATGGCGCAAGCCCGAGGCAGACGAAACCCTCTGGTCATGGCTGGCACTTGCAGGTCAGTGCACAGCCGTTAACCTTGGCGCCGAACCAGCTCGCCGCACGCAATGCCGCAGCTCTTTCAACCGCAACGGGGCTCAGCGAAAGCCCCATTCTCAGGCTGCCCGCCGGGCGTGCAGCCTGCCTACGGAGGCGTTCGCCCGATGCTGCACTTTCTCCCTGCGCCACTGCGCGGCCTGATCGCCGGGCTGCTGTTGGCACTCAACACGCTGTTCTGGTGCTGGCCGCTGTTCATCGTCGCCCTGCTGAAACTGCTGCTGCCGTTCGCCCCCATCCAGCGCGCGCTGCGCTTCGTCATGCACGGCATCGCGGAAAGCTGGATCGGCGTCAACAAGTTCTGGATGCGCCTGGTCGGCACCATCGAATGGAACGTCCAGGGCCTGGAGCGCTTCGATACCCGGCACTCCTACCTAGTGACCAGCAACCACCAGAGCTGGGTCGACATCCTCGTGCTGCAGTACCTGCTCAACCGGCGCATGCCGCTGCTGAAGTTCTTCCTCAAGCAGGAGCTGATCTGGGTCCCGGTGATCGGCCTGTGCTGGTGGGCGCTGGAGTTTCCGTTCATGAAGCGCTTCAGCAAGGAGTACCTGGCCAAGTACCCGGAGAAACGCGGCCAGGACCTGGCCACCACTCGCAAGGCATGCGCCCGCTACAAGACCAACCCGGTGGCGGTGTTCAACTTCCTCGAAGGCACCCGCCTGACCCCGGCCAAGCACGCCCAGCAGCAATCGCCGTTCAGGCATCTGCTCAAGCCCAAGGCTGGCGGCATCGCCTTCGTGCTGGATGCCATGGGCGAGCAACTGCACGCCATCGTCAACGTCACCATTCACTACCCGCACGGCGTGCCGGGCTTCTGGGACCTGCTCTGCGGTCGCCTGGACGCCGTCCAGGTGCGTTTCCGGCAGGTCGACATCCCGCGTGAATTCATCGGCCGCAACTACGACCAGGACGAGGACTACCGCCGGGCCTTCCAGCAGTGGGTCAACCGTCTGTGGGAAGAGAAGGACGCGGAGCTCGCCAGCCTGCACCAGCAGGCCTGAGCGACGCTGCCGGGATCAGTCCTCGCGCGGCAGCGGCAACGTACTCCAGTCCAGCTGGGCCGGCACCCGCAAGGCAGTGCCGGCCGGCACCCCCGGCGCCACCAGAAAGCCCTGCATGAAGTTGCAGTGATGCTGCACCAGCCACTCGCGCTGGGCCTGGGTCTCGACCCCTTCGGCAATCACCTCCAGGCCCAGATGGCGGCCGAGATCGATGATGGTGCTGACCACCGCGGCATCGCGCGGTGAATCGAGCATGTTGGCGATGAACAGGCGGTCGATCTTCAGCGTATCCAGTTCGAAGTGGCGCAGATAGGCCAGCGACGAGTAGCCGGTGCCGAAATCGTCGATGGCGATCTTCACTCCCAGTTCCCGCAGGTGACGCAGCTGCGCCTGGGTCAGCTCCAGGTCCTGCATCAGGGCGCTCTCGGTCACCTCGACCTCCAGCTGGCTGGGCTTGAGGCCATGGGAGTCGAGGACACGCTGCAGGTCGGTGACCAGCTGCGGCATGCCGAACTGCACCGGGCTGACATTCAGGCTCAGCACCATGTCCTCGCCGAACTGGCGCTTGAAGATCGCCAGCTGCCTGGCCCCTTCCCGGAAGATCCACTCGCCCAGGCGATTGATCAGCCGCGTTTCCTCCAGCAAGGGGATGAACACGTTGGGCGCCACCGTTCCGGCAACCCGATGCTGCCAGCGCAGCAAGGCCTCGAAGCCGCGCAGACGTCCGCTCGCCAGTTCGAACTGCGGCTGGTAGACCAGCACGAAATCGTCGTTCTCGATGGCATGGCGCAGGCTTTCCTCGAGCATCAGCCGAGAGCGCGCACGGCCGTTCATCTCTGGCGAGAAGAAGCGGTACTGCTGGCGCCCGGCACGCTTGGCCTCGTACATCGCCATGTCGGCGGAACGCAGCAGGCCCTCGACGTTCTGCCCGCATTCGGGGAAGCAGGCGATGCCGACGCTGGCGCCCAGGGTGACATCGACACCGTCGAGGGTGTGGCGCACCGACACCAGCTCGATCAGTTTCTCCGCCACCCGCGCGGCGTCTTCCGGGTGGCCGAGGTTGTCCAGCAACGCGGTGAACTCGTCGCCACCGATGCGTGCCAGGCTGTCGTATGGCCGCAGGCAGGCCTTGAGCTGCTCGCCGACCCGGCGCAGCAACTGGTCGCCGACATCATGGCCGAGCGAATCGTTGATGCGCTTGAAGCCGTCCAGATCCAGATAGAGCACCGCAAGCCGCTGGCCACTGCGCTCGATGCGCGCCAGCGACGACTCCAGGGCCTGGTGAAAACCGCGCCGATTGAGCAGGCCGGTCAGGGAGTCGGTCACCGCCTGCGATTCCAGCTGTGCGTGAAGATTGCGCACCACCGACATGTCCAGGGCAATGACCACCATGGCCCGTTGCAGCCTGGGCAGCGGCGAACAGGACAGCGCCACCGGCAGGCAACCGCCATCGAGCGTGCGCATCATCGCCTCGTGCACGCGGTAGGTCGCCTCGCGCTTGAAGTGCAGATAGAACTCGGACTGCTGCCAGCCGCCCTCGCAGGCAGGATTCTTGAGAAACGACAGCAGGTCGACGCCCTCCAGGTCCCCCACCTCGCCGCCGAGCATCTGCGCCATGGCCGGGTTGGCGAACTGGATGCGCCCGTCTTCCCCGACCACCAGGATGCCTTCGGCGGCATTGGCCAGGACCGACGCATTGAAGGCGCGAGCACGGTCGAGCTGCAGCGACAGCTGTTGCAGCTCCATACGGTTGCTTTCGTGCTCCAGCAGGCTCTCGATCTTGTGCCGCAACACGCTGGGATCGAAGGGTTTGAGGACGAAGTCCACGGCACCGGTGCTGTACCCGCGCAGCACCGCTTCATGGGTCTGGGCGATGGCCGAGACGAAGATGATCGGCGTCAGCCGGGTGCGCGGATTGCCGCGCATCAGGCGGGCGACTTCGAAGCCGTCCATGCCCGGCATCTGCACATCCAGCAGGACCAGGCCGACATCGTCCTCGAGCAGATAGCGCAGGGCCTCCTCGCCCGACTTGGCACAGCGCAGCTGCCACTCGCCATCCTCGAGCAGCGCCTGCATGGCCTCGAGGTTCTCTATACGGTCGTCCACCACCAGCAGCGTCTGTTTGGCGGGTATGGCAGCGGTCTTGCTCTGCGCCTGGGCCATCACTACTCCTCTATCCTTCGCCCTTGCATCAGTTGCTCCTGAGATCAGGGTAGATCATTGCCGGTCGATGGCACGGCTGACATGCCCAGCCAGTGCTCCAGCATGGCCAGCAGCTCATCGCGCTTGACCGGCTTGGCCATGTAGTCGTCGGCGCCCGCGGTGATGCACTTCTCGCGATCGCCCTTCATGGCGTGCGCGGTGAGGGCGATGATCGGGATCACGCAGCCATGTTCCTGCTTGAGCAGGCGTGTCGCGGTATAGCCATCCATGTTGGGCATCGCCATGTCCATCAGGATCAGGTCGAAGGGCTCACGCTGGTAGCTGGCGATGGCCTCGACCCCATCGGTGGCCGAGCTGACCTGTAACCCGGCCTCGTCGAGCAGTGCGGTCAGCGCGTAGACGTTACGCACGTCGTCATCGACCAGCAGAATGCGTCGCCCCTGCAGGCTGCCGGCCTGTGGCTCGGCCTGCTGCGGCGCGCGCACGTCGCCCAGGAAGCCCTGCACCGCCTGGCACAGCGCCTGGGTATCGTCGCCATGCTTGCGCACCACCACGGCACTGTAGCGGCGCAGGCGCTGCAGGGTCTGCTGGGTCACGTCCACCCCGGTATTGATGACGATGCGCGTCCCCTGCAGCGAGCGCATCTGGTTGAGGCTGTCGAGCAGGGCGAAGCCGTCCTGGTCGGGCAGGTCCAGGTCGATCACCAGCGCGCAGAACTGCCCCTGCGCATACGCCAGGCGCGCCTGCTCGCCGTCGGCGCACGCGCAGACCTTGAACCCCAGCGCGGTCAGTTGCTCACGGTAGTGCTCGCGCTCCACCTCCACGTCCTCGACCAGCAACAGCGCGGTCTCCTGCGCCGCACCATGCTGCAGTTCGATGAAGACCTGCTCCAGCTCATCGGTGCCGATCGGCTTGACCAGGTAGCGCGTGCCGTCGTCGTTCCAGCCCGCCGGCTGCGGTACGCAGGAGATGATGTGTACCGGTGTATGACGATGCGTCGGCTGGGCACGCAGCCGCCGGAACAGCTGCCAGCCACTGAGATCCGGCAGGAGGATGTCGAGGATCACCGCATTGAACGACTCCTGCTGCAGCACCCCCAGCGCCTGCAGGCCGGTGCGGCAGTGGACGCTGGAGAAGCCGTGGGAATGGGCTTCCTCGGCGATCACTGCGGCGAAATTGGCGTCATCCTCGACGATCAGCAACGGCGGCCCCTCGCCGGCGCGTTGCGGCCCCTCGACAGGCGCCTCGACATTCATCGGCGCGACCTGCACCGGCAACCTGACGGTGAAGGTGGAACCCTGCCCCGGCGCGCTCTGCAGGCTGATATCGCCATCCAGCGCCAGGACCAGCTGGCGGGTGATCGCCAGCCCCAGGCCGGTACCGCCGAAACGGCGGCTGGTGGAACCGTCGATCTGCTGGAAGGCCTGGAAGATCTGCTCGTGCTGCGCCGGATCGATGCCGATCCCGCTGTCCCGCACGCTGAAGCACAGCAGCTCGCGCTCGTCGTCCTGGCGTCCCTCGCTGCTGACGGTCAGGGTGACCTCGCCGTGGTCGGTGAACTTCAACGCGTTGGACAGCAGGTTGCGCAGGATCTGGTGCAGGCGCACGCGGTCGGTATGGATCACGCGCGGCACACCGGCGTCGAGCTGCGTATGCAGACGCAGGCCCTTGAGTTCGGCCATCGGCCGCAGGCTGGCATCCAGTTCCACCAGCACGTCCTGCATGTTGATCGGCTCGAGCTTGAGCTGCATGCGCCCGGATTCGACCTTGGCCAGGTCGAGCACATCGTTGATCAGCTGCAACAGGTCGCTGCCGGCACGGTGCACGATGTCGGCATGCTTGCTCTGTTTCTCCGTCAGGTTGCCCGCCAGGTTCTGCCGCAACTGGTCGCTGAGGATCAGAATGCTGTTGAGCGGCGTGCGCAGCTCATGCGACATGTTGGCGAGGAACTCGGACTTGTAGCGGTTGGCCAGCAGCAGTTGCTCGGCCTGCTCGCGCAGTTTCTGTTCGGCGGCCTTGCGCTCGCTGATGTCGATGATCACCGCCTGCACCAGGCTCTCGTCGCCACTGCGAATGGGCGAAAGGCCCACCTCCAGGGGGATCATCCGCCCCTCGCGATGCAGGCCGAACAGCTCGCGATTACCGCCCATGCGCCGTTGCTCGGGCATAGCCTGGTAGCCACGGCGCATAGCCACATGGCTACCGCGCTGTGCCGCCGGCAACAGCATCTCGACCGGCTCACCCAGCAGCATCTGCCGCTCGTAGCCGAACAGCAGCTCGGTCTGGCGGTTGACCATGGCGATACGACCGAGCCCGTCGACCAGCAGGATGGCGTTGGGCGATGCCTCCACCACCAGACGGAAGCGCTCCTCCGCCACCTTGCGCGCACGCAGATCGACCAGGTTGATCAGGTAGCTGCTGCCCTCGTGCAACGGGTTCAGGCTGATGCTGACCGGAATCGACTCGCCACGCAGGGTACGCACCGTGCGTTCGTCGCTCTCGGCCAGCTGTTGCTGCAGGTCCTTGGGCGATTCGATATTGGCCAGCATGCGCAGCACCGATTCGCCAGGCAGCGCGTTCAGCGGGCAGTCGAACAGCTCCGCGGCGCTGCGGTTGGCCATCTCGATCCGCCCCTCGGCGTCGCAGAGCAGCGTGGCGACCGGCAGGCGCTCGACCAGCAGGCGGAAGCGTTCCTCGCGCTCCTGCAGGGCCTGCCCTGCCATCTCGCTGATGTTCAGCTTGCGTTCACGCTGATAGAGGAAGCCGCCGAACAGCAGCGACAGCATCAGAGCGGCGACCAGACCCGCCCAGAGCCCCAGTGTGCCGGTTCGATCGATCAGGCTGCGCTCGTACTCCGGCGTGCCGAATACCTCCAGCTGCCAGGTACGGCCATACAACGACAGCTCCTGCTGATAGCTGAACAGCGGCGACCAGTCGTTGACGCCGACCTCCTGGCTGAGCAGCTGCAGATCGGTGGCCCGGGGGTCCTTGAGCTGGATGTCGAACAGCCGCGTCTGCCGTCCGAGAATCCCCTCGATGAGGTCGTGGCTGCGAAACGCACCGTGGACGAGTCCCAGCAAGGCGGCCCGGCGCTGTTCGGCGGAGTTGACCGGCACGCCCGGACGATACACGGGCAGATAGAGCAGCACGCCGGACTGGACGTTGACATCCACCTCCTGACGCAGCACCAGCGGCCCGCTCAGGCTCGCCTCACCGGTATCGACACTGCGCTCGACCGCCGTGCGACGAACCGTCTCGCTGAGCATGTCGTAGCCGAGCACGCGCCTGTTGCGCCAATCCAGCGGGCTGACGTAGTCGATCGGCAGATAGTGCTCGCGATCGCCACTCGGGAAGATCTGGTAATCGAAGCGGCCGTCGCCCTTCACCTCAGCGGCGAAGTCAGCCAGTTGCTCGGGCGTCAGGTAGCGTGACCAGGCGACAGCCTGGATGCCTGGATAGCGGTCCTGCAGCTGCAGCTGGTCCACCGCTCGCTCCCACTCCGCGAGCGTGACCTGGTCACTGCCGATCATCAGGCCTGCGATACCCCGCAGCACCATCTCGTAGGCCTGCATGCGCGCCAGCACACGCTGGCCGATGTCCTGGGCCTCCTGCTGGAAGCCCCTCTGGCTCTCCTCCCGCGCACGCTCCTGCAGGGTGTTCCACTGCCAGAAGATCAGGCCACTCAGCCCCAACATGAGGCCAAGCGCCACCAACAACGGTGTCCAGGGCCATGGCGGCCGCTTGACAGCTCTGTCGTCCATTCACACTCCTTCGGTCATCCAGAACCAACACCGACAGCCGAGCTGTCCGTGGGTTTTACAGAACCATAAAAAGCATTCTAGTCAGGTTTTGAATGACTGGCCTTTTGCCAGGGGAGATACGACAGGCGGTCAGAAAACGCGAAGATGGCGCCAGCCCGGCGGCGAACGCTCTGCAGCCGCGGCCACAAAAAAGCCCCCGGAACGGGGGCTTTCGTCAGCCTGGCGGCGCCTCAGAGCGGGCGCAGGTTGATCTCGACACGGCGGTTCTGCGCACGCCCCGCCTCGCTGGCGTTGCTCGCGATCGGCTGGCTCGGGCCGGCGCCGTAAGCGGAGATGCGCTGGCCCGGCACGCCGTTGGCCGTCAGGTAGTTGGCCACGCTCTGCGCGCGACGCTGCGACAGGCTCTGGTTCAGTTCCTGGGAACCGGTGCTGTCGGTGTGGCCGACGATGTTCACCCCGTTCTTGTCGAACTCCTTGAACACCAGCACCAGCGAGTTGAGCGTCGGGTAGAAGCCGCTGGAGATGTCGGCGGAATTGCTGGCGAAGGTGATGTTACCCGGCATGATCAGCTTCAGATCGTCGCCGTTGCGCTGGACCTGCACGCCGGTGCCCTGCAGGGTCTGGCGCAGCTTGGCTTCCTGGGTGTCGACGTAGTAGCCGTAGCCACCGCCGGCCGCGCCACCGACGGCTGCACCGATCAGCGCGCCCTTGGCACGATCCTTCTTGCTCGAGGTCGCCGCACCGATCACCGCGCCGGTCACCGCGCCGACACCGCCATAGATACCGGCTTTACCAGCCTGCTGCTCACCGGTGTAGGGATTGGTGGTGCAGCCAGCCAACATGGCCATGAGCGCAGTGGCTGCGATCAGATTACGCCTAGTTTTCATAAGGTTTCCTTTGAGATTTCTTCTGGTATCGGGCAGACATGCCGCAGTCTTCGAGCGCCTCGAGGGCCGCGAAGTTCAACCCTAGCTTAGCAGCCGGCGCATGCCAGAACTGCGACACAGGGCCAATCCGGCCAGTCGTTGCGCAGGAGTCACTGCACGCCCGGCAGCGGCCGCAGGGTCACTTCGACACGCCGGTTCTGCGCCCGGCCCTCGGCCGTGGTATTGCTTGCCAGCGGTTGGTCCGGTCCCATGCCCCGGGTGCTCAGGCGACCCGGATCGACGCCCTGCGCCAGCAGGTAGTCCGCGACGCTCTGCGCCCGGCGCTGCGACAGGTCCATGTTGTAGGCGTGCGAACCCGTGCTGTCGGTGTGGCCGACGATCTCGATACTGTTCTGGTTGTACTGGCGAAACGAGTTGGCCAGGTTGTTCAGCGGCTGATAGAAGCTGCTGGATATCTGTGCCGAGTCGGTAGCGAAGGTGATGTTGCCGGGCATGACCAGCTGGATCACGTCGCCCTGGCGCTGCACCTCCACACCAGTGCCCTGCATGCTGCGGCGCAGCTCTTCTTCCTGCTTGTCGGCGTAGTAGCCGTAGCCCGCCGCAGCGGCACCGGCGACGGCAGCGCCGATCAGCGCACCCTTGCCTCGGTTGTCGTGGTTGATCAAGGCGCCGGCCGCGGCGCCCGCAAGCGCCCCGATACCGCCATAGGTGGCGGCCCGGTTGGAGCTGGGGGCGCTCTGGTCATAGGGATTCTGCGAAGCGCAGCCGCCCAGCAGCAGCGCGGAGGAACACAGGGCAATCAGTGTCGAGCGGAACATGAAGGCATCTCCATGAACGGGGGATGATGGCCTTTTGATCGGTATTCGCTCGATTAGTGCCCCGTCAGGCGCGAATAAAGGGGTTCTCGCGCATCTCGTCGCCCAGTCGTGTGTCGGGACCATGGCCGGTCACCACCGTGGCCTCTTCATCCAGACGATACAGGCGCTGTTTGATCGAGCGCTCGATGGTGGCGTAGTCACCGCCCCACAGGTCGGTACGGCCGATGCCCCGGCGGAACAGCGTGTCCCCCGCGATCAGCAACTTGGCCTCCTCGAACCAGAAGCTCATCGAGCCGGGCGTGTGCCCGGGTGTATGCAGGGCCACGCCACAGCCGCAGGCCAGCTCCTCGTCGTCATCCAGCCACTGGTCCGGCGCCGGCACCGGCGTGTAGGGCACGCCGAACATGCTGCACTGCATCTCCAGGTTGTCCCAGAGGAACTGATCCTCCTTGTGCAGGTGCAGCGTCGCTCCGGTCTTCTCCTTCATCTGCCCGGATGCGAGGAAGTGATCGAGGTGGGCATGGGTGTGGATGATGCTCACGACCTTGAGCCCGTGGACATCCAGGCGCGCCATGATCAGATCGGGGTTGCCGCCCGGATCGACCACGATGGCCTTCTTCGTCAGCGGATCACCGATGATGGTGCAGTTGCACTGCAGCGGGCCGACGGGAAAGGTTTCGCGGATCAGGGCTGGGCGTTCGGCGGTGCTCATCAGGGGGCCTCGTTGCGGTAGTCGACGGGCAGTTTACCGGTCCACTTGCGGAATGCACGACGGAAGTTGGACGGGTCACTGAAGCCCAGCAGCTGCGCGATTTCATACAGCGGCAGGTGCGTGGTGGTCAGGTACTGCAGGGCCAGGCGCCTGCGCACGTCATCCAGCACCTGCTGATAGCTGGTGCCCATCTGCGCCAGGTGCCGGCGCAGGCTGCGGCCGCTGGTGTGCAGGGCGCTTGCCGCGCTGTCCAGATCGGGAAAGTCGCCAGGGCGAGCGAGCAACAACCGGCGCACGCGCGTGAGCAGGCCATCCTGCACATCGAGGCTGGCCAGCAGCGCCTCGCACTGCTGCTCGCACATCTGCACCGTGGCCGGGTTGGCCAGCGCCATCGGGCGCTGCAGGTAGTGCCGGGGCAGACGCAGCCAGTGGCAGGGCTGCTCGAACTGCGCAGCGACGCCGAACACCTCGGCATAACGCCCGGCATAGTCCGGTGCGGCATGGGCGAAGCCGACCGCAAGGCCCTGCAGCGCTTCGCCCAGGAGAAAACGCGCGATGGTGTGGATGCTGGTCAGCAGCCCCTCGGCGGCAAAACGCGACTGCGGCCCCATGGGGAACGACTCGACCGCACGCAGTTCCATGGCATCGCCCTGCTCCACCAGCTCGAGGTCGAAGGCCAGGCCCAGCACGCGGTAATACTTCAAGGCGAACTGCAGCGCCTTGCCCAGATCCGCGCTGGACAGCACGGCATAGCCGAGGATGCCATGGGTGGAAACGTTGAGCCGCTGCCCCAGCACCAGGCCGAGCGCCGGTTCTCCACAGCGCTCCAGTGCGGCCTGGGTGAGCAGGTGGAAATCGAGGAAGGACAGGCGGCCATTGGGGCTGCCCAGTACTTCGGGGCGGACCCGTGCGGCGGCGAACAGCTCGGCGCGTGCCTGGCCCAGTTCTTCGGCCAGCGCCAGCAATGCCTCGGCGTAGGCCACGGGCACCAGTTCGGCGGTGAGGTTGAGGGCGTGCTTCATCGAGGGGTTGTTCCGGCGACTGGCCGTAAATGACCGTCCTGAACGCAGACCTTAACCCAGCACATCGCTGTTCGCGGCCGCACTGCCCCCCTAACTTTCTGCTGGAAAAACGCACTGGCCAGATATGACTGTCACCTTGGCTGTTACGAACCTGTGACGAGCCGCGCATGGCGCTCATAGTGGACGCCAGTCAAACAGCGCAATGGAGCCCTCATGGCCAGCACCACACCGGAAGGATTGCAGATTCGCCCCAGACACATGGACTTCGATCTGCCCAACCCGCTGCCGCGCCACTGGAACGGCGGCGACGCCTTCAAGACCCACCTGTTCGATGCCATGTCGGTGTTGTTTCCCGACGGCGAACGCTTCTTCATCGATTCGGTGCGCCACTTCCGCGACCGCATCGACGACCCGGTGCTCAAGGAGCAGATTCGCGGCTTCATCGGCCAGGAGGGCCATCACAGCCGCGAGCACCTCGAGTACAGCCAGCGCCTGCGTGACCTGGGTTACAACGTCGAGCGCATCGAGAAGCGTGCCCGCGCGCGCATCCGCTACACGCAGAAGAAGTTCTCGCCGCAGCGGCAACTGGCGGCGACCGCCGCACTGGAACACATCACCGCAATCATGGCCGACGGCCTGCTGAGAAACGACGTGCAGATGGCCGACGCGCATCCGACCCTGGCCCGTCTCTGGCGCTGGCATGCGCTGGAGGAGACCGAGCACAAGGCCGTGGCCTTCGACGTCTACAACCAGGTGTGTGGCAGTCGCAAGCTGCTGCGACGGGCAATGCTCATGGGCACCTTCTTCTTCGTGCTCGATACCACCCGTGGCCTGGCGCACATGCTCAAGGTCGACGGCCTGCTGTGGAACTGGCGCGTATGGCGCGACGGCATCCGCTGGATGTGGGGCAAGGAAGGTGTTTTCCGCCCGTTGATCGGCACCTATCTGGACTTCTTCAAGGACGGTTTCCACCCCTGGGAGCATGACAATCTCGACCTGCTGCACGCCACCCGCGAAGAGTTCGACGGCAGCCCGCAGCAGGCCAGTGCCGCCTGAGGCGCTGCCGCAGCCAAGTGATGCGTGAAAAAGCCCGGCTCTGGCCGGGCTTTTTCATGTCCAGTGCGCGCTCAGCCCTTGAGGAACCTCATCGCATCGGCGGCGCTCTGCTCGGGAATTTCCTCCATGGGGATATGCCCGACGCCGGCATAGACCTTGACCTCGATCCCCGGCAGATCACGCTGCCACAGCGGCACGTGACGGGGCGAAATCCAGCGGTCGCGTTCGCCCCACATCAGCAAGGTCGGTGCCTGGATCTGCGCGACCCGCTCGGGCGTCGCGTGCAGCTCCTCCTTGTTGACCTTCAGCAGCACACGGAAGATATCCATCATGCCGCGGCGATTGCCCGGCCTGCGTGACAGGTCGTAGTAGCGATCGACCACACCGGGCTTGATACGCCCCGGCTCGCCATAGACCTCCTTGATGCCCTGGGCGATCAGCGCGCGCGGCATCCACATCGGCATGGCCAGGGTGGCGCCAGGCAACGCCGCGGCGGCAATCATCCAGGGCACCTTGCGCATGGGGTAGCCGGCCGGATCGATGAGCACCAGCTTGCCCACACGCTGCGGCTGGACCAGGGCGAAGTTCCAGGCGATGTAGCCGCCCAGGGAGTTGCCGGCGATATCGGCCTTCTCCACCTGCAAGTAATCGAGCAACAGGCCCAGCACGTGGATCATGCGCTCGGCCGAGTAGCGGCCATCACGTGCGGGCCCGGTCAGACCGAAGCCCGGCACGTCGAAGCGGATGATGCGGTAGTCGGGCGCGAATGCCTGCACCCAGGCGTCCCAGGTATGCAGCGAGGCGACCACGCCATGGATCATCACCAGCACCGGCTTGCCACGACTGCCCTCGTCCCGGTAATGGATGTTGAAGCCGTCGAGTTCGATGTAGCGTGAGCCCTGCTGCGCATTGCCGTAACGCTCCTTGAGGCGCTCCAGGGGCAAGGCGCCGAAGCCCAGGCGGGCGAAACCGGCAGCGAGCGGCGGTTGCAGGGACAGGCTGTTGGCGGTCATGCACGGTACCTCGATCTTGTTGTAGGTAACGTGCATCAGAGCATGAGTCGCGCTGCGTTAGTGCCCAACCTTGGGACTGTTCCCGCTCAGCATGGGCATAGCGACGCGATCAGCAGATCCCCCAGGACGGTCTTGGCCTGCTCGATCTCCACGCGGCTGGCGTTGCGCCCGAGCAGGTCGAGGGAGGCCGCCTCGAGCGCCCAGATCAGCGCCTGGTAAACCAGCGGATCGCGCGGTGCGAGCTCGGGCTCCAGACGCTCGACCAGCAGCCGCAGCATCTCCTGGTGCGCTCGCTGGCGATGGACCGCCAGCGGCGACTGCGCACGCAAGGCTTCCTCCTGCATCAGGCGAATGATCGGCCCGACCGCCAGGTGATAGTCGAAGAAGCGCCCGACCATCGCCCGCAACCACTCCTGCGGGCTCCCGGCGACCTGCTGCATCTCGCGAAAACGCGCGAGCAACAGCTGCACCGAAGTCTGGTAGATGCCTTCGAGCACCTGTGCCTTGTTGGCGAAGTACTTGTAGAAGGTTCGACGCGACACCTGCGCAGCGTCCAGCAGGTCGTTGACCGTCGCCTGCTCCACCCCCTTGCGGGCGAACACACCGATGGCCGCCAGCTGGATGTTGGTACGTTGCAGATGGCCGACCAGCGGCCCCTCGCCGCCTTCGCCCTGTTGCGAGGCTAGCGCGCCGTAACCGCCCAGGTCCTCGAATACCGCCCGTATCGCACCGTGCCCGGCCAACTCGTCCATGCCCCGTCCCAACCAAGGCGCGGGTGACGTGACCGCGCCAGCTGAGTACTCTGGAGCCGCCTTCAACCGCGGAAATCGAATGTGTCCCCGACCCTAGCACGTCGCCTGTCCTGGCCGCTGGCCATCCTTTTGCTGGTCTGGTTGTCGCCGGTTACGGCGGCCGAGCTGTTCTACCTCGGCCAGCGCATCCCGGATATCCACACCCCCTGGCGCAGTGGCGACTACCGGCAACTGCGCGAGGCGCTGGAGAAGATCGACGGGACGCAGGCCAATGCCTTGCCGCGTCGCAGTGGCGAATTCACCGGGCCGATCTACCAGCGCATGGTTTCCCCGGAGAATTTTCGCCCGCAGCTGAACATCTACGCGCCCCTGGAGCTGCGCCAGAACGAGGCACGCGAGGTGCTGTTCGAACTCAAGGAGCTGATGCGCCTGTACTTCGACTTCCGCGCCCGGCAACAACCCTACGCCGCCGAAGCGCTGGGGCTGATGACCTACTCGCTGCGCCAGCAGGCCATTCTCTTCACCCTCACCACCGAGTTCTGGATGACCCTGTCGCAGGGCGAGCAAAGCAACCCGGTGCGCCTGCAGGGCCTGCAGGAAACCAAGGCCGCAGCGGCCATGCTCGGCGGCAGCGCCCTGGACTACCTGGAGCTGACCCAGGCCTTCGGCCGCGACGAGCTGTTGCTCTACAGCGCCGAGCTGAGCCAGCAGCTACCCGAGCTGTTCGTGCATCTGCCGGTCGAGGTGCAGGCACAACTGCTGGCCCGCCTCGAAGGCCTGGCCAGCGGGCATCGCTACCCGCAGGTGCGGCAGGACATGAGCACCTTGCTACCGGTCCTGCAGATGATCCACCAGGACGTGCAGACCCAGCTGGCGCAACCGGCAAAACCGGCGAAGAAGGCGCCCAGCCTGGACCTGTCGGCGCCGGACTCAGTGCAGTAGGCCAAGGCCCTTGGCGCGGGCGACCGCCTGGGTACGCCGCTCGACCCCGAGCTTGCTGTTGATGTGGCGGGCGTGCGTCTTGACGGTGTGCAGGGAGATGAACAGCCGCTCGCTGATTTCCTGGTTCGAGCAACCACGCGCGATCAGCTGCAGCACGGCCAGCTCGCGGCTGCTGAGCTTTTCCGCCAACGGCTCCTGCTCCAGCTCGGGCTCGACGACGAACTGCGCCGCCACCGGCAACTGGGCCAGCAACTCGTCACACAGCGGGCTGGGCGGACGCGCCAGCAAGCGCTCGCGCAACCAGTGCGGCTGATGCTGCAGTAGCTCGACGAACGGCAGCAACGCCCCGCCCTGAGCGGCATCCAGGCAGCTATCTAGCTGTTGCTGCGCCTCGCGCTCACGCCCGGTCTGCTTCAACAGTTGCGCCAGCTGCGCCTGCGCCATCAGACCAACCAGTTGCCCGCCCAGCCCCTGGGCACGCTGCGGCAACGCTCGCAAGCGCCGCTCGGCGTTGTCCACGGCGCCCTGCAGACGCTCCAGCGCGGCGTGCTGCAGGTCGATGTGCATGGCGAGCTGCGGGTGGAACTCCGGCGCCAACGCCCGCCCCTGATCGCCGTAGGTTTCCGCAAGCTGTGGCAGCCAGGCTGCGGCCAGTTCGACCTGGCCCTGACGCAGCCACAGCTCACACTTGATCAGCGTGATCATCGCCAGGTAGTAGATCGCAGGCACATCCCAGACATGCATCAGACGCTCGGCCTCGCCGAGCAGGGCAAATGCCTCGGCAGGACGCTCCTCGCGCCCTTCCAGGCAGGCCAGCACGCAATAGCCGATCAGCACGCCGACATCACGACAGGCACGGGCCTCGGCGATGCCCGCACGTAGATGCTCGGCCGCCCGGGCATCCAGACGCAGGCTGAGCAGATAGCCCTCGTACAGGGTCAGCCGCGCACGCACGGAATAGCTGCGCTGGGTCGGCAGCCGCTGCACCAGCAGCAAGCCCTGATGCACTTCGTCCTGCGCTCGCAACACCTCACCACGGGCCTGCAGTACGCGGGCACGCTCGTAATGCGCGAGGGCCTCGAACAACGGGTTGCCGATACGCTGCGCCAGCTCCAGCGCATCGCGATTCAGTCCCCGCGCACGCCACAGGTCGCCATGCACCATGGCCAGGTTGGACAGCGCCGACAGGCACAGGAAATGCGGACCGTAGCGTTCGCCAGGCAGACAGGCCTGGGCTTCGCTGCACTGCCGCTCGGCCCGTGCCCCATCGCCACGGCCACGGGCGATCACGCCATCGAGGGCCTGCCACTGCGCCAGCAGGCTGCACTGGCTGGCCGCATCGGCAGCGGGCAGGAATCGCCCGAGCTGCTCGAGCAACTCCTGCGCCGCATCCAGCTGACAGGCCAGCGCCAGGGCCCAGCCATAGAGCATGATCAGTCGTGGGGTACTGGCCAGCAGGTCGTCCGGCAGGTTGGTTTTCCAGCGCAGCAGCATGGCGACGTTCTGCTCGGCGAGCATCTTCTCTTCCGAGAGGTTCTGCACCAGGCTGGCCGCCACATCAGCCTGACCGGCCACCAGGGCCTGCTCGATGGCAGAGTCCAGCATGCCCTGCGCGGCGAACCAGCGGCAGGCACGCAGATGCGCACCGCCACGCGAAGCATTCGAGCCATCCGCGGCACGCGCATTGAGCAGGTCGGAGAACAGGTGGTGGTAACGAAACCAGTTGCCCTGCTCGTCGAGCGGCACCAGGAAGACCTGATTGGCCTGCAACTGGCGGATGATCGCAGCGCTGTCGTGGCTGTCGCGCACCGCATCGCACAGATCGGCGCAGAAGCGCTCGAGGCACGCGGTGTCGTAAAGGAACTGCTGCACCTCGGCGGGCTGGCGCTCGATCACCTCTTCGAGCAGGTATTCGCGGATCAGCCCCTCACCGCCGTGCAGCTGCAGACAGGCTCCCGCCCCCAGCTCCTCGGAAGCCAGCAGCCAGAGGCGCAGGCCGGCGATCCAGCCCTCGCTGCGCTGCAGGATACCGGCCACCTGCTGCCGCTCCAGGCGCGTGCCCTGGCTCGCCAGCAATGCATCCAGCTCCGCTGCGGTGAGGCGCAGATCCTGCTCGTTGAGTTCGAGCAACTGCCGCGACAGGCGCAGGCGCGCCAGGTGCCAGTCGGGTCGCTGACGACTGGTGACCAGCAGCAGCACACCGGGCGGCAGGTGATTGAGGAAGAACTGCAGGCAGCGATCGAGAACCGGCCCTTGCGCCAGGTGATAATCGTCCAGCACCAGCAGCAGCGGCTGGCCATCGTCCAGTTGCCGAGTCAGTTCATCGAGCAGGCCGTCGAGCCACTGTTCGAAGGCGAAGGGCTGATGGCGCTGGCGCATTTTCAGCAGGCCAAGGGCGTCCTCGCCAAGGCCCGGGTACGACTGCTGCAGGCCTTGCAACAGCCGTTCGAGGAAGCGCCCGGGATCACGATCCCGCTCGCTCAGGCCCAGCCAGAGGCTGCGCCAGTGATTCGGCAGGCGTTCGCAGAATTCGATCGCCAGCGAGCTCTTGCCAAAGCCGGCAGGCGCGCTGACCAGCAGGAGGCGTCCTTGCAGTCCTTCCTCGAGGCGCTCGCACAGCCTGGGCCTGGGCATGTGCCCGGCCGGCAGCGGTGGCCGATAGAAACGCGCCTCCGCCGGCGTAGCCGGTGCATAGGGGAAGGCTGGGGAGCGGGAAAGGTCTGTCATCGGCCGATTCTTGGAAGTCTTCTGTCTGGGGCTCGATCTGAGCTCAGCCTAGCGACTTGCAGTGGCCTTTAGAAGCGCTTGCTACAGTCCGTAACGAAAAAGCCGGCACAAGGCCGGCTTTTTCGTGGTGCGTGCAACTATCAGCGAACGCCCGCCTGGCGCAGGGCCGCTGGCGTGTAGTCGCTGCTGGAGGCCTTGTAGTTGAAGTCGTAGGCCTGTTTCTCCTCGTTCTTCATACCCAGGGCCAGGTAGCGACCGGACAGCAGGTCGTACAGCGCTTCCAGCGTGTACCACGGCACTTGCTTGTCGTAGTAGTACTGGGCATGCGCCTCGGCTACGCGCCACAGGGTGCCACGACCGTCGTAGTGGTCGATCAGCGCCGCTTGCCAGGTATCCTCGTCGAGGTAGAAGTCGCGCTTGGCATAGATGTGGCGCTCACCCTGCTTGAGGGTCGCGGTCACATGCCATACGCGGTGCAGCTCGTAGCGAGTCAGGTCCTGGTTGATGTGGCCAGCCTTGATGATGTCTTCGTACTTCAGGCTCGGCGAGTCCAGCTTGTAGGCGTTGTAGGGGATGTAGATCTCCTTCTTGCCTTCGAGCTTCCAGTCGTAACGGTCCGGCGCGCCGTTGTACATGTCGAAGTTGTCGGAGGTACGCAGGCCGTCAGCCGCAGTCCCCGGACCATCGTAGGACACCTGCGGGGCACGCCGCACACGACGCTGACCGGCGTTGTACAGCCACGCCAGACGCGGCTCCTTCACCTGGTTGAGGGTTTCGTGCACCAGCAGCACGTTACCCGCCAGGCGCGACGGAGCGGTCACGCGCTGCTTGAAGTAGAACAGGACGTTGCTTTCCTTGCTCGGGTCGAAGTCGGTCAGCGCGTCACGGAAGGTGAACTCGTCCTGGAAGTAGACCAGCGAGTAGGAACCGCTGGCCTGCGGGGTCGCCTGAGTGACCAGACGGCGCACGCTGCCACCGCGGTAGCGGGTGATGTGGTTCCAGATCGCTTCCAGGCCGTTCTGCGGAATCGGGAAGGGGTTGGCGGTCTGGAAGTTCTCCAGGCCGTTGCCACCCTCGACCATCTTGGTGTTGACCGCATTCTGCTTGGCCGCCTCGATCACCGCTGGTGGCAGGCTCGCCGAACGATGGCTCGGGTAGACCGGCATCTTGTAGCTGTCGGGGTAGCGCTTGAACATGGCCAGCTGGCCAGGCGTCAGCTTGTCCTTGTACTGGTCGACGTTCTGCGCGGTGATGGTGAACAGCGGCTGCTCGTTGGCGAACGGGTCGGACAGGAAGCCCTTGCCGTCGACGGTGCCGGCATTGGCCGGCAGGCCGCCGGTCCAGGCCGGAATCGAGCCATCGGCATTACCGGCCATCTCGGCGCCAACCGGGGTCAGCGTGTTACCCAGCTTCGCCGCCTCGTCCGGCGACACCGCCGCCATCACGCTGGTGGCCAGCAGAGACAGGGTCAGGATGCCGCTTTGCCACAGTTTTTTTGTTGTTTTCGTTTGCATCTTCATTCCTCGAAATTCCTGGCCGCTTAGAAGTTCACGCCGAAGCTGAGCGCAACGAAGTCACGGTCAATTGCAGTGTTGTATTTGCCACCGAAGAAATCGGTATAGGACAGACTGGCCGTGTACATATTCTGGTACTCGGCATCCAGCCCCAGGCTGACGGCTTTAGCCCCCTCATTGAACAGGCCATTAGGACCGTAGCCGTTCACGTCATGCGACCAGGAAACACTGGGCTTGAGGTTCACACCGGCGAAAACGTCCGGATAGTCCCAGATTGCGCGCGCACGGTATCCCCAGGAGGTGCTGGTTACAAAGCCGTCATCTTCACAGTACTTGCTGACATTCTCGGCACTGGCGCTGCCCAGGGTGCTGGTGTTCAGCGCACGGCAGGTATTGACAGGCCCAGTTGCAGGCAGAGGACCTGGGCCAAATACCGGGTCACGGCCATAACGCAGGTCATTTGAGTTCTCCAAGCCTCCGACGTGCACCACACCGATCTCACCGACCAGAGTCAGGCGGCTTGCGCCCATTACCTGATCGAAGAAGTGAGTGAAGGTGGTCTGGAACTGGGTGATTTCTTTACGGCGGTAGCCATTGACCTCATCACCAGGCTGCCCGTCGATCAGGGACGCATTGGGGAAGATGGAGACCCCGAGCGGACGAACACCCGCAAACAGGATATCGGTAGTGTTCAGCAGAACAGGCGCATTGGGTCGGTAGCTGATTTCACCGCTCCAGGCAGTACCGGTAGGCAGAGTGGTCGAGAAACTCAGGCCATAAAGGCGGATATCTTCCGGGTACTCGAGGAAGTAGGTGGAGTTACCGGCCACCACCAGCGGTGCCGCCGCACCTGTAAGCCCTGCGGTGGCATAAACGTCAGCACCCGGGGCGGCGGCGCTGAACGCCGGCGTGCGGCTGTGGTAATTCATGAAGTAGAGGCCGAATTCGGTATCCAGCTCCTCAGCGAAATAGCGGAAGGCCGCGCCCCACTGACCGCTGTCACGAGCGTCTCTATCACCGCTGCGTCGAACCAGCACGCCCTCGGAGTTCTGGTCGATCACCAGGTCCGGGCGTCCAAGAAGATTGGTCAGTGCGTTGTTGACCGACGCGCCGGCTGCCAGGTTGTTGCTCAGTACTCGCAGATTGTTGTCGCAACCATCGGCAATGATGTCTGGCTGGGCAAAGAAGGTGCCGCAGTTGTCGACGACCGTCTGATCCCATTCCAGTTGGTAGAAAAGCTCAGCCGACAAGTTGTCGGTCAGGCTTTGCGACACGTAGAACATGTTGACCGGAATCAGGCCTTCCTTGATTTCCGCGCCAGGACGGCGGAATGCAGCCGCATCAATCGGGTTGATGGAGTTGATGCTGTTCTGGATGAAGGTACTTTCACCCCAGCTCACCACCTGCTTACCCAGGCGCACCGAACCCGGCTGGTTACCGATCGTGTAGTTGTGATAGATGAATGCGTCGAGGATTTCGGCACCGGAGGCCTGCGCGGCGGTTTTCCGGTTGCTGTCGTCGATGTCCTTGAACAGGCGGCTCTCGTCCTTCAGCTCGAAGTCGTACCAGTACTTGCCTCGAACGAATACCCCGGTGTCTCCGTACTTCAGTTCGAGATCATGGATACCTTTGAAGATCTTCGAGAAGGTCTCGCCTTTCTTGAAGTTGAGATGACTGTCGTCGGTGGTCTGGGACAGGCCATCACCACCGTTGTTCACGCCGATCAGGTCCTTGTCGGCTCCGCGTACGGACCAGCTGGCACCCACAGACAGCGACGAATCGAACTGACCTTCGATCTCACCGATATTGAAAGTGACGCCGAATGCCGGAGCGGCAAGGGTGGAAGCGAGGCTGACGGCCAGCGGAAGTTTCGCCAAACGCCAGTAGGGTTTTGTTCTTGTTGTCATCGACGCTACTCCATGTGTTTTTTGTTATGGATGCTTGGACTATAGCCAGCGGGTACTACTGCTTGATCCCTCGAAAGTGTGATTTGCAGTCCCCAGGCACTCTGGCTCGCAGGTTTCACGTCCTGCGCCTAGCCAAGCATGGACGCGAAACAGCAATTAGCAAGCCAAACGCTTGTTTGACCGGGCGGTCACTTTCACCGCCCAGCCAGTGCGCCGCTCACAACGTGGAGAGAAATGCGCTGCCCGCCTCCTGCCACTGGGCGATTTCGACGCGAATACGCTTCTTGTCCAGTTTGCCGACGCTGGTCTTGGGAATTTCGGTAACAAGGGCGATCTGCGAAGGAATGGCCCACTTGTTGATGTGCCCCTGCTCGACGAAAGGCTTGAGGTGCTCCTTCAGCCCCTTGGCATCCAGCGCCTCGCCGTCACGCACCACCAGCAGGGCGAACGGCCGCTCGCCCCACTGCGGATCGGGCACGCCCACCACCGCCACTTCGCGCACGGCAGCGTGACGACTGATCAGGTCTTCCAGTTCGAGCGAGGAAATCCACTCGCCACCGGTCTTGATCACGTCCTTGATGCGGTCGCGAATCTCGATGAAACCCATGCCATCGATGGTCGCCACATCCCCCGTGTGCAGCCAGCCGTGGGCCCAGAGCTCCTCGCCTTTCTCCGGTTCGCGGAAGTACCCCTGGGTCAGCCACGGCGCACGCAGCACCAGCTCACCCTGCGCCTCGCCGTCGCTCGGCAACAGCTTGCCCTCATCGTCCATGATCGCGGCTTCCACCAGCGGCACCGGGATACCGGCCTTGATGCGGTACGCCGTGCGCTCATCCTCGCTGCCCGCACGCAGCTCCTCGTTGAGGTAGGCGCAAGAGATCAGCGGACAGGTCTCCGACATGCCATAGGCGGCCGTCAGCTGGATGCCGCGCGCCTTGGCCGCCTCGTACAGCGAACGGTTGAGCGCACTGCCACCGATGATCATCTTCATGCCACCGAAGTCATGCCCTTGCGCCCCCGGTGCGCCCAGCACCATCTGCAGGATGGTCGGCACGCAGTGGGAGAAGCTGACCTTCTCCTCCTTGATCAGGCGGCAGAGCATGTCCGGCTCGTAGCGGCCGGGGTACACCTGCTTGACCCCGAGCATGGTCGCCACGTAGGGCACACCCCAGGCATGCACGTGGAACATCGGCGTGATCGGCATGTAGACGTCGTCATTGCCCAGCAGGCGAATGCTGTCCAGCCCCCCCATGGTGGCGGCCATGGACAGGGTGTGCAGCACCAGTTGGCGGTGGGTGAAGTACACCCCCTTGGGGTTGCCGGTGGTGCCGGTGGTGTAGAAGGTCGTGGCCACCGAGTTCTCGTCGAAGTCGGCGAAGTCGTAGCGGGGGCAGGCGGCGGACAGCAGGCTTTCGTACTCGCCGACGAGCCCTGGCAGCTCGGCACTGCGCTCATCGCCATCGGTCAGCAGCAAGGTCTTCTCGACGGTGGTCAGCTGCCCGGCAATGCCGTTGTAGAGGGCGACGAATTCGCTGTTGACCAGCACGAAGCGGTCTTCGGCATGGTTCATGGTGTAGAGGATCTGGTCCGGCGACAGGCGGATATTGATGGTGTGCAGCACCGCGCCGAGCATGGGGATGGCGAACATGCACTCCAGGTAACGGTGGCTGTCCCAGTCCATCACCGCCACGGTGTCACCGGGCTTGACCCCTGCCTCGCTGAGCACGTTGGCCAGACGCGCGACCCGCTCGTTGAAGGTCGCGTAGCTGTAGCGCAGCTTGTCGCGATAGACGATCTCGCGGGTTTTCTCGTAGCGGCTGCCGGACAGCAGCAGGCGCTTGATCAGCAGCGGATAGGCGTGAGCGTTTTCAGCGGGAGGGATCAGTCGAGTCTGCAGCATGAAGTCACCTTGAGGCACGCTAGGGTTTGGTATCCAGCGACTCTAGAACGGTGCCTGTACAGGGAAATCAGCCCAAAGAATGATTTGCCGCGTGACCCTATTTAGAATCCTGGTCACGAGTTAGAATCGACACCACGCAAACGTATAAAAACAGACTTTACCAAGCCCCATCTTCGTTCGAGGTAACACCATGTCCGATATCGTCATCGTCAGCGGCGCCCGCACCCCAATGGGCGGTTTCCAAGGCAGCCTGGCCAGCGTAGCAGCCGTCGACCTGGGCGCGGCCGCCATTCGCGAAGCGGTCAAGCGCGCCGGGATCGAGGCGGCCGACGTGCAGGAAGTGATCATGGGTTGCGTCCTGCCTGCCGGTCTCAAGCAGGGCCCGGCGCGCCAGGCGTCGCTCAATGCCGGTCTGCCGGCGGCCACCGGCTGCACCACCATCAACAAGCTGTGCGGCTCGGGCATGAAGGCCGTGATGATGGCGTTCGACTCGCTGAAGGCCGGCAGCAACCAGGTGATGATCGCCGGCGGCATGGAGAGCATGTCCAACGCGCCGTACGTCCTGGAGAAGGCCCGCACTGGCTTGCGCATGGGTCATGGCGAGATCAAGGATCACATGTTCCTCGATGGCCTGGAGGACGCCCGTACCGGCCGCCTGATGGGCTCCTTCGCCCAGGAGACCGCAGACCAGTACGGCATCACCCGCGAGGAGATGGACGCCTACGCCATCGAATCGCTGCGCCGTGCCCAGGCCGCGATCCACGACGGTTCGCTGGCGAACGAGATCGTGCCGGTCACCGTGACCTCGCGCAAAGGCGAGGTGATCGTGAAGGACGACGAACAGCCGCTGACCGCCAACCTGGACAAGATCCCCGCGCTGAAGCCCGCCTTCAAGAAGGACGGCACCATCACCGCGGCCAACGCCAGCTCGATCTCCGACGGCGCCAGCGCGCTGCTGCTGATGACTGCCGAAGAAGCGGCTAGACGCGGCCTCAAGCCGCTGGCCAGGGTCGTGGCCCACGCCACCCAGAGCCAGGACCCGAGCGAGTTCACCCTGGCCCCTATCGGTGCGATGAGCAACCTGCTGAAGAAGACCGGCTGGAACAAGGACGAAATCGATCTGTTCGAGATCAACGAAGCCTTCGCCATGGTGACCATGCTGGCGATGCGCGAACACGGCCTGGATCACGCCAAGGTCAACGTCTTCGGCGGTGCCTGCGCCCAGGGACACCCCGTCGGCTCGACCGGCTCGCGCATCATCCTCACCCTGATCAACGCCCTGCAGGCGAAGGGCGGCAAGCGTGGCGTCGCCTCGCTGTGCATCGGCGGCGGCGAGGCCACAGCCGTCGCCATCGAACTGCTGTAACCCCGCCCCTCAAGAAAAAGCCCCGCAACTGCGGGGCTTTTTCGTTCAGCGCATCTCGGTGAACGCCAGCTTCACGCCGATACCGACCAGCACCGCGCCCATCAGTCGATCGAACCAGTGGCCCATGCGTGCGAACCCCGCGCGCACCCGCTGCTGACTGAACAGCCAGGCCACCAGGCAGAACCAGAATGCGGTCGCCAGCGCCAGGTAGAGGCCATAGCCCGCCTGCACGGCGATCGGGGTATGCGGGTTGATCACCACGGTGAACAGCGAGAGGAAGAACAGCGTCGCCTTGGGGTTGAGCCCGTTGGTGACGAAGCCGGTGACGAACGCACCGCGCCCGCTGCGCTCGCCGGCGGCCAGGTTCAGTTCGGCACTGCCCGGTTCAGCCGGGCGGGCACGCAGAGCCTTGACCCCGATGTACAGCAGGTAGGCCGCCGCCAGCCACTTCAGCGCGTTGAACAGAACGATGGACTGCGACACGATCAGGCCGATGCCGAGCAGCGAATAGGTCACGTGCACCAGAATGCCGGTGCCCACGCCAAATGCCGTGAACAGCCCCGCACGGCGACCATAGCCGACGCTCTCGCGCACCACGATGGCGAAATCGGGGCCCGGGCTGGCCACCGCCAGCAGGTGGATCAGGGCGACGGTGAGAAATTCACTCCAGTACATGGCGGCTCCGCATCGGTGATGAAGGTCTGGTAGGCTCGCCAATCTACTCTTGCGACCCTCCTGCGAAAAGGTACAGCTGATGAGCAACAGCCCACGCGCCGTCTTCCTCGACCATGCTTCCCTCGACCTCGGCGACCTCGACATGCAGCCGATGCGACAGGCCTTCGCCGAGCTGACCCTGCATGCCCATACGGCGCCGGATCAGGTCGCCGAACGCCTGCAAGGTGCACAGGTTGCCATCAGCAACAAGGTGCCGCTGGACGCCGCCACATTCGACGCCTGCCCGGATCTGCGACTGGTCCTGGTCACCGCCACCGGTACCAACAACATCGACCTGAACGCCGCCAAGGCCCATGGCGTGACCGTCTGCAACTGCCAGGGCTACGGCACCCCCTCGGTGGCCCAGCACACGCTGATGCTGCTCCTGGCACTGGCCACGCGCCTGCCCGACTACCAGCGTGATATCGCGGCAGGTCGCTGGCAGCAGGCCAGCCAGTTCTGCCTGCTGGATCACCCCATCGTCGAACTCGAAGGCAAGACCCTGGGCATGCTTGGCCACGGCGAACTGGGGGGCGCGGTCGCCCGCCTGGCCGAAGCCTTCGGCATGCGTGTGGTGCTCGGCCAGCTACCCGGTCGCCCTCCGCGCGCCGACCGCCTGCCGCTGCACGAACTGCTGCCGCAGGTCGATGCACTGACCCTGCACTGCCCCCTCAACGAACAGACACGCAACCTGATCGGCGCAGCCGAACTGGCGCTGATGAAACCACGCGCCTTCCTGGTCAACACCGCACGCGGCGGCCTGGTGGATGAACAGGCACTGGCCGACGCACTGCGACGCGGCCACCTGGGCGGCGCGGCGACCGATGTCCTGCTGCAGGAACCGCCGAAGGACGGCAACCCGCTGCTGGCCACTGACATTCCCCGCCTGATCATCACCCCGCACAGTGCCTGGGGCAGCCAGGAAGCACGCCAGCGTATCGTCGGCCAGGTGGTGGAGAACGCCGCCGGCTTCTTCGCCGGTGCGCCGCTGCGAGTCGTCGGGTAACAGGCCGCTGAAAACGCAGGCGAGACGACAAGACAAGGCCCATGGCAGCCCCGCAAAAGCGGCCGAAACACCGCACAGCGGATTAGCCGCCACGGGCTGGCCCGAAGGGCGAACGTAGAGAGTGAGGAGCATTGGGCGCGCTTCGTTCGCCCCTTCCGGGCTGCGCTGAAGCCGGTTCGGCCTCTGGCTATGAGGCTGATGTCAACGCAGCAGTACCAACGTAGGTAGTTTTTCAACGAACTGGTAAGCTGCGCAGCTTTTTCAGGCAGGTGCCCCCATGGATCCGCGAAGCGAAGTTCTCCTGCGCCAGGCCGAGCTGTTCGATGGCCAGGTACTGCTGGCAGGCCTGCCGGCCGATGACTTGCTCGGCGCACTGCCGCAGGCCCGTGGCTGGAACTGGCACGCCGGTGACCAGGCGCTGCTCGCTGCACGCTTTCCGGGGCGCAGCCAGTTCGACACGCAGATGCCGGCGGGTGACTACCGCGCCGCGGTGCTGTTCCTGCCGAAGTCGCGAGAGCTCGCGGACTACCTGCTGCAGGCCCTGGCCGCACGGCTGGCCGGCAAACCGCTGTACCTGGTGGGAGAGAAACGCGGCGGCATCGAGCGCGCCGCGAAACAGCTGGCCGTCTTCGGCAAGCCGCGCAAGCTCGACAGCGCCCGGCACTGCCAACTTTGGTGCGCCACTGTCGAACAGGCACCGCAGCAGCCGGACCTGCAGGCGCTGGCACAGCGTTACCCGTTGCAACTGAGCGACGGCACCCTGGAGATCGTCACCCTGCCGGGGGTCTTCGCCCACGGTCGCCTCGACCGCGGCAGCGCCCTGCTGCTGGAGCACCTGCAGGACCTGCCCAGCGGCCACCTGCTGGACTTCGGTTGTGGCGCGGGCGTGCTGGGCGCTGCACTCAAGCGCCGCTACCCATCGAGCCAGGTGACCCTGCTCGACGTCGACGCCTTCGCCCTGGCCAGCAGCCGGCTGACGCTGGCGCACAACGGTCTCGAGGCCGAGGTCATTGCCGGCAGCGGGATCGAGTCCGCCCCCGAGGCACTGAGCGCCATCATCAGCAACCCGCCTTTCCATCAGGGCGTGCACACCGATTACCAGGCCAGCGAGAACCTGCTGCTCCAGGCCGGCCGTCACCTCGTCAAGGGTGGAGAGCTGCGCCTGGTCGCCAACAGCTTTCTCAAGTATCCGCCGTTGATCGAGCGCCACCTCGGTCCCTGCCGCACCCTGGCCGAGGCCGATGGTTTCCGCATCTACAGCGCACGCCGCTGAACGGAGTTGCTTCGAACGCGGCGCACGGGCACAATGGCGCCCGTCCTAGGGGAGTAGTCTCCCGCGAGCGCCCTGCTCGCCCGGTATGCGTCAACACACTTGCTCCGCAGAGCATGGCGCATGCGACCCAAGGTCTGCTCAGACAGACCTGCGGTTTGACAAGACCTATGACACGTACAACCTCACCCGGGGGCGGGAAGGTCGTTCGTGTCATAAGCCGTGTTGACCCGCCCCTTTAGGAAACCTGATGCTGGAATCCCTGTTCGTACCCACCCTGATCGTTGCCCTCGCCGAAATCGGCGACAAGACGCAGCTGCTCGCCTTGCTGCTGGCGGCACGCTTTCGCAAACCCTGGCCGATCATCTGGGGCATCGTCGTCGCCACCCTGGCCAATCACTTCGCGGCGGGCGCCATCGGCAACTGGGTCGCCAGCTTCTTCTCCCCGGCAACCCTGAGCTGGATCCTTGCCGCGAGCTTCGTCGCGGTGGCGGCCTGGACGCTGGTACCGGACAAGCTGGACGACGACGAAGAATCCGGCCTGAAGAAATACGGCCCCTTCCTCACCACCCTGATCGCCTTCTTCCTCGCCGAAATGGGGGACAAGACCCAGGTCGCCACGGTGATGCTGGCGGCACAATATCCGCACTTCATCCTGGTGGTCGCCGGCACGACCCTGGGCATGCTGCTGGCCAACGTGCCCGTGGTGCTGGCCGGCAACTTCGCCGCCGAGCGCCTGCCGCTGACGCTCATCCGTCGCCTGGCAGCCTGCGCGTTCGCCGCCCTGGCCATCTATGCCGGCTACCAGGCGCTGAAGCTCAGCGGGCTGATCTGACGCTTCCATGACGCCAGCGAACCGGCATTTCGGCCAATCCCATCGCCCCCTGGCCTGCTGCTAAAGTGCGCACCACGTCACGTAAAACAGCAGGCCGCTGAACCCGTGCGCGACCGGCGCACGCCAGGTGCGGAGCCGCCATGGGCGCCCCGGTCACCTGTTCAACGGCCAGCGGCGCCAGCAGCCGGGAGGGCAACATGTCATTGGATGATCGCAAGAAGGTGGTGTGCCAGCACATCGACCTGGTCTGGAACAGAGGCCGCCTGGCGCTGGCCGAGCAACTGCACTCGCGCGACTTTCTCTACAAGAGTTCGTTCGTCGGTCATCCACTCGACAGCGCCGGCTTCATCCAGATGGTGCAGGACATTCGCCACGCCATGCCCGACCTGCAGGTGGTCATCGAGGAATGCATCGCCGAGGGCTGCAAGGTGGTGACCTGGAGCACGCTGATCGGCACCATCCAGAAACCGGCACTGGGTTACCCGCCCAGCGACAAGGTACTGAGCATCTCGGCCATGGCGTTCTGGACCCTGAGCCCAGGCAACGAAATCCAGGAAATCTGCACCATGTTCGACATGGAAAGCTTCCGCTCCCAACTGGGCCTGCAGACCCGCTCCTTCGCCGAAAAAGCCCTCCCCTGAGAAGACCTGCGGCGTACCATGCACGCCGCAGCAGCTCTGTCAGCGCTTGGCCCGAGCCTGTTCGTACAGCGGCATCACCTTGGGAATGGCCGCCTGCAGCGACGCGATACGGCTACTGGACGACGGGTGCGTGCTCATGAACTCGGGGGGCGCACCACCGCCGGCAGCCGCCATCTTCTGCCACAGGCTGATAGCGGCATTCGGGTCATAGCCCGCACGGGCAGCCAGTTCCAGTCCGATCAGGTCGGCCTCGTTCTCGTTGCCCCGACTGTTGGGCAGGGTGAGGCTGTACTGCACCACCGTATCGGCCATCGCCAGGCTGCTTTCACCCAGCCCCAGCAGAGCGCCGGCGCCCTGCTTGGCCAGTTCGATACCGTACGCCTTGGACATGGCTTCGCGGCTGTGCTCGCGCAGCGCATGCGCCATCTCGTGGCCCATGATCGCGGCGATCTCGTCGTCGCTCAGCTTGAGCTGCTCGATGATGCCGCTGTAGAAGATGATCTTGCCGCCCGGCCCGCAGTTGGCGTTGAGCTCGGGGCTCTTGATCAGGTTGACCTCCCACTGCCAGTTGGCCGCATCCGGGCGAAAACGCGGCGCTTGCGGAATCAGGCGGTTGGCGATGGTCTGCAGGCGCCGGGCATTGGCGCTGCTCTTGTCCAGCGCGCCCTTGCTCGAAGCTTCGCTCAGCGTCTGCTGATAGGACTGCGCATACATCTGATTGACTTCATCAGCTGACAGCATGCTGAACATGTATTGCTTGCGCTCGACGCCGACGGCACCCGCGCTGGTGGTATTGACCGCCTGGCAAGCGGAAATCAGCAACGCGGCTGCCAGGCCACTCAGGTGAAGAACCTTGCTCATCGAGCCATCTCCTTGCATGGGCCGCCTATGCTAGGCCGCCCCGGATACTCGGGCAACCGCCGCACTTGCGTGATGGCCAAGGGCAATCTTTGCTGAATGCAGCACTGACGCAAAGGATCATGCCAGGTCACTAAGGTTTTGCCCTGTCACGGCCGATACAACGTGACAGCCGCACATTGCGCTCGGGAGCTCTCATGAAGTTCAAGTCGATCCAGTTTTCCGTCGCCTTTCTGGCCGGCACCAGCGTGCTGGCGGTCGTCGTGGCCCTGGTGCTCTATGCCCTGTTCGCCGGAGACCGGACCCAGACGCTGGTCCAGCAGCGCACCCAGACCCTGCTCGAACGCGTCATCGAACAGCGCCTTGGCGCCCTGGCGCAAGCGCAGGTCAGTGAGATTCAGCGCGAACTGGAAGTGCCCTTGCAGATCACCGCCGACCTGGCGCGGGTCAACGCCATGCTTGGCATGACCGACAGCAATGGCAGCCCCCTGCTCAGCATCAGCCGCGAGGAGCTGGCCAGCCTGGTGCATGAGACCACGGCCGCCAATCCGAAGCTGCTGGGCAGCTACATCGGCTGGGAACCGAACGCCTTCGATGCCAGCGACGACCTCTACGCCGGCAGCAAGGAGAACGGCTACGACGGCAGCGGACGCTTCCTGCCCTGGTGGTACCGCAACGCCGACGGCAGCCTCGGCGTCGATGCCATCGGCTCGACCGAGAGCGAAGAACTCCTGCCCACCGGCGTGCGAGCCGGCGAGTACTACCTCTGCCCCAAGGAGCGCAAGCGTCCCTGCGTGATCGATCCGGCCCCCTACGACGTCGGCGGCAAGATGACCATGCTTGCCTCGTTCACCGCGCCGATCCTGGTCAATGGCGAGTTTCGCGGCATCGCCGGTGCCGACCTGGCCGTCAACTTCATTCAGGAACTGCTGGTCAAGGCCGACTCGCAGCTGTATGACGGCGCCGGGGACATGGCACTGATCGCCAGCAACGGCCGTCTGGTCGCCTCGACCAAGGCGCCGGACAAACTCGGCGAACCGGCCACCGCGCTGCTCGATGCCAACGAGGTCAGCAACCTGGGCAAACTGCAACCCGGTCAGCCGCTCTACGCCATCGACGCCAAGGACGACCCGGACCACAGCCATATCGAACTGTTCCTCAGTTTCAACATCGGCCAGAGCGATGCGCGCTGGGTGATGATGGTGGTGCTGCCGCTGAAAGCGGTCATGGCCGACCTCTATCAACTGCAGGACGACCTGGCGAGCCAGCGCGACAGCGACACCCTGGGCATGACTCTGGTGGGCCTGCTGATCGCCGGCCTCGGTTTGCTGGTCATCTGGTTCGTGGGCTACGGCATTGCCCGCCCGCTGCGGCAGATGGTCGGCATGCTGGACGACATGGCCAAGGGCGACGGCGACCTGACGGTACGCCTGCAGGTGGAGCGTACCGACGAACTCGGCCAGATCGCCCAGGGCTTCAACGCCTTCCTGACCAAGCTGCAGGCGATGATCGCCTCCGTGGTGACCTCGGTGCAGCAGGTCAGCGACTCCTCCGAGCACACCGCCGATATCGCCATCCGCACCAACCAGGGCGTGCAGAAGCAGCTCGCCGAGATCGAGCTCGTGGCCACCGCCGTGCATGAGATGACCGCCACCGCCCAGGACGTCGCACGCAATGCCACCCACGCCGCCGAAGCGGCCAACCATGCCGACCGCGCGGCCAACCAGGGCAAGCAGGTCGTGCAGGAAACCTCGGCCGCCATCGCCGCGCTGGCCAGCGAAATCGGTCGCGCCGTGGGCGTGGTGCAGAACCTGGCCAAGGACAGCGAGAACATCAACGCCATCCTGGTCGCCATCCGTGGCATTGCCGAACAGACCAACCTGCTCGCGCTCAACGCCGCCATCGAGGCCGCCCGCGCAGGCGAGCAGGGTCGTGGCTTCGCCGTGGTCGCCGATGAGGTGCGCAACCTGGCGCAGAAGACCCAGCAGGCCACCGAAGAAATCCAGACCATGATCCAGCAGTTGCAGCAGGGCACCCGCGAAGTGGTCAAGGTGATGGAGCAGAGCCAGAGCAAGACCGACGACAGCGTGGAACACGCCAACCAGGCGGCCAGCTCGCTGGAAGACATCACCCAGGCGGTCTCGGTGATCAACGACATGAACACGCAGATCGCCAGCGCCGCCGAAGAACAGAGCGCCGTCGCCGAGGACATCAACCGCAACGTCACCAATATCGGTCAGGTCGCCAACGAAGTCGCCGGCGGGGCCGACGAAGCCAGCCAGGCCAGCGCCCAGTTGACCAAGCTGGCCGAGCAACAGCGCCGCCTGATCAATCAGTTCAGGGTCTAGTCGCGGTTATCGGCAGGGGCGCATGCCCCTGCCGAGGCGGCGCCTCAGGCTGGCGTCAGGCACTCCGGTGCATCCAGCTGCGGGTCGTTGACCAGCGTCGCCAGCGGACGCTCTCGCAACGCCACCGGGGATTTGGCCAGCAGCGCGGCCAACTGCTCGGCCGAGGCCTCGTCGCTCAACCACAGGGCCTGCTCGTGTTCATCGAGAATCAGCGGGCGCCGCAACGAGGCAGCGGCCTGGGTCACCAGCGCCACGCTCAGGTACTCGTGCCCGCCCACCGGGTAGATTTCCCACAGCGCCGCGAAATACATCAGCGGCTCGCCATTGGTCATCCAGTACGGGCGCTTGCGCGCCGCACCACGCCACTCGAAGAAGCCATTGGCCGGCAGCAGGCCGCGACGCTGACGAAAGGGCTCGCGGAACATCGGTTGCTCGGTCAGGGTTTCGGCCCGCGCATGCGCCGGCGTCTTCGACAGGTCCTTGAGCCAGGCCGGCGTCAGCCCCCAACGCGCCGGCGCCAGCACCCGGCCGCCCTCGCCGGCATGCATCAGCAGCACCTGAGCGTTTGGCGCGAAGTTCCAGTGCGGCTGCTGATCAGCGGGAAAACCTGGCAGCGCCGCAAAAGCGGGCGACCAGCGAAACAGGGCATAACGTCCACACATGAAACGGCTCGACAGGCAACGGGCGACTCAACACAGCAATTCGCCCTGGAAGGACTCCGGTTCGTCACCGGGCACGGGTTGTGCCGCATTGTACTCGGCGATCAGCGCCCGCGCCTGCTCGGCATCCTCGTTGCCGACCATCAGCCCGAGCAGACCGCACGCCGGCAGCTCACCCACCGCCCCCACCAGGTGCTGCCCCTGCAGATGCGCGCCGATGCCTTCGCTGGCCAGCATGTCCACCAGCAACTGGCCTTCCAGCATGTTCTCCGGTTCGTAGATTCGCTGCATCAGTCGTTTTCTCCCCGCACATCCAGCTGCCAGTCTTCGCCATCGGTGCGCAGCTCGAACTCGATGGGCCGGCAACACACCGGACAATCCTCGATATAGGACTGGTCCCCCGCCGACAGGTCGAGCACGGCTTCCACCGGCTCCCCGCAATAGGGGCAGATATAGGCCTCGGTTTCCAGCATCGCGGCCTCCTTGTGACTTGGCGGTATAATCACCGGTCTATTGCTGAGCCTGCCAGACAGGCTGTCGCTTTTAACCTTAGTCGTTCTAGATCAAGAGAGCATGATGGGCGCATTCGATGCCATCCGACCTTATGCCGACACAGAAGTGCGCCCCGTACTGGCGCGCCTGCTCGCCGACCCGGCGTTTCTCGGCACCCTCACCCGCTTTCGCTTTCCGCGATTGGCCGGTCCACTCGGCTGGCTGCTCAAGCCGCTGATCGCCGCGCGCCTGCGCAGCGAATTCGCCAGCGTCGACTCGGTGGCCAGGCTTCAGGAGAAGATCGAACCCTACATCGATCGCACCATTGAACATGCCAGCGACGGTATCAGCTACTCCGGCCTGGAGCACCTGCAGTCCGGCAAGCCCTACCTGTACCTGGCCAACCATCGCGACATCGTCATGGACCCGGCGTTCGTCAACTACGCCGTCTACCATGCCGGCCTGCAGACGCCGCGTATCGCCATCGGCGACAACCTGCTGCAGCGGCCCTTCGTCAGCGACCTGATGCGCCTGAACAAGAGTTTCATCGTGCATCGCTCGATCAGCGGACGCCGCGAGAAGCTGGCGGCGTATCAACTGCTCTCGGCCTACATCAACCACTCGATCCGCGAGGATGGCGAGTCGATCTGGATCGCCCAGGCCGAGGGGCGCGCCAAGGACGGTGACGACCGCACCGATTCGGCGATCCTCAAGATGTTCCACATGAGCCGCAAGGACGAGCCGTTCGCCGAGGTAATCGACTCGCTCAACCTGATCCCGGTCTCGATCAGCTACGAGTACGACCCCTGCGATCAGGCCAAGGCCCGCGAGCTGAGTATTCGTGCAGCCACCGGCAGCTACACCAAGGCCCCCGGCGAAGATGACAGCAGCATCGCGCTGGGCATCACCGGGTACAAGGGGCGGGTGCACCTGCACTTCGGCCCGCCGGTCGGCGGCCTGGAGGACACCAAGCAACTGGCCCAGGCGCTGGACCGTCACATCCTCGGCCAGTACCGCCTGTTCCCGGTGCACTACCTGGCATACGCCATGTGGGAAGGCCGCGAAGCCGAGCTGAACGTGCCCTCAGCCAGCGAGCTGTTTGCCAGCGCCGACCTGGCCAAGGCCGAAGCCGAGTGGAACAGGCGCCTTGCCGGCTGCAGCGAGGAGGAAAAACCCTACCTCATCCTGCAATACGCCAACCCGGTGCGAAACCAGTACCGGATCAAGGCCGGCCTGCCGCTCTAGGCCTGCAGAAATGCAAACGGCAGCCCGATGGCTGCCGTTCGCGTCTATCGCATGCCCCTCAGAGGCGCGTGCTGAACCAGGACAGCAGCAGGGCCGAGCCCAGGCAGGCTGCCCCGAAGCGATAGAAGAAGCGGTTGATGCGCAGCGTGCGCTCATCCTGATCCTGGACATCCAGTTCGCCGTCGGCGAGCACACGCGCCAGACCCCGCTGCTCACGTACGCGCGTCACCAGGCACAACCAGGCGCCCGCCACGGCGAAGAACAACGCCAGCGAATTCACCGCCCCGGCCGGATGAGCGAGAAACAGCGACCACAACACCTGCAGCGACATGCAACACCTCGAGTTCAGCATGGTGCAGCAACCCCGCCACCGCACCAGAATGGGGATTCGCGGCTGAGCACGGGCGCATTCCAGCCAATCAAAATCGTCGCGCAGTGTACTGAACTCGCGCCTTTATAAGGTTCGTTTCCGACGAACGCAGCGTGCTATCCCGAAATCGTCTGAAAACTGTCATCCGCCTGGCCTAAGGTTTGTATCTCTCAAGATGACCAAACAGTCACAGCTGTTCTTGGAGACTACCCCACGTCCTAGGAGGACCTGTCATGCTCAATCCCCAACCGCTGGATCGCGATTATCTGATCGACTCGCTGGATGAAGTGGATGCCGTGGTCGACGAACTTTCCTTCAACGTACAGGACCAGCACTGGCTGGTTTACTGCGCCCTTGGCGGTCACGAGCATTACGACCTGCCGGACATCGACAATCGTACCGGCATGAGCCTGCCGGAGCTTTACGACCAGGCGGCATGAACGCCCAGGACAAATGAAAACGCCCCGCAATGCGGGGCGTTTTCGTTGCAGGGGCCGTACTTACTGCAGCAGCACCTGGCCGATGGTCGGGTCCTTGAAGGCCCGCGTCAGCGCATCGCTGAGCACATCGCCGACCAGCTTGGTGTTGGTCTGCTGGTTCGGCGCGGTGCCGAAGCGCTGGTTGAGCGAAGCGCCATAACGGCCGGTGTAGCGACGGCTGCCGCCTTGCACATCGGCACGGATGGAGGCGGAGATGTCTGCCTCGGTCACGTACATGCCTTCCTTCGGCGACTGGTACTTCAGGTCCGCCAGGGTGATGGTCAGCTGCGGCGCGTTGTAGGCGTTGGCGGATGGGGTGAAACCGAGCAGGCGCACCGCCGCCTCGGCCTCGGCCTGCAGCTTGGGCAACAGGTTCTCGCCGCTGACGCTGATGGCGCTGGTCTCCGGGTACAGGCCACCGCGCGTGCCCAGTACCGGCGAGGACCGGCCATCGACCACACGCACGACCACCGGCTGACCCTGGCCCACCGGGGTCAGCGAGCTGGTGAGCTTGGGTTGCGGGGTGAGTTGCTGAGGGCTGAGGGCGCAACCCGCCAGCGTCAGGCTGGTGGCAGCAAGCAGGGCGATCAACGCACGGTGCAGCATGCTCATCTCTCCGAGTGAGGTAAAAGTGGCCAGCAGTATACTCAGCGCGGCCAGCGGCCAACAGTACTGAGACCCGAGCGGCGGCGCCGGGGTTCCTGTCATCAGGCTGTCACCGCGTCAGGGCATAAAGGCTGCAGTCACCACGCTGGAGCCTTCGCCATGCTTTTGCACCGCCTGTTCGGCCGTTCCCGCCCGATGCGCCACTTCGCCCTGCTCGATGCCCAGGGCTGCTGCCGTGCGCTACGGCAGGTGCAGGAGCACCCGAGCCAACCCGGCTGGGTGGAAGTCAGTGAACCCAACGCCTCGTGGCTGGGCGCCCCCCTGCCTGCCGGCGCCAGGGTCATGCCGGTCGTCAGCCATACGCGAGCGGCCCGCCCGTTGGCGGCCTGACCGGCGGAAGAATAAAAGTCACGCAAGACCGATCAATTTCCCCTCATTCACCGTTATAATCGCGCCCCGATTATAAGGACGTCTCCTGATCGGGCCGCACGACCTCGCCGATGCAACGTCATCGCCCCGCCCCAGAGAGTCGCCCACTTCGAGCTGCCGTATCCGGCCAGCCGCTTTTCGCCCATATGCAGAGCCGATGGCAGCCATGCATTGCATGACGTGCACGGGCAAAAGCGCGCCGAGGCAGTCGAGCTTTTGAGGTTCACAGCTCCAAAAGAGCGTGAAAAGAACGGTTTTTACAAACTTCACAAGAGTGTGGCGAACAGATGAACAGTTTTGCGTCCGCAATTCCCAGCCTTGACCCTCCCCGCCGAACGGCATGGCCTTACGTCTGAGTCTGTCGGTATCGCCCTGAAAGGCCGCATGGCCGTCCATCTGGTGCAGATTTTCCTGGAGAGAGGTTAATGGCGCATAACGATTACCAAAGCGTGGATGTGGTGCTGGTGGGTGCCGGCATCATGAGCGCGACCCTGGGCGTGCTGCTCAAGGAACTCAACCCCGGCATCACGCTGGAAGTGGTAGAGCTGCGCGAGTCTGGCGCAGTGGAAAGCTCCAACCCCTGGAACAACGCCGGTACCGGCCATGCCGCACTGTGCGAACTGAACTACACCCCGGAAGGCGCGGACGGCAGCATCGACATCAAGAAGTCGGTGAGCATCAATGCCCAGTTCGAGGAGTCCAAGCAGTTCTGGGCCTACCTGATCGGCAAGGGCGCGATCCAGTCGCCGAAGACGTTCATCAATCCCGTCCCGCACATGAGCTTCGTGCGCGGTGATACCGGCAAGGCCTTCCTCAAGAAGCGCTTCGAGGCGCTGCGCCAGCATCATGCCTTCACCGACATGGAGTACACCGAGGACCGCGCCACCATCGCCGAATGGGCGCCGCTGCTGATCCCCGGCCGTGACGGCAACGAGCCGCTGGCGATGACCCGCGTGCAGGCCGGTACCGACGTCAACTTCGGTGCGGTCACCGAACAGATGCTCGGCTACCTGACCACGCAACCGAACGCCACGGTCACCTGCAACCAGAAGGTTACCGACCTCCAGCGTGACGGCGAAGGCTGGCTGGTGGACATCAAGGACACCCGCTCGGGCGCCACGCGCAAGCTCAAGAGCAAGTTCGTCTTCCTCGGTGCCGGTGGTGGTGCACTCCCGCTGCTGCAACTCTCCGGCATTCCCGAAGGCAAAGGCTTCGGCGGCTTCCCGGTCAGCGGTCAGTGGCTGCGCTGCGACAACCCGGAGATCGTCAAGCAGCACCAGGCCAAGGTCTACAGCCAGGCCGCCGTGGGCTCGCCGCCCATGTCCGTGCCGCACCTGGACACCCGCGTGGTGGACGGCAAGAAATCCCTGCTGTTCGGCCCGTACGCCGGCTTCACCACCAAGTTCCTCAAGCACGGTTCGTTCCTCGACCTGCCGCTGTCGGTACGCCCCAACAACATCGGCCCGATGCTGGCGGTGGCGCGCGACAACATGGACCTGACCCGCTACCTGATCAAGGAAGTGATGCAGTCCGAGGCGCAGCGCCTGGAGACCCTGCGTGGTTTCTACCCGGAAGCCAAGCCCGAGGACTGGCGCCTGGAAGTGGCCGGCCAGCGCGTGCAGATCATCAAGAAGGACGCCAAGAACGGCGGCATCCTGCAGTTCGGCACCGAGCTGGTGGCAGCAGAGGACGGCACCATCGCCGCCCTGCTCGGCGCCTCCCCGGGCGCCTCGGTGACCGTGTCGATCATGCTCGACCTGATCCGTCGCTGCTTCCCCGAGCAGGCCGACAGCGCCGAATGGCGCAGCAAGCTGGACGAGATCTTCCCGGCCATGGCCGACGTCCTGGCCAAGGACGCCGAGCGCTACCGCGAAGTGCAGGCGCAGTCGAACCAGCGCCTGCAGCTGGACCAGCCCAGCGCCTGATCCGCCCGACAAAAAAACCGCCCCTCGGGGCGGTTTTTTCATGGCTTGCGGCAACGCGTCGGTGCAGTGCCGGCGCGATCCCTCAGGGCTTGCCCCAGGGCAGGATCGGGATGGCGGTCACCGCATTCTGCGGGCTGCCCTCGATCACCCGGTCACTGTAGACCAGGTACACCAGGGTATTGCGCTGCTCGTCGAAGAAACGCACCACCTGCATGGTCTTGAACACCAGCGAGGTGCGCTCCTTGAACACCTCCTCGCCGTCCTCGAGCCTGCCCTTGAAGGTGATCGGCCCGACCTGACGGCAGGCCAGGGACGCCTCGGCACGGTCCTCGGCCAGCCCGAGCCCGCCCTTCACGCCGCCGGTCTTGGCCCGCGACAGGTAGCAGGTCACGCCCTCGACCTTGGGATCATCGAACGCCTCGACGACGATCTTGTCGTTCGGGCCGAGCCACTTGAACACCGTGGACACCTCGCCGATGGTCTCGGCCAGTGCCAACCCTGGCAGCAACATGACACTCAACGCAATTCCCTTGAACAGACGCATGCCTCGCTCCCTTTTCACTAGACCAGGATCAGGTTGTCCCGGTGCACCAACTCGGGTTCATCGACGTAACCCAGCAGCTTTTCGATGGCGTCGGTGGGCTGGCCAATGATCTTCTGCGCTTCCAGCGCGCTGTAGTTGACCAGACCACGGGCAATCTCGCGACCATCAGGTGCCACGCAGACCACCATCTCACCGCGGCGGAAACTCCCCTGCACCGCCTTCACACCCACGGGCAGCAGGCTCTTGTGGTCCTGCTTGAGCGCCTTGACCGCGCCGGCATCGAGCACCAGGGTACCGCGTGTCTGCAGATGCCCGGCCAGCCACTGCTTGCGTGCCGCCAGCAGACCGCGCTCGGGGGCCAGCAGGGTGCCCAGGCGCTCGCCAGCCTGCAGGCGGGCCAGCACCTGCTCGATGGCGCCACCGACGATCACGGTATGCGCGCCGGAGCGTGCCGCCAGGCGCGAGGCACGCAGCTTGGTCTGCATGCCGCCACGCCCCAGCGCGCCGCCCACGCCACCGGCCACGGCGTCCAGTGCCGGGTCGTCGGCACGCGCTTCGGAAATCAGCTCGGCATCGGGGTTGTGACGGGGATCGGCGTTGTACATGCCGTCGCGGTCGGTGAGGATCACCAGCAGATCGGCCTCCACCAGGTTGGCCACCAGCGCGGCCAGGGTGTCGTTGTCACCAAAGCGGATCTCGTCGGTGACCACCGTGTCGTTCTCGTTGATCACCGGCACCACGTCCAGGCCCACCAGCGTACGCAGGGTGCTGCGTGCGTTGAGGTAGCGCTTGCGGTCGGAAAGATCGTCGTGGGTCAGCAGGATCTGCGCGGTGCGTCGGTTGTGCTCGGCAAAGCTCGACTCCCAGGCCTGCACCAGCGCCATCTGGCCGATGGCGGCGGCGGCCTGCAGCTCGTGCATCGCACTCGGTCGGCTGGTCCAGCCCAGGCGGCTCATGCCGGCAGCCACGGCGCCGGAAGACACCAGCACCAGTTCCACGCCCTGCTCACGCAGCGCGACCATCTGCTTGACCCATACCGCCATGGCCGCACGATCCAGGCCACGCCCGTCGGCGGTCAGCAACGCACTGCCGATCTTCACCACCCAGCGCTTCGCGCCGGTCACCTTGTCACGCATGATCTTCCAGCCTTAGTCAGACACGATGGGTTCCAGCCCACCTACAAAAACGCCGCAATTAAGCGGCGTTGGAAAATTTGCTTAATCCCGGACGTAGATGATTTCCGGGCCGTCGTCGTCTTCATCGTCGAAGAAGTCATCGTCTTCGTCGATATCATCGACACTGCGTACCCCAGCCTTGCGCAGCGCACGCTGGTCATCCAGCGCCTGCAGACGGGCACGCGCCTCGTCCTCGATGCGCTGATCCAGCTCGGCCACCTCTTCGGCGAACACCGGGTCCTCGGCGATGCGCTCACCGCGCACTTCCAGGTAATGCATGATGTCGCGACTGATGCGCTCGGTGCCGTCGCGGCTGATGGCGGAAACCACGTAGACCGGGCCCTGCCAGTTGAGGCGGGCAACGATGTCGGCCTTGCGCGCTTCGCGCTCTTCTTCCGGGATCTGGTCCATCTTGTTCAGCACCAGCCAGCGGTCACGCTCGGCCAGCGCTGGGCTGAAGCGGCCCAGTTCGTCGATGATCACCTGCGCCGCCTCGGCCGGATCGCTCTCGTCCAGCGGCGCCATGTCCACCAGGTGCAGCAGCAGGCGGGTACGCGCCAGGTGCTTGAGGAAGCGAATCCCCAGGCCGGCGCCTTCCGACGCGCCTTCGATCAGCCCCGGAATATCGGCGACGACGAAGCTCTTGAAGCGGTCGACACTGACCACCCCCAGGTTCGGCACCAGGGTGGTGAAGGGATAGTCGGCGACCTTCGGCTTCGCGGCGGAAACGGCGCGGATGAAGGTACTCTTGCCGGCATTGGGCAGGCCCAGCAGGCCGACGTCCGCGAGGACCTTCAGCTCCAGCTTGAGATCGCGCGAGTCCCCCGGCTTGCCCGGTGTGGTCTGGCGCGGCGCACGGTTGGTGCTGGACTTGAAGCGCGTGTTGCCCAGGCCATGCCAGCCACCCTGAGCGACCATCAGACGCTGGCCGGCCTTGACCAGGTCGCCGATCACTTCCTGCGTCGCCACGTCGATCACCGTGGTGCCGACCGGCACCGGCAGGATCAGGTCCTCGCCCTTGGCGCCGGTGCAGTCGGTGCTGCCACCCTTCTCGCCGTTCTGGGCGTGGAATTTGCGCGTGTAGCGGTAATCGATCAGGGTGTTGAGGTTCTCGTCGGCCTGGAGGAATACCGAGCCACCGTCACCACCGTCACCCCCGTTGGGGCCACCCTTCTCGATGAACTTCTCGCGGCGGAAGCTCATCATGCCGTTACCGCCGTCACCGGCTTTTACAAATATCGATACTTCGTCGACGAATTTCATCAGTCTGCCTCCCGCTTCATCTGCGGGCTGGGGGAACGCTTGCCGAATCATCCAGGACTAGCGGATTGGGCAAGCGCACCAAAGATACACAAACAAAAAAGCCCCGTCCTACGGACAGGGCTTTTCCAGCGCGTAGGCGATTAGGCCTGAACAACGCTCACGTAGCGACGGCCGAAAGCGCCCTTCACTTCGAACTTGACCACGCCTTCGACTTTAGCGAAGAGGGTGTGGTCCTTGCCGATGCCCACGCCGAAACCGGGGTGGAACTGAGTGCCGCGCTGACGCACGATGATGTTGCCGGCCTTGATGACCTGGCCACCGTACATTTTCACGCCAAGGCGTTTACTTTCGGAATCGCGGCCGTTACGGGTAGAACCGCCAGCTTTTTTGTGTGCCATGAGTCAATACTCCTATAAAGGGATCGGGGCCGACGAATCAGGCCTGGATACCGGTGATTTTGATCTCAGTGAACCACTGACGGTGGCCCTGACGCTTCATGTGGTGCTTACGACGGCGGAACTTGATGATGCGCACTTTGTCGTGACGGCCTTGCGAAACGACTTCGGCAACCACTTTGGCACCGTCTACGACCGGGGCGCCGATTTTAACGTCGTCGCCATTGCCGATCAGCAGAACGCGATCGAAAGTCACGGCGTCGCCAGTGGCGAGCTCGAGTTTCTCGATCTTGAGGAATTCGCCTTCGGTGACTTTGTATTGCTTGCCACCAGTAACAATTACTGCGTACATGGTAAATCTCCGTTGATCCTGCTCACCCAGCGCTTTAGAAAAGTCGTTGTTGGCTGGCATGGCTGCTCGGGGCCGGAAGTGACACCCTTGCAATTGCGTAAGGCAGGGAAATGCCCAGGGGGAAGTTCAGGGTGCGCGATTGTACGCAAGCGCCGAACGCTGCGCAAGGGCCGCAAGTGCTTGCCTTGACAGCCCCTACCCTGCCACCTAGCATGCCGCGCAGTTTAGAAGGAGCGCCCTTTGTCGATGCAACCCCAGGCTTTCTACCGCGTGGTGGCGGACGATTTCACCGCCGTCGACGGCATCATCCGCCAACAGGTGGTTTCTCGCGTGCCGCTGGTGGAAAAGATCGGCGACTATATCATCTCTGCCGGTGGCAAACGCCTGCGCCCGCTACTGGTCCTGCTCAGCGGTCGTGCGCTGGGTTACCAGGCTGACGACCTGCGCCTGCTGGCTGCGACCATCGAGTTCCTGCACACCGCGACACTGCTGCATGACGACGTCGTCGACATGTCCGACATGCGTCGTGGCCGCAGCACCGCCAACGCCCAGTGGGGCAACGCGCCAAGCGTTCTGGTGGGCGACTTCCTTTATTCCCGCTCCTTCGAAATGATGGTCGAACTCGGCTCCATGCCGGTGATGAAGATCCTCTCCCACGCCACCCGCGTGATCGCCGAGGGTGAAGTGCTGCAGCTGTCCAAGGTCCGTGACGCCAGCACCACGGAAGAGACCTACATGGAGGTCATCCGCGGCAAGACCGCGATGCTCTTCGAGGCCTCCACCCATGCCGCAGCCGCCCTGGCCAATGCCGACGAGACGCAGCGCGAGGCCCTGCGCACCTTCGGTGATCACCTGGGCATCGCCTTCCAGCTGGTCGATGATCTGCTCGACTACAAGGGCGACGCCGCCAGCCTGGGCAAGAACGTTGGTGATGACCTGGCCGAGGGCAAGCCGACCCTGCCGCTGATCTACACCATGCGCGAAGGCACCGAAGAGCAGGCTGCCCTGGTACGCCGTGCGATCCAGAAGGGTGGCATCGAGGACCTGGAGAGCATCCGTGCCGCCGTGGAAGCTGCCGGCGCCCTGGACTACACCGCCAGGCTCGCGCGCGACTACGCCGAGCGCGCCATCGCCTGCCTGGAAGTCCTGCCGCAGGGTGAATACCGCGACGCCCTGATCGAGCTGAGCCGCTTCGCCGTGGCGCGCACCCACTGACCATATCGCACCCTAGTCGCTCGTAGCCCGGATGCAATCCGGGATTCTCTGCACCTGGCCATTCCCCGGATTGCATCCGGGCTACAGGATCCAGGCGCAAACAAAAACGCCCCGAACCAGTCGGGGCGTTTTCGTTATCGCGGCGCGAATTACAGACGCAGGCCGCCATCCAGCTCCAGGATACGACCGGTGTAGTAGTCGTTCTCCAGGATATAGGCCACCGAGTGGGCGATCTCGGCCGGTTTGCCCATGCGCTTGAGCGGGATGCCCGCCGTCATCTTCTCCAGGGCTTCCGGCTTCATGCTGCCGGTCATCTCGGTTTCGATGAAGCCCGGCGCCACGCCGGCGACACGAATGCCGTAGCGCGCCAGCTCCTTGGCCCAGACCACGGTATCGGCAGCGACACCGGCCTTGGCGGCGGAGTAGTTGGCCTGGCCCATGTTGCCGGCACGGGAGATCGAGGAGATGTTGACGATCGCACCCTCGTTCTTCAGCTCGATCATCTTCGCCGCCACTTCGCGGGTGCAGAGGAACACGCCGGTCAGGTTGACGTCGATCACCGCCTGCCACTGCGCCAGGCTCATCTTGGTCATTTCGCCATCCTTCACACGGATGGTCAGACCATCGCGCAGGATGCCGGCATTGTTGACCAGGCCATTGATGGCGCCGAAGTCGTCGGCGACCTGGGCGACCATGTGGGTGACCTGCTCTTCATCGGCGACGTTGCACAGGTAGGCACGCGCATCGCCACCGGCCGCCTTGCAGGCCGCCACGGCTTCGTCGAGCTTTTCCTGGTTCAGATCGACCAGCGCCAGCTTGGCACCCCTGGCCGCCAGGTACTCACCCATGGCGCGGCCCAGTCCCTGGCAACCGCCAGTGATGATGATGACTTTGTCTTTCAGTTGCATCGCTTTATCCCCTCAAGGTGCAGCATTTACCGACCCCGCTGATGCCCTTGAAGCGCTATGCTAGGGCGTCTGTCCGTTGATGACGGATTCTTTGCGAGGAGTCATAAGGTGAGCGTGAAAGCCGGCAAGCATGCACGAGAATTGCTGCTCAAGGAATACCGTGGCGTGCTCAGCACCCACTCCAAGGCCATGCCGGGCTTCCCTTTCGGATCGGTAGTGCCCTACTGCCTGGACGCCGAGGGCCGGCCACTGATCCTGATCAGCCGCATCGCCCAGCACACCCATAACCTCGGGCAGGACGCCAAGTGCTCGCTATTGGTCGGCGAGCGCGGCGCAGAGGATGTGCAGGCGGTCGGTCGCCTTACTTTGCTCGCCGAAGCACGACAGTTGCATGACGAAGACGAAATAGAGGCAGCCGCCCAGCGTTATTACCGCTTTTTCCCCCAGTCGCGCGACTACCATCGGGCGCACGACTTCGATTTCTGGCGGCTGGAGCCGGTGCGCTGGCGCTTCATCGGCGGTTTCGGCGCCATTCACTGGCTCGACCAGGTCGCGCTGGCCAACCCCTTCACGACGGACGGCAGCGAAGCGAGCATGGTCGAGCACATGAACGAGGACCATGCCACGGCCATTGCCCGCTACGTCGAACTGGCCGAGCTGCCGCAGCATGAACCGGCGCAGATGGCCGGTGTCGACAGCGAAGGCTTCCACCTGCGCATCGGCCAGAGCCTGCACTGGCTGCCCTTCCCGACATCCTGCAACAACCCCGGACAGGTGCGCGCAGCCCTGGTGGCGCTGGCCCGCGCCGACAAATGGCCCGAGCCTGGCGTCGCTTAAGCTTGAATTCAGGCCAAAGCCCCATACTTACTCCCTACTGGAAGTTCGCTTCCGCCAAGGATTCTTCGATCATGCGTGCGTTTCTGTTTCTGTTCCTGCTGTTCCCGATCATCGAGCTGGCCGTCCTGATCAAGGTCGGCGGTGCCATCGGCGTGCTGCCGACGGTCCTGCTGGTGATCGGGACCGCCATTCTTGGCAGCGTCCTGCTGCGCGTGGCCGGTGTCGCCACGGCCTGGCGCGCCCGTGAGAAACTGGCGCGCGGCGAGATGCCCGAGCAGGAAATGCTCGAAGGCCTGCTGATCGCGGTCGGCGGTGGCCTGCTGCTGCTGCCGGGCTTCATCAGCGATATCTTCGGCGTGCTCTGCCTGCTTCCCTTCACCCGCCGCCTGCTGGTCGGCAAGATCCGTCGCCGCGCCGAGGAGCAGGCCCTGCGCCAACGCGCGTTCTTCGACGATGCCGCCGCCCGCGCCGGCAAGACGCACCCCAATGTGCTCGAAGGCGAATACGAACGCCGCGACTGATTCACGCCACAGGCACTCGCCTGCGGCGATCCCCCGGCAGACCTGCTGTCGAGCGCAGCAGGCTGCCGCGACAAGCGCATCGGCCGCCAATCCTCGGCCTTACCCCGAGAACGCCGACTGCGCACGCAAAAAAAATCACCAGCGCCCCTTGAAATGCCTCCGCCCGCCCACATGTAGCAGTCACCGCAAGGTGCCTGCCCTACGAGGCAGTCCGACTTTCGCGGTGCGCACAGCGCGCCGCACCCGGCCCCGCCGGATTTTACAAACCCGCCGACCAGACAAGAGTCGGCAAGTTGGCCATTCAATTGTTAGGAGAGATCGACAATGAAGCTTCGTCCTCTGCATGACCGCGTCGTGATCCGTCGCAGCGAAGAAGAGACCAAAACCGCAGGCGGCATCGTGCTGCCGGGCTCGGCCGCCGAGAAGCCGAACCAGGGTGAAGTCGTTGCCGTCGGTACCGGCAAGGTTCTGGATAACGGCGAAGTCCGTCCGCTGGCCGTCAAGGTCGGTGACAAGGTGGTATTCGGCCCTTACTCCGGCAGCAACACCGTCAAAGTCGACGGCGAAGACCTGCTGGTGATGGGCGAGAGCGAAATCCTCGCTGTCGTCGAAGCCTGATTCCGACGAATCTCCGTTTAACCTTCAAGAATTTGAGGACTGATCAAGATGGCTGCTAAAGAAGTCAAGTTTGGCGATTCCGCCCGCAAGAAAATGCTCGTTGGCGTCAACGTACTGGCCGACGCCGTCAAAGCCACCCTCGGCCCGAAAGGTCGTAACGTGGTTCTGGCCAAATCCTTCGGCGCCCCGACCATCACCAAAGACGGTGTTTCGGTTGCCAAGGAAATCGAACTGAAGGACGCCTTCGAGAACATGGGCGCCCAGCTGGTCAAGGACGTTGCGTCCAAGGCCAACGACGCTGCCGGTGACGGCACCACCACCGCTACCGTTCTGGCTCAAGCCATCGTCAACGAAGGCCTGAAGTCCGTCGCTGCCGGCATGAACCCGATGGACCTGAAGCGCGGCATCGACAAGGCCACCGCGGCCATCGTTGCTCAGCTGAAAGACCTGGCCAAGCCGTGCACCGACTCCAAGGCCATCGCTCAGGTAGGCACCATTTCCGCCAACTCCGACAACTCCATCGGTGACATCATCGCCGAAGCCATGGACAAGGTCGGCAAAGAAGGCGTCATCACCGTTGAAGAAGGCTCGGGCCTGGAAAACGAACTGTCCGTCGTGGAAGGCATGCAGTTCGACCGTGGCTACCTGTCCCCCTACTTCATCAACAAGCCGGACACCATGGTTGCCGAGCTGGAAAGCCCGCTGCTGCTGCTGGTCGACAAGAAGATCAGCAACATCCGCGAACTGCTGCCGGTTCTGGAAGCCGTTGCCAAGGCTGGCCGTCCGCTGCTGATCGTTGCCGAAGACGTGGAAGGCGAAGCCCTGGCCACTCTGGTGGTCAACAACATGCGCGGCATCGTCAAGGTTGCTGCCGTCAAGGCTCCGGGCTTCGGCGACCGCCGCAAGGCCATGCTGCAGGACATCGCCATCCTGACCGGCGGCACCGTGATCTCCGAAGAAGTCGGCCTGTCACTGGAAGGCGCCACTCTGGAGCACCTGGGTAACGCCAAGCGCGTCGTCCTGAACAAGGACAACACCACCATCATCGACGGTGCTGGTGCTCAGGTCGACATCGAAGCCCGCGTTGCGCAGATCCGCAAGCAGGTCGAAGAAACCTCTTCCGACTACGACAAAGAGAAGCTGCAAGAGCGTCTGGCCAAACTGGCTGGCGGTGTTGCCGTGATCAAGGTTGGCGCTGCCACCGAAGTCGAGATGAAAGAGAAGAAAGCCCGCGTTGAAGACGCCCTGCACGCCACCCGCGCTGCAGTGGAAGAAGGCGTGGTGCCTGGCGGTGGTGTTGCCCTGGTGCGCGCTCTGCTGGCCATCGAAGGTCTGAAAGGCGACAACGAAGACCAGAACGTCGGTATCGCTCTACTGCGTCGCGCTGTCGAAGCACCGCTGCGTCAGATCGTTTCCAACGCCGGTGGCGAGCCGAGCGTCGTGGTCGACAAGGTCAAGCAGGGTTCGGGCAACTTCGGCTTCAACGCCGCGACCGACACCTACGGCGACATGATCGAGATGGGTATTCTCGACCCGGCCAAGGTCACCCGTTCGGCGCTGCAAGCTGCTGCGTCCATCGGCGGCCTGATGATCACCACCGAAGCCATGGTCGCCGAATCGGCTGACGACAAGGCTCCGGCCATGCCTGACATGGGTGGCATGGGCGGCATGGGTGGCATGGGCGGCATGATGTAAGCCAGCCGGCCCTCAGCTGTACCAGGAACCCCGCGCCAGTCGCGGGGTTTTTTATTGCCCGAAAAAAGCTCCCCCGTCGTTCTAAGACGAAAATGCGACATAGGGTCATTTATCGTGGACCTGGGAACGCTGTTTGCTTATGTTTCGTTACAACCCTGAACGACGTAGTAACCGTTCACGAGGCGGACGCTGCGCAAACCTCCAACAGAAGAAGAACAACATGCCTCTATGCAGCACGACTGACCCTTCCCAGCAGGCCTTCCAACACTGGTGGCAGAAAAACGGTGACTGGGTAGAAGAACCCAACGTTCGGCGCGGTGGAGAGAGTGGCGTACAGCGCCTGCTGGATCAGAGCGGCGTGCTCTACGCCAAGAAGCAGGTGGGCCACATCTACCGCAGCCTGCTGTACCCGCAGGGACGCCCTACCGTACTGCGCGAGCGCAGAGCCCTGCAGGCACTACCCGCTCTGGGAGTGCTGGTGCCGAAGATGATCTACTGCGGCATCAACTACGACGCCCAGCAAGGCTGGTGCGGCCTGCTGGTGACCGAAGAGCTGGAAGGCTTCGAGAACATCGAAGTGTGGTACGAGAATGGCGGCCGCGAAGCCTGCGGCGAGGCCGTGCATGCCCAGCTGCTGCAACTTGTTGGTGCAACCCTGGCGCGCATGCACCTGGGGCGCTGGCAGCACGGTTGCCTGTATGCCAAGCACATCTTCGTCCGTATCGACGGCGAAACGCCGCACGTCGCCCTGCTGGACCTGGAAAAGAGCCGTCGCCGCCTGACCCGGGTCCAGGCCGCCCAGCACGACCTGCCGCAACTGCGCCGCCACAGCCCCTGGTCCGATGCGGACTGGCAGCTGGTGCTGAGCGGCTACCGTGAAATTTTCGCCGAGGGCGCACGAGGTCTCGGCACACCTCTTGCGTAACCATCCGGCTGCCGGCCCGTGCCGGCAGCCTCGCTTTGGCTGCAACCCGCTTCACCCGCAACTCCCCCCACCAGGACGTGGCTCTACCTCGCACCTTTGCGCCAGGTAGCGACAGGCATCGCCAAGACGCCAACTGCCAGGGCCGGCTGTTACAGGCGCCCAGTACGGGCACCAAAGGTTACGCCCAAGCGTTACCCAGCACAGGATTGAACCATCCGCGGCGAAGCATGTCTCAGCTCAGCCCCTGGAGGGTGCCAGCCATACGCAGTGACCGCTCGTCGCGCAGATCAGCGACGAGGCGGTGGGTGATCTAGGTTTAGCGAACAGCGTTTGGCAGCGCTATCAAGGGGTTAGCAAAATGAAATTAGAAGTAGCTCGAGGTTTGTTCCTTGGCCTCGCCCTCAGCGTAACGGCGCTCGCTGCCGCTGCCTGGCAGGAACCCGGTCCGCGCGTACTGGACGCGCACGACTGCACGGCCCAGGCCCCCTGCCCCACAGCCCCATTGCGCAAGCACGTGCAACCTGCCGTGAACCCGGATGCCAACCTGCTGGTATTGATGTTCGGCCTGAGCGGCGCGATGAAAGGCGAACAATAGCCCCATCACCCCGTCACCGGGAGACCCGCGCAGCCGCTTGTGCAAATGTTCGCTGCATCACTGATCCAGCCTGAGCCTGGGGCTATCATCGCCGCCCCAACGGAAGCGACTCACAAGGAAGTCACCATGCTCAAGCGCTGGATCTACGCACTCGCCGCTACATTGCTGCTCACTGGCTGCGGCGGCCCGAACAACACCCCCGAAGGCATTGCCGAAGCCTTCCTGCAGGCGGCCTACGGCAACGACGTCGACGCACTGTTCGAGTACATCGACGTTCCCGAAGGCACCGGCGACGAAGAAGTCGCGCTGGTTCGCGGCAAGCTCAGCGCCCAGCTAGCCCGCACCGAGAAGTACACCGAAAGCCAGGGTGGCCTGGATCGCATCGAGGTGCAGGCGCCAACCCTGTCGAACGACGACAGCCAGGCCCGCATCGAGGCCATCGTTCACTTCAACAACAGCGATGCCAAGCCCAAGACCGAGCGACTGCGCCTGAACAAGGTCGACGGCGACTGGAAGATCAAGATCTGAGCCGCCTGCGTCTCGGGCTGTGCCTGAGCCTGCTGCTGGCCGGCGCCACCGTGGCGCTGGCCAGCCTCCAGCCACAACCCTCCGTCAGCGCCCCAGTACGCAGCCTGCCGCCCGTGCAGAACGGCGACTGGGTGTTTCGCCTCGGCCCTTCGCGCGAAAGCCGCCTGATCCAGCAGGTCGGCGGTGGCGACTACTCGCACATCGGCATGATCGTGAGCACCTCGCCCCAAGCGCTGGTGGCACACGCCACCACCGATGACGATCCCGAACGCCCCGACCAGGTCCTGCTCAGCCCGCTGACCGAGTTCGTCGACCCACGCCACGCGCGCGCCTTCGCCATCGCCCGGCCGGACTTTCTCGATGCCGAGCAACGCCTGCAGGTCAGCGCCGCCGTGCGTGACGAGGTCGGCCAGCCGTTCCTCCTGGAGCCACGCAACCTGGCGCATCGCTATTGCACCACCCTGCTCGCCGATGCGATCCGCATGCAGCACCCCAGGTTCGCTCCGCAGTGGCAACGGCTGGACCTGCCGGTGTTTCACGGCGAATATCTGTTCCCTCGCGCATTCGCCGAATATCCCGGCATTACCTGGCTATATCGCTACTCGATCGTCGAGTAATGGCACTTCGGACGGCGCCATTCAGCTTCACTTAAGTCAGCCTCCCTATCGTCTGGGCGAAGCGTGACCGCAGGTCACGTCCTTGCTCGCAACGAGCGATCCAGTCACGCCAGACCAGGAGAGGTCCGCATGCTCCGCACCACCCCCGCCAAACGGACGCCACGCCCAGTGGCCCGCGCCATCGATGACACGGGCATGGCCAGCCCTATCCGCGACACGGGCAAGGAGGACGCCCGATGAATGCACTTCGCGCACTGCCACGGGACGCACTGGCATCCGTGGTGGTCTTTCTCGTCGCCCTGCCGCTGTGCATGGGCATCGCCATCGCCTCCGGCATGCCGCCGGCCAAGGGCCTGATCACCGGCATCATCGGTGGCGTGGTGGTCGGTTTTCTCACGGGCGCGCCGCTGCAGGTCAGTGGCCCGGCGGCGGGGCTCGCCGTCCTCGTGTTCGAGCTGGTGCGCACCCAGGGCATGGCCGCGCTCGGCCCGGTACTACTGCTCGCCGGCCTGATCCAGCTGGTCGCCGGCTCGTTGCGTCTGGGCGGCTGGTTTCGTGTAACGGCCCCCGCCGTGGTCTACGGCATGCTCGCCGGTATCGGCATCCTTATCGTGCTGTCGCAGGTGCACGTGATGATCGACGCCGCGCCCAGGGCCTCCGGCCTGGACAACCTGCTGGCCTTCCCCGACGCCCTGGGCGATGCACTGAGCCTGCTCGGTGGCAACGCGATGATCGCCGGTGCAGTCGGCCTCGGCACCCTTGTCAGCATGGGGCTGTGGGAGCGCTACCGCCCCGCGTCCCTGCGTTTTCTACCCGGCGCCCTGGTCGGCGTGACCCTCGCCACACTGGTCAGCCTGTGGCTGGCCTTGCCGGTCAAACGCGTGGAACTGCCGGCCAATCTCGGCGACGCCATCGACTGGATTACTCCGCAGGGGCTGGCCAGCCTGGCCGATCCGCAGCTGCTGATCGCTGCCCTGGCGATGGCCTTCATCGCCAGCGCCGAGACCCTGCTCTCCGCCGCAGCGGTAGACCGCATGCACGATGGCCCGCGCGCCCGCTTCAACCGCGAACTGTCCGCCCAGGGCATCGGCAACATGCTCTGCGGCGCTGTCGGTGCCTTGCCGATGACCGGGGTGATCGTACGCAGCTCGGCCAACGTCCAGGCCGGCGCCCGCAGCCGCGCCTCGACCATCCTCCACGGGGCCTGGCTGCTGGCCCTGGTCGCCCTTCTCCCCGGCCTGCTGCAGAGCATCCCGGTGGCCAGCCTCGGCGCGGTGCTGGTGTACACCGGCTGCAAGCTGGTCGACCCCAGGGCCATGCGCAACCTCGGCCAGTACGGGCGCATCCCGGTAGTCATCTACGCCGCCACGGCGCTGTGCATCGTCTTCACCGACCTGCTGAGCGGCGTGCTGCTGGGCTTTGCCCTGACCCTGGCCAAGCTGCTGTGGAGTGCCTCACGGCTGCGCATCCGACTCGTCGAAAGCGCCCCCGGCGAGGCGGAACTGCGCATGCGCGGCGCCGCCACCTTCCTCCGCGTCCCCCAGCTGGCCGAACACCTAGCCCGTGTCGAACCCGGAACCCTCCTGCACCTGAGCCTGGCGCGGGTCAGCTACATCGACCACGCCTGCATGGAACTGCTGCAGGACTGGGACCGCTCCGCCCGCGCCCAGGGCGGCGGGCTGGAGATCGTCGAAGGGGCGGCACTGAAACGCCGGGTCGAGGGCCGGCAGCGCACGGCGCTGGCCTGATAGGGAAGTGATTCGCTCACGCTTGCCCTGGGCGAGTCCGCTCGTTTAGCGATGGCACCGCATGGCGACTTGGCGCTAAGGTCTGCCTGAACTCGGACAAGGACGCAGCATGGCCCACGACAAGAACGTTTCACCAACAGGCTGGTACATAGCTTCCTACCTGCTGCGCTTCACTGAAATCGACGCATCGGGGAATGACGATCCTGAAGCACGTTTCCTGTCTTGGGAGAACACCGTCATCGTTCAGGCGCCGAGCCTGGAAGAGGCCTACGACAAGGTCGTAGAAATAGCCACCGAATCCACAGAGCCCTATCTGGGTGGCCCCGATGCCGTGCCGGTCCAGTGGCTATTCGAAGGCGTTACGGAGTTACTTCCAATCTACGAGCCATTGGAGGACGGCGCCGAGGTCATGTGGGGCGAACATCACCCCAGAAAGCTCAAGAACCTGAGAAAACTCGTCAGGCAACGGCATCAGTTTCGCCAATAGGCCGTTGAACGGATAAGAGGTGGGCCGCTGCTGCCAAAAACCTTCCCACAAGAGCCCGCAGCGGCCCTCACGCTCCCGCGATCAAACCTCCGATGATTTGCCGAAGCTCAGGATGTTCGGGCGGTCGAATCCCGAATTCGTCGCGCAGCACCCTCAGCACCTCGTCGACACTGTCCAACTGCACCCGCTCGCTCGCCTGGCCCAGGCGGTGGATCGCGAAACTGCCGTTGTTCAGTGTCTTGCGCAGGCCCGGCCCGGTGCGCGCGGCGATCATCTGGCCGAGAAACGGCGAGTCCGGGTGGGTGCACACGTACCAGTTGCCCACCACGTAGTCGATATCCGCCACCGCCTGCAGATCGAACACGTACATCGCCCGCCAACTGTCGGCCACCCGCGCACGCAAGGTGTAGGTGCCATCCACGTACGACAGTCGATAGGCCTCATGCGGCGTGGCCTGTTCGGCCTCGCTGTCAAGCAGCAAGGGACCGGTCGGCACCATGCCGCCGAAACCGACGTCGGTGATGTAGCGCACGCCCTCCAGCGTCACCAGCACCAGCATGTGGGTACGCGCCGGCAGGGCGTCTTCCGGACCGCCCATCACCACGCGCCCGGTCAGGCCGCGCGCGTCGAAGCCCAGCGCCTGCAACAGCAGCAGGAACAGGCGATTGAGTTCGAAGCAGTAACCCCCACGCCCCTGATGCAGCAGCTTGTCCTGGATCGCAGCGGGCTCGACCTCCACCGGCACACGCAGCATGGTCGACAGCGTTTCGAAGGCGAACTCGGTGGTGTGCCGCCTCTGCAGCTCGCGCAGATTGTCGAGGGTCGCTGCCGGTGCCGAGGCATAGCCCAGGCGCTCCAGGTACCGTTGCAGGTCCAGCATGAAGGGTTCGCTCATCGCGCATCGTCCTCGTCGTCCGGTGGACGGTTTGTAGCAGAGAAGCGGAACGGGCGATATACGAATCACCCTGATCGATTTGCGCCAGCCAGCCCCAAGCGGGCAGTGAGCAGAGTGGGCAACGCCAAGCTCGTCCACCCTCGTGGGTTTCGCGTGCGGCCTCCTCACCCACAGAGGGAACTGATGGTGTCCACTCTGCTGTAGCTGAAGCTGCTCCTGCAGGAGCCTGCGACGGGGCAGTGGGTATGGTTTGCGGCGGCCGGCACATACAAGACGGCCAAAATGCGCCAAGCTGTTGCCATCCCACCCGCTCGCCCGAGGACTTCATCATGCGTCTGCCTCTTTTCTGCTCCCTGGCCCTGCTGCTCTGCCTCGGCGGCTGTGGCGCCGGCGAAACAGCCACCACGGCCACGCTGCAGGCGGAGCAGGCCAAGCAGGCGCAGCAGCAGATGGAGCAGCTCAAGCAGCAGATCGATCAGGCCAATGCGCTGAACAACCAGCGCCTGGAACAGGCCATCGACCAGGCGCAGTGAACGCTGCCTCGCTGCGCGCTAGGCAGTCACTCGATACCCGGAAACAGAAAGGCCGGTCACAAGACCGGCCTTTCTGTTTATCGCCCGATGCTCACTCAGCCATTGCTGGGGAAGGCGAACTGCGCCGCCTCGTGGCTCTTGCGCGCCGGCCAGCGCTGGGTGATGGCCTTCTTGCGGGTGTAGAAGCGCACACCGTCCGGACCATAGGCGTGCAGGTCGCCGAACAGCGAACGCTTCCAGCCGCCGAAGCTGTGGTAGCTCACCGGCACCGGCAGCGGTACGTTGACGCCGACCATGCCCACTTCGATTTCGTCGCAGAACAGACGCGCGGCTTCACCGTCACGGGTGAAGATGCAGGTGCCGTTGCCGTACTCGTGATCGTTGATCAGTTGCATGGCTTCTTCCAGGCTGCCGACGCGGACGATGCACAGCACCGGGCCGAAGATTTCGTCGGTGTAGATGGTCATCTCCGGGGTCACCTTGTCGAACAGGGTGCCACCGACGAAGTAGCCATTCTCGTTGCCCGCGACCACCAGATCACGGCCATCGACCACCAGCTTGGCGCCCTGCTCGACGCCCGCATCGATGTAGCCCTTGACCTTGTCGCGCGCAGCCGCGGTGACCAGCGGGCCCATGTCCAGGCCGCAGGAGGTGCCGGCACCGATCTTCAGCGCCTGGATCTGCGGGACGATCTTGTCGACCAGCGCGTCGGCGATCTGGTCGCCCACGCACACCGCCACCGAGATGGCCATGCAGCGCTCGCCACAGGAGCCGTAGGCCGCGCCCATCAGTGCGCTGACGGCGTTGTCGAGGTCGGCATCGGGCATCAGCACGGCGTGGTTCTTGGCGCCGCCGAGGGCCTGCACGCGCTTGCCGCGCTTGGTGCCTTCGCTGTAGATGTACTCGGCGATCGGGGTCGAGCCGACGAAGCTCAGGGCCTTGACCTCGGGGGCCTCGATCAGCGCGTCGACGGCATCCTTGTCACCGTTGACCACGTTGAGCACGCCCTTGGGCAGGCCGGCCTGGTTCAGCAGCTCGGCGATGAACAGGGTGGAGCTCGGGTCGCGCTCGGACGGCTTGAGGATGAAGCAGTTGCCGCAGACGATGGCCAGCGGGTACATCCACAGCGGCACCATGGCCGGGAAGTTGAACGGGGTGATGCCCGCGACCACGCCGACGGGCTGCAGGTCGGTCCAGGCGTCGATGTTCGGGCCGACGTTGCGGCTGTATTCGCCCTTGAGGATTTCCGGGGCGGCGCAGGCGAACTCGACGTTCTCGATGCCGCGCTTGAGCTCACCCACGGCGTCTTCGATGGTCTTGCCGTGCTCGGCGCTGATCAGCGCGGCGATCTGCTGCTCGTTCTGCTCCAGCAGTTGCTTGAAGCGGAACATGATCTGCGCGCGCTTGGCCGGCGGCGTGTTGCGCCAGGCCGGATAGGCGGCCTTGGCCGCATCGATGGCCAGTTGCATGGTGGCGCGATCGGCCAGGCCGACCTGGCTGGTGGAATCGCCAGTGGAGGGGTTGAACACCGGGGCACTGCGACCGTTGCCGGCAACGCGCTCGCCGTTGATCAGGTGAGGGATATGGCTCATGGGGACTCCTCAGTAGAAATCTTGTGTAGGGTGGATGATGCTCTTCTCATCCACCGTGGCAGATTCGGAACCTGGTGGATGAAAAAGGCGTCATCCACCCTACGGTTGTCGGTATTCGTTTAGTCCAGCTGGTTCAGCACGTCGCCGACGGCGTTGAACACGCGGTCGAGGTCTTCCATCTTGGCGTTGAAGGTCGGGCCGAACTGCAGGGTATCGCCACCGAAGCGTACGTAGAAACCGGCTTTCCACAGGGACATGCCGGCCTCGAACGGGCGGATCACCGCATCGCCGTCACGCGGAGCGATCTGCAGGGCGCCGGCCAGGCCGCAGTTGCGGATGTCGACGATGTGCTTGGTGCCTTTCAGGCCATGCAGGGCCGCTTCGAACTTCGGCGCCAGCTCGGCGGACTGCTGGATCAGGTTCTCGCGCTTGAGCAGGTCCAGAGTGGCCAGACCGGCCGCACAGGCGACCGGATGCGCCGAGTAGGTGTAGCCGTGGGTGAACTCGATCATGTGCTCCGGCGACGGCTGCTGCATGAAGGTGTTGTAGATCTCGCTGGAGGCGATCACCGCGCCCAGCGGGATGGCGCCGTTGGTGATCTGCTTGGCGACGTTCATCAGGTCCGGGGTGACGCCGAAGAACTCCGCACCGCTCCACTTGCCCATGCGGCCGAAACCGGTGATCACTTCGTCGAAGATCAGCAGGATGTTGTGCTGCGTGCAGATCTCGCGCAGACGCTGCAGGTAGCCGACCGGCGGCACGATGGCACCGGCCGAGCCGGACATCGGCTCGACGATCACCGCCGCGATGTTGGACGCGTCGTGCAGTTCGATCAGCTTGAGCAGTTCGTTGGCCAGCTCGACACCGCCGGTTTCGGCCATGCCACGGGTGAAGGCCATGCCCGGCTGCAGGGTGTGCGGCAGGTGGTCGGCGTCCATCAGCTGGCCGTACATCTTGCGGTTGCCACCGATGCCGCCCAGTGCGGTACCGGCGATGTTGACGCCGTGGTAGCCACGGGCACGACCGATGAAGCGGGTCTTGCTCGCCTGGCCTTTCAGACGCCAGTAGGCCTTGGCCATCTTCACCGCGGTGTCAGCGCACTCGGAGCCCGAGCCAGTGAAGAACACGTGATTGAGGTCGCCCGGCATCAGGTCGGCGACCTGCTCGGCCAGCTTGAACGACAGCGGATGGCCGTACTGGAAGCCCGGGGAGTAGTCGAGGGTGCCGAGCTGCTTGGCCACGGCTTCCTGGATTTCCTTGCGCGAGTGACCGGCGCCGCAGGTCCACAGGCCGGACAGGCTGTCGTACACCTTGCGTCCCTGGTCGTCGACCAGCCAACTGCCCTCGGCACCGACGATCAGGCGCGGGTCACGCTGGAAGTTGCGGTTGGCGGAAAACGGCATCCAGTGAGCATCCAGCTTGAGCTGGCTGGCCAGGGACGGGGTTTCGGTCTGCGGCATGTTCATCGGCGTAGCCTCACTCGGCAGGCAATTGAACGCAGGAGTCCGCTTGCGGGCGATCAGCGCCGACGAGCCGGCTCCTGCAGGGTAGTTGCCAGTGAATGTGCCATGAGCATAGAGTCAGTAAAACAACACTCTTTGCAACTTCAGTTCAAGGCCTACTAAACATATGAGCAGTCGTCGTCCCGATCCGCTGGCCCAGGTCAGCGACTTTGAAATTCGCCTGCTCAAACTGTTTCGCAGCGTGGTGGAATGCGGCGGCTTTTCCGCTGCGGAAAGTGCCCTGGGCATCGGCCGCTCGGCCATCAGCCAGCAGATGAGCGACCTCGAGCAGCGCCTGGGCCTGCGTCTTTGCCAGCGCGGCCGCGCCGGCTTCGCCCTGACCGAGGAAGGCCGCGAGGTGTACCAGAGCACCTTGCAGCTGCTCGCCGCGCTGGAGAGCTTTCGCACCGAGGTCAACGGCCTGCACCGGCATCTGCGGGGTGAACTGAACATCGGCCTGACCGACAACCTGGTGACCATCTCGCACATGCGCATCACCCACGCCCTGGCGCGCCTCAAGGTGCAGGGGCCGGACGTGCGCATCCACATCCGCATGACGCCGCCCTCGGAGGTGGAACAGGGCGTGCTCGACGGGCGCCTGCACATCGGCGTGGTGCCACAGGTCAGTGCCCTCTCCGGCCTGGAGTACCAGCCGCTGTACGACGAGCGCTCGCTGCTCTACTGCGCGGTCGGCCACCCGTTGTTCTACGTCGACGACCAGCAGCTCGAAGACCAGCGGCTCAACACCCAGGAAGCCATCGCCCCGACCTTCCGCGTGCCCCCCGAGGTGCAGAGCCACTACCAGGCCCTGAACTGCACGGCCAGCGCCTCGGACCGCGAGGGCATGGCCTTTCTCATCCTCACCGGGCGCTACATCGGCTACCTGCCCGACCACTATGCCCAGGCCTGGGTGCAGCAGGGCCGGCTGCGCGCGCTCAAGCCCGACAGTCGCTTCTACGACATCAACCTGGCGGCAGTCACGCGCAAAGGCCGCCGCGCGCACCTGGTGCTGGAGAGCTTTCTCGAAGCCCTGGCCAGCAGCTGAGCCACGCCTGCCCTAAGCTCCACTTGAGTGCAGCACGCCCCATCGCGGGGCGCGTACGCGCTCGGCCGCAGAATCGAAAACTGAATACCAAGTCAGGAATATTCGTATGCAGTTGATGGGACAAGGCTTTCCGCAACACTGCACACAATTCACCAGCAAGCTGATCAGTTGGATAGCTTTTTGCAACAGGGCGCTCACCTGACCAGATGGACAGGAAAAAAGAATAACGATGATCCTCAGGAGCCAAGATGAACGCCAGTCGCACCATGATGCTCGCCGCCTGCGGCCTGCTGCTGACCACCCAGGCACACGCCGATAGCCCGCTGCTGTGGCAGAACAACAGCCTCACCTACCTGTACGGCAAGAACTTCAAGGTAGAGCCGGCCATTCAGCAGACGCTCACCTTCGAACATGCCAGCGGCTGGAACTGGGGCGACCTGTTCCTGTTCGTCGACCAGAAGTTCTTCAACGGCGCGGAGAACGGTGCGGGGGATACACGCAGCTTCTATGGCGAGTTCAGCCCACGCCTGTCGTTCGGCAAGCTGCTGGGCAAGGATCTGTCGTTCGGCCCGGTCAAGGACGTGCTGCTGGCGGCCACCTACGAATTCGGCGAGGACGAGACCGAAGCCTACCTGCTCGGCCCCGGCTTCGACCTGGACGTTCCGGGCTTCAACTTCTTCAAGCTCAACTTCTACTACCGCCAGCCCGATGGCGACCGCGTCGACCGCAACGGCGATGGCAAGCCGGATGGCAGTGGCGTCTGGCAGGTGACACCGGCCTGGTCCTACACCCTGCCGCTGGGCAAGTCGGACCTGCTCATCGACGGCTACATCGACTGGGTGGTGGACAACGACGCCAGCTACCACAGCAACTACCACATCAACCCGCAGATCAAGTACGACCTGGGCAAGGCCATGGACTGGGGCGACAAGCAGGTCTACGTCGGCGTGGAGTACAGCTACTGGAAGGACAAGTTCGGCATCCAGGACAGCGCCGCCTTCACCACCACGCAGAACACCGCCAGCCTGCTGCTGAAAGTTCACTTCTGATGCGCCTCACCGACCCGCATCGTGGGTCGGTTCCTGCCGCCTGATTCCGACTTGCCACGAGAACGCTCATGACCACTGAATCGCCCTCTTCGTCCGACCTGATCTACGCCCTGGACGACCGCCCCGCGCCCCTGCCGGCCTTCTTCGCCGCGCTGCAGCATGTCCTGGCCTGCTTCGTCGGCATCGTCACGCCGACGCTGATCATCGGCGGCGTGCTCGGCCTGCACGAACAACTGCCCTACCTGATCAGCATGGGCCTGATGGTGTCCGGTGTCGGCACCCTGATCCAGGCCCGCCGCCCCTTCGGCATCGGCGCCGGGATGATCTGCGTGCAGGGCACCAGCTTCGCCTTTCTCAGCGCCGTGCTGGCCGCCGGCCTGATGGTCAAGGCGCGTGGCGGCAGCCCGGACGAGATTCTCGCGATGATCTTCGGCGTGTGTTTCTTCGGCGCCTTCATCGAGATGGTGCTGAGCCGCTTCATCGGCCGCCTGCAGCGCATCGTCACGCCACTGGTCACCGGCATCGTCATCACCATCATCGGCATCAGCCTGATCAAGGTCGGCATCACCGACGTCGGCGGCGGCGTGAAGGCGGAGAACTTTGGCGCACCGATCAACCTGGCCCTCGGCGCCCTGGTGCTGCTGACCATCATTGTCCTCAACCGCCTGAGCAATCCCTGGCTGCGCCTGTCGGCGATCATCATCGGCCTGCTGATCGGTTCGCTGGCTGCCTGGTTCACCGGCGTGCTGGTGCCCAAGGCGCTGCCGGCACTGCCCCTGGTCAGCCTGCCGCTGCCCTTCCGCTACGGCTTCGACTTCGACTGGATGGCCTTCATTCCGGTCGCGCTGATCTACCTGATCACGGCCATCGAGACCACCGGCGACCTGACCGCCAACTGCATGATCTCGCGCCAGCCGATCAAGGGCCCGCAGTACCTGCAACGCATCAAGGGCGGCGTGTTCGGCGATGGCGTCAGCTCGCTGATCGCCGCCGTGTTCAACACCTTTCCCAACACCACCTTCAGCCAGAACAACGGGGTCATCCAGCTCACCGGCGTCGCCAGCCGGCACGTCGGCTACTACATCGGCGCGCTGCTCATCGTGCTGGGTCTGTTCCCCGTGCTTGGCGCGATCCTCCAGCAGATTCCCAAGCCGGTGCTGGGTGGCGCCACGCTGGTGATGTTCGGCACCGTCGCCGCAGCCGGTGTCCGCATCCTCGCGCAAGCCCCGCTGGACCGCCGCAGCCTGCTGATCATGGCCACCAGCTTCGGCATCGGCCTCGGCGTGTCGAGCCAGCCGGACCTGCTGAGCCAGATGCCCAGGCTGGTGCAGAACGTGTTCGGCTCGGCGATCACCAGCGGTGGCCTGACGGCGATCCTGATGAACCTGCTGCTGCCACTGGAAGCGCCTCAGACACAGGACTGACGCACGCAGGCGCAACAGCGGCGACGGCAGCCGAACGCCAAGCAGCCGTCGCCGGTTTGATGACGGCAGGATTCTTGCTGGCAATTCGCCAGATGGCAGCGCACGAACTGCTCTATCTCGGGCAGTTCCGTGCCGATGTCGCCACGTCTTCCACCGCAAGGGGTCATGATGTTCTTCTTCAAACCGGTTCTGGCGTTGATGAACCGCGCCCGCTACGCCCACAAATTCCTGCTGATCTTTACCCTGTTCATGCTGCCCTACTGCTGGCTTTCGCTGAGCAAGCTGCTGGACGTCAACGCGAACCTCGAACAGTCGCGCCACGAGCTGCAGGGCCTGCTCACCCTGGAGCGCTACCTGCCGGTCTATCGCCAGGCCCTGGGCCAGGCCGGCCTGCACGTGATCGGCTATGCCCGTAACAAGGACGACGCCAGGCAGGAAATCGAGCGCCGCAGCCAGGACCTGATCAGCGCCATCAGCACGCTCAACGCCTGGCTGGACGGTGGCCAGTTCAGCGCCATGCAGCTCGCCGAGAGCGACCCCGGCTACAGCCTGGACAAGAAGCTCTCGGTACAGGGCCTGAGCTCGCAGATGATCGAGCATGTCAGCCCGGTACACGCGCTGAGTGCCAACATGCGTGAGATTGCCGCGCTGTCGAAGCTGAGCCAGGACAGCGATCCACGCATCTACCGCAACGTCGACCTGCTGCTCAACCAGTTGCTGCCGCTGTACGAAGTGCTCAACCAGACCCGCACCTTCGCCGGCTACATGACCGCGTACGGGTTTCTCGAATCGTCGTCGCGCGCGGCCATCAGCAATCAGTTCGGCACCCTGCAGCGCTACGCCGATGGCGCCGAGGGCAAGGGCAACGCCCGGGCCCGGCAACTGATGAGCGACGCCGCGCGCGAGGCAGCCGCGCTGTACAAGCGCGAGATCGTCGACACCTACACGCAGAGCGGCTACTTCGACCAGAACGCCGTCGAGCACTGGCTGCAACGCTACGCGGCCTACGCGCCCCATGTCGCCAGCCTGGACCAGGCCGCCGGGCTGCTGCTGGAGGAAACGGCGACGCTGTTGCAGGCACGCGCCGATGCCAATCTCCGTGCACTGCTGCTCTGGGCCTTGTGCCTGTCGCTGGCCGTGGCCCTGCTGGTCTACCTGTTCGTCGGCTTCTATCTGTCCGTGCATGGCGCCATTGCCACACTCAGCAGCGCCACACGGCGCATGGCCGAAGGTGACCTGCGCACCCGCGTCGAGACCGCCGCACGCGACGAGCTGGGCGACCTGGCCCAGGACTTCAACGACATGCAGGCCCGCATGAGCCAGCTGATCGCGCAGGTCTCGCAGTTCTCCGAGAGCACCCTGGGCAAGGCGCAGAACGTCAGCGACAGCGCCTCCACCAGCCAGCTCAGCGTCCAGCGCCAGGCAGGCGAGCTGGAGCTCATCGCCACTTCGATGAGCCAGTTGGTGAGCAACGTCCAGGAGGTCAGCCAGAACTCTCACGTCACGGCCGAGAAAGCCAACAGTGCCGGCGACAAGTGCCGCGAGGGCCGCGTGCAGGTGGATCACGCCGTGTCGCGCATCAACCAGCTGTTCAGCGAAATGGACGACTCCATCGGCGCCATCACCGCCGTGGAGAAGGAAAGCAGCGAGATCGCCAAGGCCGTCGACCTGATCAAGAGCGTCGCCGAGCAGACCAACCTGCTGGCCCTCAACGCGGCCATCGAGGCCGCCCGGGCCGGCGAACAGGGGCGCGGTTTCGCGGTGGTCGCCGACGAGGTGCGCAGCCTGGCCATCCGCTCGCGCGAGCTGACCGGCGAGATCGACCAGACCATCGAACGCCTGCGCCAGCAGGTCGGCAGCGCGGTGAAGATCATTCGTGGCAGCCACCAGAGCGCGGCGCAGAGTGTCGAACAGGTGACCCTGACGGCGAGCATCTTCGAGGCCATCACCGACAGCATGGGACAGATCATCGACCACAACGTGCAGATCGCCTCGGCTGCCGAGCAGCAGGCCGCCGTGGTCCAGGGCGTGGAACAGAACACCCTGGAGATCAAATACCTCAGCGAGAGCAACGCGCAGGAAGCGCAGAGCACCGTACAGGTCAGCGGCGAGCTGACCGGCATGACCCGTGACCTGCACGGGCTGATCGCCAACTTCAGGGTATGAGCGCTCGTCGACGCCACGCGCCGCGCCATTCTGGTGCGCGGCGCACCCTCTCCGTGCAGCGCATGGCGGACCGGGGCGCTGCAGGCAACTTTTCTGGCCATGGAGCTTGTCACCCAGCCAGCGCTGGGGTATCAGTGCAATCGCTCCGCTCCCTGATTCAGTTCGGAATTGCCCATGACCTTCGAAGTCCCCGCCCATAGCAGTAACGGCAAACCCGCCGGGCGCATCCGCCAGAAGAACGAAGAAGCCATCATCAAAGCCGCCGAGGAAGAGTTCGCCCGCCATGGCTTCAAGGGCACCAGCATGAACACCATCGCGCAGAACGTCGGCCTGCCCAAGGCCAACCTGCACTACTACTTCAGCAACAAGCTGGGCCTGTACCTGGCGGTGCTGAGCAACATCCTCGAACTGTGGGACAGCACCTTCAACCACCTGACCGTGGACGACGACCCGGCCGAGGCCCTGGATCGCTACATCCGCGCCAAGATGGAGTTCTCCCGCCGCCACCCGAAGGCCTCGCGCATCTTCGCCATGGAAGTCATCAGCGGCGGCGACTGCCTGTCGCAGTACTTCAACCAGAACTACCTGGAGTGGTTCCGGGGTCGTGCCGCCGTGTTCGAAGCCTGGATCGCCGCCGGCAAGATGGACCCGGTCGAGCCGATCAACCTGATTTTCCTGCTCTGGAGCAGCACCCAGCACTATGCCGACTTCGCCTCGCAGATCTGCCGGGTGAAGCAGTGTTCGCGCCTGACCAAGCAGGACTTCGAGGAAGCCTCGGACCAGCTGGTGCAGATCATCCTCAAGGGCTGCGGCCTGCAAGCCACGCCACGGTAACCTCGTCGTCACAAACCCGCTCTAGTCTGCCGGCCACCAACTGACGAAGAGTGGCCAAACATGCACGACAACGAATCGACCGACCTGCAGCGCCTGGCGATCAGCCGCCGTCGCTTCATCGGCACCGGCGCCCTGGCCGGCGCCGCACTGTTTCTCGCCGGCAGCCCGCTGGGCCGCAGCGCCCTGGCTGCCGGGATCGCCGAAGCCAACTCGACGTTCGGCTTCGCCAACCTGGCCGCCACCCGTGCCGACACCATCACCCTGCCGGCCGGCTACCGCTTCGATCCGCTGATCAGCTGGGGCCAGCCGCTGCATGACGACTCCGCCGCCTACCGCGGTGACGGCAGCCACAGCGCCGCCGAGCAGCTCGGCCAGTTCGGCGAGAACAACGACGGCATGAGCTTCTTCCCCTGGCCAGGCGACAGCGACCGCGCGCTGATGGCCATCAACAACGAATACTGCAACTACCAGTACCTGCTGCAGCACGGCAAACCGCCGCAGTCGCTGGCGGACGTGCGCAAGGCCCAGGCGGCCGTGGGCGTCACCATCATCGAGGTGCGTCGTGACGCCGCCGGCGCCTGGCAGTTCGTCCAGGGCTCGCCCTACAACCGCCGTATCCACGCCAACCTGCCGATGGAGTTCGCGGGCCCGGCGCGTGGCCACGACCTGCTGAAGACCGCAGCCGACCCGGCGGGTATCGCCCCGCACGGCACCTTCCAGAACTGCTCCAGCGGCATGACCCCGTGGGGCACCTACCTGACCTGCGAGGAAAACTTCACCGACTGCTTCGGCAGCAGCGACGCCACGCTGGCCCTGACGCCCGCGCAGAAGCGCTACAGCGTCAAGCTCGAAGGCGCCAGCGACAACCGCTGGCACCTGTACGACGAGCGCTTCGACATCAGCCGTCATCCCAACGAAGTGAACCGCCACGGCTGGGTCACCGAGATCGATCCGTTCGATCCGCAATCCAGGCCGATCAAGCGCACCGCGCTGGGCCGCTTCAAGCACGAGAACGCCGCAATCACCACCAGCCGCGACGGCCACGTGGTGGTGTACATGGGCGACGACGAGCGCGGCGAGTTCATCTACAAGTTCGTCAGCCGTGATCGCTTCAAGGCCGAAGACCCTGCCGCCAACCGCCACCTGCTGGACCACGGCGACCTTTATGTCGCGCGTCTCGGCGGCCAGGAAGGCGAGCAGCGCGGCAGCGGCCAGTGGCTCAAGCTGGCCTTCGGTCACAACGGCCTGACCCGCGAGAACGGCTTCAGCGACCATGGCGACGTGCTGATCCGCGCCCGTGCCGCCGGCAGCCAGGTCGGCGCCACGCGCATGGACCGCCCGGAATGGATCGCCGTCAGCCCGAAAGACGGCCAGGTCTACTGCACCCTGACCAACAACGTCCAGCGCGGCACGGAAGGCCAGCCGGTGGACGCGGCCAACCCACGCGCCAACAACGTCTACGGGCAGATCCTGCGCTGGCGCGAAGCCGGTGGTGATGCGGCTGCCGAGCGCTTCGAGTGGGACCTGTTCGTGGTCGCCGGCAATCCGCAGGCACATCCCGGCAGCGCCAATGCAGGCTCGGCCAACGTCAATGCCGACAACATGTTCAACAGCCCCGATGGCCTGGCCTTCGACAAGGACGGCCGGCTGTGGATCCAGACCGACGGCAACTACAGCGACGCGGGTGACTTCGCCGGCATGGGCAACAACCAGATGCTCTGCGCCGACCCGCTCAGCGGCGAGATCCGCCGCTTCCTGGTCGGCCCGCGCGGCTGCGAGATCACCGGCGTGGCCTTCGCCCCGGACCAGCGCGCCCTGTTCGTCGGCGTGCAGCATCCCGGCGAGGATGGCCAGTCGAGCTTCCCGGACCACCGCGACGGCATGCGCCCACGCTCCACGGTGGTGGTGATCCGCCGCGAGGACGGCGGCGTGATCGGCGCCTGACGCCACGTCGCGCAGCATGACGCCCGCCAGGCTTATACTGGCGGGCGTTTTTCATTGTCCGGCCAACCGATATGCCCAGTACCCTGCTCGGCCCCAGCGAATACCGCGAGGAGATCCGCAAGAGCCGCTTTCTCGCGCTCGCGGCGCCGGTCGCCAGCGCCGCCGAGGCCCAGGCCTTCATCGACCGCCACAGTGACCTGGCCGCCTCGCACAACTGCTGGGCGTGGAAGGTCGGCAACCAGTACCGCTTCAACGATGACGGCGAACCCGGCGGCACCGCTGGCCGGCCAATCCTCGCCGCAATCGAAGGACAGGACTGCGACCAGGTGGCCGTGCTGGTGATTCGCTGGTACGGCGGTATCCAGCTCGGCACCGGTGGCCTCGCACGGGCCTATGGCGGCAGCGCAGCCAGATGCCTGCAGCTGGGCGAGCGCGAGGAACTGGTGACGCGCCTGGCGCTCAGCTGTCACCTGCAGTTCGCCGAGCTGCCGCTGTTCAAGGCACGCCTGGGCGAGTTCGACGCCCTGCTCGCCAGCGAAGAGTACGATGCCAGTGGTGCGCGCCTGCAACTGGCCGTGCCGGCCGAACGCCAGGACGCCCTGGCCCGCCTGCTGGCCGACATCAGCCGTGGCCGCGAGCAGTTGCACAAGCCATGAAGCGCCTGCGTCCGCTCCTGCTGCTGGGCATGAGCCTGAACGCACAGGCGCAGGTGGAAGAACAGCTGCAGTACCAGTACTACGACGTGACCGTCGTCGCCGGCGAGTCCTTGCGCCAGGCACTCAGCCAGGCCTCGACGATTCGCCAGAACGGGCAGGTCTACCACGCCTACACACGCTGGGACGTGACGTGGAACTACTGGTGGCAGGAGGCGCGCGACGGACGCTGCCGCCTGACCCTGAGCCGCACCCGGCTGAGCGCACAGGTGACCCTGCCGCGCCTCGGCGGTGGCGACGCCCGGCAACGCCAGCGCTTCGCGCAGTACCTGCAGGCGCTGCGCGAACATGAGCTGGGGCACTACCGCATCGGTCAGGCGGCCGCCGCCGACATCGATGCCGCGTTGCTGGCCACGGCTGAGTCCCCCAGCTGCAGCGAGCTGCAACGGCACGCCAACCAGCGCGCCAGTGCCGTGCTGCAACGGCATGTCGAACGAGAACGAGACTACGACCGCGACACCGGCCATGGTCGCAGCCAGGGTGCCTGGCTGGCGGAGTAACTGCGCTATGCTGAGCCGTCCCTCTCATCCCTCATGGAGCCTGATATGACCGCGCCCCGATCCATCCTGATCATCGGAGCCTCACGCGGCCTCGGCCTCGGCCTGGCCAGTGAATTCGTCGCCCAGGGCTGGGCCGTTACCGCCACCGTGCGCAGCGCCGCACAGCAGGCGCCGCTGCTGGCACTGCCCGGTGTGCGTGTGGAGCAGCTGGAGATGACCGACGCCGCCAGCCTCGAACAGCTGGCCCAGCGCCTGAGCGGTCAGCAGTTCGACGTCATCTTCGTCAACGCCGGGGTCGCCGGCCCGTCACACCACAGCACCGCACAGGCCAACGCCGAGGAAATGGGCCAGCTGTTCCTGACCAACGCCGTCGCCCCGCTGCGCGTGGCCGAGCGCCTGCTGGCGAACCTGGCCAGCGGGCACGGGCTGATCGTGCTGATGAGTTCGATCCTCGGCAGCATCGAGGCCGGTGCCGGTCTCGGCATGCCGCTGTACGGCGCCAGCAAGGCTGCGCTCAACCACCTTGCGCAGTGCTTCGTGCGGACTCAGGACAACCCCGGCCTCGGGGTCCTGCTGATGCATCCGGGCTGGGTGCGCACCGACATGGGCGGCGCCGATGCCCCGCTGGATATCGCCAGCAGTTGCAAGGGCATGGTCGCGCAGGTCAGCGCCGCCGTAGGCCAGGCCGGGCTGCGCTACCAGGACTACGAGGGCAACCCGCTGCCCTGGTAACGCCTCCCCTTCGCGCGTGCAGCATCAGGGGCGGGCAACGCCTGCCCGCCCCGGTCTTTTAGCCGAACGAAGCACTTTCGCGCCCGAGCGCACAACCCGGGGCGCGTGATCGTTGTACCTTACCGGCCTTGAACACACTCGCAGGATGCGAGCCTCCCCAACCACGACCTGGGTCTAGGTAAATGGACAACCTGTATCAGCCCCCGAAAGCCGAACTGCTGGACGAACAATCCCCTTCCCGTAGCGCCTTCTTCGTCACCTCCAGGGACAAGCTCCATCTGCTGTATTTCGCCACCTTCGGCCTGTACGCCATCTACTGGTTCTACAAGCAGTGGGACAGCCAACGCGCCGCGATGCTGCCCAGGAAGATCGCGCCGGCGGCACGCTCGATCTTCCAGATATTTTTCACCCACTCGCTGTGCCGTCTGATCAGTGAACACAAGCAGCGCCAGGGCCTGGCGTCGTGGGATTACTCGGGCACCGCCTGGCTCTACGTTGCCCTGGCCGTGGCCAACAATGGCTTGTTCCGCGTGGAGATGCAGAACGGTGTTCTCGACCTGCTGCTGTTGATCGGCTGCGTGGCGGTCCCCGCCCTTCCCCTGGCGCAGATCCAGCAGCACGCCAACCAGGCCAGCGGCGATGACACCGGCAAGAGCAACGCCCGAATCAGCGGCTACAACCTGCTGTTCATCATCCCCGGGGCTCTGCTCTGGATGCTCATACTGGTTGGCGTTTTTCTCTGAACTCGAACCGTTGCAGGTCGGGCAGCGTCACGCTCGCACCGAGCCCGCCGCCTGGGTGGACAGGCTTCGCGCTATCCACCCTACGCCCTGATCTCGCTGACCAGCAGTTTGCAAGCGGCGCAGCCGAAGAACGCGGCAAACACCCCCTCGAACAGGGCCCTGGCCTTCATGTACAGGCGCCAGTCTCCTGAGCGAGGGTAGATGCCGGACATGCACCCAGATTGCCAGCAGGGTCGCAGTCGCGGCCAAGGCCTGTCCCACGGATTCGTGACAAGCATCGTGGCGCCTGCCGAGGTACGCGCAAATACGGTGCGCGGGATGCCCGCGGTGGATCGACGCGCACCAATGCCGGGCATGGACATTCGCCACTCCAGGCGGCAAGCCCCCTGCCAGGATTTTCTGACTCTCTGGCCAAGTTTTTGCTTTAGCCCCGCTCAGTTACTTCCATGAGCGCTTTCCATGTCCGCCTCACCCGATTTCCCGCGCCTGCAGCTGACGTCCATCAGCAAGCAGTACCCCGGCTGCCTGGCCAACGACCGCGTCGACCTGAGCATCGCCCCCGGCGAGATACGCGCCCTGCTCGGCGAGAATGGTGCCGGCAAGAGCACCCTGATGAAGATCATCTACGGCGTCACCCAGCCCAGCAACGGAGAGATTCGCTGGCAGGGTGAGGCCTTGACCATGCGCGACCCGGCCATGGCGCGCCGCCTGGGCATCGGCATGGTGTTCCAGCACTTCTCGCTGTTCGAGACCCTGAGCGTGGCCGAGAACATCGCCCTGGCGATGGGCGCGGGCGCCGGTACGCCGAAGCAGCTGGAGCCAAGGATTCGCGAGGTATCGCAGCGCTACGGCATGGCGCTGGAGCCGACGCGCCTGGTACACAGCCTGTCCATTGGCGAGCGCCAGCGGGTGGAAATCGTCCGTTGCCTGATGCAGGACATCAAGCTGCTGATCCTCGATGAGCCGACGTCGGTGCTCACCCCACAGGAGGCCGACGAGCTGTTCGTCACCCTGCGCCGCCTGGCCGCCGAGGGCTGCAGCATCCTCTTCATCAGCCACAAGCTCGGCGAGGTGCGCGCGCTGTGCCAGAGCGCCACGGTACTGCGCGGTGGGCGCGTATCCGGTCATTGCCTGCCGGCCGAGTGCAGCGATCTGCAGTTGGCGCGGCTGATGGTCGGCGACGCCGAGGGCCTGGAAAGCAGCTACGCGAAAGTCAGCGGCGGCCTGCCACGCCTGCGCGTGGATGACCTCAGCTGGCACAACCCCGACCCGTTCGGCTGCTCGCTGCAGAACATTCACCTGGAGGTACGCTGTGGCGAGATCGTCGGTATCGCCGGGGTGGCTGGCAATGGCCAGGACGAGCTGCTCGCCCTGCTCAGCGGTGAAAGCCGCCTGCCCCGTGCCGAGCGCGAGCGCATCAGCCTCGATGCGGCGCCTGTGGCCAACCTGTACCCGGACGCACGGCGCCAGCTGGGCCAGGCCTTCGTCCCCGCCGAACGCCTCGGCCACGGCGCGGTGCCGGAGATGAGCCTGGTCGACAACGCGCTGCTCACCGCCTTCGGCCAGGGTCTGGTCAAGGCCGGCCTGGTGCAGCGGGGCAAGGTGCATGCACTGGCCGAGGAGATCATCCGCCGCTTCGCGGTGAAGACCCCGGATGCCGACACGGCCGCGCGCAGCCTGTCCGGTGGCAACCTGCAGAAGTTCATCCTTGGCCGGGAAATCCTGCAACAGCCCAGGCTGCTGATCGCCGCGCACCCGACCTGGGGCGTGGACGTCGGCGCGGCCGCCGCCATCCATCGCGCGCTGATCGCCCTGCGCGATGCCGGCGCGGCGATCCTGGTGATCTCCGAAGACCTCGACGAGCTGTTCCAGATCAGCGACCGCATCGGTGCGCTGTGCAGCGGGCGCCTGTCGCCGCTGAGCGAGACCGCGCAGGTCAGTACCGTGGAAGTCGGCCGCTGGATGGCCGGTGAATTCGATCAACCCGCCGCTGCCGCGGCCTGCTGACGGAGCCGTCATGCTGTTATCCCTGCAACCCCGCGGCCAGGCGTCGCGCCTCATGCTCTGGCTGTCGCCCCTGCTCGCCGCCGTGCTGACCCTGCTCAGCGGCGTGCTGCTGTTCACCCTGCTCGGGCATGACCCGCTGGAGACCCTGCACACCCTGCTGATCGCCCCGCTCAGCGACTGGTATGGCGTGTCCGAGCTGCTGGTCAAGGCGCTGCCGATCCTGCTCTGCGCCCTCGGCCTGGCCGTGGCCTATCAGGCGCGCATCTGGAACATCGGCGCCGAAGGCCAATTGCTGATGGGCGCACTGGCCGGCAGCGCCATGGCCCTGCAACTGATCGACTGGGACAGCCGCTGGGCCCTGGCTTGGGTGGTGCTCGCCGGCACCTGCGCCGGCGCGGCCTGGGCCGGGCTCACCGCGTGGCTGCGCACGCAGTTCAACGCCAACGAGATCCTCACCAGCATCATGCTCAACTACATCGCGTTGAACCTGCTGCTGTTCTTCGTCCACGGCCCGCTGAAGGACCCGGCCGGGTTCAACTTTCCCGAGTCGGCCATGTTCGGCGATGCCAGCCGCCTGCCGCTGCTCAGCGAGGACAGCCGCCTGCACGGTGGCCTGTACCTGGCGCTGCTGGCCCTGGTGGCGGTGTGGGTGCTGCTGCACAGGAGCTTTCTCGGTTTCCAGATCAAGGTGCTCGGCCTCGACAGCCGTGCCGCCGGCTTCGTCGGCTTTCGCGAGAAACGCCTGGTGTGGTTCGCCCTGCTGGTCAGCGGCGCGCTGGCCGGTGTGGCTGGCGTCGGTGAAGTGGCCGGCCCCATCGGCCAGCTGGTGCCGCAGGTTTCCCCCGGCTACGGCTATGCGGCGATCACCGTAGCCTTTCTCGGCCGCCTCAACCCACTCGGCATCGTCGTCGCCAGCCTGCTGATGGCGCTGCTCTACCTGGGCGGCGAGAACGCGCAGATGAACCTCAACCTGCCGCAGGCGATCACCCAGCTGTTCCAGGGGATGATGCTGTTCTACCTGCTGGCCTGCGACGTGCTGATTCTCTACAAGCCACGCTTCGCATGGCGCTTCAGGCTGCAGGCCACAAGCCGCAAGCAGGAGTCCGCCGCGTGACCTACCTCCATCCTTCTTTTTCTTGCCGCTTGCAGCTTGAGGCGTGACGCATATGGATCTCGACCTGTTGACCAATATCTTCTACGCCATGGTGCGCACCGGCACGCCGCTGCTGCTGGTGGCCCTCGGCGAGCTGGTGTGCGAGAAGAGCGGCGTGCTCAACCTCGGCCAGGAAGGCATGATGCTGTTCGGCGCGGTGATCGGTTTCATCGTCGCGCTGAGCACCGGCAGCCTGTGGCTGGGCGTGCTGCTGGCGATCGCCGCCGGCATGCTGCTGTCACTGCTGTTCGCCGCCGTGGCGCTGGGCTTCAACGCCAACCAGGTGGCCACCGGCCTGGCGCTGACCATCTTCGGCGTCGGCCTGTCCACCTTCGTCGGCGCCGCCTGGGTCGGCAAGCCGCTGTCCGGTTTCGAGCCCATCGTCATCCCGCTGCTGGCGGACATTCCGCTGGTCGGGCGCATGCTGTTCGCCCAGGACGTGCTGATCTACCTGTCGTTCGCCCTCTTCGCCCTGGTCACCTGGGTGCTGCTGAAAAGCCGCATCGGCCTGATCATCCAGGCTGTCGGCGAAAACCCGGACGCCGCCAGTGCCATGGGCCTGCCGGTGCTGCGCGTGCGCACCCTGGCGGTACTGTTCGGCGGCGCCATGGCCGGCCTGGCGGGCGGCTACCTGTCGTTGGCCTACACGCCGATGTGGGCGGAGAACATGACCGCCGGCCGTGGCTGGATCGCCCTGGCGCTGGTGGTGTTCGCCAGCTGGCGGGTCCTGCGCGTGCTGCTCGGCGCCTACCTGTTCGGCCTGGCCAGCATCCTCCACCTGGTGGCACAGGGCATCGGCCTGTCGATCCCCTCCAACCTGCTGGCCATGCTGCCCTACGTCGCCACCATCGTGGTGCTGGTGCTGCTCTCGCGCGATGCGATCAAGACCCGGCTGTACGCACCGGTATCGCTGGGCCAGCCCTGGCAGCCGGGACATTGAAACCAATGAATCGCGGCTGAAGCCGTTCCTGCACGATCAGTGCGGCGTCTGGAAGCGGCTTCGTGGGAGGGGCTTCAGCCGCGACCAGAGGTTTTCAGGTATACCTTTGTCATACCCTGAACAGGAGGCAAAGGAATGCCCCACTCAGCCCGTTTGCGCAACGGCCGGGTCTCGGAAATCCAGCGTATCTATCTACTCACCGCCACGACCGAAAACCGCAAGATGCTATTCTCGGACCTCACTGTTGGTCGGCTCGTCGTTGCCGAGCTGAGAGCCGCTCAGCAAGATGGACTCGCCGACTCTCTGGCCTGGGTCCTCATGCCCGATCACCTGCACTGGCTGATCGTCTTGAAGCAGGGCTCACTCAGCGATTTGATGCGCCGCATCAAGGGACGCAGCGCCAAGCGCGTCAATGCACTGTCCGGCCAACAGGGAAGGCTCTGGCAGGATGGCTTCCATGATCGAGCGCTGCGCCGTGAGGAAGACATTCTGCCGGCCGCGCGTTACATCGTCGCCAATCCATTGCGGGCAGGCCTGGTCAACCGAGTGGGCGACTACCCGCTATGGGATTCGGTGTGGCTCTGAGCTTCGGAGGGTCGCGGCTGAAGCCCCTCCCACAAGAGCAGTGCCAATCCGTGGCATCAGGCCTGCTGCGACATGACCGGCCACAGCTGTGCGACTGCCCAGGCCAGTTCGAAGAACAGGAAGATCGCGATCAGTGGTGTAGCGCCGTGCACCAGCGCGTAGATCTGCCAGGTGGAGAACAGCACGCGCCCCGCCCCGTCGTAGCGGCCGAATACCGCCTGCGGGTCACGGATGCGCAGCACCGACCAGACGCAGACGATCGAGCCCATGAGGTTGGCCAGCAACAGGTGCATCGGCTCGAACGGCGGCAGCGCGCCGGGCAGGCCAAGGCCCTGGTGCAGGGCCTGCAGCAGGCCGTGCAGGGCCATGAAGCTCCAGGGCGTGACGAAGGCGGCGGTCACCAGCAGGTCATACCAGCCACCGGCGCGTACCAGCCGGCGATAGTTTTCGGGCGTCCACATGGGTAATGCTCCAATCATTCAGGGAGCACTCAGGCTAAAGCCTGGAGTATGCTCCAAGGTCAACCCCCACCGAGTGCCGAGCATGCGTATCGGAGAATTGGCCGCAGCCTGTGAAGTGAGCCGTGACACGCTGCGTTTCTACGAACAGCGCGGGCTGATCGCCGCACGCCGCAATGACAACGGTTACCGCGACTACCCGGCCGAAACGGCGCAGCTGGTCACCTATATCCGCACGGCCCAGCGCCTGGGATTCAGCCTCGGCGAGATCGGCAGCCACATCGGCGAGCTGTGGCAGGCCAGTGACCCGGACCAGGCCGTCACCCGGCTGCTGCAGGACAAGCTGGCGTTGATCGAGCAGCGCATCGAGGAGTTGCAGCACCTGCGCGGCGAGCTTCAGCAGCGCCTGGCCACCACCTGCCCGTTGCGCCGCTGACAGGCGGGACGCATTGCATGCTGACCCGAAAGTCAGCTATCGTCGCCGCACGTCGCGCGCGACGCACCTGGATCAGCAGACAGGGTCAACACTGAGCTGGCTTACCTGAAATCAACCTCAGAGGAGCCACTCAATGGCTGCTACCCGTATCTGGATCAAGACTCCCCTCGCCATCTTCACCGCCAACGACCTGGACGCCAGTGGCGGCCTGGTGGTCGAAAACGGTCGCATCGTCGAACTGCTCGGCGCCGGCCAGCAGCCCGCAGGGCCCTGCCAGCAGGTGTTCGATGCGCGCGAGCACGTCGTGCTGCCCGGCCTGGTCAACACCCACCATCACTTCTACCAGACCCTCACCCGCGCCTGGGCGCCGGTGGTCAACCAGCCGCTGTTTCCCTGGCTGAAGACGCTCTACCCGGTGTGGGCACGCCTCACCCCGGAGAAGCTCGCCCTGGCCAGCAAGGTGGCCCTGGCCGAACTGCTGCTGTCGGGCTGCAGCACAGCGGCCGATCACCACTACCTGTTCCCCGGTGGCCTGGAGAACGCCATCGACGTGCAGGTCGAAGCCGTGCGCGAGCTGGGCATGCGCGCCATGCTCACCCGTGGCTCGATGAGCCTGGGCGAGGCCGATGGCGGCCTGCCGCCGCAGCAGACGGTGCAGCAGGGCGAGGTGATCCTGGCGGACAGCCAGCGCCTGATCGGCCAGTACCACGAGCGCGGCGATGGCGCGCAGATCCAGATCGCCCTGGCGCCCTGCTCGCCCTTCTCGGTGACCCAGGACATCATGCGCCAGAGCGCCCAGCTCGCCGATGAGCTGGACGTGCGCCTGCACACCCACCTGGCGGAAACCCTCGACGAGGAAGACTTCTGCCTGCAGCGCTTCGGCCTGCGCACCGTGGACTACCTGGACAGCGTCGGCTGGCTCGGCCCGCGCACCTGGCTGGCCCATGGCATCCACTTCAACCCGGACGAGATCGCCCGCCTCGGCGCCGCCGGCACCGGTATCTGCCATTGCCCCAGCTCCAACATGCGCCTGGCCTCGGGCATCTGCCCCAGCGTGGAACTGCAGGCCGCCGGCGCGCCACTGGGCCTGGGCGTCGACGGCTCGGCCTCCAACGATGCCTCGAACATGATCCTCGAAGCGCGCCAGGCGCTGTATATCCAGCGCCTGCGCTACGGGGCCGAGCAGATCACCCCGCAGCGCGTGCTCGGCTGGGCGAGCAAGGGTTCGGCGCAACTGCTGGGACGCAGCGACATCGGCGAACTGGCAGTGGGCAAGCAGGCCGACCTGGCGCTGTTCAAGCTCGACGAGCTGCGCTTCTCCGGCAGCCATGACCCGCTCTCCGCCCTGCTGCTGTGCGGCGCCGACCGCGCCGACCGGATGATGATCGGCGGCACCTGGCGGGTCGTCGACGGGCAGATCGAAGGCCTGGACGTGGCGCAACTGATCGCCGACCACCGCCAGGCGGCGCGCGAGCTGATCGCCGGCTGACCTCGTCTTCACAGGCGGGGTCGCAGCCGGCGATACCCGGCCCTCATGCCATGGGGCCAGTCGCGGCCGAAGCCCCTCCCACGCGGCCCCTCCCACAAGAACAGCGCCACCCTGTGGGAGGGGCGTTCGCCACGACCATCGTGTCCTCCATGCGAGGCTGGCGCGACGCACCACAACACGACATGCACGCCTGCCACGCACCAATACGGCTCCGGCGTCGGGCCTGGCGCGCGGGGGAAACGCCACCACCTCCGCTATTTGTCCTGTTGGTCAGCTTTTTGCAGTCATGGGATCAGCCAACCAACGGCCATCCCAATACCAAGACTGGAGCTCCACCCACCATGTTCGAGAAGAGCAAGAAACCGCTGCTGCGCACCCTCGTCGCCGCCCTCGGCTTTGGCGCCATGCTCAGTGCTTCCGCCGCCGATCCGCTGAAGGTCGGCTTCGTCTACATCGGCCCCATCGGCGACCATGGCTGGACCTATCAGCACGAGCAGGGCCGGCAGATGCTGATCAAGGAACTCGGCGACAAGGTCACCACCAGCTTCGTCGAGAACGTGCCGGAAGGCGCCGACGCCGAACGCGTGATTCGCAACATGGCCAAGGGTGGCTTCGACCTGATCTTCACCACCTCCTTCGGCTACATGAACCCGACGATCAAGGTGGCCAAGCAATTCCCCAAGGTGACCTTCGAACACGCCACCGGCTACAAGCAGGACAAGAACGTCGGCACCTACCTGTCGCGCTCCTATGAAGGCCGCTACGTCGGCGGCTTCCTCGCGGCGAAGATGACCAAGACCAAGAAGGTCGGCTATATCGCCTCCTTCCCGATTCCCGAGGTGATCCGCGACATCAACGCCATCCAGCTGGCCCTGGACAAGTACAACCCGGGCACCGAGATCAAGGTGGTGTGGGTCAACACCTGGTTCGATCCGGGCAAGGAATCCGATGCCGCCAACGCGCTGATCGATCAGGGCGTGGACGTGCTGTTCCAGCACACCGACAGCCCGGCGCCGATCCAGACCGCCGAGCGCCGTGGGGTCTACTCCGTGGGCTACGCCTCGGACATGGCCCACTTCGGACCCAAGGCCGTGCTCACCTCCATCGTCAACGACTGGGGCCCGCACTACGTGAAATCCGCCCAGGCGGTGATCGACGGCACCTGGCAGCCTCAGGACTTCTGGGGCGGCCTGGCCGAGGACACCATCGAGCTTCCTATCAGTGACCTGGTGCCGGCCGACGTGAAGAGCGAAGCCGAGCAGATCATCGCCGACATCCGCAGCGGCGCGTTCCACCCCTTCACCGGCCCGATCAAGGACCAGAGCGGCGCGGTGCGCATCGCCGAAGGCGTGAGTGCAAGCAACGCCGAGCTGGCCTCGATGAACTACTACGTGGAAAACGTGAAGGCCGAACTGCCCAAGTAAGCACTCGCCACGGCCTGCGGCACCCGCCGCAGGCATCGCGGCCGAGGCAGACACCTCAGCCACGACGACTCGACCACCACCGATGCCGTCCCTGCCGATCTTCGGCAGAACCGCATCCAGGGGATCTCGTACGAGGTCCTTTTTCGCTGCCCTGGGTACGAGAAGACTCGCAGCAACTCCCCGGAGCCTTTATGAACAGCCTGCCCATCATCGATATCGCCCCCCTGTACAGCGACGACGCATCCGCCTGGCCCGCCGTGGCCGAGGCCATCGACCGCGCCTGCCGCGACCGGGGCTTCTTCTACATCGTCGGCCACCCCATCGGCGGCACGCGCATCGACGCCCTGCTGAGTGCGGCGAAGACCTTCTTTGCCCGGCCTGCTGAAGAAAAACTCAGGATCGATATCACCCAGACCGCCCATCACCGTGGCTACGGCGCGATCGCCACGGAACAGCTCGACCCGAACCAGCCGAGCGACCTGAAGGAAACCTTCGACATGGGCTTCCACATGCCTGCCGACCACCCCGAGGTGCTGGCCGGCAAACCGCTACGCGGGCCGAACCGTCACCCGGATCTGCCGGGCTGGGCCGCACTGCTGGAACAACACTACGAGGACATGCAGGACCTGGCCAGAACCCTGCTGCGCGCCATGGCCATGGCCCTGGACATCGACCGGGACTTCTTCGATGCGCGTTTCCACGAGCCGATCAGCGTACTGCGCATGATCCACTACCCACCGCGCCACACCGCCACCAGTGCCGATCAGCAAGGTGCCGGCGCGCACACCGACTACGGCTGCATCACCCTGCTCTACCAGGACGATGCCGGCGGCCTGCAGGTCCGCGCACGCGATGGCGAGTGGATCGACGCCCCGCCGATCGCCGGCAGCTTCGTGGTCAACATCGGCGACATGATGGCGCGCTGGAGCAACGACCGTTACACCTCCACGCCACATCGCGTGATCAGCCCGCTGGGAGTGGACCGCTACTCCATGCCGTTCTTCGCCGAACCGCATCCCGACACGCTGATCGACTGCCTACCGAACTGCTCCAGCGCGGACAACCCGCCCAGGTATTCGCCGGTGACCAGCGCCGAGTACCTGCTGTCGCGCTTCGCTGATACCTATGCCTACCGGCGGGAAGAGGCATAGCGCTGGTTGCCTCGCTGGGTGGATGACACTCTTCTCATCCACCGTTGCGGCAGCGGAACCTGCGCATCGGTGGACATGCAGAGCGATGTCCACCCTACGTATGGATGACCTGTGGGAGGGGCTTTAGCCGCGACAGCCGGCGGTCGGTCTGTCGCGGCTAAAGCGGATCGCCGCCCGCCCCTCCACACAGCAAATTCCTGTCCCTGCGGTTAAACTTTACGACTACCTCAAGCCTGACCACGAGATCCGACCATGCCCGAATGGCTCAATGCCCTGCCCAAGGCCGAACTGCACCTGCACCTGGAGGGCTCGCTGGAGCCGGAACTGCTGTTCGCCCTGGCCGAACGCAACCAGATCGCCCTGCCCTGGAGCGATGTCGAGGCCCTGCGTGCGGCCTACGCGTTCAACAACCTGCAGGAGTTTCTCGATCTGTATTACGCCGGCGCCAACGTCCTGCGTACCGAGCAGGACTTCTACGACCTGACCTGGGCCTACCTGCAACGCTGCAAGGCGCAGAACGTCATCCACGTCGAACCCTTCTTCGATCCGCAGACCCACACCGACCGGGGCATTCCCTTCGAAGTGGTGTTGCGCGGCATCCAGCAGGCGCTGCGCGACGGCGAGCAGCAGTTGGGCATCAGCCACGGCCTGATCCTCAGTTTCCTGCGCCACCTGCCCGAGGACGAAGCGTTCAAGACCCTGGAACAGGCGATGCCGTTCCGCGACGCCTTCATCGGCGTCGGCCTCGACAGTTCGGAAAAGGGCTTCCCGCCGCGCCTGTTCGAGCGGGTGTTCGCCAAGGCACGCAGCGAGGGCCTGCATGCGGTGGCACATGCCGGCGAGGAAGGGCCGCCCGAGTACATCTGGGAGGCCCTGGACCTGCTCAAGATCAAGCGAATCGACCACGGCGTACGCGCCATTGAGGACGAACGCCTGATGCAGCGCATCATCGACGAGCAGATCCCGCTGACCGTGTGCCCGCTGTCCAACATCAAGCTGTGCGTGTTCGAGCACATGGGCCAGCACAACATTCTCGAGATGCTCGAGCGCGGCGTGAAGGTGACGGTCAACTCGGATGATCCCGCCTATTTCGGCGGCTATGTCGGCGAGAACTTCGCCGCCCTGCATGAACACCTGGGCATGACCGAAGCGCAGGCCCGGCGCCTGGCGCAGAACAGCCTGGATGCGCGCCTGGCCTGAGCAAGAGCGTCGCCGCTGAAGCGCCTCCCACAACCGTGGGAGGGGCTTTAGCCGCGACCATAGGTTCAGTGCTCGTCCAGCTTGCGGCGCCTGCCGGTCACCATCGACAACGGCAGGTTGTCGCGCAACCGGTAGCTCTCGAACAGCGCGGCGGCGACATGCAATCCAACCAGTGCCATCAGGGCATTGGCACAGAATTCGTGGATTTCCAGCGGCAGGTCGGCGCCCCAGAAGTAGTCGACCTCCTCCATCAGAAAGCCGGTCACACCCAGGCCGAGCATCAGCGCCATCATCAGGATCATCACCAACGCCCCCAGCGGCGAATGCCCCAGGCGGTGATACGCTCGCCCGGACAGCAGCGCCCGCAGGTGCTCGCCCAAACGCGCAGGGGTTGGCCAGAAATCCGCCCAGCGCGCCGCCGGCGTACCGACGAAGCCCCACACCAGACGGATCGCCAGCCAGGCCACGGCGTAGTAACCGAACCAGCGGTGCCAGTTCTCGCCTTCCTCGGTGAAGAAGTAGTTGGCCAGGAACGCGCCGGCCAGGGACCAGTGAAACAGGCGCACCAGCGGGTCCCACAGGCGCACGGTCGCGCGGTTCATCAGCCTTCCACGTTGCTCTTGACCGGCTTGCCGCTGACCGGGTCGAAGTAGATTTCGACCTTCTTGCCGGCCTTGTCGAAGCCATAGATCTCGTAGCAGTTGCCGCTGGTGACCTTGAATTTCTTGATCTGGTAGCCCTCGGCCTTCAGCTCGCTCTGGAACTTGTCCTGGTCCTGCCACTGCGCCTGGTCAACGTTGGTGCATTGCGTGGCGGCAAAGCTTGCCGGGGCGGCCAGCAGCAGGGAAAGCAGAAACATCTGGTTCATCGTGTCGTCCTCGAAGCAGTGGAAAGTTGTTTGCTGCGGGGAGGCACTATCACGCCTGAACCTTAAGGCTCTCTTAGCGCGCAGAAAATCTTGGCGCGGATGCAATCCGGGGCCTGCTCGATGGCCCCGGGTTGCATCCGGACTACAGCACTCAAGTCCCTGCACAAGGGATGGCTCAGAAGTCGTAATCGACCTTGGCCCAGAAGGTACGCCCCGGCTCGTCGATACGGGTGTCGCCGGGGAAGCCGAATCCGGCGTTGCCAGCCAGGTTGAGGTGCTCGGCGTAGCGTTTGTCGAACAGGTTGTCGACGCCGGTACTGAGCTTGACCTCGGAGGTCAGGCGATAGGCGCCGTTGAGCGAGAACACGCCGAAGCCGGCGCTCTCGTCGAGGTCCTGCCCCACCACATTGCCCCGCCCCTCGGCGATGCGCCCCTGGCCATCGACCACGCGCCACAGTGCGCCGACGCTCCAGTCGTCGCGCTGGTAGCTAAATCCCAGGCGCGCCTCCAGCGGCGGCATCTGCGGCAGCGCCTCGTCGTCACTGCTGTTCTTGCCCCAGGCATAGGCCAGGGTCGCGTCAGCCTTCCAGTTGCTCGCGAAGCTGTAGGCCACGCCCAGCTCGCCACCCATGATGCGTGCATCGACGTTGTCGGCACGGGTGTTCATGCCCCGGTAGTCGAACAGGATGTAGTCGCGAACCTGCCCGGCATAGGCCGAGGCCCAGGCTTGCAGCGCGTCGTTCTGGTACTGGATGCCGACATCCAGCTGGGTGGTCTTCTCCGGCTTGATGCCATCGAAGGCGTTGTCCGCGCCGGCCGGACCATTGAGCCCGGCGGAGAACAGTTCCCAGTAATCGGGGAAACGCTGCACGTGGCCGATGCCGGCATAGACGGTGGTCGGTGAACCGGCCAGGTCATGCTCGTAACGCACGAAGCCGCTGGGCAGGGTATCGGCCCGGGTCTCCCCCGCCGTCGGGTTGGCCGTGCTCATGCCCATCATGCTGCTGAAGCGCTGGCGGAAATCCTTCGCCGAGGCGCGGTCGAGGCGGGCGCCGGAGATCAGCCGATCACGCTCGGCCAGATTCCAGGTGGCCTCCGCGAACACGCCGTAGTTGTGCATCAGCGCATCTTTGTTCCACGGGTAGCGATCGGCATCGGTGTAACCGCTCATCATGCTGTAGCTGGAACGACGCGCGCGGTGCTCGCTGCGCTGGGCGTCGACGCCGGTGATCAGCTCGAGCTCGTCCCAGCGCCAGGTGGCAGCCAGGCGCGCACCGAGGGTGCGGCGATCGACCTGCGAGGCCATCGGCATGGCCATCATGCTGCTCGGGTCCGGCACGCGCAGGCGAAAGTTGTCCATGATGTGGTCGGCATAGTTGTAGTAGACCTTGGCCTCCACCTTATCCAGCACGTCACCGAGGTTGCTGCGTTCGATACGCAGGCCGAGGCTTTCGCGCTTGAACTGGGTGCCATCCATGCCACGCCCGGCGTAGCGCGCCTCGCCATCGCCACGCCCGGCGGTGAGTTCGATCAGGCTGTCGTCGTCCGGCGTCCAGCCCAGTACCACATCGCCGTTCCACTTGTCCCAGCGCGAGGGGACGGTGTCGCCATTGCCGTTGTCGTAATCGTCCGAATGCGAGCGGTTGCCGGTGAACCGCAGGTAGCCCTGTGCGCCGCCGACGGCACCGTCGAGCGCCTGGTCGAAACGACCGTTGGAGCCGGCCAGCACGCTGGCATGCAGGCGCGCGCCCAGCTCGCCGAAACGCTCCGGCTCACGGTCGAAACGCACCACGCCCGCCGACGCACCGGGGCCCCAGATCACGGTCTGCGGGCCCTTGGTCACGGTCAGCAGGTCGAAGGTTTCCGGCGCGATGTAGGAACTGGGCGCATCCATCCGCCCCGGGCAGGCTCCGATCATCTGCCCACCGTCGGTGAGCAGCAGCAGACGCGAACCGAACAGCCCGCGCAGCACCGGATCACTGTTGCTGCCGCCGCTGCGGATGGCGGAGAAACCGGGAATGGTCTTGAGATAGTCGGCGGCATCGCTGGCCGGCACCGGCTGGCGCGGGTCCTTGGGATCGGCCACTACGGTGAGAGGCGAGCTTTGCTGGATCGCCGTGATCACGCTGGGCGGCAGTTCATGCACAGCCTCCTCGGCATGAGCGGCAGCGATGGAACACAGGCCACAGGCGATGGCCAGGGCGGACAGGGGAAAACGAACGCGCACGGAAGCGGCGCCCGGAACGAAGGAAGCGGACATGCGGATACCTGAAAGTCGGTTTGCGAAGAGACCCGGCAAGGGTCTCGATAGCCAATGGATGACCTCAGATCGGCATCGGCGGCGCGCGTGACAACGCATCAGGGAAGTGCGCACTGGCCCGTGGCGGAGCCGGCCACTTGACGGTGGCCGGTTGCGCCAGCGGCAATCGCCCGAGCAGCGGCCAGGCGCCATCGGCCAGCACCGGGCAGTGCGAGAACAGCGAACAGTAGCCACAGGCATCGGCCTGCAGGACGGGCCGATGAGCATCGACGGTCGCCGGCGCGCTGCCGGCTCCGTCATGACAGGCGAGTTCGTTCAGCCAGCGCCAGTCGGCCGGCTCGGCACGCAGTTGCGACGCCACGGGCGCCAGAACGATGAGGACGAACGCCAGCAGCCCGAGCCGGGCGGCGAGGTTTCGTCTGCGTGCCGTGAACAGCATCAGTGCTGGTGTTCGCCTTCGCCATGACCCGCAGCGTGGTCATGGGCGGCCGGTGCATCCTTCTGCACCGCGACTTCGACTTCGACATCGCCGGCCTTCTCGAAGGTCAGGGTCAGCGGGAAGCGTTCACCGTCCTTGGCCTGCTGCTGCAGGTTGAACAGCATGACGTGGTAGCCCATGGGCTCGAACTTCACCTCGCCACCGGCGGGGATGGCCACGTCCTGCACCTGCTGCATCTTCATCACGCCATCGGCATGCAGGTGTTCATGCAGCTCGGCCTTGCCGGCGACCGGGGTGCTGACGCGGATCAGGCGGTCGGCTTCGCTGCCCTTGTTGTGCACCACGAAGTACGCCGCGGCGGTCGGTGCCACCGGCGGCATTTCACGCGACCAGGGGTGGTCGATATGCAGTTGGCCGACCTCGTACTCGTGGGCTTGAGCGAACAGCGCCGGCAGCAACAGCGTCAGGCCGAGCAGGGTTTTCTTCAGGGTCATGGTATTACCTCCGGGTTTGAAATCGAATCATGGGTCAAGGGTACAACGTGTCACGGCGGCCAGCGCTGCGCGCAGGCCGAGCCCTGCTCGGCGACGGTCGCGGACGACGACGCAGGCGACGCCAGCCCAGCAGCGTGCCGCTGAGACAGATGAGCAGGCCGCCCAGGCTCGCCAGCCACATCCAGCCATCCCACAGCGGCCGGTTCTGCAACAGCGGCAACCAGTCCCAGCTGTGCAACAGGGCGAACAACCAGCGCGACGTGCGCTGACCTGCGTCGAGCCGGCCCACTACCGACCCCGTGCGCGGATCGAGGTGCAGCCAGGTCTGTGCCGGGTCGTCGAAACGTACCCGCAGGGCCGGCAACGGTCGCTCCAGATGACCGAGCATGCTGTGCTCGGCGCGGGCGTAGTAGTAGAAGTCGTAGGCGTTCAGGCGCTCGACCTGCAACCGCTCCTGCGGGCGAATCGCCTGCGCGGCGCGCAGCAGTTCCGCGTCCGTCAGGCCGTGCAGCAGCGTGCCGTCGCCCTCCGCCGGCAGCAGCGCGGTGGCGCCACTGGCATCGACACCCAGCAGGTAGGCGCTCCCACCGACCAGACGCCAGTGCAGCTCACGTGCGTTCAGCCCCGCCTCGCGCAGGCGCACGATGGCCTGCTGCGCAGGTAGCGGGAACGCCTCGGCACGCAGCTCTGCGCCCTGGTAAGCGGCCATGTCGAGCGGCGAGGGCGTCGTGAACAGGCGCCAGGGGTTCATGGACATCAGGCCACTGAATATCCAGGTCAGCACCAGCGCGCCGAACGCCAGGCCGCCGATATGGTGCCAGCGGGCCAGCCCCCGATAGGGGCTGCGTGCGCCACTGCGATAGGGCTTGGCGAAACGCCAGCGCAGCAGGCCCACGACGATGCCCAGCAGGGTCATCAGCGTGGCTGCCAGCGACAGGTAGATGACGATGTCGCCCCACCAGCGATCCAGCGTCCCGCCACGCAGCGGATACAGCCAGTGCAGCCAGGCGCCCAGCCAGTTCCAGCTGCGTTCGCTGGCCGTCGCATCACGCACCACCTCACCGCTGTGGCTGGAAACGTAGAGCAACGTGCCATCGTCCAGTTCGACACGATGCAATGGACGGTCCGCATCCAGCGCCCGGGAATGGGTCCAGGCGTCCTCGTCCACCAGCCCCTGGTAGGAGGCGCCACGTCCGGGGGCGAACTGCCGCGCCGCAGCCCGTGCAGCCTGTTCGTCGACGCCCGCCAGGCGCTGGCCGCTGCGCGCATCGACAGCCAGCACGCGCTGGCCATAGCGCAGCAGGTAACGGGGCTGGCCAGCGACAGTGGTCAGGCGCACGGCCGCCGGTGCCTGCCGTTCATCGGCGGCTGCCAGCACCTGCGCCAGGGGCACGCAGCAGTCCTCAGCGGACAACGCCGGCAGCTGCGCCAGGTGCTCGCGCGGGGTCAGCTTGGGATAGCCCACGTACATCATCACCAGCCCGGAGACGAACCACAGCGCCATCAGCAGACACAGACCGATGCCCAGCCAGCGATGCCACAGGTAGAGGTAGCGTTTCATGGCTGCTCTCGTCAGAACCGCGACTGCAAGGCCAGCTCGAACGAGCGCGGCGCCCCGAGGAACAGCATGTCGCTGCTGGCCCAGCTGGCGTACACCTCATCGGTGAGGTTGCGCGCGCGCAGCGTCAGACGGCTGTCGGCGTCGACCCGATAGCTGACGAAGGCGCCGAACAAGGTATAGGCAGGCGCCTTCAACTGATTAGCCGCATCGGCATACACGGAGGCGACGTAGCGGCTGTCGACGCCGACCTGCCAGCGTGGCGCCAGGTCATAGGTCAGCCACAGGTTGGCCACCTGGTCCGGCACGTTGGTCGGCGTATTGCCCTTGCGTGATACCGACTGGCCGGCGACGTTCTCGTTGAACGCGTCGTACTGGGCATCGAGCCAGGCCAGGTTGGCCTCGGCCAGCAGGCGCGGGGTGACCCGCAGCGCCGCGGCGATTTCCAGCCCGAGGGTCGACTGCTTGCCAACCGCCAGTGTCTGCCCGGGGTTCGCGGGGTCGCGCGTGGCCAGGTTCTCCCGCTCGATCCGGTAGGCCGCCAGCGCTGCCGACCCTCGTCCGGCGAGAAAGTCGAACTTGCTGCCCACCTCCAGCTGCCGTCCTTTGGTCAGGTCGAAATCCTGCACCTGGCTGAGGCTCACCGTGGTCAGGATGCCAGCGGGCGGGTCGGCCGCCGTGCTGTATTGCACGTAGACGTTGGCCGCCGGGGTGAGCGCGTAGATCAAGCCCACTCGCCCGGTGGTCGGCTCGTATTCGCGGGAGAAGAACGCCGGGTTGCTCGCCGTGGCGGCCTGGTGGTTGGTGACCTCCAGGTCGATGCGGTCGTGACGCAGCCCGGTGAGCAGCGACAGGCGCTCCGTCAGTTGCAGGCGGTTTTCGACGAACAGTGCCCAGGTATCGACCTGATTGGTGCGCTGCCGGGCATAACCGGGGCTCATCCCCGGCAGGTCGAAGAAATTCCCCGGAGTGAAGTGCTCGGCATCGACCACGCCGAAGGGGCCGGACACCGAGCGGGGGTAGCGCGTCTGCACATTGTGGCTGTAGTCGACACCCACCGCCCATTCGCTCGACAGCCCGAACAGCCCGTGCTGATGGCGCAGCTCCAGGCGATTGCCGTTGAGCTCCTGATCATGACGTTGCAGCAGGGCGTTGCTGCGCTGCACCTGGCTGTTGCTGGCATCGGTATAGGCGTAAGTCTCGAGGTTGCGGTACTCACGCCGGGCGTTGTAGTGGTACAGCGTATTGAGCACGCGGGTCGCGTCGCTGAAGCGGTACTCGGTCATGGAGCGCAACCAGCGCACGCGCTGCTCGTAGCGCCCGTCCTCCACGTTGTAGTTCTCGAAACGCCGACTCTCGTCCACCTTGAGATCGCCCGTCCGCCCCTTCAGCACCGGGCTGCCCCAGTACGGGCTGTCGACTTTCTCCTCCTGGTATTCCAGCGCCAGGGTGTGAGACAGCTGCTCGGTGAAATCCGTCAGCAGCGAGAACGCACTGGTCCAGGCCTCGCGCTGTTCCCGGTCGACGTAGCCGTTGCTGGCGCTGCGGCTGACATCCAGACGCACGTGGTTGTAGTCGCCCAGCGGCTGATTGAAGCCGTAGGCCAGCTCGTTGCTGTCGAACGAGCCATAGCGGATTCGCCCCTCGCTGAAGGCTTCGTCACGGCTGGCCAGCTTGGTCACGTAGTTGAGCGAGCCACCCACCGCGCCAGCGCCATTGAGAAAGCCGGACGCACCACCCACGGCCTCGACACGCTCATAGATCCAGCCATCCACGGGACGCGCGGCAATCGCGTCGTACTGCACGGTGATGCCATTGAACATCTGCGTCACCTGGCTTCCGCTGAAGCCACGCCAGGAAACCGCCCCCGCGAAGCCAGGTGGAGCCGCGGCGACCACACCCGGCACGCCCATGAGCATCTGCTGCGTGTTCTCGGCGCCGCGCCGCTCGATCTGCTCGCGGGTCACCACGCTGACCGAAGCCGGCGTCTCCCGCGGTGTGAGGCCGAGACGCGAGGCACTCTCGGCCGCTACGTCGAGGGAAAGCGCCGAGGCGGGCGCGGCGGCGGCACGGACCTCGGTGTCGGGGAGCGTGACGGCCTGCTCGGCCCACAGCATGGGGGAACACGTGCACAACAATACCGCACTCGATGCGCGGGAGAACGACCTGGACATAGCCTGTTGTTTTCCTGAAAACCAGAACGACAGCGCCGGCCAGACAAGGCCGCAGCGCATGCAACGCAGGAGTGGCGCGGATCAGGAAAGGGGTGAGGCGCGGGGGTTGGCCGATGGCCAGAGGTAGCGGATGGTGCGGGGGATGTGCAGTGTCAGCAGCGGCCTTGCGCGGTCGCTGGCGAGCAGCCCCAGCAAGCCGAAGAAGGCGGCGAGAATGATCGCCGTGAACAGGCTGCCCAGTGCACAGCCCGTGCCGGTCGCGGGGTTCGGCGGGACAATGCCGGAGCCGTCGAGGTCAGCGCCCGCACCGAAGTTGCCATCGAAGGAGCAGTACTGGCCATCCAGGCCACTGAGCTGCATGCCGGCCATCTGACCGTGACTGATCGCGCAGACGAACGCACCGAACAGAATGCTGAAGTACAGCACCCAGGCGGTCAGTGAGCGGTCTTTGCGAGCCAGTTTCATGGGGCGCGACTCTAAACAGAGGATGTAAGCACGACACTGCGGTGCGTTGCCGCAGGCATTTGCTGCGGGAGTCTAGCAGAGGCCGCCGCGACTATCGCGCGCGTCCTCAACACGCTTGCCAGGGCGCCGCGTCCAGCAACCGCCGGCAACGCAACTGCACGAACTCGCGCAGCAGGTGCACGGCCTTGCTCAGCTGTGCGCGATGGGCACACACGAGATACAGCGGCGTCGCCTCGCCGAGCCAGCCTGGCAGCAGCACCTGCAGCCGGCCCTCGCGCACATCCTCGGCGACGTCCAGCCAGGACTTGTACACCACGCCCTGCCCGGCGATGGCCCAGCGGCGGGTGACATCGGCATCGTCGCAGACCCGGTCGCCGCTGACGTGCAGGACGCTTTCGCGCTTGCCGTCGTGAAAGCGCCAGCGGTCGTGCACACGGCCGTGCAGCATGTACAGCAGACAGTTGTGCTGATGCAGCTCCTCCACCGTCCGTGGCGCCCCGTGACGGGCCAGATAGGCCGGTGAGGCGCAGAGCACTCGGCGGTTGTCGGGGGCCACGGGCAGCGCCACCAGGCTGGAGTCTTCCGGCGCGCCATAGCGCAGGGCGATGTCCACGGGCTCGCGAAACAGGTCGGCGACGCGGTCGGCCAGCAGCAGACGCAGTTGCAGCTGCGGGTGCTCGCCCTGGAACTCGTCGAGCCAGGGCAGCAACGTGTTGCGCCCGAGGTCGGACGGTGCCGACAGCTGCAGCACACCGCGAATGCCCTCCTGGCTGCCGGCCAGCTGCTGGCGCCCCTCCTCCAGGCTCTGCAGCGCCAGGCGCGCATGCACCAGGTACAGCTCGCCCTCGGGCGTCAGGCGCAGGCTGCGTGTGGAGCGCGCCAGCAGGCGCACCTGCAGTTGCTGCTCCAGGCGTTTCAGCGCGGCGCTGGCGACCGCCGGCGATACGTCCAGCACACGGGCGGCGGCGGACAGGCTGCCGGTCTCGGCAGTGCGAACGAACAGGTGCAGATCATCGAGACGCAGCATGGCAGCCCAACTTTCAAAAAAATAATGAAAGAGACTCTACTAGCAGCTTCTTTTTCTCGCCACACGAATAAACGAGCATGCACCTGTACCGCCAACGGAGCGCCCCGATGCCTACCCCAGTCACCCTCATCGCCACGATCAACAGCCTGCCGGGCCACGCCGAGGCCGTGGCCGCCGGCCTGCAGGCGCTGGTCGTCGCCAGCAACGCCGAAGCCGGCTGCCAGCGCTATGAGCTGCACACCAACCCGGCCAACCCGCAGCAGTTCGTGATGCTCGAACAATGGCGCGATGACGCCGCCCTCGAGCTGCACCGCAATGCGCCGCACTTCCAGCATTTCACCCAGACCTTCGCTGCACGGCTCGCCAGCATCGAGCTGCTGCCCCTGCAGCGTCTTGCCTGAACCACCGAGAGACCCCTCATGAAAGCCGTCGCCTACTACCAACCCCTCCCCGCCGAACACCCCGAAGCCCTGCAGGACGTGCAACTGGCCGAGCCGGTACCCGGCCCGCGCGACCTGCTGGTCGAGGTCCGCGCCATTTCGGTCAACCCGGTCGACACCAAGATCCGTCAGGGCGTCACGCCAGCGGACGGCGCCGCCAAGGTACTCGGCTGGGACGCCAGCGGCGTGGTCAAGGCCGTGGGCAGCGAGGTCAGCCTGTTCCAGCCGGGCGACCGGGTGTTCTACGCCGGCGCCATCGACCGGGCCGGCGCCAACAGCGAGCTGCATGTGGTCGACGAGCGCATCGTCGGTCATATGCCCAGCAGCCTGTCCTTCGCCGACGCGGCGGCCCTGCCGCTGACCGCGATCACCGCCTGGGAACTGCTGTTCGAACGCCTGCAGATCAGCGAAGGCTCGGCCAACCAGAACCAGACCCTGCTGATCGTCGGTGCCGCCGGAGGCGTCGGCTCGATCCTCACCCAGCTGGCTCGCCGCCTGACCGGCCTGACCGTGATCGGCACCGCATCGCGCGCGCAGACCCAGGCCTGGGTGCGCGAACTGGGTGCCCATCACGTGATCGACCACAGCAAGCCGCTGAGCGAGGAACTGGCGCGCATCGGCGTCGGCCAGGTGACCCACGTCGCCAGCCTGACCCAGACCGAGCAGCACTACGAGCAACTGATCGAGGCGCTGGAGCCCCAGGGCCGCCTGGCGCTGATCGACGACCCCGTGCAGCCGCTGGACGTGATGAAACTCAAGCGCAAGAGCCTGTCGCTGCACTGGGAGCTGATGTTCACCCGCTCGCTGTACCAGACCGAGGACATGATCGAGCAGCACCGCCTGCTGGAGCGCGTGTCCAGCCTGGTCGACAGTGGCGTGCTGCGCACCACCCTGGGCGAGCACTTCGGTCGCATCGACGCCGCCAACCTGCGCCGCGCCCATGCCTTGCTTGAAAGTGGCAAGGCCAGGGGCAAGATCGTCCTCGAAGGGTTCTGAGCGACGCCAGACAACCGCCCCGGTGCGCCTGGCGCGACCGGGCAGCGGTTATTCAGCCGGGCACGGCCAAGCCTTGATCCACGTCAGCAAACAGTCATGTGATGGGACTAGCATGACCTCTCCTGCCACAAGCCTCAGCTCAGGAGATGGTCAGCATGAACATTCTCGTTCAACCGCACGCTCAAGGCGGCGCCTGCCTCTGGCAGGTAAGCCTGGACCAGCATTGCGTGAGTTTTCGCAGTGAAGAGGAAGCACGCCAGTTCGTCGCCAAGCTGGAAGCCCGGCTGCGCGCACCGCACAAGTTGCCGGACCTGCCCGCATACCGCCAGGCGAGCTGAGCCTCAGCTGCGCCGCAGGGCCGGGCTGAGCAGCATGTGCATCAGCGTGTCGATCAGCGCAGGGGCCTGCACGACCAGGTCGAAGTTGGGGACCAGCAGCCAGTTGGCCTCGATGCCTTCCATATAGGCATGCAGGCAAACGGCCGCACGTTCGCAGTCCAGGTCCTCCGGTAGCTGGCCCTTGTTCACGGCATTGCTCAGGGCCTTGGCGATGCGCTGGTCGCACTCGATGCTGAGCGCCTGCAAGCGTTCGCGCAGGTCGACCAGCTCTCCGGTGTACTCGCATTTGTAACGCAGGATGTCATGGGCACGGCGTGTCTGCTCATCCTCGGCCAGGCGGGTAAGGGCCTTTATCAGCAGTTCGCGCATGCATCCGAGGGGGTCCGGTTCGTCCTCGCTCTCGGTGGCGCGAGCCAATTCCTCGAGCGGTAGACGCAGGCGCTCGAGCATGGCCTGAAACAGGTCTATCTTGTTCTCGAAGTGCCAGTAGATGGCGCCACGACTGACTCCAGCCTCCTTGGCCACCTCCGCCAGGGACGCACGGGAAACGCCCTGGGCATGGAACACCCGCTCGGCCGCGTCGAGTATCTGGACGCGTGTCGCCTGCGCTTCCTCTTTGGTTCTTCTGGCCATCTGTCTACCTGCATTTCTGTTGCCGTTACCCCCGACTCAGGGAGGACAAACGAGAGTATGCAGGCAGGTTTAGGCATTTACAAACATTCACGTATGTAAGTATATTCTCGACCTACCCCCTTGCCTTCGCCCCTCTTTGCCCTCCGGGTACTGATTTCAATTAAAACGAGGTTTCTTCAGATGCACACGAAGCCAGCCTTCGCCGCCTTGGTTTCCGCCGTCGCTTTGGCTCTGCTCAGCCTCACCGGCTGCCAGGAAGACAGCGCACCACAAGCTCAACAAGCCCCTCAGGTCGGTGTGGTTACCCTGCAACCTCAACCTTTTGCGCTGACCACCGAAGTGCCGGGCCGCACCTCGGCCTATCGCATCGCCGAAGTCCGTCCGCAGGTCAACGGCATCATCCAGAAACGCCTGTTCACCGAAGGCAGTGAAGTCAAGGCCGGCCAGCAGCTGTACCAGATCGACCCGGCCATGTACGAGGCCGCGTACAAGAGCGCCCAGGCCACGCAGATTTCCGCCAAGTCGCTGGCCGATCGCTACAAGCTGCTGGTCGCCGACAAGGCCGTCAGCCAGCAGGCCTATGACGAGGCTCGCGCCGCCGGCCTGCAGGCCGACGCCGCGCTGGAACAGGCACGCATCGACCTGCGCTACACCAAGGTACTGGCACCGATCAGCGGCCGCATCGGCCGTTCCGGCGTGACCGAGGGCGCACTGGTCACCAGTGGCCAGACCATGGCCATGGCCACCATCCAGCAACTCGACCCGATCTACGTCGACGTCACCCAGTCGAGCAAGGAATTGCTCCGCCTGCGCGCCGACCTCGCCGCGGGCCGCCTGCAGAAAGCCGGCGACAACTCGGCCAAGGTGCAGCTGGTGCTGGAAGACGGCAGCCACTACGCCCACGAAGGTACCCTGGAGTTTTCCGAAGTGGCCGTCGACGAAGGCACCGGCTCGGTGACCCTGCGCGCAGTGTTCCCCAACCCCGACCACCTGCTGCTGCCGGGCATGTTCGTGCACGCCGAGCTGCAAGCAGGGATCAAGCAACAGGCGATTCTCGCACCGCAGCAAGGCATCACCCGTAACCAGCGCGGCGAACCGACCGCCCTGGTGGTCAACGCCGAGAACAAGGTCGAGCAGCGCGTACTCAAGGCCAGCCGCACCGTCGGCAGCGCCTGGCTGGTCGAGGATGGCCTCGACGAAGGCGACCGCCTGATCACCGAGGGCCTGCAGTTCGTGCAGCCTGGTATCGAGGTCAAGGCCGTACCGGCGGGCAACGTCACGACCGAGCAGAAGGCAGACGATGCCAAGCCAGGCAACGGCCAGGGCTGAACGGAGAACTACTGAATGTCCAAATTCTTCATCGACCGGCCCATCTTCGCCTGGGTGATCGCCCTGGTGATCATGCTCGCCGGTGGCCTGTCCATCCTCAAGCTGCCGATCAACCAGTACCCGAGCATCGCCCCGCCTGCGGTGTCGATCTCGGTCAGCTACCCGGGCGCCTCGGCGCAGACGGTGCAGGACACCGTGGTGCAGGTCATCGAGCAACAGCTCAACGGCATCGACGGCCTGCGCTACGTCAGCTCGGCGAGCAACTCCGACGGCAGCATGGAAATCGTCGTGACCTTCGAACAGGGGGTCAACCCTGACATCGCTCAGGTTCAGGTGCAGAACAAGCTGCAGCTGGCCACGCCGCTGCTGCCGCAGGAAGTGCAGCAGCAGGGTATCCGCGTGACCAAGGCGGTGAAGAACTTCCTCATGGTGATCGGGGTGGTATCCACCAACGGCAGCATGACTCGCGAAGACCTCTCCGACTACATCGTTTCCAACCTGCAGGACCCGATCTCGCGGACCAAGGGCGTCGGCGACTTCCAGGTGTTCGGTGCCCAGTACGCCATGCGCATCTGGCTCGACCCGGCCAAGCTCAACAGCGTCCAGCTGACACCGGTCGACGTGCGCAGCGCCATCCAGGCGCAGAACGTGCAGATTTCCTCCGGCCAGTTCGGCGGCCTGCCCGCCGCACCGGGCAATCAGCTGAACGCCACCATCATCGGCAAGACCCGTCTGCAGACCCCGGAAGAGTTCCGCAACATTCTGCTCAAGGTGCAGACCGATGGTTCTCAGGTACGCCTGGGTGACGTGGCCAAGGTCGAGCTGGGCGGCGAGAACTACGCCATCAACGCCCAGTACAACGGCCTGCCGGCCTCCGGTCTGGCGATCAAGCTGGCCACCGGGGCCAACGCCCTGGATACCGCCAAGGCGGTGCGCGAGACCATCGACAACCTCAAGCCGTTCTTCCCGGCCGGCATGGAAGTGGTGTTCCCCTACGACACCACGCCGGTGATCTCGGCCTCCATCGAGGGGGTCGTGCAGACCCTGTTCGAAGCCATCGTGCTGGTGTTCCTGGTGATGTTCCTGTTCCTGCAGAACCTGCGGGCGACGATCATCCCGACCATGGCGGTGCCGGTGGTCCTGCTGGGCACCTTCGGTGTGCTGGCGGCATTCGGCTTCTCGATCAACACCCTGACCATGTTCGCCATGGTCCTGGCCATCGGCCTGCTGGTGGACGACGCCATCGTGGTGGTGGAGAACGTCGAACGGGTGATGCGCGAGGACGGCCTGTCGGCCCGGGACGCCACGCGCAAATCCATGGGGCAGATTCAGGGCGCGCTGGTCGGTATTGCCCTGGTGCTGTCGGCGGTGTTCCTGCCGATGGCCTTCTTCGGCGGCTCCACCGGGGTGATCTACCGGCAGTTCTCCATCACCATCGTCTCGGCCATGACCCTGTCGGTGCTGGTGGCGCTGATCTTCACCCCGGCGCTGTGCGCCACCCTGCTCAAGCCCATCGACGGTGATCACCACGAGGCCAAGGGCGGCTTCTTCGGCTGGTTCAACCGTACCTTCGAGCGCGGCACCGAGACCTACCAGCGCGGCGTGGCGGCGATGCTCAAGCGCAAGCTGCCGTACCTGCTGCTGTATCTGGTGATCGTCGCCATCATGGCGTGGATGTTCTCGCGCATCCCCACCGCCTTCCTTCCGGAAGAAGACCAGGGCGTGCTGTTCGCCCAGGTGCAGACCCCGGCCGGTTCCAGTGCCGAGCGCACCCAGGTGGTGGTCGATGACATGCGCAAGTACCTGCTCGAGGACGAAGACGCCGTGGTCAAATCGGTGTTCACCGTGACCGGCTTCAACTTCGCCGGCCGTGGCCAGAGCTCGGGTATGGCCTTCATCATGCTCAAGCCCTGGGGCGAACGTCCCGGCGCGGAGAATGGCGTCGCCGCCCTGGCGCATCGCGCGCAGATGCACTTCTTCAGCTTCCGCGATGCCCTGGTGTTCGCCTTCGCCCCTCCGGCGGTGATGGAGATGGGTAACGCCACCGGCTTCAACCTGTTCCTTCAGGATCAGGCTGGCGTCGGCCATGAGGTGCTCAACCAGGCCCGTGACAAGTTCATCCAGCTGGCCAACAAGCATCCGGTGCTCAGCAGCGTGCGGGCCAACGGCCTGCGTGACGAGCCGCAGTACCAGTTGCTGATCGACGACGAACGCGCCAGCGCGCTGGGTCTGTCGCTGGCAGACATCAACAGCACCCTGTCGATTGCCTGGGGCGCCAGCTACGTCAATGACTTCATCGACCGCGGTCGCGTGAAGAAGGTGTACCTGCAGGGCACCGCCGAGTCGCGCATGAGCCCGGAAGACCTGAACAAATGGTACATCCGCAACGATCAGGGGCAGATGGTGCCGTTCAGCGCGTTCGCCAGTGGCGAGTGGACCTACGGCCCACCCAAGCTGTCGCGCTACAACGGTGTTTCCGCAGTGGAGATTCTCGGTGCGCCGGCCCCCGGCTTCAGCACCGGTGACGCCATGGCTGCGGTCGAGGAAATCGCCTCGCAACTGCCGGAGGGTGTCGGCTTCGCCTGGACCGGCCTGTCCTACGAGGAGCGCCTGGCCGGTTCGCAGACCACCGCGCTGTTCGTGATTTCGGCGATCGTGGTGTTCCTCTGCCTGGCCGCGCTGTACGAGAGCTGGTCGATCCCGTTCTCGGTGATGCTGGTGGTGCCGCTGGGGATCATCGGTGCGCTGCTGTTCACCGAGCTGCGCGACCTGTCCAACGACGTGTTCTTCAAGGTCGGCCTGCTCACCACCATCGGTCTGTCGGCGCGTAACGCGATCCTCATCGTCGAGTTCGCCAAGGCGCAATACGAGCAGGGCATGGGCCTCGCCGAGGCGGCCATCGAAGCCTGCCGGATGCGTCTGCGCCCGATCGTGATGACCTCACTGGCGTTCATCCTCGGCTGTCTGCCGCTGGCCATCGCCAGTGGCGCCGGTGCCGGCAGCAAGCACGCCATCGGTACCGGGGTGATCGGCGGGATGATCAGTGCCCTGGTGCTGGCGATCTTCTGGATTCCGCTGTTCTACGTCGTGGTCTGCTCGCTGTTCGAAAAGAAAAAGCAGTCGGCCGATAACAACGAGAAGGAGGTACTGCAATGAGGCAGTCCCTGTTGTCCCTGGCCGTCGCCACTGCTCTGCTCAGTGGCTGCAGCCTGATTCCCGACTATGAGCGCCCGGACGCCCCGGTCGCGGCCGACTGGCCGCAGGGCGAGGCCTACGGCAGCGCTGCCAGCGAAGGCAGCCGCGCCGCCGCCGACCTGCAATGGCGCGAGTTCTTCCGTGACCCGGCCCTGCAGCGGCTGGTGCAACTGGCACTGGAGAACAATCGTGACCTGCGTGTCGCGGCGCTGAACGTCGAAGCCTACCGCGCGCTGTATCGCATCCAGCGCGCCGACCTGCTGCCCTCGGTGTCCGCCGACGGCAGCGGCACGCGCCAGCGCCTGCCGGGTGACCTGAGTCAGACCGGCGAGGCCCGCACCTCCGGGCAATACAGCGCGACACTGGGCGTCAATGCCTGGGAACTGGACTTCTTCGGGCGTATCCGCAGCCTCAGCGAGCAGGCCCTGCAGCAGTACCTGGCCACCGAGCAGGCCGCGCGCAGCACGCAGATCAGCCTGGTCGCCAGCGTCGCCACCGCCTACCTGCAGTGGCAGGCCGACCAGGCCCTGCTGCAGCTGACCCAGGACACCCTGAAGACCTACGAAGACAGCTACCGCCTGACGCAGCGCAGCTTCGACGTCGGCGTCGCCGACGCCCTGGCCCTGAGCCAGGCACGCAGCGCGGTGGACAGCGCCCGCGTCAGCCTGGCGCAGTACCAGCGCCTGGTCGCCCAGGACCGCAACGCCCTGACCCAACTGCTCGGCACCGGCCTGCCTGAGGAGCTGCCACAAGGGCTGGCGCTGGACGCCGATCTGCTGGAGCAGGTGCCTGCGGGCCTGCCTGCCGACCTGCTGCAGCGTCGCCCCGACCTGCTGCAGGCCGAGTACCAGCTCAAGGCTGCCAATGCCAACATCGGCGCGGCGCGTGCGGCGTTCTTCCCGAGCATCAGCCTGACCGCCAACGCCGGCACGGCCAGCAGCCAGCTGTCCGGCCTGTTCGACGGAGGTTCGGGCACCTGGCTGTTCCAGCCGCAGATCAGCCTGCCGATCTTCAACGCCGGCCGTCTGCGCGCCAACCTCGACTACGCCGAGCTGCAGAGCGACATCAGCGTCGCGCAGTACGAGAAAGCCATCCAGGTAGCCTTCCAGGAAGTCGCCGACCGCCTGGCGGCGCGGACCACCTACCGCCAGCAACTGGACGCCCAGCGCGCCCTGCTGGAAACCACCGAGACCTACTACGAACTGGCCGAACGTCGCTACCGCACCGGTGTGGACAGCTACCTGACCCTGCTCGACGCCCAGCGCCAGCTGTTCGCCGTGCGCCAGCAGCTGATCGGTGACCGCCTGGCCCAGCTGAGCAGCGAAGTGGAGCTCTACAAGGCCCTGGGTGGTGGCTGGAGCCCCGCCGCACAAGATTGATCGCGCGTCACCCGCATCAAGGACGACCTTATCCAACGCGCCGCCCCCGCAGTCTTTGCGGGGGCGTTTTTTTGCCGAAGCGCTTGGGGCTCAGCGCAACTGCGCCAGCAGCTGCGCGCAATCCTGCGCATGCAGCTCGGTCAGCTCCGGCCAGGGGTTGTCCGGCAGGTTGACCAGCACACCGCGTGCCCCCGCAGCCTGGGCGCACTCCAGGTCGAAGCGGTAATCCCCCACCATCACCAGGTCCTGCGCGGCCACCGCCCAGCGCTGCGCCAGGTGCAGCAGGCCACCCGGGTGCGGCTTGGGCGGGGCTTCGTCACGGCCGAGAATGTCCGCCCTGGCAAAGCAGTCATCGAGACCGATGGCCTGCAGCGTCAGCAAGGCCAGCTCATGGGCATTGCGGGTGAGGATGCCCAGCTGGCAACCCCGCTCGCTCAACTCACGCACCAGTTCGATGGCCCCCGGCGCCGGTCGTGACGCCACGGCCAGCTCACGCTCGTGCTCGAGCAGCCAGGCATGCTTGGCCGCCGCCTCGTCCGCCGGCAGGGCCGCCAGGTGATGGAGGATGTCGTCCTCCTCGGGAATGCCCAGCGCCCGCTTGATCGCCGGGAAATCATGCACCGCCAGGGTCAGGGTGCCGTCCATGTCGAATACCCAGTAGCGGGCCTCGCGCAGTGCCTTCACGAGCGGATCTCCTGGCTCATTTCCAGTCCTCGCGCACGCGGGTCAGGCCTTCCTGCGCGGCCGAGGCCACCAGCTCGCCCTGGCGGTTGTAGATGCTGGCGCGGGAGAAACCGCGCGCATTGCCGGCCCAGGGGCTGTCCATGGCGTACAGCAGCCAGTCGTCCATGCGCAGGTCGCGATGGAACCACAGCGAATGGTCGAGGCTGGCCACCTGCATGAACTTCTGGAACACCGACACGCCGTGGGGCTGCATGGACGTGGTGAGCAGGTTGAAGTCGCTGGCGTAGGACAGCAGGTACTTGTGCAACTGCGGGTCGGCCGGCAATTCGCCAGCGGCGCGGAACCACACGTACTTGACCGGTTCGCAGGGCTGCGGGGCAAAGGGGTTGATCAGGGTGACCGGGCGAATCTCGATGGGCTTGTCGCTGATCGCCCGTTCACGCAGGCGCTCGGGAATCATCGAGGCCACCATGCGCGCCAGTTCGGTCTCCGACTTCAGGTCTTCCGGGCCCGGTACATCGGGCATCTGGCTCTGGTGGTGAAAGCCTTCCTCGTCGTACTGGAAGGAGGCACTGCAGAAGAAGATCGGCTTGCCCTTCTGCACCGCCACCACGCGCCGGGTGCTGAAGCTGCCGCCGTCACGGGTGCGCTCGACCTGGTAGACCACCGGCAGGCTGGCATCCCCGGGGCGCAGGAAATAGCCGTGCATGGAATGCACGTGGCGCGCTTCCTCGACCGTCTGGCTGGCAGCGGAAATGCACTGGCCGAGCACCTGGCCACCAAACAGCTGGCGGAATCCCAGGTCCTGGCTGCGGCCACGGAACAGGTTTTCCTCGATCTGCTCCAGGCTGAGCAGCGCGACCAGATCGTCGAGCACCTGGGTCATGGAGTGTCTCCTCATGCAGGGGGGTTACGGACCGTTGCAAAACTACCTGCGTTGGCAATACGGCGTTGAAAACACCCAGAAAATGCTCGTTCAGTCCAACCAAACTGCGCTTTCAGCCGTTTCTGCCTTGTCTTGCCCAGGTTTTTCAATGGTCTGCTAGTCGCGGTTGAGAATAGGCCGGCAGGGACGTCAGGCGTTCGTCCCACACGGCGCGGCCGAGGGTGAAATGGTAAAGGCTTTGCCAGCCGTTGTCGGCATCTCCGAGCAATTCGCGAAGAGCGTCGTCGAAATAGCAGCCAATCCCCGTCCCGGAAAGCCCCGCCGCCTCGGCCTCCAGATAGAGCAACTGGCCGATCAGGCCACATTCCCAGTAGAGCCTGGGATAACGCCAGTTGCCATTGGCAACGGCGCGCTCCACCCGCGCCAGCATGGCCAAGGCCACGCAGCCGTCGGCTGCGATGTCCTGGCCGCAACTGAGAAAGCCCGCCAGGCCACGGGCGTCGCCTTCGAGCAGGCGGTACAGCGGCAGTTCGTCATCGACCCGCTGCCACAGGTAGTCCTCGCGCAGCGGCTGCACCCCGCTGCCGCTGCGATCCAGCCAGTACAGACCGGGGGCCAGCCCCTGCACGCGATGGACGAACAGCAGCAGGTCGACCTCGCTCGGCTCGCCGGTCACGGCGAACGGCACCGGCGATTGCGCAGGCATCAGGCGGCGCAGCCAGGCCAGCAGCAACCCGGCCTGGATGCCGCTGCGCCCATCCATGCTCTGCGCACTGCGCCGACGGTGCAGGATCGGCCGCAGAGGCAGCCCCGGATTATCGCCATGCACACTGGCCGGCGCCGTGTGCCACGAGGCGCGCGGACGCGCCGGTGCCCGGCAGAGTCCCTGCACCCGCTGCAATTCGGGCCAGTGGCGGTAGTCGCGTGACAGGCGATTGGGCGTGCCGCAACGCTGCAGGTGCGCCAGCGCGCTCAGCAAGGCCTCGGGCAGGGCGAACTCCCGCGTCTGCGCCGGGCCGATCCACAACAGGCAATCGCCGTGCTCGGCCTCGTGAAAGCCTTCGTCATCCAGCCCCAGCAGCGCATCCAGGTGCGCTTCGGCCACGCCATGCAGCAGGCGCACCTGCCAGCCCTGCACGCTGGCGGCGATGGCCAGCGCGGCCAGGGCATGGCCGAGATCATGCTGGCAGTAGCGATAGGCGCGCTCGCCATACTTCCAGGCCTCGCGCCAGGCGATGCTGCTCAGGCCGAGGAGCAAGCCGCCGGCTGGCAGGCTGCCGGCCAGTTGCTCGGCAACCGCCGCTGGCAGCTCGCTGCGCACCTCCAGCGCGTGCTGGTCGGGCGCGTAGTGCGCCAGCACAGCGTGCGCCTCGACGGCACCAGCCGGCAGCAGCAGGTAGGCCTCGGTCGGGTGCAGGTTGCCGGATGAGGGGTTGACCCGCAGCGCCCAGCGATTGCCGCCGGCCTCCTTCCAGGCGGAAATGGCCAGGCTGTCATACAGCAGCTGCGAGACGCTGGCGCGATCCAGCGGCGCGGGCGGCGCCTGCACGCCGGCGAATGCCAGGTCGTACGCCGGGCTCTCCTCCAGCGGACGGTGGTACAGCGCGATCAGCCGGGCACCGTCATAGCGGCGAAACGGCGCCGGCTGGGTGGCCCAGTCCAGCTGTCCCGGGCCAGGAGCGAAACGCTCCGGGGCATGCTTGCTGAGCTGGTGATAGGCGAGCACATCGTTCATCGCTGCGCCTCCCACTGCGCACGGCGGATGCGATAGAGCACATGGGGCTGCAGCGGGTGGCCATCCGGCAGCTTCGGATGGAGGAAGTCCCCGTCCTCGTCACGCTGCATGCCGATCGAGCGCATCACCGCCTGCGACGGCAGATTGGCCGGCACGGTAAAGCTCACCACCTGGTCCAGCCCCAGCTGTTCGAAGGCCACGGCCAGCGCGGCACAGGCCGCCTCGCGGGCATAGCCCTGGCGCCAGTGCGCCCGCGCCAGGCGCCAGCCGATCTCGACGGCTGGCACGAACGGCGCGGCGAAGCTGACCCGCGCCAGGCCGGTGACGCCGATCAGCTCCCCGCTGTCACGCCGCTGCAGCGCCCAGAAGCCGAACCCATGCTCATCGAGGTGCTCGCGCATGCGCGCCAGCATCTGGGCGCTCTGCTCGGCATCCAGCGGCGAAGGGAAATGGCGCATCACCTCGGCATCGGCATTGAGCGCGGCCAGCGCCGGCAGGTCACTGTCGCGCCAGGCGCGCAGCAACAGGCGTTCGGTAGCGGTTTCGATCAGGGGCATGACAGTTGTCTCGATTGGCGGCGAGCAGATAGCGTCGACTCGCTGGACACTTATTGTATGCCGCCTGGATCACACCCTTCGCGCCAGGCATTGTCTGTCCATGGAGAAATGCCGCCGGCACGATCGCCGGGTGGCAGCGTCGCCGACAGTCCCCAGCGCAGTCCCTCGCCCTGCGGCCGCCGCACCTGCTGCATGTCGTGGCGATGCGGCTCTGCGTGGCGTGACGACTTTCTCGCGCAGATTGAAAGAGGTTCAACGCAGCCCGTCTTTTTCGCCTTTGCCGATAAAGCCAGACTGAGCCTCACTGCCTGCCGCCTTCAGGGCGCACATTCGTCGCCATCGATCAGCGGGGCAGCCGCAACGACGGATAACGCTCGTGTAGCGCATTCGCCTGTCCCAGCGCACCACAGGAAACCTGTAATGACCTCTCTTTCTCGCCCCATCCGCCGCGCCGCCAGCGCCTCCCTGCTGGCCCTTTCCATAGCCTTCGTCAACTCGGCCCTTGCCGCCCAGGTCGGCGATCTGGAAGTGGTCGCCGAACTGCCGATCCGCCCCGGCAACGTCGCCCCCAGCGCAGACGACCGGGTGTTTGCCACGGTCCATCCCCTGGGTGCGCCGGCTGCCGCTCAACTGATCGAAATCACCGGCCGCGACAGCTACAAGCCCTGGCCCAGCAGCACGCTGCAACGCGGCACCGCCGCTGCCAACGATGCGCAGATCGATACGCCGCTGGGCATCGCCATCGATGGCAAGAACCGCCTGTGGATAACGGACATGGGCCTGAACCTGGGCAAGACACGTCTGTGGGGCTTCGATGTCGCCACGGGCAGCGAGCTGTATCGCATCGAACTGCCCGCCGATGTCGCCCCCAAAGGCAGCTTCATCCAGGACCTGGCCGTCGACGACGACGCTGGCTGGATCTACCTGGCGGACATCGCCAACCCCGGCCTGATCGCCGTCGAAATCAGCAGCGGCAAGGCGCGGCGCTTCAGCGGCCATGCCGCGCTGCAGGCCGAGCCCGACGCCAGGATGGTCATCGGCGGCGTGCCGATCCAGTTCCAGGGCAAGCCCGCCAACGTGGCGGTCAACCCGATCACCCTGTCGGCCGACCACGCCACCCTGTACTTCGGCGCCATGAACGGCAAGACCTGGTACTCGCTGCCCAGCGAGCTGCTGCGTGACGGCGCCAGCGACGAGCAGATCGCGGCGGCCATCCAGCGTGTCGGTGCCAAGCCCGTTTCCGATGGCGCCGCTACCGACGCCAAGGGCCGGCACTTCTTCACCAACCTCAACGACAACGGCATCGACCTGCTCGATAGCGATGGCACGCTCGAGCCACTGGTGCGCGACGCGCGACTGGACTGGCCGGACAGCGTGCATGTGGGTCACGACGGCTGGCTGTACATCTCGGTCAATCAGCTGTACAGAACCCCGGCCTTCACCGGTGGCAGCGATAGCGGCAAACCGCCGTATCGCGTGATGCGCGTGTGGCCGGGGAAATAAGCCGCCGCCGAATCATCCATGCCCTGGCAGCGGTCATCCGCAGCCGCTGTCGAACAGGGGCATGGCGATCGCCTCGATTGGCTGCGACCATATGCCATCGCATTCGATGAGCACTGAGCGTATGCCGCTGCCGCTGGTCTACCACGAGGACTACAGCCCGCCCTTCCCGGCCGGGCACCGCTTCCCCATGGAGAAATTCCGCCTGCTGCGCGATCACCTGGTCGCCAGCGGCCTGACCACGGATGCCGAACTGCTGCGCCCCGAGCTGTGCCCGGCGGAGATCCTGGCCCTGGTGCACTGCCCGGACTATATCGCCCGCTACATGGCCGGCGAGCTGGCGCCGGAGGATCAGCGCCGCCTCGGCCTGCCCTGGAGCGACGCCCTGGCGCGGCGTACCGTGCGCGCCGTGGGCGGCTCGCTGCTGACCGCCGAACTGGCGCTGCGGCATGGCCTGGCCTGCCACCTGGCCGGTGGCACGCACCACGCGCACTACGACTTCCCCTCGGGCTTCTGCATCTTCAACGACCTGGCGGTGATCGCCCGCTACCTGCTCGCGGCAGGACGCGTGCAGCGGGTGCTGATCTTCGACTGCGACGTGCATCAGGGCGACGGCACCGCGCGCCTGCTGGAAGACGAGCCAGAGGCGATCACCGTGTCCCTGCACTGCGAGCAGAACTTCCCGGCGCGCAAGGCACGCAGCGACTGGGACATCCCCCTGCCGCGCGGCATGGGCGACGCCGACTACCTCAAGGTGGTCGACGACACGCTCAACTACCTGCTGCCGATCTACCAGCCGGACCTGGTGCTCTACGACGCCGGTGTCGACGTGCACAAGGACGACGCCCTGGGCTACCTGCAACTCACCGACGCCGGCCTGGCGGCCCGTGACGAAGCCGTGCTGGATCATTGCCTGGGCCGTGACATCCCGGTGCTGGGGGTGATCGGCGGCGGCTACTCGAAGGACCTGCCCGCCCTCGCCCGCCGCCATGGCGTCCTCCACCACAGCGCGGCGCGCGTGTGGGCCGCGCGCGGGCTGGGCTGAGCGACAAACGCGAACAGCGCTATCGATTCGGCCATGGCATCGGCATAATCCGCCGTTACCCTCAAGGAGAACACCTCATGGATGATTCATTCGCGCTGAACAAGGCCAACTGGAACGACCGCGCCGCCCTGCATGCGGCCTCTCCCGAGTACCAGGCGCAGCAGTTCATCGACACGGCCGAGCACCTGTCCGACGTGGTGCGCTTCGACCGTCCTCGCCTCGGCGATATCTGCGGACTGCAGGCGGTTCACCTGCAATGCCACATCGGCACCGACACCCTGTCACTGGCGCGCCTGGGCGCCGAGCTTACCGGCCTGGACTTTTCCGATGCGTCGCTGGCGCAGGCGCGGCAGCTGGCCAGTGCCTGCAACCAGCCTATCCGCTTCGTCGAGGCCCCGGTCTACGACGCCGCGCAGGTGCTCGGCGAGCAGCGCTACGACCTGGTCTACACGGGCATCGGCGCGCTCAACTGGCTGCCGCGCATCGACGACTGGGCCGCCAACGTGGCCGCGCTGCTCAAGCCGGGTGGGCGACTCTTCCTGCGCGAGGCGCACCCCGTTCTGCTGAGCCTCGACGAGACCTGCGACGGTGAGTTGCGCATCGTCCATCCGTACTTCGAACACCGTGAGCCGCTGGTCTGGGACGACGCGCAGACCTATGTGCAGACCACGGCGCCGCTGACGGCGACCGTGACCCACGAGTGGAACCACGGCCTGGGCGAGATCATCTCGGCCCTGCTGCGCCACGGCATGCAGCTGAGCGCACTGCAAGAGCACGACAGTGTGCCCTGGGAGGCGCTGCCAGGGCAGATGGTGCGCGGCGCCGACGGCGAGTGGCGCCTGCAGACGCGACCGGAGCGCCTGCCGCTGAGCTACACGCTGCAGGCGGTGAAACGCCCCTGAGCGTGCTTCAGGGCGCCAGCACCTTGTCCAGCGCCTGTTCCAGGGTTGCCACGCTGCGCTCGACGTTGCCCAGCTTGTCCAGCCCGAACAGGCCCAGGCGGAAGGTCTGGAAGTCCGCCGGCTCGTCGCATTGCAGCGGCACGCCAGCGGCGATCTGCAGGCCGACGGCAGCGAACTTGGCGCCGTTCTTGATCTGCGCATCGTCGGTGTAGCAGACCACCACGCCGGGCGCCTCGAAGCCCTTGGCCGCGACACTCTTGAAACCACGCCCGGCGAGCATGGCGCGCACGCGGTCACCGAGTGCCTGTTGCTGCTCGCGCACGCTGGCGAAACCGATGGCCTTGGCCTCCAGCATGGCATCACGGAAGCGCGCCAGGGCGTCGCTGGGCATGGTGGCGTGGTAGGCGTGGCCGCCCTGCTCGTAGGCCTGCATGATCTGCAGCCACTTCTTCAGGTCACAGGCGAAACTCGTGCTCTGGGTGGCCTCGACGCGCGCCTGGGCGGCCTCGCTGAGCATCACCAGGGCGCAGCACGGCGACGCGCTCCAGCCCTTCTGCGGGGCGCTGATCAGCACGTCGATGCCACAGGCCTGCATGTCCACCCAGAGGGTGCCGGAGGCGATGCAGTCGAGCACGAACAGGCCGCCGACGGCGTGCACGGCGTCACTCACCGCGCGCAGGTAGTCGTCCGGCAGGATCATCCCCGAGGAGGTTTCCACGTGCGGGGCGAACACCACCTGCGGTTTCTCCGCGGCGATGGTCGCCAGCACCTCGTCCAGCGGCGCCGGGGCGAAGGCGGCCTGCGGGCCGTCGGCAACCGGGCGCGCCTTGAGCACCAGCGCCTCGGCGGGAATGCGGCCCATGTCGAAGATCTGCGTCCAGCGGTAGCTGAACCAGCCATTGCGCAGCACCAGGCACTTCTGCTCCGTCGCCAGCTGTCGCGCCACGGCCTCCATGCCGAAGGTGCCACTGCCGGGCACCACCGCCACCGCATGCGCGTTGTAGACCTGCTTCAGGGTGCTGGAGATGTCGCGCATCACGCCCTGGAACGACTGCGACATGTGGTTCAGCGAGCGGTCGGTGTAGACCACCGAATATTCGATCAGGCCATCGGGATCGATGTCGGGGCAGATATGGGACATAACGGACTCCAGCCGAAAAGGTTCGAGCAGAACCTGCCCTAAGCCCGGGCAAATGACAAGGCCGGGGAGCTCTCGGGTAGAATGCGCAGCCACCTGCCGATCGTCCTTGTGCCATGACCACCGCCATTGCTCCCACCGCTCACCACGTCGCCATCATCGGCGGCGGCCCTGCCGGGCTGATGGCCGCCGAAGTGCTGGCCCAGGGCGGCGTGCGCGTGGAGCTGTTCGACGCCATGCCCTCGGTGGGGCGCAAGTTCCTCCTGGCCGGCGTCGGTGGCATGAACATCACCCATTCCGAGCCCAGGGACGCCTTCATCGGCCGTTACGGCGAGCGCCAGGCCGAGGTCGCGACGCTGCTCGCCGACTTCGACGCCGACGCCCTGCGCGAGTGGATTCACGGCCTGGGCATCGACACCTTCGTCGGCACCTCCGGCCGCGTGTTCCCCTGCGACATGAAGGCGGCGCCGCTGCTGCGCGCCTGGCTGCGGCGCCTGCGCGAGCTGGGCGTGAGCATCCATACGCGCAGCCGCTGGCTGGGCTGGAACGAAGACGGCAGCCTGCGCATAGCCGGAGCGGATGGCGAGCGCGCGCTGGCCGCCGCTGCCTGCCTGCTCGCCCTCGGCGGCGGCAGCTGGGCACGCCTGGGTTCCGACGGCGCCTGGACTCGCCTGCTGCAGGCGCGCGGCATCGAGGTGGCGGCACTCAAGCCGAGCAATTGCGGTTTCGAGGTCGCGGCCTGGAGCGAGCACCTGCGGACCCGCTTCGCCGGCGCGCCACTGAAGAACGTCGCCCTCGGCCTGACTGGCGAAGACGCGCGCATCGGTGAGTTCGTGCTCACCGCCGGTGGCATCGAGGGCAGCCTGGTGTATGCCTTCTCCGCCGCGATCCGCCGCGCCATCGAAACCGACGGCCAGGCCGTGGTCCACCTCGACCTGCTGCCGCAGATGCCCCTGGCCAGGCTGCAACAGGCGCTGGGCAAGCCCCGCGGCAAGCATTCCATGGCCAAGCACCTGCACCGCCAGGCCGGGCTGGATGGCGTCAAGGCCGCGCTGCTGCGTGAGCTGGCGCCCGCCGCAGCCTTCGCGGAGCCCGCCGCGCTGGCGCCGTGGATCAAGGCGCTGCCGATCACCCTGCTGCGCACCCGGCCGCTGGACGAGGCGATCAGCAGCGCCGGTGGCGTGCCGTTCGAGGCACTGGACGCCGGCCTGATGCTCAAGGCCCTGCCCGGCGTGTTCTGCGCCGGTGAAATGCTCGACTGGGAAGCCCCCACCGGCGGCTACCTGCTCACCGCCTGCTTCGCCAGCGGCCGGGTGGCCGCGCACGGCCTGCTGAACTGGCTGAAACCCTAGGGCGGGTGCACGCTGCCTTGTCCGGGCGGCGGGTTGCACCCGCCCTACGCACGCCGGCGAACGAATTCGCCCGTCAAGCGGGCAATGCCGGGGCATGCGCAACGGCATGCGTCTATGCTGAGTGTAAGCGCTCCCCACACAGGTAATCCCCCGCCGTGATCCCTTTGCTGGTCTGCGACGACTCCAACATGGCGCGCAAGCAGCTGATCCGCGCCCTGCCGGCGGAATGGCCGGTCACCCTCAGCCAGGCCGCCAATGGCGAGGAAGCCCTGGCGCTGATCCGTCAGGGCCAGGGGCAGGTCATGCTGCTCGACCTGACCATGCCCGTGCTCGATGGCTACCAGACGCTGGCGGCGCTGCGGGCCGAAGGCCTGAGCAGCCAGGTCATCGTGGTGTCCGGCGACGTGCAGGAAGAGGCGCTGCGCCGCGTCCGCGAGCTGGGCGCCCTGGCCTTCATCAAGAAGCCTGCCGACCCCGCGATCCTGCGCCAGACGCTGATCGAGCTGGGCCTGTTCGACCCTCGCGGCAGTGCGACGGCGCAGGCCCAGGCGGCGGCCCTGTCGGAGCTGAAAGTCAGCTTCCGCGACGCCCTGCGCGAGGTGAGCAACGTCGCCATGGGCCGCGCCGCGGCCCTGCTGGCCAAGGTGCTCGGGGTGTTCGTGCAGCTGCCAGTGCCGCAGGTGAACATCTTCGAGGTCAGCGAACTGCACATGACCCTGCTCGACGCCCAGCGCGGCGAACGCTTCAGCGCCATCTGCCAGGGCTTCATCGGCGAGGCGATCGCCGGCGAGGCGCTGCTGCTGTTCCATGATTCGGAAGTGGACGACATGGCGCGCCTGCTCGGCTGGCAGCCGGAGAACGAGGCGCAGACCTCGGAGATGCTGCTGGACCTGGCCAGCATCCTGACCGGTGCCTGCCTCGCCGGCATCGCCGAACAGCTCGACCTGCGTTTCTCCCAGGGCCATCCGCAACTGCTCGGCCAGCACGCCAGCCTCGACCAGCTCATCCAGATCAACCGCCAGCGCTGGCGCAAGACCCTGGCCGTGGAAATCAGCTACAGCCTGGAGGGCCATGCCATCCATTTCGACCTGCTGCTGTTGTTCACCGAAGACTCGATCAAACGCCTGACCGGCAAGATCGGCTACCTGATGGAGTGAAGCGATGCCTGCGCAGATCGATATCAAGGAAGTTCACTGGCTGCTCGACATCGTGCAGTGCATCGACGTCGGCGTGGTGGTGCTCGACCGCCAGTACCATGTGGAGGTGTGGAACGCCTTCATGGAGAACCACTCCGGGCTGGGGCCGGACCAGGTGCAGGGGCGCTCGCTGTTCGAGCTGTTCCCCGACATCGACCGCGCCTGGCTGGAACGCAAGGTGGAAAGCGTGGTGCAGCTCGGCACCCGCGCCTTCAGCCTGTGGCAGCAACGCCCCTACCTGATGCGCTTCAAGAGCTACCAGCCGATCACCGGCCAGGCCGACTTCATGTACCAGAACGTCACCGTGCTGCCGTTGGCCGGACAGCCGGTGGAGCATGTGTGCCTGGTGATCTACGACATGACCGCAGCGGCCGTGGCGGCCCAGGCGCAAGCCAGCCCTGCCCAGCCCGGGTAGAATGCAGCCAGGCCTGGCCCGCCAGCGGCGCACAGGCCTCGCCTCGCCCGCCCCTCACCCACGCAAAGAGACTGGCATGCTACGCAGCGTCGAACTGAAGACCTTCGTCCCGGCACGGGACTTCGCCCTCAGCCTGGACTTCTACCAGGCCCTGGGCTTTCGGCTGGCCTGGTCGGATGAGCAGATGGCCTACTTCAGCCATGGCGACCACTGTGCCTTCCTGCTGCAGAACTTCTACGTGAAGGAACAGGCGGAGAATTTCGTCATGCACCTGCTGGTGGAGGACGTCGATGCCTGGTGGCAGCAGATCCAGGCCGCGAGCCTGGACACCCGTTTCGACACGCGGCTGATTGCGCCGCAGGACCAGCCCTGGGGCATCCGCGAGTTCATGCTCTTCGACCCCAGCGGGGTGCTCTGGCGCATCGGCCAGAACATCTGAGCGCCATTGCGCTTTGGCCGCGAGCGCGTCTCGCGGATTTCGTCCGGCTACGTCGAGCGCTACTTCTTGCCGCCTTTGGGCTTGCTGCCGAAGCTCGGCACCTTGCGCACGGCCTTGGCCTTCGGCTTGGCGTCTTCTTCCTCGAACCAGCGGCCGAGGTGGATATTGCCCTTGCCGCCGCTCTTGGCCGCGCCGCCCGCATCCGGGATCAGCTTCTGCTTGGGCTTCTTCGGCTTCTTCAGCACCTGGCCGTCGATGGTGGTCTGCGGCACCCGGTGGTCGGGGATGAAATCCGCCTCCTCGCGACGCGGCAGCACCTGGCGGATCAGCCGTTCGATGGCGGCGAGCAGCTCCACCTCGTCGGCGCAGACCAGGGAAATGGCTTCGCCGCTGCTGCCGGCGCGGCCGGTACGGCCGATGCGGTGCACGTAATCCTCGGCATTGATCGGCAGGTCGAGGTTGACCACCAGCGGCAGGTCATCGATATCCAGGCCCCGTGCGGCCACGTCGGTGGCCACCAGAATCTGCACCTCGCTGGCCTTGAAGCGCTCCAGTGCGCGCAGGCGGCTCGGTTGCGGCTTGTCACCATGGATCGAGTCGGCCGCCACGCCCATGGCCAGCAGCTCCTGCTCCAGCTGATCGACCCCCTTGCGGGTCTTGGCGAACACCAGCACCTGGCCCCAGCGCTTCTGCTCGAGCAGGTGCAGGAACAGCTCGCTCTTGCGCTTCTTGTCCACCGGGATCAACCACTGCTTGACGCTCTTGGCCGCGGCGTTGCGCGGGCTGACTTCCACCGACAGCGGGTCGCGCAGCAGCTCGCCGGCCATCTGCCGGATGGCGTCGGAGAAGGTAGCGGAGAACAGCAAGGTCTGGCGCTTCTTCGGCAGCGCGCTGAACAGTTCGTCCAGCTCGCGGGCGAAGCCGAGGTCGAGCATGCGGTCGGCCTCATCCAGCACCAGGGTCTGCAACTGGGTGAATTTCAGCGCGTTCTGCCGGTACAGGTCGAGCAGTCGCCCCGGCGTGGCCACCAGCACATCGACGCCCTTGCGCAGCTTCATCATCTGCGGGTTGATGCTGACCCCGCCGTACACCGCATAGCTGCTCAGCGGCAGATGCTGGCCGTAGGCCTGGAAGCTCTGCAGCACCTGCTCGGCCAGCTCGCGGGTCGGCGTCAGCACCAGTGCGCGCACCGAGTTGCTGGCCACCTGCGGGCCCTCCAGGGTCAGGCGCTGCAGCAACGGCAGGGCGAAGCCGGCGGTCTTGCCGGTGCCGGTCTGCGCCGCCGCCATCAGGTCGCGCCCCTTGAGCACGGCGGGAATGGCCTGGCTCTGCACCGGCGTCGGGGTCTGGTAGTCGAGTTCGGTGAGGGTACGCAGCAGCGGCTCGATCAAACCGAGGGAGGCGAAGGTCATGGGGCAACCAGCGAGGCAATGGGAACAGGCGCGCAGTTTACCCTGTCCCCCACCCGTGGAGCGCTCTCCGCCATGAAAAAGCTCGCCGCTGCAGCGCCCAGCCGCGCCGCAGGCAGTGGCAAGGGCGTCCGTTCGCCGTGACTGCACGCATGGATGCAGAGGGCATGACCTCACGTAGCCCGCAAGGGCGGCTTCAGCCTTCGGCGTAGCACTCAGCAATGAAGCCAGGGCCTCCGTGGGAGGGGCTTTAGCCGCGACAAGCGCTCGCGGCTGAAGCCGCTCCTGCAGATACGAGGCAAGCTCAGCTGGCAGTCGCCAGCAGTGTGCGCACCTTGGCTGCCGACAGGCTCTGCAGCTGGCAGAGGAAGGCATGATCGGCCTGGTGCCGGCCATGCCGGTCACGCAGCAGGTCGAACAGGTGCAGGGTCAGGTTGGCGGCCATCTCGGCATCGGCCAGGGCCCGGTGGGCACGTCCGGTATCCGGCAGGCCGGCCCAGCTGTTGAGGTTGCCCAGCTTGTGGCTCGGCGCCTCCGGCAGCAGGCGCCGCGAAAGCAGCAGCGAACAGGCGAACGGCTGCGCGCGTCGCCGGCTCACGCGGGCCAGTTCGGCATCCCAGAACTTCTGGTCGAAGGCCGCGTTGTGCGCCAGCAACGGCCGCTCGCCGATGAAGTCGGCCACCTCGTTCATCACCTGCTCGGAAGGCGGCGCCTGGCGCAGCATGGCATTGCTGATGCCGGTGAGCTGCTCGATGAAGGGCGGCACCCAGGCGCCGCTGTACATCAGGCTCTGATAGCGGTCGACGATGCGCCCGTCCTCGATGATCGCCACGCCGATCTCGGTGGCACGCGCCTGGGCAGGTGAAACCCCGGTGGTTTCGAAGTCGATGACAGCAATGGATTCCAACGTGAGACCTCAGTGATTGCGCAACAACAGATCGCCCTCGATGGGCACGTACAGGCTGGCCGCTCGGATCAGCGATTGCGCGGTCAGCCCCGGGACACCGAAAGCGATGGCGGCGACGCCCTGGCTGCGCACGCGTTCGAGCAGCAGGTCGAAGTCGCCGTCCCCCGAGGCCAGGACCACTTCGTCGACCCGCGAGGCGGCGTCGAGCACATCGATGGTGATGCCCACGTCCCAGTCGCCCTTGGCCGAGCCGTCGCTGCGCTGGATGTAGGGTTTGAGCTTCACGGTGAAACCGAGCTTGCGCAGGATCTGCTGAAACTGCTGCTGCTTGGCATCGCCACGGTCGATGGCATAGGCATAGGCCTCGACGATCACGCCACGGCGGCTGACCTCGGCCCACAGCACGCTGTAGTCGAAATGGCAGCCGTACACCTGGCGCACCGTGTAATAGAGGTTCTGCACATCGGCGAATACGGCGATCTTCTTCACCGGGAGTCCTCGTACGGGCAACGAAGGCGCCAGTATGCCAGAGCCGACCGCCCGACGCGCCGGGGACTGGCCGGAGCACCGCTCCTGCCCCTATCCTTGACGCATGACACCGCTAGAAAGCCTCTGCCAACGCAACCTCGACCTGCTGCGACGCCTGGACATTGCTCATCGCCTGGTCGAGCACGAAGCCGTTCTCGACTACCCCACCGCCCACGCCGTGCGCCAGCGCTTCGCGCTGCGCGGGGTGGAAAGCAAGAGCCTGTTCCTGCGCGTCGCCAGTCAGCGGCATGCCATGCTGGTCAGCGTCGAAGGGGCGCGTGCCGACTGGGCACGGCTCAAGGCGCTGCTCGGCAGCCGCCCGCGTATCGCCAGCGACGAGGAACTGACCGCGCTCACCGGCTGCGTGCCGATGTGTGCCTGCCCGTTCGGCCACGACGCTGGCATCACCCTGCTGATCGACCGCGCCGTGCTCGCCTGCGACTTTCTGCTCTACTCGCCCGGCCCGCCCGAGCTGACCCTGGAGGTGCCTGGCAGCGAGCTGCCGCGTCTGCTCGCCGCGCTGCCCAATGCGCAACTGGAGTACCCTTGAATCCTCTGCGGCCAAGCGCCGGCGTGGCGTGGCCGAACGCGGCGCGCGATGCAACCTCAACAGCCCTCTACATCTGGTAGCCTGCCGATGAATCCACTTTCCGTGCTCCGCGATGCCTGGTTCTTCTCCAGCCACAACCTGGCGGCCATCGCCCGGCTGACCCTGCCCCTGCTGGTGCTCGAGGCCATCGCCCAGGCCGTGCTGGCCGCGCAGCTCGGCGAAGACGCCAACCCGGCCTACGGGGTCCTGCTCGGCATCCTCTTCTATCCGCTGTATGCCGCGCCGCTGATCCTCTTCCTGCATGCACGCAGCAACGGGCAGACGCCGGGCAACGCCCAGCTGTTCGCCGCCGGCCTGCAGCTCTGGCCGAGCTTCGCCCTGATGACCGGCCTGAGCACGCTGGCGATCATGCTCGGCCTGTCGCTGTTCATCGTGCCGGGCATCTGGATCATGATGCGCCTGGCCTTCTCCGAGCTGATCCTGGTGCTGCGCCAGGAGCCGCCATTGCGCGCCCTGCAGAGCAGCTTCAGCATGACCGAGGGGCGCTTCTGGCCGGTATTCGCCTGCCTGGCCAACGTCCTGCTCCCGCTGTGGCTGCTCGACTGGTGGACGCAGCCGAGCCAGGGCGACACCCTGCTCTGGGTGCTGCACCAGGCGGGCAACGGCTTCCTCCAGCTGTTCGCCATCGTGGTGCTGTTCCGCCTGTTCATGCTGCTCGACCCCAGGCAACCGGCAGCATCGCAGAACAACGACTAGGCTTGCTGCTTTGCCCAAGAGGAGCACGCCATGAGCGACAGCAACCCGAGCATCCTGTCCCACATTTCCATCGGTACCAACGACTTCGACGCCGCCAGCGCCTTCTACGCCAAGGTGCTGGCGACCCTGGGCTGCCGCGAGATCATGCGCCATCCGGGAGCGGTGGCCTTCGGGCGCGAATACCCGGAGTTCTGGGTGCAGACACCGATCAACGGCCAGCCGGCCACGCTCGGCAACGGCAGCCACTTCGGCTTCGTCGCCCCGGACAAGGCCTCGGTGCACGCCTTTCACCAGGCGGCGCTGGAGGCCGGTGGTCGCGACGAAGGCCAGCCCGGGCCACGCCCGGACTATGGCGAGCCGTACTACGGTTGTTTCATCAGGGATCTCGACGGCCACAAGATCGAGGCGGCCTTCTGGGACATGGCGCTGATGCTGGCGAGCGGCGCGCAGCACGAGCATGGCTGACGACATACCCTGCTACTGGTGCGCGACCACCGGCTGATAGCGCAGGGCGGCATTGGCGACCCACCCCTCGCGCAACAGGCTCTCGAGCGCAGCCGCCAGCTGCGGCATGCGCTCCAGGCGCTGGCGCGAGAAGCCGATGTAGAGTTCGGTACGCGCCTCGGGCTGATAGGCAGCCTTGACGATGCGGCCGGCCAACCTGGGGTCGAGCAGCGCATAGTCGACCTGGCAGTCGGTACCGACCAATGCGTCGATACGGCCACGGGTCAGCATCCCCAGCAACTGGCTTTCATTGCTGACCCCGACCTTCTTCAGTCCCTGGTCATCATCGAATGGCTGAAAGTACACCGACTCCAGCACGTAGCCGATGCGCAGCTCGTGCAGCGCCGCATAGTCCTTGAGGCGCATGGCCAGCGCCGGGCTGGCGTAGAAGCGCGGCGAGCAGGCGTAGTAAGGCGCATCCAGGTACTGGATGTAGCGTTCGCGCTCCGGCGTTCTGGCCAGGCCGGTCATCATGTCCGCCGTGCCCTGTTCGAGCGCCGCCAGGCCCCTCGCCCAGGGCGCGCGATGCACCTCGAAGCGCAGTCCGGTGCGACGTGACAGCTCGTCGAGCAGATCGATATCCAGCCCCTGCAGCTGCCCATCCTCCTTGAGCATGCGAAACGGCGGCCAGAGATCGGTCATCACCTGCAGCGCACGGGGCTCTTCGGCCCGGCACACCACAGAGGCCAGCAGCAGGACGAGCAGCAGCCAGGCACGCATCGGACACCTCCTAGCTTCGCGGTTTCAAGCCGGAAAGCCGTGGCAACAGCACACGCTCGAACAGCCGCGGGAAGAAACGCGCCAGCACCCGCGCCCGCCAGTCGACGTTGGACAGTACCAACAGCCGCCGGCGCTTGAGCGCACCGTGATAAATGGCCTCGGCGACATCCTGCGGCGAAGCGACCTTGCCCATTGCCAGCGGTGGCTGCGCCGCCACCGAGCCGTCACCGACCAGCGCGTTCTTGCGCAGGTCGGTCGCGGTGAAGCCCGGGCATACCAGCATGACGTTGACGCCCGAACCCTTGAGTTCGAAACGCAGGGTCTCGAACAGGCCGTGCAGGGCATGCTTGCTGGCGTTGTAGGCACTGCGATAGAGCAACGGCGCGATGCCCGACAGCGAGCTGAGCACGATGATCTGCCCGCGCCGGGCGATCAGGCTGGGCAGCGCGGCCTGGGTACAGTGCAACGCGCCGAAGTAGTTCACCGCCATGACCCGCTGGAACACGTCCAGGCTGGTCTCGGCGAACGTGCTGCGGTGGGTGATGCCGGCATTGTTGACCAGCACGTCGATGCCGCCGAAGCGCTCGCAGGCCAGGGCCACGGCACGCTGCACCGCATCGGCATCGGCGACGTCACACATCAGACCCAGCGCCTCGGCGTTGTGATGGTCGGCCAGGTGCTGCACCAGGCCATCCAGCGCCGCCTGGTGCAGGTCGAGAATCACCAGGCGCGCGCCAGCCTGCGCCAGGCGCACGGCCAGGGCGCGGCCGATGCCGGCGCAACCGCCGGTGATCAGCACCACCTTGCGATCGAAAACCTTGTTGGCGAACACCTTGCGATACATGTGCGGCTCCCGGAATCCACGCTCACCGATATCAACTGCCGCCCTTCGCCAGGGCGACCCACACAACAGTCTTTCGCATGCTACTGCAGCTCATGCCATCTGTCCCTGGGGCCGAACGACCGTGCGAACTCGGCAGATACTCGACAATCGCCCAGCAATGCCTGGGCCGATCCGGTGCACTCGGGTATCCTCGCCTCCTTCCAGCATAGTCGCTCATGCCGCCATGTCTCTGCCCCGCCCGCTTCGCCTGCTGTTGCTCGTCGCCCTGCTGCCCGTCATTCTGCTGGCCCTGGTCCATGTCCTGGCCTGGAACCCCGCTGCGCGCGAGGAGGCGGACGTGTCCTGCACGGGCCAGGTGGCACAGCTGCAGCCAGGGCAGGCGCTGAAGGTCATGACCTGGAACGTGCAGTACCTGGCCGGCAAGCGCCACGTGTTCTGGTACGACCTGCCTGGCGGCGACGGCCCGGACGAACGCCCGAGCAGCGCCGACCTGGTGCGGACGCTGGACGAGGTGGTGCGCATCCTGCGCGATGAGCAACCGGACGTCGTGCTGCTGCAGGAGCTGCACGACAACGCCAAGGCCACCGACTACCAGGACCAGCAGGCCCTGCTGCAGGCGCGCCTGGCAGACCTCTACCCGTGCAGCAGCCAGGCGTTCTACTGGAAGTCCGCCTTCGTGCCGCACCCGCGCATTCTCGGCAGCGTCGGCATGAAGCTGGGCACCCTCAGCCGCTTCCAGATCGCCCGCGCCGAGCGCCTGCAACTGCCGATGCTGGCCAGCAACCTGCTGAGCCGCCCCTTCCAGCTCAAGCGCGCCCTGCTGGTCAGCTACCTGCCGATCCGCGGTGGCGGCGAGCTGGCGGCGATCAACACCCATTTCGATGCCTTCGCCCAGGGCGAGGACACCATGCAACGCCAGGTCGAGATGACCGATGGCCTGTTGCGCCAACTGCAGCAGGCCGGCCAGCCATGGGTCCTGGGTGGCGACCTCAACCTGCTGCCGCCAGGTCAGTTCGAGCACCTGCCCGACGACCAGCGCAGCTGGTATGCCGCCGACAGCGAGCTGCAGGACCTGGCCAGGCGCTACCCGATGATCCCCAGTCTGCTGCAGGCCAGCGGCGCGGACCAGGCGCGGTGGTACACCCATTATCCCAACGACCCTGCCGCCAGCGGTCCGGATCGCACCCTCGACTACCTGTTCTACAGCCCGCGCCTGACGCCGCTGGCCAGCCAGGTGCGCCAGGACGACACGCTGGCCATCTCCGACCACCTGCCGGTGATCGGACGTTTCTTCATCCCCAGCCAGGAATAGGCACGACAGGGCTGGACAACGCCACTGCCTGTTGTCCATGCTCGACCGGCACCGCCCCAAGAATGACAAGACGGCAAACAGCCGCGACACCTCGATGCCAAGACGCTTCTGCCTGATACTCATCGCCCTGCTGTGGTTGCCGGTCGCCTGTGCGGCCGGCAGCGAGCGACGCATTCATGTCGGCTACTACGAATTCCCTCCCTACTCCTACACCGACGACCAGGGCCACCCCAGTGGCGTCGGCCTCGAACTGACCGCGCGCCTGCTCGACGAGGCCGGCTACCAGGCGGAGTTCCGCTCCTACCCCGGCGCACGCCTGTACAACGGCCTGATCGACGGCAGCATCGCGCTCTGGTTCGGCGCCCCGGGCAAGCCCGAACTGGCCGAGCACACCCTGGAGAGCCGCTACCTGCTCGGGCAGATCGCCCTCAACCTGTACTACCGCCCGGGCACCGCACCGCCCAGGTTGCCCGACGACCTGCAGGGCCGTGGCGTGATCCTGATCACCGGCTACAGCTACTGGCAGGGCATCAACCAGTGGCTGCAAGACCCGGCGCGGCACATCACCCTGCATCGCACCTCGCGGCACACCGCGGCGCTGGAGATGCTGCTGCGCCGACGTGGTGACCTCCTCCTCGACTACCAGATGCCGGTGGAGCAGGCCCGGCGCAGCCTCGGCATCGGCGACCTGCCGTTCGTCGAGGTGCAGCGCCTGCAGCTCAAGCTGATCGTCTCCCGCCACGCGGCGGATGCCGTACAGCTGCGCGACGCGCTCGACCATGCCTACCAGCGCCTGCAGGCCAGCGGCGAAGACCTGCAACTGCCGTGAGTCGCCCGGCCCCTATTCGATGCGGTAGCTGAAGGTGTTCTTCACGTTGGCCACCGCCACCGCCTGGCCGTTGACCACGCGCGGCTGGTAGCGAAAGGTCCTGGCCGCGGCCAGTGACGGTTTGACGAAGAACGGATGGCAATTGCCGACCACCTGCGGGTCTTCCACGCGCCCGGCAGCGTTCACCGTATAGGCCACCGTGCATTCGCCCTCGATCTTGCGTTCCAGCGCCTTGGCCGGATAGTCCGGCGCCTGCTTGGCGATGGGCAGGTACTGGCGGCTGGCCGCCTGCGCCTCGGCGCGCGCCGCAGCGGCTGCGGCATTCGCCGCCGCCACGCGCTCGGCTTCGAGCCGGCGGGCCTCGGCCAACTGCTGCGCTTCCAGCTGCGCCTGACGCGCCGCCTCTTCGCGGGCCAGACGCTCCTGGCGCTGCGCCTCGGCACGCCGCTGCTGACGTTCACGCTGCAAGCGCAGCGCCTGTTCCTCACGCGCCTGCTCGGCCCTCTTGAAGGCCAGGTCCGCCTGTTCGGGTGCTGGCGCCTCGACCGGCGCCTCCGCCGGCGGCGGCGCCACTGCCGGTTCGGCGACGACGGGCGCCGGCGGTTGAACCACGGGGGCCGGCAGGCTGATCAGCTCGGTGGTGAGTACCGTGGCAAGCGGTGTCGGCAGCGGCGCCTGGTGAGCCAGGTGCAGCAGCACATAGGCCAGGCCGGCATGCAGGGCGATGGCGACGCCGATGGCGAAACCATGTTCGCGCCAGGCCGGCCAGGCCAGACGCGGCGCGGGCATTTCCAGGGTCAGGCTGCTCATGTCAGGGCGCCTCGGTGATCAGGCCCAGGCGGCTGACACCGCCACGCTGCAACTCGGCGATGCCGGCGATCACCGACGCATAGTCGGCATGCTGGTCGGCGCGCACGTAGACCTGAGTCTGCGGGTTGGCGGCGACGATGGCGGCGATCTTCTCGCGCATCGCCTCCTTGCTCGGCGCACTGTCGGTCTGCGACTCGATATCCACTTCGCTGCCCAGGTTCCAATGGAAGCTGCCGTCGTCCTTCACCGACAGGGTGACGATGCGCTGCTCGCCCGGTGCCGGCAGCGCTTCGGCCGCCACCTTGGGCAGTTCGATCTGCACGCCCTGCACCAGCATCGGTGCGGTCACCATGAAGATCACCAGCAGCACCAGCATCACGTCGATATAGGGCACCACGTTCATTTCGGCCTTCAGGCCATGCTTGTGCGTCGGTCGAACCAGCATCGCGTCATCCTCCTCAAGCGGCAGCGGCCATGCCCGCACCAACGCCATTGAGGCGACGGTGCAGACGGCCCTGCAGCTCGTTGGCGAAGGCGTAGTAACGCGCGATCAGGGTCTGGCTGCGCGCCGAGAAGCGGTTGTAGGCCATCACCGCCGGAATCGCCGCGAACAGGCCGATGGCCGTGGCGATCAGCGCTTCGGCAATGCCCGGCGCCACCGTCGACAGCGTGGCCTGCTGCACCTGGGACAGGCCGAGGAAGGAATTCATGATCCCCCACACGGTGCCGAACAGACCGATGTAGGGGCTCACCGACCCCACCGTGGCGAGGAACGGCAGGCCCTTCTCCAGGCGTTCCTCCTGCTCGGCAATCGCCACTGCCAGGCTGCGCTCGACGCCGTCGAGCACGGTCTCCGTGCTGTTGCCGGCATGCGCCTGCAGCTGGCTGAAGCTCTGATAACCCGCCAGGAAGATACGCTGCAGGGCGGCATCGGCGGGCAGCTCCTGCTGCACGCCTGCGCGGTACAGGGCGCCTGTTTCATCGCTGCGAAAGCGCTTGAGGAAGTCTCTCGCCAGCGCCTCGGTGCGGCGCAGCACGCCGCCACGCTGGACGATCAGGTACCAGCTGATCAGCGAGGCCAGCACCAGGCAGAGCATCACCGCCTGCACGACGAGACTGGCCTCGCTGACCAGCCCCCAGACGGTCATGTGTTCGAGATGGGCTTGGTTTTGCATCATGCTTTCCTTCAATGGCTCGAGCCCCATGGCTCACATTTCAAGACACTGGCGTTACACCGGGATGACAGGCGTGACGCCAGCCGTCTCATTCCAGGCCCAGCGCGGCGGCGATCGCCGTCCAGGGCACGTACTTGTAGTTCTGGTTACCCTCGGGCATGCGCTTGCGGCCGTCCTGCACCACCAGCAGGCCAGCGCTCCAGGGGCCGCCGAGGTTGGCTGAAGTCACCTCCAGACCATCGGTCTCCGAAGCCCCGTCGATGCCGCGTTCGGCGTTCAGGCCGATGCGCAGGCTGCCGCGCAGCCTGTAGGGCGCCTGCGCCTCGACCACCACATAGCTGTCGTTGCCCTGGCTGGAGATCAGCAGGTAGTCACGCTGCCGCCCCTGATAGAGGGCCAAGCCCTCGATGTCGTCTTCGAGCGGGCCGCCCACGGCGATGACCTGCTCCAGCTCGGCCGGGGCGTCGGCACGGGCATCGAGCGTCCACACCGCCACGTCCTCCTCGCCGATGTACAGGCGCTCGTTGCGGTCGTCCGCCACGCAGCCTTCCGGCTGGGTCGCGGTGCGGAAGCGACGCACCAGCTGGCCGCTGGCCTTGCCGCCGGCACCGCTCAGGCGGTACTGCAGGAAGCTGCCGTCCTTGTCGTTGACGATGGCGTGAATGGTCTCCTGGCGATCCTTGAACAGACACAAGCCATAGATCTCCCGCAGTGGCGTGGGGATCTGGCCAATCTCGCCGAGTTCACCGCTGGCGGGGTCGATGGCGAACAGCTGCAGGCTGTTGTGATCGCGGTTGCTGGCCACCGCCAGGTCGACCCGGCGCGCGCCCAGCTGGAAGCCGTTGCGCACGTCAACGTTGTTCAGCCGGCCGACGCGCAGGTCCTGCAGTTGCCTGCCGGCCAGGTCATAGACCAGCAGACCGCCCTGCTTGTCGGTGCCCAGCACGCGGCTGCGCTCGGGCTGTGCGTGATTGACCCAGATCGCCGGGTCGTCCGCCGCATCGCCCAGGCTCGGCGCGACCTCGCTCTGCACCAGGGGGGTGACCACCGGCACCGCCGGCGGCGCTTCAGCGCTCTCGGGCTGCCAGTTCAGCGCGGCGCGACGGGCGCCATCGTCGGCCACCAGCAGCAGCTCGAGCCCCTGCGCCGTGCGCCGGGCACTGACCTGCTCCGGCTCGTCCAGCCCGGCCAGGTTCAGTACAGCGGCACGCTGCCACTGTGCGGCGTGGCGCTGGAACAGGTGCAGGTTGGCGGCGGCCGGATCCAGTAGCAGCAGGGCATCGGGCAGCACTGCCATGCCGCCGGCGTCCTGCAGCTCGCCGAAGGGCGCGACCAGCTCCACCGGCTCACGCAGCAGCGGCGCCTCGGCAGCGGCGGAGTAGCGCCACAGGCCCACGCCTTCCTCGTTGACGTAGAGGCTGGCGGAGCTGTCATCGACCTGGCAGAAGCTGCTCTGCGGCGGCAGGCTCAGCGCCCGCACCCGCTGTGCCTGCGCCAGCGGTCGGCCGTGCTCGGCCACCAGCCACTGTTCGCCGATGCCCTCCTCGCCGACCAGGAAGAGGAAGTCGTTGCGCGCTTCGTCGCGATACAGGCACAGCCCTTCGATGGCGAAGCGGGTCTTCGGCAGGTAGTGCGGCGCGCTCCACTGCTGCGCGTCGTCGAGGCGCGCCAGCAGGGCCTGCTGACGCCGCTTGTCGAGCGTGGCGACCAGCACGCCACGCTCGTCGGCACGCTGGTCGAGGGTAGCGAAACGCCCCGCCAGCTCGCTCAGCACCTGGCCGTCGGCGTCGACGACCTGCAGGCTGCGGGCGCCGACCTGCAGGCGCTCGGCCCCCGGCAGAAAGGGCAGCGGTGCCAGCCACTGGGTGTTTTCGCTGGCGATCAGCGCGTCGCTGAGCACGACGTTCGGCGCGGCCGAGACGGCCTCTTGCGGCTCATGGCTCTGGCACGCGGCCAGGATGATGCAGAGCCCCAGCAGGGACAGGTTGGAAAAACGCATGAAGAGTTCCTGGTAACGGTGGCCCGGCCCGCTGCCGCCGAGTGGCGACGGGCCAGGCCATTGAAGATGTCGGTGTGGCGAGCGCCTTCCGGTGGACGAAAACGCGTTGTCCACCCTGAAACACGCAGCGCTCAGAAATGGGTCAGGGTCAGGCCGATCTTGTAGGTCGGGCCGTACTCCTCGTACTGGGCGTTGTAGCGGCGGCTGCCGGTGTAGACGTAGTAGGACTCGTCGGTGATGTTCTGCGCCTCGAGCGTCAGCTGCAGTTCGGGGGTGATGAAGTAGCCGGCCTTGATGTCGACGAACACCTGGTCGTCGACGTACAGGTCGTGGCGCTTGTCCTCCACCGCACCGATCTCGTACAGGTAGCTGGACTTGTAGTTGGCGGCCAGGCGCAGGTTGAAGCGCTCGTCCTCCCAGCCGAGCATGAAGTTGCCGACGGTGTCGGACTGGTTGGGCAGGTCGATGGAGCGCTTGGCACCCTGGCCTTCGATGCTCGCGTCGGACTGGCTGAGGGTCAGGTTGGCGCCCAGCAGCAGGCCGTTCCACGGCGCCGGCAGCCAGTCGAACTTCTGCGAGTAGGCCAGTTCGACGCCAAACAGCTTGGCGCTGCTGCCGTTGTCGAAGGTCAGCGCCTCGTCGAAGCCGATCCACTCGCCGCTGCCGGCCAGGTCGGTGTTGTAGATGAAGTTGTCGATGTCCTTGTAGAACAGGAAGCCCGAGACCACACCGGCACGCCCCATGTAGTGCTCGATGCCGAGGTCGAGGTTCATCGACTCCAGCGGCTTGAGATCGGGATTGCCGAAGGAGGCGTCCGCGCCGTCGATGGCGAAGCCCGGCGCCAGCTGGCCGAAGGTCGGGCGCACCACGCTGTTGGTCCAGGCGGCGCGGATCGCGGTGGACGGCGACAGCTGGTAGCGCGCATGCAGGCCCGGCAGCCAGTGGTCGTAGCGGTTGCGGCTCTGGCTGTCCTCGTACACGCCATCGCGCAGGCCGGTGCCCTTGGCCTCGAACTCGGTGCCCTCGTAGCGCAGGCCGGCGATGAAGCGCCAGTCGTCCACATCCAGGGTGTTCATCAGGTAGGCCGCGTTGATGTCCTCGCGCATGTCGAAGTCGTTGATGCGCGAGTTCTCCTCGTCGTAGAACTGGCTGCGATCCAGCCCGCCGATCAGGCCCTTGATGGCACCGGCGCTGATGCCGTTGCCGAAGCGGCCCAGCGAGTAGTCGACGCTGCCGCTCTGCAAGCCGTCGAGCCCGACGCCGGTGAAATCGTCGTAGACCCAGACCTCGGTATCGCTGGTCTTGTCGCGCCGGCTGAGCTTGCCACCGAACTTCACCTGCGCGGCGTTGCCAGCCAGGTCGTAGTCACGGGCCAGGTCGAGGCGGATGTTCTTTTCCTTGTCTTTGCCGCTGACTTTCTCCCACTCCACCTCGTCGAGTTCGAAGGCGGTCGGATCGTAGAACGCGCCCCCGGCAACGAGGTGCGGCTTGCGCGTGCCATCGAAACCGATGCCGGTGAAGTCGCCGACGAACTTGGCGCCGGCGATGCCGCCCGGGTCCTTCTCGGTGGACTGGCTGTAGCCGGCCTGGCCGCTGATGGTCCACAGGTCGATCATGCGCTCGCCGCCGAACACGTAGGACTGGATTTCCTGGGTGTCTTCACGCGACTTCAGCTCGCGCCAGCCTTCGCCATCGCCACGCTCACCGGACAGCTGCGCGTCGTCGAACTCGATGCCGGCGGCATTGCGCGTCTCGGTGTCCTTGAACTTGCTGTACAGGGTGCGCAGGTAATAGTTGGAATAGTCGTCCGGCTGATAGTCGAAGTTCAGGCCGAAGCCGGTGCGCTCGCGGGTGATCTGGTAGTCACGCTGCTCGACCTCTTCCAGCCGCGCACCATCGTCGAAATCCCAGGCGCCGCCGGTCTCCACGTTCTCCGAGCCGAACTTGCGCTTCTGCCAGCTGAATGCCGCGGCCACGCCAAAGTTGTCGGTGCCCTCACCCAGGCTGAAGCGATCGCTGATGGCGCCGGAGAACTTGGGGCTGGTCTTGTCCACGTTGGTGTCGTGGCTGGCCTCGCCGGAGAGGGTGTAGAACAGGCCGTCGTGGTCGAAGGCCGAGAGGCTCTCCACCTCGATGGTGCCGCCCAGGGAGTTGGCGTCCATGTCCGGCGTCAGGCTCTTGACCACCGACAACGACTGCACCAGCTCCGCCGGCAGCACGTCCAGCGCCACCGCACGGCGGTCGCCCTCCGGGGCCGGCACCAGGGTGCCGTTGATGGTCACGCTGTTGAGGTCCGGCGCGATGCCGCGCACGCTGACGAAACGCCCTTCGCCCTGGTCGCGCTCCACCGACAGCCCCGGAATGCGCTGCAGGGCCTCGGCCGCGTTGTCGTCAGGCAACTGGCCGACGCCGTCAGCATGCACCACGCTCTTGATGCTGTCGGCGCTCTTCTGTTCCTGCAGCGCCTTGTCGATGCTCGCCGCCTGGCCGATCACCTCGACGCGCTCGACCGCCTCCTCGGCCCAGACCGGTGTGGCACTGATGGCGATGGCCAGCAGGCTGACGTTGAATCCCGCTGTGCGGATATGACGAAATGGCTTTGCCACCTTGAATCCCTCGTTTCAATGGCCCCTGGCGACACCAGGCGATGGCAGCGAAAGCTAGGAATGCTTTGTGGCACTTGCGTGACAGCCCCTGCCGGAGCAGCCCCTGAAAGCCTGTTTCGTGGTGGTTTCACGGGGGTTCTGAGCTGAAATGACCCGGCCATGCCGCGTTGACCGAGGCTCTGCGCGGGAATCGGAGCGGCCAGTGCCGGGTGGACAGCGGCGCCACTGCGCCCACGACCCCGCACCGGCTTAATCCAGGCTGAAAAAATCGCCCTGCACGGCACCTTTCACCTGAGCCGAATCGACCCCCGGCGCGGTAACCGAACCGTCATGCGCCTTTGTTTCCTTGGCGCCGAACGCACTTCCGGATCAGCCAAGGAAACCGCACATGCATCGCCCCCTGCTGCTGGCCACGCTGCTGGCCACCGCCCTGAGCAGCCCCCTGACCCATGCCGAGCCGCCGCTGCCACGCTCGCCAGGCCAACCCTATGCCGCCGGCAACCTGGCGGACCGCATCGTGCTGACGCCCGGCGCCGACGCCGCCACGCAGATGGCCGTGAGCTTTCGTACCGACCTGCGCCAGGACAGAGCCGTGCTGGAGTTCGGTCCGGCCCTGGCCGGCCCGCAGGTGGTGGCCAAGGCCCGCCAGCTCAGTGGCAGCAGTCGCCGCCTGGACGCCGAGAACGGCCCGTCGCTCTACCATCAGGTACGCCTGGACGGCCTCAGCCCGGATACCGCCTATGCCTACCGGGTGCAAGGCAGCGCAGGCTGGAGCGAGTGGCATCAGTTCCGCACCGCCAGCCGGACCTTCGCTCCCTTCAGCTTCATCTACCTGGGCGATACCCAGAACGGCATCCTCGAGGTCGCCTCACGCAGCATTCGTCAGGCCCTGCGCAGCGTCGCCCGCCCGGCGCTGGTGGTGCATGCCGGTGACCTGGTGGCCTCGCGCGACGACCTCGCCCATGACGACGAATGGGGCGAGTGGAACCAGGCGGGCGCTTGGGCCTACGCCGCCATCCCGCAACTGGTCGCCGTCGGCAATCACGAATACCTCGACGACCTGCTGCCCGACGGCAGCGAGAGTCGCACGCTCGGCGCGCACTTCCCCGCCCAGTTCGCCCTGCCACGCAACGGCGCCGAGGGCGTGACCGAGACCAGCTACGTCAGCGACTACCAGGGCGTACGCTTCGTGGTGCTGGACGGCACCTCGGCACTCGACCTCGGCACCCTGGAGGCCCAGACCCGCTGGCTGGAGAACGCACTGCAGAGCAGCCAGGCGCGCTGGAACATCGTGGTCATGCACCAACCGATCTACACCTGCGCCCGCCCCGAGGACAGCGAGCCACTCAAGGCCGCCTGGCAACCCCTGTTCGAACGCCATGGCGTCGATCTGGTGCTGCAGGGCCACGACCACTGCTACAGCCGCCTGACCCATGTCGCCGGCCGCGCCGCCACGCGCCAGGCCCTGCGCAGCCAGCAGGCCATCGGCCCGGTGTACATGGTCTCGGTGACCGGCTCGAAGATGTATGGCCTCAACGATCGCGCCCACAGCCAGCCGGACCGCAGCGCCGAGGACACCCAGCTGTACCAGACCATCAGCGTGGCGCAGAACCGCCTGAGCGTCAGGGCCTACAGCGCCGACGACCGGCTCTACGACGCCTTCGACATCCAGCGCGACGCCAGCGGCCACAAGACCCTGCACGAGCCCGACCTGGCTACCCCAACCGAGCGCTACTGCACCCGGAACGCAGGCCCGGACGGCCTGCCCTGCAGCGCGAGGGACAAATGACTGTCATCGAAATGAGACCTGCCTCCGGCATGCTCGGCCACGGACGGACATTGCCGGGAGAATCGACCATGAAAGCACTGCTGAAACTGCATGGCCTGACCCTGGCCGGCCTGCTGCTGGCGGCCAACGCCGGACTGCTGCTCTACCTCGGTGCGGGCGAGATCAAGTCCTGGGCCGAGATCAACTGGATGGACGTGGCCGGCGAAGGCGGCACCTGCCTGATTCTCTGCGGCTGGCTGATCATGCTGCTGAGTGGCCGCCCGGCCGGCTGGGTCACCCGCCTGCTGTCGCTGGGCCTGTGCTGCATCGCCTTCTCGATGTGGATGGACAGCCTCGACGAGTTCATCCGCCTGCCGCAGGAGACGGTCTGGGACAACTGGCTGGAGACCGCGCCGATGCCGCTCGGCATGCTGCTGCTGACGCTAGGCATGTACCACCTGCAGCAGGAACAGCGCGCCATCAGCGCGCAGATGCGCAAGCGCGAACACCTGCAGCGCGACCATCGCCTGTTCGACAAGCTCACCCCGCTGTCCGGCGCCCAGTACCTGCGCCAGCATCTGCAACAGGCGCTGCAACAGGCGCGCGCGGAGCATCAGCCGCTGTCGCTGGTGGCCATCGACCTCGACGATTTCAGCCTGGTCAACCAGCGCTACGGCCAGGCCGAAGGCGACCAGGTGCTGCAGGTGGTGGCCCAGTTGCTGCTGTTCAACCTGCGCCAGCAGGACATGCTCTGCCGCCTGGCCGGCGACCGTTTCGTCGCCGTGCTGCCGAACACCGGCGAACAGCAGGCACTGAGCATCGCCGCCGAGTTGCGCCAGAGCATCGCCAGCCTCGCCCATCGCAGCCAGCGCCATGGCGAACGCCTGCAACTGCGGGCCACCGTGGCCGCGGTCATGGCCCTCGACGATGACGAGGAGCAACTGCTCAAGCGCCTCAACCTGACGCTGGCGCGGGCCAAACCGCGTCTGGCACACAGTGCGTGAGCGCCATGGGCTACGAGTGCGACAGTCGCTTCATCGCCGCTCATGATCTGCCCGCCGTGCTGATCGACCTGGCACGTTCACGGGGCATCGATACCCATCACCTGCTGCGGGGCTGCGAGCTGTTCTACGAGGACATCGTCACCGGCCGGGCACGGGTCAGCCCCGCGCAGTTCCTGCGCCTGATCGCCAACGCCAGGCGCCTGCTGGACGCGCCGGACAGCAGCTTCCTGTTCGGCCAGCGCCTGTGGCCCGGCCACTATGGCGCCGCCAGCCAGTTGCTGGAGCAGGCCGACAACCTGCTGCAGGCGCTGCAGGACCTCGGCCGCTACCGTGCCCTGCTCTCGCCCCTGCTGACGCCGGTGCTGCACCTCGACGAGCAGTACCTGCACCTGTACTGGCGCGACAGCTGCGGCGCCGCCGAGCAGCTGCCCTTTCTGCTGGAGGCGAGCATGACCGCGGTGGTCGCCCTGGCCCGCCGCCAGCAACACGAACGCCTGCCCTGGCGTCTGCAGTTCGCCTACGCCGAACCACGCCATGTCGAGCAGTACTGGGTGCATCTCAGCGACGAACTGAGCTTCGATCGCCCATCGACAGTCATGAGCCTGCCCCGCGAGTACCTGCTGCGCCCCTGGCCGCACGCCGGTGCCACCGGCGCGCACATCGCCCGCCAGCAGTGTGACCAGCAGCTCGCGCAATGGGGCTGGCAGGGCAGCCTGCTCGACGAGCTGCACGCCCACCTCAGCGCCCATATCCACCAGCCGCTGAGCCTGGAGCGAGTGGCCGAGGCCTTCGCCACCAGCCCGGCGACCCTCAAGCGCAAGCTGAGCAAGCACGGCAGTCATTTCCAGGAGCGGCTCGACCGGGCCCGCTGCGAACTGGCGCTGTACCTCTACCAGGTCAAGGGCTGCAGCAACGACGAGGTGGCGCAGCGCCTGGGCTTCAACGACATCACCAACTTCCGCCGCTCGTTCAAGCGCTGGACCGGCCGCGTGCCGAGCGAGCTGGGTGGCCTGCTGTGCCGTTGACAGCGGCCACTGCGCCCGCGCCTCAGGGTTTCGCCGAGCCCATGATGGCTTCCAGGCTGTCCGGGCGTGGCGCCCCCTTGTGCTGCTGCAGGCGGCTCCGCTCGTCGAGGTAGTAGATGGCCGGCGTCGCCTCGCCACCCATCTCGCCCATCAGCGCCAGGTTGGCGTCGAGCTGGGCCGCGATCGCGCCGGGAATCTTCGCCACTGCCTGCAGCTTGCTCTCGCGCCCGGCCGCCTCATGCTCGCCGAGCGCCTGACGCGGATCCTGCGCCGCGAGCAGCGCCGCGGCCTTTCCCGGACTGTCGGCGCGCAGCATGCCGACCATGACATGGCGCAACTGCACCCGCCCGGCCTCGACCCAGGGCCGCGCCTGGCGCCAGAACAGGTTGCAGTACGGGCAGTTGGGGTCGGAAAACACGTAGACCACCCGGCTGGCCTTGTCGTCGCCATCGGCGATCCAGGTGCTGCTCTGCAAGCGCTGCCACATTTCCTCGCCCAGCGGCTTGTAGACCAGGCGCTCCAGCGGCTCCGCCGTCAGGTCGGCGCCCTTGGCATCGAGCAGCGTGCCGATCAGCACGTGCTCGCCATCCGGCGTCAGGTACAGCGCCAGCCCCTGACCGTTGTAGCGGGCGGCATAGCCCTGCAGCCCGCCGGGGGCCTCGAAGGTGCCGACCACCTTGGCCCCACGGCCTTCGACGGCCTTGATCGCGGCGGGCAGCTCGGCGGCCTGCGCCAACGGCGCCAGCAGCGTGGCGAGCAGAACTAGAGACTTGATTGGTTGCATGATCATTCGTCCGTTTTCAGGGATTCCAGTGCCCGCGCCAGGCTGGCGCTGGACAGTTCGCCGAGATGGCTGCCGACCTGGCGGCCCTCGGCGTCGTAGAACAGGGTGGTGGGCAACGCTCGCGAACCGACCAGTTGCCCCAGGCGCCCGCCGCTGTCGAGCAGCACGTTGTCCAGTTGCAGCGTCTGGCTGGCGAGAAAGGTGCGGACCTCACCAGCACCCTCGCCCTGGTTGGCGAACACGAAGGTCACCTGCGGATACAGGCGCTGCGCTTCGGCCAGCACCGGCATCTCGCGGCGGCAGGGCGGGCACCAGGTGGCCCAGAGATTGATCACCATTGGCTGCCCCAGATGCTCGCGCAGCATCACCGAGCGGCCCTGGACATCGCGCAGGGCCAGGTCCGGCAGACGGGTGCCACGCTCCAGGGTATGCAGCACCAGGCTGCCCATGCCCCACACCAGCAGCCCGGTGGCCATGCCGGCGCCCAGCGCGGTGCGCAGCTCTGGCCGGCGCCACAGGTACCAGCCCCCGAGCAGGGCGGCGGCCAGCAGACCGCCCCAGGCGATGAAGCCGCCGTCGCGGATATCGATCACCCGCCAGGGCGCATCCCGGTAGTGCCCGGCATACAGGGCGACGAACGCCAGGCGTGCGCCCAGCAGGGCCGCCAGCAACAAACGGAAGATCAGCGCCTCCGGGTTGACCTGGCGCTTGCGCCCCAGCCACCAGCCGACCAGCGTGGCCAGCAGCAGGCTGACCAGCAGCAACACATGGCCGACGCCGAGCGCCAGCGGTCCTACATCCATCGTCAACATCAGCCACGCTCCATCGCACTGTCCCATACCTGGATGAACTGCCGGGCATCGACCTCGCCGGTGATGCGCTGCTGGCGTCGCTCCGCGCCGTCCGGGCCGATCAGCAGCAGCGTCGGCGGCCCCAGCACGCGATAGCGGCCGAGCAGCTGATTGCTCGCGGCGCCCGGCGCGGTGACGTCCAGTCGCAGTTTACGCGCCTGCGCCAGGCGCGCCTGAACCTCGGCATTGCCGAAGACCTCGCGCTCCATGACCTTGCACGACACGCACCAGTCGGCGTAGTAGTCCACCAGCACCCACTGCCCACTGGCCTTCGCCGCCTCCAGTTCACGCTGCAGATGCTCGGGCTCGTGCACGTCGACGAAACCCGTGCTGCGCGCCTCGGTCTGCGGCGCCGCCACGGCGCTGAACACCCCCAGCGGCCGCATCGGGTCATGCCCACCGCCCGCTGCCCCGAGCACCATCGCCACGCCCCACAGGCCCAGCAGCGCGGCGCCGGCGTGGGCCAGCGCACGCTGCCGCTGCAGCTGCCCCGCCAGGTGCAACAGGCTGCTGGCCGCCAGCACCAGCCAGGCACCACTCAGCGCCAGCCAGGTGGATTCGCCCAGCAGCGGTTGCAGCAGGTACAGCGCGGTGCCCAGGAAGAGAAACCCGAACACCGCCTTGACCCGCGCCATCCACGGCCCGGGACGGGGCAGGAAACGCTGGCCGAGCGTCACCAGCAACACCAGCGGCGTACCGATACCCAGGCCGAGGGCGAACAGCACCAGGCCACCCTGCAACAGATCACCGCTCTGCCCGATGAACAGCAGCGCAGCCGCCAGTGGCGCGGTCATGCACGGCCCGACCAGCAGCCCGGAAAGCACCCCGAGCAACCCGGCGCCAAGCAGGCTGCCGCCCTCGCGCCCACGCCCGGCCCGCTCCAGGCGGTCACGCAGCGCGGCAGGCAGCTGCAGCTCGAAGAAGCCGAACATCGGCAACGCCAGCACCACGAACAGCGCCGCGAACGAGGCGATCAGCCAGGGCTGTTGCAACAGGCTCTGCAGGTTCGCCCCGAGCAGCGCGGCGACGACGCCAAGCAGGGCGTAGACCAGCGCCATGCTCAGCGCATAGCTGCCTGCCAGGGCGAAACCACGCGCCGGCGAAGCCCGGCTGCCCACCACGATGCCGGCCAGAATCGGCAGCATCGGCAACGAACAGGGGGTGAACGCCAGCAACAGGCCGAGGCCGAAGAACACCGCCATGCTCAGCCACAGCGCCTGCTGCTGCAGGCCGTCGAGCAGCGCCAGGTCGTCGGCCTGGGCGACGTTGATGGCGCCGCCACCGCCAAGGTCGAGGGTGCGGCTCTGCGGCGGGTAGCACAGGCCGGCATCGGCACAGCCCTGCCACTGCACCTCGATACGCCCACGGGCCTCGGCCGGCAGGCTCAGTTGCAGACGCTCACGGTAGATCTGCGAGGCGCCGAAGTACTCGTCCTCATGCGCCAGCCCCGTGGGCAGTTCAGGGGCATGCGCGTCCGCCAGACCGATGAACTTCAGGCGCTGCCGATACAGGTAATAGCCTGGCGCGATGTCCCAGCTCAGTGTCGTTGCGCCCCCATCCTGCTGCTGCACATCGAACACGAACGCCTGATCGACAGGCAGGAATTCCTCGTCCGCGCGCGGGCCGTCGAACGGCAGTGCGGCGAACACGGAGGAGCAGAACAGGCTCAGCAGAAGGATGACGACACGCATGCGGGCACCTTGAAATCCAGGATGCGTCGAGCATGCCAGAGGGCAATTAACAGGCGATTAACAGTGCCCGGGGCAGCGCCGATAATCCTGTCTTAATCGGGATGAGCGATACTGTCGACTCGCCCTTCTCGCGCCCTTTCGAACATGCACGTGCTCCTCACCGAAGACAACTCGCTGATCGCCAGTGGCCTGATCGCAGGCCTGCAGGCACAGGGCTTCACCGTCGCTCACACCGCCAGCGCGGCGGCGACGCAAAGCCTGTTGCAGCACAGTCACTTCGACCTGCTGATCCTCGATCTCGGCCTGCCCGACGAAGACGGCCTGAACCTGCTGCGCCGCCTGCGCCGTGACGGCCTGGCCCTGCCGGTGCTGGTCCTCACCGCGCGCGACGCCGTGGCCGAGCGTGTCGCCGGCCTGCAGGCGGGTGCCGACGACTACCTGACCAAGCCCTTCGACCTGCGCGAGCTGGCCGCACGCCTGCATGCCCTGCTGCGCCGCGCAGCCGGCAGGACCACGCACCTGATCGAGCATGGCCCGCTGCAGTACGACCCGACCCGCTGCACCGTCAGCCTCGCCGGCGTCCCCGTCGACCTGTCGCGGCGCGAACAGGCGCTGTTGCAGGCGCTGCTGCAGAATCCGGGGCGGATTCTCAGCGGCGAGCACCTCAAGGACTCGGTGTACGGCCTGGACGATGACGTCGAGAGCAATGCCCTCAACGTGCACATCCATCACCTGCGCCGCAAGCTCGGCAACGGCATCGTCGAGACCGTGCGCGGCCTGGGCTACCGGCTCGGCACCGCCGGCCACGAGGAGCAGCCCCGATGAGCCTGCGCCTGCGTCTGACCCTCGGCCTCGGTGCCGCCTTCGTGCTGCTCTGGTCACTGGCCGCCACCTGGATGCTCTACGACCTGCGCAGCCAGCTGCTGCAGTCGCTCGACGAACGCCTGGCCGCCTCGGCCCGCATGGTCGCCGGCCTGCTGGTGCAATTGCCGCAGGCGCGCACCAGCCAGGACGGCAGCACCCGCCTGAGTGCGGAGCAGCTGGGCATTCCCAATGGCCTGGCCTGCCAGATCAGCTCGCTGCGCGGCGAGGTGCTGGCACGCAGCCACTCGACGCCGGAGAACATGCTCGATGCCAGCCAGCAGGGCTTCCACGATCAGGTCATCGGTGACCAGCTGTGGCGCAGCTTCACCCTGATCCAGGATGACCTGCGCATCACCACCGCCGACCGCCTGGATGAACGGGCCACGCTGCAGCGCTCGATCCTGCTGGCCGCTGCGGTGCCGGTGGCGGTCGCCCTGCTCGGCAGCCTCGCCCTGCTCTGGGTCGGCCTGGGGCGGGGCCTGGCGCCGCTGGAGCGAATCCGGGCGGCGCTCGCCGGACGCAGCGCCAACGCCAGCGAACCGCTGCCGTTGACCGACCTGCCCGCCGAGCTGGCGCCGCTGGTGGAGGCACAGAACCAGCTGTTCCAGCGCATCGGCGCCACCCTGGAGCGCGAGCGGCGCCTGACCGACGATGCCGCCCACGAACTGCGCAGCCCGCTGACTGCGGTAAAAACCCACCTGCAGGTCGCGGCCATGACCGAGGGTGAGCCGGCACGGATCGCCATCGCCATGGCGGAACAGGGCGCCGATCACCTGCAGCGCATACTCGAACAGCTACTGATGCTCGCACGGGTCGAAGGCAACCTGCCCTTCGATGAAGGCCTGCCATGCCGCCCGCTGGAAATCGCGCAGCAGGCCATCGCCGATGCGACGCACAAGCCGGGTGCGGCCGTAGAACTGAGTGTTGCCGACGACCTGTCCGAGCAGTGCCTGGCCATGCCCCCGGCCCTGGCCATCGCTGCTTTGCGCAACCTGCTGGAGAACGCCCGCCGGCACACGAGGCCAGGCACCCAGGTAGACCTGCACATCGCACGCGACGGCCAGGGTCGCGTGCGCTTCAGCATCCGCGACCAGGGCCCGGGCATCACCCCCGAGCGCCTGCAACGCGTCACCGAGCGCTTCTGGCGCAGCGCCGACAGCGACGGCAGTGGCCTGGGCCTGTCCATCGTCAAGGCCATCGCCGAACGCTGCGGCTGCAGCCTGCAGTTCATCGCCCATGCCGATGGCCTGGAGGTGTGCCTCGCGGCCCGGCTGCGCAACGAAGGCGGCTGAGCGACGCGCTCTTACTTGCGCGGCTTGGCACGTGCCGTGGGTTCGGCGATCAGCGGATCGTCCGGCCAGTAGTGCTTCGGGTAGCGCCCCTTCAGGTCCTTCTTCACGTCCAGGTAGGTATTGGCCCAGAAGCTGGCCAGGTCCTGGGTCACCTGTACCGGCCGGCGCGCCGGCGACAGCAGGTGCAACTTGAGGCCCAGGCGACCGCCTGCGATGCGCGGCGTGGCCGCCAGGCCGAACAGCTCCTGCAGGCGCACCGCGAGTACCGGCGGGTTTTCCGTGTAGTCGATGGCGATGCGCGAACCGGACGGCACGCTCAGCGCGCGCGGGGCCAGCTCGTCGAGGCGTTGCGGCAGCGGCCAGGGCAGCAGCGTCTGCAGGATCGCCGACAGGTCGAGGCTGGCGAAGTGGCTGAGTCGGTTGACCTTGCCCAGGAACGGCGTCAGCCACTGATCGAGACTGGCCAGCAGCGCCGCATCGGCCAGGTCCGGCCATTCGCTCTGCCCCTGCGCCTGCAGGTCCAGCTCGCGCAGCAGCGCCACGCGCGCCTGCCATTGGCGCAGCTCGGGCGTCCAGGGCAGCAGTTCCAGGCCCTTGCGCCGCACCAGGCCAACCAGCGCCCGGCAGCGCGCCGACTCATCGAGCGAGGCCAGGGCCTGGCGCTCCAGCACCAGCTCGCCGACCTTGCGCTGGCGCTCGGCACGCAGCGCACCTTCGCGCTCGTCCCAGTCGAGCACCTCCTGCTCCTCGACCTGCTCGGCCAGCTCGCCGGCGAACAATGCCGGGTCGAGATCGGCCGCCAGGTAGATCCGCTCCTCGCGCTGCCCTTGGCGGCTACCCAGATCGGCCACCACCAGCCATTCGTGCTTCATCAGGGCATCGGCCTCGCCGAACTGCGCAGCGCGGCCATTGGCCAGGCGGTAGTCGGCGCCACCGGCACGCCGCTGCTGGGCGATGCGATCGGGGTAGGCGAACGCCAGCAGGCAACCAAGCCAGCGCGGCTGATCGGGGTCGCTCACCGCCTGCGTCACCGGCCGCCCCTTGAGCTGCCCGCGGAACTGCCGGGCCAGTTGCCGGGCGCGCTGCACGGCGCCCTGTGCGTTACGTGCGACGCGGCCTTCCCCGCCGAGCAGGGCCAGGCGGCTGTGCAGGTCGGCGCCGCCACCGCGCAGGATGTCGCGTTCCGCCAGCAGCGCCGCCAGGTCACAGGCCAATGCGCCCAGCCCCAACGCCTGGCCACGCAGCAGCAGATGGGCGATTCGCGGGTGGCTGGGCAACTCGGCCATGGCCTGCCCGTGGGCATTCAAGGCGCCGCGCGCATCCAGGGCGCCGAGCCGTCCCAGCAGATCGAGCGCCTGGGCATAGGTGGCCTGTGGCGGCATGTCGAGCCAGCTCAGCTCCTGTGGCGTCACGCCCCAGCGCAGCAGTTGCAGGGCCAGGCCGGCGAGATCGGCCTGGAGGATTTCCGCCGTGGAATAGGCGCTGAGCTGTTCGTGCTGGCTCTGCGACCACAGCCGGTAGCACACGCCGGGCTGCAAGCGCCCTGCGCGCCCCGCACGCTGGGTGGCGGAGGCACGGGAAATGCGCTGGGTGTCGAGGCGGGTCATGCCGCTGGCGGGGTCGAAGCGCGGGACGCGCGCCAGACCGGCGTCCACCACCACACGCACACCGTCGATGGTCAGGCTGGTTTCGGCGATGTTGGTGGCCAGCACCACCTTGCGCTTGCCGGCAGGCGCCGGGTCGATGGCCGCACGCTGGGCGTCGAGGTCCAGCTCGCCATGCAGCGGGCAGAGCAGGATGTCGTCGCGCCCCGCCAGGACCTCGCCCAGTTGCTCGGCCACCCGGCGAATCTCCGCCTGCCCGGGCAGGAACACCAGCAGGCTGCCGGGCTCGTCGGCCAGTGCCTGCTGGACGGTCTGCAGCACCCGGGGTTCGATCCACTCGCCAGCCTGGAACGGCGCCCCCCAGCGGATATCCACCGGGAACATGCGGCCTTCGCTGCGCAGCACCGGGGCATCGCCCAGCAGGCTGGCCAGGCGCTCGCCCTCCAGCGTGGCGGACATCAGCAGCACCTTGAGCGGCGCCTCGCCGCTGTCTTGCGCACGGAACATGGCGCGGCCGTTGAGCGTCAGCGCCAGGGCCAGGTCGGCATCCAGGCTGCGTTCGTGGAACTCGTCGAAGATCACCAGGCCGACGCCTTCCAGCGCCGGATCGTCCTGCAGACGCCGGGCGAGAATACCTTCGGTGACCACCTCGATACGGGTGTTCGGCCCCACCTTGCTGTCCAGGCGGATGCGATACCCCACCGTCTCCCCAACGCGCTCGCCCAGCTCGCTGGCCAGGCGCTCGGCAGCCGCCCGCGCGGCCAGGCGACGCGGTTCGAGCATGACGATGGTCTGCCCGGCCAACCAGGGTGCATCGAGCAGGGCCAGGGGTACGCGGGTGGTCTTGCCGGCGCCGGGCGGGGCCTCCAGCACCACTTCGTGGCGGTCGCTCAGGGCCGCGCGCAAGGCAGGTAACAGGACGTCGATAGGCAGGGTGTTCATCATATCTCCACAGCGAGCCGGCGATTATAGAGCAGCTCGGCATGGCGAACCGCCGGCGCCCTGACCGGTCTCATTGGCAACCGCGTGCACGTCGCGGTTTTGCAATGGCGAACTGCTATAGTTGCGCCACTTTTTCTGGAGGTGCTCATGCGCACGAAATCCCGTGTCATCGCTGGCGTCGTCGCCGCGACCCTGCTGGCTCAACTGACGGCCTGCGGCTCGATCTTCTACCCGGATCGTCGCGGCCAGATCGAGGGCAGGATCGACCCCGTGATCGCCGGCGCCAACGCCATTGGCATCCTGTTCTACGTCATCCCCGGGCTGATCGCCTTCGCCGTGGACTTCGCCACCGGCGCCATCTACCTGCCGGAAGGGCAGACCGCTCAGGTCGACCCGCAACAGCTCAAGCAACTGGTCGGCGCTGACGGCCAGGTCGACCCGCTGGCGCTCAAGGCGCTGATCGAAACCAGCACCGGCCACCAGCTGCCGCTGGACGACCCGCGCCTGATCCAGCACAGCGGCAGCAGCGAACAGCTGGCCGCCTACGGCCTGCGCCCGGCGGCCTGAGTCCATGCACGATCCGCAGCACGCCAGGCTGATGCGCCTGGCCACCCGGGCGGCGCTCGCGGTGGCGCTGACTCTGGTGCTGGCCAAGGCCGTCGCCTGGTGGCTGAGTGGCTCGGTCAGCCTGCTGGCCGGCCTCACCGACTCGCTGCTCGACAGCGCCGCCTCGCTGATCAACCTGGTCGCCGTGCATTTCGCCCTGCGCCCTGCCGACGAGGACCATCGCTACGGTCACGGCAAGGCCGAGGCACTGGCCGGGCTCGGCCAGGCGCTGTTCATCGGCGTCAGCGCCATCCTCATCGGCATGCAGGGCCTCGAGCGCCTGCAGGCGCCGCAACCACTGGAAGCCGAAGGAGCCGGCATCGCCGTGATGCTGCTGGCCCTGGCGCTGACCATCGGCCTGCTGGCCTTCCAGCGCAAGGTGGTGCGCGAAACCGGCTCCACGGCGATCCACGCCGACTCCCTGCACTACCGCTCCGACATCCTGCTCAACGGCAGCATCCTCGTCGCCCTGCTCCTGACCCGCTTCGGCTGGCTGCAGATGGACGCCCTCTTCGCCATCGGCATCGCCCTCTACATCTTCTGGAGCGCCATCAGCATCGTTCGCGGCGCGGTGGCCGTGCTGATGGACGAGGAGCTGCCCGCCGACGTCAGCACGCAGATGCACGAACTGGCATGCGCCGTCCCCGGCGTACTCGGCGCGCATGACCTGCGCACCCGCGTTTCCGGCACGCGCTGGTTCGTCCAGCTGCACCTGGAGCTTCCCGGCGAGATGAGCCTGTCGCAGGCGCATGAGCATTGCGAAGCCGTGGAGAAGGCCATCCACGAGCGCTACCCGCGTGCCGAAGTGCTGGTGCATGCCGACCCGCAGGAAGTGGTCAAGCACTGATCCCCCACCAGCCCCTGCCAGACAGCGGGCAATAAAAAAGGGGCCTCGCGGCCCCCTCGGGAAATCTGTCCGGTGCTGGCGGTGTTGTCGCCGCTTTCGTCGCCCGCCTGGTTGGGCAGTGCGGACCCGGGTGCCGGTGCGATCCGGTAGGACCGTCGGCGCCGACTCACCTGGTTGGGCGATGCCGGTAGGACTTATCGTCCGGGCCGTGAAACTGAGAGAAAGCTTACGCCCATGGCGCCGAAATAAGATTGCTAAGATTGCTTACAAACTTATCGATTGCGCAATTTACAGCTAAAGGAGCACTATTTATCGCAATCCAATAATGAGCCAGTAGAAAAATGGACAAACTCGACCGTTACGACCTGAACATTCTCGCCGAATTGCAGCGCAACGCTGCCCTGTCCAACCAGGAACTCGCCGAACGCATCGGCCTGTCGCCCTCCCCCTGCTCGCGCCGGGTCAAGCAGCTGGAAGACGATGGCTACATCACCGGCCAGGTCGCCCTGCTGGATCGCAAGAAACTCGGCCTGAGCCTGACCGCCTACGTGCTGATCGGCATGGACCGGCATACGCCGGAGCGCTTCGAGCATTTCCAGGAGGAGATCCGCAAGTGCCCCGAGGTGCTGGAGTGCTGCCTGGTCACCGGGATGGATGCCGACTACCAGCTCAAGGTGGTGGTGCCGGACATGGATCACTATCAGAAGCTGCTACTGGGTACGCTGACCCGCATCGACGGGGTGTCCAGCGTGCGCTCGAGCTTCGTGCTGCAGCAGATCCTTTCCAGCACTCAGCTGCCGCTGCAACACCTGCGCGACTGAAGGTCGCAGGGAGTAAAGGATCACGACGCGCTCTGGATCAGGGCGCGTATAATGCCAGCCCCGCGTTTTCCATCCGAATCACGAGGCTCCATGGAAACCGAACAATTCGAAGCGCTGATGATGTACGTCCTGGTGGGCGGACTGATCCTGTTCATGTTCTTCATCATCTGGGACCTGGCCAAGAAGTCCAAGGCCGGCCGCCTGGGTACCGCCATTCTGTTCCTCGGCCTGGGACTGTGCCTGTTCGCCTTCCTGGCCAAGCCGATCATCACCTACATCATCGAGACCGCGCGCGGCATCCACGGCTGACGCCGGCGCCCGCCCCACACAATTTCTCACCGACCCCAAGCCGTCAGCAGAAACGGCCCGTTGTTAACAAGGAGTTCACATGAGCGCCGCCAATCTGGTGATGCAAAGCTATGGACGCTGCTGCGCCAGCCCAGATTTCTTCGACAGCTTCTACCGCCATTTCCTTGCGAGTTCACCACTGATCCGCGAGAAGTTCGTCGACACCGACATGACCGCGCAGAAACAGCTACTGCGCCAAGGCATCCTCAACCTGGTGATGCACGCCCGTGGCATGCCCGACACCAAGTTGCGCGCCCTCGGCGAGTCGCACTCGCGCCAGCATCTGGACATCCGCCCCGAACTCTACGACCTGTGGCTCGACGCATTGCTGTTGACCATCAGCGAACACGACAAGGAATGCGACGCCGACGTGCGTCAGGCCTGGCGTGAAGTGCTGAACAAAGGTATCGCCGTGATCAAGGCCGGTTATTGACTCAGATCATGTTCGCCGGCACCCGGGCGCTGCGACAAAACGCCTGAGTGTCACTCCAGCCTGGCCGCGACCTCGCGCCACTGGCCAGGCTGCAGCCCCTCCAGACGCCAGGGGCCGATGGCCACGCGCACCAGCCGTAGTGTGGGCAGGCCGACAGCGGCAGTCATGCGTCGCACCTGGCGATTGCGCCCTTCGCGAATCACCAACTCCAGCCAGGCGGTCGGCACGCTCTTGCGAAAACGTACCGGCGGGTTGCGCGGCCACAGCTCGGGCTCGGCCAGACGGCGGGCCTCGGCCGGCAGCGTCGGGCCATCGTTGAGCGTCACGCCGCTGCGCAGTTGCTGCAGCTGCTCGTCACTCGGTTCACCCTCCACCTGCACCCAGTAGGTCTTCGGCAGCTTGTGCCTGGGATCGGCGATGCGCGCCTGCAGGCGACCGTCATTGGTCAGCAGCAGCAGGCCCTCGCTGTCTCGATCCAGGCGCCCGGCCGGATACACGCCGGGCAGGTCGACGAAATCCTTCAGCGTGGTGCGCCCCTGGTCGTCGTTGAACTGGGTAAGCACGTCGAACGGCTTGTTCAGCAGCAGCAGGCGCGGTTGCGCGGGCGGCGCCTTGGCCACACGGCGTGGCGCAGCAGGACGAGACTTGGCAGGAGGACGAGGGCGCGACATGCAACGGGCTTCAGCGGAACAGGGTCGTGCAGTGTACCCCACGATAAGCGGCGCTGATGGTGCTTCCACAGCTTGGCACAGCGACTAAGCTGCTGATTCAACTTCAGCACTCAGGAGCCGTCCATGAGCAACAGCGCCGAACTCGCCACCTTCACCGGCTGGGCCGCCACCGCCCCAAAGGCGCCGCTGGAGCGCCTGAGCTACGACCCCGGGCCACTCGGCGCCGAAGAGGTCGAGGTCGCAGTGGAGTACTGCGGCATCTGCCACTCCGACCAGTCGATGATCGACAACGAATGGGGCAATGCCCGCTACCCCTTCATCCCCGGCCATGAAGTGGTCGGCCGCATCGTGCGCCTCGGCGAGCAGGTCCGCGGCCTCGAACTGGGTCAGCGCGTCGGCATCGGCTGGTACAAGGGCAGCTGCATGCACTGCGGCTCCTGCATGGAGGGTTCGCACCAGCTCTGCCGCTCGGTGAAGCCGACCATCGTCGGCAGCCACGGCGGCTTCGCCGACCGCCTGCGTGCGCACTGGGCCTGGGCGGTGCCGCTGCCCGCCGGACTCGACCCGGCGCTGGTCGGGCCGCTGTTCTGCGCCGGCTCCACGGTGTTCAGCCCGCTGCTGGAGTTCGACATCAAGCCCACCGATCGCGTCGGCGTCGTTGGCATCGGCGGCCTTGGCCACCTGGCGCTGCGTTTCCTCAATGCCTGGGGCTGCGAAGTGACGGCCTTCACCTCGTCGCTGAACAAGCAGGACGAGGCCAAGCGCCTGGGCGCTCACAAGGTGGTGGCCTCGACCGACAGCGCGGCGATGAAGGCGATTGCCGGCAGCCTGGACTTTCTCCTGGTCACGGCCAGCGCCGACCTCGACTGGATCGCCCTGCTCGGCACCCTGCGCGGCAAGGGCCGCCTGCACTTCGTCGGCATCGTGCCAAGCGCGATCCCGGTGCATGTGTTCAACCTGATCCCGCAACAGAAGAGCCTGTCCGGCTCGCCGGTGGGCTCGCCATCGAGCATGGCGAGCATGCTCGAGTTCTGCGCCCGCCATCAGATTCTGCCGCAGGTCGAGCACTTCCCCATGAGCCAGGTGAACGCCGCCATCGATCACCTGCGCAGCGGCAAGGCGCGCTACCGCGTGGTACTGGACGCCAGCCGGTGACAGCACGGGCGCAGAGCTGGCATGCTCTGCGCCCTGTTTTTCCCGTGAGCGGCGATCGCCATGCCCCTGACTCTCGACACCCCCACGCCCGATGACCTGCCCACCCTGGTGGAGATCTGGGAGGCGGCGGTACGTGCCACCCATCACTTTCTCCCGGAAAGCGATCTGCAGGTGATCAAGCCGCTGCTGCGCGAGCAGTATTTCCCCGCCGTACAGCTGACCTGCGCCCGCGATGAGGCCGGGCGGATACTTGGCTTCCTCGGTCATGCCGAGGACAGGGTGGAGATGCTCTTCGTCGATCCGCACAGCCACGGCCAGGGCGTGGGCAGACGCCTGATGCAGCATGCCATCGACGCGCTGGGTGCGACCCGGGTCGACGTCAACGAGCAGAATCCGCAGGCCGTTGGCTTCTATCAGCACCTGGGATTCGTGGTCACGGATCGCTCGCGCCTGGATGGCGGCGGCAGGCCGTTCCCGATCCTGCACATGGCCCTCAGCCGATAGGCCAGGCGGCCGAGATCCCCTCCAGCGCCTGCTTGAGCTGCGCCCGGCTGAGCGCAGCGGCAAGGCTCACGCGTACGGCGTGCCCCGGATTGGCCTCGACCGCGAACACCTCGGCGGGCACCACCTCCACGCCCTTCTGCCGACAGGCCTCGGCCAGCGCAACGGGCGGCTCGACGTCCAGCCACAGGTGCGGTGCCACCGCCCTGCCCTGCGGCATGCGCGCCCCCAGCACACGCGCGGCCAGGCGCCAGCGCTGCTGCATCTCGTCGATCTGCCAGGCCAGACGCTGCTCGGCGAGGCCGCTCTCGATCCATTCACAGGCCAGCGCCAGGCTCAGCGGCGCCACCGCCCAGCGCGTGGCCTGGGCTTCGCGATCGATACGCTCGAGCAACTGCGGCGCTCCGGCGATGAAGCCCAGACGCAGGCCCGGCGCCACGCTCTTGGACAGGCTGCTGATCAGCAGGCAGCGCTCGGGCAGTTGCACCGCCAGAGGTGCCTCACTGCCCAGCACGCCGTAGACATCATCCTCGACGAGCCACAGCCCACGCTGCCTGGCCACCTCGGCGATGGCGGCACGGCGCTCGCCATCCAGGCTGGCGCCGGTGGGATTCTGCAGGCAAGGGGTGAGCACCACCACGCGCGCCCCCGTGGCACGCGCCTGGCGGTCGAGGTCATCGGGCAGGACGCCGTGCCGATCCATCGCCACACCGTGCAGCGGCAGGCGCAGCTGGCGGGCAGCAGCCTTGATCCCAGGTGCGGTGTAGCGCTCCACCAGAATCGGCTCACCCGCCTCGCAGAGTGCCAGCAGGGCGGCCGAGACCCCCTGCTGGGCACCGGCACACAGCAGCAGGCCACCGGGTGCCAGCTCCAGGCCGCGTCGGCGCAGCCAGCTGGCGCCCGCCAGGTGCGCGCGCTCGACCAGTGCCGCCGAGGGGTAGGTCTGCAGCATATCCAGCTCGCCACGGGCCGCCAGCGCCGCGAGGCTGGTGGAAAGGTCGCGGTTGTCCGGGTCATGCACCGGGACGTTGGTCGACAGGTCGATCAGGTCCCCGGCTGCGGTCGGCTGCTTGAGACGGAAAAGGCTGGCCTCGCGGCTACCGGTGAGCACGTAGGTGCCTCGGCCGACCTCGCCGGAAACCAGGTGGCGCCGGGCCGCCTCGCGGTAAGCGAGCATCACCGTGCTCGGGTTGATGCCCAGCGTCCAGGCCAGGCGGCGCTGCGGCGGCAGACGCTCGCCAGGCTTGAGTTCGCCACGACCGATCGCCGTGGCGATGGCCTCGACCAATGCCAGGTAGGTGGGTAAGGCGCTGTCTTGCAGATCAGGGAGCCACATTGCTTGCCATGCAATATAAATATTTACCCATACAATGCGCCGCACTAGCATCCGAGTCAACGTCACCCGGAGCCCCTGCCATGTTCGACCTCACCCAACTGCGCCAGAGCGCCCAACTGGTCCACCGCCACATGACTCCCACGCCGCAGCTGAGCTGGCCGCTGCTGTGCGAGCGCAGCGGTTGCGAGGTGTGGGTCAAGCACGAGAACCATGCACCGACCGCGGCCTTCAAGGTGCGCGGCGGCCTGGTCTACATCGACGCACTGCTGCGCCGCGAGCCGCAGGTCCGTGGCCTGGTCACCGCCACCCGCGGCAACCATGGCCAGAGCCTGGCGCTGGCTGCCCGCGCGGCGGGACTGGCGATCCGCATCCTGGTGCCGCACGGCAATGCCCGCGAGAAGAACGCCGCGATGCGCGCCCTCGGCGCAGAAGTGATCGAGCATGGCCGCGACTTCGATGAGGCCCGCGCCGAGGCGGCACGCCTGGCCGAGCGCGACGGCCTGCACTGGGTGCCGTCACTGCACGAGGACCTGGTGCGCGGCGTCGCCACCTACGCCCTGGAACTGCTGGAGGCGGTGCCGAACCTGCGTCGGGTCTACGTGCCCATCGGCCTCGGCTCGGGCATCTGCGGGATGATCCGCACCCGCGACCTGCTCGGCCTCGACACCGAGATCGTCGGCGTGGTCGCCACTGGCGCCGATGCCTACGCGCAGAGCTTCGAACAGGGCTGTCTGGTGCAGACCGAACGCGCCGACACCCTGGCCGACGGCATGGCCTGTCGCCAACCGCAGCAGCTGGCGCTGGACATGATTCGTGCCGGCGCAGCGCGCATCGTGCGGGTCGACGACGACGAGATCCGCGACGCCATCCGCAGCTACCACGAAGACACCCACAACCTCGCCGAAGGCGCTGGTGCCGCCGCCCTGGCCGCGCTGATGCAGGAGCGCGAGCGCAACGCCGGGCAGCGCGTCGCCGTGGTGCTCAGCGGCGCCAACATCGACCGGGCGGTGCTCGCGGAGCTGCTCTGCGACGAGGCCGCCGCAGCCTGAGATCAGAGCTGCGCCAGCGGCTCGGCCGGCTGGCGCGCAGGCAACTGGCGCAGCCAGCGGGAGACGCCCCACTCCGCCGCGACCAGCGCCAGCAACAGGCCAAACTGGATCAGCAGGGCGATGTAGAACGGCTTGAAGACATGACCGATCTGCCGCTTGAGCAGGCCGAGCAGGAAGTCGGCCTGGAACAGTTGCCCGATACGCGCATCCAGCACCTGCGTCAGCACTTTCTCGTCGAGCCCGCTGTAGCGGGCCGTCTTCTCCACGGCCAGCTCGCCAATGGCCTTGCCCAGCAGGCTGGCGCGCAGACGGTCGAGCAGGTCCAGGGCAATCCGCTCGGCGGTCGACGCGTCGGCACGCAGCGCCGCCTCCGCCTGGCGCTCGCTGCGCAGGTAGTCCATCGCCAGTTGATCGAGCAGCGCCTGCACGCTGACATCACGCACCGCCAGCTGGCCCTGCTCGTCCTGGGTTTCGACATAAGCCTGGAAGTCGCTCCAGACCTCGTCGGCCAAGGTCTGCACCAGTGGCGCATAACTGTCGAGGTGGCGGTAGATCTGCTGCTGGCTGCCGTACAGCATCCCGCCCTGGAAACCGAGGAAGCCGCCGGCCAGCGGCAACAGCAGGAAATAGAGCTTGAGCAGCCAGTGGTGCCAGCGCTTGTTGCGTGCCAGCCAGCCCAGGCGCTGCAGCTTGAACGCCAGCAGCAGGCCGGCGCCCGCGCCGAGCAACAGGGCCAGGCCGGTGTAGAGGAAAAGACTGAGAAAACTGAAGGGCTCCCACAACGCGGTGAGCAGCAGACGCGCCTGTTCCATGCGTATTGCCTCGTTCATCCATGATGCGCGTCAGTCTAAGGCAAAGCGCGATGCGGCGTCGCCACTGCGTGGCCGGACTGTGCGCCAGGCCACGCAGGTACTCGTCAGCGGAACGGCGGCTCGTCGAAGCTGCGCAGCTTGCGCGAATGCAGCGAGTCGAGCTGGCTGCGCATCAGCTCCAGCGCGGCAATGCCGATGTGCAGGTGCTGGGTCACGGCGCGCTCGTAGAAGGCGCCAGCCGCACCGGGCAGCTTGATCTCGCTGTGCAGGGGTTTGTCCGATACGCACAGCAGCGTGCCGTAGGGCACCCGCAGGCGGTAGCCTTGCGCGGCGATGGTGCCGCTTTCCATGTCCACCGCCACCGCGCGCGACAGGTTGATCAGCGGTCGTTCCTGGGCCCAGCGCAGCTCCCAGTTGCGGTCGTCGTAGGTCAGCACGGTGCCGGTGCGCAGGCGCTTCTTCAGCTCGTCACCCTGCTCGCCGGTCACCAGCTTGGCCGCCTCCTGCAGCGCCTGCTGCACCTCGGCCAGCGCCGGCAGCGGGATATGCGGCGGCAGTACGCGATCGAGAATGCCGTCGCGGCGCATGTAGGCGTGCGCCAGCACGTAGTCGCCGATGGTCTGCGACTGACGCAGGCCGCCGCAGTGGCCGATCATCAGCCAGCAGTGCGGACGCAGCACGGCGAGGTGATCGGTGATGTTCTTGGCGTTGGACGGGCCGACGCCGATGTTGACCAGGGTCACACCGTGGCCATCCTCGGCCTGCAGGTGATAGGCCGGCATCTGGTAGCGGTGCCAGACCACGTTCTCGATGATCGCCTGCATCTCGCCTTCGGTCATGCCGCGACTGATCACCACGTTGCCCGGCAGCACCATGCGGCTGAAGCGCGAGTTGCCCACCAGCATGTCCAGGCCATGGCGGATGAACTGATCGACGTAGCGGTGATAGTTGGTCAGCAGGATCCACGGCTGCACATGGCGCCAGTCGCTGCCGGTGTAGTGCTGGATGCGCTTGAGGGAAAAGTCGGTGCGCGCCGCATCGAACAGCGCCAACGGCAGCGGGTCGATGTTTTCCCAGTCGTACAGGCCGTCGGCCGTGCCATCGGTGGCGGCGGACAGATCGGTGCTGGGGAACACCCGCGCCAGTTCTGCGGCGGTCACACCACTGCCGGCCAGCTCATCGCCGCCCTCGACCACGTAGGGATAGGGGATGTTCTGCTGGCTGCGGCCGACTTCCACGCGCAGGGTGAAATCGTTCATCAGCGGGCGCAGCTGCTCCAGCAGGTATTTGCGGAACGCTGCCGGCTGGGTCACGGTGATGGCGTAGGTTCCCGGCACCTGCACCTTGGCGTAGGCGCGCACGGTGGTCGGCACCTCGCCCTGGCACAGGTAGGTCAGGCGCAGCTCGGGGTAGCGGAACAGGCAGTGCTCGCTGGCGTCCGGACGGATGCGCTCCTTGAGATAACGCTTGAGCGCCTGGCTCAACGCACCAGTGGCCTCCTGGTGCAGGGCGGCGAGACGGTCCACCGCCTCCTCGGGGGTGTGAACAACGATGAAATCATCTGAGCAGGCTTTCACGATGCATCTTCCTGACTGAACGGACATCCCTATCTTGCCTGCATACGCCGACGAAAACATAGCGCGACGACGCTCGCGGCACGATGCCAGCAGCTAGGCTTGCAGCAATTGCCCAGAGGTCATCCCCATGCTTCGAGCACTCTGCCTGCTGCTGGCCGTCGCCGTGTGTCTCGGCGCCCGCGCCGGCGAACTCGATGGCCACTACCGGACGACGCTCGACGGTCAGCCCGCCGAGCTGATCCTGCACCAGCAGGGTGATCAGGTGGAGGGGCAATATGTGGAGAACCGCAGCCTGCGCCTGACCCTCAGGGGCCACTACGACGGCCAGCTGCTGCGCGCCGAGATCAGCGATCCACGCTCCGGCCTGCTGCTGGCGAACATGAATGCCACCTACGCCAACGCGATGCTCAACGCCTCGATCGCCGCACGCGACCCGCGCAACGGGCAGGTGCTGGAGCGCCAGGCCCTGTTCCAGCGCGAAGCGGCGCAGACCGAGCAGGCGCCTGCCGTCGCCGTCATTCACGACCCGGCACTGATCGGCACCTGGGTGCACGAGAAGATCGTCAACAGCGGCGGCGCCAGCTTCGCCTCGTTCAACAGCGTGATGACGCTGCAGCTGAACCCGGACGGCAGCGTCACGCAATGGAGCCGCTCCGCCGCAGGTGGTGCCGAGTGGAGCTACGACAGCCCGGGCGAGGTGCAGTACAGCGGTCACTGGCGCAGTCAGGACGGCCTGCTGATGGTGCGTCTGAGCGGCGCGCCCGACTATCGCCCGGCGGCCTACTACCGCTTCAGTGACCAGTACCTGGTCACCGAGAGCAATAGCGGCCAGATGATCTGGCAGCGCCGCCGCTGATCAGCGGAATCAGGCCGCCTGGTGCAGGCGCACGTTGAACAGTGGCCCCTGGCTGAAACGCGACAGCGTCTTGGCGGCTGCCAGCACGCCCAGGTCGATCAGCGGCTCGACCAGGATCACGCTCATGTAGGCCAGGCCGAAGCTGCCCACCGCCGCCAGGTTTTCGGCGGAGAAACCATGGCCATAGACGGCCCAGAATGCCACCCAGGCGACGATGCCACCCTGGTAGGCAGTCGACAGCGCCAGCGCCTGCTTGTAGGAGAGGTCCACGTAGGCGGTGCCCGGCGCGACGATGCGCTTGGCCAGCAGGCTGATGCCCCACAGCGGCAGCAGCAGCGTGGTGACGTTCATCCCGTACTGCGGCAGGTCGAAGGGCGCGAAAAACAGCCCTTGCAGCAGCAGGCCGGCGGCCAGGCCGATGGCGGCGGCGCCGGCGCCGAACAGCAGCAACAGGGTCGAGCCGAGGATCAGGTGCACCTCGGACACGCCCACAGCGTGGTGCGGGAAGACCTCGAAGAAGCAGAACACCAGCGCAGTGGTCAGCAGGCTGCGCAGTGCCAGTGCGGCGACGCCGCCGTTGTTGCGGATGCCGTCCAGGGCGAGCTTGGCGGTGAGGCCGAGAGCGCTGACGGCGGTTGCGTAGCTGAGCAGGATCTTGGCGCCTTCGACGACACCGGGTTCGATATGCATTGGGGTTCCTTGGCCGCGCCCACCGCGCGACGATTCGGATGGGAGAAAGGGCAATACGCCCGTGAGCGATGGCAGGTCTCCTGGCTCACGGCTTGCCACTTCACCCGCCTTCCCGACCATCGTCAGTGGCACAAGGGGTGTCGTTCGCCGCTTACAGTTGCGGGGGCAGCCAGGGCCTTGGCGAGAGTCGCCGCACCCTGTTCCCTTTTCATCCGCGTGACGCGTGCGCACGCAGAACCATCGGCCGCCAGATTACTCGCCTGTTGCGCCAAAAAACAGCGCATCAGGCGATCGATGCCTGAACCTCAGGCCAGGTGTGGCGTGCTGCGCGCCAGCAGTGCCTCGACATCGACGCCACGCGGCAAGGTCCCGTAGACCCGCCCTCGCCCTTCCAGACGGCTGGCGATGAAGGCATCGCTCACCAGGCTGTTGCCCGCCTCGAGCAGCAACTTGGCCTGCAGTGCCACGGCCATGTCCTCGGTGAGCTGGCGTGCGCGGTACTGGATGTCGGCGGTGTCACGGAAGTCCGCCTGCAGGCGCTGGATATGCGCCTTGAGGCGGGCATCACCATGGCCGTCACCCAGCTCGGCGAACAGCGCGTCGAGCACGCCGGGCTCCTTGGACAGCGCGCGCAGCACGTCCAGGCATTGCACGTTGCCCGAGCCTTCCCAGATCGAGTTGACCGGCGCTTCGCGGTACAGGCGCGGCATGATGGTTTCCTCGACGTAGCCGGCACCGCCCATGCATTCGCTGGCCTCGTAGATCATTTCCGGGGCGCGCTTGCAGATCCAGTACTTGCCCACGGCGGTGACCAGGCGAGCGAACTTGTCCTCCTGCTCGTCATGCTGATGGTCAAGCGCCCGGCCCATGCGCATGCACAGCGCCAGTGCCGCCTCGCTTTCCAGCGCCAGGTCGGCCAGCACGTTCTGCATCAGCGGCTGCTCGGCGAGCAGCTTGCCGCCGACCTGGCGATGCGCGCAGTGGTGCGCCGCATGGGTCAGGGCCTGGCGCATCAGGCTGCTGGAGCCGACCATGCAGTCGAAGCGGGTCATGGCCACCATCTCGATGATGGTCGGCACGCCGCGCCCCTCCTCACCCAGCATCCAGGCGAAGGCGCCACGGTATTCCACCTCGCTGGAGGCGTTGGCCCAGTTGCCCAGCTTGTTCTTCAGGCGCTGGACGTAGAACTCGTTGCGCGAGCCATCCGGGCGATGGCGCGGCAGGAGGAAGCAGGACAAGCCACGGTCGGTATAGGCCAGGGTCAGAAAGGCGTCGCACATCGGCGCCGAGCAGAACCACTTGTGGCCGACCAGCTCGTAGCCCTGCCCCGGCCCGCCGAGGCCGATGGGATAGGCGCGCGTGGTGTTGGCACGCACGTCGGTGCCGCCCTGTTTCTCGGTCATGGCCATGCCGATGGTGACGCCGCTCTTCTGCTCCATCGGCAGGTTGCGCGGGTCGTACTCGGTCGCGAGGATCTTCGGCAGCCACTGCTCGGCGACGTTGGCCTGCAGGCTGATGGCCGGCACGGCGGCGAAGGTCATGGTCAGCGGACAACCGCTGGCGGCCTCGGCCTGGCTGTGCAGGTAGGTGAGACCGGCACGGGCGACATGGGCGCCAGCCCGGGGATCGGTCCAGGGCAGCGACGGCAGGCCATGCTCGATGGCCGTGCGCATCAGCTCGTGATAGGCCGGGTGGAACTCGATCAGGTCGATGCGGTTGCCATAGCGGTCATGGCTCTTGAACACCGGCTTGTTCTCGTTGGCGAGGAACCCTGCCTGCATCAGCGCGCCACCGGCCAGGGCGCCGTATGCACTCAGGCGCTCGTCTGCCCAGCCGCCGTCGTAGCGCCGAATCCACTCCTGCAGCGGCAGGTCGAGGCGGTAGAGATTGGCGCCGTCCAGGCTCGGTACCTGGTTGAACACCTCGTGGGTTTCCGCGTGCAGGCTGGGTTTCATCGCGTGGGCTCCTCGGCGCCGACGGCGCGCAGACAGAAGGTGGCAAGGCCGGCGCTGACCTGCGCCAGTTCCAGTGTGGGTTGTCCGGCTTCGCGGGCGGCGCGAGCTGGCGGAGACAGCGGTCCGACCAGGGCTTCGGCGATGGCGCCAACCAGGCAGGCTGCCACCAGGCCGATCCGTTCGACGCGAAACTCGCCGACGCGAACGCCCTCTTCGAGCAGCTCGCTGAACAGCTCGGCATAGGCCTCGCGGTAGAGCAGGCGCTGCTCGTCGACTTCCGGGTCGACCGGTTCGGCGATCAGGGCAAAGGCCAGGCGCCGGCTGTGCCAGGCGCGGGCAGCGAACTGCTCGAGGCCGAGGCGCAGACGCTGCGTCGCGCTCCCCGTGCCGCGCAGGGCGCTGGCCAGGGCATCGACCTCGCGCTGACTGGCGCTGGCAAAGACTTCCGCGGCCAGCTCGCCCTTGCTGCGGAAATGGCGGTACAGGCTGCCGGTGGCGATACCGACATCCTCGGCCAGCGCCTGCATGGTCAGCGCGGCAAAACCACCGGCGCTGACCCGCTGCAGGGCACAGGCGAGGATGAGCTGGCGCTGCGCCTGGTCGCGGTCCAGTCGGGCTTCGGTGGTGCGATAGACCATGATCTGAATCCTGATTCACTTGTTGCCAGTGAATCAGGATTCAGACCATGGCTAAAGGGGCGATCCGGCCAAATCTGCGGACGAACCGGGAGTGAGGTGCGGCTCGTCAGCCCGGCAGACAGCAGCGCCTGCCGCGAGGAGAGGAACAGAGCGGGAGCACCCGCCTCACCAGGCGGCGCCGGACAGGACGGGCGCGGGTCAGGACGGCACCCGAGTGTCCCTCAGAGCGGCGCGGAGCCGCCGGAAACCACCGCCGGGCGGCACAGCACCCAGTCGTGCAGCAGCACGCGCAGTTCCTCGAACTTGACCGGCTTGGCCAGGTAGTCGCTCATGCCGGCGGCCAGGCAGCGTTCGCGATCGCCGCTGTGGCTGTGCGCGGTGATCGCCAGCACCGGTACCTCGGCGCAGCCAGGCAGGGCGCGGATCGCCCGGCAGGTGGCGAAGCCGTCCATGACCGGCATCTGGCAATCCAGCAGCACGGCATCCACGGACTCTTCGCGCAGCAGCGTCAAAGCCTCCGCGCCGTTGTCGGCCGTGCGCACGCGGTAGCCGAGCTTGAGCAGCATGCCGCGTGTCACCAGCTGGTTGATCGCGTTGTCCTCGACGATCAGCACCGTGCACTGCTGCGCCTGGCGCTGCAGCGTGCCACTCGACTGGCGCGGCGAACGGGCGACCGGCGTGACAGGCTGCTCGGGCAAGGTCAGCGGCACGTTGAGGCGAAAGCGGCTGCCAACGCCGGGTTGCGACTCGTGGCTGAGGCTGCCGCCGAGCAGGTCGACCAGGTGCCGGCAGATCGCCAGACCAATGCCGAGCCCGCCATATTTGCGGGTCATGGAGCCGTCGAGTTGGTGGAAACGCTGGTAGAGGTCCCCCTCGACATGGGCGAAGCCGATCCCGCTGTCGCTGACCACCACGCTGAGCGGCAGGTTGCTGCCAATGCTGCCGGCCCGGCCGACCTCCAGGGTCACACCGCCCTCGCTGGTGAACTTGATGGCGTTGTCCAGCAGGTAGCCCAGCGCCTGCGCCAGCTTGGCGGCGTCCCCTTCGAGGGTGTCCGGCAGGCTGTCATCCAGCTCCAGGGTGAAACTCAGCCCCTTGTCCTCGGCGCGGGGGGCGTACTGGGCGCACAGCCCGTCGAGCAGCCCGCGCAGGCTGAAGGCGTCGCGCCGGGGGTAGAGCTTGCCGGCCTGCAGTTCGGTGAGGGCGAGGATGTCGTTGACCATGCGCATCATGTCGCGCGCCGAGGCGGCAGCCGTCTTCTGGTACTGCTCCAGTTCGACGTCCATCTTCACCGTCTGCATCAGCTCCAGCGAGCCGATCACGCCATTCATCGGGGTACGCAGCTCATGGGTGACGGTGGCGAGGAATTCGTCCTTGAAGCGGTTGCTGTCCGCCAGCTCCTGGTTCAGCGCCTCCAGCTTGCGCCCGGCTTCCTGCAGGATGCGCGTGCGCTCTTCCTTCATCGCGTTGATGCGGTCGGCCAGCGCCAGCGACAACAGGCCGACCTCCAGCGCAGAGCCGATCTGGCTGGCGTACATGGTGAGAAAGACGTTGGGCACATAGCCCAGCACCATCAGGGTGTTGACGATGCCGCCGACGAGGAAGGCGGTCCAGGCGAAGATGAAGTAGCGCGCCACACGCATGCCGCGCAGCCAGGCCAGGATGCCGGCAGCGAAGATCACCACGGTGAACAGCAGGGCCAGGTAGGTGGCCAGGCGCAGGGCCGTGGCGTAGCTGATGCACAGCGCCAGGATCATGACTGCGGCACCACTGGCCATGAGTACCAGCAGCAGGCGGTCGACCCACGGGCTGTGCTCGGCGGTGTGCAGGAAACTGCGGGCGAACTGACAGCCGAACAGCGCGGCGGAGCCGATCAGAAATGGCGTCGCGGCATTCGCCCACCAGGGGCTGTCGGGCCAGAAGTACTCGATGCCGGCACCGTTGACCGAGATCTGGTACAGGCCGAACGAGGCGATGTAGAGGATGTAGTAGAGGTAGCTGGTGTCGCGCACGCTGAGGAAGATGAACAGGTTGTACACCAGCATCACCAGCAGCACGCCGTAGATGATGCCGAGCACGTAGATGCGCCCGGGCTGCTCTTCCAGATAGGCATTGGGCGACCACAGGGTCAGCGGCGCCTGGATCGAGCCCTGGCTCTCCAGGCGCAGGTAGATGCGCTTGGTCTGCCCCGGTTCGAGGCTCAGCTCGAACAGGTAGTTGTTCTGACGAATCTGCCGGCTGTCGAACGGCAGTGCGTCGCCGGTGCGCTGGGCCAGGGCGAAACTGCCGCTGTCGTCGGGCAGGTAGAGTTCCAGATGGTCGAGCGGCGGGTAGGCCAGCTCCAGCAGCCAGCTGCGCGCGCCCTGCTCCTGCCGGGGCAGGTACTGCAGGTCCAGGCGCAACCAGAACACCGAGCGCGAATAGCCGGCATTGAGCACGGGCTTGTCATGCAGGCGAAAACTGCCCTGCACCGCCTGCGAGGAAACGTCGTCGATGCTGGCATCACCGCGCACGTCTTCGAAGACGTACATGCTCTGCCCCAGCGGCAGGGCACGCACCTGTTCGTCGAAGGTGACAGCGCCCACGAGCGAGGAAAAAACGAGGCTCATGACGAGCGCGAGCAGCCGGGACATACGACTCCACTAACACCTGTCGAACGATATCGGACTCCCATCAGCCCATGATCGATATCGCCACGCAGGGCAGACTTATATTCGAATCGCCCTACTCTAGGGACTGTCGAGGCTATTTGCCAGATTCGGCAGGCAGTTTAAGCAATGTCCCACCGATGGATTCGGCCAGGTACTGCAGGGAAAACACCCCACCGTAGGTCCAGGTCGAGGGCATCGCGGCGAAGCGTCCGCCGCGCACGAAAGGCATCGCCTGCCACAGCGGCGACGCGAACAGTTGCGCCTCCTGGGCGAAGGGCTCGATGTGCAGGACCACGCCGCGCTCGATATGCCCCAGCGTGGTGATGGGCACCTGGGTGATGCCCCAGGGGCTGGGCTCCAGCTGCAGCGCCGGCTGCAGGCCGAGCAGCGTCAGCGCATGCTGCGGCATGGAATTGGGACCGTTGATGAAGGCGGCCGTCGGCGAGGAGAAGCGAATCACCGTCACCGCCGGCAGTTGCCCCGCGAAATGTGTCTGCAGCCGCTCACGCAGCTGCACCAGCTCGGCATCCATCGCCTGCAGGCGGCGCCTGGCCAGCGCCTCACGCCCAAGGACACGCGCCAGGTCGAGGAATGCTTCGCGCTGCGCCTGCTGGTTGTCGTGCTGCTGGCCGAAGCCCGGGTACAGCTGCACTGGCGCGATGCGTTCGAGCAACGGACGGATGTCTTCGAGCTGGGGGGCGATGACGATCAGCTGTGGCTGCAGCTCGGCCAGCAACTCGAGATTCGGCTCCAGACGCGAGCCGGCCGACGGCACGCCATCCGGCAGGGTCGGCCGTACCACCCAGGTGCGATAGTCGCCGGCATCGGCGACGGTCAGCGGCGTGACGTCGAGCATCAGCAGGTGCTCCGCCGCCTCCCAGCTCAGCGCCGCGACCCGCGGCGCATCCTGGGCCCACAGGGGCGTCAGCCAGAGCAGCAGCAGACCGAACAATCCGGCTCTCATGCCAGCCTCCCGCGAATCAGCAGGTACACGAAGTAAGCGCCGCACAGTACCGAGGCGACGATGCCCACCGGAATCTGCAACGGGAAGATCAGCGTGCGCCCGGCCCAGTCCGCCAGCAGCATCAGCACCGCGCCCAGCGCCGCCGCCAGCAGCAGTTGCGGCAGCACCCGCCGCGCCCCGAGCAGCACGGCGATGTGCGGCGCCAGCAGGCCGAGAAAGGCCACCGGCCCGAGCAGGCTGGTGACCAGCGCGCAGAGCAGCGCCACCAGGACCAGCAGCGCCAGGCGCACGCGCGGCACGTCCAGGCCACGGCTGGCCGCCACGCCATCGCCGATCCCGATCAGCGTCAAGGCGCGCTGGAACAGTGCGGCCAGGCCGCCCAGCAACAGCACACCCGCGCTCAGCCACAGCGCCTGCGCGGGCGTGGAGCGGTAGGTGGAGCCGGCCAGCCAGCCCAGCAGCGCGAAGGAGTCCCCCGAGCCCTTGGCCAGCACGAACTGCAGCGCGGCATTGAGCAGCGCACCGAGGGAGATGCCCAGCAGCGCCATCAACGCCGGGGAGTAGCGATGCCGTCGGCCGAGCAGCATCAGCACGATCAGCACCGCCAGGCTGCCGAGGAAGGCCGCCAGCGGGGCCACGGCGCCGAGCACACCGCCGCCGAACAGCATCAGCGCCACCATCACTGCCAGGGTGGCGCCGGCCGACAGCCCGAGGATGTCCGGGCTGGCCAGCGGGTTGCGCAGCAGGCGCTGCAGCAGCAGGCCGGATATCGCCAGGCCCGCCCCCGCCGACGCGGCGGTCAGCACACGCGGCCAGCGCAGCGACCAGACCAGCGCCGACGGCCACTGCAGACGCCAGCCGTCCAGGCCACGGGCCAGCCCCAGTGCCAGCGTCAGCGCCAGCAGGGCGAACGCCGCCACCCACAGCGCGCTGCGCCAGCCGAAGCGCTCGGCCCCGGCCGGCAACTGCAGGCCGTGCGGGTCTTCGGCCGCCAGGTGCCGACGGGCCATCCACAGCAACACCGGCGCCCCGATCAGCGCAGCAGCCGCACCGCTGGGCACCAGCTGGCCGCCGATATGATTGGCCAGCAGCGCCAGTACGTCGGTGGCGAGCAGCAACAAGGCGCCGAGCAAGGTGCTGTAGAGCAGTTCGTCGCGCGCACTGCGGGCGCCGAGCAGGCGCGCCAGGTTGGGCGTGAGCAGGCCGATGAAGCCGATCAGGCCGACCGCCGTGATCGACACCGAGCACAGCCACAGCGCCGCCAGGAACAGCGCCAGCATCACCGGCCACAGCGCCAGACCGCGCGCCTGGGCGGCGTCGCCACCCAGCTGCAGCAGGCTCAGCGGACGCGGCGCCAGGACCAGCACGGGCAGCGCCAGCAACAACTTGGGCCACAGCCATTGCACCCAGTGCCAGTCGATCTGCGCCAGGTCACCCGCGCCCCAGACGAACAGTCCCTGGGTGTACTGGTTGTTGATCAGCACCAGCCCCGCCGCCAGCGCCCCCAGCAGCAGGTTCATCGCCATGCCACCGAGCACCAGCGGCAGGCCGCCGATACCGCTGCGACCGGCGATCAGCAGCACCAGGCCGACGGCCACCAGGGCACCGCCGAGGGCCGCCCACTGCCCCTGCTCGGCGGCGAAGGCGGGCAGCAGCAGCGTGGCCAGGACCAGCCCCAGCCAGGCGCCGGACGAGGCGCCAATGGTCATCGGCGACACCAGGCGATTCTGCGTGATCTGCTGCAACAGGCTGCCGGACAGGCCCAGCGCGGCGCCCGTCAGCAACGCCATGCTCAGCCTGGGCAACGCCGACAGCTGCAACTGGAGGAACGCGAAGCTCTGCGCCGGCGCGCCCAGCAGCGCCCACAGCTCCAGCGGCGCGACCTCGGCCGCCAGCCACAGGTGCACCAGCATCAGCGGCAGCAGCGCGAGCAGTGTCAGAACGTGGCGTGCCGGCGCCGAGACTGCCGCCACGTTCAGGCCACCACGGCAATCTTGCGGGCGCCGCCGGGCTGCTCGATCAGTTCGATGTCGATGTCGTAGAGCTGGCTGAGCAGCGGCCCGTCGAGCAGCTCGTCCGGGCTGCCATCGAAGAAGATGCGTCCCTGCTTCAGCGCGATCACCCGGTCGGCATGCCGTGCGGTGAGGTTGATGTCATGCAGGATGGCGACGATGCCACGACCGCTGTCGCGGTTGAGCTGGCGCAGCAGGCCCATCAGCTCGTACTGGTGGGCCAGGTCCAGCGCCGAGGTCGGCTCGTCGAGCAGCAGCAGCGGCGAATGCTGGGCCAGCAGCATGGCGATCCAGGCCCGCTGCCGCTCGCCACCGGACAGGCCGTCGGCCAGCTGCTCGGCGTAGTGGGCGACATCGGTCTGCGCCAGTGCCTGATCGACCGCCGCATGGTCCTCGGCGCGCCAGCGGCCGAGCAGGCCGCGCCAGGGGAAGCGTCCCAGGCGCACCAGCTCGCGTACGGTCAGCCCGGCGACGTCCGGCAGGTGTTGCGGCAGGAACGCCACGCGCCGGGCGAAGTCACGGGCGGAGAAACGCGCCAGGGGCTGATCATCGAGCTGCAGGCTGCCACGCGTCGGCTCCAGCTGACGCGCCAGCAGGTTCATCAGGGTGGATTTGCCCGAGCCGTTGTGGCCGAGGATCACGGTAAAGCGATCACCCTCGAGGTGCAGCTCGTCCAGGGCCAGGGTCACCCGCTCGCCACGGCGGACTTCGATATCACGCAGCTTCAGCACGACGAGGTCCCCGCCAGGCTGCGCACGGTCACATCGAACAGGGGGTGAAGGTCGGGCATCGCGACGAATCCGGGCGACATGAGATAAAGAGGGGCGAATTTAATCATCGATACGCATATGCATCAAATTATCATTCGCCACTGAAGTCTCACGCCGTGCCGGGCTTGCGCACCAGCAAGGGGAACAGCGCAGCCGTCAGCACCAGGCCGGCCGCCCCCACCCAGAACGGCACGACCTGGCCGTAATGACTGACCAGCAGGCCGGCACCGTAGGCCGAGCCCATGTTGCCCAGGCACTGGAAGATGTTGATCTTGCTGAAATCCACCGCGTAGTGCTCCGGCGAGCTCAGCTCGAACAGCAGCGCATCGAGGCGCACCGTGACCTGATACAGCGCCCAGCCGAACAGCACCCGCCCGAGCAGGATCAGCCACTGGTCGGCGAAGCCCTGGATGAAGGTGGCGACGGCGCCCAGCAGCAGGCCGGCGAGGATGCCGTCACGGGTGTTGCCCTGCCGGGTCGCACGACGTCCCCACCACAGTGCCAGCACGGCCACCGCTCCCGGCAGCGAATAGACGAAGCCAGCGGCCATCTCGCTGTTCCAGTGCGCCACCTGCTGCCAGTAGACGGCGAAGAACGGTCGGGTGATGTAACCCACGCAGTAGAACAGCAGCATCACCACGCACAGCCGGTAGATGGCCGGCAGGCTGCGCGCCGTGTTGCGCACCGGTGCCTCGTCGCTCGCAGGCTGCTCGCCGGGCGCGGGCAGGTAGCCGCGCACCAGGTGCATGCAGATGGCCATCTGGATGAAATCGCCGGCCGCCATCACCAGGAACACGTCGCCGATGTTCATGACCTGCAGGACCAGGCCACCCAGCGCGGCACCGAGAATGGCGCCGAAGTGCACCACCACCGACAGCGTGCCGATGGTCTGCGTGTGGTTGTCCTGCTGCTGCAGGCTCATCACGTAGGGGTACATCAGCAGGTAGCTGCCCTTGAACAGCACCATCACCAGCGACACCACCCAGAACAGCGGCAGCGAGTCGATGAAGTAGCAGGCAGCGGTGAGGCTGCCTGCCATGAACTGCGCGCTGATCAGGATCCGCACCGGGTGCACGCGCTTGGCCAGGCGCGCCCAGAGCGGAAACACCGCCATCACCACCAGGCTGACCACGGCCAGGTAGAGGCCGACGTACTGTTCCGGCGGATTGCCGAAGCGCTCGGCGAAATACTGTGGGTAGAACGGGATGATCAGGTTATCGGTGATCACCGCCAGGGCGGTCATCATGATCAGGCAGGTACGCAGAGGCATCGGCAGCAATCGGGCAAGGCGGCAGGACCGCGCATGATGCCACTTCCAGGCAGGCGAACGCCAATACAGACGAGAATCAGAAAGGCTAACGCCAGGCATGCCGTGCAGCCGTCTGAGCCTGGTTAGTGATAAGCTCGCGCACCATGAAAACGCCAAACTCCCGCCCCGTAGTGCTCTGCATGTCCGGCCACGACCCCAGCGGTGGTGCCGGCCTGCAGGCCGATATCGAAGCCCTGCTCGCCCAGGGTTGCCACGCCGCCCCGACGGTAACCGCGCTGACCGTGCAGGACACGGTCAATGTCAGCGACTTCCGCGTGCTCGACCGCGACTGGGTGCTGGCCCAGGCCCGCGCCGTGATCGCCGACCTGCCGGTCGCGGCAGTCAAGCTGGGCATGCTCGGTTCGGTGGAGATGGTCGATACCGTGCTCGAGGTGATGAGCCAGCTGCCCGGCGTACCGCTGGTCTGCGACCCGGTGCTGCGTGCCGGCGGCGGCGGCTCGCTGGGCAGGGACGACGTCGGCTACGCCATGCGCGAGCGGCTGTTCGCCGTGTCCACCATCGCCACACCGAACCTGCCGGAAGCCCGTATCCTGGCCGAACTGCCAGACGGCAGCGCCGACGCGTGCGCCGACAAGCTGTTGCCCTTCATCGAACACCTGCTGATCACCGGCGGCCACGGCGACGAAGCCGAGGTGCACAACCGCCTGTACAGCCGCGATGGCAGCCGCCACACCTTCACCTGCGCCCGCCTGCCCGGCAGCTACCACGGTTCCGGCTGCACCCTGGCCAGCACGCTCGCGGGCCGCCTGGCCCTGGGCGAGGAACTGGTCAGCGCCGTGCGCAGCGCCCTCGACTACACCTGGCGCACCCTGCGCGACGCCGAACAACCGGGTCACGGCCAGTACGTGCCACGCCGCCTGCCCCTGGACTTCGGCGCATGACCTTGCACGGCCTTTACGCCATCACCGACACCCCGTTGCTGGCCGGCGGCAAGCTGCTGCCCTACGCCGAGGCGGCCTTGCGCGGTGGCGCGCGCCTGCTGCAGTACCGCGACAAGTCCGGCGACGACGCCCGCCGTTTCGATGAGGCCCAGGCGCTGGCCGAGCTGTGCCGGCACCACGGCGCCATGCTGATCATCAACGACGACCTGGAGCTGGCCGCACGCCTGGGCGTGGGCCTGCACCTGGGACAGGGCGACGGTTCGCTGGCTGCGGCACGTGCCCGCCTGGGCGGCGACTGTGTACTCGGCGGCACCTGCCATGCCCAACTGGAGCTGGCCGAGCGCGCCGTAGCCGAGGGCGCCAGCTACATCGCCTTCGGACGTTTCTTCAACTCCAACACCAAACCCGGTGCCCCTGCCGCCACCGTGGAGCTGCTGGATCAGGCCCGTGCGCGCTTCGACCGGCCCATCGTCGCCATTGGCGGCGTGAGCCTGGACACCGCCCCTGGCCTGATCGCCCGTGGTGCCAGCATGGTCGCCGTGATCCACGCCCTGTTCGCTGCGGACTCCGCCTCCGAGGTGGAAGACCGCGCCCGCGCCTTCGCGGCGCTGTTCGATTGACCCTTTTGCAGAGAGAACCCGTCATGTCCCGCTCCGAGATCCTCTTCGCCAACGCCCAGAAGCACATCCCCGGTGGCGTCAATTCGCCGGTACGCGCCTTCCGCAGCGTCGGCGGCACCCCGCTGTTCTTCAAGCATGCCGAAGGCGCGTACGTGGTCGATGAAGACGACAAGCGCTACGTCGACTACGTCGGCTCCTGGGGCCCGATGATCCTCGGCCACAGCCATCCCGAGGTGCTCGACTCGGTCCGTCGCCAGCTCGACCACGGCCTTTCCTACGGCGCACCGACCGCGCTCGAGACCGAGATGGCCGAGCTGGTCTGCGGCCTGGTGCCGTCGATGGAGATGGTGCGCATGGTCAGTTCCGGCACCGAGGCGACCATGAGCGCCATCCGCCTGGCCCGTGGCTACACCGGCCGCGACAGCATCATCAAGTTCGAAGGCTGCTACCACGGTCACTCCGACAGCCTGCTGGTCAAGGCCGGCTCCGGCGCCCTGACCCAGGGCGTGCCGAACTCCGCCGGCGTACCGGCGGCCTTCGCCAAGCACACCCTGACCCTGCCCTTCAACGACATCGACGCCGTGGCCGAGTGCCTGGCCCAGGTCGGCAACGAAGTGGCGTGCATCATCGTCGAGCCGGTGGCTGGCAACATGAACTGCGTACCGCCGGCGCCGGGCTTCCTCCAGGGCCTGCGCGAGCAGTGCGACAAGCACGGCGTGGTGCTGATCTTCGACGAAGTGATGACCGGCTTCCGCGTCGCCCTCGGCGGCGCCCAGGCGCACTACGGCGTCAATCCCGACCTGACCACCTTCGGCAAGATCATCGGCGGCGGCATGCCGGTCGGCTGCTTCGGCGGCAAGCGCGCGATCATGGAATGCATCGCCCCGCTCGGCCCGGTCTACCAGGCTGGCACACTGTCGGGTAACCCGCTGGCCATGGCCGCCGGCCTGACCACCCTCAAGCTGATCAGCCGCCCGGGCTTCCACGCCGAGCTGAGCGACTACACCTCGCGCATGCTCGCCGGCCTGCAGGAGCGCGCCGATGCCGCCGGCATTCCGTTCGTCACCACGCAGGCAGGCGCCATGTTCGGCCTGTACTTCAGCGGCGCCGACGACATCGTCACCTTCGCCGACGTGATGGCCAGCGACAGCGCGCGCTTCAACCGCTTCTTCCACCTCATGCTCGAGGGTGGCGTGTACCTGGCGCCAAGCGCCTTCGAAGCCGGCTTCACCTCGATCGCCCATGGCGACAAGGAACTGGAGATCACCTTCGCTGCGGCCGAACGCGCCTTCGCCGAACTGAAAAAAGCCTGATGCAGTACAGCACCGCCTGCAGCGATGCCCTGCTGGCCATCGCCTGCGCCACGTGCGCCTGGCTCATCGGCCGGGCCCGCGGGCGTCATGGCGAAGGCGATCAGCCGGCACTGTTCTGTGCACTGCTGGGCTTCCTGTTGCCGGCGGCGGCCGCCAGCGTCGGCGTGGTGCGCTACGGCTTCGACCCGAGCTGGCAAGGCGCACACCTGTGGCTGAGCCAGGCCAGTGCCTTCCTCGGTCTGCCACTGCTGGGCGCTGCGGCACTGGCGCTGGGCCGTGGCTGGGCCTGGAGCCGACCGAACTGGGGGCGCATCCTGCTTGGACTGTGCGCCTTCTTCGAGCTGTTCCGCCAGCTCGGCTACCTCGAGGACTACCGCCTGGCGCTGAATCTGCTCACCCTGGTGCTGATTCTCTATGCGGGCGCCATGCAATGGCCGCAGCGCCGCGCACTGCTCGCCGCCGTCGGTGTCGTGGGCCTGTTCCTGCTCGCCGGCATCGGAGTGGGCAGCACGGGCAAGATCGGCCCGCTGCTGCGCGTGGACCTGTTCCACGGGCTGCTCGCACTGGCCTATCCGCTGCTGGCCTGGTTGCTGCTGAGCCTGCCGGGAAGTGCGACGAAACAGGCTTTGTAACAAGCGGGCGGTTTATTCCATAATGCGCCGGTCGACACGCATCGCGTCGACCGGGCATGTCTCCCGCCCTGAACTGCCGAGGTCCCGTTATCCAGATGAACCGCACCGGCCGCACCCTGTCACTGGGCTGCCTGTTGCTTTTCCTCCCGCTGTTTGCATCCGCAGGCGGCAACTCCCTGCTGATTCCCGCAACCGGCAGTTGCGCCCTGAACGCCACCCCCGACGATATGCCCGATGCACTGGCGAGCTGCCAGGAGATGGCGCGTGGCGGCGATATGCAGGCGGCCTTCGAGCTCGGCGAGTACTACTACGATGGCAAGCGCACCCCGCGTGACCTCAAGCAGGCGCTGACCTGGTTCGAGCGGGCGTCGCTGCAGGGCCACGCCGAAGCGCAACTGCGCCTGGGCACCATGTTCTTCCGTGGCGAAGGCGTACCGGCCAACAACGTGCAGGCCTATATCGTCCTGAAGATGGCGTCGGTCAATGGCTCGGACGAAGCCATGGACAGCGCCGACCTGGTATCGGCGCAGATGCGTCGCGACGAGCTGGAAATCGCCAGCCAGGTGCTGGGGCAGATCTTCCGCAGCTACCTGCTGGAACTGCAGACCGCCGAAGGTCGCTCGCCCTTCTCGCCGCTGCCCTAGAAACGCAGCCGCAGGCGGCAAGTCCCAGGTAACAGCCACGCCTACACCGAACCCACTTGCAGCTTATGGCTTGCGGCCTTCTTGCCGTTACTTGTCCGGCATCGGCATGGGGAACGGCATCACGTTGCCGCCACCCTTGGCTTCGCTGATCTTCGCCGTGCCCAGGCGCTCCACCTCGTCGATGCGGATGATCGCGTGCATCGGCACGAAGCTGCGTACCACGCCCTCGAACTGCGCCTTGAGCTTCTCCTCGCTGGGATCGACCACCAGTTGGCTACGCTCGCCGAAGACGAACTCCTCCACCTCCAGAAAGCCCCACAGATCGCTCTGAAAGATCTGCTTGGCATACATCTCGTACACCTGGCCCTGGTTGAGGAAAATCACCTTGTAGATGGGGTCACGCTTGCTCATGGAGACTCGAAGTCAGGAAAAACGGGGCGCGCAGGATAGCACAAGGCCGAAAGTTGCAAGCTAACGCAGCCCGGATGCAATCCGGGGATGCAGTGCCCCAGGACATCCCGCCCCGGATTGCATCCGGGCTACCTGAGCCTCGGGAGTCATTCACCGCTTGTAGCCTGTTGCCTGCCTCTCCCCTATAATGCGCGGTCATTTTTTAACCAACCAGACAGTGCCATGACCAAGAAGCTCTATATCGAAACCCACGGTTGCCAGATGAACGAGTACGACAGCTCGCGCATGGTCGACCTGCTGGGCGAGCATCAGGCCCTGGAGGTTACGGAAAAGCCCGAAGAAGCCGACGTGATCCTGCTCAATACCTGCTCGATCCGTGAGAAGGCCCAGGACAAGGTGTTCTCCCAGCTCGGCCGCTGGCGCGAGCTGAAGCAGGCCAACCCGGACCTGGTGATCGGTGTCGGCGGCTGCGTCGCCAGCCAGGAAGGCGCCGCCATTCGCGACCGCGCGCCCTATGTCGACGTGGTGTTCGGCCCGCAGACCCTGCACCGCCTGCCGGAAATGATCGACGCCGCGCGCGTGACCAAGACCGCCCAGGTGGACATCAGCTTCCCCGAGATCGAGAAGTTCGACCGCCTGCCCGAGCCGCGCGTCGACGGCCCCAGCGCGTTCGTCTCGGTGATGGAAGGCTGCAGCAAGTACTGCACCTTCTGCGTGGTGCCCTACACCCGTGGCGAGGAAGTCAGCCGGCCACTGGCCGACGTGCTGCTGGAGATCACCCAGCTCACCGACAAGGGCGTCAAGGAAGTCACCCTGCTCGGGCAGAACGTCAACGGCTACCGCGGCGAGACGCCGGATGGTCGCATCGCCGACTTCGCCGAACTGCTGCACGCCGTGGCCGCACTCGACGGCATCGAGCGCATCCGCTACACCACCAGCCACCCGCTGGAGTTCTCCGACGCGATCATCCAGGCCCACGCCGAGATTCCGCAGCTGGTCAAATACCTGCACCTGCCGGTGCAGTCCGGCTCCGACCGCATCCTCGCGGCGATGAAGCGCAACCACACCGCGCTGGAGTACAAGTCGCGCATCCGCAAGCTGCGCGCAGCGGTGCCGGACATCCTGATCAGCTCGGACTTCATCGTCGGCTTCCCCGGCGAGACCGAGAAGGATTTCGAGCAGACCATGAAGCTGATCGATGACGTCGGCTTCGACTTCTCCTTCTCCTTCATCTACAGCTCGCGCCCCGGCACGCCGGCCGCCGACCTGCTCGACGACACCCCGGACGAGGTGAAGAAACAGCGCCTGGCCCTGCTCCAGCACCGCATCAGCCAGAACGGTTTCGAGAACAGCCGGCGCATGGTCGGCACGGTGCAGCGCATCCTGGTCAGCGACTACTCGAAGAAGGACCCGGGCATGCTCCAGGGCCGCACCGAGCAGAATCGTATCGTCAATTTCCGTTGCGACAATCCGCGCCTGATCGGCCAGTTCGTCGACGTGCACATCGACGATGCCCTGCCGCACTCGCTGCGTGGCACCCTGCTGGACGCCGAGACCCTCCACTAACGTCGCGTTCGCCCACACTTTGCGTTGTGGGCAGCCAGCGTTATGCTGCCTTCAACTACCCAGCCAAGTGACGATCACGACATCACCTTGAACGCCTCCCTAGAACCCCATCGCTTCACCCTCGAACCCTTCGAGGCCCGCCGTTTCGCCAATCTCTGCGGCCAGTTCGACGAGCACCTGCGCCTGATCGAGGAACGCCTCGGCCTGGAAATCCGCAACCGTGGCAACCAGTTCGAGATGCTCGGCAGCGCCGACAAGACCCTGGCCGCCGAAACCCTGCTGCGCAAGCTGTACCGCGAAACCAAGGCCACCGAGCTGTCGCCGGACCTGGTGCACCTGTACCTGCAGGAGTCCGGGGTCGAGGAGCTGGTCAACCCGAGCAACACCCCGCAGGTGACCCTGCGCACGCGCAAGGGCGTGATCAAGCCACGCGGCGCCAACCAGCAGCGCTACGTCAAGGCGATCCTCGACAACGACATCAACTTCGGCATCGGCCCCGCCGGTACCGGCAAGACCTACCTGGCCGTGGCCTGCGCGGTGGACGCGCTGGAGCGCGAGCAGGTGCGGCGCATCCTGCTGGTGCGCCCGGCGGTGGAAGCCGGCGAGAAGCTCGGCTTCCTGCCCGGCGATCTGGCGCAGAAGATCGACCCCTACCTGCGCCCGCTGTACGACGCCCTGTACGAGATGCTCGGCTTCGACCACGTGGCCAAGCTGATCGAAAAGCAGGTGATCGAGATCGCCCCGCTGGCTTACATGCGCGGGCGCACGCTCAACAATAGCTTCATCATTCTCGACGAAAGTCAGAACACCACCGTCGAGCAGATGAAGATGTTCCTCACCCGTATCGGTTTCGGCTCCACTGCCGTGATCACCGGCGACATCACCCAGGTCGACCTGCCGCGCGGCACCAGGAGTGGCCTGGCGCACGTGATCGAGGTGCTGCGCGACGTCCCCGGCATCAGCTTCACCCACTTCCTGCCCAAGGACGTGGTCCGCCACCCGCTGGTGCAGCGCATCGTCGAGGCCTACGAACGCCACGATGCCCGCCAGCAGAGCAAGACCGAGGGCAAGGATGCTTGAGCTGGATCTGCAGCTGGCCACAGACGGCCAGCATCCTGACGCGGCCCTGCTGCGACGCTGGTGCGAACTGGCGCTGCGCCAGCGCACGGCCGATTCCGAGCTGACCATCCGCCTGGTCGACGAGGCCGAGGGCCGCGAACTCAACCACACCTGGCGACACAAGGACTACGCCACCAACGTATTGTCCTTCCCCGCCGACGTGCCGGAAGGCATTCTCGACATCCCACTGCTGGGCGACCTGGTGATCTGCGTACCGGTGGTCGAGCGCGAAGCGGCCGAACAGGGCAAGACGCCGGAGGCACACTGGGCCCACCTGGTGATCCACGGCTGCCTGCACCTGCTGGGCTATGACCACATCGAGGAAGATGAAGCCCTCGAGATGGAAGATCTGGAACGACAATTGCTCGCCGAACTGGGTCATGCCGACCCGTATGCGGACGACGAATCTCCTATTGATAAGGATCCCGAGTAAAACGCCATGAGCGAAGACCGATCGAGCAACGAGCAGAAGTCCTGGTTCAACAAGCTGACCCAGGCTTTTGCTCATGAGCCGAGAAACCGCCAGGAACTGCTGGAAGTCCTGCGCGATGCCCACCAGAACAAATTGCTCGACAGCGAGGCGCTGACCATCGTCGAAGGCGCCATTCAGGTCGCCGACCTGCAGGTACGCGACATCATGGTGCCGCGCTCGCAGATGATCAGCATCAAGGCCAGCCAGACTCCCCGCGAATTCCTCCCCGCCATCATCGACGCCGCGCACTCGCGCTACCCGGTGATCGGCGAAAGCCTCGACGACGTCATCGGCATCCTGCTGGCCAAGGACCTGCTGCCGCTGATCCTGCAGGGCGAGCAGCCCAGCTTCAACATCAAGGACCTGCTGCGCCCGGCCACCTTCGTGCCCGAGTCCAAGCGCCTCAACGTGCTGCTGCGCGAGTTCCGCGCCAACCACAACCACATGGCCGTGGTGATCGACGAATACGGCGGCGTCGCCGGCCTGGTGACCATCGAGGACGTACTGGAACAGATCGTCGGCGACATCGAGGACGAGCATGACGTCGAAGAGGACGGCTACATCAAGCCACTGCCGTCCGGCGACTACCTGATCAAGGCCCTGACGCCCATCGACAGCTTCAACGAAACCTTCGACAGCGAGTTCTCCGACGACGAGTACGACACCGTCGGCGGCCTGGTGATGAACGCCTTCGGCCACCTGCCCAAGCGCAACGAAGTGACCGAGATCGGCGAGTTCCGCTTCCGCGTGCTCAACGCCGACAGCCGGCGCATCCACCTGCTGCGCCTGACCCCGGTCAGTCGCTGACGACTGCAAGCGGCTGACTGCCGGTCGTCCTGCGCGTCGCGGCGCGCAAGACTCCGACAATCCACCTCAAGCCGCGCTTAGTTGCAGCTTGAGGCTTGCCGCTTGCATCGCCCTCCCCCTACCCTTGCGCCACCCCGCATCCAAGGATCTGCTCATGTTGCAATGGATCACCCGTCCGGGCTGGCCCGGCCACCTGCTCGCCTGTGGCGCCGGCGCCCTGACCACCCTGGCTCTGGCGCCCTTCGATCTCTGGCCGCTGGCCGTGCTGTCCATCGCCCTGTTCTACCTGGGGCTGCGCCAGCTGAGCCCGAAGCAGGCGGCGCTGCGCGGCTGGGCCTACGGCTTCGGTCTGTTCGCCTCCGGCACCAGCTGGGTGTACGTCAGCATCCATGACTACGGCGCCGCCTCGCCTGCCCTGGCCGGCATCCTCACCCTGGGCTTCGTCGCCGGCCTGGGCCTGTTCTTCGCCCTGACCGCCGCACTCTGGGCGCGCTGGCTACGGCGCAGCGAGGCGCCACTGGCCGATGCCCTGGCATTCGCGGCACTGTGGGTCCTTCAGGAAGTGTTTCGCGGCTGGTTCCTCACCGGCTTCCCCTGGCTCTACGCAGGCTACAGCCAGCTCGACGGCCCGCTGAACGGCCTGGTCCCGGTCGGCGGCGTGTGGCTGGCGTCCTTCCTGATCGCGCTCTCCGCCGCCCTGATCGTCAACCTCGAGCGACTGCGCCCGCACAAGCCACGCTACATCGCCGCCCTGGCGCTGCTCATCGCGCCCTGGGTGGCCGGTCTGTCACTGCAGGGGCACAGCTGGACCTACCCCTCCGGCAACAGCCTCAGCGTGGCGGCCGTGCAGGGCAACGTCGAGCAGAACATGAAGTGGGACCCTGCCCAGCTCAATGCACAGCTGGCGCTGTATCGCGACCTCAGCTTCAGCGCGGAGCAGGTGGACCTGCTGGTCTGGCCGGAAACCGCCATCCCGGTCCTCAAGGACCTGGCCCAGGGCTACATCGGCGTGATGGATCGCTTCGCCCGTGATCGCCAGAGCGCGCTGATCACCGGCGTGCCGGTGCGCCAGTCCAACGAACGCGGCGAACAGCGCTACTACAACGCGATCACCAGCCTGGGCGACGCCCAGGGCACCTACCTGAAACAGAAACTGGTGCCGTTCGGCGAATACGTGCCACTGCAGGATCTGCTGCGCGGGCTGATCGCATTCTTCGACCTGCCCATGTCCGACTTCGCCCGCGGGCCGGCCGAGCAGCCACCGCTGCTGGCCAAGGGGTACAGCATCGCGCCGTTCATCTGCTACGAGGTGGTCTATCCGGAATTCGCGGCGGCACTGGCGGCGGACAGCGACATCCTGCTGACGGTGAGCAACGATGCCTGGTTCGGCACCTCCATCGGCCCGTTGCAGCACCTGCAGATGGCGCAGATGCGGGCGCTGGAGGCCGGGCGCTGGATGATCCGCGCCACCAACAACGGCATGACCGTGGTGATCGACCCGCAGGGCCGCATCCAGTTCAGCCTGCCGCAGTTCGAGCGCGGCGTGCTGTACGGCGAGGTCCTGCCGATGCGCGGGCTGACCCCGTACCTGCAATGGCGCATCTGGCCGCTGGCCATTCTCTGCGCCCTGCTGCTCGGCTGGGCGCTGCTGGCCAGCCGCATGGCCAAAACGCTGTAGAGACACTTCGCAGGAGCTCGCTTGCGGGCGATCAGTGCGGTCGAGGTGCTCGCAAGATCGCTGGCAAGCCGGCGCCGGCACACTCAGTCACGACCATGAGCCAGCGGATAGGCGAACAGGCCGATGGCCTCGTTGAGCAGCTGACTGCTCTGCGAGATCACGCGTGACTCGGGCAACCAGCCGCCCATTGGCCGGACGTAACCCGCGCTGAGATAGCCCATGGGCGCAGTGATCACCTCGAAGCCGGCCTGCTCGAAACACCAGCGCGCCCGTGGCATGTGCCAGGCCTGGGTCACCAGCACGACCCGGCGGACGCCCTGCGGCTGCAGCAGCTGCGCACTGAACAGCGCATTCTCCCAGGTGGTACGGCTTTCCTCCTCCAGCCAGCGGATGGTCAGGCCGTAATCGCGCGCCATCGAATCGGCCATCAACGCCGCCTCGCTGGGCGGCTGGCCATAGTGCAGACCACCGCTCGCGGCCAGCGGCAAGCCGGAGGCCCGGGCAAGGCGCGCGGCATAACGCAGACGCTCCAGCGCCATCAATCCCGGCTGGTCGGTACCGCCCCAGCCGGGATCGTTCTGCTCGCGCCCGGCGCCCAGGATGACGATGGCATCGGCGCGCTGCGCCAAGCCTGACCACTGCGCCTCGGCCAGCACGGGTTCACGCTCGAGCAGGCTGGCGCCCCACTGCATGACGGCGGGCAGGCTCATCAGCCAGAGCCCGCCAAAGCCGAACAGGAAGCACAGCGTCGCCAGGCGCGGGAACCTGCGGCGCAGCCACCAGGCGAGCAGGATCGCCAGCAGCAGCACGCCTGGCGGCATCAGCAATTGTTTGAGGATGTAGCGAATCGGCATCAGGCACCTCCGGGGCGCCCAAGCCTAGCAGGTCACTGAGATTCCAAGTGAGACGCACAGCGCTTGCGCGGTCGCGCCCAGGCAGCTGCTAGCGGGGGTTGCCGCTACGAAACAGCTTCGAGCCACAGGCCTGACACGCCTGCGCATCCTGCCCCCGATGCCAGCTCACCGGCGCACCGCAGAGCGCGCAGCACAGTGCCTGGCGGCGTTTCGCCATGGGCTTGAGCCTGCCCAGCGGCCTGCCGCCTGCGGACTTGGCGCTGCGCATGGGTTGCCGCTGGATCAGAGCCAGTTCCTCGGCCGCCGCATGCCAGCCACGCAGCCAGTGCAGGTCGCGGTTGAGGTAGGCACGGATCAATTCCAGTTCGGCCGGACTCAGGCCATCGAGTTCCAGCTCGCGCATCGGCTCGGCATGCAGACGACTGGCCGTGTCGGCCTCCTCCAGCGCCAGGGCGAGACGCTGCAGCAACCGTTCATAGAGACCGGCGCCCCGCTCCGTTTGCCGTGCATCAGCCATCGAACACCTCGCGAGCCCCACCGATTGCGGGCCTTTAACAAAGCTTAGCGAAGGCCATGCAAGCGGCGCGGTGCCGCGACAAACGGCGAGCACGGGACAATCTGGGTTTCCCTCGATAGACGGCGCTCATGTATGCTACGACGTTTTCCGAAAGTCCCTTTCCTTCAGCGCCAGAGCCATGCACGAACAGTACTCGCCCCGTGAAATAGAAGCCGCCGCGCAGTCCCACTGGGACGCGCAGAATTCCTTCGTCGTCAGCGAACAGCCCGGCAAGGACACCTTCTACTGCCTGTCGATGTTCCCTTACCCCAGCGGCAAGCTACACATGGGTCACGTGCGCAACTACACCATCGGTGACGTGATCGCCCGCTACCAGCGCATGCAGGGCAAGAACGTGCTGCAGCCGATGGGCTGGGACGCCTTCGGCATGCCGGCGGAAAACGCCGCGATGAAGAACCAGGTGGCGCCGGCCAAATGGACCTACGAGAACATCGCCTACATGAAGTCCCAGCTCAAGTCGCTGGGCCTGGCCATCGACTGGACGCGCGAAGTCACCACCTGCAAGCCGGACTACTACCGCTGGGAGCAGTGGCTGTTCACCCGCCTGTTCGAGAAGGGCGTGATCTACCGCAAGAACGGCACCGTCAACTGGGACCCGGTCGACCAGACCGTGCTGGCCAACGAGCAGGTCATCGACGGCCGCGGCTGGCGTTCGGGCGCGCTGATCGAGAAGCGCGAAATCCCGATGTACTACTTCAAGATCACCGCTTACGCCGAAGAGCTGCTGAGCAGCCTGGATGAGCTCGATGGCTGGCCCGAGCAGGTCAAGACCATGCAGCGCAACTGGATCGGCAAGAGCTTCGGTGCCGACATCGCCTTCGACTACGACGTCGACAGCATCGGCAGCGCTGGCCAGCTGAAAGTCTACTCGACCCGCCCCGACACCCTGATGGGCGCCACCTACGTGGCCGTGGCCGCCGAGCACCCGCTGGCGCAGCGCGCCGCCGAGAACAGTGCCGAGCTGCAGGCCTTCATCGCCGAGTGCAAGGCCGGCTCCGTGGCCGAGGCCGACATGGCCACCATGGAGAAGAAGGGCCTGGCCACCGGCCAGTTCGTCATCCACCCGCTGACCGGCGACAAGCTGCCGGTGTTCGTCGCCAACTACGTGCTGTGGGGCTATGGCGAAGGCGCGGTCATGGCCGTGCCGGCCCATGACGAGCGCGACTTCGAATTCGCCAACAAGTACGACCTGCCGATCCGTCAGGTGTACGCCGGCGAAGGCAAGGACTACGACGCCAGCACCTGGCAGGACTGGTACGGCGACAAGGCCGGCCTGACCACCATCAACTCCGGCAAGTACGACGGCAAGGACTTCAGCGCCGCCTTCGACGCCATCGTCGGCGACCTGGAAGCCAGCGCGCACGGTGCACGCAAGACCCAGTTCCGCCTGCGCGACTGGGGCATCAGCCGCCAGCGCTACTGGGGCTGCCCAATCCCGATCATCCACTGCGACACCTGCGGTGACGTACCGGTGCCGGAAGACCAGCTGCCCGTCGTGCTGCCCGAAGACGTGGTACCGGACGGCGCCGGCTCGCCTTTGGCGAAGATGCCCGAGTTCTACAGCTGCACCTGCCCGAAATGCGGTGCGCCGGCCAAGCGCGAAACCGACACCATGGACACCTTCGTGGAAAGCTCCTGGTACTTCGCCCGCTACGCCAGCCCGAACTACGAGGGCGGCATGGTCGACCCGGCCGCGGCCAATCACTGGCTGCCGGTGGATCAGTACATCGGCGGTATCGAACACGCCATCCTCCACCTGCTGTACGCGCGCTTCTTCCACAAGCTGATGCGCGACGAAGGCCTGGTCAGCTCCAACGAGCCGTTCAAGAACCTGCTGACCCAGGGCATGGTGGTCGCCGAGACCTACTACCGCACCCTGGAAAACGGCGGCAAGGACTGGTTCAACCCGGCCGATGTCGAGGTCGAGCGTGACGCCAAGGCCAAGGTCATCGGCGCCAAGCTGAAGAGCGACGGCCTGCCGGTGGAAATCGGCGGCACCGAGAAGATGTCCAAGTCGAAGAACAACGGTGTCGACCCGCAGGACATGATCGACCAGTACGGCGCCGACACCTGCCGCCTGTTCATGATGTTCGCCTCGCCGCCCGACCAGAGCTGCGAGTGGTCGGACGCCGGTGTCGAGGGTGCCAACCGCTTCCTGCGCCGCGTCTGGCGCCTGGCCCAGGCCCACGTCAGTGCCGGTTTGCCGGGCCAGCTGGATATCAGCGCCCTGAGCGACGAGCAGAAGGCCGTGCGCCGCGCCATTCACCTGGCGGTCAAGCAGGCCAGCAACGATATCGGCCAGCACCACAAGTTCAACACCGCCGTCGCCCAGGTGATGACCCTGATGAACGTGCTGGAAAAGGCTGCCACCGCGACCGAGCAGGATCGTGCCCTGGTGCAGGAAGGCCTGCAGGTCGTCACCCTGCTGCTGGCGCCGATCACCCCGCATATCAGCCACGAGCTGTGGCAGCGTCTCGGTCACGGCGATGCGGTGATCGATGCCCAGTGGCCGCAGGTCGACGAGGCTGCCCTGGTGCAGGACAGCCTGACCCTGGTGGTGCAGGTCAACGGCAAGCTGCGCGGACAGATCGAGGTGCCGGCCAGCGCCAGCCGCGAGGAGGTCGAGGCCGCCGCCCGCGCCAACGAGAACGTGCTGCGCTTCACCGAAGGCCTGAGCATCCGCAAGGTCATCGTGGTACCGGGCAAGCTGGTCAACATCGTCGCCAACTGATTAAGCTCGGCGCCAGACTTCGGCTGGCGCCCTGATCCGCCAAGGGGATATGAGAATGATGAAACGGAATCTGCTGATCATCGGCCTGGCCGGCCTGCTCAGCGCATGTGGCTTCCAGCTGCGCGGCACTGGCGACGTTCAGTTCGCCCTCAAGGAACTCGACGTCAGCGCACGCAACGCCTACGGCGAGACCGTGCAGGAACTGCGCGAGCTTCTGGAGAACAATGACGTCAACGTCCACCCAGGTGCGCCCTACAAGCTGATTCTCGTCAGAGAGTCCGAGAATCGTCGCACGGCCAGCTTCAGTGGCGGCGCCCGCAGCGCCGAGTACGAGCTGACCATGAAACTGGACTATGAGATCCGTGGCGCACGCAACCTGCTGCTCAGCAACGATCAGGTCGAAGTGCAGAACTACTACATGCAGGATGACAACAACCTGACCGGCTCGGACCAGGAAGCCCTGCAACTGCGCAACGAGCTGCGCCGCGAGCTGATCCAGCAGCTCAGCCTGCGCCTGCAACAGATCACTCCGGCTCAGCTGGACCAGCTGCAGCAGGCCGCCGAAGCCCGCGCCCAGGCAGAAGCCGAGGCGCTGGAAGCCGCGCGCAATGCCCGCGAAAGCCAGGTCGCGCCGCAGCAATCGCCCATCGAACTGCCGGCCCAGTAACGGCCCCGGGGCTGCGCCTGCAGCCCCCTGCCCTCCTGCCTCGATGACCTCAGTGCAATGAAGCTTGCCCCCGCCCAACTCGGCAAACACCTGCAGGGTTCACTCGCCCCTGTCTACGTGATCAGTGGCGACGAGCCGCTGCTCTGCCAGGAGGCTGCTGACGCCATCCGCCAGGCTTGCCGTCAGCAGGGTTTTGGCGAACGCCAGGTGTTCAACGCCGAAGCCAACTTCGACTGGGGCAACCTGCTGCAGGCTGGCGCCAGCCTGTCCCTGTTCGCGGAGAAGCGCCTGCTGGAGCTGCGCCTGCCCTCGGGCAAGCCCGGCGACAAGGGCGCCTCAGCCCTGCTCGAATACCTCGCCCGCCCACCGGAAGATACCGTGCTGCTGCTGAGCCTGCCCAAGCTCGATGGCAGCACGCAGAAAAGCAAATGGGCCAAGGCGCTGATCGACGGCCAGGCCTGCCAGTTCATCCAGATCTGGCCGGTGGATGCCAACCAGCTACCGCAGTGGGTGCGCCAGCGTCTGGCTCAGGCCGGGCTGAGCGCCAGTGCCGACGCGGTGGAAATGATCGCCGCGCGGGTGGAAGGCAACCTGCTGGCGGCTGCACAGGAAGTCGAGAAGCTCAAACTGCTTGCCGAAGGCAACCAGGTGGACGCCGAAACCGTCCAGGCCGCCGTCGCCGACAGCGCGCGCTTCGACGTCTTCGGCCTGATCGACTGCGCACTCGCCGGTGACGCCGCGCATGCCCTGCGCGTGCTCGAAGGGCTGCGCGGCGAAGGCGTCGAGCCCCCGGTGATCCTCTGGGCGCTAGCTCGCGAGATACGCCTGCTCGCCGGCATCGCCCACCAGCACAGCCAGGGCATTCCCCTGGACAAGGCCTTCTCCAGCGCCCGCCCACCGGTCTGGGACAAGCGCCGCCCACTGGTTTCCAAGGCCCTGCAGCGCCACAGCAGCAAGCGCTGGGGCCTGCTGCTGCAACAGGCCCAGCAGATCGACGCGCAGATCAAGGGCCAGGCGCCCGGCGATCCCTGGAGCAACCTGGCGCTGCTGAGCCTGCAACTGGCTGGCCAGCGCCTGAGCCTGTAACCCGGGATACCGCCCTCCTCATCTGGACATTCTCTGTACAGCGGCGCATAGTCCGCGCCGTCTGCATCGGCGCAGACGAGTCAGGAGAAATACAGCATGAGCAAGAAGAACGGCAAACGGCCGAACAAGGCCAAATCCATCGTCGCCCAGCCCCTGTTCCGCTCCCGTCAGGAGCGACCGCTGAAGGGCAAAGGCAGTTACCGCCGCGAAGCCTCCCAGAATTGGGAGGCTTCTTGCTTTATGGGGTTGTTCAGCTCATGGATAGCCCAGCCTGCGGCCCGAGCATGCTAAGGTAACGGCCTGCCTATATGCCCTGAGATAGACATGCCACACCAGTTTCCACGTCGCGCCCTGGCCCTGCTTCCTCTCCTGCTACTGGCCGCCTGCGCCCAGGCTCCAGCCGAAAATCTCCCGACCGCCCTCACCCCGAGCACCGCTCAGACCCGCAGCGAAAGCCTGGTTCCGAGCTTCGCCGACTGGCGCCAGGCACTGCGTAGCGAAGCACTGGCCGCCGGCATCGATGCGGCCTTGTTCGACCGGGTGTTCGCGGACATCACCCCCGACCCGGCGGTACTCAAGGCCGACAGCAGCCAGCCGGAGTTCACCCGCCCGGTGTGGGAGTATCTCGATGGCGCCGTGTCCTCGAGCCGCATCGGTCGCGGCCGCGTCCTGCTGGCGCAACACAACCTGGTCCTGCAGCGCATCGAGCAACAGTACGGTGTCGACGCGCGGATACTGGTGGCCATCTGGGGCCTGGAAAGCAACTTCGGCAACAATATCGGCAGCCACAGCGTGATCCGCTCCCTGGCGACACTGGCCTATGACGGGCGACGCCAGGGCTTCTGGCGCGTCCAGTTGCTGGCCGCCCTGCAGATCCTGCAGAACGGCGACATCTCCGGCGAGCGCATGATCGGCTCCTGGGCCGGCGCCATGGGCCAGACCCAGTTCATGCCGACGACCTACAACCAGCACGCCGTGGACTTCGACAAGGACGGCAAGCGCGACCTGTGGAACTCCTCGACCGATGCCTTGGCCTCGGCCGCACATTACCTGCAGGCCTCCGGCTGGCAGCGCGGGCAGCCCTGGGGGTTCGAGGTCAACCTGCCGGCCGGCTTCGACTATGCCCTGGCCGATCCGGAGCAGCGCCGCACCCTCGCCGAATGGGCCGAGCTGGGCGTACGCCCGCTGTCGGCCACCGGTGCCGCCGCCAACGCGCGTGCCAGCCTGCAACTGCCGGCCGGCCACAGCGGCCCGGCGTTCCTCCTGCTGGACAACTTCCGCAGCATTCTCAAGTACAACAACTCCACCTCCTATGCCCTGGCCATCGGCCTGCTCGCGGACAACCTGCTGCGCCCCAGCGACGTCCAGGGACAGTGGCCCCGAGGCGAACGCCAGCTCGGCCGCAGCGAACGCATCGAGCTGCAGGAACTGCTGGCCAAGGCCGGTTTCGATCCGGGGCCGGCGGACGGCATCATCGGCGCCAACACGCGCAAGGCGATTCGTGCCCTGCAACTGCAGCTGAAATGGCCGGCCGACGGCTATCCCAACACCCAGCTGCTGCAACAGCTGCGCGCACGCTGAGCGCAGCGCCAGCCGTGGCGCGACAGGGCACTTTGTCGACAGACGGCCCCGGCGTCTGCATACAGCTTCTGTGATAGACTGGCGGGCGGCCAAAAGCCACCCGCCCCACGGAGCCTCTACCGGAGCCCAGATTTCCGATGTCCGATACCTCCTCGCCCAAATCCGTCGCCAGTGGCGAAAAATTCCGCACTGCCCAAGGCATCACCGCGATCAAGGATGGTCAGAAGCGCCGTGCCTCGGCCGAACCCCAGGTCTTCGAGCCCAAGCCCAAGTGGCTGCGGGTCAAGGCGCCGGGCGGCAGCCGCTTCGAGGCGGTCAAGCGCAACGTCGGCGAACATCGCCTGAGCACCGTGTGCCAGGAATCGCACTGCCCGAACATGGGCGAGTGCTGGTCCAACGGCACCGCCACCATCATGCTGATGGGCTCGGTGTGCACCCGTGCCTGCCGCTTCTGTGCGGTGGATACCGGTAACCCCAACGGCTGGCTGGATCTGGAAGAACCCCAGAACACGGCCAAGTCGGTCGAGCTCATGGCACTGCGCTACATCGTCCTGACGTCGGTGGACCGTGACGACCTCGACGATGGCGGCGCCGGTCACTACGCGGCCTGCGTGCGGGCGATCAAGGCCAATACCCCGCAGGTGGTGGTCGAAGCCCTGACGCCGGATTTCGATGGCGATCACCAGGCGATCGAACGCGTCGTGGATTCCGGCCTGGAAGTGTTCGCGCAGAACGTCGAGACGGTCAAACGCCTGACGCACGTGGTGCGTGACCCGCGCGCCGGCTACGAGAAGACCCTCAAGGTCCTCGAGCACGCCAAGAAGCACCGCCCGGACGTACTGACCAAGACCAGCCTGATGCTCGGCCTGGGCGAGACCGACGAGGAAGTGCTGGAAACCATGGACGACCTGCGCGCCATCGGCGTGGACATCCTCACCCTCGGCCAGTACCTGCAGCCGACCCGCAACCACCTCAAGGTGCAGCGCTGGGTCAGCCCGGAGGAGTTCAATCGCCTGCGCGACATCGGCCTGGAGAAGGGCTTCATGGAAGTCGCCGCCGGCCCGCTGGTGCGCTCCAGCTACCGCGCCGACCGGGTGTTCGAGAAGAACAACCTGGGCCTGGCCGCTCCCGTTCCGGTACCGGGTCAGCAAGTCGACAGCAGCCTGATTCCGGCGCTCAATCTGAACTGAGCGATCCACACGAAAGAAAAAGGGACGCCGCGGCGTCCCTTTTTCATGCCTGACCGAGCGCTACGCGGCGTAGCCCAGGCGCTTGCGCAGCACCTGTTCCAGTCGCTGCGCGACCTCGTCGAACGCCGGCGGGGTAGCCAGCAGATCGCGCATCTGCACCATCTTCAACCCGGCATAACCACAGGGGTTGATGCGCAGGAACGGCGCCATGTCCATGTCGACGTTCAGCGCCAGGCCGTGGAACGAACAACCACGACTGACCCGCAGGCCCAGTGAGGCGATCTTGTCACCGGCGACGTAGACACCCGGGGCATCGGCCTTGGGCGCGGCCTCGATGGCGTAGCCGGCCAGCAGCTCGACCAGGCTCTGCTCCATCGCCGTGACCAGCTCGCGCACGCCCAGATCGAGGCGGCGCAGGTCGAGCATCAGGTAGGCGACCAGTTGCCCCGGACCATGGTAGGTCACCTGCCCGCCGCGCTCGACCTGCACCACCGGGATATCCCCCGGTGCCAGCAGATGCTCGGCCTTGCCGGCCTGGCCCTGGGTGAACACCTGGGGATGTTGCAGCAGCCAGATCTCATCCGCCGTGTGCTCATCGCGCTCACGGGTCAACTGGCGCATGGCCTCCAGCGTCGGCTGATACTCGACCAGCCCCAGGTGACGCACAACGAGTTCAGGCATGGAGGTCAGAGCACCATGTGCACACGGCCGGTCGCACGCAGGTCGACATGGATCGCCTGCAACTGCTCGACGCTGGTCGCGGTGATCAGCACCTGCACGGAGAGGAAATTGCCGTTGCGGCTGTCGCGCATCACCAGGGTGGACGCATCCAGGTCCGGGGCATGGCGCTGGATGACCTCGATCACCAGATCGGCGAAACCATCGCCTGCGGTGCCGATCACCTTGATCGGGTAGCGCTCGCAGGGGAATTCGATTTTTGGCGGTTGAACGTCGGTATCGGTCATGGCATCAGCGGGCTCGCGGCCCGTCCAGAAAAGGGCCGCCCATGGGGGCGGCCGGAGCTATCAGTTGAACAGGCCGAAGAAGAACAGGCGGATGCTGTCCCACAGGCGACCGAACAGGCCAGCCTCCTCGACCGATTGCAGAGCCACCAGATCGGCGCTGTGCACGACCTCGTCACCCAGCTTGACCTCCACCTTGCCGATCACGTCACCCTGCTGGATCGGGGCGATCAGCTGCGGGTTGAGGGTCATGCTGGCTTGCAGTTTCTCCAGCTGGCCCTTGGGCATGGTCAGCGCCAGGTCCTGGGCAAGACCGGCCTTGACCTGGCTGGCCTGGCCTTTCCAGACGGTGGCCTGGGCCAACTCGGCGCCCTTCTGGTAGAAGGTGCGGCTCTCGAAGAAGCGGAAACCATAGGTCAGCAGCTTCTGGGTTTCGGCGGCACGCGCCTGCTCGCTGGTGGTGCCGAACACGGAGGTGATCATGCGCGCACCGTCACGCACGGCGGAGGACACCAGGCAGTAGCCGGCCTCGTTGGTGTGGCCGGTCTTCAGGCCGTCGACGGTCTTGTCGCGCCACAGCAGCAGGTTGCGGTTGGGCTGCTTGATGTTGTTCCAGAGGAATTCCTTCTGCGAGTAGATCGCATAATGGTCAGCGTCCTCGTTGATGATCGCGCGGGCCAGGATCGCCATGTCGTGGGCACTGGAGTAGTGCTGCGGGTCCGGCAAGCCGGTGGCGTTCATGAAGTGGCTGTTCTTCATGCCGAGGCGCTCGGCGGTGGCGTTCATCATGTCGGCGAAGGCATCTTCGCTGCCGGCGATGTACTCGGCCAGGGCGATGCTGGCGTCGTTGCCGGACTGGATGATGATGCCGTGCAGCAGGTCGTCGACACTGGCCTGGCTGTTGACCGGCAGGAACATGGTCGAACCGCCCGAACCGGCACCACCGGTACGCCAGGCGTGTTCGCTGATGGTGACCATGTCCTTCTCGCCGATCTTGCCGTTGCGAATTTCCAGGGTGGCGATGTAGGCGGTCATCAGTTTGGTCAGGCTGGCGGGCGGCAGGCGCTGGTCACCGTTCTCGCCCACCAGTACCTGGCCGGTGGCGGCATCCATCAGCACATAGGCGCTGGCCGCCAGTTGCGGCGGTGCAGGTACGACCTGCGGGCTGGCCCAGACCAGTGGCGAAACCAACAGGGTCATGAGGAGAAAGGCACGTTGCGCGAAGCTGGTGATGTTCATCCGTCTCTCGAAAATCGTTGCGTGGATTGTGAAACAGCCCCCGAAGGGGCCTTTCCCCGGCCGCCAATCATGACAGCACGTGGGTTAGTCCGGCCAATGCCGGTTTAGTGCCCCTGGGCCCGGAAAGAATTGCGCTTGCGCCTGCCGTGGCCCTGCGGGGTCGAATCAGTCGCCGCGTACCAGCGTCGGTTGGCCGAGGTTGGCGACCCGGACGCTGCTCTGCAGCTGCTCAGCCTCGCCCTGGTTGCTGATCGGCCCCAGGCGAACCCGGTGCAGAATCTGCTGGTCGCGCACCACTGAGCTGATGAACACCGGCACACTGGTGGTCTGGCTCAGCTTGTCCTTGAGCAGCTCCGCAGCGTCCGGATTGGCGAAGGCTCCAACCTGGAGATACAGGCCAGAGGCTCCGAGTGAATCGTTTTTTTTTGCGTCGATCTGCACAGGCACCACGGCCGCTGCGTGCTGCGCAGGAGGCGGTGCGTACTGTTCGACGACCGGAGCGGGCTTGGCCAGCGCTGGCGCGACGGCGGCCTTGGCCGGCTGGTTGTTGGCCAGCACCATCGGCACCGGACGGCCCTGCTGCGCCCACCACTCGTGCGGGTCGATCCCCTCGACCTTGACCCGCGCGGTGCCTTTCTCGGCATAACCGAGCTTCTTCGCCGCGGCAAAGGACAGGTCGATGATGCGGTCGGAGTAGAACGGTCCACGGTCGTTGACCCGCAGGATCACGCTCTTGCCATTCTCCAGGTTGGTGACGCGCACGTAGCTCGGCAGCGGCAGGGTCTTGTGCGCGGCGGTCATGCCGTACAGGTCGTAGGTCTCGCCGTTGGCGGTGGCCTGCCCATGGAACTTGGTGCCGTACCAGGATGCCGGACCGACGGCCTGGTAGCGGCGCGCGTCCTGGATCGGGTAGTACTGCTTGCCGAACACCGTATAGGGCGCCGCCTTGACCGGGCCGTAGTGCGGCATGGGGATCGCATCGGGAATACGCGAGACGTCGACGTCCCACCAGGGCGCGCCGTCCTTGTGCGGACGGTTGAAGTCGTCCGGCCCGGACAGGCCGGCCGATTGCCCCGGCGCGGTGCCTGGCTGCGGCGCTCGATTGGAAGAACAGCTGGCCAACAACAGGGCTGCGCTCATGCACGCAGCCAGTGGCAGCAGTTTGGACAGATTCATCAGTTACCCCGCGCTTCGACCAGCAACTCGGCCAGTTGGTTGACCGCCATGGCGTACATCACGCTGCGATTGTAGCGGGTGATGGTGTAGAAGTTGGGTAAACCGAACCAGTATTCGTCGCCTGCGGCGCCTTCCAGACGAAATGCGGTGACCGGTACGTCCTCGGCAAGCGCGTCCTGGCTGGTCCAGCCCAGCTCGCGCAGCTCGGCGACGTTCTTCACCGGATCGAGCCCCTGGGTCATGCCCTCCTCGACGCGCTCACCCGAGACTTCGACGCGGCTGGCCACCTGGCCACCGGCCTGCCAGCCATGGCGCTTGAAGTAGCTGGCAACGCTGCCGATGGCATCGGTCGGATTGCTCCAGATGTTGATATGGCCGTCGCCATCGAAATCCACCGCGTAGGCGCGGAAGCTGCTCGGCATGAACTGCGGCAGGCCCATCGCGCCGGCATAGGAACCTTTCAGCGAGATCGGATCGACCTGCTCCTCACGGGTCAGCATGAGGAACTCGCGCAGCTCCTTGCGGAAGAACGGTGCACGCGGCGGGTAATCGAAGGCCAGGGTCGACAGCGCGTCCATCACCCGCCAGTTGCCGGTGTTGCCGCCATAGAAGGTTTCCACGCCGATGATGGCGACGATGAACTGCGCCGGCACCCCGTACTCGGCCTCGGCTTTCTCCAGCGCGGCCTGGTTCTGCTTCCAGAAGGCCACGCCCTGGGCGATGCGCTTGTCGGTGATGAAGATCGGCCGGTATTCCTTCCACGGCTTGACCTTCTCGGCGGGCCGCGAGATCGCGTCGAGGATCGCCTGCTTGCGCTCGACCTCGGCGAACAGGCTCACCAGTTGCTCCCCGGCGAAGCCATAATCGCGGGTCATTTCCTCGATGAACTCGGCCACCTGGGGCGAGCCGTCGTAATCGGCCGCGAGCACCTGAGACGTCGCGCCGAGCAGACCTACCATACCGGCCCCGATGAACGTCCGAGCTGCCCAACTGCGCAGTGAATGCATTGAATCCAAACTCCCAATCAAACCTGAGCGATCCACTTTCGATGCGTGTGAATCGCCATCAATATCCCGAAGCCTGACAACAAGGTGACCAGATGGGTTCCGCCGTAGCTAATGAAGGGCAGCGGCACCCCAACCACCGGCAGCAAGCCACTGACCATGCCGATGTTGACGAATACGTAGACGAAGAAGGTCATGGTCAGCGCCCCCGCCAGCAGCTTGCCGAACAGCGTCTGCGCCTGGGCGGTGATCACCAGGCCGCGCGCGAGCAGCAGCAGATACAACAGCAGCAGGATGCAGACGCCCACCAGACCGAACTCTTCGGCAAGCACGGCAATGATAAAGTCCGTGTGACTTTCCGGCAAAAAATCCAGGTGCGACTGGGTGCCCAGCAACCAGCCCTTGCCCAGCACGCCACCGGAACCGATGGCGGCCTTGGACTGGATGATGTTCCAGCCCGAGCCCAGCGGGTCGCTCTCCGGATTGAGGAAGGTCAGCACGCGGCGCTTCTGGTAGTCGTGCATGACGAAGAACCACATGCCTACCGCGATCGGCACCACCGCTGCTGCCGCGCCGATGATCCAGCGCCATTGCAGACCGGCCATGAACACCACGAAGGCACCCGAGGCCAGGATCAGCAGCGAGGTGCCGAGGTCGGGCTGCTTGGCGATCAGAACCACCGGCACGCCGATCATCGCCAGGCTGACGAGCAGATGCTTGAAGCGCGGCGGCAGGTTGTGACGCGCCAGGTACCAGGCGATGGTCATCGGCATGATGATCTTCATCAGCTCCGACGGCTGGAAGCGAATCACCCCGGGGATGTTGATCCAGCGCGTGGCCCCCATCGCGGTATGCCCCATCAGTTCCACCACCAGCAGCAGGCCGACGCCCACCACGTAGGCCAGCGGTACCCAGCGCGCCATGAAGCGCGGGTCGAACTGGGCGATGACCACCACGGCGAGCATGCCGATGCCGAACGAGGACGCCTGCTTGATCAGCAGGTCGATGTTCTTGCCGCTGGCCGAATAGAGGATGAACAGGCTGCCGGTACCGAGGATCAGCAGCAACAGCAACAGCCAGCCATCGATATGCAGGCGCTGCAGCAAGCTGGCGCGGCGGCGCAGCACGTCCTCGTCGGAAAGCGTACGGTCGAAGTTACCGATCATCGTTGACTGTGACCTCAGCACTCTGCGGCGATGCGAATTCGGCCTTGAGCTGGCCGGTCTGCGGGTCCAGCAACCAGGCATCCATGACCTGCTTGAGCACGGGGGCGGCCACACCGGAACCCGACTCACCGTTCTCCACCATCACCGCGACGGCGATCTGCGGGTTCTCCACCGGCGCGAAGCCGATGAACAGGGCGTGGTCGCGATGGCGCTCCTGAATCTTGTTGCGGTCGTAGCGCTCGCCCTGCTTGATCGCCACCACCTGCGCCGTACCGCTCTTGCCGGCGATGCGGTAGACGGCACTGTCGCCGACCTTGCGCGCGGTCCCCCGGGCGCCGTGCAGCACCTCTTCCATGCCATGAATGCTGTAGTCCCAGAACTTGGGGTCACGCAGCTGGATATCCGGCATCGGATTGGGGTCCACCGGCTGCCGTCCATCGATGCTCTTGGCCAGGTGCGGGCGAATCCACTTGCCACGCGTGGCCATCAGCGTGGTGGCCTGGGCCAGCTGCAGCGGCGTGGTCTGCATGTAGCCCTGGCCGATGCCTAGGATCAGCGTCTCGCCGGGATACCAGGGCTGGCGGAAGCGCGCACGCTTCCAGTCGCGCGACGGCATCAGGCCAGCGGTTTCCTCGAACATGTCCAGCGCCACACGCTGACCGATACCGAAGCGGCTCATGTAGTCATGCAGACGGTCGATGCCCATCTTGTGCGCCAGGTCGTAGAAGTAGGTGTCGTTGGAGCGGGCGATGGCCAGGTTGAGATCGATCCAGCCGTCGCCATTGCGGTTCCAGTTGCGGTACTTGTGGCTGTTGTTGGGCAACTGGTAGAAGCCCGGGTCGAACACCCGCGTGGTCGGCGTGATCACGCCGGCATCCAGCCCCGACACCGCGACCATCGGCTTGATGGTCGAGCCCGGCGGATAGAGGCCGCGCAACACCCGGTTGTACAGCGGCTGGTCGATGGAGTCACGCAACTCGCCGTAGGCCTTGAAGCTGATCCCGGTGACGAAGGGGTTGGGGTCGAAGCTCGGCTGGCTGACCATCGCCAGGACCTCGCCGGTCTTCGGCTGGATCGCGACCACCGCCCCGCGACGCCCGCCGAGGGCATTCTCGGCAGCTTCCTGCAGGCGCGAGTCGAGGCTCAGGACGATGTCCTTGCCCGGCTTCGGGTCGATACGGTTGAGCACCCGCAGCACGCGGCCACGGGCATTGGTCTCGACCTCTTCGTAGCCGACCTCGCCGTGCAGCTCCTCTTCGTAGAAGCGCTCGATACCGGTCTTGCCGATATGGTGGGTACCGGCATATTCGGTCGGGTCCAGGCGCTTGAGTTCCTGCTCGTTGATCCGCCCCACGTACCCCACCGAGTGGGCGAAGTGCTCCTGCAGGGGGTAGTGGCGCACCAGCTGCGCGGCGACCTCGACCCCGGGCAGGCGGAACTGGTTGACCGCCACGCGCGCGATCTGCTCCTCGCTCAGCTCGAACAGGATCGGCACCGGCTCGAACGGCCGCCGCCCCTGGCGCACACGACGCTCGAACAGCGCGCGGTCCTCGTCGCTCAGTTCGAGCACCTCGACCACCGTATCCAGCACCTGCAGCCAGTCGCCAGCACGCTCGCGGGTCACCGTCAGGCTGAAGCTGGGCCGGTTGTCGGCGATGATCACGCCGTTGCGGTCATAGATCAGGCCACGGGTCGGCGGAATGGGCTGAACGTGGATGCGGTTGTTTTCCGCCAGGGTGCTGTGATGCTCGTACTGCACGACCTGCAGGTAGTACATGCGCACGACCAGCACGCAGGTCAGGAGGATGATGACCGCACCACCGACGAGCACGCGGCGCTTGACCAGGCGAGCGTCCTTTTCGTGATCCTTGAGGCGAATCGGCTGCGGCATCGGTTACGGCTGACTATTTGTGGTAGGGGTGGCCGGACAGCACGGTCCAGGCCCGATAGATCTGCTCGCCGAGCAGGATACGCACCAGCGGATGCGGCAGGGTCAACGGCGACAGCGACCAGCGCTGCTCGCTGCGCGCGCAGACCTCGGGGGCGAGGCCCTCGGGGCCACCGACCATGAGGTTGACGTTGCGCGCATCGAGGCGCCAGCGATCCAGCTCCGCCGCCAGCTGTTCGGTGCTCCACGGCTTGCCATGGACCTCGAGCGTGACGATACGTTCGCCGGGCTGCACCTTGCTCAGCATGGCCTCGCCCTCCTGACGGATCAGGCGGGCGACATCGGCGTTCTTGCCACGGGTGTTGAGCGGAATCTCCACCAGCTCCAGCGGCAATTCGGCCGGCAGGCGCTTGACGTATTCCTGCCAGCCCTCCTCGACCCAGCGCGGCATGCGCGAACCGACGGCGATCAGCTTGATCCGCATTACTCGGCGCTATGCTGCGCGCGGCTCTGCTCGGCACCCTGCCACAGGCGCTCCAGATCGTAGAACTGACGCGCGGTCGGCAGCATGACGTGAACGACGATGTCGCCCAGGTCGAGCAGCGCCCACTCGCCGCCGTCCAGACCCTCGCTGCCGATCGGGCGCACGCCCTGTTCCTTGACCTTCTCCAGCACGTTCTCCACCAGCGACTTGACCTGACGGCTGGAGCTACCGCTGGCGATCACCATGAAATCGGTGATGCTGGTCTTTTCCTTGACGTCGATCACGGTGATGTCGGTCGCCTTGATCTCTTCCAGCGCCGCCACGGCGATCTTGACCAGCTCGTCGCTGGGCATGTTCTGCTTGCTCATAAATGACTCGTTTGCCTCGTGTAATGGACGCCTGCGCAGGTGCACGGCGTATCAAGCATGCGGCGCACGGTACAGATCGTGCGCCTGGATATAGGCCAGTACCGCATCCGGCAAGAGAAAACGCGCGGAACGGCCGGTTGCCAACAAGTGGCGGATCTGCGTGGCGGAAATCGCCAGCGGAGTCTGCCAGATGAAACTGATTTGCCCGCCTGCGCCCTCCAGGCTCAGCGGGTCGCTGACACTGCGCGCCGCCAGCAGATCGCGCAGCGCCTCCGGCGCCTCGCTGTCGGCATCGGGGCGCTGCAGCACCAGCAGGTGGCTGTGCAGCAGCAACTCCTCCCAGCGGTGCCAGCTGGGCAGGCTGCAGAAGGCGTCCCAGCCCAGCAGCAGAAACAGCTGATCGCTCGGCGCCAGCTCGGCCCGTACCGACTCCAGCGTGTCCACCGTGTACGACGGCTTGTCGCGCTTCAGCTCGCGGTCATCGACCTTGAGCCGCGTCTCGCCGGCCACCGCCAGCTCGACCATGGCCAGGCGCTGCTCCGCCGTCGCCTGTGGCGTATCACGATGCGGCGGCCTGGCACTGGGAATCAAGCGCAGCTCGTCCAGCGCCATGAATTCGGCCACTTCCAGCGCCGCACGCAGATGCCCGATGTGCACCGGGTTGAAGGTACCGCCGAGCAGGCCGATACGTCGGGCGCCGAGTCCGTTCATTTATGTGCGAATGTGTCCGTCGCCGAAGACCACGTACTTCTCGCTGGTCAGGCCTTCCAGGCCGACCGGGCCACGGGCGTGCAGCTTGTCGGTGGAGATGCCGATCTCCGCACCGAGGCCGTACTCGAAGCCATCGGCGAAACGCGTGGAGGCGTTGATCATCACCGAGGCGGAGTCCACCTCGGTGAGGAAGCGCCGCGCATCGCTGAAGTTCTCGGTGATGATCGAGTCGGTGTGCTGCGAGCCATAGTGATTGATGTGCTCGATCGCGGCGCCCAGCGAGTCGACGATGCGAATCGCCAGGATCGGCGCGTTGTACTCGGCGAACCAGTCGTCCTCGCTGGCCTCCAGCACGTCGCTGCCAAGCAGCGCACGCGTCGCGGCATCGCCACGCAGCTCCACGCCCTTGTCGCGGTAGATGGCGGCCAGCGGCGGCAGCACACGGGCAGCAATGCCCTCGTGCACCAGCAGGGTCTCCATGGCGTTGCACGGCGAGTAGCGCTGGGTCTTGGCGTTGTCGCAGACGCGGATGGCCTTGTCGAGATCGGCGGCGATGTCGACATAGACGTGGCAGACACCGTCCAGGTGCTTGATCACCGGCACCTTGGCGTCGCGGCTGATGCGCTCGATCAGGCCCTTGCCACCACGCGGCACGATCACGTCGACGAACGCCGGCATGGTGATCAGCTCACCCACCGCCGCACGGTCAGTGGTCTCCACCACCTGCACGGCTGCCGCCGGCAGCTCGGCCTCGGCCAGACCCTGCTGGATGCAGCGGGCAATCGCCTGGTTGGAGTGAATCGCCTCGGAGCCGCCGCGCAGGATGGTGGCGTTGCCGGACTTCAGGCACAGGCTGGCGGCATCGATGGTCACGTTCGGCCGCGATTCGTAGATGATGCCGATCACGCCCAGCGGCACGCGCATCTTGCCCACCTGGATGCCCGACGGCAGGTAGCGCATACCCTGGATCTCGCCGATCGGGTCCGGCAGCGTGGCGACCTGGCGCAGGCCCTCGATCATGCTGTCGATCACCTTCGGGGTGAGCGCCAGGCGATCGACCATCGCCGGCTCCAGGCCACTGGCACGGGCGGCGGCCAGGTCCAGTTCGTTGGCGGCGGTCAGTTCGGCGCGAGCGGCGTCGAGGGCATTGGCGGCAGCCTGCAGCGCGCGATTCTTCTGCGCGGTGCTGGCACGGGCAAGCACCCTGGATGCCTGGCGGGCGGCCTGGCCCAGGCGGGTCATGTAAGCGTGCACGGACTCGGTCATGGCGGCGGAGGTCTGGCAGTTGGAAAAAGGGGCTGATTATAGCGGGCTCGCGAGGCCACGCCCAGCGGCGTCTGGCAAGCGGTAGACAGCTCGTCCGCGCAGCCCCGGCGGTAACGCCCGCAAGCGCAGGGCACGGGTGCCGGCGGTGCAACGGTGACACCCGGCAGACGGCGCCGCCCGAAGGTTGGGTAAACAAATCGCCCCCCGATGTTTACCTTGCAATCGAGGTTTGCCAGCCCAGGCGAGGCGGCGCGAGTGCCGCCCCAGAAGAACAACAAGAGCCACTGGAGTGCCCCCATGCTGCGTTATCGCACCGACTACAGCGCCACCCTGCTGGCCAGCCCGCCCGACGTCATCGAGATCGCGGGCTGGCGCCTGCACTACCAGGCCTATTCGACCCGCCAGCGCGACACGCGAGCGCCGGTGCTCCTGCTGGGTGGCGCCTTCCAGAGCTTTCGCTCCTTCGCCGCGGAGGTGGACGAGCTGCTCGGCGAACATCCCGTGATACTGCTCGACCTGCCCAGCCAGGGCGGCAACCTGCAGCTGGCCCCCGAGCTGGAGCTGGAACAGCTGGCCGACCTGATCGCCGCTTTCGCCGAACAGCTGCAACTGCCGGCCTTGATGCCCGTTGGCCTGTCCTATGGCTCGGCGCTGGCCGCGCTGTTCGCCGCCCGCCACCCTCGGCGTTGCGCCCGCCTGTTGCTGGCCGGCATCACCGCTTTCGGCCGTCCGGGTGCACGGCGGATGCTGGAGGAAGGCCTGGCCCTGCTCGAAGAGGGTCGCCTGGGCGAATTCGCCCAGGGCGCCCTGACCGGTCTGCTCAATCCTCTGCACCTGCAGGAAACCGGTGTTTCACCGGTCTTTCGCAAGGCGCTGCTGCGGCAGATCCAGCGCCTCTCGCCTCTGGAGGTCGAGCGTTATCGGCAGAACAGCCTGCGCCTGCTGGCCTTCAGCGGCTTCGACAGCCATCCGCAATGCCCGACACTGGTGCTTGCCGGCGAGCATGACCATTTCACCCAGCCCTGGGAGCACGCCCACTTCGCTGCGGCCTGCGGCATGGCCGAGTGCGCCGTGATTCACCAGGCCGACCACCTGGCCCAGTTCGAACGGCGTGAAGCCTGCGCCGCCCTGTATCGCCCCTTCCTCTGCGAACGCCCGCTGCCGGCACGCAGCCCCGGCAGCACGCGCCTGCACGCGGGCCAGCTGCTGAACCTGGAGAAGCGCTGCGAGCCGCGCCGCACGCCACGCCAGCAGCACGCGGAGCTGCAGCATGCCGATGGCCCGCGCTGGGCGATCGAGCTGAGCGAACTGGGCTTCTTCGGCGGCCGCCTGCAGGGCGACCTGCCCGTCGACCTGCCGCAGCGGGGCTGGCGACTGAGCCACGGCGACCTGCCTGAACAGCACCTGATACCGCTGCGCCACGACGAGCAGGGCCTGGCTTTCGTGTTCGCGCATAGCGATGCCGCGGCCAGCCAGGCGCTGGCCGAACGCTTCCACCCCGCACCACAGCCTGCTGCCGCCTGCGCCTGACTCGCGCAGGCGCCCTCCCTACACCTGTGCCTGAATCACCCGCACCAGCCCTGGCAAGCGTGCCGCCGGCAGGCCGAGGCTGCCGGCATCGGCACTGGGATCGAGCACCTGTACCCGGGCGAAGCCGCAGCGCTGGAAGCCCGTGACGATCTCGGCGTGATCGCGGTAATGCAGCGGGTAGCTGCCCCGGGTGAGCCGGCCGATCAGCTCGACGCCCCAGCGCAACTGGCGATAGCGCGGATGCTCACGCAGGTCCGGGTAGAGCTCGGTGAGATAGGTGGCCTCGGGGAAATCGCTCAGCCCTGTCGCCAGGCGGCTCCAGAAGCCTTCGATCAGCTCCAGCGGGAAGTAGTTGACCAGACCCTCGGTGATCACCACCACCGGCTGACTGCGATCGAGACTGGCTAGCAGCGCCGCCAGGGACTGACTGCCGCGCTCGGCCAGGATGTCCACCGCACGCACCTGATGCCGGCCATCCAGCCAGCCCTCACCGTGCAGCAACAGGCGCTTGCGCGCCGCCATCGCCGGCAGGTCCGCCTCGAGGTACTGCAACTCTGGGTAACGCGAGCAGAAGCGCCGGCCACGCGGTGAAAGTCCGCAGGCGATCTCCACCACCTGACGCACGCCCCGCCGCTCTATCGCCTCGGTCAGCTGTGCATCGATCTGCAGATGGCGCTGCAACAGAAAGGCCTCGATATCCAGCCCGAAGCCGGCTCGCGCGCCCCAGGTCACCGGCCACAGCAGCTTGTGCACGAAACGCCCGAATGGCGTGACGAAGGCCGGATCGGCCAGGCGATGGCGATACCAGACGTATCCGGTGTAATGCGCCGAGGGACTGATATGGGCGCTGCTGGCGCGGACACGTTCAGGCATTTTTAAGGCTCTTGTTGTTATGCTCGCGGCCCCAGAGTAGAACGCCACGAGTCCCTGCGACAGATCATGCCCGCCGAACCCACCCTAAGTTTGCCCTGGCCTGGCGCCCGGCCACTGCCCGCTGCCTTCTTCGACCGCGACGCCCAGTTGCTGGCTCGCGAACTGCTCGGCAAGGTGATCCGTCACCGCGTCGGCGAGCAGTGGCTGAGTGCGCGCATCATCGAGACCGAGGCCTACTACCTGGTCGACAAGGGCAGCCACGCCTCGCTCGGCTACACCGAGAAGCGCAAGGCGCTGTTCGAAGGCGGCGGGCACATCTACATGTACTACGCCCGTGGCGGCGACTCGCTGAACTTCAGCGCCTGCGGCCCTGGCAATGCCGTGCTGATCAAGTCCGCACACCCCTGGTTCGACGCCATCAGCGACGCACAGACGCTCGCCACTATGCAGCGCAACAACCCCGACCGCCTCGGCCAGCCACGCCCGCCCGAACGCCTCTGCGCCGGACAGACCCTGCTGTGCAAGACGCTCGGCCTCAAGGTGCCGGAGTGGGATGCGCAGCGTTTCGATCCCCTGCGGCTGTTCGTCGAGGATGTCGGCGAACGTCCGCAGGCGATCATCCAGTGCGCACGCCTGGGCATCCCCCTGGGGCGTGACGAGCACCTGCCCTACCGCTTCGTCGATGCCGCCTTTGCCCGCCACTGCACACGCAACCCGTTGCGCCGGGGCCAGGTCGAAGGCCGCGACTATCGACTGCTGAACGCCGAGGAAGGGCAGCGATGAGCGCCTGGCTGGACAACCTGACCACCTGGCTGGGCGGCCACCCGCAGTGGCTGGGGCTGGCGATCTTCCTCATTGCCCTGCTCGAGTGCCTGGCCCTGGTCGGCATCCTCCTGCCCGGCGTGGTCCTGCTGTTCAGCGTCGCCCTGCTCGCGGGCAGCGGCGTCCTCGGCCTGTGGCAGACGCTGGCGCTGGCCTATGCCGGCGCAGTGTGCGGCGACCTGCTGTCGTACACGCTGGGCCGGCACTTCAAGCACAACATCGGGCGCCTGCCGGTCCTGCGCCGCCACCCGCAATGGGTCCTCCACGCGGAGCTGTACTTCCAGCGCTATGGCGTGGCCAGCCTGCTGGTCGGTCGCTTCATCGGCCCGCTGCGGCCGATGTTGCCGATGGTGGCCGGCATGCTCGACATGCCGCTGCTGCGCTTCGTGCTGGTCAGCCTCGTCGCCGCCGCTGGCTGGGCCGTGGCCTACCTGCTGCCGGGCTGGGCGACCGGCGCCGCGCTGCGCCTGCCGATGGCCGAGGGTTTCTGGAGCGAAGCCGCGTTGCTGCTGGCCGGCATCGGCGTGGTCCTGCTGGCGACGATTCAAGCCAGCCTGGCGGAGAAACCACGCGCCAGCCTGCTGGGCGGCGGCCTCAGTCTGCTGTTGCTGCTGGCCATGGTCATCGGCTGGCCGCATCTGGATGCCCTGGACCAGGGCCTGATGAGCCTGGTCCAGGACCAGCGCCAGGCGCACCTGGACAAGTGGATCGGCACCCTGACACGGCTGGGGGACTTCCATACCCAGCTGGCGGCCGCCATTGTGTTGTGCGCCCTGCTGTTGCTGGCGCGGCGCTGGCGTCACCTGCTGTTCGCCGGCTCCACCCTGCTGCTGACGGCGCTGAGCAACGCGGCGCTCAAGCATGGTTTCGCCCGGGCCCGCCCCGACGTGCTGAGCGAACCCCTGACCAGTTTCAGCTTCCCCAGCGGCCACAGCTCGGCGGCCTTCGCCTTCTTCCTGGTGCTCGGCGTGCTGGCCGGGCGCAGCCAATCGGCGCGCCTGCGGCTCGCCTGGCTGGTGGTGGCCAGTCTGCCGGCCGTGGCGATCGCCTTGTCACGGGTCTACCTGGGTGTGCATTGGCCCAGCGACATCATCGCCGGCGCCCTGCTGGCCTCGACCGTCTGCGGCCTCAGCCTGGCCCTGTGCCAGCGCCAGCAGCCGCTGCCGGCACTCCCGGCGCGTCTGTGGTGGATCGTGCTGCCAGCCTGCCTGGCGGTACTCGGTGGCATGGCCACCTGGCAACTGTCGACGGCGTTGCTGCGCTACGCCTACTGAGGTTCAGGCATCGCCCTGAAGCAGCTCCAGCATGGCGTGCAGCTGCTCCAGGCGCAGGCCGGGATCGTCCAGTTGCAGCAGCTGCAGCTTCTGCCCCGGCTCCAGCGGCAGCAGGTAGGCCAGCTGGTTGGCCAGTTGCTGCTGGCCGCTGACCACGCCGGCCATCTCCAGCCCGGCGACCAGCGGATGCTCGGCCAGTGCCGCATGCAGGGCGGCGAGGTCGGCATGCTCGCCGTGCAGCGGACTGTCCGGCTGCTCCTCCAGCCAGTGCACCTCGGCGACGGTCAGCTGATCGGGCAGGACCTGCGCCCGCTCGACACGAAAGCGCCGCCCGCCCTCGACCCGAATCCCCAGCAGGCCGTTGGTGCGCTGCTGAAAGTCGCGCACCAGCGCCTCGCAGCCGATGGCGGCGAAACGGCTGGCGGCCTCGCCCACCTCCTCGCCCTCGACGATGCAGACCACGCCAAACCCGCTGCCCTGCTTCATGCAGCGGCTGATCATGTCCAGGTAGCGCGCCTCGAATACCTGCAGGTCGAGTACGCAGCCCGGAAACAGCACGGTGTTGAGCGGAAACAGCGGGAGATTCATGGTTTCACAGCCTGTTTTCGACGCCGCGCAGGCGACGTGTGGTCGGTCGTGGGGCAGGCTCTCACAGGAACAGGGCAATCGCCAGCGGTAACAGCACCGCCGTGATCACCCCCATCAGGCTCATGGCCAGGGCCGCGAAAGCACCGCTCTCATCGCTGTCCTGCAGCGCCCGCGCCGTCCCCACCGCATGTGCGGTGATGCCCAGCGCCATGCCCTGCGCCGCAGGATGGTGGACCCGGCACAGGCGCAGGATCGACGGCCCGACGATGGCGCCGATGACCCCGGTGATCATCACGAACACCGCTGCCAGCGCCGCGATACCGCCGATCTGATCAGCCACCAGCATGGCGATCGGCGAGGTCACCGACTTCGGCGCCATGCTCATCAGCATCAGGTGCTCGGCACCGAACAGCCAGGCCAGCCCCGCACCGAGCACGGTGGCGACGGTTCCGGCGAGCAGCAGGGTCAGGACGATCGGCCAGAACAGCTGGCGAATCCGCCGCAGGTTGAGATACAGCGGCACCGCCAGAGCCACGGTGGCCGGGCCGAGCAGCAGGGTCAGCGCGGCCACGCTGTTCCTGTACTCGGCGAAGCTCAGGCCGCAGAGCAGGAGAATGCCGATCACCGTGAGCATGGACACCAGCACCGGCTGCAGGAACACCCAGCGGGTACGTTCGTAGGCCGCCATCGCCAGCTGGTAGGCGCCCAGGGTGATGCCGATGCCGAACAGCGGGTGATGCGTCAGCGCCTGCCAGGCGCCCTGCCAGTCCGGACTCATGCGTCCTCCCGGCGCTGCTGGCGCTCGATGAGTTTCTGCATCAGCCAGCCGGCAAACGCCACCGACAGCAGCAACGACAACAGCAGCGCGCCGACCACCGCCCAGAAATCCGCAGCGATATCGCTGGCGTAAGCCATCACGCCAACGGCCGGCGGCACCAGGATCAGCGGCAGGTACTTCAGCAGGCTGCTGGAGGCGACGCTGAGCGGCTCACCCACTTCGCCACGCAGCAGGAGAAAGACGAACAGCAACAGCATGCCGATGATCGGGCCGGGCAGCATCGGCAGCAGCAGAACGTTGAGGGCGGTGCCGAGCAGTTGACAGAGCACCAGCCAGGAGAGGCCGCGAAGCAGCATGGTTGAGGTCTCCAGAAGACGAGCGATGACCATCACCCCCGACTGAACGAGGGGATTCCGGGCATCCTTTGAGGCATGTCGGCCATTATAGGCGTGATACGCCGTCACTGGCCTCCGTATTGCTTCGTCAGGCAGGCCTATGCCGCGTCATTCAGTGCGCCAAGGCAGGCTTGACCGACTGCAGCCCTCATGATGATCTAGGCCGCAACGGATTCACGCACACAAGAAAAACACCCGCGTCCTCAAGGAGGAACTATGCCGTTCGTACCCGTAGCAGAGCTCAAGGACCAGGTTGGCAAGGAACTCGGCAAATCCGAGTGGCTGACCATCGATCAAGAGCGCATCAACCAGTTCGCCGAGTGCACCGGCGATCACCAGTTCATCCACGTTGATCCGGAAAAGGCCAAGCTGACGCCCTTCGGCACCACCATCGCCCACGGCTTCCTCTCGTTGTCGCTGGTACCGATGCTGATGGAAAAGATCATGATCATGCCGCAAGGCCTGAAGATGGCGGTGAACTACGGCCTCGACAGCGTACGCTTCATCCAGCCGGTCAAGGTCGACTCCAGGGTGCGCCTGGTGGTGACGCTGACCGACGCCAACGAGAAGAACCCCGGCCAGTGGCTGCTCAAGGCACGCGCCGTACTGGAGATCGAAGGCCAGGAGAAACCTGCCTACATCGCCGAACCGCTGACCCTCTGCTTCGTCTGAGCCCCCCGGGCATACCGAGTCGTTGTCGCTTCCGGCGTTCGCCGCCGGAAGCGGCAACCTTGCGACGGCAAAGCGTGCAGTGCAGCAGCGCAAGCATCCGGGCTTGCGGCATACTGCTCGCAACGTACCGACTTGGATGTCCGCGATGAATCCCCCTGCCCTGCGCCTGCTCCCTCTCTGTCTGGCCCTGCTCCTCGCCGGTTGCGACGAAGCGCGTCCGCTGCTGCCCGCCAACGCCACCCTGCCGGATGGCGGCCAGTACCGTGGTGAAATCGTCGATGGCCTGCTGCAGGGCCCCGGGCGCCTGGACTACCGCAACGGCAGCTGGTTCGTCGGCCAGTTCCAGGACGGCATGCTCGAAGGCGACGGCGAATGGCAGGGACCGGGTGGCGAGCACTACCAGGGCGAGTTCCACCAGGGCATGTTCCATGGCCAGGGCACCCTCACCTACAGCGACGGCAGTCGCTATCAGGGCCAGTTCGAGCGCAACCGCTTCAGCGGCGAAGGCGTGTTCGAACAGCACGGGCAGCGCTACCAGGGCGAGTTCCGCAACGACCAGTTCCATGGCCTGGGCAAACTGGAGATGGCCGACGGCAGCAGCTTCCAGGGGCAATTCGTCGACGGCCAGCCCGAGGGTCAGGGCGTGCGCGACGATGCCTATGGCGACCAGTACAGCGGCGTGTTCAGCCAGGGGCAGCTCAATGGCCAGGGCAGCTATCGCAGCGCCGACGGCGACACCTACAGCGGTGGCTTCCACAACGGCGACTTCAACGGCAAGGGCCGCTACCAGAGCGCCAGCGGCGCAGTCTGGGCCGGCGAGTTCATCGACGGCGTGATGCAGGGCCCCGGCGAATACAACGATGGCGACGGCACCCGCTACCTCGGCGACTTCGAGGACTGGCAATACGCCGGTGAAGGCCTGCTCACCCTGGCCGACGGCAGTGTCTACCAGGGGCGCTTCGCCGCCGGGGAATACAATGGCAAGGGCACCCTGACCCAGGCCGATGGCAGCCGCCTGGTCGGCACCTGGCAGCGCGGCCGGCTGATCCGCGACGAACAGGGCAAGGCGCTGCCGGACAGCCTCGAACTGGGCCTGCTGCTGCAGGGACGTCTGCTCGACGAGACCATCGCCGCCATCCCGGCATCCACGCCGGCGCGCGAGCTGTACGCCCTGAGCCTGGCCGGTGACGGCAAGCAGAGCGTGTTCATGCGCGAGGCCGACTACGTCAGCAGCCTGATGCGCGAACGCTTCGGCGCCTTCTCCAGCACCACCCTGGTCAACCACCGCGACCACCTCGCCGACCGCCCACTGGCCACCCGCGAGAACCTGACCCGGGTGGTGCGGACGCTGGCCGAGCGCACTGGCGAGGAAGACCTGATCTTCATCTACCTGACCAGCCACGGCTCGCGCCGTCACGAACTCAGCCTCGACCAGCCACGCCTGCAACTGGCCGACCTGCCGGCCAGCGAGCTCGCCGCGCTGCTGGCGCCGCTCAAGCAGCGCAACAAGGTGGTGGTGATCTCCGCCTGCTACTCCGGCGGCTTCATCCCGCCACTGAAGGACGAGAAGACCCTGGTGATGACCGCGGCACGTGCCGACCGGGTGTCCTTCGGCTGCAGCGAAGAGAACGACTTCACCTATTTCGGCCGCGCCCTGTTCGCCGAGGCCCTGGGCGAGACCGACAATCTCGAACGAGCGTTTGAACTGGCCAAGGAAAGAGTTGCCGAACGTGAGCAGAGCGACGGTTTCGAACCCTCCGAACCGCAGATCTGGGCGCCGCGTGGTGTACTCCAGCACTGGCGCAACCTGCGCCAGAGCCAGGCCGAACGCGCACTCAGTGCCGTGGCCAGCCCTGCAGCGAACGACTAAGCTCAGTTGTAACGAACAAGAGACAAGTGCATGTATCTGACTCCGCAGCACATCCTCATCGCCGGAGCCACCGGGCTCACGGGCGAACACCTGCTCGATCGCCTGCTCAGCGAACCGACGGTAGCCCGCGTGCTGGCGCCAACCCGTCGCCCCCTGGCAGCCCACCCACACCTGGAAAACCCGGTTGGCGAACTGCAGGGCCTGCTGCCGCAACTGTCCGGCCAGGTCGACACTGCGTTCTGCTGCCTGGGCAGCACCATCAAGCAGGCAGGCTCGCAGGACGCCTTTCGCGCCATCGACCATGACCTGATCCTGGCCTTCGCCCGCCGGGCTCGCGAGCTGGGTGCGCGGCACCTGGTGGTGATCAGCGCACTCGGTGCCAACCCGAAATCGTCGGTGTTCTACAACCGCGTCAAGGGCGAGACCGAAGAGGCGCTGAAGGCCATGGGCTGGCCGCAACTGACCATCGCCCGCCCGTCGCTGCTGCTCGGGGCGCGCCATGAATTCCGCCTTGGCGAGCGCCTCGCGGCCCCCCTGCTGCGCTGGCTGCCAGGCAAGTACCGCGGCATCGACGCCTGCGCCCTGGCCCGTGCCTTGTGGCGCCTGGCGCTGGAGGAAGAGGACGGCACCCGCGTGATAGAGTCTGCCGACCTGCGCCGTCTGGGGCGCTGATGCCGTGGATGAAACGATGAAACCGACGAGCCTGATCGAAGCCCTGCAAGACGCCGACATGCTGGAGATCGACGGCCTGTATGCCTGGCAGTTCGACCTCGACACCGAACTGCTGGCACAGATCAGCGCGGGCACGGCCGGCAGCGACAGTTCGGCCAAGCCCCTGCTGCAGGTGCACTGCATCGATGGCCGCGAACGGCGCCTGTGGAAGTTTTCCCTGGCCTCGGTCCAGGCCGCACGCCACAGCGAAGAGGACGACAGTTGGCACCTCGAGAGTGACGGCGTCAGCCATGACCTCAAGTGCTTCGCCGCCTTTCGCGGTGACAACGATGACGATGAGGACGAAGCCTAGGCCATGGGCTTCTACGACCGTCATGTGCTGCCGCAGCTGATCGACTTCGCCTGCGGCATGGGGGCGGTGATGAAAGCCCGCTCGCAGATCGTGCCACTGGCACGGGGCCGGGTGCTGGAGATCGGCATCGGCAGCGGCCTCAACCTGGCGTTCTACGATCCGCAGCGGGTCGAGGTCGTGGTCGGGGTCGACCCCTCTGCCGACATGCAGCGCCTGGCCCGCGAACGGGCCGCGCGCTGCCCTGTCGCGGTGGAGATGATCGCCCTGGAACTGGGGCAGATCCAGGCGGCGGATGCCAGCTTCGACGACATCGTCTGTACCTTCACCCTCTGCACCATTCCCGACGCCGTCGCCGCGCTCAGGGAGATGCGCCGCGTGCTCAAGCCGGAAGGTCGCCTACTGTTCTGCGAACACGGCCTGGCACCCGATCTGCCAGTGGTGCGCTGGCAGCGACGCCTCACGCCGGTGTGGAAACCCCTGGCCGGCGGCTGCCACCTGGACCGTGACATACCGGCGCTGATCCAGGCCGGTGGTTTTCACATCCGCCAGTTGGACAGCGGCTACCTCAAGGGTCCCCGGCCCATGACCCACGTCTATCGCGGCTGGGCAGACTGAGCGCTCAGCTCTCCAGACGCGGCAGGACGATACTGAAACGGCTGCCCGTACCGACCTCGCTCTCGCAGACCAGATGCCCGGCATGCCGCTCGACCACGGCCCGCACCATGGTCAGCCCCAGGCCCAGCCCCTCGCTCGCCTCGACATCGCCCAGCCGCCGGTATGGCAGGGACAGCTGGGACAGGTCCGCGGCCGCGATACCACGCCCCTGGTCGATGACGCTGCAGCAGATCCAGTCGCCTTCGAGCCGCAGCGCCAGCTCGACGCGCGTTCCGGACGGGCTGTACTTGATGGCATTTTCCAGCAGGTTGAACAGCGCGCGGCACAACAGCCCGTGGTCGGCGCTGACCAGCGTCTCGTCGTCGTCCAGCCGGTGCACCAGCTCGATGCCTTTGGCGCGCCCTAGCGGCCAGGCCTGCTCGAAGGCGTCCAGCGCGATCGTCCCGATCAGGGTCGGTTCGAAGCGATAGTCCTCGGACTCGGCACGCGTCAGCTGAACGAAATCCTCGGTCAGGCCCAGCGCCCGCCGGACCTGCCCCTCGATCTGTTGCAGCACGCTGTCGTCACCCGGCGCCGCGCGTTTCTGCAGCTCGAGCAGGGCGAGAATCGCCGAGTGCGGCGCCCGCAGGTCATGCGACAGAAAGCGCAACATGGTGCTGCGCTGCGCCTGCGCCTCGCGCTCGGCGCTCAGGTCGAGCAGGGCCACCAGCCAGCCCAGTGCCAGCGCTCCGCTGGCAGAGCGCATCGCTGCCACCTCCAGGCGCAGGTGCAGACCGGACGGGCTGCGGAATTCCACGCCACCCATGTCACGCAGGTCACCCGCGAGGCCTGGCGGATAGCCAAGCTCGACCAGCAACTCGTTCACCTGCCCGCCCAGACGGGCATCGCCGACGATGTGCCGGGCCCTTGCGCTGCTCAGCAGGATCAGACCCTGCGGATCGCACACCAGTGTCGCCACGGGCAGTTGCTCCAGCCCCTCGGTCATGAAGCGGCGGGTGTCGCGAACCCGCGCCAGCGCACGCTCCAGCGCCATGATGCGTTGCTGCAGCACATCCCCTCCGAGGGCGGCCGCCACGCCCTGCTCGGGTAGCACGCGAGGCTCGGCGTCCAGGCGGGCCAGCTCCCAGCCGAAGTAGGCCAGGACCGCACTCTGCCGCCGCCAGTGCCACAGCAGGTAGGTCAGCAGCAGCCCCAGCAGACTCGCCGCGGGCGACCACCACCAGCCGCTGGACAGCAGCCCCCAGGACAGCGCCAGGCTCGCGGTGGCCATCAGCAGTGTCAGCGCCAGGGCATGACGCAAGCGCGCCAGCAGGAAGGCGATCAGCAGCAACGCCACCGGCAGGCAGGCCATCAACGCCGTGACCCAAGCGGCGGGCTCGACGATGCTGCGCCGTTGCAGCAAACCGTTGAGAATGCTGGCCTGGATCGCCACCCCCGGCGTCACGCCCGCACTACCGGCCACGGGAGTGACGTAGCGGTCGCCCAGACCCGGCGCACTGGCGCCGACCAGTACCACGCGACCGCGCAACAGGCTGTCCGGCACTTCCCCGCGCAGCACGCTCAGATAGGGCACGACGGGGAACTGCCGCGAGAATGGAATGCGGATCCTGTTCTGCCGCTGCCAGCCGGCCAGCAGTTCCCCTTCCGGGCGCCCCGGCAACTCGGCGGCGGCATCCGGCTGCAGATGGGCGAAGGCCTGCAGCGCGAGCAGGGGGCGCGTTCGCCCCGGCGGGCCCTCGTGCAGGTAGACGGAGCGCACCACGCCGTCGCCATCCGCCTCGACATTGATGTGACCGAGGCCGAGCGCGCACTCGCGCAGCGATGAAAAGGGCAGGATCTCACCCGGGGCCTGGCCCTGCCGGGTCCTGCCGTCACGCAGCAGCGGCAGGAGCAGATTGCCTGAGCGACAGACTGCCCTGGCCAGCGGCTCATCCTCTTCAGGACGGGCCGATTCGGTGAAGATCACGTCGAACAACACCAGTTCGGCCCCCGCCTGCTGCAGACGCTCGATCAGGTCGGCATGCACGCCTCTGGGCCAGGGCCAGCGACCGATGGCCGCCAGGCTGCGGTCATCGATCTCCACCAGCAGCAAGCGCGAGTCCTGCGGCACTGCGGTCCAGCCGAGCAAGCGGTCGTAGATCAGGTTGTCGAGCGTGCTCAGTCGCCCCTGCGCGAGAAAGGCGACCAGCGGCAGCAGGATCAGCGCCAGCAATGCCCATTCACGGACGATGCGCCGGAACAGCCGCCCGGACATCGAGAAGGCGCCCGAGCGCCCCGGCTCATGGGGCATTGCGACGCCAGGCCGGCAGATAGAGGATCTGGTAGACCGAGGTCATGCCTTCCAGGCCATTGTCATCGAAGGCGGACAGGCGCACGTGGTAGGTGTCGACCGGCAGCCCGCTGAAGTTGACGCTGGGCGTCTCGGAAAAACGCTCCTGGCGAATGCGCAGGAACTGTTCGTCGCTGGCCAGCTGCACGCGATAGCGGGTGGCGCCGGGCAGCGGCTGCAGCAGCAGTGTCCAGTTGCCCGAACTCATGTCGCGACCGCCCTGCCCCAGCAGACGCGGCGCCGGTAGCAGCTCGACCGGACGCAGCTCGCCCTGTGGCAGCAGGTTCAGCCCCTGACGGGCACCGACCAGCACCGCAGACTGCTCGTCATCGACGCGCCGCGCCGCGACACCCCCTTCGAGCACCTCGGACAGACTGCGCGTTTCCCCCTCCGCAATGCGCACGCGGAAGTGGGTACCACGCACGCCAAGCACCCCGACCGGGGTCAGCACCTGATAGTGCTCGTCGTCCTCCGCCTGCTTGCGCACGTAGGATTCGACCTGGCCCTGGCGCAGCATGATCTGCAGGCGTTCGTGCTCCTCTTCCCAGTGCAGTTCGACCTGGGAGCTGGACGGCAAGACGATGCGCGAACCGTCGCCACTGACCAGGCTGACGAACGTGGAGTCCTCGGTGCGAATACCTTCCTTGTCATCGACCTGCATGCCTTCGCGCAATGCCGTTTCCGCGCCGCGCGCGTCGACTATCCACGCCCGCCCTTCCAGGTACTGGACATAGACAGGCAACTGCGGAGCCAGCGGGCCGACCAGCTCGCCGTCCTCGACAGGCTCGGCCAATGCGTCCACGCCGGCGCACGCCCCCACGACCAGCAATGCCCTGCAGAACCACGCGCCGGCGCTCAAGGCACCACGCAACCCCAGCATCCCCATTTCCCTTGTCACTCAGTCCAACTCCAGGCGATTGCGGCCATTTCTCTTGGCTCTGTACAGGGCCTGATCGGCCCGGCGCAGGGTATCCACGCCCGACTCGCCAGCCGAGAACGACGCCAGACCAGCCGAACAGGTGATACGCAGGCGCCGGCCACGCACATGAAAGGGCGCCGACTCGATGCTCTTGCACAGTTCCGAGAGCACCGCGTAGCCGGCTTCCCGGCCGGTATTGGGCAACAGGATAGCGAACTCCTCGCCACCATATCGCGCCAGAAAGTCGCTGTCGCGCAAACGCGACGCCAGCAACCGGGCGATCAGGCGCAAGGCCTTGTCGCCCGCCGGATGACCGAAGTCATCGTTGATGCGTTTGAAGTGATCCACATCCAGGAATGCCAGTTGCAGGTCGCCGCCGTGGCGCCGGTGACAGGCCAGCGCTTCGCTCAGGCGCAGTTCCCAGGCCCGGCGATTCGGCAGCTTCGTCAGCACATCGGTCAGCGCCTGGCGCTGTTGCTGGTGAGCCAGCCCGTTGAGGCGCTGCAGGCGCTTGCGGTATCCATCGAGTTCGACCTGCAGGCTGACGATGCGCGCCTGCATGATCTGCTCGGTGTGCTGCTGGGCATGCAGCGCCTCCAGCAACTGGCGCAACCGGGCATGCGTCAGCCCATGCGGAGGTGATACGTCCGCACCATGGATCGATGTGATAGTTGCCATCGCCCACCTCCGTTGCGAATTCATTCACGCCCGATCAGGCGGTGACATCCGGCACCCAGGACCGCGCCCAGCAACGGCGCGAGCCAGAACAGCCAGAGTTGCTCGATGGCCCAGCCACCGACATAGAAGGCCACGGCGGTACTGCGCGCCGGGTTCACCGAGGTGTTGGTCACCGGAATGCTGATCAGGTGAATCAGCGTCAGCGCGAGGCCGATGGCCAGCGGCGCAAAGCCGGTGGGCGCTCGCCCGGAGGTGACGCCCAGGATGATCAGCAGGAACATCGCGGTCATCAGCACTTCGCAGATCAGCGCCGCCAGCAGCGGGTAGTCGCCGGGAGAGTGCTCGCCATAGCCATTGGCGGCGAAGCCGGAGCCGACCAGGTCGAAGTCCGAGCTGGCGGCGGCGATCAGGTACAGCGCGCCCCCGGCCAACAGGCCGCCAGCCACCTGCGCCAGCATGTAGGGCAGCACGTCCCTCGACGGGAAACGCCCGGCGGCCCACACACCCAGCGTCACCGCCGGATTGAAGTGCGCACCGGAGACATGCCCCACCGCATAGGCCATGGTCAGCACGCTCAGGCCGAACGCCAGGGAGATACCCAGCAGGCCCACACCGAACCCCGACAGGATGGCCGTACCGCAGCCCCCTATCACCAGCCAGAACGTACCAAGCAGTTCGGCAGCGTATTTATTCATCATCATCACTCCAGCACACACGACATGAACGAGGGGCAGCGCCTCCCTGCGCCCCTCTGGCCAGCCGACGGCAGCCTCCATGGCACGCCGTCCACCGCCAGGAACCCCGACGGCCAGTCCCTGAGCCACGAGGCAAGGTCCATCCCGGACCGGTTCGATGCGGGCTCCCTGCCCGGGCACCCAATCCGGGTGCCCAGACCGTCCCTGGACAGGGTCTTCAGAAGACCCAGCGCGGCCTCACCACCTCCAGCGGGTAGTCGTCGCCGATCAGCAGCAGATGTTCCGGCACCGCAGGACGGGACCAGACCCTCTGCTCGAGATGGCCTACCGGCTGGCGTGGCAACGCCGCTTCTGCCTCGACGAACACCCGGGTACGCGTGGGCGTGACCGACAACAGAGCCAAGCCCCCCAATGCCAACACGACTCCTGTACGCATCAACGCCCCTTTGCCTCCAGACATCCGCCCTCTCCCTGGCGGCCTGATGCAGGCCCCGCAGACAACACCGGGGCCCCTCCCTTTGACGCGGACTCTAGCAAGCACCCCGCGGGATTTGAGGGATCCGTCACATTTCTTCAGAATCAGCGAGAATTCATCGCCAGCCAGGCGATCAGAGCAGCGAAGTAACGGAGGACAGGCCATGCGCGTGGCGATACTGGACGATGAGACGGCTGAACTGCAGCGCCTCGAGCAGACCCTGCAGAGCATGGACGAGTCGCAGCGCGCGCCCTGGCTCACGCACTGTTTCTGTCGCGGTGAAGAGATGCTCCGGCGGCTCAAGCGCGAGCGCTACGACCTGCTCATCCTCGACTGGCAGGTGCCGGACATCAGTGGCCTGCAGATTCTCAAGTGGAGCCGTGAGCACCTGGAAGATTCGCCACCGGTGATCATGATCACCAGCCGCGACAGCGAGCAGGACGTGGTGCGAGCCCTCAACGCCGGTGCCGACGACTACATCTGCAAGCCCTTTCGCCCGCACGAGCTGCGGGCGCGCATCCTCGCGGTGATGCGCCGTCGGGGCGGAGTCCGCCCGGCAGAGGCCGAACGCAGTCAGTTCGGCGACCTGCTGTTCGACGACGCCGAGCTCTGCGTCAGCCGCGCCGGCCAGCCGGTGACGCTGACCGAGCGCGAGTACCGCATTGCGCGTTATCTGTTCAACAACCTTGGCCGCCCGCTATCACGCGAGTACTTCTACGAGCGCTTCTGGCCCCATGAAGAAGTGCATTCCTCGCGCCCGCTGGATACCCACATCTACCGTTTGCGCAACAAGCTGGGCCTGTCGCCCGAACATGGCTGGCAGTTGCTCACCATCTACGGCTATGGCTATCGGCTGGAGCGCGTCGGCGACGAGCAGGCCCACTAGCCCCGCAGCGCCAGCGCATCCAGCAGCCCCGCAGCGATGGCCATGCCCACCAGCTCCGGCAGGGTCTCGGCCTGCATGCGCTTCATCACCCGCGAGCGGTACAGGTCGACGGTCTTCACGCTGATATGCAGCTGCTCGGCCACCTCACGGTTGGTGTAGCCGCGCACCAGCGGCAGCAGCACGTCACGCTCGCGCGGGGTGAGCTGCTCCAGACGCGCCTGCACCTCGGCCAGACGTGAATCGCGGCGCGGTACCGGCGCACGACGCTCCAGCGCCTGCTGCACACTGTCGAGCAGCAGCTGCTCGTTGTAGGGCTTCTCGATGAAATCCACCGCGCCGGCCTTGAACGCACGCACCACGATGGGAACATCGGCATGGCCGCTGACGAAGATCACCGGCAGCTCGATGCCGCGCGCACGCATCTCGTCCTGCACGTTCAGCCCGCCCATCCCCGGCATGCGCACATCCAGCAGCACGCAGGCATTGGCGTTCGCCTCGCAGGCTTCGAGAAAGGCGCGGCCACTGGTGAAGGGCACGCCTTTCAGGCCCACCGACTCCAGCAGCCAGAGCGTCGAGTCGAGCATGCCCTGGTCGTCATCGACCACATAAACCAGTTGTTGCATCCGCGTGCAGCTCCTCTTGTTGTTATGCATTTCATCGCTCGCGGCTAGAAGCCCCTCCCACAGCGTGCAGGCTTCGTGGGAGGGGCCTTAGCCGCGACTGTTCGACAACGACTCGTCGTCTCTGCCCAGCGGCAAGCGGCACTCCAGGCACAGGCCGCCCTCCAGCGGGAATGCCTCCAGCGCACCGCCGAAGCCCTCGACGATGCTGCGACTCATGGACAGGCCGAGACCCAGGCCCTCCGCCTTGCTGGTGTAGAACGGCGTGAACAGCTTGACCAGTTGCTCGTCACTGACTCCCGGCCCCTGGTCGAGCACACGGATCGCCAGGCTGCCGTCCTGCTCGCAGGCCTCCAGACGAATCTGCGAAGCCGCGCCGGCATGCACTTCACGATTGGCTTCGATGGCATTGCGCAGCAGGTTGAGCAGCACCTGTTCGAGCAGCACCCGGTCGGCGAACACCGGCGGCAGATTGTCCGGCAAGGCGTCGCACACCGCCACCTGCGCGGCACCGGCTTCCCAGTGACAGAGGCGCACCGCCTCGCGCGCCACCTCGGCCAGATCGAGCGCCTGCATGCGCCGCTGGCCCTTGCGCAGGAAGGCGCGCAGGCGCTTGATCACCTCCGAGGCGTGGTTGGCGTGCTCGGTGATGCGCGCCAGGCCCTGGGCCACCTTGTCCGTCGCCGCCGGGTCGCCGCCGACGCCCTGCAGGTAGCGCTGGCTGGCGCCGGCGTAGTTGACCACCGCCGCCAGCGGCTGGTTGATCTCATGGGCGATGCCCGAGGCCAGCTCGCCCAGGGTGACCAGCCGCGCGGTGTGCGCCAGCTCGTCCTGGTGGCGACGCTGCTGCGCCTCGCGCAGTTCGCGCTCGGTCATGTCCCGCGCCACCAGCGAGTAGTAGCGCTCATCACCGGCGCCACGATGCGCCAGCAACACCAGCGACACCGGCAGCGAGCCCCCCGCCAGCGGCAGCAGGCGCGCCTCGCAGCTCCACACACCGCCGGCATCGGCGCGGGCCCAGCCCTCGCGTTCGAGCAGCGCCAGATCGGCCTCGGCCAGCAGTTGCGGCAAGGTCGGCAGCGGCTGTTCGGCGGCGATGCCCAGCGCCCGGCGTGCCGAGGGGTTGAGGTGGGTCAGGCGTCCGCCCGGTTCGATGAACAGCACCAGATCGGTATTGGCCTCGACGACCTCGGCCAGACGCCGCTTGTTCTCTTCGGCCTGAATACGTGCGGTGATGTCGCGCGAGACACTGACCACCTCCACCACCGCGCCGGTGTAGGTCTCGCGAATGGCGCGGCTGGCGGTCTCGAACCACAGGTAATGGCCGTCCCGATGGCGAATCCGGTAGGTCATGGTGTGATAGCCATCCTGCTCCAGCGCCTCATAGGCCTGGCGCGCCTGCTGGGTCTGGTCCAGCGGATGCAGCAGGCTGTCCACGCTGCGCCCGCGCAGCTCCTCCGGCCAGTAGCCGAGCAGGGTCCAGCTGGCGGGCGAGGCATCGAGGAACACGCCTTCGGGCGTGTGACGGGAAATCAGGTCCGTGGTGTTCTCGGTGATCAGCCGGTACAGGCGACGCGCACGCGCGGCTTCCCGCTGATCACGCACCTCCTGGGTCGCCTCGCGGCAGCGCGCCAGCACCTGCCGCTCCGCCAGGTCGGGGATGAAACTCCAGATCAGGATGCGCTCGCCATCCTGCGCCTCGACCGCCTCGATGGCCCTGCGCTGCTCCAGGCAGGCACGCACCAGTGGCAGGTGGTTGACCGGCAGCAAGGCCTCGACCTGCGCCAGCGAGCGCTCGCCAAGCAGCGCCTGCAAGGCCTGGTTGAACTCCAGCGGCTGCGCTCGTTCGTCGAGCAGCAGCGCCGGCTGCGGATCGGCCGAGAGCAACGGCGCACTGCGACTCATGCCGCCGGCCAGGCCAACCAGCTGCACCAGCAACTGACGCAGCCAGGGCAACCACTCCAGCCCGGCGCCTTCCTCCACCTGCAGCAGCAACAGCCCCGCACTACCGTCCTCCAGGCTCAGCGCCAGCGCCTGGCCATGGTGGATGGCGGCGCGGCGCAAGCGCCCGGCCAGCCAGCACGGCAGCTGGCGCAATGCGTCCAGGCTCATGCTCGGCTGCGCCAGCAGCGCCTCGAACAGCACCTGGTCGCCAGCAGCCAGGGGGTCGCCTTGCCCCGGCGGCAGGCGCGGGCCGCCGCCCTCCTGCGCATAGGTCCCGCTGGCCGGCTGCCAGGCCAGGTACCAGGCCTGGCGCACCTGCGGGCAACCCAGCACGGCGCGGCGCAGAGCCGCCGCCCGTTCGTTGAGGGACGGCGCCTCGCGCTGAATGCGTAGCCAGGCCTGCAGCGGCACGGCCGCCTGATCGCTCGAAAGACTCATATAGTAGTTATTCTATAAAACCTTGGTACAACTTCCATATAAATTAGAAATGCCCTATAAATTACCGCCAGAAAGATTCGGTAATGCCTGCATCATTACCGGAATAACCAGAGCTAACAATCAGCCAAAGGTGTATCCGCCATGTCGATCTACGAGCAGGGCCTCGGCCGCGCCGCCGTCAACCATGTCGCCCTCAGCCCCCTGAGCTTCATCGAACGTACGGCGGCGGTATACCCGCACTACCCGGCCGTGGTGCATGGCTCGATTCGACGTGACTGGGCCGAGACCTACGCGCGCTGCCGGCGCCTGGCCTCGGCACTGGCCGGACGCGGAATCGGCAAGGGCGACACGGTGGCGGTGATGCTGCCGAACATCCCGGCGATGCTCGAGGCGCATTTCGGCGTGCCGATGATCGGCGCGGTGCTCAACACCCTCAACGTGCGCCTGGATGCCGAAGCCATCTCCTTCATGCTGCAGCATGGCGAAGCCAAGGTGGTGATCGCCGACCGCGAGTTCTTCGATGTGATCCACGCGGCCATCGGCATGCTCGACCATCCGCCGCTGGTGATCGACGTCGACGACCCCGAGTACGGCGAAGGCCAGGCGGTCAGCGACCTGGACTACGAAGCCTTCCTCGCCGAGGGCGACCCGGAGTTCGCCTGGCAATGGCCGACGGACGAGTGGCAGGCCATCAGCCTCAACTACACCTCCGGCACCACCGGAAACCCCAAGGGCGTGGTCTACCACCACCGCGGCGCGTTCCTCAACGCCATGGGCAACCAGATGACCTGGAACATGGGCAACCACCCGGTCTACCTGTGGACCCTGCCGATGTTCCACTGCAACGGCTGGTGCTACCCCTGGACCATCACCGCGCTGGCGGGCGTGCATGTGTTCCTGCGCCGCGTCGACCCGGCGAAGATCCTCACCCTGATCCGCGACGAGCAGGTCAGCCACCTGTGCGGCGCGCCCATCGTGCTCAACGCGCTGGTGAACATGCCCGCGGAGGCCAAGGCGGCCATCGATCATCCGGTCAAGGCCATGGTCGCCGGCGCCGCGCCACCGGCCAAGGTGATCGGCGCGGTGGAAGAGATGGGCATCTCCGTGACCCACGTCTATGGCCTGACCGAGGTCTACGGCCCGGTGACCCTGTGCGCCTGGCACGCCGAGTGGGACGACCTGCCGCTGGAGGAGCGCGCCACCATCAAGGCGCGTCAGGGCGTGCGCTACCCGACCCTGGAAGGCGTCATGGTCGCCGACCCGAAAACCCTCGAGCCGGTCCCGCGTGACGGCCAGACCATCGGCGAGATCTTCATGCGCGGCAACACCGTGATGAAGGGCTACCTGAAGAACCCCAGCGCCACCTCCGAAGCCTTCGAGGGCGGCTGGTTCCACACCGGCGACCTGGGCGTGTGCCACGCCGATGGCTACGTGGAAATCCGCGACCGCCTCAAGGACATCATCATCTCCGGCGGCGAGAACATCTCCACCATCGAGGTCGAGGGCGTGCTCTATCGCCACCCTGCCGTGCTGGAGGCCGCCGTGGTCGCCCGCCCGGACGAGAAATGGGGCGAGACGCCCTGTGCCTTCATCACCCTCAAGACCGGCCAGCAGGCCAGTGACAGCGACATCATGGCCTTCTGCCGCGAGCACCTGGCCGGCTTCAAGGTGCCGAAGACCGTGGTCTTCACGGCACTGCCGAAGACCAGCACCGGGAAGATCCAGAAGTTCGTCCTGCGCGACATGGCCAAGGCGCTCTGACCCTGTGTGGGAGGGGCTTCAGCCGCGAGCGCCTCCCACAGACCGCAGCCTACCGTTTTCACAACAACAAGAACCGGCCCTGGCGGCCGACGGAGAACCCTCATGCAAATCTTCAAGCGCCGTGACGGCGACGAGCAACCGCACTGGCCTGTCGGCCCGTTCAAGGTGCGCCTGCCTTTCGTCCACTACCGCTGGGAAACCGCCGAGATGCTGCAGGCGCTGATCATGTTCGTGGTCAGCCTGGCGATGATCCCGCTGCTGGAAAAGTACCTCGGCCTGCCCTACGACGTGGCGCTGGCCTACGTGGTGGTATGCGGCATCGGCTTCATGCTGCCGGCGCTGCTCGGCGTGCCCTTCGTGCCCGGCTGGATCACCCCCGGCATCCCCGTGGTGCTGCTGTTTCTCGGCAACTACGAACCGGGCCCGGAGGCCATCCGGGCGCTGTTCGCCCTGCAGTTCCTGGTGTTCGTGATCTTCCTCTTCCTCGGCGTCACGCGCCTGGGCAGCACGCTGGTGCGGCTGATCCCCAACTCGATGAAGGGCGGCATCATCATCGGCGCCGGCATCGCCGCCCTGATGGGCGAGATCAGTGCCGGCGGACGCCTGGCCAATACGCCGATATCCCTGGTACTCGGCAGCCTGATCTGCCTGTACCTGATGTTCTCGGTGTCGTTCAAGGGCCTGACCGAGCGCCTGCCGCTGGCGCGCAAGGTGGTCAACTACGGCATGGTGCCCGGGATGCTGATCGCCATCTTCATCGGCATCGCCGTGGGCGAGTACAAGATGCCGGACGTCAGGTGGGGCATCACCGCGCCGGCCTTCGGCGAGATGTGGAACTACCTGCCCTTCAGCGTCGGCTTCCCCGGCCTGGACGTGTTCATGCTGGCCGTTCCCACCGCAGTGATCGCCTACGTGATCGCCTTCGGCGACATCATCGTCGGCCAGTCGCTGATGCAGCGCGCCGATGAACTGCGCACCGATGAAGTGATCGAAAACAACGTCGACCGCGTGCACCTGGTGACCGCCATCCGCAACGCCCTGCACGCCTTCTTCGCGCCCTACCCTGGCCTCGCCGGGCCGTTGTGGACGGCCGTGGCGGCGACCATGGCCGAGCGCTACAAGTACGGACGCAAGGCGATGGACTCGATCTACAGCGGAGCCGGCACCTTCTGGATCACCGGCTTCGCCGCGCTGTTCATGCTGCCGCTGGTCAGCTTCTTCCAGCCGGTGCTGCCGATCGCCCTGTCGCTGACGCTGATCCTCACCGGCTACATCTGCCTGATGGTCGGTTTCGAGCAGCTGAACAACAACACCGAACGCGGTATCGCCGGCACCATGGGTGTGGTGCTCGCCGTCTACGGCGCGGGCTGGGGCCTGGCCGCAGGCGCTGCGCTGTACATTCTGGTCGAGCGCACCCATCTGCTTAAATTCACCAGCGTCAAGGATAAGCCGAGCGAGACCGCTGAAGCCGACTGACGCTTTTTCGTTCCACACGCGCCGCGCTCGTCGCGGCGCCCCTGCTGTCGAGGTTGCACCATGCCCGAATTCAACGCCCCGCTGCGCGACATGCGCTTCGTCCTTCATGACGTGTTCCAGGCGCCGAGCCTGTGGGCGCGCCTGCCGGCCCTGGCGGAAACCGTCGACGCCGACACCGCCGACGCCATCCTCGAAGAGGCAGCCAAGGTCACCGGCACCCTGATCGCCCCGCTCAACCGCAGCGGCGACGAGGAAGGCGCGCAGTGGCAAGCGGGCGAGGTACGCACCCCGGCAGGCTTTCGCGAAGCCTATGCCACCTACACCGAGGGCGGCTGGGTCGGCCTCTCCGGCAACCCCGAGTACGGCGGCATGGGCATGCCCAAGATGCTCGCCGTGGCCTTCGAGGAAATGCTCTACGCCGCCGGCTCCAGCTTCGCCCTGTACTCGGCGCTGAGCTCCGGCGCCTGCCTGGCCATCGACGCCCACGCCAGCGAGGAACTGAAGAGCACCTACCTGCCGCCGATGTACGAAGGCCGCTGGGCCGGCTCCATGTGCCTGACCGAGGCCCATGCCGGTACCGACCTGGGCATCATCCGCACCCGCGCCGAACCCCAGGCCGATGGCAGCTACAAGGTCACCGGCAGCAAGATCTTCATCACCGGCGGCGAGCAGGACCTGACCGAGAACATCATCCATCTGGTGCTGGCCAAGCTGCCGGACGCGCCCGCGGGCCCGAAAGGCATCTCGCTGCTGCTGGTGCCCAAGGTGCTGGTCAACGCCGACGGCAGCCTGGGCGCGCGCAATGCGGTGAGCTGCGGCTCCATCGAGCACAAGATGGGTATCAAGGCCTCGGCCACCTGCGTGATGAACTTCGACGGCGCCACCGGCTACCTGATCGGCGAGGTCAACAAGGGCCTGGCGGCGATGTTCACCATGATGAACTACGAACGCCTGTCCATCGGTATCCAGGGCATCGGCTGCGCCGAGGCCTCCTACCAGTCGGCGGTGGACTATGCCCGCGAGCGCATCCAGAGCCGCGCCGCCACCGGCCCGGTCAATCAGGACAAGGTCGCCGACCCGATCATCGTGCATGCCGACGTGCGCCGCATGCTGCTGACCATGAAGGCGCTCAACGAAGGCGGCCGCGCCTTTGCCTGCTACGTCGGCCAGCAGCTGGACCTGGCCAAGTACGCCGAGGATGCCGGCGAGCGGCAGAACGCCGAAGCCCTGGTCGCGCTGCTCACACCGGTGGCCAAGGCCTTCTTCACCGACACCGGCCTGGAAAGCTGCGTGCATGGCCAGCAGGTGTTCGGCGGCCACGGTTATATCCGCGAGTGGGGCCAGGAACAGCTGGTGCGCGACGTGCGCATCGCGCAGATCTACGAAGGCACCAACGGCATCCAGGCCCTCGACCTGCTCGGGCGCAAGGTGGTGGCCAACGGCGGCGCCGCACTGCGCCTGTTCGCCAGTGAAGTGCGTGCTTTCGCCCACGCCAACGCGTCGTCCCATGGCGAGCGCCTGGTCGAAGCGCTGGAGCGCCTGGAGGCGGTCAGTGGCTGGGTGCTGGAACAGGCCAAGGCCGACCCCAACTCGGTGGGCGCCGCCTCGGTGGAGTATCTGCACCTGTTCGGCTACGTCGCCTACGCCTACATGTGGGCGCGCATGGCCGCCGTGGCGCAGCGCAAGCAGGCCGAGGACGAAGCCTTCTGCAGCGCCAAGCTGGCCACTGCCGAATTCTTCTTCAGCCGCCTGCTGCCGCGCACCCTGAGTCTGGAAGCGAGCATTCGCGCCGGCAGCCAGCCGCTGTACGGCCTGGCCGCCGAGCAATTCTGAAGGTTGAGCGTGTTGCGCGGCCTTGCGCCGCGCTTTTTTATTCAGCAGCGGAGGCAGCACAGGCCTCCGCCGAGGACCCCTTATGCGTGAAGTCGTGATAGTCGCCGCCTGCCGTACCGCCATCGGCAGTTTCCAGGGGGCGCTGAGCCGCATCCCGGCCCCGGAGCTGGGCGCGATGGTGATCCGCGAGCTGCTGGCCCGCAGCGGCGTGGACGAGGCCCAGGTGGACGAGGTCATCCTGGGCCAGGTGCTCACTGCCGGCAGCGGGCAGAACCCCGCGCGGCAGAGCGCCCTGCTCGCCGGTCTGCCACACACGGTGCCGGCCATGACCCTGAACAAGGTCTGCGGCTCCGGCCTCAAGGCGGTGATCCTCGGTGCCCAGGCCATTCGCGGTGGCGACGCCGAGATCATCGTCGCTGGCGGCCAGGAGAACATGAGCCTGGCCCCCTACGTCATGCCCGGCGCCCGCACGGGCCTGCGCATGGGGCATGCGCAACTGCTCGACACCATGATCCAGGATGGCCTGTGGGACGCGTTCAACGACTATCACATGGGCATCACCGCCGAGAACCTGGCCGAGCAGTACGGCATCAGCCGCGCCGAACAGGACGCCTTCGCCCTGCGCTCGCAGCAACGCGCGCAGGCGGCCATCCAGGCCGGGCGCTTCAGCGCCGAGATCGTCCCGGTCGCCGTACCCCGCCGTGGTGCCGAAGCGCTGATCGTCGAGCGTGACGAGCAGCCACGCTCCGACGCCAGCCTGGAGGGCCTGGGCAAATTGCGGGCGGCCTTCAAGAGCGACGGCACGGTGACCGCCGGCAATGCCTCGACCCTCAACGACGGCGCCGCCGCGGTACTGCTGATGAGTGCCGAGAAGGCCGCCGAACTGCGCCTGCCGGTGCTGGCGCGCATCGCCGCCCACGCCAGCGCCGGGGTCGACCCGGCCGTGATGGGCATCGGCCCGGTGTTCGCCAGCTGCAAGGCGCTGGAGCGCGCCGGCTGGAGCCTGGAGCAGCTCGACCTGATCGAGGCCAACGAAGCCTTCGCCGCCCAGGCCATCGCCGTGGGCCGCGAGCTGCACTGGGACAGCGCCAAGGTCAACGTCAACGGCGGCGCCATCGCCCTCGGCCACCCCATCGGCGCCTCGGGTTGCCGTATCCTGGTCAGCCTGGTCCACGAGATGCAGCGCCGCGAGGCACGCCGTGGCCTGGCCACCCTGTGCATCGGCGGCGGCCAGGGCGTGGCCCTGGCTCTCGAACGCTAGAACAAAGGAGCCGGTGGCGGTAAAAAGCGCCATCCACCCTGCGCCTGCATCGCTCGCAGGGTGGCTCAGGCTGCACCGCCCCACCCTGCAATCCCGGACAAGAACAAGAGAATCCCATGCGAACCCTGACGACCCTGACCGGCAACAGCCAGAAACTCGACGGTGGAGCCATGTTCGGCAACGCCCCCAAGGCCCTCTGGCAACGCTGGATGCCCGCCGACGAACTGAATCGCATCGACCTCGGCTGCCGCGCCCTGCTGGTGCAGGAAGAGGAGCGCAACATCCTGGTGGAAACCGGTATCGGCGCCTTCTTCAGCCCGGAGCTGAAACAGCGCTTCGGCGTGCAGGAAGATCGCCACGTGCTGCTCGACAGCCTGGCCGCGCTGGGCCTGAGCGACGCCGACATCGATATCGTGGTGCTCACCCACCTGCACTTCGATCACGCCGGCGGCCTGCTCGCCGCCTGGCAGGACGACCAGCCGCCGCGCCTGCTGTTCCCTCATGCACAGTTCGTCACCGGCCGCCAGCAATGGCAGCGTGCGCGCCAGCCCCATGCGCGTGATCGTGCGTCGTACATCCCGGAGCTGCTGGACCTGCTCGAAGCCAGTGGCCGCCTGCAACTGATCGACGCAGGCGCGACCCACTGCGACCTGCTCGGCGCCGACTGGCGCCTGCACTGGAGCGATGGCCACACCCCGGGCCAGCTGCTGCCGGAGGTCGCCATGCCGGGTGGGCCGGTGGTGTTCCCCGGCGACCTGATTCCCGGCGCGCCCTGGGTTCACCTGCCGATCACCATGGGCTACGACCGCTTTCCCGAAGGCCTGATCGAAGAGAAGGAAGCCCTGCTCGCCGACCTGTTCGGCCGTGGCGGCCGGCTGGTGTTCACCCATGACCCGGACACCGCCATGGGCCGGGTAAGCCGCGATGAAAAAGGCCGTTATGGTCTCGATGAGGCGATAAAAACGGCGCATCTGCTGGCAAACTGACGCCACCGGGCCTTGACGTAGCGGTCATGCAGCGCGAGCATGGCCGCTTGTTTTTCAGCCGTGGTCGCAACCACACCGGCGCCCCAGGGAGGGGTTCGCGCCTGGTCAGCGGAAGACTGGCCGTGGTGCCGTGTCCACCTCGACAGCCCTGGGGAACCGCTTCATGAGCCTGGCCTCTGTACGCGCCTTCTTCGCCGCCAAGGCGCCCGACATTTCGATCATCGAGCTGCAGTCCAGTACCGCCACCGTGGCGCTGGCCGCCGAAGCCCATGGTGTTTCGCCGGGACAGATCGCCAAGACCCTGGCCTTCCGCATCGCCGAACGCGACCTGCTGATCGTCGCCCGTGGCGATGCGCGTATCGACAACCGCAAGATGAAGGAGTGCTTCGGCGCCAAGGCCAAGATGCTCGATGCACAGACCGTGATCGAGCTGACCAGCCATCCGGTCGGCGGCGTCTGCCCGTTCGGCCTGGCCACGCCACTGAGCGTCTATTGCGACCGCTCGCTGCTGGCCTTCGATGAAGTGCTGCCGGCGGCCGGCGCTACCCACAGCGCGGTGCGCATCGCGCCGCGGCGCATGGCCGAGCTGGTCGATGCCGAATGGGTCGATGTCTGCCAGGCGGTGGAAACCGAAGCCTGCTGAACGAAGCTAGAGGCCGCCGCTGACACCCAGGCTCACGCCCAGCGCAGCGGCCAGGGAGAACGGCAGCAGCAGGGTGTCGAGCAGCGCACTGCCCGGCAGATCCAGCCCCGGATAACGTGGCGCCTCGGTTCCGAAGCGTTCCAGCGGGCAACAGCCTCCGTTCAGCGCGTACCAGTCCAGCCGCGTCCCCGCGTACACCACCGGCGCGTCGGCCTTGGCCGCATCCAGCGTACGCAGCGTGGCGCAGCCTTGCATGGCGAGGATCAGCAGCGCCAGGGCGGCGAGGCGCACGTCAGTCGTCCGAGACCATGTGATGTTCGCCCCAGCGCGGCAGCATGTCCTGGGGAATGCCCAGGCAGTTGAGGATGCGCGCGACGACGAAGTCCACCAGATCATCCAGCGTCTGCGGCTGGTGATAGAAGCCCGGCGAGGCCGGCAGGATGGTCACCCCCAGGTTCGACAGCTTGAGCATGTTCTCCAGGTGGATGCTCGAATAGGGCGCCTCGCGCGGCACCAGGATCAACTGGCGGCGCTCCTTCAGCGCCACGTCGGCGGCGCGTTCGATCAGGTTGTTGCAGGCACCGCTGGCAATCGCCGACAGGGTCCCGGTGCTGCACGGCACCACCACCATGGCAGTCGGCGCCCCCGAACCGGATGCTGCCGGCGCCATCCAGTCCTCCTTGCCGTAGACCCGCACCTGCCCCGGCGCAGCACCGGTGTACTCGGTGAGAAACTGCGCCATGGCCTGCGGCTTGCTCGGCAGCGCGACGTCGGTTTCGGTCGCCATCACCAGCTGCGCCGCCTTGGAGATCAGGAAGTGCACTTCACGATCTTCCTGCACCAGGCAGTCGAGCAGGCGCAGGCCGTACTGCGCGCCCGAAGCGCCGGTCATGGCCAGAGTAATGCGTTCAGGACCGCTCATGGATGCTCCACTGGGCGGGTGTGCCCCGCCGGTTCATCTGGGTGGCGGGCTGCCCCGCCCTGTCACCGGGTTATGCGTCTCAGGCCAGGGCCTGCGCCAGCTTGCCGTGCAGGCCGCCAAAACCGCCATTGCTCATGATCACCACCTGGGTGCCCGGTCGCGCCAGCGCCTTCACCCCATCGATGATCGCCTCCAGCGAATCGCACACGCGGGTCGGGTTGCTCGCCCCGGCAACGGTGGCGGCCAGGTCCCAGCCGAGGTTCGCCGGCGCATACCAGAACACCGCGTCCGCCTGCACGGCCGATTCGGCCAGGCCATCACGGTGCGCGCCGAGCTTCATGGAATTGGAACGAGGCTCGATCACCGCGATCACCTGCGTGTCGTTACCCACGCGCTTGCGCAGACCATCCAGGGTGGTGGCGATGGCCGTCGGGTGATGGGCGAAATCGTCGAAGACGGTGATGCCGTTCACCTCGGCGACCTTTTCCATGCGCCGCTTGGCATTGACGAAACGGCCCAGCGCCTCGATGCCGAGGGCCGGCACCACGCCGACATGGCGCGCCGCAGCCAGGACGGCCAGGGCATTGGCGACGTTGTGCTGGCCGGTCAGGTTCCACTCCACGGTGCCTTCGACCTTGCCCGCGAAACTCACCTCGAAGCGCGAACCATCGGCAGCGAGCAGCCGCGCCTGCCACTGGCCGCCCTCCCCGGTGGTCTGCACGGGCGTCCAGCAGCCCATCTCGATGACCCGCGCCAGCGCCGTTTCACTGGCCGGATGGATCACCAGCCCCTCACCCGGCACGGTACGCACCAGATGATGGAACTGCCGCTCGATGGCCGCCAGGTCCGGGAAGATATCCGCGTGGTCGAACTCCAGGTTGTTGAGGATCGCCGTACGCGGACGGTAGTGGACGAACTTGCTGCGCTTGTCGAAGAAGGCGCTGTCGTACTCGTCGGCCTCGACCACGAAGAACGGCGTCCCGCCCAGGCGCGCGGAGATGCCGAAGTTCTGCGGCACGCCACCGATCAGGAAGCCTGGGCTCATGCCGGCATGCTCCAGTACCCAGGCCAGCATGCTCGAACTGCTGGTCTTGCCGTGGGTGCCCGCCACCGCCAGCACCCAGCGCCCCTGCAGCACGTGGTCAGCCAGCCACTGCGGGCCGGAGACGTAAGGCAGGCCCTGGTTCAGCACGTACTCGACGGCGGGGTTACCCCGGCTCATGGCGTTGCCCACCACCACCAGATCGGGTGCCGGCTGCAGGTGCGCCGGATCGTAGCCCTGCAGCAACTCGATGCCCTGGGCTTCGAGCTGGGTGCTCATGGGCGGATAGACATTGGCGTCGGAGCCGGTGACGCGGTGGCCAAGCTCCTTGGCCAGGACGGCCAGCGACCCCATGAAGGTGCCGCAGATGCCGAGAACGTGGATATGCATGGATGACCTCAAGAACGGGCCGCTTCAGCCCGGAAAGCTTGCCGCAGGTTAGCACAGCGCCCAGGCCAACCCCATGCCCGGCGCAGCAGCCGTTTGACCCGCGCGCGCGGAAAAGATCACGGCACCTCGCAGAATTCTGCGCACGGCACGCAGGACAAACGGCGCTTGCCAACCGGCAAGCCTTGGCAGTAGGCTCAACTGGTCTGACCGGTAATACCACAATAATGAATAGCGCTCGCCAGCCATGCCGCCAGAGGCACCGCGAGCGCGCCGAACGGAGACCCCCGCCATGCTACTCAAGCTCTGCTCCCGCTCGATATTTCTGCAAGTCATCATCGGCCTGATCCTCGGCATCCTCGCCGGCGTTGCGCTGCCGGAGCTGTCGGCGCAACTCAAGCCGCTCGGCGATGGCTTCATCAAACTGATCAAGATGCTCATCGCGCTGATCGTCTTCTGCGTCGTGGTCAACGGCATTTCCGGTGCGGGCGACCTGAAGAAGGTCGGCCGTATCGGCCTGAAATCGGTGATCTACTTCGAGGTACTGACCACGGTCGCCCTGGTCATCGGCCTGAGCGTCGCCTACGGCCTGGGTCTTGGCTCGGGCGCCAACATCGACCTGGCCAGCCTGTCCGGCAACGAGGCAGCGGCCCTCAGCTCGGGAACCCACCTGCACGGCCCGGTGGAGTTCATCCTCGGCCTGATTCCCACCTCGGTATTCAGTGCCTTCGCCGAAAACAACATCCTCCAGGTGCTGCTGTTCGCCGTGCTGTTCGGCAGCGCCCTGAACCTGGTGGGCGAGCAGGCGGCCGGGGTGTCGAAACTGATCGGCGAGGTCAGCCACGTGATCTTCCGCATCATGGGCATGATCGTGCGCCTGGCCCCCATCGGGGTGTTCGGCGCGGTGGCCTTCACCACCAGCCGCTACGGCCTGGAGTCCCTGAGCCACCTGGGCGCCCTGGTCGCCGTCTTCTACCTCACCTGCATCCTCTTCGTGGTGCTGGTGCTCGGTAGCGTCCTGCGTGTCTGCGGCCTGCCGCTGCTGCCGTTTCTGCGTTACTTCCGTGAAGAACTGGTGATCGTCTTCGGCACCGCCTCCTCCGATGCCGTGCTGCCTCAGGTGATGCGCAAGCTGGAACGCATGGGCATTCGCAGCTCCACCGTCGGCCTGGTGATCCCCACGGGCTACTCCTTCAACCTGGACGGTTTCTCGATCTATCTCACGCTGGCCGTGGTGTTCATCGCCCATGCCACGGGTACCGCGCTCTCGGCAGGTGATCTGCTGACCATTCTGCTGGTGTCGCTGGTCACCTCCAAGGGCGCCCATGGCATTCCCGGCTCGGCCCTGGTGATCCTCGCAGCCACCCTGACGGCCGTTCCCGCCATCCCCGCAGCCGGGCTGGTGCTGGTACTCTCGGTCGACTGGTTCATGGGCATCGGCCGGGCGTTGACCAACCTCACCGGCAACTGCGTCGCGACCGTCGCCATCGCCCGCTGGGAGAACGACATGGACCTCACTCGGGCCCAGCACTGCATCGCCGAGCATGCACAAGCGCGCAACGCCGAGCCCTCCGGCAGCCCACACACGCCACTGGCTCGCCCCGGCAAGACAGACGCCTGAGAGATGACGGCGGCCCACAGAAGATTTCAACCATAGGGGAAGGCTCAATGTTCGCCTCATCCAAACGAGTCGATTCGATCGTGCAGAAGCTCCTTGAGCCCATAGAGCGCGGACAATGGGCCGTGGGCCAGATGCTGCCAGGACAACGAGAGCTGGCCGAGCAACTCCAGATCAGCCGCCCCAGCCTGCGTGAAGCCATCACCGTGCTGGAAACGCTGGGCGTCCTGCGTTCCCTGCCGGGCAAGGGCGTGCAGGTGCTGGACAGCTCGCCGCAGCAACGCGACGGCGCGGCCCGGCAAGCGATTCCGCGCTCGGCCACCCTGGAGAACGTGCTGCAGCTGCGCTATGCCCTGGAGCCATTCATCGCCGGTCTGGTGGCGCAGTCGATCGACGACAGCGCGCTGAGCCAGCTGCGCCTGCTCGTTCTGGACATGCGCGAAGCGGTGGAGGAACGCAATCCGCAGGCGCTGGGCACGGCCTACTCGGCCTTCCATCGCAAGCTGGTGGCAATCACCTCCAATCCGATCTTCCTCAGCGTGTCCCAGCAGACCGCTGGCGCACTGGAGCAAAGCGACGGCCCGACCCTGCGCGAGCCTGAACACGCCGAGCAGGTTCTCGAAGAGCACGAAACCATCCTGCGCGCCATTCGCCGCCGTGACAGCGAACTGGCCAGCCGCGCCATGCGCCAGCACATCCTCAACGAAGGCAGCCGTCTCGACCTGCAGCTGCAACTGCCAGAAACCTGAACGCGGCTCGTGCCCTCGGAGATCCTCAGCGATGCGAGTCATCACCCCCGGCCCAACGCCCGCGCAGCAGCAGCCTCCACAAGGCATGAGCAGACCGCCGGAACAGACGCTCTACGAGGCACTGCAGGGCGCCATACTGCAACGCCGCCTGGCACCGGCGGCAGCGCTGGACAAGGCGACGCTCGGCCAATTGTTCGGCCTGAGCAGCAACGCCGTGCAGCGAGCGCTGCAACGTCTGGCGCAGGATGGCGCCGTGGAACTGCCAGCCAACCAACCTGCACGGGTGACGCGCCCCTGCGCAAAACGCGCCGGCAAGTTGCTGCAGGCCCGCCTGTCACTCGAGATGCAGATCCTCAGGTTGCTCCCTGCCCGCCTGGAACAGGCTGAACTCGAAAGCCTCTGCGGGCAGGTACAACGCCAGCGTGACTGCCTGCAACGACGCGACCACGCGGGCCTGATCGAAGCCGTGAACGGCGTGCACCTTCAGCTGGCAACGCTGGCGGACAACCCCTGGCTCCGGGATTTTCTCGCCAGGCTCCTGCGCCAGACCGCCCTGCATGTCGCGCTCAGCCGCACCCAGCCCTACGATGCAAGTGCCTGCGATGAGCAGCAGCGACTGATCGAGCGGCTGGCCGAAGGTGACAACGCCGGTGCTGAAACCCTGATGGAGCATCACCTGCGCAACCTGTTCGCCCGCCTGCGCTTCATCCCGCCGCCCACTACCGACCTGCACGCCGCCTTCGCCGGCAGGTTGGCAAGCAGGACCACGGCACGAATCCGACGCTAGGTGCGCAGCCGAACAGAATCAAACGCTTGCTTGGATTGCGCTTTCAACTGGCTTTGAGGCAGCATCGTTCGGGCGACTGGCACAACAGCTGCATCGTCACGCCTGCCCCATCACAGACAGAAGCCGAGGCCCACCATGCGCATCGTCCAAGCCACCCTGGAGCACCTGGACCTGTTGAACCCGCTGTTCGTCAAATACCGCGAGTTCTATAACGAACTGCCGTACCCGGAGTCCTCGCGCAAGTTTCTCGAAAAACGCCTGCGCCGCAAGGAGTCGGTGATCTACCTCGCCCTGGCCGACGAAGAAGACAAGCTGCTCGGCTTCTGCCAGCTGTACCCCAGCTACTCCTCGCTGTCGCTCAAACGCGTGTGGATCCTCAACGACATCTATGTCGCCGAAGACGCTCGCCGCCAGCTGGTAGCCGACCGCCTGCTGCATACCGCCAAGCAGATGGCCAAGGACACCCACGCGGTGCGCATGCGCGTGGCCACCAGCCGTGACAATGAAGTCGCGCAGAAGGTCTACGAGTCCATCGGCTTCGTCGAAGACGAGCAGTTCAAGAACTACGTGCTGCCGATCAACAGCGACTGAGCCTCACCCGCCCAGGCTCAGCAGCAGGCCCAGCAACAGCGGCAGCACGAGCGCAGCCAGGGTCAGCAGCCGCGCTGGCTGCAGCGTGGGCCGCTGCAAGGCCCGGCTGCGGCGCTGCTGCAACGGCTGTTGCAAGGCCAGTTGAAACTCCGACAGCGCCTCGAAGCGCGCCTGCGGCTGCGGGGCCAGTGCCCGCGCCAGCACGCCATCCCAGCCCTGGGGGGCGCGCACGGCAAAGTTGGCCAGGGGCACGTAGCAATGTCCGGGACCAACATCCGCTCGCGCCGCCTCGGGCCATTGCCCGCACAACAGCCAGTACGCCAGCGCCGCCAGCGCGAACTGGTCGGCGCGGCCATCCAGGGCACGCCCGCTGCGCAGTTCCGGCGCCAGCGGCAGCGCATGCTCGGGCAACAGCTGCCGCGCCACGGTGGGCAGAATCGCTGCGGCGCCGGGCAGCAACAGCACCCGGCCGTCATCGCCCAGCAGGATCTGCCTCGGGTTGAGCCACAGCCCCTGCATGCCCCGGCGCTGCAACGAGCGCACGGCGCCGATCAGTTGCGCCAGCACGCTCAGCAGCGTTTGCGCATCGGGCGCCCCCTGAGCGGCCACCCAGTCGACCAGATTGCGCATGCCACGGGGCGGCGCGGCCAGCACCAGGTAGGCCCGCGTGCGGGCACGCAGCGACGACAGCACCTGCGGCAGCGCCTGGTGCGTGCTGCGCCGCAACGCCCACTCACGCTGCCAGAACGCCTCGTCGGCTGCCTCTTCGGCAAACCACAGCAGCGCGTCTCTTCCCGCCTCGTCACGGGCGAGGAACATCCGCCCGGCAGGCCCATAGGCGCAGTCGCGGCGCAGCGTCCAACCGTCGATCCGCTGACCGCACGCCACCTCGGCCAATGCCGGGCAGCTCGCCACGGGTGCCAGCACCGGCCACTCCTCGCCCGCTCCGGCACGCAGCAGCACCGCCGCGCCGGGGGCCTGCAGCAGGGGCTGGAGCAGCTCGCCCGGGGACGCGTCGAGCTGACCGCACAATGCCTGCAGATCGCTGACGTCGAGCAACGGCTGCGGCGCCAGCAACACCCGCTCGTCACGCTGCAGCAGCAGACTGTGCTGCACCAGGGCCAGCTCCGCCTGCCCGCCGAGGGCCTGACCGTCACGCCCGACCAGGGTGCTCGGCGCGCCGCAGCGAACCCGCGTCAGGCCGACGCTGCCCGCCTGCAGAAACTGCAGTTCCTCGCCCTGGATCAACAGCATGCCGGCATGCAGCTCGGCCACGCCCTGCCCGCTCTGGCGCCGGCGGAACAGCTGCAGGTTCAACGCCGCCAGCACCTGGCGCGCGGCCTGGGTCTCGCTCCAGCTTTGCGGGGTGCAGCGGAAATCGGCGAACAAGGCATCGAGGTGGCGCTCCAGGTACTGCACCACATCGGGGCAGTGGCGCGCCCAAAGGAGCATCACCAGCAGCAGCGGCGGGCGCTGCTGCCGGCCCGCCAGCCACATGGCCCGCGTGCGCGCAGCCTGCTGCGGCAAGTCCAGTCCCGCGCCGGACGCCAGACTGACGCCGGGATGTTCGAGCAGTTGCAACGCCATGCCCCGCCCTCCTGTAGCAGCGATGTCACTGCCAGCGTTGCAGCCTTTGTGCCGACTTGTGGCAAAGGCCGCCCGCACTTATGGTGAACGGGTCTTTTCCATGAGCCTGTCTGCATGTGGTCCTTCAAGGCCTGGCGCCGCCGCCGCACCCTCGAACACAACCCCGTCGATCCCGCCCAGTGGGCCGAGGTGCGCAGGCACCTGCCCATTCTCGACGGCCTCGATGAAGAGGAAGAGCAACTGCTGCGCGAACGCGCCGTACTGTTCCTGCACGACAAGCACCTGACCACGCTGTCCGGCCTCGCGCTCGGTCCGGTCGAGCGCCTGCTGCTGGCCGTGCAGGCGCAGCTGCCGTTGCTGCACCTGGGCGAACTGGAGTGGTACCGCGGCTTTCACGAAATTGTGCTGTACCCGGATGATTTCCTCAGCCCGCAGCGCCATCGCGACGCCAGCGGCATCGAGCACGAGTGGGATGACGCCCGCAGCGGCGAGGCCTGGCAACAGGGTCCGGTGATCCTGGCCTGGCCCGGCGTCGTGGCCAGCGGCGGCTGGGAGGGCTACAACCTGGTCATCCACGAGCTGGCGCACAAGCTGGACATGCTCGATGGCACCGCCAACGGCCTGCCGCCCCTGCACCGGGACATGCGCGTGCTCGATTGGGCCAATGCCATGCAGACGGCCTATGAACGGATGAATGCCGAACTGGATGCCGACCCCGAGGCCCACACGGCCATCGACCCCTATGCCGCCGAAGACCCGGCGGAGTTCTTCGCCGTGACCAGCGAATACTTCTTCACCGCCCCGGACCTGCTGGCAGCGGCCTTTCCCGAGGTCTACCGGCAGCTGTCACTGTTCTACCGCCAGGACACCCTGGCCAGGCTGCAGCGCCTGCAGGCGGAACACCCCGACTACAGGGAGGTCGAAAACGCGACCAATGGCTGAGTAGGCCAACGTAGTAACGCCATGCGAATACGCCTATAATGCGCCCCACTTTTTTGGCCCTCCCTGGGAGTTCCCCCATGAGCTACAGCAAGATCCCGGCTGGCAAAGACCTGCCGAACGACATCTACGTCGCCATCGAGATCCCGGCCAATCACGCGCCGATCAAATACGAAATCGACCACGACACCGATTGCCTGATGGTCGACCGTTTCATGGCCACCCCGATGTTCTACCCGGCCAACTACGGTTTCATCCCGCACACCCTGGCTGACGACGGCGACCCCCTCGACGTGCTGGTCGTGACCCCCTACCCGGTCGCTCCGGGTTCGGTGATCCGCGCGCGTCCGGTCGGCGTACTGCACATGAGCGACGAAGCCGGCGGCGACGCCAAGCTGGTTGCCGTACCGCACGACAAACTGACCGTTCTGTACAAGGACGTTCAGGAATACACCGACCTGCCCGCGCTGCTGATCGAACAGATCAAGCACTTCTTCGAGAACTACAAGGATCTCGAGAAGGGCAAGTGGGTCAAGGTAGAAGGCTGGGGCGGCGCTGAAGAAGCCCGCGGCCTGATCAACAAGGCAGTCGCGGCTTATCAAAAATAAGCCCTGACCACCTCCGAAAAGCCGGCCACAAGCCGGCTTTTTTATTGCCTTTCGCTTCAGGCCGACGGTACAAATTCGCTACTTTCAGGCAAAACGGCCATGCGCCGGTATGCTGTAATCGATCACCACACCTGACCCGCCAGGCCCAAGGGACATGATGAACCTGACCGTACGCAATCGAATCATTGGCAGCTTCCTGCTGATCATCGCCATTCTGGCCCTGCTGGCAGGCGCCTCGTATCTGCGCCTGGCGCAGATCGAGAAAGGCACGCAGAGCATGCTCGATGACTCCGTTCCGGGTGCCTACTACATCAACAAGACGCAGAACGAGTGGGCGCGGCACATGCTGGAAACCCGCCGCACCCTGGTCGACCTGGTAACGCGCTCGGACTCGATGGTAATGACCGCCCACCAGGAGGAGTTCGCCAGAATCGAAAGCAGCCTGGTGGAACTGCTCAAGCAGTACCAGCAGACGGTGCGCATGGCCAGCGACCGCGCCCTCATCGAACGCTTCGAGCAGCAGGCCCAGCAGTACCTGCGCCAGCATGTGCAGTTGCGGGAAATGCTGCAGCAGGCCACGCCACAGGAGGCCAGCCAGTTCAGCATCCAGAACGTCTTCCCGGCCTGGGACCAGGCGCAGCAGGTGCTCGACGAGCTGGTCGAGAACAATCGCGTGCAGTCGGACCACGCCGCGCGCTCGATCCGCGATGAAGTGCTCGGCCTGAAGATCGACCTGCTGCTGGCCGTGCTGCTGGCGATCATCGCCTCGGCAGTCTGTGGCTGGCTGCTGGTGCGCGCCATCACCCGCCCGGTCGACCTGATCGTCAACGGCCTGAAGGCGCTGGAAAGCGGCGACCTGTCGATGAAGCTGGAGCTGCATCGACGCGACGAGTTCAATGCCATCGAGCTGGGTTTCAACAGCATGGTGGGCGAGCTGAAGACCCTGGTCGGCAGCGCCCAGCGCTCGGCGGTGCAGATGACCACCTCGGTCACCGAGATCGCCGCCACCTCGCGTCAGCAGCAGGCGACCGCCACCGAGACCGCCGCCACCACCACCGAGATCGGCGCCACCTCACGCGAGATCGCCGCCACCTCGCGCGACCTGGTGCGGACCATGGGCGAGGTGTCCGACAACGCGGAGCAGACCTCGATCCTCGCCGGCACCGGCCAGCTGGGCCTGGCGCGCATGGAGGAAATCATGCACCAGGTGATGGGCGCGGCCGACGTGGTCAACGGCAAGCTGTCGATCCTCAACGAGAAGGCCGGCAACATCACCCAGGTGGTCACCACCATCGTCAAGGTGGCCGACCAGACCAACCTGCTCTCGCTGAATGCCGCCATCGAAGCGGAGAAGGCCGGCGAGTACGGCAAGGGCTTCGCCGTGGTGGCCATCGAGGTGCGCCGCCTGGCGGACCAGACGGCAGTGGCCACCTATGACATCGAGCAGATGGTGCGCGAGATCCAGTCCGCCGTCTCGGCCGGGGTCATGGGCATGGACAAGTTCTCCGAGGAAGTGCGCCGTGGCATCGGCGAGATGACCCAGATGGGTGATCAGCTCAGCCAGATCATCCAGCAGGTCCAGGCCCTGGCACCGCGCATCCAGATGGTCAACGAAGGCATGCAGGCGCAGTCCACCGGGGCCGAGCAGATCAACCAGGCGCTGGTGCAGCTCAGCGAGGCCAGCAGCCAGACCGTCGACTCGCTGCGCCAGGCCGGCGCCGCCATCGACGAGCTCAACCAGGTGGCCAACAACCTGCGTGTTGGCGTCAGTCGCTTCAAGGTCTGAACATGCCGGTTTCCAGCAAGGCCCAGGCCGGCGAACTGCACCTGCAGTTCCAGCTCGGCGACGACCGTTATGCCCTCCCGGCGCAGGAGGTGGTCGAAGTGCTGCCGCTGCGGCGCCTGAAGCAGGTGCCCGAGGCGCCGGCCTGGGTAGCCGGGGTGTTCGAGCATCGCGGCCGGGTCACCCCGGTGATCGACCTCAGTCGCCGGGTGCTGGGCCGCCCCGCCCTGCCCCGCAGCAGCACGCGCGTGGTGCTGGTGCGCTTCGATCCGCAGCTGGGCGAGCGCTCCCCGGTGCTCGGGCTGATACTGGAGCAGGCCACCGATACCCTGCGCCTGCCGGCCGAGGCCTTCAAGGCCAGCGGCCTGGAAGCCAGCCAGCCCGGTTACCTGGGCCCGCTGCAACGCGACGCCCGCGGCATGATCCAGCGCATCGAAGTCGGCGGCCTGCTCGACGACGAGATGCGCGCCCTGCTGTTCCAGCAGCCGGCACAGGGCTGAGGCCATGATCGAGCATATCGAACGCCTGCTGAAGAGCCGCATCGGCCTGGATGCCGAATCGGTGGGGCGCAGCGTGATCGAACGTGCCGTGCGCCAGCGCATGAATCAGCTCGGCCAGGACGACCTGGAAGGCTACTGGACCACGCTCGGCGGCTCGCCGCGCGAGCAGCAGGCCCTGGTCGAGGCCGTGGTGGTGCCGGAGACCTGGTTCTTCCGCTATCCGGAGTCGTTCAACGCACTCGCCAGCCTGGCCCTGGAGCGCCATGCGCAACTGCACGGCGCACGTCCGTTGCGCCTGATCAGCCTGCCCTGTTCCAGCGGCGAAGAGCCCTGCTCGATCGCCATGACGCTGCTCGACAGCGGCCTCATGCCCCAGCAATTCCAGATCGACGCCCTGGACGTCAGTGACAAGGTGCTGGAGCAGGCCCGCGCCGGCCTCTACGGGCGCAATTCATTCCGCGGCGACGCCCTGGACTTTCGCCAGCGCTACTTCCGCGAGCAGCCAGGTGGTGGTTTCCTCCTCGATGAGCGGGTGCGCAACTGCATCAGGCTGCGCACCGGCAACCTGCTCGACAGCAACCTGTTCGCGGGCGAGCCGGCCTATGACTTCATCTTCTGCCGCAACCTGCTGATCTATTTCGACCGTCCCACCCAGGTGCGCGTGCTGGAGCTGCTCAAGCGCCAGCTGCAGGGCGACGGCATGCTGTTCATCGGCCCTGCCGAAGCCAGCCTGGCCAGCCAGAACGGCCTGCAGGCGCTGGGGCGGCAACAGACCTTCGCCTTCCGCCTGGCCCCGGCCAAACCCGCCAGGAGCGTGCCCGGCCGGGGCACCGTCAGCCGCGCGCGCCCGCTCCCGACGCCGCCGATCCGCCCGCAGCCGCCGGCCAGGCCCCGCGCCACGCCCAAGGCCGTGGTCACCGCCGCGCCCCAGGTCGCTGCCGTAGACATCTGGGCCGAGGTCGCCAGCCTGGCCAATGCCGGGCGCACCGACGAAGCGCGCCAGCGCAGCGAGCAGCACCTGCAACAGAGCGGCCCCAGCGCCACCGCCTATTACTGGCTGGGCCTGCTGAGCGATTCGGCAGGCCGCAGCGACCAGGCATGCGCCTACTACCGCAAGGCGATCTATCTCGAACCGCAGCACCGCGAAGCCCTGACGCACCTGGCCGCGCACCTGGAATCCCAGGGTGATCTGGCCGGCGCACAGCGCCTGTACCGACGCGCCCAGAACCCCGAGGTAGGCGAACGTGACTGACCACGACCTGCTCCAGAGCCAACCCGCCGTCGACGACTGCTGGAACCGTATCGGCGTGTTTGGCGACAAGCGCTGCGAGCGCCTGGAGCGCCACATCCACTGCCGTAACTGCGAGGTCTACGGGGCCGCCGCCATCGCCCTGCTCGACCGCTACGGCAGCAGCCTGGAGCGCGACGCTGACGACTACGGCCAGGGCGAGGCGCAGGAACCCGTTGGCGAACAACGCTCACTGCTGATCTTCCGCCTCGGCGAACAATGGCTGGCCATCGCCACCCGCTGCCTGGCCGAGGTGATGCCGGTGTCGCCGATCCACAGCCTGCCGCACCGCAAGAGCACCGGCCTGCTGGGCGTGACCAACGTGCGCGGCACGCTGGTCGCCTGCCTGTCGCTGAGCGAGCTGCTCGATCTCGAAACGGACGACAGCCGACAGAACGGCCAGCGCGTCATCCCGCGCATGCTGATCCTGGAAAGCGGCAGCGGCCCGCTGGTCGTGCCGGTCGACGAAGTCAGCGGCATCCAGAAGATCCCGCTGGCACGCATCAGCAATGCCAAGCAGGATGACAAGCGAACCATCAGCCGCTTCACTGCCGGCGTCCTGCAATGGCGGGGACAGAGCATCACCCTGCTGAACGACGAGCAGTTGCTGCAGAACATGATCGGGAGCCTCGCGTGACACCGGACCAGATGAGGGATGCATCGCTGCTCGACCTGTTCCAGCTGGAGGCCGAGGCGCAGAAGCAGGTACTCGATACCGGCCTGCTGATTCTCGAACGCGACCCGAGCAACGCCGGCCAGCTGGAAGCCTGCATGCGTGCCGCGCACTCGCTCAAGGGCGCCGCGCGCATCGTCGGTCTGGACCATGGCGTGCAGGTCGCGCATGCGATGGAGGACCTGCTGGTCGCCGCCCAGGAGGGCCTGCTGCGTTTGCTGCCGGAGCATATCGACGCCCTGCTGCAGGGGTCCGACCTGCTCCTGCGCATCGGCCAGGCGCAGCAGGATGCCGACCTGGAGGCGCGCGTCGAGACCGTCACCAGCCGCTTGCAGGTGCTGCTTGGCAACGCCGTGCCGACGCTGCGCCCGCCGGCCGCCAGCCCCGAGGCGCAGGAAACGCCTGCCGAGGCGAGCGACGCCGCCGAGCCCGCCAGCGCACCGGCCAGCGCCACGCTCGAACCCGCCGTCCCGGAGGAGCGCACCAGCCGCGTGCTGCGGGTCTCGGCCGAGCGCTTCGACCACCTCATCGACCTCTCCGGCAAGTCGCTGGTGGAGTTCCAGCGCACCAAGCCGCTGAGCGAGTCGCTGCACCGCCTCAAGCGCCAGCAGGAGTCGGCCCGGCGCACCCTGGAAACCCTGCGCGAGCACCTGCTGGGCAGTGACCTGGATGCCACCGCCCAGGCGCTGTTCAACGAGAGCCGCAACCTGCTGATCGAGTGCCAGCAACAGTTGCAGGGCCACCAGGAACTGTTCGACGACTTCGTCTGGCACGGCGGCCAGCGTACCCAGCAGCTGTACGACCTGGCGCTGGCGTCGCGCATGCGCCCCTTCTCCGACGTGCTGACCGGACAGACGCGCATGCTGCGTGACCTGGGCCGCACGCTGGGCAAACAGATCCGCCTGGAGATCGAGGGCGAGAACACCCAGGTCGACCGCGACGTGCTGGAGCGCCTGGAGGCGCCACTGACCCACCTGCTGCGCAACGCCGTCGACCATGGCATCGAGCCGCCCGCCTTGCGCTCGCGCAAAGGCAAGCCGGCAGAGGGCGTGGTGCAGCTGCGCGCACGTCACCATGCCGGCATGCTGGTGCTGGAGGTCAGCGATGACGGCGCCGGCATCGACCTGCAGCGCGTCGCCGAGGCCGTGGTCAAGCGGCGCTTCGCCTCCGCCGAGCAGGTCGAGCAGATGACCGAGGAAGAGTTGCTGGCCTTCCTCTTCCTGCCTGGGTTCAGCATGAGCCAGCAGGTCACCGAAGTGTCCGGTCGCGGTGTCGGCCTCGACGTGGTGCAGCACGAGATTCGCCGCATGCGTGGCAACGTGCGCCTGCTGCAGCAGCCGGACCAGGGCTGCCTGTTCCACCTCGAGCTGCCACTGACGCTGTCGGTGGTGCGCGCCCTGGTGGTGACCATCGGCGGCGAGGCCTACGCCTTCCCGCTGGCCCAGATCGAACGCATGCTGCGCCTGCCGCGCAGCGCCATCGTCCAGCTCGAGGGCCGCCAGCACTTCTGGCTGGAGGACGAGCACGTCGGCCTGATCTCGGCGGCGCAGCTGCTGCAGCGCCAGGAAAAACAGGACGATGACGACAGCATTCCCATCGTCCTGATTCGCGATCGCGAGCAGTACCACGGCCTGGCGGTGGAAGCCTTCCTCGGTGAATTCACCCTGGTGCTGATGCCGCTGGATGCGCGCCTGGGCAAGGTGCGTGACGTGGCCGCCGGCGCGCTGCTGCACGACGGCACGCCGGTGCTGATCCTCGATGTCGATGACCTGCTCAACTCCGTGGGCAAGCTGCTAGGCACCGGCCACCTGGAGCGCGTCGACCATGCCAGCAACGCCCGTCAGACGGTGAGCAAGCGCGTTCTGGTGGTGGACGATTCGCTGACCGTGCGCGAGCTGGAGCGCAAGCTGCTGCTCAGTCGCGGCTACCAGGTCTCGGTGGCGGTCGACGGCATGGACGGCTGGAACGCGTTGCGCGCCGAGCACTTCGACCTGCTGATCACCGATATCGACATGCCACGTATGGACGGCATCGAGCTGGTCACCCAGGTCCGCCAGGACCCCCGCCTGCGCACCCTGCCGGTGATGGTGGTGTCCTACAAGGACCGCGAAGAGGATCGCCGCCGCGGCCTGGAAGCCGGCGCCGATTACTACCTGGCCAAGGCGAGCTTCCACGACGAAGCCCTGCTGGACGCCGTGCAGACCCTGATCGGCGGAGCCCGCGAATGAGGATTGCCATCGCCAACGACATGCCGCTGGCCGTCGAGGCCCTGCGCCGCGCCCTGGCTGCGGAGCCGGAGTACGAGCTGATCTGGGTCGCCAGTGACGGCGAAGAAGCCGTGCGCCGCTGCCACGACGACCTGCCGGACCTGCTGCTGATGGACATGCTGATGCCGGGCATGGACGGCGTGGAAGCGACCCGACGAATCATGCAGGACACGCCCTGCGCCATTCTCATCGTCACCTCCGATGTCGAGCGCAACATGGCGCGGGTGTTCGACGCCATGGGCGTCGGCGCACTCGATGTGGTCGCCGCCCCGTCACTCGGCCCGCAACTGGTGCTCGACGCCGCCAGCGTCCGGCGCAAGATCCACAACATCGCCTGGATGATCGGGCACAAGGCCTCGCGCACGGTCAAGCCGAGCGTCGTGCGCAAGAGCGACAACCGTGGCAAGCGCCTGGTCGCCATCGGCGCCTCGGCGGGTGGGCCGGCGTCGCTGGTGGAGCTGCTGCAGCAGATTCCCGCCGACTTCCCCGCCAGCATCGTGCTGGTCCAGCACGTTGACGAGGTGTTCGCCGCGGGCATGGCCCAGTGGCTCGCCAGCGAGGCGCACATGCCGGTACGCCTGGCCCGGGAAGGCGAAGTCCTGCAAGCGGGCGCCGTGCTGCTGGCCGGCACCAACAATCACCTGTACCTGGCCCCGGAAGGGCACCTGGTCTATCGACCGGAGCCGGTCGATCAGGTCTATCGGCCCTCTATCGATGTATTCTTCGAGAGCGTGGCCAACCACTGGCGCGGCGAGGCCATCGGCGTGCTGCTGACCGGCATGGGCCGTGACGGCGCCAGGGGTCTGAAGCAGATGCGCGAACGCGGCTTTCACACCATCGCCCAGGACCAGGCCAGCAGCGCCGTCTATGGCATGCCCAAGGCCGCCGTGGCACTCGACGCAGCAACGGAAGTGCTGCCCCTGAAACGGATCGCGGCACGCCTGGTCGAGTGCCTGGGCTGAGAATGCCAATTGGCGGCCAGAGTCGCCGCCCCCTTAACGAACACACCGGCGGAGACGCATTTATGCAAGGGCCTCAAGACAATCCGATTCACCATCATGGCCTGCCCGACTATTCGATGATGGTGCTGCTGGTCGATGACCAGGCCATGATCGGCGAGGCCGTGCGGCGTGCGTTGAGCGAAGAGAGCGATATCGACTTCCACTTCTGCTCCGACCCGCAGCAGGCCCTGAGCGTGGCTCAGCAGATCAGGCCGACGGTGATCCTGCAGGACCTGATCATGCCTGGCGTCGACGGCCTCGAACTGCTCTCCCAGTACCGTACCGCTGCGGGCCTGCGCGACGTGCCGATCATCGTCCTGTCGACCAAGGAAGACCCCAAGGTCAAGAGCGCCGCCTTCGCCGCCGGCGCCAACGATTACCTGGTCAAGTTGCCGGACGTCATCGAACTGCTGGCGCGCATTCGCTATCACTCGCGCTCCTACCTGACCCTGCTGCAACGCGACGAAGCCTACCGCGCCCTGCGCGAGAGCCAGCAGCAGCTGCTCGACACCAACCTGGTGCTGCAACGCCTGATCAAGTCCGATGGCCTCACCGCCCTGGCCAACCGCCGCTACTTCGACGAGTACCTGGAGATCGAGTGGAGCCGCGCGCAGCGCGACCAGAGCGAGCTGTCGCTGCTGATGATCGACGTCGACTACTTCAAGGCCTACAACGACCAGCACGGTCACGTGGCCGGCGACGAAGTGCTGCGCCAGGTCGGCGAGACCCTGCGCAGCAGTTGCACTCGCGCCAGCGACCTGGCCGCGCGCTACGGTGGTGAGGAATTCGCCGTGATCATGCCGGGCACCGCCATGGGTGGCGCCCGTCTGCAGGCGGAGAAGATCCGCCGTGCCGTCGAGGCCCTGGGCATCCCCCACGACCTGCCCAAGGCCGGCTCGTCGATCAGCGTCAGCATCGGCGTCGCCACCATCCGCCCCTCGGCGGAGCGCGCCCCGCTGAGCCTGGTGATCAAGGCGGACGAAGGCCTGTACCTGGCCAAGCACAGCGGTCGCAACCAGGTGGCGCAGGCGAGCGACACGACTGAGCGCTGAGGCCTCAGCGGCGGCGGGTCTGCCAGGCTGCCGCCAGGCCGCTCAGGCAGATGATCAGAATGCCGATCAGGGTGGTGCTGTCGGGCGTGTGACCGAACACCAGCATGCCCAGCAGGCCGGCAAAGATGATCTGCGCGTAGCCGAAAGGGGCCAGCAATGCAGGCGCCGCATGCCGGAAGGCATGGGTCAGCAGCAGGTGCGCCCCCATGCCGAAACCGCCCAGCGCCAGCATCATCAGCCCGTGGGTAAGACTAGGAACGTGCCAGAAGAACGGCACCAGCGCACTCATCACCAGGGTGTTGACCAGCCCGGCGAGAAAGTTGCTGGTGGTGGCGCTGTCCACTTCGCTCAGGCGCCGTGTCAGCAGCTGATAGAGGCTGAAACAGAAGGCAGCGCTGAACGGCAGCAGGACGGCGGGAGTGAACAGGTTGCCCCCCGGATGGACGATGACCAGCACGCCGACGAAGCCGACGCTGACCGCCAGCCACTGGCCCAGGCTGACGCGCTCACCGAGCAGCGGCACCGACAGCGCGGTGACCAGCAACGGCGCCAGGAAGATCACCGACGTCGCTTCCGCCAGGGGGATGAACATCAGCCCCGAGGTGAACAGCAGGCTGACGCCCAGCAGGCACAGCGCCCTGAGCACCTGCAGGCCGGGGCGCTTGGTGCGCAGCACGCGCAGCCCCGACTGCGGCAGGAAGATGCCCGCCATCAGCAGCGTATGCACCAGGTAGCGCGCCCAGACGATCAGAATGATCGGGTAGAACCCCGACAGGTACTTGGACATGGCGTCGTGGCTGGCGAACATGAACGTCGCCACGACCATGAGCGCGATCCCCTTGAAGGGGTGATTGGCGCCGGATAGCGGAAGGGAGGTCATTGGATACTCGACGCGCGGCGCGCCGCAAATGATTAGCAAGGCAACTAACTATAGGCCTGATAAAGGTCCCCGGCCAGCACCGTCGAGCACCTGTCCGCCCCGGCGCCACTTTGCGAGCGGACCTTGGTCGTACTTGGCTGACCGTACGGTCAGCCCTATGCTGCACTCTTTTTGTGCGAGCCTGCCCGATGTCCCTGTTCGATCTGCTGCTGTTGGCCCTCGCCGGTTTCGCCGCCGGCGGCATGAACGCCCTGGCGGGCGGTGGTACGTTCTTCTCCTTCCCCGCACTGCTCGCCGCCGGGCTGCCACCGGTGACCGCCAACGCGACCAACGCGGTGGCGCTGTGGCCCGCCAGCCTGGCCGGCGCCTGGGCCGCGCGTGCCTCGCTGCGCCCGCTGGGCTGCTACCTGCTGCCGTTGCTGGGTGCAGGCCTGGCCGGGGGCCTGCTCGGCGGCCTGTTGCTGCTGGCCGGCGGCGACGATGTATTCCGCGTGCTGATCCCCTGGCTGCTGCTGGCCGCCACCGCACTGTTCGCCGCCAGCCCCTGGCTGGGGCGCGCACTGGCGGCGCGGCGCAAGGAGGCCGAGCATCCGCCCCACACGCCGCTGTCGCTGGGGGCGCATATCGGCGTGTCGATCTATGGCGGCTACTTCGGTGCCGGCATGGGCATCCTGCAACTGGCGGCCTTCTCCATCGAGGGGCATCCGCTGGCCCGTGCCAATGCGCTGAAGAATCTGATTTCGGCCGTGATCTACAGCGTCGCCACCCTGACCTTCGTCATCGCCGGCCGCGTCAGCTGGTACGAGCTGGTCATCCTGCTCACCGGCGCCACCCTGGGTGGCTACGCAGGCGGCGCACTGGGCGAGAAACTGCCGCCCGCGCTGCTGCGCAGCTTCGTGATCCTGGTGGGCAGCGGCATGACCCTCTATTACTTCTGGAGCACCTACTTCTCCGCGTGATGAAGCGACTTCTTTGTAGGAGCGGCTTCAGCCGCGATGGCCGGTGGGTGCCTGGACAGCATCGCGGACAAAACGGAATGCCGCCCAGCCGCTCCTACAAGCGCCTATCGATCAGCCTCCTGATTTGCCCGAGAGGCGCGGCTCTGCTAGTGTCGCGCCCGTTCCAGAATCAGCGAGAACCCGCGCCATGGCCCGCAAGAAAGCCGCTCCCGACTTCGAACACTCCCTTGCCGAACTGCAGACGCTGGTCGAGCGCCTGGAGAGCGGCGAGCTGTCGCTGGAGGATTCGCTGACTGCGTTCGAGCAGGGCATTGGCCTGACCCGCGAATGCCAGGCTTCGCTGGCCCAGGCCGAGCAGAAGGTGCAGATCCTCCTCGAACGCGACGGTGAATTGCAGGCCGCGCCGTTCGACACGGACGAACAGGCATGATCACGAGCTACCAGAAGCGCTGCCAGAGCCGCGTCGACGCAGCGCTGGATGAACTGTTCCAGGCCCCGCGCGACGAACTCGAACGCCTCTACCAGGCCATGCGCTACAGCGTCATGAACGGCGGCAAGCGCGTGCGCCCACTGCTGGTCTATGCCGCCTGCGAAGCCCTGCAAGGCGATATCGAACGAGCCGATGGCGCCGCCTGTGCGGTGGAGCTGATCCACGCCTATTCGCTGGTCCACGACGACCTGCCGGCCATGGACGATGACGACCTGCGTCGCGGCCAGCCGACCACCCACAAGGCCTTCGACGAGGCGACCGCCATCCTCGCGGGCGACGGCCTGCAGAGCCTGGCCTTCGAAGTCCTCGCCGACCGCCGCCGCAACCCGCAGGACCCCGAGGTGCGCCTGCAGATGCTCAGTGCCCTGGGCGGTGCTGTCGGGCCAGCCGGCATGGTCGGCGGCCAGGCCATCGACCTCGGTTCGGTTGGACAGAAACTCGACCGCGAGGCGCTGGAAACCATGCACCGACACAAGACCGGCGCCCTGATCGAAGCCAGCGTGCTGCTGGGGGCCCTGGCCAGCGGCAAGGCCGACGACCTCAGCCTCAAGGCCCTGCTGCAATATGCCCGCGCCATCGGCCTGGCCTTCCAGGTGCAGGACGACATCCTCGACGTGGAGAGCGACACCGCCACCCTGGGCAAGACCCAGGGCAAGGACGAGGCCCACGACAAGCCCACCTACCCGGCCCTGCTCGGCCTCGACGCCGCCAAGGACTATGCCCTGGAGCTGCGCGACCAGGCGCTGCACGTGCTGCGCGCCTTCGGCAACAGCGCCGAACCGCTGCGCGAGCTGGCGCGCTACATCGTCGAGCGGCGCAGCTAGGCCGCTCTCGTGAAGGCGGCTGCCGCCGCGATCGCACCATCATTGTCATCTATGACCACATGATCGCCGCATGAGGCTTGCTTTACCCCTGCGCCCAGCCTCCTAAGATGGCTCCATAACGACAAGACGTCTGGAGCCGCCATGCCCTTCCCCGCCCTGCTCATCGCCAACCGTGGCGAGATCGCCATCCGCATTGCCCAGGCCTGTGCCGATCTCGGCATCCGCTCGGTGGCGGTGTTCGCCGAGGACGACGCGGCCGGGCTGCATACGCGCAAGGCCGACCTCGCCGTGGCACTCGAGGGACGCGGGGTGGCCGCTTACCTGGACATGGACCAGCTGATCGCCAGCGCCGTGGCGCAAGGCTGCACGGCGATCCACCCCGGCTACGGTTTTCTCGCCGAGAATGCCGAGTTCGCCCGGCGCTGCCAGGCGGCAGGCCTGACCTTCATCGGCCCGACGGCGGAGACCCTGCAGCTGTTCGGCGACAAGGCGGCGGCCCGCGCGCTTGCCCAGCGCTGCGATGTGGCGCTGGTGCCCGGCCTCAACCACGCCGTCACCCTGGAGCAGGCCGAGGCCTTCTTGCGCGAGCACGGCAGCGTGATGCTCAAGGCCCTGGCCGGTGGCGGCGGACGTGGCATGCGCGCGGTGGATGATCCGACGCAGCTGGCCGACGCCTTCGCCCGCTGCGCGTCGGAAGCCCTGGGCGCCTTCGGCAGCGGCGCGTTGTACGTGGAAAAACGCGTGTGCCGCGCCCGGCATATCGAGGTGCAGGTGCTCGGGGATGGCAGCGGTGCGGTCAGCCACCTGTGGGAGCGCGACTGCAGCCTGCAGCGGCGCCACCAGAAGCTGGTGGAAATCGCTCCCAGCCCGGACCTGGACGCCAGCACCCGCGACGCCATCATCGCCAGCGCCCTGCGCCTGGCTGCCGAAGTGCGCTACCTGGGCATCGGCACCTTCGAGTTCCTCCTCGACCTCGACCAGCCCGGGCACTTCTACTTCATGGAAGCCAACCCGCGCGTGCAGGTGGAGCACACCGTCACCGAGCAGGTCACCGGCATCGACCTGCTGCACAGCCAACTGCACCTGGCCGCCGGCGCAAGCCTGGCCGACCTGGGCCTGCTCGCACCGCCAGCAACCAACGGCTATGCCGTGCAGGTGCGCCTGAATCTGGAGTCGCTGCATGCCGATGGCAGCGCACGCCCGGCTGCCGGCGTGCTCAGCGCCTACCAGCCGCCGTCCGGTCCCGGCCTGCGCATCGATGGCTGCGGCTATGCCGGCCATGCCGTGAGCCCGGCCTACGATTCGCTGGTGGCCAAGCTGATCGCCAGCGCCAGCGACTACCCAGGCGCCCTGCGCCGCGCCTATCGCGGGCTCTGCGAGTTCCGCCTGGAAGGCGTGGCGAGCAACCTGCACCTGCTGCAGAACCTGCTGCAACGCGACGAGGTACGCGCCAATCAGGTCGACACCACCTATGTCGAACGTCATCTGGACACGCTGCTGGCGGCCCGCGAGCAGGCCCATCCGCATCGCTACTTCACCGGCGCCCAGGCCGCCAGCGATGCGCAACCGGAGGTCGATGCCCCGCCCGGCACCCTGGCGCTGCATGCGGCCAGTGCCGGTGTGCTGGTCAGCCTCTCGGTACGCGCCGGCGATGCCATCGCGGTGGGCCAGAACATCGCCGTGCTGGAGGCGATGAAGATGGAATTCGAGGTCAAGGCCGAGCACAGCGGCATCGTCCGCGCACTGGCCGTGACAGAGGGCAGCGCGGTAAGCGGGGGCCAGACGTTGCTGTTCGTCGAACCAGCCGAGGTCGATGGCGGCGCGCTGCACGGCGAGCAGGCCATCGACCTGGCTCACGTCCGCGCCGACCTGGCCGAAGTGCTCGAACGCCATGCCCGCCTGACCGACGCCCGCCGCCCCGAGGCCGTGGCCAAGCGCCGCAGGACTGGCCAGCGCACCGTGCGCGAGAACCTGGCGGACCTGCTCGACGCCGACAGCTTCATCGAATACGGCGCCATGGCCCTCGCCGCCCAGCGCCGCCGGCGTTCGCCCGAAGAGCTGCTGGAACTGAGCCCGGCCGACGGCCTGGTTGCCGGCATCGGCACCGTGGGCGCAGAACGCTTTGGCAGCGAGGCGGCGCGCTGCATGGCCATCGCCTACGACTACACCGTGTTCGCCGGCACCCAGGGGGTGATGAATCACAAGAAGACCGACCGCATGCTGGCGCTGGCCGAACAATGGCGCCTGCCCGTGGTGCTGTTCGCCGAAGGCGGCGGCGGCCGCCCGGGCGATACCGATTTCGTCGGCGTGGCCGGGCTGGACTGCCACACCTTCGTCGCCATGGCCAAGCTCTCCGGCCTGGTGCCGACGGTAGGGGTCGTGTCCGGGCGCTGCTTCGCCGGCAACGCCGCGTTGCTCGGCTGCTGCGACGTGATCATCGCTACGCGCAATGCCAGCATCGGCATGGCCGGCCCGGCGATGATCGAAGGCGGCGGCCTGGGCAGCTTCAAACCCGAGCAGGTCGGCCCGAGCAGCGTGCAGGGTCCCAACGGGGTGATCGACGTGCTGGTGGAGGACGAAGCCGAGGCGGTCGCCGTGGCCAGGCAGTACCTGGGCTACTTCCAGGGAGCGCTGAGCGACTGGCACGCCAGCGACAACCGCGAACTGCGCCACGTGATCCCGGAAAACCGCCTGCGCGTGTACGACATGCGCCAGGTCATCCAACTACTCGCCGACCAGCACAGCGTGCTGGAACTGCGCCGCCAGTTCGCCCCCGGGCTGATCACCGCGCTGATCCGCATCGAAGGCAAGCCCTTCGGCCTGATCGCCAACAACCCCGCGCACCTGGGCGGCGCCATCGATGCCGTGGCCGGCGACAAGGCCGCGCGCTTCCTGCAGCTGTGCGAGGCGCATGACCTGCCCGTGGTATCGCTGTGCGACACCCCCGGTTTCATGGTAGGCCCGGAGGCGGAGAAGCAGGCCACGGTGCGCCATGTCTCGCGCCTGTTTGTCAGCGCCGCCAGCCTCACGGTGCCCTTCTTCACCCTGGTGCTGCGCAAGGGCTACGGCCTTGGTGCCCAGGCCATGGCGGCGGGCAGCTTCCACTCACCGCTGTTCACCGCCGCCTGGCCCAGTGCCGAGTTCGGCGCCATGGGTCTGGAGGGTGCCGTGCGCCTGGGGTTCGCCAAGGAGCTGGCCGCCCAGCCGGACGAGGCCGCACGCCAGGCCCTGTTCGACAAGCTGGTGGCCAAGGCCTACGACAACGGCAAGGCCCTGAACATGGCCAGCTACCTGGAGATCGATGCCGTGATCGATCCGGCCGACAGCCGCGCCTGGCTGCTGCGTGGCCTCAATGCGGCGCCACGCCCACCCCGGCGTGAGGGCAAGAAGCGTCCCTTCATCGACACCTGGTAAACACCCATGCACATCGAACATCGTCTGCTCGCCGTGAACGGCATCGAACTCAGCCTGTACAGCGCCGGTCCCGAGCACGGCCGGCCGGTGTGGCTGCTGCACGGTTTTCCCGAATGCTGGTACGCCTGGCACCCGCAGATCGAGGCGCTGGCCAGTGCCGGCTACCGCGTGTTCGCCCCGGAGATGCGCGGCTATGGCGCCAGCAGCGCGCCGAGCGATCCTGCAGCCTACGACCTGCTCAGCCTGTGCGGCGACATCCAGGCGGCCATGGACCTGCTCGGCCAGCGCGAGGTCGCTGTGGTCGGCCATGACTGGGGCGCGCCGGTGGCCTGGCATCTGGCCCTGCTCGAGCCGCAACGGGTCAGAGCCCTGGGCGCACTGTCGGTGCCCTTCGGCGGCAGGCCGAAACGCCCGGCCATCGAGATGATGCGCGAGGCCTACGCCGGACGCTTCCACTACATCCTCTACTTCCAGCAGCCGGGGCTGGCCGAGGCCGAACTGGACGCGGACATCGGCCGCAGCCTGCGCCTGCTGCTCGGCGGCCTGGGCGATGCCCTGCTGGCAACGGACAAACCGGCCGATGCGCGGCTGTTCGACGGGATGCCGGCCGACATCCCGCTGCCGCCCTGGTGCAGCGAGGCGACGTTCGCCCACTACCTGCGCACCTTCGAACGCCACGGCTTTCGCGGCGCGCTGAACTGGTACCGCAACTTCGAGCGCAACTGGCAACGCACCGAGCATCTGGCCGCACTTCAGGTGACGCAGCCAACGCTGTTCCTGCTCGGCGAACACGACCCGGTCGGCCGTTTCGAGGCACCGACGCTCAAGCGCATGGGCGACAAGGTGCCGCACCTGGAACGCCACGACCTGCCGGGCGCCGGCCACTGGCTGCAGGCCGAGTGCGGCGAGCGGGTGAGCGAACTGCTGCTGGCGTTTCTCGCGCGGCACTACCGCTGACGGCGATCTGGTCAGCGGATTGGGCTGTTTTCCTGGCATCAGGTAAACTGCCGCATCTTTTACACCTATAACGATTCGCCTGATGCCGACCACTTTCCACGAGATCCCCCGCGAGCGCCCGTTGACGCCCTTGCTGGACAGCGCCAATACGCCGGACGAACTGCGTCGCCTGGCCGAAGCGGACCTGGAAACCCTCGCCGACGAGCTGCGCCAGTACCTGCTCTACAGCGTCGGCCAGAGTGGCGGTCACTTCGGTGCCGGCCTCGGCGTGATCGAACTGACCATCGCCCTGCACTACGTCTTCGATACGCCCGACGACCGCCTGGTGTGGGACGTCGGCCATCAGGCCTATCCGCACAAGATCCTCACCGGTCGCCGTGAGCGCATGGGCACGCTGCGCCAGCGTGACGGCCTGGCCGCCTTCCCGCGTCGCAGCGAGAGCGAGTACGACACCTTCGGCGTCGGCCACTCCAGCACCAGCATCAGTGCCGCCCTCGGCATGGCCATCGCCGCCCGCCTGAAGGGCGAGAAGCGCAAGAGCGTGGCGGTGATCGGCGATGGCGCCCTGACCGCCGGCATGGCCTTCGAAGCGCTCAACCATGCCACCGACGTCGGCGCCAACATGCTGGTGATCCTCAACGACAACGACATGTCGATCTCCAAGAACGTCGGCGGCCTGTCCAACTACCTGGCCAAGATCATCTCCAGCCGCACCTACGCCAGCATGCGCGAAGGCAGCAAGAAGATGCTTTCGCGCCTGCCCGGTGCCTGGGAAATCGCGCGCAAGGTCGAGGAGCACGCCAAGGGCATGCTGGTGCCCGGCACCCTGTTCGAGGAGCTGGGCTGGAACTATGTCGGCCCCATCGACGGCCACGACCTGCCGACCCTGCTGGCCACCCTGCGCAACATGCGCGACCTGGACGGCCCGCAGTTCCTCCACGTGGTGACCAAGAAGGGCAAGGGCTTCGCGCCGGCCGAGGCCGACCCGATCGGCTATCACGCCATCACCAAGCTGGAGCCGGTGACACCGCCGGCCGCAGCGCTCTCCAGCCCGAAGCGGCCGAGCGGTCCGAAGTACTCCAACGTGTTCGGCCAGTGGCTGTGCGACATGGCCGAGGCCGATGAGCGCCTGGTCGGCATTACCCCGGCGATGAAGGAAGGCTCCGACCTGGTGGCCTTCAGCGAGCGCTTCCCCGAGCGCTACTTCGATGTCGCCATCGCCGAACAGCATGCCGTGACCCTGGCGGCCGGCATGGCCTGCGAGGGCGCCAAGCCGGTGGTGGCGATCTACTCCACCTTCCTCCAGCGCGCCTATGACCAGCTGATCCATGACGTGGCCGTGCAGCACCTCGACGTGCTGTTCGCCATCGACCGCGCCGGCCTGGTCGGCGAAGACGGCCCGACCCATGCCGGCAGCTTCGACCTGTCGTACCTGCGCTGCATCCCCGGCATGCTGGTGATGACGCCGAGCGACGAGAACGAGATGCGCCGCATGCTCACCACCGGCCACCTGTTCGACGGCCCGGCAGCCGTGCGCTACCCGCGTGGTACCGGCCCCAACGCCCCGCTCGATGCGGGCCTCGAACCGCTGGAAATCGGCAAGGCCGTGGTCCGTCGCCAGGGCAAGCGCGTCGCCCTGCTGGCCTTCGGTGTGCAACTGGCCGAAGCCCTGCGGGTTGGCGAGACGCTGGACGCCAGCGTGGTCGACATGCGCTTCGTCAAACCGCTGGACGAAGCCCTGCTGCGTGAGCTGGCCGACAGCCATGAGCTGCTGGTGACCCTCGAGGAAAACGCCGTGATGGGCGGTGCCGGCAGCGCGGTCAGCGAATTCTTCGCCGCCGAGAACCGCCAGGTGTCGATGCTGCACCTCGGCCTGCCGGACTACTACGTCGAGCATGCCAAGCCCAGCCAGATGCTCGCCGAGTGCGGCCTGGACGATGCCGGCATCGAACGCGCGGTACGCGAACGCCTGAACCTGCTCTGAGCATGAGCCCCGCTCATCGCCGAATGAGCCGGGCTTGCTTGTCATGCCGCTGCGCGCGCACTAAGGTGCGCGCACTTCATGTTCCGCCAGGGTGCGCTGCGCAAGCGGCGTCAGCAAGCCGTTGAAAAAACGCCAACGCAGGTAGTTTTCAACGGTCTGCTGAACGGGAAGTCGGTGCGCTCTCCATGAGCAATCCCGACGCTGCCCCCGCAACGGTAATCGACTGCAAGCATCACGCTTGTCCCTATCCAACCGCCACTGGGAGCCCCCGGGAAGGCGGATAGGGGTCGAGAGCCCGGAGACCGGCCAAGGCGGATCGACTGGTGTTGCGGAGGGCAGCACGGTCAAGCGCCGCCCACGCGCTGGCTGCTGTCCTCCTCGAAAGTCTGCCGACCTTGAGGAAATCATCATGAGAGCGTCTCGCCTGGCCCTGGCCATTGCTGTCCTGCCTGGCCTGTCACTGGCCAGCGAACCCTACGTGGCCGAGCCCCTGGTCATCACCTCGGGCCGCATGCCCGAACCGCAAGCCCAGGCCACGGCGGCCAGCACCGTGTTCGAGCGAGCGGATATCGAGCGTTTGCAGGTCAGCAGCGTTGCAGAGCTGCTGCAGCGCGTTCCCGGTCTTAGCGTCGTCCGCACTGGCGGTACTGGCAGCCAGACGGGCGTGTTTCTGCGCGGCACCAGCACGGCACAAACGCTGGTGCTGGTCGATGGCCAACGCATCGCCGCGGCATCCAGTGGTACCAGCAGCCTGGAGTTTCTCGCCCCCGAGCAGATCGAGCGTATCGAGGTCGTGCGTGGCGCCCGTTCGGCACTCTACGGCTCCGATGCCATCGGTGGGGTGATACAGATTTTCACCCGCAAGGGCGATGACCAGGGGCTCGCCCCTTACGTGCGCCTGGCAGCCGGCAGCGACAGTACCTACCAGCGCAGCCTTGGTCTTTCCGGTGGCGATGAGCGCACCCGCTTTCACCTGGGCGCTGCACTGGACGAGACGGCCGGTATCGACGCGACCCGCGACGGTTTCGGCGCCAATGGCGACGACGATGCCTACCGCAACCGCTCACTGAGCCTGAGTCTGTCGCACCGCTTCGATGACAGCCTGCAGATCGGTTTCAACCTGCTCGACCAGCGTGGCCAGGTGGAGTACGACGATGTCTTCAGCGGCTCGCTGCCGACTACCGACTACCTGCTCAGCAGCGCTTCCGGCTTCATCGACGCACAGCTCAGCGATAGCTGGAGCAGTCGCCTGGAGCTGGGCCACAGCGAAGACAAACGCGATAGCGGCAATGATCAACCGGGTGGCTCAGTCAGCCAGTTCAACACATACCGTGACGCCGCCAACTGGCTGAACACGCTGACACTCACCGAGAACCATCAGTTGCTGCTGGGCTTGGACTGGTACGAGGATCGAGCCCAGGGCACCACGGACTTCGTCGAGGATTCGCGCTGGAACCGCGCAGCCTTCATCCAGCATCGTTATAGCGGGGAAAACTTTTCCACCGAGATCGGCTTGCGCCATGACGACAACCAGCAGTTCGGCGACGAAAACACCTGGAATGCGGCACTGACTCTGCCGCTGGACAACGCCAACGATCTGATTCTGTCGTATAGCGAAGGCTTCCGCGCGCCAACCTTCAATGACCTGTATTACCCGGACTTCTGCTTCGGCAGCATGTGTTTCCCCAGTGCAAACCCCGAGCTCACCCCGGAACGCTCCAAGAGCTACGAACTGCAATGGCGCAGCCGGTACAGCGACACAGGCTCGCTGCAGGCCTCCGTGTACCGAACCGAGATCGAAGATGCCATCGTTCTGGACGAGAACTTCATTCCGCAGAACGTCCAGACTGCCCGGATCAATGGTTTCGAGGCCGCAGTGCAGCAGGAACTGTTCGGCTGGCAAGGCAACCTGGCCCTGGCCCTGATCGACCCGCGCGATCGCGACAGCGGTCATACCCTGCAACGTCGCGCCAAACGCACGCTGACGCTGGATATCGACCGCCGCTTCGGTGACGTGTCGATTGGCGCTGGCTGGCGTGCGCTCAGTGGTCGTTACGACGATGCCGAGAACCAGATCAGGATGAGCGGCTACGGCCTGCTCAGCCTGCGCGCAGCCTGGCAGGCCACCCAGGAACTGGGGCTGAGCCTGAAGCTGGATAACCTGCTGGACCGGGACTACGCAGAAGCCACGTACAGCACGCCCAACGGGCGCTTCGGCTACAACAGTGCCGGACGCACCGCACTGTTCGCCGTAACCTGGACGCCGCAGATCTGATGTCGATGCACTGCTCGCGTAGGGTGGGTTAGCGGCGCCGAACGCCTATCTGGCAAGCGCCGATGAACGGGAGCGCCGCGTAACCCACCAGCGATGGAACGCATGGCAGCGGTGGTGGGTTAGCGCCACATCGAGCGCAACCCACGCCAGCAACATCCACAGGCGGCCAAGCCTCCCTGCGGAAGCACTGCACGTCCCGTGGCACTAACGCGCCCCGGCCATCCGCTCGCACAACTGCTCGATCGCCCCGAGCATCTGCAGACTGGGCCGTTCCAGGCCCTTGTCCGGCACCGTCCATACCTGGCCCTGGCGCACGGCATGCAGCTGCGGCCAGGCCTGCCAGGCGCTCAGTTCGGCATTGCTGCCGCCCAGGATGATGTCCGGATCGCGCGCCAGCACGGCCTCCACGCTGACCTGTGGCGCAGGCTGCGGCAGCTCGGCGAAGAGGTTCCGTGCGCCGCACACCTGCAGCGCATCGCCGATCAACTGTTCGCCACCGATGGTGTACAGCGGCTGATGCCAGATCTGATAGAACACCGCCAGCGGTCGTTCGCGCCGATAGCGCTGACGCAGCGCCGCCAGCCGCTCGCGAAACTCGGCGGCCAGGCGCTCGCCCTGTTCCGCCCGGCCCACCCGCTGGCCAATCTGCACGAAGGCATCACCCAGCAGGTCGAGGCGGGCCGGTTCGATCACCAGCAGCGGGATGTCGAAACGCTGCAACTGCGCCTGCTGTGCCGGCGGCACGCTGCCCGGGGCGATCAGGATCAGGTCGGGGGCGAGCTGCAGCAGGCGCTCGAATTCGAGCTGACCATAACGGCCGACCGTCGGCAGATGGGCCACGCCGGCGGGCTGCTGTTCCCCTTCGAGCACACCGACCAGGCGGTCGCCAGCGCCCAGGTCGAGCATGATTTCGCTGAGCGAAGGCGCCAGGCTGATCACCCGCTCGGCAGCCGGCAGTGGTAGCGCCAGCACGCACAGGGTCAGCAGCAGCGCGCGCATCAGCCCAGTTGGCGGGGAATGCGATAGAGACAGTGCAGCACGATGGACGACAGCGCCAGGAGCATCAGGGGAATCGCCTCGAGCCCGGCGAGTACCGCCAGCGCCGCGATCCAGGCGGGCAACGCGGCAGCGAGCAGCGCGCGCAGGCGCACACGATCCAGCTCCAGCCAGGCAGCCGCTTCGTCATCGCTGTCGAGGGCCTTCTCGGTGGCCACCAGGGCGCGCTTGTAGGCGGCGAACAGCGGCAGGCTGACGAACATCGCGGCCAGGCCGGCGACGAACAGCGGCATGGTCAGCACCGTGGTGCTCCCGCCGCCGAACAGCAGGTTGAACACGACAAGCGGCGCCAGTGCGACGCCCAGCTGACGCCACCAGGCCAGCGCCAGGCGGCGCTTCACCTGGCCTCGGGTCACAGGCTTTCCTCGGTCTCGCCCTGGTGCTGGTTACCCAGCATGTGGCCGAGCTTGCCGGCCTTGGTGGCGAGATAACGCTTGTTGTAGGGGTTGTGCGCGATCTGCAGCGGCACACGGTGATCCACGGCGATGCCCATGTCGCCCAGGGCTTTCACCTTGCGCGGGTTGTTGGTCATCAGCTTGAGGCTCTGGATGCCCAGGTGTTCGAGCATCGGCAGGCAGATCGCGTAGTCGCGCTGGTCGGCACCGAAGCCCAGGCGCTCGTTGGCCTCAACGGTATCGGCGCCACCGTCCTGCAGCTCATAGGCGCGAATCTTGTTCAGCAGGCCGATGCCACGGCCTTCCTGACGCAGATAGAGCAGCACGCCACGACCTTCGTTGGCGATGGCCTGCAATGCCGCCTGCAGCTGAGCCCCGCAGTCGCAGCGCAGGCTGAACAGGGCGTCACCGGTCAAGCATTCGGAATGCAGCCGCCCCAGCACCGGTGCGCCGTCGGCCACTTCGCCGAAGGTCAGGGCGACGTGCTCCTTGCCGGTCGCTTCATCGAGGAAGCCGTGCATGGTGAACACACCGAAGGGGGTGGGCAGTTGGGAGGCGGCGACAAACACGACGGACACCGGATACTCCTAGCAATGAGTACGAAACAGGGCCGGCATTGTATCAGCAGCCCCCGCTGGCAGGTCAGTCAGAATTGCCGATCATCAGTATCGAGAGAAATGATCGACTATCCCGGCGCTGGGCTCAGTGCTTCGACTCCAGCACCAGCATGCCCTGCTCCTCGCGCCAGCCAACCCGTCCGAGGAAGCTCATGCCCAGCAGGGCATCGCTGGGCGCGCTGCCTTCGAGCACCACGGCCTCGACGCCAAGCACCTCGAGATCGCCGACCTTGACCCGGTCGAGCTTCACCCGCCAGCCACGGGTGACGCCGCTGGCGGTGCTGACCTGCATGGGGCGCCCGGAAACCCGGTAATCGATCCCCAGACGCCTGGCATGCGCGTCGTTGAGCGCGACGCTGGTGGCACCGGTATCGACCAGGAACTGCACCGTCTGGCCATTGACCGAGCCCGCCACCCAGTAGTGGCCGCCAATGCCCTTGGCGATGCTCAGGCGCTTGCGCACCGGCTCGGCGAACCCGGCGCTGTATTCGCGGCTGAGCGGATACATGCGCTCGACGCCATCCACGCGCAGCAGCGCGCCCTGCTTGTCGACGTTGACCACCTGGACGCCGCCCGGGCCGGTCTGCCCGACGCGCACCATCTTGCGCTGGCCATCGACGTTGAGCACCGCCGCCCCCGGAAACAGGCCGACCACCTGCACCTGCGAAGCAGCCCAGGCAAGGCCCGAGCACAACAGCACGAGGGCGACAAGACAGTGGCGTAGCAGCATGAGCAGTGGTCTCCCGGCTCAGTCGAATGGGTAAGGTTGATGCCAGTGCGTGAAGATCGGCCGCAGTTCGCCACTGGCGATCAGCGCGGCCATGCGCCGGTCATACAGCTCGGCCAGGGCGTGACCACGCGGTGTGTCGGCAAAGCCGAGGAACAACGGCAGGCGGGTCAGCTCGGTCAGGCGATAACGCTCCGGATGGCTGGCAGCCTTGAGCACGTACTCGGCCTCGGGACGCGCATCGATGTAGAAGTCCGCATGCCCGAGGTCGAGCATGCCGAGAATACCGCCACGCCGCTGCACTTCCCGGTAATCGTGCACATTCGGCAGATATTCCTGATATTCGTAGCCACGCACCCAGACCAGCCGGTACTGGCCGAGGCTCTCCAGCGTCGGCACCGGCTTGTCCTCGAGGCTCAGCGCGACGATACGGTCGGTGTCGTAATGGTGCTTGGGGTAGAACACCCTGTCCTCGACCTCATCGCGGTAGGAGCCGACCCAGGCATCCGCCTCGTTGCGTTGCACCAGCCCCACCGAACGGGTGTAGGGCACGCTGTGGATGGCCAGGCTCACGCCCTCCGGCTCGAAGACCTTGCGCATGATGTCCCAGCCCAGGCCCGTACCATCCGCCTCGGTGTACGCCTCCCAGACCTCGCTGGCCAGACGTATCTCGTGCGGCAGATCATCCCGAGCCTGGGCGCAGGTCATGCTGCCCAGCATCAGCAGCAGGCACAGCCATCCGTGTCTAATCCGCATCGCAGCCCCTCAGAAACCCAGCACGGCCCCATACCTGTCCCAGCCCCAGACCAGCCCCTGCATGGCCAGCCAGGCGAACACCCCGGCGATGATGTCGTCGAGCATGATGCCCACACCACCGTGCACGTGACGATCGATCCAGCGGATCGGCCAGGGTTTGACGATGTCGAACAGGCGGAACATGAGAAAGCCTAGCAGCAACCAGAGCCAACCCTCGGGCACCAGCCAGAGGGTGATCCACATGCCGACCATTTCGTCCCAGACGATGCCCTCGTGGTCATGCACACGCAGGTCGTCGGCGACCTTGCCGCACAGCCAGAAGCCGAACAGCATGGTCACCCCGAGCATCAGCCAGTAGCCCCAGTCGGGCAGCATCTGCCACAGCGGCACGAACGGCAGCGCCACCAGCGAGCCCCAGGTGCCGGGCGCCTTGGGCAGGGTTCCGGAGCCGAAGCCGAAGGCGATGAAATGCCAGGGATTGCGCCATACCGAGGGCGGCACGTATTCGGCGGGAACCTGGTTGGGGTGATCGGTCACGCGCACTCCGTCCTGTCAGAAATGTTGGTAGCCGCCGCGTGGCGACTCGATGGGCTGGCCGTTCGCATCCAGCAACTGCACGCCACTGCCCGCCAGCACGCGGCCGATGGCCCGTACCTCGGGCCAGTCTGCCTGCAGTTCGTCGAACAAGGCCGGCGGTAGGGTAAAGGCCAGGCGGTAGTCGTCGCCACCACTGAGCGCGCAGACCCGCGCCTGCTGCTCGCCGGCGAAAGCACGCAGCGGCGCCGACAATGGCAGCCGCTCCAGCTCGATCTGCAAGGCGACCTGCGACGCGCTGGCGATGTGTCCGCAATCGGCGAGCAGGCCATCGGAGATATCCAGCGCCGCCGTGGCACGCCCGCGCAGCGCCTGGCCGAGGGCCAGCTGTGGCTGCGGTGACCAGTAGCGGGCCAGCAACGCTGCGCCACTGTCGTCCTCCGCCTCGCGCTGCCCGAGCACCAGCGGCAAGGCACCGGCGGCATCGCCCAGCTCACCGCCCACGCAGAGCAGGTCGCCGACCTGTGCGCCGCTGCGCAGCAGCGCCTGCCCGGCCGGCACACGACCGAACACGGTCAGTGTCAGGCTCAGCGGGCCGCGCGTGGTGTCGCCACCGACCAGCGCCAGCGCGCAGTCCTGCGCCATGACCTGCAAGCCACGGGCGAAGTCGGCCAGCCAGGCATCGCTGGCATCCGGCAGGGTGATGGCGAGGGTGAACGCCAGTGGCGTAGCGCCCATGGCGGCCAGGTCACTGGCAGACACGGCCAGCGCGCGCTGGCCGAGCAGGAAGGCATCGCAGGCCTCGGGGAAGTGCACCCCGGCAACCAGCGTGTCGGTGGAGATCGCCAGCTGTTCGCCGGCAGGCACGCTCAGCAGCGCGCAGTCATCACCGATGCCGCGCACCACGCCATCACCCTGTCGGGCACACAGGGCGCTGGCGAAGTAGCGGCGGATCAGCTCGAACTCACCCACAGTGCATTCCCCATGGGCGCGCCCGAGCCACTGCCAGCGTCATGATCAGCGCTTGTTGGCGTTGACTTCGGCGGCACGCAGCTTGGGTGCGAGCTTGTCGAGAATGCCGTTGACGAACTTGTGCCCGTCGGTGGCACCGAACACCTTGGCCAGCTCGATCCCCTCGTTGATCACCACCTTGTAGGGGACGTCAACGCGGTTCTTCAGCTCGTAGGTGGACAGCCGCAGGATGGCCAGTTCGACCGGATCGATCTCTTCCAGCGGGCGGTCGAGCAGCGGCGTGAAGGCCTCGTCCAGTTCGGTCTTCTGCCGCGGCACGCCGTGCAGGATCTCGTGGAAGTAGGCGCCATCGACCTTGCTGAAGTCGTTGTCGACACGAAACTGCGCTTCGATCTCGTTCAGCGGCTGCCCGGCGATATGCCAGGAGTACAGGGCCTGCATGGCCAGGGTACGAGCCTCGCGACGCGCGAGGATCTTGCCGCTCGGACCCTTCTTGGCCGGCTGGCCGTTAGCGGAATTGCTCACTTGGCCTCCAACTGCGCCAGCAGGCTGACCATTTCCAGGGCAGACAGCGCAGCTTCGGCACCCTTGTTACCCGCCTTGGTGCCGGAACGTTCGATGGCTTGTTCGATGGAGTCGACGGTCAGCACGCCAAAGGCGACCGGCACGCCGTATTCCATGGAAACCTGGGCCAGACCCTTGGTGCACTCGCCGGCAACGTATTCGAAGTGCGGAGTACCGCCACGGATCACCGCGCCAAGGGCGATGATGGCCGCGTACTCGCCACGCTGGGCGACCTTCTGGGTGACCAGCGGGATCTCGAAGGCACCCGGTGCGCGGATGATGGTGATGTCGCTCTCGCTCACGCCGTGGCGGACCAGGGCATCGATGGCGCCGCTAACCAGGCTCTCGACGACGAAGCTGTTGAAACGGCCTACCACCAGGGCGTATTTGCCCTTGGGGGCGATGAAGGTACCTTCGATGGTCTTCAGGGTCATGACAGGTCTCACATGGGTTAAAGAGCCGGAGCGTCGCGCGCTCCGAAAACGAATTCGTTGATCAGCGTAGCCCGGATGCCATCCGGAGCCAGTGAGCCGATGTCCCCGGATTGCATCCGGGCTACAAGTCTTAGCTCCCCTTTCCATTCATGGGAGAGGGGCTGTGGGAGAGGGCATGCGGTGCAGCCCTCTCCCGCCCTGCGGGCACCCTCCCCCAGAGGGAGAGGGTCATCGGATGCGCCTCTGTCGAGCCGCTTCTTATTTAGCCGGCAGGTATTCTACAACCTCGAGATCGAAGCCGGATATCGCGTTGAACTTCATCGGCGAGCTCATCAGGCGCATCTTGCGCACGCCGAGGTCACGCAGGATCTGCGAACCGGCACCGACGGTGCTGTAGGTCGCCGGATTGGCAGGCTGCTGGCGGCTGATCAGCGCCAGCAGTTCCGGCCCGGTCATCGGGTTGCCCAGCAGCAGCACCACACCGCTACCAGCCTTGGCGACCTCGGCCATGGCCGCACGCATGCTCCAGCGCCCCGGCTGATTGACCATGAACAGGTCACGCAGCGGGTCCATGTTGTGCACCCGCACCAGGGTCGGTTCCTCGGCACAGATGGTGCCCAGGGTCAGCGCCATGTGCGCCGTGTTCTCCACGCCATCGCGGTAGGTCACCAGGTTGAACTGGCCCAGCTCGGTGTCCAGCGGTTGCTCGCTGATGCGCTCGACGGTGCGCTCGTGGATCAGGCGATAGTGGATCAGGTCGGCGATGGTGCCGATCTTGAGAGCGTGCTCCTCGGCGAACTTCTCCAGTTCCGGACGACGCGCCATGGTGCCGTCTTCGTTCATGATCTCGCAGATCACGCCGCTCGGTTCGAACCCGCCCATGCGCGCCAGGTCGCAGGCCGCCTCGGTGTGGCCGGCACGCGCCAGCACCCCACCGGGCTGCGCCATCAGCGGGAAGATGTGACCGGGGCTGACGATGTCCTCGGCCACGGCGCTGCGGGCCACCGCGGCCTGCACGGTACGAGCGCGGTCGGCTGCGGAGATGCCGGTGGTCACGCCTTCGGCGGCCTCGATGGAGACGGTGAACTTGGTGCCGAAACCGGAACCGTTGCGCGGTGCCATCAGCGGCAGGTTGAGCAACTCGCAGCGCTCGCGGGTCATCGGCATGCAGATCAGGCCACGGGCGAAGCGGGCCATGAAGTTGATGTGCTCGGCCGTGACGCACTCGGAGGCGATGATGATGTCGCCTTCGTTCTCGCGGTCCTCGTCATCCATGAGGATGACCATCTTGCCGGCGCGGATGTCTTCGATCAGTTCTTCAGCGGTATTCAGGGCCATGGTGGCGCATCTCACTTGTTCAGGTAGCCGTGTTCGGCGAGAAAGCTTTCGGTCAGGCCCGAAGCCTTGGGTTCGCCGGCCTTGTCGCCGAGCAGCAGGCGCTCCAGGTAACGCGCCAGCAGGTCCACCTCGAGGTTGACCTTACGCCCGGCCTGGTAGTCGACCATGATGGTCTCGGCCAGGGTATGCGGGACGATGGTCAGCTCGAACTCGGCGCCGTCGACCGCATTGACGGTCAGGCTGGTGCCGTCGACGGTGATCGAGCCCTTGTGCGCGATGTACTTGGCCAGCTCGCGCGGCGCGCGCACCTTGAACTGCACGGCGCGGGCGTTATCGGCACGGGCGACGATCTCGCCGACACCGTCGACATGACCGCTGACCAGATGCCCGCCAAGGCGGCTGGTAGGCGTCAGCGCCTTTTCCAGGTTGACGGCGCTGCCGGGCTTCAGGTCGACGAAGGCGGTACGCGCCAGGGTCTCGCGGCTGACGTCGGCCCAGAAGCCGTCGCCGGGGAGTTCCACGGCGGTCAGGCAGACGCCGTTGACGGCGATGCTGTCGCCGAGCTTGACGTCGCCGAGGTCGAGCTTGCCGGTGGCCACGTAGACGCGCACGTCGCCGCCCTTGGGCGTCATGGCGCGGATGCTGCCGATGGCTTCGATTATGCCGGTGAACATGCGCCCTCCGGTTTCACGTTGAAGGTGGTGCTGAACAGCATGGACGAACTCCTGTTTTGGTCAAAAACAGGGCAATGCCGATCGATAGGGATTTCGCGGACACGCACGAGGCGCCCGTGGAGGGAATCCCGCTCTCTCTTTATCCGGACTATACCGTCGGCCCCGGAATCGCACCGGGTCTGCTGGACCTCGCACGGCAGGTGCCGTGACGAGCGCTCGCGGGCTAGGTTCTGCGAACCATTACCGCCGGTGGGGAATTGCGCCCCGCCCTGAGAACGTTGCGGCCAAGCGAATGGCCGCGTGGCGTTTTACCATAACGAAGCCGCTGCCGGCTACAGAGCGCCCGCTCGTGGACGCCCACGTGCTGCCCAGGCAGGCCCCGCACAGGCGCCGAGCGCGCACTTCAGCCAGGCGTGGAACGGGCTCGCCGCCTAAGGCTGGCGCTCGGGAACAGCCGTGACCTGCCAGTCGTCGCCCACCGCGCGGATATCCAGGATCTTCAACTGCGGCGCCTCGGCCATGCGGTTGAGCGGCAGTTCGAGCAACGGGCGCGCGCTGGAGCCCAGCAGCTTGGGGGCCATGAAGATGCGGTACTCATCCACCAGCCCGGCCCGCGCGAAGGCGCCGGCGAGACGCGGCCCGGCCTCGACCAGGACCTCGTTGACACCGCGCGCCGCCAGTTCCAGCAACAGCTTGCGCAGGTCGACATGACCATTGCTGCCGGGCACAGCCAGCAGCTCATGCCCTTCGGCGAGATAACGATCGCGTGCGGTGGCGGCGGCGCAGGTCGCCACCAGCGCCGGGCCGACCTGGAAGAATGCCTTGCTCAGCGGCACCCGCAGACGCCCGTCGACCAGCACGCGCAGCGGCGGACGACGCTGCGCCAGCGCCGTCAGCTCCGCGCCCAGGCCCAGTTCGTCGGGGCGTACGGTCAGCCGCGCGTCATCGGCCAGCAGCGTATCGGCGCCGCTCAGCACCACGCTGGCCTGCGCGCGCAGGCGCTGCACCTCGGCGCGCGCCGACGGCCCGGTGATCCACTGGCTCTCGCCGCTGGCCATGGCCGTGCGCCCGTCCAGACTCATCGCCAGCTTGACCCGAACGAACGGCAAGCCCTGCTCCATGCGTTTGATGAAGCCGGCATTCAGCGCCCGCGCCTCGCTCTCCAGCACACCGCAACTGACCGCAATACCCGCCTCCGCCAGACGCCGCAGACCGTTGCCTGCCACTTGCGGGTTGGGGTCCTGCATGGCCGCCACGACCCGGCCGACGCCAGCGGCGATCAACCCGTCGGCGCAGGGCGGCGTGCGCCCATGGTGGCTGCAGGGTTCCAGGGTAACGTAGGCCGTGGCACCGCGCGCCTTGTCGCCGGCCTGGCGCAACGCGTGCACCTCGGCGTGGGGCTCACCGGCACGGGCATGCCAGCCCTCGCCGACGATCCGCCCGTCCTGCACGATGACGCAGCCGACCCGTGGGTTGGGATGAGTGGAGTAGAGCCCCTTGCGCGCCAGCTTCAGTGCCCGCGCCATGAACAGATGATCGCGCTCGCTCATCAGCTTTTCGACGGCTCACGAGCCAGGCGCTCGATTTCTTCGCGGAACTCGTTGAGGTCCTGGAAGCGCCGATAGACCGACGCGAAGCGGATGTAGGCCACCTCGTCGAGCTTGCTCAGCTCGCTCATCACCAGCTCGCCGAGCACCAACGACTTCACTTCGCGCTCGCCGGTGGCACGCAGTTGCTGCTTGATACGGGCGATGGCCTCTTCCAGCCGCTCGACGCTGACCGGACGCTTCTCCAGCGCACGCTGCATGCCGGCACGCAGCTTCTCCTCGTCGAACGGCTGCCGGCTGCCGTCCTGCTTGATCAGGCGCGGCATCACCAGTTCGGCGGTTTCGAAGGTGGTAAAGCGCTCACCGCAGGCCACGCATTCGCGACGGCGGCGAACCTGGTCGCCCTCGGCGACCAGACGGGAATCGATGACCTTGGTGTCGTTGGCATCACAGAACGGACAGTGCATGGCAGGCGCGGGCTGATGGCGGCAAAGGCGCCATGGTAGCGCATAGAAGCAGCAAGACAAATTAAGCTATAGGGGCGCCCGCACGAGATATCGAGGATGTGATGACCCGCTACCGCAACCCCTTTGTTCTGGCCCTGAGCGGCCTGCTGGTCGCTTGCGCCAGCGAGCAGCCGGCAGTGCCGGCCCCTGCCCCCGAGACGGACGCGCCTCCCGCCAGCGTCGCCACGCCAACACCCGCCCTGCGCGGGCAACTGCTGGGCGTCGCACCGGGTGCAGACGTGGAGCTGGCGCTGCTGGCCATCGACCTCAGCGGGCGGCCGAGCGCACTGCTCGGGCAGGCGCACCTGCGGGGCGACGGCCAGGCGCTGCCGTTCCACCTGCCGCTGAACGTCGTGCCGCCCAGCCAGACGCAGCGCGTGGAACTGCGTGGCCGCGTCAGCCAGGCCGGGCGCCTGGTGCAGCGCCTGCCGGCACGCGCCATCACCCACCTGCACGACCAGGACCTCGGCCCCCTGCACCTGGTGCCGGCACCATGAACGCCCCACAGGCTCTGCAACAGGCCCTCGGCGAACTGCTCGGCGACGCCCGCCTGGTCGCCGAAACGCTGCCCGGCAGCGAGATCGCCCTGTGGCTGATCGATGCCAGCAACATGGACCGAGCCTTCAACGCCGAAGAGACCCGGCGCATCCTCGAGGAACCGCCCTACTGGTGCTTCTGCTGGGCCAGCGGCCTGGTGCTGGCACGCTGGCTGGCCGAACGCCCCGAGTGGGTGCGCGGCAAGCGCGTGCTGGACTTTGGCGCCGGCTCAGGCGTCGCCGCCATCGCGGCGGCCAAGGCCGGGGCTGCGGAGGTGGTGGCCTGCGACCTCGACCCGCTGGCGCTGGCCGCCTGCCGCGCCAACGCCGCGCTCAACGGGGTGACGCTCAGCTACTCGGCGGACTTCTTCGCCGAAGCGGATCGCTTCGACCTGATCCTGGTCGCCGACGTACTCTACGACCGCGCCAACCTGCCACTGCTCGATCATTTCCTCAGTCGCGGGCGCCAGGCCCTGGTGGCCGATTCACGGGTCAAGGACTTCCAGCACCCGCTCTATCGCCGCCTGGCGCTGCTCGATGGCTGTACCTGGCCGGATCTGGCCGAGCCCGCCGAGTTCCGCGAGGTCAGCCTGTACCACGCGACCCGCCCCTTGTAACCGGGCCTCACCGCCCGCATTAATAGACCATTGCCTGCCCTTGCGAGACCGAACATGAGCGACTCCCCTTACATCTTCGACATTTCCGGCGCTGCCAGCTTCGAGCAACTGGTCATCGAGAACTCCTTCCACAAACCGGTGCTGGTGGACTTCTGGGCCGAGTGGTGCGCGCCCTGCAAGGCGCTGATGCCGATGCTGGCGAAGATCACCGAGGAATATGCCGGCGAGTTGCTGCTGGCCAAGGTCAACTGCGATATCGAGCAGGACATCGTCATGCGCTTCGGTATCCGCAGCCTGCCGACCGTGGTGCTGTTCAAGGACGGCCAGCCGGTGGACGGCTTCGCCGGTGCCCAGCCGGAAGCGGCGATTCGGGAAATGCTCAAGCCGCACGTGGCCGAGCCGGCACCCGCCGCCGCCGACCCCATGGAGGCCGCCCAGGCGCTGTTCAGCGAGGGCCGTTTCGCCGAGGCCGAGGCCCTGCTCAAGCAGGTGCTGACCGAGGACAACGAGCATGCTGCCGCCCTGATTCTCTACGCCCGCTGCCTGGCCGAACGCGGTGAACTGGGTGAAGCCGAAGCCGTGCTCAACGCCGTGAAAGGCGACGAGCACAAGCAGGCTCTGGCAGGCGCCAAGGCCCAGCTGACCTTCCTGCGCCAGGCTGCCGACCTGCCGGAAGTCGCCACCCTGAAGAGCCGCCTGGCACAGAACGCGGAGGATGACGAAGCGGTGTACCAGCTGGCGGTGCAGCAACTGGCCCGCCAGCAGTACGAGGCCGCGCTGGACGCCCTGCTCAGGCTGTTCGTGCGCAACCGCAGCTACCAGGACGGCCTGCCGCACAAGACCCTGCTCCAGGTGTTCGACCTGCTCGGCGGCGACCATCCACTGGTCACCGCCTACCGCCGCAAGCTGTACCAGGCGATCTACTGAGAGCAGCTGCAAGCGGCAAGTCTCAAGCTGCAAGCGGAATCAGGAGCCATGCGCCTTCCTACAGCTTGTAGCTTACCGCTGCTCCTGCCAGTGATAGATCGGCGCATCCGCGCCGGTCTCCATGCGAATCTGCTCGCAGTGGCGCAGGCGTACCAGCAAGCGCTTGCCCGCGGCCTCGCCCCCTGCCAGCGCCGCCAACTGCGCCAGCAACCTCGGTCCTTCGACCTGCCCGGCATCGCGCACCAGTTGCAATGCGCTCTGCCACAGGGCGTCCGCCGCTTCGACCGGGGCGGCTGACGGCCCCTCAGCGGCGACGGGCGCGACGGCGACACGCTGCGCCAGCTGCGCCCAGTCCTCGGCATCCAGCTCCAGTGTCAGGTCCACTGGCCAATCCCCGATCCGTCCACGGATACGCACCATACTCACCCTCCCATTCGAAGCCGCCATGCTCCCATGACGACGACAGGCTGGCCAGCCGAGCAATAAAGTTGTTATAACGTAACAACTTTATTGCCCTCACGCCGGAGACTCCCATGCGCCACCTGCTGCTCGCCCTGCCCTTCGCCCTGCTGCCCCTGGTCGCCGCCCAGGCCCACGAGCATGACCATGACGAACACGCCCATGACAGCCTGGGCGCCCATGAACATGGTGTCGCCAGCCTGAACGTGGCACTGGACGGCAATCTGCTGGAGCTGCAGCTGGAAAGCCCGGCCATGAACCTGGTCGGTTTCGAGCATGCTGCCAAGAGCGAGGCCGATAAAGCCAAGGTCGCGGCGACCAGGCGTGAGCTGGAACAGCCCATCGGCCTGTTCGCCCTGGCCAGCGGTGACTGCGAGACCCGCGAGGTGGAACTGGAAAGCCCGCTGTTCGGCGACGCGGACCACGAGCACGAGCACGAGCACGAGCACGAGCACGAGCATCATGAGCATGAAGGCGAGCACAGCGATATCCAGGCCTTCTATCGCTTCGAATGCGCCAGCAGCGCCAAACTGCAGCAACTGGATCTCAGCGAACTGTTCAAGCGTTTCCCCGCGACCGAGAAGATTCAGGTACAACTGATCGGCCCGAACGGCCAGCAAGGGATGCAACTGACACCGGCACAGCCGCGTCTGAGCTTCTGACGCCACGTCCCGTTGCAGGAGCGAGCCCTGTTCGCCGCACCGTTGCCATTGGCCCGTTCGAGCGCACGGCTCGCTCCTCGCTGAGCGCATTTTCCCGACACGCAGCAGACCATGACCCAACCTCTGATCGAACTCGCCAACCTCGGCTTCGCCTGGCCCGGACAGGCGCAGTTGCTGGACATCCCCGACTTCACCCTGGCGCGCGGTGAAACCCTGTTCCTCAAAGGCCCGAGCGGCAGCGGCAAGACCACGCTGCTCGGCCTGCTCGGCGGCGTGCAGCGCGCCCAGAGCGGCCACATCCGCCTGCTGGGACAGGACCTCGCACAGCTCTCCGCCGCCGCGCGCGACCGTTTCCGCGTCGATCACACCGGCTACATCTTCCAGCAGTTCAACCTGCTGCCGTTTCTTTCGGTACGCGAAAACGTCGAGCTGCCCTGCCGCTTCTCGCGCCAGCGCGCCGAGCGCGCGCAACAGCGCCACGGCAGCATCGATGCGGCCGCCACGGCACTGCTCGAACACCTGGGCCTGCGCGCCGAGCTGCTCGGGCGTCGTGCGGACGAGCTGTCGATCGGCCAGCAGCAACGCGTCGCGGCGGCCCGTGCCCTGATCGGCCAGCCGGAGCTGGTCATCGCCGATGAACCCACCTCGGCGCTGGACTTCGACGCCCGCGAAGCCTTTCTCCAGCTGCTGTTCGCCGAATGCCGCGCCGCAGGCGCCAGCCTGCTGTTCGTCAGCCATGACCAGAGCCTGGCCGCGCTGTTCGACCGCAATGTCTCGCTGAGCGAGCTGAACCGCGCCGCCAAGCCCGTCGAGGTCTGAGATGCACCTGATCCGTATCGCCCTGGCCAGCCTGGCCAACCGCCGCTTCACCGCCCTGCTCACGGTGTTCGCCATCGCCCTGTCGGTCTGCCTGCTGCTGGCTGTCGAGCGCGTACGCACCGAGGCCCGCGCCAGCTTCGCCAGCACCATCAGCGGTACCGACCTGATCGTCGGCGCCCGTTCCGGCAGCGTGAACCTGCTGCTGTACTCGGTGTTCCGCATCGGTAACGCCACCAACAACATCCGCTGGGACAGCTTCGAGCACTTCGCCAATCATCGCCAGGTGAAATGGGCCATCCCCATTTCCCTCGGCGACTCACACCGCGGCTACCGGGTAATGGGCACCAGCGGCGCCTATTTCGACCACTACCGCTATGCCCGCAGCCAGTCGTTGCGGCTGGCCCAGGGCCGCGCCTTCGCCGACGATCCGTTCGAGGTGGTACTGGGCGCCGAAGTGGCACAAGCGCTGGGCTACGGCCTCGGCGAGAAGATCGTGCTGGCCCATGGCGTCGCCACCATCAGCCTGGTCAAGCACGATGACAAGCCCTTCACCGTGGTTGGCATCCTCGAGCGGACCGGCACCCCCGTCGACCGCACCCTGCACATCTCGCTGGCGGGCATGGAGGCCTTGCACGTCGACTGGCAGAACGGCATGCCGGCCCGTGGCGATGCGCGGGTGAGTGCCGATCAGGCACGCGCCATGGACCTGCAACCCAAGCAGATCACCGCCTTCATGCTCGGCCTCAACAGCAAGATCGCCACCTTCAGCCTGCAACGCGAGATCAACGAATTCCGTGGCGAGCCGATGCTGGCGATCCTGCCCGGGGTGGCGCTGCAAGAGCTGTGGAGCCTGATGGGCACCGCCGAGCAGGCACTGTTCGTGGTGTCGCTGTTCGTCGTGCTGACCGGCCTGATCGGCATGCTCACGGCGATTCTCACCAGCCTCAACGAACGTCGCCGGGAGATGGCCATTCTGCGCTCGGTCGGCGCCCGCCCCTGGCATATCGCCAGCCTGCTGGTGCTGGAGGCCTTCGCCCTGGCCCTCGCCGGCGTGCTGTTCGGTCTCGCCCTGCTGTACCTGGGCATCGCCCTCGCTCAGGGCCATGTGCAGGCCAACTACGGCCTGTACCTGGCACTCAGTGCTCCAACGGGCTACGAATGGAAATTGCTCGGGGGCATCCTCCTCGCCGCCCTGCTGATGGGCAGCGTGCCCGCCTGGCGCGCCTACCGGCAGTCACTGGCCGACGGCCTGTCGATCAGGCTCTGAGGCCAAACAGGGGGCGTCTGGCGTACACTGCGCGGGCGCCCCTGAAACGAGGTTCTTCATGTCCCGCCCCCTGCTCGCCACCCTGCTGCTGACCCTGGCGCTGCCACTGGCCGCCGCCGAGGTGCGCGAACTCACCTGGTCCGAACTGATTCCGCCCAACGCCCCGCCGCAGATTGTCGACCCGGCGCCCATCCACGACCTCTCGCAGCTGGCGGATGCCCTGTCCGAGTCAGGCCCGGCCGCCACGCAGCAGGCGCCGGCAGCACCGGTGGTAAAGGAGCTGAACGGGCAGAAGGTCAAGTTGCCAGGCTACATCGTGCCGCTCGACGTTACTGATGAAGGGCGGGTCGTGGAATTCCTGCTGGTGCCTTACTTCGGTGCCTGCATCCACGTACCGCCACCGCCGTCGAACCAGATCGTGCATGTCACCAGTGAGCTCGGCGTGCTGCTCGATGCGCTGTACCAGCCGTTCTGGGTCGAGGGGCCGATGAAGGTGGAGCACGTCACCAGCGAACTGGCCGAGGTCGGCTACCAGATGGAAGCGGACAAGATCTACGCCTACGAGCTGCCCGACAGTTGATCCGGAGCGGCTGTAGGAGCGGCTTCAGCCGCGAAATGAACGACGGACAGATCCCAGACATGAAAAAGCCAGACATCGCGTCTGGCTTTTTCATGTCCGTCAGCATCAGCCACGACTGGCGACGCGCTTGTCTCGCTCGAAGCGCAGCTCGCTTTCCGCCCATTGCCGCCAGGAGCGCACCTTGGACCGCTCGGCGCCGTTGCGCTCGGCACGCGCCAGCGCCTCCAGGCCGGCCTGCCAGCGCGACTGCTCCAGTTCCAGCTGCGCCACGTACAGCCAGTGCTTGCCGTTGCCGCTGCGCTCGGCCAGCGGCCGCAGCACACGCACGGCGGCGACGCGGTCACGCGCCTGCCACCAGAACAGCCCCAGGCGCTCCTGACGGGCAGCCGTGTTGGCCAGCAGGCCACTGTCGAGCATGCCCTTGAGCAGCTTCGCGCCCTGCCAGGGCTGGTCGGCAGCGCCTGCCAGCAGCACCAGGTTGTCCAGTTCCGACTCGCTGAAACGCAGGCCCTTGCTGTGCGCTGCACGCAGGGTGGCCAGGGCCTTGTCGTTGCTGCCAGCCATCTGCTGCAGGCCGGCCAGCTGGCGCCAGCCCTTGGCATCGTCCGGTTTGCGCGCCAGCAACTGGCGCTGCCAGCGCTCGGCCTGGGCATAACGCTTCAGATCGGCATTGGCGCCCACCAGGAACTGCAGCCAGATATCCGCAGCACGCGGGTTGGCCTGCACGTAGCGTTCGGCCAGCGGCAGCGCCTTGGCTGGCTGGTTCATGCCCTGATAGGCCTGCACCAGCATCTGCAGCACTTCCTCGGAGGCACTGCCCTGGCCCGGCGCCAGCAGCTCGACGACCTTGGCGTAGCGCCGCTCGCCCAGGTTGAGCTTGGCCAGGTTGAGGCGTTCGACGACCAGCATCTCGTCGTCCAGCTTGCCGCTGCGTACCGCCTTGTCCAGCCAGTCGATGGCCTGCGCGTTGTTGCCCGCCGACCAGGCCACATAGGCCTTGCTGCGCCAGATCAGCGCCTCCTCGAGGCTGCCGCCAGACGCCTTGACCGCGTCCAGTGCCTTGCGGGCCGCCGCGTAATCGCCTTTCTGCTGCGCGACCTGCGCGCTGTTCAGGGCACGGAACACGGCCGGGTCGACGGTTTGCTGGGCCATGCCGGGCACGGCCGTAGCACTGAGCATCACGAGCAACAACCAACGGTACATGGTCAGCTCCTTTCCAGTCGGAAGTAGAGGGTTTTCACCGCTTCGCGATCCACCGCGAGACCGCCCTCGGTCCGAGGTGCGAAGCGCCAGCGTGCAGCAGCCCGACGCGCTTCGCGCTCGAACACGTTACGGGGGCTGGCCTCCAGCACGCGGATGTTCTCCACGCTGCCGGCGCGATTGATGGTGAAAGCCAGTTTGACGAAACCTTCGATGCCACGGCGCAGGGCGTGATCCGGGTACTTGGGACGCACGTCGTTGAGCGGCATGACTTCGCTTTCCATACCGCCCATCTGTCCGCCCGACTCGCTGGCATTGCTCGGCGGGGTCGGTGCCGGCGCACCCGGAGCCAGCCCGGACAGGCTCGGCGCCGGCGCGCTGTTGACGGCGATGCCGCTGGCCAGGCTGGGCAGCTGGATGTCCAGTGCCGGCAGGTTGGCATTCGGCGTGGCCGTCTGCGGGGTCGGCGGCGTGGGCGGTTGCGGGGTCTGCGGTTGCGGTGGCTGGGGCGCCTGCTGGCGAGTGCGGCTGGCCGTCTCGCTGGCGTTGCCATCCATGCGCACGAAGTTGGCCACGCTGACCGGGTCCTGGCTGACCTTCGCGCTGGGCGGTGCAACCATGTAGAGCATCAGGGCGAACAGCCCCAGGGCCATCAGGCAGGCACCGAGAAACGACAGCGGCAGGCGCATCAGTTGACTCCGCTACCGGCAGCCAGGGCGACGTCCTGCACACCGGCCAGACGCGCCTGATCCATCACCTGGACCACCAGGCCGGTGCGTGCGTCCTGGTCGGCCTGCACCACCACCGCGCCATCCGGCTGGTCGACGCGCATGCGCTCGACGTGCGCACGCACGCTGCGGATATCCACGGGTTGCTTGTCCATCCAGATCTGCCCGTCGGCCGTGACGGCGATGAGGATGTTGCCCTTGTCCTGCGGGCTGGCGGTTTCCGCCTGCGGGCGCTGGACCTCGACCCCGGACTCACGAATGAAGGAGCTGGTGACGATGAAGAAGATCAGCATGATGAAGACCACGTCGAGCATCGGCGTAAGGTCGATGCCGGTGTCTTCGTCCTGCTGGTGGTGGCGACGCATTCTCATGTTGGGCGATCTCAGTCGTGACGCAGCTGGTCGGCCAGCCGCTCGATGGCCTGGCTGGCTTCGCGCTCGAGGCGCGCCAGGCTGAACAATCCGGGAATGGCCAGGACCATGCCGGCCATGGTCGGCAGGGTCGCCTGCCAGACGCCTGCGGCCATGCCGCGCGGGTTACCGGTGCCGTTGAGGGCAAGCACATCGAACACCGCGATCATGCCCAGCACGGTGCCGAGCAGGCCCAGCAGCGGATACAACGCCACCAGGGTCTTGCCCAGGCGCAATGGCGCCGCCAGCTGCTGGCGCGCCTGCGCCAGCCAGGCCAGGCGCACGGCGCGCTGCCAGTTGCCGTTGTCGTCCGCCAGCACCTGCTGCCAGGCCTCGCGGCGCTCGTGGACCCAGAGCGGGAAGATCCTGCGCATGTACCAGAAGCGCTCGAACACCAGGGTCCAGAACAGGATGCAGAGCACCGCCAGCGCCCACATCACCACGCCACCGGCGCTCATGAAGTCGAGCAGCGCATAGGCGCTGTCGACCGCACGCAGCCAGAAGGCGAACAGATCAGTCACGGCGCGACGCTCCCGACAGGTGCAGGGCGATCAGGCCCGCGCTCTGCTGCTCCAGAACCTGGATCAGCCCCTTGCTGCGGCTGGCCAGCAGGCTGTGCAGGAACAGCAGCGGGATCGCCACCACCAGGCCCAGCACGGTGGTCACCAGCGCCTGGGAAATACCATCGGCCATCAGGCGCGAGTCCCCGCCACCACTCTGGGTGATGGCCTGGAAGGTCACGATCATGCCGGTCACGGTGCCCAGCAGCCCCAGCAGCGGGGCAACGGCGGCCAGCAGCTTGAGCAGGCCCTGGCCTTTCTCCAGCGGCGGCGTTTCCTGGAGGATCGCCTCGTCCAGTTTCAGCTCCAGGGTTTCCAGGTCGGCCAGCTGCGGCTTGGCGCCCAGCACGCCGATCACCCGCCCGAGCGGATTGTCGTCACGCGGCGCGCTGAGGTCATGCATCTGCGCCTTGACGCCACTGCCCACGCGAGCCAGATAGACCATCCGCCACAGCGCCAGCAGCAGGCCCAGGCCGCCCAGCACGACGATCACCCAACCGACCAGGCCGCCCTGCTGCAGGCGATCCCACAGCGTCGGCTGCTGCTGCAGCTGCGCCAGCAGGCTGCCACGGCTCGGGTCGACAGGCAGGGTCGCCAGCGCCTCGGTGCTGCTCAGATAATCCTCGACCTGTCCCAGGCCCGACGGCTGGCGCGGCGGAGCGACCAGCTGCCCGGCGTCGTAACGCAGGAAGGCATCCTCGCCATAAGCGCCGAAGGTGCCGACACGCAGCACCTGCTGCTCCTGGCGCGAACCATCGGCATTGACCACCGGCAGCGTCACGCGCTCGATGCGGCCACTGGCGGCCAGGTCTTCGAGCAGCAGCATCCAGTAGCTGTCGAGGTCATCGGCGGACGGCAGCGAACGGCTCTCGGCCAATGCCTTGAGACGCTTCAGGCGCTCCGGGTACTGCGCGTTGAGCAGGCTGTCCTGCCATTGACCGGCAACATCCCCGGCGCTCTGGCGAACCACGCCGAACAATTCACCCAGGTGGCCGACACGCTGTGCCAGCAGTTTCTCCTGCTCGGCCAGTTCGGCCTCCTGGCGGTCGAATTCGGCCTTCAGGCGTTCGCTCTCGGCCTTCTGCGCATTCAGCGCGGAACGAGCGCTCGCGAGCAGTTGCGCCTGCTCGCTGCGCTTGGCCAGAAATGCCTGCTCGCGCTGTTGCATGGCGCTGGCTTCGGCCGCACGCTCGCTGCGAATGCGCTGCAGCAGTTGATCGGGACTCAGGGTTTCGGCCACGGCGGCCAATGCCGGCAACAGGCTGAGCGCCAGTACGGCTACAACACGACGACTCATTGTGCGGCCTCCTCGGCCAGGGTCTTGATCGGCAGGGACAGCACGGCGGGCGCCTGCTGCTGGCGGGCGATGGCGATGGCCTGGGTCAGCGGACGTCGAGCACCGCCGTCGAGCACCTGCCAGGCCTTGGCCTGCGGGTTCCACCAGCCGCTCTCGTGCGCATCCAGGGTCTGGTAATACAGCATGCTGCGGCCAAGACGCAGGAACTCGACGCTGCGCGAGCTGCCGTCGGCCTGGCTCAGCTCGCCGCGCCAGGCTTCCAGGGTGCGGCCATAGTCACTTTCGATCTGATAGGCCTCGAGGATGCGGCGGTACTTGTCGGCCAGGCTGACGTCGGCACGCGGCAGCAGGTCCTTGAGCTGGGCCAGGCGATCCTCACGCTCCTCCGGCAGGAACGGCAGGTCGGCGGCGATGAACTCGCCCAGCACCTCGACCATCCGGACCATCTGCGGGCTTACCGCCTCCTGGGTACGTTCGATGCCGTCGAGCTGCTTCTGGTAGCTGGCCAGCTCCTGGCGCTGGGCGTCGACCAGGTCGCGCAGCTGACTGTTATAACCTTTCAAAGCTTCAGCCTGCTGCAAGGCATTGCGGTACTCATTGAGCATCTCGCGGCTGGCATCATCCAGCTGCTCGACGCGGCCCTGGGAGGCCTTGGCCTCGGCGGCCAGACGCTGGCTTTCGTCCAGCGCGGCATCCAGCGGCGCAGCAGCCAGCGAGCCGCTCGCCAACAGCAGGGCGACGGCCAGGGAACGGAGGGGGAAGCGATTCATGCGCAGGGGGTCCTCGACAGACAGGCTTGCTTCAAAAAGAGAAACATTATCATCTAGAGATGCATTCTAAGCAATGGGACAAAGCTCCGTGGCAGAGCCCACCGATCTATTGAGCCAGGTCAAAAAGCGAATTGTTGCTTGGCTTAGCATTGATTCCAGCCAAAGACACAACCGACTCGAACTGGAGCTCGCTATGTACAAGTCACTGTTCACTGCCTCACTGCTGGCCCTCGCCATCGCTGCCCCCGTCGCTCAGGCCCACCAGGCTGGCGACATCATCGTTCGGGCCGGTGCCATCACCGTCAATCCGGACGCTGACTCCTCCAGCGTCAAGGTCGACCGTGGCGGCCTCGCCGGTACCGACCTCGGCGGCAAGGCGACCATGAGCAGTGACACTCAGCTGGGTCTGAACTTCGCCTACATGCTCACCGACAACCTGGGCATCGAGCTGCTGGCGGCCACACCGTTCGAGCACGACGTGAAGATCAAGGGCACCGTCCTCGATGCCGCCAATGGCAAGCTGGGCACCCTCAAGCACCTGCCGCCGACCCTGAGCCTGGTGTACTACCCGCTTGACGCCAAGTCGGCCTTCCAGCCCTATCTCGGTGCCGGCATCAACTACACCTGGATCTTCGACGAACATGTCGGCAGCGACGCCAGCGCCAACGGCTTCGACAACTTTCGCGCCAAGAACTCCTGGGGCCTGGCCTGGCAGGTGGGCGCCGACTACATGCTGACCGACAGCCTGATGATCAACGCCCAGGTTCGCTACATCGATATCGACACCACCGCCTACGTCGATAACACCGCGCTTGGCGTACGGGCCAAGGTGGACGTGGACGTCGACCCCTTCGTCTACATGGTGGGTCTGGGTTACAAGTTCTGATAACCCCGGGCAAAAGAAAAAGCCGGCTTTCGCCGGCTTTTTCTTTTCCTCTGCTCAGAGCCCGAGCAACAGTCGCAGCCCTTCGCGCAAGGGCGTCTGCTCCGGCATGGCGTAGTGCGCCTGCAGGCGCGAATTGTCGGCCCGCGAATGACGGATATCGCCAGCCCGTGCCGGCAGGTGCGTCACCTGTGGCAGGCCGCCGTACAGCGTGCCGATCTCGGCCAGCAGCTGGTTGAGGCTGACCGCCTGGCTCCAGCCGACGTTGACCGGTTCGAGCACTGCCTGCTGGTTGAGCAGGCCCTGCATCAGCAACGCGACCAGATCGCCGACATAGAAGAAATCGCGCGTCTGCTCGCCATCGCCGAAGACGCTGATCGGCAGGCCCTGCTGCGCACGCTGGGTAAAGATGCTGATCACCCCGGAATACGGCGAGGACGGATCCTGGCGCGGCCCGAAGATATTGAAGAACCGAAACACCGCCGGCTCCAGGCCATGCTGGCGACGATAGAAATCGAGGTAATGCTCGCCGGCCAGCTTGTCCGAGGCGTAGGGCGTCAACGGCGCCTTGGCGGTGGCTTCGTCGATCGCCACGCCCTCGCCATTGTTGCCGTAGATGGCCGCGCTGGAGGCGTAGACGACACGCCGCACGCCCTGCTGGCGCATGGCCTCGCAGACGTTCAGGGTACCGATGAAATTGCTCTGGTGCGTCGCAACAGGGTCATCCACCGAGGCCTGTACCGAGGCCACCGCCGCCAGGTGCGCGACACCTGCACAGCCGGCGACGGCTTCGGCGACGATCTGCGCGTCGGCCACGTCGCCCTCGATGAAGCGCAGGCGCGGGTTGTCCAGCGGCAGGTTGCTGCGCTTGCCCATGGACAGGTTGTCCAGCACGCGCACGCCATGACCGGCCGCAAGCAGTGCGTCGACCAGATTCGAGCCGATGAAGCCGGCCCCGCCCGTTACGAGAAATTCAGCCATGGCGATAGTAGCGATCCAGTAGGTTGGACAGACCCGCACGCCAGGCGCGCGGCTTGATACCGAAAGTGTGAAGAATCTTCTTGCAGGCCAGTACCGCATGCTGCGGTTCATCGGCGGCATCCGGGCGAGCGGCATGGGCTTGCGCCGATACGTCCTCGACCAGGTTGCTGCGGTAGTTGCGCGCCTCCGTCAGCACCGCCTGCCCCAGGCTCAGCGACGTGCTCGCCTCGTGCCCGCCATAGTGGTAGGTGCCCCACAGCGGCGACTCGCAATCGAGCTGCTTGAGCACCGCGAGAATCACCCGCGCGGCGTCGTCCACCGGCGTCGGGTTGCCGCGCCGATCATCGGCCAGGAACAAGGCGTCGTCACGCTCGGCACGCAGCAGGAAACGCCCCAGGCGGCCCTCGCGACTGTCATCGAGCAGCCAGCCGAAGCGCAGCAGCACATGCCGCGGGCAGATCGCCCGCACGCTCTGCTCCAGGCGCCACAGGGCCTGGCCGCGCACGCCGAGGGGGATGGGTTCTTCCTTCTCGCTGTAGGCCGTCACCCGCGAGCCGTCGAACACCCGATAGCTGGAGGGCTGCAAGAGAACGATGGAATGGTGCTGGCACAGCTCGGCCAGACGCTCCACCGCACGTTCCTGGGTCGCCAGGCGCGACTCGGCGACCGACTCGGCCTGGAACCAGTCGAAGTAGTACGCCAGGTTGATCAGCGCGTCAGGACGCGTGTCGTCGAGCAGGTCGGTCAGGCTCGCGGCATCCCAACCGTTCTCCGGCGGCCTGGGCGCGAGGAAGCCAATGTCCTCCTCGGCACCCAGACGGATCAGCGCTTGCCCCAGGGCACTGCCGCCGCCCAGCAGCATCAGGCGCATTCGCATAGGCTAGAGCCCGCTCCGCTTAGAACGGGATATCGTCGTCGAAGCTGTCGTAGTCAGGCGCCGGCTGGGCCTGCTGCGGAGCCGGACGCTCCTGACGCGGGGCCTGCTGCGGCTCACGCTGAGGCGCCGGGCGCGACTGGCGCGGTGCGCCGCTGTCGTCACCGCTCGGACGACCGCCGAGCAGCTGCATGGTGCCCTGCATGTCGACGATGATTTCGGTGGTGTAACGCTTGATACCGTCCTTTTCCCATTCGCGGGTCTGCAGCTTGCCCTCGATGTACACCTGCGAACCCTTGCGCAGGTATTCGCCGGCGATCTCGGCGACCTTGCCGAACAGGGCAACGCGGTGCCACTCGGTCTTCTCGACCTTCTGACCGGTCTGCTTGTCGGTCCACTGCTCGCTGGTGGCCAGGCTCAGGTTGGTGACCGCATTGCCGCTGGGCAGGTAGCGTGTTTCCGGGTCCTGGCCGCAGGTGCCGACCAGAATGACTTTGTTAACCCCACGGGCCATAACGTTCTCCTAGACTCGGCACGCCACTGGTGCCGATGCGATCAGGCGCTCCAGAGACGTGCGATCCACTTGTTGGGTATCGACTTTGATATAGATGGCCGCTTCATCGGCCACCACCACGGCGTCCGCCACTCCCGGCGTCGCCTTGAGGCGTTCGACCAGTTCGACATCGGCCAGTGCCGCGGCATCGAGCGGCAGGCGCAAACTGGTCACGTACGGCGGTTCGCGCATAGTAACAGCAATGGCCAGCCAAATCGCACAGAGCACTGCACAGCCGATGAACACCCCGCCCAGGCCGACATGCTGGTACAGCCAGCCACCGAGAATGCCGCCCAGCGCCGCGCCGAGGAACTGGCTGGTGGAATAGACCCCCATCGCCGTCCCCTTGCCACCGGCCGGCGCCACCTTGCTGACCAGCGACGGCAGCGACGCCTCGAGCAGGTTGAACGCGGTGAAGAACACCACGATGCCCAGCACCAGCGCACGCAGGCTGTGGCCGAACAGGGCGAAATAGAGCTCGCAGGCCAGCAGGACGCTGACGGCGCCGAGCAGCACGCGCTTCATCTGGCGTTTCTTCTCGCCATAGATGATGAACGGCACCATGCCGAAGAAGCCGATCAGCAGCGCGGTCAGGTAGACCCACCAGTGCTCCTCCTTGACCAGCCCGCCCTCTTCCACCAGCGCCAGCGGCAGCGCGACGAAACTGGCCATGAGCACCGCATGCAGCGCCAGGATGGCGAAGTCCAGGCGCAGCAGGTCGCCATGCTTCAGGGTCGGCCATAGCGCCTGGGCGGCCACGCCGGACTCGCGATGCTGCAGCGGCCCGGCATCCCTGGGCACCACGCCGGCGACGATCAGGATGCCCAGCAGCGCCATGCCCGCCGTCGCCCAGAACAGGCCGGACAGACCGAACGCGCGGGTCAGCAGCGGGCCGACCACCATGGCCACGGCGAACGACAGACCGATGCTCATGCCGATCATGGCCATGGCCTTGGTGCGGTGCTGCTCGCGGGTCAGGTCGGACAGTAGCGCCATCACCGCCGCCGAAATGGCGCCCGCGCCCTGCAGCACGCGCCCGGCGATCACGCCCCAGATGGAATCGGCGTTGGCCGCCACCAGGCTGCCGGCGACGAAGATCAGCAGACCCACATAGATCACCGGGCGCCGCCCGATGCGGTCGCTGATGATGCCGAACGGAATCTGCAGCACGGCCTGGGTCAGACCGTAGGCGCCAATCGCCAGCCCGATGAGTGCCGGTGTACTGCCGGCCAGATCCATGCCGTAGGTGGCCAGCACCGGCAACACCATGAACATGCCCAGCATACGAAACGCGAAGACCATCGCCAGGCCACCGGCCGCGCGGGTCTCGCTACTGCTCATGCGCTCGCTGTGCGGATCGTGCATCGAATCAATCCCGAGGAAATCAGCCGGCGATTCTAGCAGCCGCCGCCGTTTCGGCACAGGCACACACTTTGCCGCAGGCTAGGCGCAAGCCCTATACTCGACCGTTTTCCGCCCGCCCAGCGAGGCCGTTGTAAGTGGACAAAATCCTGATCCGTGGGGCCCGCACCCACAATCTGAAGAATATCGACCTGACCCTGCCGCGCGACAAGCTGATCGTGATCACCGGCCTGTCCGGCTCCGGCAAGTCCTCCCTGGCGTTCGACACGCTCTACGCCGAGGGCCAGCGCCGCTACGTCGAGTCGCTGTCGGCCTATGCCCGGCAGTTCCTGTCGATGATGGAGAAGCCTGACGTCGACACCATCGAGGGGTTGTCCCCGGCGATTTCCATCGAGCAGAAATCCACCTCGCACAACCCGCGCTCGACCGTCGGCACCATCACCGAGATCTACGACTACCTGCGCCTGCTCTACGCCCGCGTCGGCACCCCGCGCTGCCCGGACCATGACGTGCCGCTGGAGGCACAGACCGTCAGTCAGATGGTCGATCAGGTGCTGGCCCTGCCGGAAGGGCGCAAGCTGATGCTGCTGGCCCCGGTGATCCGCGAACGCAAGGGCGAGCACCTCTCGGTGTTCGAGGAGCTGCGCGCGCAGGGCTTCGTCCGCGCCCGGATCAACGGCAAGCTGCATGAGTTGGACGAGTTGCCCAAGCTGGACAAGCAGAAGAAGCACTCCATCGACGTGGTGGTCGACCGCTTCAAGGTGCGCGAAGACCTGCAGCAGCGCCTGGCGGAGTCCTTCGAGACCGCCCTCGGCCTGGCCGACGGCATCGCCCTGGTGGCGCCCCTCCCAGCCGAAGGCGACAAAGAGCAGGGCGAGGAAGGCGACGAGATCATCTTCTCCGCACGCTTCGCCTGCCCGCACTGCGGTCACTCGATCAGCGAGCTGGAACCCAAGCTGTTCTCCTTCAACAACCCCGCTGGCGCCTGCCCTACCTGCGACGGCCTGGGGGTGAAGCAGTTCTTCGACACCAAGCGCCTGGTCAACGGCGAGCTGACCCTCGCCGAAGGCGCCATTCGCGGCTGGGACCGCCGCAACGTCTACTACTTCCAGATGCTCGGCTCGCTCTCGAGCCACTACGGCTTCAGCCTGGAAGAACCGTTCGACGAACTGGCGGCCGAGCACCAGAAGGTGATCCTGTTCGGCAGCGGCACGCAGAGCGTCGACTTCAAGTACCTCAACGACCGTGGCGACATCGTCAAGCGCTCGCACCCCTTCGAGGGCATCATCCCCAACCTCGAGCGCCGCTACCGCGAAACCGAGTCGGCCAGCGTGCGCGAAGAGCTGGCCAAGTTCCTCAGCACCCAGCCCTGCCCGGATTGCCGCGGCACCCGCCTGCGCCGCGAGGCACGCCACGTCTGGGTCGGCGAGAAGACCCTGCCGGCCGTCACCGGCCTGCCGGTGGGCGATGCCTGCGACTACTTCGGCGAGCTGCACCTGAGCGGACGACGCGGCGAGATCGCCGAGAAGATTCTCAAGGAGATTCGCGAGCGCCTGCAGTTCCTGGTCAATGTCGGCCTCGACTACCTGACCCTCGACCGCAGCGCCGACACCCTCTCCGGCGGCGAGGCGCAGCGCATCCGCCTGGCCAGCCAGATCGGCGCCGGCCTGGTCGGCGTCATGTACATCCTCGACGAGCCGTCCATCGGCCTGCACCAGCGCGACAACGAGCGCCTGCTGGCCACCCTCACCCACCTGCGCAACCTGGGCAACACGGTGATCGTGGTCGAACACGACGAGGACGCCATTCGCCTGGCCGACTACGTGGTGGACATCGGCCCGGGCGCCGGCGTGCACGGTGGGCGGATCGTCTCCCAGGGCACACCGGACCAGGTGATGGCCGACCCCGAGTCGCTGACCGGCAGCTACCTGTCCGGGCGCAAGAAGATCCAGTACCCGGCGACCCGCACCCCGCGCGACAAGAAGAAGTCGCTGAAACTCAAGGGTGCGCGCGGCAACAACCTGCGCAAGGTCGACCTGGAGATTCCGGTCGGCCTGCTCACCTGCGTCACCGGTGTCTCCGGCTCGGGCAAGTCGACGCTGATCAACAACACCCTGTTCCCGATCACCGCTACCGCGCTGAATGGCGCCACCAGCCTGGAAGCCGCGCCGCACGACTCGTTCGACGGCCTGCAGCACCTGGACAAGGTGGTGGACATCGACCAGAGCCCGATCGGCCGTACGCCACGCTCCAACCCGGCGACCTATACCGGCCTGTTCACGCCGATCCGCGAACTCTTCGCCGGCGTGCCGGAGTCGCGCTCGCGCGGCTACGGGCCGGGGCGCTTCTCCTTCAACGTCAAGGGCGGGCGCTGCGAAGCCTGCCAGGGCGACGGCGTGATCAAGGTGGAGATGCACTTCCTGCCGGATATCTACGTGCCGTGCGACGTGTGCAAGGGCAAGCGCTACAACCGCGAAACCCTGGAAGTGAAGTACAAGGGCAAGAGCATCACCGAAGTGCTCGATATGACCATCGAGGACGCCCGCGCCTTCTTCGACGCCGTGCCGGCGATCGCCCGCAAGCTGCAGACCCTGATGGACGTCGGCCTCTCGTACATCAAGCTGGGCCAGAGCGCGACCACGTTGTCCGGCGGCGAGGCGCAGCGGGTCAAGCTGAGCCGCGAGCTGTCCAAGCGCGACACGGGCAAGACCCTGTACATCCTCGACGAGCCGACCACCGGCTTGCACTTCGCCGATATCCAGCAACTGCTGGACGTGCTGCATCGCCTGCGCGACCACGGCAACACCGTGGTGGTGATCGAACACAACCTGGACGTGATCAAGACCGCCGACTGGCTGGTCGATCTCGGTCCGGAGGGTGGCTCCAAGGGCGGCATGATCATCGCGACCGGCACCCCCGAAGAGGTGGCGGCGAACCCCGCATCGCATACCGGGCACTTCCTCAAGCCACTGCTGGAAAGAGACAGCGACAAGCGATAGGCCGCAAGCGGCAAGCCAGAGCGGAAACAAAAAGCCAGAGCATATGCTCTGGCTTTTTCTTGTGGCTTGCAGCTTGTAGCTTGCCGCTCACATCTGGCTTTGCAGGTACTTCTCGAGCCCCAGCTTGTCGATCAGCTGCAGCTGGATTTCCAGCCAGTAGGCATGATCTTCCTCGGTGTCCTTGAGCTGCGCCAGCAGGATGTCGCGGCTCGGGTAATCCTGATGCTGCTCGCACAGCTCGATGCCCTTGCTGAGGGCCGCACGCACTTCGTACTCCAGGGCCAGGTCCAGCTTCAGCGCCTCGGGCACCGTCTGCCCGTAGGTGAAGGGGTTCGGCGCCATGTCCGGCACGCCCTCCAGGAAGATGATGCGCTTGAGCAGGGCATCAGCGTGCTGGGTTTCCTCTTCCATCTCGTGATTGATGCGCTCGTAGAGCTTGCTGAAGCCCCAGTCCTCATACAGCCGCGAATGGATGAAGTACTGGTCGCGGGCGGCCAGCTCACCCTTGAGCAGGTGCTTGAGGTAGTCGATGACTTCGGTGTGGCCTTTCATGCCGGGCAATCCTTGTAGCGTTCGTTGGCAGAGTGCAATGCTCCGCCTCACACCTGATTCGGTCAAGCAAAAGCACAACGCCTCCACAGGGGAGGCGTTGCGGTCTACTGACGCACGGCTGTGCGTCCTTCAGGCTCAGGCCAGGTCGAAACGATCCAGGTTCATCACCTTGGTCCAGGCGGCGATGAAGTCCTTGACCAGCTTCTCCTTGCCGTCGCCACTGGCATAGACCTCGGCGTAGGCACGCAGTACCGAGTTGGAGCCGAACACCAGGTCGTTACGGGTGGCGGTGTACTTCACCTGGCCATCCTTGCGAGCCCGCCCTTCGAACACCTCGCTGCTGCTGTCGGTGGCCTTCCACTCGGTGCCCATGTCCAGCAGGTTGACGAAGAAGTCGTTGGACAGCACGCCGACCTTGTCGGTGAACACGCCATGCTGGCTGCCGTCATGGTTGGCACCCAGTACACGCAGGCCACCCACCAGCGCCGTCAGCTCGGGCGCTGTCAGGGTCAGCATCTGCGCCTTGTCGACCAGCATCGCTTCGGTCGGCACACCCAGATTGCCCTTGCTGTAGTTGCGGAAGCCATCGGCTGCCGGCTCCAGCACATCGAACGACTCGACATCGGTCTGGTCCTGACGTGCATCGACACGGCCAGCAGCGAACGGCACCTCAGCCGTGACGCCAGCAGCCTTGGCAGCCAGCTCCACGCCCACGTTACCGGCGAGCACGATCACATCCGCCAACGACGCCTTGCCGGAGGCCTGCTGGATCTCCACCAGCTTCGGCAACACCTTGATCGCACGCTGGTTGACCGCCCAATCCTTCTGCGGCGCCAGGGCCAGACGCGCACCATTGGCGCCACCGCGCTTGTCACCACCGCGAAAGGTCGAGGCCGAAGCCCAGGCCACGGACACCAGGTCACCGACCGACAGACCGGAGGCCGCGATCTTCGCCTTCAGGTCGGCGATATCGGCGGCGCTCGGGTTGTGCGTGGCGGCTGGCAACGGGTCTTGCCAGATCAGGTCTTCCTTCGGCACTTCCGGGCCGAGGTAGCGCGCTTTCGGCCCCATGTCGCGGTGCGTCAGCTTGTACCAGGCACGGGCGAAGGCATCGGCGAACGCCTGCGGATCTTCGTAGAAGTGCTTGGAGATCTTGCCGAACCCAGGGTCGAAACGCAGGCTGAGGTCAGTGGTCAGCATGGTCGGCTTGTGGAATTTACCGGGCACGTGTGCATCGGGAATGATCTCCGGTGCATCCTTGGCCACCCACTGCTTGGCACCAGCCGGCGACTTGGTCAGTTCCCATTCGAACTTGAACAGGTTCTCGAAGAAGTTGTTGCTCCACAGCGCCGGGGTCTTCGTCCAGGTAACCTCGAGGCCGCTGGACACGGTGTCCTTGCCATGGCCAGTGCCGAAGTCGCTGGTCCAGCCAAGGCCCTGGGCCTCGATGGGCGCGCCTTCCGGCTCCGGTCCCTTGTGCGACTCAGGGGCTGCACCGTGGCACTTGCCGAAGGTGTGACCACCCGCGATCAGGGCGACGATCTCTTCGTCGTCCATGGCCATGCGGTTGAAGGTGGCGCGGATGTCCTTGGCTGCCTCCAGGTAGTCACCACTGGCGTTCGGACCTTCCGGGTTCACGTAGATCAGGCCCATGTGGGTGGCACCGAACGGTGCGGCCAGCTCGCGCTCGTCGTTGACGCGCTTGGGATCGACACCCAGCCAGGCGATCTCGGCGCCCCAGTTGACGTCCTGATCCGGTTCCCAGACGTCCTCGCGACCACCGGCAAAGCCGAAGGTACGGAAGCCCATGGACTCGAGCGCCACGTTACCGGCGAGGATGTAGAGGTCGGCCCAGGAAATCGCCTGGCCATACTTCTGCTTGATCGGCCACAGCAGGCGGCGCGACTTGTCGATATTGACGTTGTCCGGCCAGGAGTTCAGCGGAGCGAAGCGTTGCTGGCCACGACCACCGCCGCCACGGCCATCGGTGGTGCGATAGGTACCGGCCGAGTGCCAGGCCATGCGGATGAACTGCGGACCATAGTGACCGAAGTCCGCCGGCCACCAGTCCTGGCTGTCGGTCATCAGCCTGACCAGGTCGGCCTTGAGCGCCTTGTAATCGAGCTTCTTGAACGCTTCGGCGTAATTGAACGTCTCGCCGAGCGGGTTGGATCGGTCGGAATGCTGGTTCAGCAAGTCCACACGAAGCTGATTCGGCCACCAATCTCGATTGGTCGTGCCGCCACCTGCAACGTGGTTGAACGGACATTTACCTTGGTTCGACATGCTTCTCTCCTTCTCCTCATCGGGTCGATTGCAGCCTGTGCAATCAACAATGGGACAAGCCTAGACCCGCTTTGTCAGGCGAACCAATTCATGAAGTGTAACGAGCCGATAGCTATTTTCTTTCGCCTGTGGCGGCCGTGAATGCCAAGCGACTGGCAGCGCCACCCGCCGTGGGGCCGCAGAACGTTGGGAGGAACAGGCAGAAATGACGGGCAACAAAAAACCGGGCACTAGGCCCGGTTTCTCGTACAGCAAACGACTTACTCGGCAGCTTCTACCGAGCCGGCGACCGGACGGTCAACCAGTTCGACGTAAGCCATCGGGGCGTTGTCGCCAGCGCGGAAACCGCACTTGAGGATGCGCAGGTAGCCGCCGTTACGGGTGGCGTAGCGCTTGCCCAGATCGTTGAACAGTTTGCCAACGATGGCTTTCGAACGGGTACGGTCGAAGGCCAGACGACGGTTGGCAACGCTGTCTTCCTTGGCCAGGGTGATCAGCGGCTCGGCAACGCGACGCAGTTCCTTGGCTTTCGGCAGGGTAGTTTTGATCAGCTCGTGCTCAAACAGCGATACCGCCATGTTCTGGAACATGGCCTTGCGGTGAGCGCTGGTGCGGCTGAGGTGACGGCCACTTTTACGATGACGCATGGTTCAATTCCTTACCAAACTGTTTCGTTCGGTGATGATGACGATCAGGCAGTGGCCTTATCGTCTTTCTTCAGACTTGCCGGCGGCCAGTTGTCGAGGCGCATACCGAGGGACAGACCGCGAGAAGCCAGAACATCCTTGATTTCGGTCAGGGATTTCTTGCCCAGGTTCGGGGTTTTGAGCAGCTCTACTTCGGTACGCTGAATCAGGTCGCCGATGTAGTAGATGTTCTCTGCCTTGAGGCAGTTGGCCGAACGTACGGTCAGTTCCAGGTCATCGACAGGACGCAGCAGGATCGGATCGATCTCGTCTTCCTGCTCGACCACAACCGGCTCACTGTCACCCTTGAGGTCGACGAACGCGGCCAGCTGCTGCTGCAGGATGGTCGCGGCACGACGGATAGCCTCTTCAGGATCCAGGGTACCGTTGGTTTCCAGGTCGATAACCAGTTTGTCCAGGTTGGTGCGCTGCTCGACACGAGCGTTTTCCACCACGTAGGCAACACGACGTACCGGGCTGAACGAAGCATCCAGCTGCAAGCGACCAATGCTGCGGCTTTCATCTTCGTCGCTCTGGCGAGCGTCGGCTGGCTCATAGCCGCGACCACGAGCTACGGTGAGCTTCATGTTCAGCGAGCCATTGGAGGCCAGGTTGGCGATTACGTGGTCGCCGTTGACGATTTCGACATCGTGATCCAGCTGAATATCGGCAGCGGTAACGACGCCCGGGCCCTTCTTGGACAGAGTCAGGGTCACTTCGTCACGGCCGTGCAGCTTGATAGCCAGACCTTTCAGGTTGAGCAGGATCTCGATGACATCTTCCTGCACACCTTCGATCGCGGAGTACTCGTGGAGTACGCCGTCGATCTCGGCCTCGACTACTGCACAGCCAGGCATGGAGGACAACAGGATGCGACGCAGCGCGTTGCCCAGGGTATGGCCGAAACCACGCTCGAGAGGCTCGAGGGTGATCTTGGCGCGGGTCGGACTGACCTCCTGCACATCGATGTGACGGGGGGTCAGGAACTCATTTACCGAAATCTGCATGGATGCACCTATTTTCTAGCCCTTACTTGGAGTAGAGCTCGACAATCAGGCTCTCGTTGATGTCAGCGGACAGATCGCCACGAGCCGGTACGTTCTTGAACACACCAGACTTCTTCTCGGCGTCTACTTCTACCCACTCAACGCGGCCGCGCTGGGCGCAGAGCTCAAGAGCCTGAGCGATGCGCAGCTGGTTCTTCGATTTCTCGCGAACAGCAACTACGTCGCCAGCTTTAACCTGGTAGGACGGTACGTTTACGGTCTGACCGTTGACGCTGATTGCTTTGTGCGAAACCAGCTGACGGGATTCGGCACGGGTAGCGCCAAAGCCCATACGGTAAACCACGTTATCCAGACGGCACTCCAGCAGTTGCAGCAGGTTTTCGCCGGTGGCGCCCTTCTGGCTGGCAGCTTGCTTGTAGTAACCGCTGAACTGACGCTCCAGAACGCCGTAGATACGACGGACTTTCTGCTTCTCACGCAGCTGGGTACCGTAGTCGGATTGACGACCACGGCGCTGACCGTGAATACCGGGAGCTGCTTCGATGTTGCACTTAGATTCAAGCGCGCGAACACCACTCTTCAGGAAGAGATCGGTGCCTTCACGACGAGACAGTTTGCACTTGGGACCAATGTAACGAGCCATTTCTCACTGTCTCCTGTTTACACGCGACGCTTCTTCGGCGGACGGCACCCGTTGTGCGGGATAGGCGTCACGTCGGTGATGCTGGCGATTTTGTAGCCGCAGGCGTTCAGAGCACGCACAGCGGATTCGCGACCTGGGCCTGGACCCTTGACGTTCACGTCGAGGTTCTTCAGACCGTACTCCAGTGCAGCCTGACCAGCGCGCTCGGCGGCGATCTGGGCGGCGAACGGAGTGGACTTACGCGAGCCGCGGAAGCCCGAACCACCGGAGGTAGCCCAGGACAAGGCGTTGCCCTGACGGTCGGTGATGGTCACGATAGTGTTGTTGAAAGACGCGTGGATGTGGGCGATGCCATCAACCACTGTCTTTTTGACTTTTTTACGAGTACGAGCAGCAGGTTTTGCCATGACTAAATTCCTGTCGATTCGCGAATGCGATTACTTGCGGATCGGCTTACGCGGGCCCTTACGGGTGCGAGCGTTGGTCTTGGTACGCTGACCGCGAACCGGCAGACCTTTACGATGACGCAGGCCGCGGTAGCAACCCAGATCCATCAAGCGCTTGATCTTCATATTCACTTCACGACGCAGGTCGCCTTCGGTATTCACCTTGGCTACTTCGCCACGCAGCTGTTCGATCTGCTCGTCAGTCAGATCCTTGATTTTCGCAGCCGGATTTACGCCGGTAGCGGCACAGATTTTCTGTGCAGTGGTGCGACCAACACCGAAGATGTAGGTCAGCGAGATAACAGTGTGCTTGTTATCCGGAATGTTAACGCCTGCAATACGGGCCATTCAGTGGAACTCCAATTGACAGCTACCTACGCCCCGGAAGCCAAGAAATAGGGCGCGAGATATTAACGCTGTAAAAACAAATAATCAACCCGGCAGCGCACTAGCTGCCGGGCTTATCACGCGTGGTTCACACTCAGCCTTGGCGCTGCTTGTGACGCGGCTCTGCGCTGCAGATCACCCGCACGACACCTTCGCGACGGATAATTTTGCAGTTACGGCACAGCTTTTTCACCGATGCACGAACTTTCATTACCAACTCCTCGAACCTTACGGGTGGATCAGCGGAGCATGCCGCTGCCATAACCCTTCAGGTTGGCTTTCTTCATCAGGGAATCGTACTGGTGAGACACGAGGTGAGATTGCACTTGGGACATGAAGTCCATGACAACCACGACCACGATCAGCAACGAGGTCCCGCCAAGGTAGAACGGAACGTTGGCCGCCACCACCAGGAACTGGGGCAACAGGCACACGGCCGTCATGTACAGAGCACCGAACATGGTCAAGCGGGTCAGTACGCCATCGATATAGCGTGCCGACTGCTCGCCCGGACGGATGCCCGGAATAAAGGCACCGGACTTCTTCAGGTTTTCCGCTACGTCTTTCGGGTTGAACATCAGCGCTGTGTAGAAGAAGCAGAAGAAAATGATCCCTGCACTAAACAGCAGAATGTTCAACGGCTGACCAGGAGCGATAGCCTGCGAAATGTCCTGCAGCCAGCCCAGACCTTCGGACTGACCGAACCAAGACCCCAGCGAGGCCGGGAACAGCAGAAGGCTGCTGGCGAAAATGGCCGGGATCACGCCCGCCATGTTCACCTTCAACGGCAAGTGGCTGGTCTGCGCAGCGAAGACCTTGCGGCCCTGCTGACGCTTGGCGTAGTGCACCGCAATGCGACGCTGACCACGCTCGATGAACACCACGAAACCGATGATCGCTACTGCCAGCAGGCCGATGGCAATCAGGGCGAAGATGTTGATATCGCCTTGACGGGCAGACTCGAAAGACTGCCCGATTGCCGCCGGCAGACCGGCCACGATGCCAGCAAAAATCAGCATCGAGATACCGTTGCCGACACCGCGCTCGGTGATCTGCTCGCCCAGCCACATCATGAACATCGCGCCCGCCACAAAAGTGGTGACCGCCACGAAGTGGAAGCCGAAATCGACCGAGAACGCTACGCCCTGACTGGCCAGACCAACGGACATGCCGATGGCCTGGACGAATGCCAGGGCGAGTGTGCCGTAGCGGGTGTACTGGCTGATCTTGCGACGGCCAGCTTCACCTTCCTTCTTCAACTGCTCCAGCTGCGGGCTGACGGCGGTCATCAGCTGCATGATGATCGATGCCGAGATGTACGGCATGATCCCCAGTGCAAAGATGCTCATCCGCTCCAGCGCGCCGCCGGAAAACATGTTGAACAAGCTAAGAATGGTCCCCTCATTCTGCCGGAACAGATCCGCCAGTCGGTCTGGGTTGATGCCAGGAACCGGGATGTGCGCACCTATCCGGTAGACGATGATCGCCAGGAACAGGAAGCGCAGTCGAGCCCAGAGTTCGGACAACCCGCCACCTGCCAGCGCTGAGAGAGCACCTTGCTTAGCCATTTAGTCCTCGAACTTACCGCCAGCTGCTTCGATAGCCGCACGCGCACCCTTGGTGGCGGCGATACCTTTCAGGGTGACCGCACGGGTAACCTCACCGGACAGCATGACTTTGACGCGCTGTACGTGTTGGCCTACCAGGTTGGCATCCTTCAGAGCCTGCAGAGTAACGACATCGCCTTCAACCTTGTTCAGCTCGGAGGTACGCAGTTCAGCGCGATCCATAGCCTTCAGGGAAACGAAGCCGAACTTCGGCAGACGGCGGTGCAGCGGCTGCTGACCACCCTCGAAGCCCGGAGCGATGGAGCCACCGGAGCGGGAGGTCTGACCTTTGTGACCACGGCCACCAGTCTTGCCCAGACCGCTACCGATACCACGGCCCGGACGGTGCTTTTCGCGACGGGCACCCGGCGCGGAACGCAGATCGTTCAGTTGCATGATTAACCCTCCACCTTCAGCAGGTAGTAAGCCTTGTTGATCATGCCGCGGTTTTCCGGAGTATCCAGAACCTCTACGGTGTGACCGATGCGGCGCAGACCCAGGCCCTTGACGCAAGCTTTGTGATTGGCCAGACGGCCATTGGTGCTCTTGATCAGAGTCACTTTGACGGTGTTAGCCATGGTTAGAGAATCTCCTCGACGCTCTTGCCACGCTTGGCCGCAACGGATTCCGGAGACTGCATGGTCTTCAGACCTTCGAAAGTGGCATGAACCACGTTCACCGGGTTGGTCGAGCCGTAGCACTTGGCCAGAACGTTCTGCACACCAGCCACTTCCAGCACGGCACGCATGGCGCCGCCGGCGATGATACCGGTACCTTCGGAAGCCGGCTGCATGAACACCTTGGAGGCGCCGTGAGCGGACTTGATCGGGTACTGCAGAGTGGTGCCGTTCAGATCCACCTGGATCATGTTGCGACGCGCAGCTTCCATCGCCTTCTGGATGGCAGCCGGTACTTCACGGGACTTGCCACGGCCGAAACCGACGCGACCCTTGCCATCACCCACTACGGTCAGTGCGGTGAAGGTGAAGATACGGCCACCTTTGACGGTCTTGGCAACGCGGTTAACCTGAACCAGCTTCTCGATGTAGCCTTCGTCGCGCTTTTGGTCGTTATTTGCCATAACTTAGAACTCCAGCCCGCCTTCACGAGCAGCATCAGCCAGCGCCTTGACGCGGCCGTGGTACTTGAAGCCAGAACGGTCGAATGCCACTTGAGTCACACCAGCGGCTTTCGCACGCTCAGCAACCAGCGCACCAACTTTCTTGGCTGCGTCGACGTTGCCGGTGGCGCCATCACGCAGAGCTTTGTCCAAGGTAGAGGCGCTGGCCAGAACCTTGCTGCCGTCGGCCGAGATGACCTGGGCATAGATGTGCTGCGAAGAGCGATACACGCACAGACGCACGGCTTCGAGCTCGTGCATTTTCAGGCGTGCTTTGCGAGCGCGACGCAGACGAGTAACTTTTTTGTCGGTCATTTCTCAGCCCCTTACTTCTTCTTGGCTTCTTTACGACGGACAACTTCATCCGCGTAACGAACGCCTTTGCCCTTGTACGGCTCAGGACGACGGAAGTCACGGATCTCCGCAGCCACCTGACCCACCAGTTGCTTGTCGATACCCTTGATCAGGATTTCGGTCTGGTTCGGGGTTTCGGCCACGACGCCTTCCGGCAGTTCGTAGTCGATCGGGTGGGAGAAGCCCAGAGCAAGGTTCAGCACCTGGCCTTTGGCTTGAGCTTTGTAGCCCACACCTACCAGTTGCAGCTTACGCTCGAAGCCTTGGCTGACACCGATGACCATGTTGTTCACCAGAGCGCGAGTAGTACCGGCCATGGCACGGTTCTGCTGGTCGCCGTTACGAGCAGCGAAACGCAGCTCGCTACCTTCCTGGATCACTTCCACGGACGAATGAACGTTCAGTTCCAGAGTGCCCTTGGCACCCTTCACCGAGAGCTGCTGACCGGCGAGTTTGATCTCGACACCAGCTGGCAGCGCGACGGGGTTCTTAGCAACGCGAGACATGCTTATCCCCCCCTTAGAACACGGTGCAGAGCACTTCGCCGCCGACACCGGCAGCGCGCGCAGCGCGATCCGTCATCACACCTTTGTTGGTGGAGACGATGGAAACACCGAGACCGCCACGAACCTTCGGCAGGTCATCGACGGATTTGTATTGACGAAGGCCAGGACGGCTCACGCGCTTGACTTCCTCGATGACCGGACGGCCTTCGAAGTACTTCAGCTCGATGGACAGTTGTGGCTTGGCTTCGCCATTTACTTCGTAACCCGCAATGTAACCCTCGTCCTTCAGAACTTTGGCTACAGCCACCTTCAGAGTGGAAGACGGCATGCTTACGACGGACTTTTCAGCCATCTGGGCATTACGGATACGAGTTAGCATGTCCGCTAACGGGTCCTGCATACTCATGGGCTAGACGCTCCTGATACAAAAAGAACAGCCCGAGGGCTGTGGGATCATCCAAAAGCTCGGCACGGAAATACCAGGCTCAGGAGAGCCGGACATTCTAGAGACCGATCAAAAATGAAGCAAGCCCCAAAAGGGGCTTGTTCAATAAAAGGCAAAGCCGGCACAAGGCCGGCTCTGCTTTCAGCTACCGCTGATTACCAGCTGGCTTTCACCAGGCCCGGTACGTCACCGCGCATGGCGGCTTCGCGCAGCTTGTTACGCGACAGACCGAACTTGCGGTAAACGCCGTGCGGACGGCCGGTGATGCGGCAACGGTTACGCAGGCGCGAGGCGCTGGCGTCACGTGGCTGCTTCTGCAGGGCGACCTGCGCTTCCCAACGAGCTTCCGGAGTGGAGTTCGGGTTAACGATGATCGCTTTCAGCTCGGCACGCTTCTTGGCGTACTTGGCAACCGTTTGCTGACGCTTCAGCTCACGGTTCTTCATGCTCATTTTGGCCATGTTCCAGACTCCGATCAGTTGCGGAACGGGAAGTTGAAAGCACGCAGCAGAGCGCGGCCTTCATCATCGTTACGGGCAGTGGTAGTCAGGGTGATGTCCAGACCACGCAGCGCATCGATCTTGTCGTAATCGATTTCCGGGAAGATGATCTGCTCTTTCACGCCCATGCTGTAGTTGCCGCGGCCGTCGAAGGACTTGGCATTCAGGCCGCGGAAGTCACGCACGCGCGGCAGGGAGATGGACAGCAGACGATCCAGGAACTCGTACATACGCTCGCGACGCAGAGTGACCTTGACGCCAATCGGCCAGCCTTCACGAACCTTGAAACCTGCGATCGACTTGCGGGCATGAGTCACGACGACTTTCTGACCGGTGATCTTCTCGAGGTCGGCAACGGCGTTCTCGATGACTTTCTTGTCACCGATCGCTTCGCCCAGGCCCATGTTCAGGGTGATTTTGGTGATGCGCGGAACTTCCATCACGTTGGCCAGCTTCAGTTCTTCCTTCAGCTTGGGCGCGATTTCCTTCCGGTAAATCTCTTTCAGTCGTGCCATGGTGTTCTACCTATGATTCTCAAGCGCCAACCGGCTTTTGGGTGGACTTGAAGACACGAATTTTCTTGCCGTCTTCGACCTTGAAGCCAACGCGATCAGCCTTGTTGGTTTCAGAGTTGAAGATGGCAACGTTGGAAGCGTGCAGCGGCGCTTCTTTCTCGACGATACCGCCTTGAACGCCCGACATCGGGTTCGGCTTGGTGTGGCGCTTCACCAGGTTGATGCCGCCAACGACCAGACGGTCGTCAGCGAGAACCTTGAGCACCTTGCCACGCTTACCTTTGTCTTTGCCGGCGATCACGATGATCTCGTCGTCACGACGAATCTTTTGCATGTCGGATCTCCTTAAAGCACTTCAGGGGCGAGCGAGACGATCTTCATGAACTTCTCGGAACGAAGTTCACGGGTCACTGGCCCGAAAATACGGGTACCGATCGGCTCTTGCTTGTTGTTCAGCAGAACAGCAGCGTTGCCGTCGAAGCGGATGATCGAACCGTCGGCACGGCGAACGCCGTGACGGGTACGAACGACCACTGCGGTCATGACCTGACCTTTCTTCACTTTGCCGCGCGGAATTGCTTCCTTGACGGTGACCTTGATGATGTCGCCGATGCCGGCGTAGCGACGATGCGAGCCGCCCAGCACCTTGATGCACATGACGCGACGTGCACCACTGTTGTCAGCCACATCGAGCATGGATTGAGTCTGAATCATAAAATTTCTCCGACCCTTAGCTCTTAGACTTCTACGGCGCGTTCAACGACTTCAACCAGCGCCCAGGACTTGGTCTTGGACTGCGGGCGGGTTTCACGGATGGAAACCTTGTCGCCGATCTTGCACTGGTTGGATTCGTCGTGAGCGTGCAGCTTGGTCGAACGCTTGACGTATTTACCGTAGATCGGGTGCTTGACGCGACGCTCGATCAGAACGGTGATGGTCTTGTCCATCTTGTCGCTGACAACACGGCCGGTCAGCGTACGGACTGTTTTTTCAACTTCGGCCATGATCACTTACCTGCCTGCTGGCTGAGGACAGTCTTGACGCGAGCGATGTCGCGCTTCACTTGCGAGAGCAGGTGCGACTGCCCCAGCTGGCCAGTTGCCTTCTGCATACGCAGATTGAACTGGTCGCGCAGCAGCTCGAGCAGTTGCTCGTTCAGCTGCTGTGCGCTTTTTTCACGAAGTTCGGTCGCTTTCATCACATCACCGTCCGCTTAACAAAGGTGGTGGCGAGCGGCAGCTTTGCAGCAGCCAGGGCGAAGGCCTCGCGCGCCAGCTCTTCGGATACGCCTTCGATCTCGTACAGGACTTTGCCTGGCTGGATCTGGGCTACCCAGTATTCAACGCCACCCTTACCTTTACCCATACGCACTTCGAGAGGCTTCTTGGTAACCGGCTTGTCCGGGAAGACGCGGATCCAGATCTTGCCGCCACGTTTTACGTGACGAGTCAGAGCACGACGAGCGGACTCGATCTGACGAGCGGTGAGACGACCGCGGGCGACAGACTTCAGCGCGAACTCGCCGAAGCTGACTTTGCTACCGCGCTGAGCCAGACCACGATTGTGGCCGGTCATCTGCTTGCGGAACTTCGTACGCTTTGGTTGCAACATGATGCGTACTCCTTATTTCTTAGCAGCTTTACGAGGAGCGGGCGCTTGCGGCTTCAGCTCTTCAGTGCGGCCACCAATGACCTCACCCTTGAAGATCCAAACCTTGACGCCGATCACACCGTAAGTGGTGTGCGCTTCGTAGGTGGCGTAATCGATGTCGGCACGCAGGGTGTGCAGGGGCACACGACCTTCGCGATACCACTCGGTACGAGCGATTTCAGCGCCGCCGAGACGACCACTCACCTGGATCTTGATGCCCTTGGCACCAATGCGCATGGCGTTCTGTACAGCGCGCTTCATGGCGCGACGGAACATAACGCGACGCTCCAGCTGCTGAGCTACGCTCTGCGCAACCAGCATACCGTCGAGCTCCGGCTTGCGGATCTCTTCGATGTTGATGTGCACCGGCACACCCATTTGCTTGGTCAGGTCCTGACGCAGCTTCTCAACATCTTCACCTTTCTTGCCGATCACGATGCCGGGACGAGCGGTGTGGATGGTGATGCGTGCGGTTTGAGCCGGACGAGCGATGTCGATACGGCTAACGGACGCGCTTTTTAGTTTGTCTTGCAGGTATGCACGAACCTTCAGGTCGGCATTCAGATAGTCGGCGTAATTGCGACCGTCTGCGTACCAGACCGAGGTGTGATCCTTGACGATTCCCAGGCGGATGCCAACGGGATGTACTTTCTGACCCATCTGATCGACTCCGTTACTTGTCCGCAACCTTGACAGTGATATGGCAAGACCGCTTGACGATGCGATCAGCACGGCCTTTGGCACGCGGCATGATGCGCTTAAGCGAACGCCCTTCGTTGACGAAAACGGTGCTGACCTTCAGGTCATCAACGTCTGCGCCTTCGTTGTGCTCGGCGTTGGCAACGGCCGACTCCAGCACTTTCTTCATGATCTCGGCGGCTTTCTTGCTGCTGAAAGCCAGCAGGTTGAGCGCTTCGCCCACCTTCTTCCCGCGGATCTGGTCGGCGACCAGGCGAGCTTTCTGGGCGGAGATGCGAGCGCCCGACAACTTAGCGGCTACTTCCATTTCCAAACCCCTTAACGCTTGCCTTTCTTGTCGGCAACGTGACCACGATAGGTACGAGTGCCGGCAAATTCGCCCAGTTTGTGGCCGACCATGTCTTCGTTCACGAGAACCGGGACATGCTGACGACCGTTATGCACGGCGATGGTCAAACCGACCATCTGCGGCAGGATCATCGAACGACGCGACCAGGTTTTAACCGGCTTGCGATCATTCTTTTCCACCGCCGCTTCGACCTTCTTCAGTAGGTGAAGATCGATAAAAGGACCTTTTTTCAGAGAACGTGGCACTGTCGTATCCCTCTATTTACTTGCGACGACGGACGATCATGTTGTCGGTGCGCTTGTTAGCACGGGTCTTCGCGCCCTTGGTCGGGAAGCCCCATGGCGACACCGGATGACGACCACCGGAGGTACGACCTTCACCACCACCGTGCGGGTGATCAACCGGGTTCATGGCAACACCACGAACGGTCGGACGAACACCACGCCAGCGCTTGGCGCCAGCCTTACCCAGCGAACGCAGGCTGTGCTCGGAGTTCGAGACTTCGCCCAGAGTCGCACGGCACTCAGCCAGGACTTTGCGCATTTCGCCGGAGCGCAGACGCAGAGTCACATAAGCACCTTCACGCGCGATCAGCTGAGCGGAAGCACCAGCGGAACGAGCGATCTGCGCGCCTTTACCCGGCTTCAGCTCGATACCGTGAACGGTCGAACCCACCGGAATGTTGCGCAGCTGCAGGCTGTTACCGGCCTTGATCGGAGCCATGATGCCCGCGATCAGTTGGTCGCCAGCTACAACGCCTTTCGGGGCAATGATGTAGCGACGCTCACCGTCGGCGTACTTCAGCAGAGCGATGTGAGCAGTACGGTTCGGATCGTATTCCACGCGCTCGACAGTGGCAGGGATGCCATCTTTGTCGTTGCGACGGAAGTCGACCAGACGGTAATGCTGCTTGTGACCACCACCAACGTGACGCGTGGTGATACGGCCGTTGTTGTTACGACCACCGGACTTCGACTTCTTCTCGAGCAGCGGAGCGTACGGAGCGCCTTTGTGCAGCTCCTGATTGACCACCTTGACCACAAAACGGCGGCCAGCGGAAGTCGGTTTGCATTTAACGATTGCCATGATGCACCCCTTCCTTACTCAGCACTGCTGGTGAAATCGAGATCTTGGCCCGGCTGAAGGGAGATAACTGCCTTCTTCCAGTCGTTACGCTTGCCCAGACCGCGAGCGGTGCGCTTGCTCTTGCCCAGAACGTTCTGGGTAGTAACGCGCTCAACCTTCACGCTGAACAGGCTTTCGACGGCCTTCTTGATTTCCAGCTTGGTCGCATCGGTAGCGACTTTGAAAACGAACTGACCTTGCTTGTCAGCCAGAACCGTGGCCTTCTCGGAGATGTGCGGGCCAAGCAGCACTTTGAATACGCGTTCCTGGTTCATCCCAGCAGCTCCTCGAATTTCTTCACGGCCGAAACAGTGACCAGCACTTTTTCGTACGCGATCAGGCTGACCGGATCGGAACCCTGGACGTCACGTACATCGACGTGCGGCAGGTTGCGGGCAGCCAGGTACAGGTTCTGATCGACCGCGTCGGATACGATCAGCACATCGTTCAGACCCAGGCCGTTCAGCTTGCTCAGCAGAGCCTTGGTTTTCGGCGCTTCGACAGCGAAGTCTTCAACCACTACCAGACGGTCGGTACGAACCAGCTCAGCAAGGATGGAGCGCAGGGCTGCGCGGTACATCTTCTTGTTCAGCTTCTGATCATGGTTACGGGTGGACGCTGCGAAGGTCACACCACCGCCACGCCAGATCGGACCACGGGTGGTACCCGCACGAGCACGACCGGTGCCCTTCTGACGCCACGGGCGCTTACCGCCACCGGAAACGTCGGAACGGGACTTCTGGCCTTTGGTGCCCTGACGGCCGCCGGCCATGTAGGCCACGACTGCTTGGTGAACCAGGGTCTCGTTGAACTCGCCACCAAAGGTCGCTTCGGACACTTCGATCGCCTGAGCGCCATTTACATTCAATTGCATCTCAGATTCTCCCCTTACGCCTTGACAGCCGGACGAACGATAACGTCGCCGCCAGTAGCGCCCGGAACGGCACCCTTGACCAGCAGCAGGTTACGCTCGGCGTCTACGCGAACAACTTCCAGGGACTGCACGGTCACGCGCTCGGCGCCCATATGACCGGACATCTTCTTGCCCTTGAATACACGACCCGGAGTCTGGCACTGACCGATGGAACCCGGTACACGGTGCGAAACGGAGTTACCGTGAGTGTTGTCCTGGCCGCGGAAGTTCCAACGCTTGATGGTACCGGCGAAGCCTTTACCTTTGGACTGACCGGTCACGTCGACCAGTTGACCAGCTTGGAAAATTTCAGCGTTGATCAGATCGCCAGCCTGGTAGTCGCCTTCTTCAAGACGGAATTCCAGAACGGTACGACCTGCCGCGACGTTCGCCTTGGCGAAGTGGCCAGCCTGAGCCTTGCTAACACGCGAAGCGCGACGCTCGCCGACAGTGACTTGCACTGCACGATAGCCATCGGACTCCTCGTTTTTGAACTGGGTGACGCGATTCGGCTCGATCTCGATGACCGTGACCGGAATGGAGACACCTTCTTCGGTGAAAATGCGGGTCATACCGCACTTACGACCGACTACACCAATAGTCATGTTGTAAACCTCATGAGTGTACGGGGCTTTCACCCGCTATGGCCGCCCATTTCAGAGCGTTACACGACTAAAACCGCCAGGTTTTAGCCGAGGCTGATCTGCACTTCCACGCCTGCCGCAAGGTCGAGCTTCATCAGCGCATCAACGGTTTTATCCGTCGGCTGGACGATGTCCAGAACACGCTTATGAGTGCGGATTTCGTACTGATCACGCGCGTCTTTGTTGACGTGCGGGGAAATCAGAACGGTATACCGCTCCTTACGAGTAGGCAGAGGAATCGGACCACGCACCTGAGCACCAGTACGTTTCGCGGTTTCCACGATTTCCTGGGTAGATTGATCGATCAGGCGATGGTCAAAAGCCTTCAACCGAATACGGATTTGTTGGTTTTGCATTTTGACCTCAGATTCCAAGCTGCTAATCCCCACAGACGGACTACGCCCGTTCGAGGGAGGCGCAATTGTACGGATGCCCCCCAGGGGTGTCAACTTTTAACCAGTTCAAAAGAAAAGGGCCCCGAAGGGCCCCTTTCTTTCAAGCGGATCGTTGATTACTCGACGATCTTGGCAACCACGCCGGCGCCGACGGTACGACCGCCTTCGCGGATCGCGAAGCGCAGGCCGTCTTCCATGGCGATCGGCTTGATCAGGGTGACAACCATCTTGATGTTGTCGCCCGGCATTACCATCTCAACGCCTTCCGGCAGTTCGCACGAACCGGTCACGTCAGTGGTACGGAAGTAGAACTGCGGACGGTAGCCCTTGAAGAACGGGGTGTGACGACCACCTTCTTCCTTGGACAGAACGTACACTTCAGCTTCGAACTTGGTGTGCGGCTTGATGGTGCCCGGCTTGGCCAGAACCTGACCACGCTCGACTTCATCACGCTTGGTGCCGCGCAGCAGCACGCCACAGTTCTCACCAGCACGACCTTCGTCCAGCAGCTTGCGGAACATCTCAACGCCGGTGCAGGTGGTCTTGGTGGTCGGACGCAGACCAACGATTTCGATTTCTTCCTGGATCTTGACGATACCGCGCTCTACACGACCGGTAACAACAGTACCGCGGCCGGAGATCGAGAATACGTCTTCGATCGGCATCAGGAACGGACGGTCGATGGCACGAACCGGCTCAGGAATGTAGCTGTCCAGAGTCTCGACCAGCTTCTTAACAGCGCTGGTGCCCATTTCGTTGGTGTCTTCGCCGTTCAGAGCCATCAGCGCGGAGCCGATGATGATCGGAGTGTCGTCACCCGGGAAATCGTAGGTGCTCAGCAGGTCGCGAACTTCCATCTCGACCAGTTCCAGCAGCTCAGCGTCGTCAACCATGTCGGCCTTGTTCAGGAACACGACGATGTACGGTACGCCAACCTGACGGGACAGCAGGATGTGCTCACGAGTTTGCGGCATCGGGCCGTCGGCAGCCGAGCAGACCAGGATCGCGCCATCCATCTGGGCAGCACCGGTGATCATGTTCTTCACGTAGTCGGCGTGGCCCGGGCAGTCAACGTGCGCGTAGTGACGAATGTTGGAGTCGTACTCTACGTGCGCAGTGTTGATGGTGATACCACGAGCTTTTTCTTCCGGAGCGCTGTCGATCTTGTCGAAGTCGACCTTGGCCGAACCGAAAACTTCGGAGCAGACACGGGTCAGAGCAGCGGTCAGAGTGGTCTTACCGTGGTCAACGTGACCGATGGTGCCGACGTTGACGTGCGGTTTGTTACGTTCGAATTTTTCCTTAGCCACGACAGTAAACCTCTTACTTAAAGGGCGGGATTAGCCTTGTTTTTTAACCAGTGCTTCGACGATGTTCGCCGGAGCCTCTGCGTACTTGGAGAATTCCATGGAGTAGCTGGCGCGACCCTGGGACATGGAACGAACGTCGGTAGCGTAACCAAACATCTCGCCCAGCGGAACTTCGGCACGGATGACCTTGCCGGAGACCGAATCTTCCATACCCTGGATCAGACCACGACGACGGTTCAGGTCACCCATCACGTCACCCATGTAATCCTCAGGAGTCACCACTTCCACTTTCATGATCGGCTCGAGCACCTTGCCGCCACCCTTCTGGGCCAGCTGCTTGGTCGCCATGGAGGCAGCGATCTTGAACGCCATCTCGTTGGAGTCGACGTCGTGGTAGGAACCATCGAACACGGTAGCCTTCAGGCCGATCAGCGGATAGCCGGCGACGACGCCGTTCTTCATCTGCTCTTCGATACCCTTCTGGATAGCCGGGATGTATTCCTTCGGTACCACACCACCAACGACCTCGTTAGTGAACACCAGGCCTTCAGTGATGTTGCCCTTGTCGTCCACGTCCGGAGTCGAGAAGCGAATCCAGCAGTGACCGAACTGACCGCGACCACCGGACTGACGAACGAACTTGCCTTCGATCTCGACAGCGTCCTTGGTGATGGTTTCACGGTAGGAAACCTGCGGCTTACCGATGTTGGCTTCAACGTTGAATTCGCGCTTCATGCGGTCAACGAGAATGTCCAGGTGCAGCTCACCCATACCGGAGATGATGGTCTGACCGGTTTCCTCGTCAGTCTTGACGCGGAACGACGGGTCTTCCTGAGCGAGTTTGCCCAGAGCGATACCCATCTTCTCCTGGTCAGCCTTGGTTTTCGGCTCTACAGCTACCGAAATCACCGGCTCCGGGAAGTCCATACGTTCGAGGATGATCTGCTTCTCGGGATCGCACAGGGTTTCACCAGTGGTGACGTCCTTCATGCCGATCAGAGCAGCGATGTCACCAGCGCGTACTTCTTTGATCTCTTCACGCTGGTTGGCGTGCATCTGCACCATACGACCAACGCGCTCTTTCTTGCCCTTCACGGAGTTGATGACCGACTGGCCAGACTCCAGAACGCCCGAGTAGACGCGAACGAAGGTCAGGGTACCGACGAACGGGTCGGTCGCGATCTTGAACGCCAGAGCCGAGAACGGCTCGTTGTCGTCCGCGTGACGCTCGTCGTAGTCCGACTCTTCCATCTGCTCTTTCGGCTTCTCGGCCAGATCCGGGTGGATACCCTTGATCGCCGGGATCTCGGTCGGAGCAGGCAGGAAATCGATGACGGCGTCCAGAACCAGGGGAACACCCTTGTTCTTGAACGAAGAACCGCAGACAGCAGGAACGATCTCGCTCGCCAGAGTACGGGCGCGCAGACCAGCCTTGATGTCGTCGACGGACAGGTCACCTTCTTCGAGGTACTTGTTCATCAGCTCTTCGTTGGCCTCGGCAGCAGCCTCGACCATGTTGGAGCGCCACTCGTTGGCCAGGTCTACCAGCTCCGCAGGAATCTCTTCCTCGCGATAGGTAGTGCCCTTGTCGTCATCGTTCCAGTAGATGGCTTTCATCTTGATCAGGTCGACCTGACCCTGGAAGTTGTCTTCGGCACCGATGGCGATCTGGATTGGAACCGGAGTGTGACCCAGACGGTTCTTGATCTGACCGACGACGCGCAGGAAGTTGGCACCGGCACGGTCCATCTTGTTCACGTAGACGATACGCGGAACACCGTACTTGTTGGCCTGACGCCATACGGTTTCGGACTGCGGCTCAACGCCCGAAGTACCACAGAACACGACGACGGCACCGTCGAGTACGCGCAGGGAGCGCTCTACTTCGATGGTGAAGTCAACGTGACCGGGGGTATCGATGACGTTTACGCGGTACTTGTCGTACTGACGACGAGAACCTTCCCAGAAGGTGGTGATCGCAGCAGAAGTAATGGTAATACCACGCTCCTGCTCCTGAACCATCCAGTCGGTGGTCGCGGCGCCATCATGCACCTCGCCCATCTTGTGGCTCAGGCCTGTGTAGAACAGGATCCGCTCGGTAGTGGTGGTCTTGCCCGCGTCAACGTGGGCACAGATACCGATGTTACGGTAGCGGTTAATTGCTGTATTACGAGCCATAAAGCCCTCGCAAGGTTAGTGGAGCCGGAATTAGAAGCGGTAGTGCGAGAAAGCCTTGTTGGCTTCAGCCATACGGTGCACGTCTTCACGCTTCTTGACAGCAGCGCCTTTGCCTTCAGCAGCATCCAGCAACTCACCAGCCAGACGCAGAGCCATGGACTTCTCACCACGCTTGCGCGCGTAGTCCACCAGCCAGCGCATGGCCAGAGCGTTACGACGGGACGGACGAACTTCGACCGGAACCTGGTAGGTAGCACCGCCTACACGGCGGGACTTGACTTCGACCAGCGGAGCGATGGCGTCGAGAGCTTTCTCGAAGATCTCCAGGGGATCGCTGTTCTTGCGTGCTTTGACAGTGTCCAGAGCACCGTAAACGATGCGCTCGGCCACGGCCTTCTTGCCGCTTTCCATCACGTGGTTCATGAATTTGGCGAGGATCTGGCTTCCGTATTTCGGATCGTCCAGGATCTCACGCTTGGCTGCTACACGACGTCTTGGCATTGATAAGCCCTCAAACGGTCTTCAGGTTAGCTCGGGACCAACGGCGAACGCCGCGCCCGACCTTACTCTTATCGACTCAACTAAATAAAAAGGATCAAGCGGCCTTATTTCGGACGCTTGGTACCGTACTTGGAACGACCCTGCTTACGGTCTTTGACGCCGGAGGTATCCAGCGAACCACGCACGGTGTGGTAGCGCACACCCGGAAGGTCTTTTACACGACCGCCACGGATCAGCACGACGCTGTGCTCTTGCAGGTTGTGGCCTTCACCGCCGATGTACGAAGACACTTCGTAGCCGTTGGTCAGACGCACGCGGCATACTTTACGCAGTGCCGAGTTAGGTTTCTTCGGCGTGGTGGTGTACACGCGGGTGCACACGCCACGACGCTGCGGGCAGTTCTGCAGCGCAGGCACGTCGGATTTCTCGACGATGCGCTTACGCGGCTGACGTACCAGCTGGTTGATAGTTGCCATCTACTAGCTCCACTGTTGTCTTTCGACGCTCACAAATAAAGATGGCAGAGCCAAACGCCCTGCCAAATTTAGGGGTGCATGAGTCTAAAGAGACTCACGCCCCCAGTCAAGGCAAAGCCCCGCCAGCGAACTGACGGGGCTTCGACTCAATTTCCGCTGGAGTTCAGCGCTTCGGTCAGTGCGGCTTCGACCTCACTGGCGCTGACGCGGACCGGCTTGTCGGCATCACGCTTGCGCTTGCGCTCGCTGTGATAGGCCAGGCCGGTACCAGCCGGGATCAGACGACCCACGACCACGTTCTCTTTCAGGCCACGCAGGTAGTCGCGCTTGCCAGTAACCGCCGCCTCGGTGAGGACGCGGGTGGTTTCCTGGAAGGAAGCCGCCGAGATGAACGACTCGGTGGACAGCGACGCCTTGGTGATACCCAGCAGTACGCGGGTGTACTTGGCGATGAACTTGTCTTCCTCGGCCAGACGCTCGTTCTCGCCCAGAACCTGGGTGAGCTCCATCTGGTCGCCCTTGATGAAGGACGAATCGCCGGACTCGCTGACTTCGACCTTGCGCAGCATCTGACGCAGGATGGTCTCGATGTGCTTGTCGTTGATCTTCACGCCCTGCAGACGGTAGACGTCCTGGATCTCGTTGACGATGTACTTGGCCAGCGCGCTGACGCCCAGCAGACGCAGGATGTCGTGCGGATCGCTCGGACCGTCGGAGATGACTTCACCCTTGTTGACCTGTTCACCTTCGAACACGTTCAGGTGACGCCACTTCGGAATCAGCTCCTCGTACGGATCGCTGCCATCGGTCGGAGTGATGACCAGACGGCGCTTGCCCTTGGTCTCCTTGCCGAACGAGATGGTGCCGCTGATTTCCGCCAGGATCGAAGCTTCCTTCGGACGACGGGCTTCGAACAGGTCGGCAACGCGCGGCAGACCACCGGTGATGTCGCGGGTCTTCGAGGTTTCCTGCGGGATACGGGCAATAACGTCACCGACCGCGATCTGCGCACCATCCGCCACGCCGACCAGGGCGTTGGCAGGCAGGAAGTACTGGGCCGGTACGTCGGTACCCGGCAGCAGCAGTTCCTTGCCGTTGGCGTCGACCATCTTGATGGCCGGACGAATGTCCTTGCCAGCAGCCGGACGATCCTTCGGATCCATCACCTCGATGTTGGTCAGACCGGTCAGTTCGTCGGTCTGGCGCTTGATGGTGATGCCCTCCTCCATGCCGACGAAGGTCACGATACCCTTCATTTCGGTCACGATCGGGTGGGTGTGCGGGTCCCACTTGGCGACGATGGCGCCAGCGTCGACCTTGTCGCCTTCCTTCACGGAAATCACGGCACCGTACGGCAGCTTGTAGCGCTCGCGCTCACGACCGAACTCGTCGGCCACGGCCAGCTCACCGGAACGGGAAACCGCTACCAGGTTGCCGTCGACACGCTCGACGTGCTTCAGGTTGTGCAGACGGATCGCACCACCGTTCTTCACCTGGACGCTGTCGGCAGCCGAGGTACGGCTTGCAGCACCACCAATGTGGAAGGTACGCATGGTCAGCTGGGTACCCGGCTCACCGATCGACTGGGCAGCGATAACGCCGACCGCCTCACCGATGTTGACCTGGTGACCACGGGCCAGATCGCGGCCGTAGCACGCGGAGCAGATGCCGTAGCGGGTTTCGCAGGTGATCGGCGAACGCACGACCACTTCGTCGACGCTGTTCAGCTCGATGAACTCGACCCACTGCTCGTCGATCAGGGTACCGGCCGGCACGATGATCTCGTCGCTGCCCGGCTTCGGCACGTCCTTGGCGATGACACGACCCAGAACGCGCTCACCGAGCGGCTCGACCACGTCGCCGCCTTCGATGTGCGGAGTCATCAGCAGACCATGCTCGGTGCCGCAGTCGACCTCGGTCACCACCAGATCCTGGGCCACGTCGACCAGACGACGGGTCAGGTAACCGGAGTTCGCGGTCTTCAGTGCGGTATCCGCCAGACCTTTACGAGCACCGTGGGTGGAGATGAAGTACTGCAGAACCGACAGACCTTCACGGAAGTTCGCCGTGATCGGCGTTTCGATGATGGAACCGTCCGGCTTGGCCATCAGACCACGCATACCGGCCAGCTGACGAATCTGGGCGGCGGAACCCCGCGCACCGGAGTCGGCCATCATGTACATGGAGTTGAAGGACTCCTGCTCGACGGTCTTGCCTTCGCGATCGACCACCGGCTCTTTCGAGAGGTTGGCCATCATCGCCTTGGAGACTTCGTCGTTGGCCTTCGACCACAGGTCGATCACCTTGTTGTACTTCTCGCCCTGGGTAACCAGGCCGGAGGCGTACTGCGATTCGATTTCCTTCACTTCCTCGGTGGCGGCATCGATGATGCGCGCCTTTTCATCCGGGATGACGAAGTCGTTCACGCCGATCGACACACCGGAGATGGTCGAGTAGGCGAAACCGGTGTACATCAGCTGGTCGGCGAAGATGACGGTGTCCTTCAGACCCACGGTGCGGTAGCACTGGTTGATCAACTTGGAGATCGCCTTCTTCTTCATCGGCTGGTTGACCACGTCGTAGGACAGGCCGGCCGGTACCACCTGGAACAGCAGCGCGCGGCCGACAGTGGTGTCGACGATGCGGGTGTTCTTGCTGATCGAACCGTCTTTCTCTTTGACGGTTTCGTTGATACGCACTTTCACACGGGCGTGCAGGGACGCTTCGCCGGCGCGGAACACGCGGTCGACTTCCTGCAGGTCGGCGAAGACGCGACCTTCACCCTTGGCGTTCACCGCTTCACGGGTCATGTAGTACAGACCCAGAACCACGTCCTGCGACGGTACGATGATCGGCTCGCCGTTGGCGGGCGAGAGGATGTTGTTGGTCGACATCATCAGCGCGCGCGCTTCCAGCTGGGCCTCGAGGGTCAGCGGCACGTGCACGGCCATCTGGTCACCGTCGAAGTCGGCGTTGTACGCGGCGCAGACCAGCGGGTGCAGCTGGATGGCCTTGCCTTCGATCAGAACCGGCTCGAACGCCTGGATACCGAGACGGTGCAGGGTCGGTGCACGGTTGAGCAGCACGGGATGTTCGCGGATGACTTCGGCGAGAACGTCCCAGACCTCGGGCAGTTCGCGCTCGACCATCTTCTTGGCCGCCTTGATGGTGGTCGCCAGACCACGGGCTTCCAGCTTGCCGAAGATGAACGGCTTGAACAGTTCCAGAGCCATCTTCTTCGGCAGACCGCACTGGTGCAGGCGCAGGGTCGGGCCCACGGTAATAACGGAACGACCGGAGTAGTCCACGCGCTTACCGAGCAGGTTCTGACGGAAGCGACCTTGCTTACCCTTGATCATGTCGGCCAGCGACTTCAGCGGACGCTTGTTCGAGCCGGTGATGGCGCGACCGCGACGGCCGTTGTCGAGCAGGGCGTCGACCGCTTCCTGCAGCATGCGCTTTTCGTTGCGCACGATGATGTCCGGCGCCGACAGATCGAGCAGGCGCTTCAGACGGTTGTTACGGTTGATCACGCGGCGATACAGATCGTTCAGATCCGAAGTCGCGAAGCGGCCACCATCCAGCGGGACCAGCGGACGCAGGTCCGGCGGCAGAACCGGCAGAACGGTCAGGACCATCCACTCCGGCAGGTTGCCGGAGTCCTTGAAGGCTTCCATCAGCTTCAGGCGCTTGGACAGCTTCTTGATCTTGGTCTCGGAGTTGGTCTGCGGAATCTCTTCACGCAGGCGACCGATCTCGTGATCCAGGTCGATGGCGTGCAGCAGCTCGCGCACGGCTTCGGCGCCCATGCGCGCGTCGAAGTCGTCACCGAACTCTTCGAGGGCTTCGAAGTACTGCTCGTCGTTCAGCAGCTGACCCTTCTCGAGGGTGGTCATGCCCGGATCGATCACCACGTAGCTCTCGAAGTAGAGCACGCGCTCGATGTCACGCAGGGTCATGTCCATCAGCAGGCCGATACGGGACGGCAGCGACTTCAGGAACCAGATGTGGGCGACCGGCGAGGCCAGTTCGATGTGCGCCATGCGCTCACGACGAACCTTGGCCAGCGCGACTTCAACGCCGCACTTCTCGCAGATCACACCGCGGTGCTTGAGGCGCTTGTACTTGCCGCACAGGCACTCGTAGTCCTTGACCGGGCCAAAGATCTTGGCGCAGAACAGGCCGTCGCGCTCTGGCTTGAAGGTACGGTAGTTGATGGTTTCCGGCTTTTTAACTTCACCGAACGACCACGAACGGATCATCTCAGGCGAGGCCAACCCGATGCGGATGGCGTCGAACTCTTCGATCTGACCCTGGTTTTTCAGCAAATTCAGTAGGTCTTTCAAGGCCTTTCCTCCTGGCGGAGCGGAGAGCGGGCTAACCGCCCCGCTCTCCTCACGTCGCGTGTTATTCGGTTTCCAGATCGATGTCGATGCCGAGCGAACGGATCTCTTTGATCAGCACGTTGAAGGACTCGGGCATGCCCGGCTCCATGCGGTGATCGCCATCCACGATGTTCTTGTACATCTTGGTACGGCCGTTCACGTCGTCCGACTTCACGGTCAGCATTTCCTGCAGGGTGTAGGCGGCACCGTAGGCTTCCAGCGCCCAGACCTCCATCTCCCCGAAACGCTGACCACCGAACTGCGCCTTACCACCCAGCGGCTGCTGGGTAACCAGGCTGTAGGAACCAGTGGAACGCGCGTGCATCTTGTCGTCCACCAGGTGGTTCAGTTTGAGCATGTACATGTAGCCGACGGTGGTCGGGCGCTCGAACTGGTTACCAGTACGACCGTCGAACAGACGCATCTGGCCGCTTTCCGGCAGATCAGCCAGCTTCAGCATGGCCTTGATCTCGGTTTCCTTGGCACCGTCGAACACGGCAGTCGCCATCGGCACGCCGCCTTTCAGGTTCTTCGCCAGCTCGAGGATCTCGTTGTCGGAGAACTCGTCGAGGTTTTCCTGACGACCGCCGATCTCGTTGTAGATCTCGGCGAGGAACTTGCGCAGCTCAGCGATCTTGCGCTGCTCTTCGAGCATGCGGTTGATCTTCTCGCCCAGGCCCTTGGCCGCCAGGCCCAGGTGGGTTTCGAGGATCTGACCGACGTTCATACGCGACGGTACGCCCAGCGGGTTGAGGACGATGTCGACCGGCGTACCGTTGGCGTCGTGCGGCATGTCTTCGACCGGCATGATCACCGAGACCACACCCTTGTTACCGTGACGACCGGCCATCTTGTCACCCGGCTGGATGCGACGGCGGATGGCCAGGTAGACCTTGACGATCTTCAGTACGCCCGGAGCCAGGTCATCGCCCTGCTGCAGCTTGCGCTTCTTGTCTTCGAACTTGTCGTCGAGCAGCTGACGGCGGTCGGAGATGTAGGCCTGGGCCTTCTCCAGCTGCTCGTTCAGCGCGTCGTCGGCCATGCGCAGCTTGAACCACTGACCACGCTCGAGGCCGTCGAGGAACTCGTCGGTGACCGCGCTGCCTTTCTTCAGGCCGGCGCCGCCTTCGGCGATGGCACCCACCAGAGCGGAACGCAGACGCTCGAAGGTCGCACCTTCGACGATGCGGAACTCTTCGTTCAGATCCTTGCGGATCTCGTCGAGCTGCTCTTTCTCGATGGCCAGGGCACGGCTGTCGCGCTCGACACCATCACGGGTGAAGACCTGTACGTCGATGACGGTACCCTTGGTGCCAGTCGGCACGCGCAGGGAGGTGTCCTTCACGTCGGACGCCTTCTCACCGAAGATCGCACGCAGCAGCTTCTCTTCCGGAGTCAGCTGGGTCTCGCCTTTCGGGGTGACCTTGCCGACCAGGATGTCGCCCGGGCCGACTTCGGCACCGACGTAGACGATACCGGCTTCGTCCAGCTTGTTCAGTGCAGCTTCACCAACGTTCGGGATATCCGAGGAGATTTCCTCTGGGCCGAGCTTGGTGTCACGCGCCACACAGGTCAGTTCCTGGATGTGGATGGTGGTGAAGCGGTCTTCCTGAACCACGCGCTCGGACAGGCAGATGGAGTCTTCGAAGTTGAAGCCGTTCCACGGCATGAACGCAACGCGCATGTTCTGACCCAGCGCCAGTTCACCCATGTCGGTGGACGGGCCGTCAGCCATGATGTCGCCACGCGCAACCTGATCACCCTTGCTCACCAGCGGACGCTGGTTGATGCAGGTGTTCTGGTTGGAGCGGGTGTACTTGGTCAGGTTGTAGATGTCGACACCGGCTTCGCCAGTTTCGACTTCGTCATCATTGACGCGAACCACGATACGGCTGGCGTCGACCGAGTCGATCACACCACCGCGACGGGCCACGACGCAGACACCGGAGTCACGGGCGACGTTGCGCTCCATGCCGGTACCTACCAGCGGCTTGTCGGCGCGCAGGGTCGGTACAGCCTGACGCTGCATGTTCGAACCCATGAGTGCACGGTTGGCGTCGTCGTGCTCGAGGAACGGAATCAGCGAGGCAGCGACGGAAACAACCTGCTTCGGCGAAACGTCCATCAGGGTGACGTCTTCCGGCGCCTTCACGGTGAATTCGTTCAGGTGACGTACGGCAACCAGCTCGTCGACCAGCTCACCCTTGTCGTTCAGGGTGGCGGAGGCCTGGGCGATCACGTGATCGGCTTCTTCGATGGCCGACAGGAACACGATGTCGTTGGTGACCTTGCCTTCCTTGACCACGCGGTACGGGCTTTCCAGGAAGCCGTACTGGTTGGTGCGGGCGTAGGCAGCCAGCGAGTTGATCAGACCGATGTTCGGACCTTCAGGCGTCTCGATCGGGCACACACGGCCGTAGTGGGTCGGGTGTACGTCGCGGACTTCGAAGCCGGCGCGCTCACGGGTCAGACCACCTGGGCCGAGTGCGGATACGCGGCGCTTGTGGGTGATCTCGGAGAGCGGGTTGTTCTGGTCCATGAACTGGGAAAGCTGGCTGGAACCGAAGAACTCCTTCACCGCCGCCGCAACCGGCTTGGCGTTGATCAGGTCCTGCGGCATCAGGCCTTCGCTTTCGGCCATCGACAGACGTTCCTTGACCGCGCGCTCGACACGCACCAGGCCCACGCGGAACTGGTTCTCGGCCATCTCGCCGACGCAACGTACGCGACGGTTACCCAGGTGGTCGATGTCATCGACGATGCCTTTGCCGTTACGGATATCGACCAGGGTCTTCAGTACGGCAACGATGTCTTCCTTGCTCAGCACGCCCGAACCTTCGATCTCGGTACGACCGATACGACGGTTGAACTTCATGCGGCCGACGGCGGACAGGTCGTAACGCTCGGCGCTGAAGAACAGGTTGTTGAACAGGGTCTCGGCTGCGTCCTTGGTTGGCGGCTCGCCCGGACGCATCATGCGGTAGATCTCGACCAGCGCTTCCAGCTGATTGGTGGTGCTGTCGATCTTCAGGGTGTCACTGATGAACGGACCACAGTCGATATCGTTGGTGTACAGGGTCTCGAAGCGGACAACCTGTGCCTTGGACATCTTGACCAGCAGGTCGGCGGTCAGCTCGGTGTTGCACTCGGCGATGATTTCGCCGGTGGCCGGATGCACGACGGCCTTGGCAGTGGTGCGGCCAATGACGTACTCGAGCGGAACGTCCAGCTCTTTGATGCCAGCCTTGTCCAGCTGGTTGATGTGGCGGGCAGTGATACGACGGCCCTGCTCCACGATCACCTTGCCGCTGCCGTCCTTGATGTCCAGGACCGCGACTTCACCGCGCAGGCGCTGAGGCACGAGCTCCAGGCTCAGGCCTTCGCTCTTAACGTGGTAGACGTTGGTGTCGTAGAAGGCATCCAGCACTTCCTCGGTGCTGTAGCCGAGCGCGCGCAGCAGGACGGACGCCGGCAGTTTGCGGCGACGGTCGATACGCACGAATACCGCGTCCTTCGGGTCGAACTCGAAGTCCAGCCAGGAACCGCGGTACGGGATGATGCGAGCGGAGTACAGCAGCTTGCCCGAGCTGTGGGTCTTGCCACGGTCGTGGTCGAAGAACACGCCCGGCGAACGGTGCAGCTGGGAAACGATCACACGCTCGGTACCGTTGATGACGAAGGTACCGTTCTCGGTCATGAGCGGGATTTCGCCCATGTACACTTCCTGCTCTTTGATGTCCTTGATCGCTTTGTTCGACGACTCTTTGTCGAAAATGATCAGACGCACCTTCACGCGCAGCGGCACGGCGAAGGTCACGCCACGCAGGACGCACTCCTTGACGTCGAACGCCGGATCGCCCAGGCGATAGCCGACGTACTCCAGAGCGGCGTTGCCGGAGTAGCTGATGATCGGGAATACCGATTTGAAGGCCGCATGCAGGCCGATGTCACGGAACTGTTCCTTGCTCGCCCCTTGCTGCAGGAATTCGCGATAGGAATCCAGCTGGATGGCCAGGAGGTAAGGCACATCCATGACATCCGGCAACTTGCTAAAGTCCTTGCGGATACGTTTTTTCTCAGTGTATGAGTAAGCCATCAGCGTTCCCCAGCTTGGTCACCTGCTTATTTGGCCAGCGCCGGCGGCGATGACCAGAAAATCGTGCAAACCCTCGGTTTGCGGCCGCCTCTCGGGCGGGATCTTCCCGATCCCAGGCTGACTGACGAACAGCCAACCTAGAACGGAAAAAGGCCGGTGGCAAAAGCCACCAGCCATCAGCCTTGTGCGAGTCGCTCGGGCTGTAGACGCAAGGTGCGAACTTACTTGAGCTCGACCTTGGCGCCTGCTTCTTCCAGGGCTTTCTTGGCAGCTTCGGCTTCTTCTTTCGAAGCGCCTTCCTTGACCACGCCCGGGGCGCCGTCAACGACAGCCTTGGCTTCTTTCAGGCCCAGACCGGTCAGCTCGCGAACAGCCTTGATCACGTTCACTTTCTTGTCGCCAGCTTCAGCCAGAACGATGGTGAACTCGGTTTGCTCTTCAGCAGCCGGAGCAGCAGCAGCCGGACCGGCAGCAACAGCAGCAGCAGCGGTAACGCCGAAGGTTTCTTCCATCGCTTTGATCAGCTCAACGATTTCCATAACGGATTTCTGGCCGATAGCTTCGATGATTTGCTCGTTAGTCAGGGACATGACTATCAATTCCTGTATTGGGGTGACGGCCTTACGCGACCATCAAATTAAACATGTGATTTCGAAAGTGCTTACGCGGCCTTAGGCAGCAGCAGCTTCTTTCTGGTCGCGAATAGCTGCCAGCGTGCGAGCGAGTTTGCTGGTGGCGCCTTGAATCACGCTCATCAGCTGGGCAATGCCCTCTTCGCGGGTCGGCAGGCTTGCCAGTACGTCGATCTGGTTTGCTGCGAGGAACTGGCCCTCGAACGCAGCTGCCTTGATCTCGAACTTGTCCTGACCCTTGGCGAAATCCTTGAAGATACGGGCAGCAGCGCCCGGATGTTCGTTGGAGAACGCGATCAGGGTCGGGCCTTTGAACACGTCGTTGAGCACGTCGAACTGAGTGCCTTCAACAGCGCGCTTGAGCAGGGTGTTACGTACGACTTTCACGTACACACCAGCCGCTCGGGCCTCTTTACGGAGTCCGGTCATTGCGCCGACGGTCACGCCACGGGCATCAGCCACGACAGCGGACAGACCGGCTTTGGCAGCCTCGTTGACTTCAGCGACGATGGCCTTCTTGTCTTCGAGTTTAATTGCCACGGGTTTACTCCTGGATGTTACCGTTTCGTCCGACATGGGCCGGACGGCGTTTTGGTGTCTGATTCGGTATGAATCGGGAGCACCATCTGCGTAGGCTCAGGGAGATCGCTCTCTCTGCTTTAAAGCTTGCGCCACCTACGGTCTTGGATAGCCCCCGCCAGGCAGGGACCCCAATTTTTTCAAAGCCGGCAGCACAAGGCTGCCGGCTCAATCACTTACGCGTCGAGCGAAGCCTGATCGATGATCAGACCAGGACCCATGGTGGTGCTCAGGGTCACACGCTTGACGTAGATGCCTTTCGAAGTCGACGGCTTCAGACGCTTCAGGTCAGCCAGCAGGGCTTCCACGTTCTGCTTCAGCGCGGTGGCTTCGAAGCCGACCTTGCCAACGGAGGTGTGGATGATGCCGTTCTTGTCGGTACGGAAACGCACCTGACCAGCCTTGGCATTCTTGACCGCGGTAGCGACGTCCGGAGTCACGGTGCCGACTTTCGGGTTCGGCATCAGACCGCGCGGGCCGAGAACCTGACCCAGCTGGCCAACAACGCGCATGGCGTCCGGGGAAGCGATGACGACGTCGTAGTTCAGGTCGCCGGCTTTCATTTCGGCAGCCAGATCGTCCATACCTACCTTGTCGGCACCAGCAGCCAGAGCGGCTTCAGCGCCCGGACCCTGGGTGAACACGGCAACGCGAACGCTTTTACCGGTGCCGTTCGGCAGAACGGTGGCGCCACGAACGACCTGGTCGGATTTACGCGGGTCTACGCCCAGGTTCACGGCGACGTCGAAGGACTCGGTGAACTTGACAGCAGACAGCTCGGCCAGCAGGCCGGCAGCTTCTTCGAAGGTGTAGGCCTTGCCGGCTTCAACCTTGGCCGCAATGGCCTTTTGGCGCTTGGTCAACTTAGCCATTACACACCCTCCACGTTCAGGCCCATGCTACGAGCGGAGCCGGCGATGGTGCGCACGGCCGCATCCAGGTCAGCGGCAGTCAGATCGGCCTGCTTGGTCTTGGCGATCTCTTCCAGCTGAGCACGGGTAACGGTGCCTACTTTGACGGTGTTCGGGCGAGCGGATCCGCTGCTCAGGCCAGCGGCCTTCTTCAGCAGTACCGATGCCGGGGTGCTCTTGGTTTCAAAGGTGAAGCTACGGTCGCTGTAAACGGTGATGATCACAGGAGTCGGCAGACCAGGTTCCATGCCCTGAGTCTTGGCGTTGAACGCCTTGCAGAATTCCATGATGTTGACACCGTGCTGACCCAGAGCCGGACCAACGGGTGGCGACGGGTTTGCCTGACCGGCTTTAACCTGCAGCTTGATATAAGCCTGAATTTTCTTAGCCATTAGCTACTCCAATTTCGGGTTCGAACGCCTGACGGCTCCCCGAGGTTACTTACGCATTTATCCCAGTGACGACAAAACCCCGCAGCCTAAGGCTGCGGGGTGTGGGATGCTTATGTCAGTTATGCCTTCTCGACCTGACTGAACTCCAGCTCGACCGGGGTGGAGCGACCGAAGATGGTCACTGCAACCTGGATACGGCTCTTCTCGTAATTCACTTCTTCGACCACACCACCGAAATCGGCGAACGGGCCATCGACAACACGAACCATCTCGCCCGGCTCGAACAGCGTCTTCGGCTTGGGCTTGTCGCCGTTATCGGCAACACGACGGAGAATGGCTTCAGCTTCTTTCTCGGTGATCGGCGCCGGCTTGTCGGCAGTACCACCAATGAAGCCCATGACGCGCGGCGTATCCTTGATCAAGTGCCAAGTCGCCTCGTTCATTTCCATCTGGACCAGAACATAGCCAGGGAAGAACTTGCGCTCACTCTTGCGCTTCTGACCGTTGCGCATCTCGACCACTTCTTCAGTGGGCACGAGAATTTCGCCGAATTCATCTTCCATTCCAGCGAGTTTCACGCGCTCGATCAGCGAGCGCATCACATGCTTCTCGTAACCCGAGTAGGCATGCACGACGTACCAACGCTTAGCCACGAGACACCCTTAACCAACAATCAGGGAAACAAGCCAACCGAGCAGGGAATCGAGCCCCCACAACAGCAGCGCCATTACCAGGACAACCGCGACCACGATCAATGTGGTCTGCGTGGTTTCCTGACGGGTCGGCCAAACAACTTTACGAATCTCGACGCGAGCTTCTTTCAGCAGAACCGCGAACGCCTGGCCACGAGCAGTCTGAAACGCCACGAAGGCAGCAACAGCACCCAGAGCAACCAGACCCAGAACACGATACAGAACCGGCTCAGCAGAGAAGTACTGATTACCTACGACACCCACAACAACCAGGGCAGCGACAACCAGCCACTTGACCAGATCAAAGCGAGAGTCTTTGGCTTCAGCCTTAACATTCATTCGAGAAGATCCTGTGAAAGACACGCCAGATTCGTTAGAAAATGGCAGGTCAGGAGGGAATCGAACCCCCAACCTGCGGTTTTGGAGACCGCCGCTCTGCCAATTGAGCTACTGACCTAAAGCAAAATCAGGCCGACCATTATGCCGGCCTGAGAGGAACAGATCAACCGATTACTCGACGATCTTGGCAACCACGCCGGCGCCGACGGTACGACCGCCTTCGCGGATCGCGAAGCGCAGGCCGTCTTCCATGGCGATCGGCTTGATCAGGGTGACAACCATCTTGATGTTGTCGCCCGGCATTACCATCTCAACGCCTTCCGGCAGTTCGCACGAACCGGTCACGTCAGTGGTACGGAAGTAGAACTGCGGACGGTAGCCCTTGAAGAACGGGGTGTGACGACCACCTTCTTCCTTGGACAGAACGTACACTTCAGCTTCGAACTTGGTGTGCGGCTTGATGGTGCCCGGCTTGGCCAGAACCTGACCACGCTCGACTTCATCACGCTTGGTGCCGCGCAGCAGCACGCCGCAGTTCTCACCAGCACGACCTTCGTCCAGCAGCTTGCGGAACATCTCAACGCCGGTGCAGGTGGTCTTGGTGGTCGGACGCAGACCAACGATTTCGATTTCTTCCTGGATCTTGACGATACCGCGCTCTACACGACCGGTAACAACAGTACCGCGGCCGGAGATCGAGAATACGTCTTCGATCGGCATCAGGAACGGACGGTCGATGGCACGAACCGGCTCAGGAATGTAGCTGTCCAGAGTCTCGACCAGCTTCTTAACAGCGCTGGTGCCCATTTCGTTGGCGTCTTCGCCGTTCAGAGCCATCAGCGCGGAGCCGATGATGATCGGAGTGTCGTCACCCGGGAAATCGTAGGTGCTCAGCAGGTCGCGAACTTCCATCTCGACCAGTTCCAGCAGCTCAGCGTCGTCAACCATGTCGGCCTTGTTCAGGAACACGACGATGTACGGTACGCCAACCTGACGGGACAGCAGGATGTGCTCGCGAGTTTGCGGCATCGGGCCGTCGGCAGCCGAGCAGACCAGGATCGCGCCGTCCATCTGGGCAGCACCGGTGATCATGTTCTTCACGTAGTCGGCGTGGCCCGGGCAGTCAACGTGCGCGTAGTGACGAATATTGGAGTCGTACTCTACGTGCGCGGTGTTGATGGTGATACCACGAGCTTTTTCTTCCGGAGCGCTGTCGATCTTGTCGAAGTCGACCTTGGCCGAACCGAAAACTTCGGAGCAGACACGGGTCAGAGCAGCGGTCAGAGTGGTCTTACCGTGGTCAACGTGACCGATGGTGCCGACGTTGACGTGCGGTTTGTTACGTTCGAATTTCTCTTTAGCCATCTTGACCGTCTCCCAACGAAGAATTGAGCAAGCCATGCTGCCATTAAAACAAAGGCAGATACTTTCATATCTGCCTTCATTAGATGGAGCTCATGAGCGGACTTGAACCGCTGACCTCACCCTTACCAAGGGTGTGCTCTACCAACTGAGCTACATGAGCCAAACTCTATTGCGCCAACCACAAACTGGAGCGGGCAGCGGGAATCGAACCCGCATCATCAGCTTGGAAGGCTGAGGTTCTACCACTGAACTATGCCCGCGGAGCCTGCAGCTCACGCTGAATCTGGTGGAGGGGGAAGGATTCGAACCTTCGAAGTCGATGACGTCAGATTTACAGTCTGATCCCTTTGGCCGCTCGGGAACCCCTCCAAAGTGAGGCGGCATTTTCTAGATCTGCCACCCTGCTGTCAAGCTTTTTCTCATTAAAATCTTGAGGTTAGCTACTTTGACAACATCTTCGTCGGGAACCAACTTTGACCACCCTGCGAAGCGGGCGCCATTCTATGCAAACTACCGGAGCAATGCAACGCCCTCGCACGGCATTAATTGATGTTGCAAACCTGCGAAGTCTCCAGCCAGTTGCCCCAGCAGAAATTCGTCGGCCAGGCGCCTGCTTTGCGGGGCCACCCGCACCCAGAAACTGCGATGGGCACGCGACAGCTCGCGCATCTGCGGCTCGTAACCCACCTCGCGAAGGCGCTGCATGACGCTGTCGGCCGAATCGCTGCGCGGGAAGATGCCCAGGGAGATGCCGTTCGCCAACTCCCCCTGCGTGATGATGTAACTGTCGATGCGCCGCGCCTGCAGCTCTCGCAACTGACGCAACGACGCCTGCCGGGACGCCAGCGGAGGCAGATAGACCCAAAACTCCACGCCCGCAGCCGCATCGATGCTGTGAACCTCGGCCTGTATGTCCAGGCTCAGCAGGCGCTGCTCGACGACCCGGGCGCGAGACTCTTCCTCGAAGCTCCCCAGGAAAAGACACACCGCCGCCTCGGAGGCAGCCGCCTGTGGCTCGACCTCCGGCTGCCTTGCGGGCAGACGAGGCGACTCGGCCTCGCTGAGCAGCCGTATGTCCTTGCGCGCCCCCTGATAGGAACTGGCCGACGCCACCTCCTTGGCTCGCAACGGCGCCTGCTGTTGATGCCAGACGTAGTAGAACGCGTTAAGAAGTAGCAGCAGTAGCAGGAACCAGCGCATGCCTTGCCTCAATTCAGGGGGCAGGCGATCGCCAACCCGACAAATACCAGATCCGCGACGACCTGAGCGCCCGGCACGGCATCACGCACCAGGTCCGCGTCCCCACCCGTCAGGAACACCTCGAAGCCATCCGGAAAGCGCGCTGTCGCCTGCGCCAACTGCTCGGCGACGAACCCACGCAGCATCAGCACGCAACCGCGCTCGACCGCCTCCGCGGTGGAGCGCCCAGGATCCAGCTCCTGCAATGCCGCGAGCGCCACCTGGCGGTCGTAACGAATGCGCCGGGTGTGCGTGCTCAGCTGATCACGCATCAACGGCAGCCCCGGACAGATGAAGCCGCCCAGGTGCGCACCGTCGGCGGAGATGAAATCGGCAGTGACGGCCGTCCCCAGATCCACCACCAGACAGGCGCGCTGACCGAGATGGTAAGCCCCGAGCACGGCCAGCCAGCGGTCCAGGCCCAGGCGCTGGAAGTCAGCATAGCCATTGCGTACCGCGCCGACCTGACTGGCGGACTGAGCGCAAACCGCCTCCACGCCCAGAGACGCACGCAGACGGGCGACCAACTGCTCGGTCTCGGCATCGCTGCGCACACTGACCATGCGGCAATGCTCCACCTGCAGATCGGGGACAGCCGACAGCGCCTCGAACAGGCCAGCATCGTCGTTGACCACGCCAGCGGCAATACGCTGAGCAGCGTCGATGGAGATCACTCGCCATTTGATGAAGCTGTTACCGCAGTCGAGCTCAAGAATCATGCTGCAACCTCAGGCTCAACTCGCCACCGCTGAAGGTTTGATCGACACCATCGACACTCAGCCGAATCGCCCCTCGTTCATCGACGCCCTGCACCACACCCAGGATTGCGTTGCTTCCCGCGGTCAACGCGACGGAGCGGCCTCGCCACACGTGCAGCGCCTCCCACTCTTCTCGCAAGCCGGCAAAGCCCTGCTGCCAATGCGTGGAGAGATGCACACGCAACTGCTTCAGGAGTTCAGCCGCCAACTGATTGCGGTCGAGCGCGTGGCCGAGACACTGCCGCACCGACGTCCAGGGCTGATCGATCAACGCGGGCGTATCGACCAGCATGTTCACATTGATACCGATACCGATCACGACATGACAGACATCTGCAGGATCACCGGCGAGCTCGAGCAGTATTCCGGATATCTTGCGCCCGTCGACCAACACATCATTCGGCCACTTCAGCCCGGCCGCAGTCACGCCACACACCCGCAGCGCTTTCGCCACCGCCAGGCCGACGGTCAGACTCAGGGCCTCGACCTGACTCATTCCACCATCAACGCGCAGGACAAGACTGCAATAGAGGTTCTCGGCAAACGGACTCGCCCACACTCGACCTCGCCGCCCGCGACCCGCGGTCTGACGCTCGGCAAGCAACACGAAAGGCGGACGAGCGCCGGAATCGAGGCGGCGGAAGATCTCCGCATTCGTCGAATCCAGGCTGGACTCGACAGCGATGGGCCAGCCCACCTCTCCCGCCGCCTGTGAAATCCGCTCGGCATCGAGCAGGACCAGGGGCGAAGAAAGCCGATAGCCTTTACCTGGGACCTTGAACACCTCGACCCCCAGCTCAGCCTCCAGGCCCTGCAACTGCTTCCAGATGGCACTCCGACTGATCCCGAGCCGAGCCCCAAGGGCTTCACCGGAATGGAAGCGACCATCCTGCAGAAGTTTCAACAATTCCAGCATGCGAGGCCCCGCTATGAACAAGGCTGGCATGATAACGACGAGGCTTGTACTTGCATAGAAAACGCAGTGTTCCACCGCCGATCCGGGGAGAAGATCCAAGCATTGCACCGCGCCGGCAAACACCCCCGAAAGCGCTGCACAGGAACACCTTCAGCCGCGAACGCCCCGACCACCCAGGTACGGCGATCACCGCGATCGCCCGCAAGCGGGCTCCTACGGGAACTTCGCCAGGCCGCGTATCGTAGGAGCCGGCTTGCCGGCGATCACGGGCCCTGCAGGTTGCCCCACCAACCCCGCGGCCGGTTGGCGCTGCCCACACCCGACTTTCTGCCGCGCAAAGAAGAAACCCCAGACCTCGTTAGAGATCTGGGGTTTCGTATAGGAGCTTGACGATGACCTACTCTCACATGGTGAAGCACCACACTACCATCGGCGATGCGTCGTT
>NZ_SBHZ01000030.1 GCF_004521985.1 Ectopseudomonas khazarica
TGGCGCGCCGTAACGGCCGAACCAGGCGAAGGCCAGTGCATGAGCCAGCACGATGGCGATCAGGAACACGCCGAGCAGGCGTGCGAACAGGCTGTCGGGGCGCGCCATCAGCGGATCTCGGCAACGTCGAGCAGGTAGCCTTCGCCGCGCACGGTCTTGATCAGGTTGGGGTTGCGCGAATCGTCGCCGAGCTTCTGGCGCAGCCGTGAGACCAGCAGGTCGATGCTGCGGTCGAAGGCCTCGATGGCACGGCCACGGGCGGCGTCGAGCAATTGCTCACGGCTGAGCACCCGCCTCGGGCGCTCGAGGAAGGCCCAGAGCAGGCGGAATTCGGCGTTCGACAGGGGCACCACCAGCCCGCTTGGCGCCTGCAGCTGGCGTAGTACGCTGTGCAGCGTCCAGTCGGCGAAGCGCAGTTGCGACGGTGGCTCGTCACGTGGTGTGTCACGCCCATCGCGCACCCGGCGCAGGATGCTCTGGATGCGCGCCACCAGTTCGCGCGGTTCGAACGGCTTGGCCATGTAGTCGTCGGCACCCAGCTCCAGGCCGATGATGCGGTCGGCCGGTTCGCAGCGGGCGGTGAGCATGAGGATCGGGATATCGGACGTGGCGCGCAGCTCGCGGCACAGGCTCAGGCCATCTTCGCCGGGCAGCATCAGGTCGAGAATCACCGCGTCGAAGTGCCCCCCGGCCAGGGCCAGGCGCATGGCCGCGCCATTGCCAACCGCCTCGCTGGCGATGTTGAAGCGCGTCAGGTAGCCGCCAAGCAGCTCGCGCAGCTCTTCGTTGTCGTCGACGAGCAGCACGCGCGTGGTACGGGGTGTGGCTTCGGTCTGGGTCGTGTCATGCACCAGGGACGGCTCCATCGGCAACGGAAGATACCGGGGCGCCAACGCCCCGTGAGAGTCTCGGTGATCGGCGTATCCGGAACGTGTCGGTAATGTATCGGCGATGATACAAAGCCGCGCTGCGTTGCGCTGTCACACGGATCGACCGGTGATCGGCGAGGGTCTTTTTAAATTCCATAAAAGAATAAATAAATCATTATTTATTCTTTTTATTTTGGTTTGTTCCTGGGCAATAGTGAGCGCCACAGCACGCCGCTACCGAGGAGCATCAGCATGAGCATTCGCCTGGGCGATATCGCCCCCGACTTCGAGCAGGATTCCAGCGCAGGCCGTATCCGCTTCCACCAGTGGCTGGGTGACAGCTGGGGCATCCTCTTTTCCCACCCGGCCGACTTCACCCCGGTGTGCACCACCGAGCTGGGCTTCACTGCCAGGCTCGAGGACGAATTCGCCAAGCGCGGCGTCAAGGCCATCGCCCTGTCGATCGACCCGGTTGACTCGCACCTGAAGTGGATCGACGACATCAACGAGACGCAGCACACCGCCGTCAACTTCCCGATCATCGCCGATGCCGACCGCAGGGTCTCCGACCTCTATGACCTGATTCACCCGAACGCCAGCGACACCCTGACGGTGCGCTCGCTGTTCGTGATCGACCCGGACAAGAAGGTGCGCCTGACCATCACCTACCCGGCCAGCACCGGGCGCAACTTCAACGAGATCCTGCGGGTGGTCGATTCGCTGCAGCTGACCGACACCTACAAGGTGGCCACTCCGGCCAACTGGCAGGACGGTGACGAGGTGGTGATCGTGCCGTCGCTGAAGGATGAAGCCGAACTCAGGCAGCGCTTCCCGAAAGGTTACCTTGCGCTGAAGCCCTATCTGCGTCTGACCCCGCAACCGAATCGCTGAGGGCCGAGCATGCACGTCGTGTTGCTCTCCGGCAGCCCTGCGGCGCGTTCGCGCACCGAGGTGCTGCTGGATCATGTGCGCCATCGTCTGCACGCGCAGCGGGTCGAGGTCACGCTGCTGCGGGTGCGCGACTTTCCCGCCGAGGAGCTGTTGCATGCGCACTTCGACAGCCCGTCCGCCCGGCATCTGCAGGCGCTGGTGGCCAGTGCCGACGGCCTGGTGGTCGGCACGCCGGTGTACAAGGCGTCGTTCAGCGGGGCGTTGAAGGTGGTGCTGGACCTGCTGCCCGAGCGTGCCCTGGCGCACAAGGTGGTGCTGCCTCTGGCCAGTGGCGGCAGCCCGGCGCATCTGCTGGCGGTGGATTACGCGCTCAAGCCGGTGCTGGCGGCGTTGAAGGCTCAGGAGATGCTCAGCGGCGTGTACGCCGTGGACCGACAGATCGCCTACCCGGAAGCGGGCCGGCCGGCGCAGATCGCCGATGAACTGCGCGAGCGCCTCGATGAGGCCCTGGATCAGCTGCAGGCAGCCCTGGCGCGACGGCCACAACCGCTTGACCCGAATCTGTTGAACGACCGGCTGGTGAACGCCCGCTGGAGCATCTGAATCACCCGCAACACCCCGCCTCACTCGCCCGCCAACGGGCAAGCAGGCCCACACTCAATCTGCAAAGGAGGTCGCCATGGGCGCCAACACTTTGCGTCGGAGTCTGGTCGCCCTGTTTGCCGCGACCCTGACCTTCGGCGCCATCCATGTACAGGCCGAGACGCTGCGTATCGGTTACCAGAAGTACGGCACCCTGGTGCTGCTCAAGTCCAGTGGTGCGCTGGAGAAACGCCTGGCCGAGCAGGGCGTCAGCGTGCAATGGACGGAGTTTCCCGCCGGGCCGCAACTGCTCGAAGGGCTGAACGTGGGCTCCATCGACTTCGGCACCACGGGCGAAACCCCGCCGGTATTCGCCCAGGCCGCTGGTGCCGACCTGCTCTACGTCGCGTTCGAGCCGCCGGCTCCGCACAGCGAGGCGATTCTCGTGCGGCAGGATTCGCCGATCGTGACGGTGGCCGACCTCAAAGGCAGGAAAGTCGCCCTGAACAAGGGCTCCAACGTGCACTACCTGCTGGTGCGTGCGCTGCAGGAGGCCGGCCTGAGCATCCACGACATCAGCCCGGTGTACCTGCCCCCTGCCGATGCCCGGGCCGCCTTCGAGCGCGGCAGCGTCGACGCCTGGGTGATCTGGGATCCCTTCCAGGCCGCCGCCGAACAGCAACTGCAGGCGCTTGCGCTGCGCGATGGCAGTGGCCTGGTGGACAACCACCAGTTCTACCTGGCGACCCGTGGTTTCGCCACAAAGCGCCCGCAGGTACTCAGCGCCCTGGTCGAGGAGATTCGCGGAGTGGGTGGCTGGGTCCAGGACAACCCCGAGGAGGCGACCCGGCAGGTCGCGCCGCTGATCGGCCTGCCGTCGGAAATTACCCGCCAGGCCGTCGAGCGCCAGGGATACGGGGCGCGGTTCATCACGCCGCAGGTGGTCGAGGCGCAGCAAAAGATCGCCGACACCTTCACCGAGCTGAAGCTGATTCCCAGGCCACTGAACATCAGGTCGGTGATCTGGAATCCACCCGCCAAGGTGGCCCAGGCCCGCTAGGCCCGCCGCCCGGATACCAGCCGGGCGGTAGCGCAGATTTCCCCGGACTGCATCCGGGCTACGACGACTTCCCAACAAGGAGACCATTGCATGAGCCTCGATATCTTCTGGTTCCTGCCTACCCATGGTGACGGCAAGTACCTGGGCACCGCCGAAGGTGCCCGTGCCGTCGATCACGGCTACCTCAGCCAGATTGCCCAGGCGGCCGATCGCCTCGGCTATGGCGGCGTGCTGATTCCCACCGGGCGTTCCTGCGAGGACTCCTGGCTGGTGGCGGCATCCCTGATACCGCTCACGCAGCGGCTGAAATTTCTCGTTGCGCTGCGCCCCGGGATCATCTCGCCCACCGTGGCGGCACGGCAGGCGGCGACCCTGGATCGTCTGTCGAACGGTCGTGCGCTGTTCAACCTGGTGACCGGCGGCGACCCGGAGGAGCTGGCTGGAGACGGCCTGCACCTGTCGCACGCCGAGCGCTACCAGGCGGCTGTCGAGTTCACCCGCATCTGGCGCCGTGTGCTGGAGGGCGAAAACGTCGACTACGACGGCGCTCATATCCAGGTCTCGGGCGCCAGGTTGCTCTACCCGCCGCTGCAGCAGCCGCGCCCGCCACTGTACTTCGGCGGCTCTTCCGATGCCGCGCAGGAGCTGGCCGCCGAGCAGGTCGAGCTGTACCTGACCTGGGGCGAGCCGCCGGCGGCCGTGGCCGAGAAGATTGCCCAGGTGCGTGCGAAGGCGGCTGCCCACGGACGCGAGGTGCGTTTCGGCATTCGTCTGCACGTGATCGTGCGCGAGACCAGCGCAGAAGCCTGGGCGGCGGCGGAGCGCCTGATCAGCCATCTGGACCAGGACACCATCGACCGTGCCCAGGCCTCGCTGGCGCGCTTCGACTCGGTGGGCCAGCAGCGCATGGCCGCGCTGCATGGTGGCAGTCGCGACAACCTGGAGGTCTCGCCCAATCTCTGGGCCGGGGTCGGCCTGGTGCGCGGCGGTGCCGGCACTGCCCTGGTCGGCGATGGTCCGACCGTCGCGGCAAGAGTCAAGGAGTACGCCGCGCTGGGCATCGACACCTTCATCTTCTCCGGCTACCCGCATCTGGAGGAGTCGTACCGGGTGGCCGAGCTGCTCTTTCCGCATCTGGACGTGGCCCGGCCAGAGCGTCCGGAAAGCCGCGGTTACGTCAGCCCGTTCGGCGAAATGATCTCCAGCGACATCCTGCCGAAGGCCGCTTCGGCGAGCTGAGGGTGGCGCAGGCACAGGTTTTCCCGGATTGCATCTGGAGTACATCGACCCTCTTTCCCAGCCCTCCGCAGCGTTCAGGGCGCTTCAGCGGGCGAAGTGGGAGAGGGGAGCCGAGCCGTGCTCCAGCCGAACCAGCGGCGCCGATCAGCCCCCTCTCCCATTCATGGGAGAGGGTTGGGGAGAGGGCGCTTTTTGATCCCGTAGCCCGGATGCAATCCGGGGAATACAGAGGCTACACAAGTTCTCGAGGCAGAAAATGAGCAACACGACCCTTCACAAACTGGCCCTGCGCGCCGCGCCCTGGGCCCTGCCGCTGGCGCTGCTGGCGGCCTGGCAGCTGGCGGCCGGCAACGGCCTGTTATCCAGCCGCATCCTGCCGGCCCCTGGTGCCGTGCTGGAGGCCGGCTGGCAACTGCTGGTCAGCGGCGAGATCTGGCGCCACCTGGCCGTGAGCGGCCAGCGCGCGGCCAGCGGCTTCCTCATCGGCGGTGCGATCGGCCTGCTGCTGGGCTTCGTCACCGGCCTGTCGCAATGGGGCGAGCGCTTTCTCGACAGTTCGGTGCAGATGATCCGCAACGTGCCGCACCTGGCGCTGATTCCGCTGGTGATCCTCTGGTTCGGCATCGACGAGGCGGCCAAGATCTTCCTGGTCGCGCTGGGCACGCTGTTTCCCATCTACCTGAATACCTACCACGGGATCCGCAACGTCGACCCGGCGCTGGTGGAAATGGCGCGCAGCTATGGCCTGTCCGGTTTCGCCCTGTTCCGCCAGGTGATCCTGCCTGGCGCGCTGCCGGCGATCCTGGTCGGCGTGCGCTTCGCTCTCGGCTTCATGTGGCTGACGCTGATCGTCGCGGAAACCATCTCGGCCAATAGCGGCATCGGCTACCTGGCGATGAATGCCCGCGAGTTCCTGCAGACCGATGTGGTGGTGCTGGCGATCCTGCTCTACGCGGTGCTCGGCAAGCTGGCCGACGTCGCGGCGCGTGGTCTCGAGCGCGTGTGGCTGAGCTGGCATCCGGCCTATCAGGCCAAGGCAGGTGGCCAATGACGGTGCTGCATGCCATTCGCCAGGGTATTGCCCTCGCCATCGAGCGGATCGAGAAATCCTTCAGCGGGCGTCAGGTACTCAAGGACATCGACCTGCAGATTCCCGCTGGCCAGTTCGTTGCGGTGGTCGGCCGCAGTGGCTGTGGCAAGAGCACGCTGCTGCGCCTGCTGGCGGGGCTGGAGCGGCCCGGCGGTGGCCAGCTGCGGGCCGACGGAGGCGCGCTCGACGCGCTGCGCCAGGATGTTCGCCTGATGTTTCAGGACGCGCGTCTGCTGCCCTGGAAGCGGGTGATCGACAACGTCGGCCTGGGCCTCTCCGGTCCCTGGCGCGAGCAGGCCGAGGCGGCGCTGGCGGCGGTCGGCCTGGCCGATCGCGGCAATGAATGGCCGGCGGCGCTGTCCGGCGGGCAGAAGCAGCGCGTGGCCCTGGCGCGGGCGCTGATCCATCGTCCCCGCCTGCTGCTGCTCGACGAGCCGCTCGGTGCGCTGGATGCACTGACCCGCATCGAGATGCAGCGCCTGATCGAGCGCCTGTGGCAGCAGCACGGCTTCACCGTGCTGCTGGTGACCCATGACGTCGCCGAGGCCGTGGCGATGGCGGATCGGGTGATCCTGATCGAGGACGGCCGGATCGGCCTCGATCTCGACGTGCAGCTGGCCCGCCCGCGTCTGCATGGCTCGCCGCAGCTGGCGGCGCTGGAGGCACAGGTGCTCGAGCGTGTGCTGGCGCTACCGGAGTTGCCGGTGCCGGCGCCGCCCCTTTCACCCCTGCCCACGCAACTGCGCTGGGCGCAGTGAAGCAGCGGCAAGTCACAAGCTTCAAGCAGGAACAGCACGCGTTTACTTGCGGCTCGGAGCTTGCCGCTTGCCGCTCATTTTCGACCCCAGGAGAAAACAGCATGACCATCAAAGCCATCAATGTGCGCAACCAGTTCAAGGGCACCATCAAGGAGATCGTCCTGGGTGACGTGCTCTCGGAAATCGATGTGCAGACCGCTGCCGGTCTCGTCACGTCGGTGATCACCACCCGTTCCGTGCGCGAACTGGAGCTGCAGGTCGGCAGCGAAGTGATCGCCTTCGTCAAATCCACCGAGGTGTCCATCGCCAAACTGTGAGGTGCCCCCAGCCGGCCTCGGGTCTGGAGGCCGGCTATTGGCTGATGCTTTTGGTTATAAATCGAGAATTAAAAGATATTTTTCAGCTATAAGATTTTTCTGCAGAATCGCGCCATCAAATAGCCTGCCCGCAGGTTCCTCTTTCGATAAGGACGCCTTAGATGCTGAAGAAGATCGTTCTGGCCACCGTGGCCAGCGCCACCCTGCTGACCGGCTCGCTGAGCCATGCCGCGGCCGACACGCCATTCCACAACGCTTCCTACGACATCGCCCGCGAGCTGTTCGGCGAGATCAACCCCAAGTTCGTCGAGTACTGGAAGGAACAGTCCGGCAAGGACGTGAAGATCATCCAGTCCTTCGCCGGGACCTCGCGTCAGGCGCAGGACATCATCCAGGGCAAGAAGGTCGACGTGGTGACCTTCAACCAGGTGACCGACGTGGACATCCTGGCCAAGCGTGGTCTGCTGCGCGAGGACTGGGCCGAGCAGTTCCCCAACAACAGCTCGCCCTACTACAGCACCACCGCGTTCCTGGTCCGTGAGGGCAACCCGAAGAACATCAAGGGCTGGGACGACCTGATCCGCGATGACGTCAAGCTGGTGTTCCCCAACCCGAAGACCTCCGGCAACGCCCGCTACAGCTACCTGGCGGCCTGGCTGTTCGCCAACGAGAAGTTCAAGGGTGACGAGGCGAAGATCAAGGCTTTCGTCGGCAAGCTGCTGCACAACGTCGAGAACTTCCCCACCGGCGGTCGTGGTGCCACCGTGGCCTTCGCCCAGAACGGCCAGGGCGACGTGCTGCTGACCTTCGAGTCGGAAGTGATCAACATCGCCAAGGGCGACGAGTTCAAGTCCGCCAACCTGCAGATCGTGGTGCCGGAAGTCAGCGTGCTGGCCGAGTTCCCGGTGGCCATCGTCGACAAGGTGGCTGACGAGCGCGGCACCCGCGAGCAGGCCAAGGCCTTCCTCGACTTCCAGTACAGCAAGGACATCCAGCAACTGCTGACCACCTACAACTACCGTGTGCACAACCCGGAAGTGGTCGAGGCGACCAAGGCCCAGTTCGCCCCGGTACGCCTGATCAACCCCAACGATGTGCTGGGCAGCTGGGATGACATCACCGCCAAGCACTTCGACAACGGTGGTATTCTTGACCAACTCCTGGCTGAGGGCCGTTGATACTCGCCCTCGACAGCCGATTTTCAGGTTCGTTGGCCGCCTTCTTGGCGGCCAACTGCATTTGTAGAGCCGAGCTTCTTCGTGAGTAGATCGACGCTGTTCTTCCTGCAGACTCCGCTGTTGCCGGGCTTCGTCCTGAGCTTTGGCGTCAGCGTGCTGTACCTCTCCCTGGTCATCCTGCTGCCGCTGTCGGCGTTGCTCCTGTATGTCAGCGACATGACCTGGGCGCAGTACTGGTTCGCGATCAGCGACCCGCGCGTGGTGCAGACCTACAAGGTGACCATTTCCGCGGCCTTTTTCTCGACCCTGGCGGTGCTGGTGATCGGGCTGCTGCTGGCCTGGATCATCACCCGCTACGACTTTCCCGGTCGCCGCATCGTCGACGCGCTGATCGACCTGCCGTTCGCCCTGCCCACGTCGGTAGCCGGCCTGACCCTGGCCACGCTGCTGGTGCCCAACGGCTGGATCGGCCAGTGGCTCGGTTTCAAGGTGGCCTATGCCTATGCGGGGATCATCGTGGCGATGGTCTTCACCAGCATTCCCTTCGTCGTGCGCACCGTGCAGCCGGTGCTGCAGGACCTGGGCGCGGAGTACGAAGAGGCCGCGCGCACCCTGGGCGCCAACCGCCTGCAGACCTTCCGCCATGTGGTGCTGCCGACGCTGACGCCGGCGCTGGTCACCGGCGGCTCGCAGGCCTTCATTCGCAGCCTCGGCGAGTTCGGCGCGGTGATCATGATCGCCGGTAATATCCCCTACAAGACGGAGGTCAGTTCGCTGATGATTTTCGTCCGTCTGCAGGAGTTCAACTACCCGGCGGCCGCAGCCATCGCCTCGGTGATCCTGCTGGCGTCGCTGACGCTTCTGTTCATCCTGCAGGTCGTGCAGGGACGTCTGTTCGCATGGCAACGGCAAGGTCGATGAAAAAACCTCAAGATTGGCGCCAGTGGGCGCTGGTGCTGTCCGGCCTGGCCGTGGTGGCGTTGATCCTGCTGGTGCCGCTGGCGCTGATCTTCACCAAGGCGCTGGCGGGTGGCCTGGAGTTGCTGTGGAGCAACCTGGGCGAAGACTACATGCTGCATGCCATCGGCCTGACCCTGTTCGTCGCCGCCATCACCGTGCCGCTGAACCTGTGCTTCGGCATCTGCCTGGCCTGGTGCGTGACGCACTACGACTTCCGTGGGCGCAAGCTGCTGACCACGCTGATCGACATTCCCTATGCGGTGTCGCCGGTGGTCGCCGGCCTCTGCTACCTGGTGGTGTACGGCCTGGAGAGTTTCATCGGGCGCTGGTTTTACGATAACGGCATGCAGCTGATGTTCGCCTGGCCGGGCATCGTCATGGTCACGGTGTTCGTCACCGCGCCATACGTGGCGCGTATCCTGATCCCGGTGATGCAGGCGCAGGGCCAGGACGAGGAAACTGCCGCCATGTGCCTCGGCGCCAGCGGCTGGCAGATCTTCCGGCGCATCAGCCTGCCCAAGATCAAGTGGGCGCTGCTGTACGGCGTGGTGGTGACCAACGCCCGTGCGGTGGGCGAGTTCGGCGCGGTATCGGTGGTGTCCGGCACCATCATCAACCAGACCCTGACCCTGCCGTTGCTGGTCGATCAGCTCAACAACGACTACAAGCCGGCCGCCGCCTTCACCGCTGCGGGCCTGCTGGCGTGCATGGCGCTGCTCACCCTGCTGCTGAAGACCTTCATGGAGTGGCGGCAGCGCAAGCTGATGCAGCGCGCCGAGGCCTGATCGCGGGGGCGTTGTGGTGGATGTGCAACGCGGCGTCCACCTGGCCTTCAATCGCGGCTGAAGCCGCTCCCACGATGTTGTGGTGTTGCGGTAGAGCAGCGTCAGCAGGGGTTGTCCGCGATCAGCGCGGTGCACCTCGAAGCATCGCCAATCATCTCGCTCCCGTAGGCGCGGCTTCCGCCGCGATGCTCTTGGGCTGCGCTCAGCGCCGATTACGTCCGCCATTTGCGGTTGCGCTGATCCCTTTGGTGGATGTGAAGAGCGACATCCACCCTGCGGATCGAGGTCTTGCGCCAGGCGCCGTCGCCTGTAGGAGCGGCTTCAGCCGCGATGCTCTTGCTCTGCGCTCAGGCGCCGATTACGTCCGCCATTCGCGGTTGCGGCGATCCCTTTGGTGGATGTGAAGAGCGACATCCACCCTACGGATCGAGGCCTTGCACCAGGCGCCGCTGCTCGTAGGAGCGGCTTCAGCCGCGATGCTCTTGCTCTGCGTTCAGCGCCGATTACGTCCGCCATTTGCGGTTGCGCTGACCCCTTTGGTGGATGTGAAGAGCGACATCCACCCTACGGATCGAGGTCTTGTGCCAGGCGCCGTCGCCTGTAGGAGCGGCTTCAGCCGCGATGCTCTTCCGGCGTGGCGACCTGCACCTGGTTGCGCCCGCCATGCTTGGCGGCGTACAGCGCCTTGTCCGCGCGCTCGCGCAGTTGCTCGGCGTCGCTGTTGACGTCGGTCCCGGCAATGCCGGCGCTCAGGGTCACGGAGAACTCGCCGCCGTCGGCGATGAAGCGCAGTTCGGCGAAGCGCTGGCGAATCTCGTCGACGATCAGCCGCGCCTGCTCCGGCGAGCAGTCGGGCAGCACTGCGAGAAACTCCTCGCCACCGTAGCGTCCCAGGCTGTCGATGCGCCGCAGCCGCTGGCGCAGCAGGTTGGCCAGCGCGCGGATGACGTTGTCGCCGGCGGCGTGGCCGTGGTCGTCGTTGACCCGCTTGAAGTGGTCGATGTCGAGCATCACCACGCTGGTGCGGTCGCCGCTGCGCAGCGAGCGTTCCAGTTCGATGGCCACCTGCTCCTTGATATCGGCGTGCTTGAGCAGGCCGGTCAGGCTGTCGCGGGCCAGGGCGATGGACAGCAGGCGCGCACGCTGGGCACGGGAAAACACCGTGGCGACCAGCGCGTTGTCGGAAATGGGCTTGGTGATGAAGTCGTCACCGGCCTTGATCAGGGCGTTCATCTGCTTGCTGATGTCGGTCTCCGCCGACAGGTAGATGATCGGAATGCGCAGCCAGTCGTCGTTGCAGCGGATGATCTGCGCCAGCTCGGGGCCGCTGCAGTCCGGCATGTTGACGTCGAGCAGCACCACCTCCGGGTTGAAGTCACGCAGGTGGGCGAAGATCTGCGCAGGTTCGCTGAGGATCTCCACCAGCATGCCCGCATCGCGCAGCACCAGGCTGTAGCGGCTGGCCAGGTCCTGGTCGTCGTCGGCGATCAGCACGCGGTACGGCTCGCCGCTCTGCTGGGAGAAACAGCGCTCCAGGCGGCTTTCCAGCTGGGGTATGTCCACGGGCTTGCTGAACAGCCCCATGGCCCCGGCGCGAACGGCCTGCAACTGGGTGGCGAAGTCGTCCTGCTGGTCGGTGAGCACCAGCAGCGGCAGCGGTTCTTCCAGGCGCTCGCGCAACTGGCTGGCGTAGTGCAGCCCGCAGCTGGCCTCGCCGGGCAGCTTGGCGTCGATGATCAGGGCGTCGGGCGTCTGCTGCTGCAGGGCCGCGTCGAGGCCGGCGATGGAATTGAAGTGCTCGGCCTGGTAACCGAAGTTGTTCAGCGTCTGGCGCATGCTCTCGCCAATGGCCGCTTCACCCTCGAGGATGTAGATGGTGCGGCTGCCATCCTCGTGGCGGGGGGGCTTGCGTCCGCTCTCGCTCGTCTCGCTGCTGGCGCTGGCGTTGATGGGCTGTTCGCCGAGCGCCTGCAGGGCGCTGATGAAGTCGTTGAGCCCCTGTTGCTGGCGCGACTGGCGTTCCATCCAGCGTTCGGCATGTTGTTCCAGCTCACGCGCCTGCTGGCCGAGCTGGGTGAAACCGAAGGTGCCGGCGCTGCCGGCCAGGCGGTGCAACTGGTGGCGCAGCTCCAGCAGCACCCGCTTGCGCTCGATGTCGTCGGCCTCCAGCAGCAGGCCGCCCAGTTGCGCCAGGTGCGGCAGCTCCTGGCGCAGGCGCTCGCTGAACTGCTGGCTGAGCTGCTGCAGGTGCTGCTGCAAGGCCTGGGGTACTGCGCTGCCCTCGTGTTTATCCATGGCGCTGGTTCCAGATGTCCCGGACCTGGGCCGCGAGCTGCATGGGGTCGAAGGGTTTGATGATCACCCCATGGGCGCCCAGGCTGCGGTAGTGGGCAACTTCATCGGGCTGCACCTTGGCGGTCATGAAGGCGACCGGGATCTGCTCGGTGTTGACCAGTTGACCGAGCAGCTCCAGCGTCTTCGGACCGTCCATGCCGGGCATCATCACGTCCAGCAGGATGAAGTCGGGCGCAAAGCCCTGTACCTGGTCGAGGGCGTCCTGGCCGCTGGCGCAGGTCAGCACCTGAAAGCCGCCCACGGCTTCCAGGGCTACCTTGGCCACGGCCTGGATCGAGGGGTCGTCCTCGACGTGCAGGATGCGCTTGAGCTCGGTCATCGGCGGTACCCGGTGGTTGGCTGTTGTCAGCAGTGTGGTACAGCTTGGTCCATCTCGGCCAGCACTGCGAATGGATTCATGTTTCGGCGCGGTCCGCACGGGGCAGTTCGAACCAGAAGGTGGCGCCCTGGCCGGGTATGGAGTCGAAGCCGATACGTCCCTGCATGCGTTCGATCAGTTCCTTGCAGATCGCCAGGCCCAGGCCGGTGCCGCCTTTCTGCCGGGTGTCGCCGGAGTCGGCCTGGGAGAACTTGGCGAAAATGCGCGAGTGGAAGGCCGCGGGAATGCCGGGGCCCCGGTCGCTGACGCTGACACGCAGCCTGTCGCCGACCTCCTCCAGGCGGATGTCCACCTCGCCACCGGGCGGCGAGAACTTGGCGGCGTTGGACAGCAGGTTGGCCATGACCTGCCCCAGGCGCTGCGCATCGACTCTCACGCTGGCGTCGCCTTGCGCGTGCAGGACCAGGCGCACCTGATGCTGGTCGGCGTAGGGCTGGTTGTGCAGCCGCGCCTGCTCCAGCAGCGCTCGCAGCGGCCAGGGCCTGAGGTCGAAATGCATCTTGCCGGCGACCAGTTTCTCCATGTCCAGCAGGTCGTTGATCAGTTCGCTGAGGCGTTGGCTGTTGGCCTGCGCGATGCTCAGCATCGCTGCCATGGCCTCAGGCACCGGGCCGAGCGCGCCGCCGTTGATCAGGCCCAGCGAGCCGGCGATGGCCGTCAATGGCGTACGCAGTTCGTGGCTCACGGTGGAGACGAACTCGTTCTTCATCTGCTCGATGCGCTTGCGTTCGGCGATATCGCGGATCACCGCGATGAAGCGCACCTGGCCCTGGTGGCTGATCTGCGAGACCGCCAGCTCCAGGGGGAAGCGCTCGCCACTCTGGCGCAAGCCCTCGAGCTCGCGGGTCTGGTTGATCACCCGCGCTTCGCCGGTGTTCAGGTAGTGCAGGAGATAGCCATCGTGCGCGCTGTGGTGGGGTTCGGGCATCAGGATGCTGACGTTGTGCCCGGCGACGTCGGCCTGGGTGTGGCCGAACATCTGCTCGGCCGCGTGGTTGAAGGTCTCGATCGTGCCCGAGCCGTCGATGGTGACGATGGCATCGATGACGTTGTCGAGCAGGGTGCTCAGGTAGTGCTCGCGCTCGCGGATGGCCCGTTCGGCGCTGACCCGCGCGCTGAAGTCCTGGATCTGCGAGACGAAGTGCACCGGTTGGCCCTCCGCATCGCGGACCAGGGAGACGCTGAGCAGGCCCCAGAGCACGCGGCCCTGCTTGTCCACGTAGCGCTTTTCCATCTGGTAGGCGCTGATCCGCCCGGCGACCAGGTCCTCGAGGTTATGCAGGTCGGCATCCAGGTCGTCGGGGTGGGAGAGGTCCATGAAATCGCTGTTCAGCAGCTCTTCGCGGCTGTAGCCGAACATGCGGCACAGTTCGTCGTTGACCTCCAGCCAGCGGCCATCCGGGGCGACCAGGGCCATGCCCAGGGGCGCCGTGTTGAAGGCGTTGCGAAAACGCTGCTGGCTCAGGCGCAACTGGTCTTCGATGACCTTGCGCTCGCTGATGTCCCAGATGAAGCCATCGACCCAGAGCAGCCGGCCGTGCGTGTCGTACTCGCCGCGGCCCTTCTCGCGCACCCAGACACTGTGGCCGTCGGCATGGCGCAGGCGGTAGGTCAGCTCGAAGGTCTCCTTGAGGACGATGGCTTGGTCGGCCTGGTAGGTGATCGGCAGGTCGTCCGGGTGGATGACGCTGGAGAAGCTGCGCACGCGGTTGTCGATGAAGTCGCTGGACGGGTAGCCGGTGAGGCTGAGCACTTCGTCGCTGATGTAGCGCATGCTCCAGCTGCTGTCGTTGGCGCAGCGGTAGACCACGCCAGGCAGGTTGGCGACCAGGCCACGGAAGCGGCTCTCGCTCTGCTGCAGGGCGCGCGTGGCCTGCTGCAGCGCGCTGATGTCGCTGGCCACGCCGAGGAAACCGATGGCCTGGCCGCTGGCATCGAGGATGACGCTGGTGGTGAGGTTGACCCGGTACTGGCTGCCATCCTGGTGCACGTAGGTCCACTGGCGGGTTTCCGGCTCGCCGCCGCGCGCGTTGTGGACGAACACCTCGAAGCCTTCGATGCGTTCGCCGCTGCTGCGGCTCAGCTCCTCGGCCCGTGCCTCGAGCTCTTCGGCGAGGTGGAAGCGTTCGGGGGTCATCTGCCCGACGGCCTCGGCGCTGCTGTAGCCCAGCAAGCGCTCGGCGCCGGAGTTGAACAGGGTGATCAGGCCGTCGAGGTCGGTGGCGATGATCGAAACCCCGGTGGCCGAGTCCAGCAGCGTCTGCAGGAAGACGCGGGCCTCGGTGACCGCCTCTTCGCGCTGGCGCGCCTCGCTGACGTCGGTGTGGGTGCCGTACATCAGCAGGGGGCGGCCCTGTGCATCGCGTCTGGAGAGGCGCCCGCGTACCTGTATCCACAGCCAGTGGCCGTCCCGGTGCTGCATGCGGACCTGGCGGTCGTAGTACGCCACCTCGCCGGCGAAATGACGCTGCAGCAGGCGTTCGCTGGGCTCGCGGTCATCCGGGTGGCAGAGGCGCAGCCAGGTTTCCACCCGCGTGGGCTGCAACTCGTCCAGGCGATAGCCGAACATCTGCGCCCAGCGCTCGTTGAACACGGTCTCGCCGGTCTGGACGTTCCATTCCCAGGTGCCCACGTCGGTGCCTTCGATGATGCTGGCCAGGCGCTCCAGCAGGGCCTGGCGCGCCTGTTCCTGCTGGTCGCGCTCCAGGGTGGCGCCGACCCAGCGGGCGAACAGGCGCATGAACTCGCGCTCGCTGTCGTTGAAGGCGCGCTCCTGTACCGTGTGGTCGCAGAAGGCCAGGGTGCCGGCGCGGCGTCCATCGACCCAAATGGCGATACCGATGTAGCTCTCCAGGGCGAACTTGCCGTAGCAGGCATGTGCGCGGTAGGGGGAGGAGGCCATGTGTTCGATGCTCAGCACTTCGTCCTGGGCATAGGCCAGGCTGCTGTAGGTCTCGTCGAGGGCGAAGGTCTGTTCGTCCTGCAGTTCGTCGCCAGGAGCGACCTGCACCAGCACCCGATAGCGTTCGTCCTCGATGAGGCCGATGACCCCGATCGGCATGCCGAAGTAGTCCGCTCCCGTGCGCAGCGCCTCGCGCAGCTGCTCCTTGCTGCTCAGGCTGGAAAGCGCGGAGATTTCGTTGAGCGCATGCAGGGCGCGTTGCTGGCGTTGCAGCAGGCGCTGGGTGCTGTGGCGGGTGGCGCGCAACAGCACCAGCAGCAGAACCTCCGCGCTCAACCAGGCCAGGACCCATTTGCCGATCAGCCAGCGCTTGTCGCGAACGTGCACCGCGTACAGCGGGCTCACGTCCCGCCAGGCCAGCAGGGAGGCATTCAGCGGCCCGCCGGAACGGGCCGTGAGGTCGACCAGCGGATAGTCACTCAGCAGGAAATGGCGGCCTTCGTCTTCCTGCAGGTCATGGCCGTCGGCCCGGCTCGGTGTCGGCAGCAGGCCATTGCGTTGCCAGTGCATGGCCTGGGGGCGCGAGGCGCTGATCACCTGCCACTGCTGCGGGTCGTTGGTCAGGCCACGCAACGCTTCACCGCTGCGGTGGGTCAGCTGGCTCGAACGCAGGAGCAGGGCGACTCCGCCGCCCAGTTCCTGGTCGAACTCCCTGGGGGTGGCGAGCACGCTCATGGCCACCTCGAGCACGCCGATCTGCTTCGGTCCGTCCTGGGTCTCCACGGTCAGTGGGGTCATGGCATGCACGCTGACGTCGCCCAGGTTGTTGGAGCTGACGCCGGTCACGCTGTCGCCGTCGCGCAGGCTGTCTTCCACCAGGGGCTGGACGAGCCTGATGGTGTCGCCAAAGTGCCGCGGGTCATGCACGCGCAGCAGAATCCTGTCCCCTGGGGGCAGGTGCACAAAGAGGCGGAAACTGTGCTGGCGCTGCAGGTTGCGCCAGCGCGGTGCGAGGCGGGTGTAGAGCTGGTTGCGGATGTCGGTCAGTTGCTGCGGGCTGCCGTCACCGAGGCTGTATGCCTGGCGGACCAGTTCCACCACCCAGGCATCGGCGGCCATCGCCTCGGCCAGCAGCTGGGCGCGTTCGTGCAGGCCTTTCTGCGAGCTGTGCAGGGCCAGTCGCAGCGCCTCCGCCTGCTTGTTCATCTGCAGTTGCCACAGCGCCTCGCGTTCGACCATCGCCTGGCGGCCGAGCAGGGCGAAGAGGATCGCCAGGCACAGGCTGCCACCGATGACGATCCAGCGGATCGGCCGCGGGTTCGTCCTCACCTGGCCGCGCCCCTGTCGATGCCGGCGAGCCGGTACAGGCGGTCCAGTTCCTGTTCGCTGCCACCCTGCAGCTCCGCGCAGGCCAGGCGCATGATCACCGGGGCGCGCTTGCTGTTGCCGGGCGGCAGGGCGTAGCAGGCGCCGATCAGTTCGCGCAGCGGCGTCGGCAGGCGCCAGTGGCTCTTGAGCCGGTTGGCCAGGTCGCCGCTGCAGCGCTGCAGGGCGCTGCCCAGGGTTTCGTCATCCAGCGCCTGGCCGGCATGACGCCAGCACTGGGCCTGGTACAGAACCGCCAGCTCCCCCATGCGTTGTAGCAACGCAGCGCTGCTCATGGCCGCTGCGTCGATCCTGGCGCTCTTGCACAGTTCCTCGATGCGCTGGCGCAGATACCGGGCCTGGGTGAACTGCTCGTCGCCCAGGCGTTTGAGGTCTTCGTCCTGCAGGGCCGCCACGGGGCGTAGGGCGAGCCCCTGAACCAGGCTGAGCACCGTACCTGGCCCGAGCCGGCGCAGCGCTTCCGGGAGGCTGATGCAGGGTTGCCCGCTGGCGTTATAGCTGGCGCTGTTGGCGGCAGCGATCAGCCGGGCATGCACCGCCGGATCGTTCTGCCAGTACTCCTGCAGTGCCTGCGCTGCCTGGTCGGGCTTGTGCAACTGCTGGAGCAGGGCATCGTGCAGGGGCAGGTCCAGGGCGCTGTTGGGCAGGCCCGCGAGAAACGGCAGGAAGCCACCTGTGGCAGGCACTGCGGCGTCAGCAGGTTCGTCGTGCTGCGGTGACAGCAGCGGGCGCAGGGTCTCGAGTACCTTGGGCACCTGAAAGGGCTTGCTGATGAAGGCGTTTATCCCCAGCCGGCGTGCCAGCAGCACACTGTCGCGGTCGGAGCGTGCGGTGATCATCACCAGCGGGACGCTGGCGTCACTGCGGTGCGCGACCTCGAGCAGGCTGGTGCCGGGGCCGTCGGGCAGGTTCCAGTCGGCGATGACCAGCTGGGCCGGTTGACGCTTCCAGGCGTCGAGCGCCTCGGCCAGCCGCGTGACGCTTTCGATCTGTGTGCTGGGGTGCAGGCTTTGGACGATCTGCTTGAGCAGATCGGCGATCCATGGATCGTCTTCCAGTATCAGCACCCGCATGCTCAATCCCTCGGCGTGAATGGGCTGTCGTGTGGTGAGGGCCCTTCGGGGTGGTCGCCTGTCCGGCGCTGTGCCGGTAGCGGTCTGCCGTAGTGGTAACCCTGACCATAGTCACAGCCTAGCTCGCGGAGGAACTCGACCTGACGTGTTGCTTCGATGCCTTCGGCCAGTACCTTCAGGCCCAGGCTGTGTCCAAGTGCAATGACGGCGCGGGCGATGGCCGCATCGTCGGTATCTTCGGGCAGGCCGCGGACGAAACTCTGATCGATCTTCAGCTTGTCCACCGGCAGGCGTTTCAGGCGTGCAAGCGAACTATAGCCGGTGCCGAAGTCGTCGATGGCCAGGCGTACGCCCAGGGCACGCAAGCGGGTCAGGAAGCGCAGAGCCGCATCAGGGTCTTCCATGATCGCGCTCTCGGTCACCTCCAGTTCCAGCTGACCAGCCGGAAGGCCGGTTTCGGCCAGGACCCGCGCCACCTTCTGGTCGAGTTCGCCACGGCTGAACAGGCGGCTGGAGATGTTCACCGCGACGAAACGCAGCGAGCCGCCCTCGGCATTCCAGCTCACCATCTGGCGGCAGGCCTGCTCCAGCACCCAGGCGTCGATGGCCGCGATCATGCCGTTCTCTTCGGCCATCGGGATGAACTCGGCCGGGGGCACCAGGCCGCGCTGCGGGTGCTGCCAGCGCACCAGTGCCTCCATGCCCACCATGTGACCATCACGCAGGTCATGCAGGGGCTGGTAGTAAACGCGCAGCTCCTGGTTGTCCAGGGCATGGCGCAGGCTGCTGGCCAGCTCGACACGCTGGCGCGCGTAGTCGGTCAGTTCCTGCACATAGAACGCATAGCCCTCGCGGCCGCTGCTCTTGGCCTTGAACAACGCCGAGTCGGCATTGCGCATGATCTGCTCGACGCTGTCGGCTTCCCCTGGGAACAGGCCGATACCGATGCTGGCGCCGATATACAGTTCATGTCCGTCGAAACGAAAGGGCGCTTCCAGGCAGCGCAGCAGGCGTTGTGCCAGCTCCGCAGCCTGTGGCGCGGCGGAGCAGTTCTCGGAGAGCAGGCCGAACTCGTCGCCCCCCAGGCGGGCCAGGGTGCAGCCGTTGGGAATATCCTGCAGCAGGCGTTCGCCGACTCCCTTCAGCAGGGCATCGCCGACGTTGTGCCCGAGGCTCTCGTTGATGTGCTTGAAATGATCCAGGTCGATCAGCAGCACGGCGCCGCGCAACCCTTCGCTCTTGCTGCGCTCCAGTGCATGGGCGACCCGTTCGGTGAACAGCAGGCGGTTGGGCAGATTGCTCAGCGGGTCGTGGTGGGCCAGGTAGTCCAGCTCATGCTGCGAGCGCTTCAGTGCACTGATGTCGGAGAACACCGCCACGTAGTGACTGAGGCGCCCCTGTTCGTCATGGATGACGCGGATGCACTGCCACTGCGGATAGATCTCGCCGCTCTTGCGCCGGTTCCACACTTCGCCGCTCCAGGCGCCGCGATTTTCCAGCGCGTTCCACATGCTCTGGTAGAAGCTGGCGTCATGGTGCCCCGAGTTGAGCAGATTGGGGCGCTGCCCGAGTATCTCCTCGCTGCTGTAGCCGGTGATGCGACTGAAGGCCGGATTGACATGGACGATACGCTGGTCCGGGTCGGTGACCAGCACACCCTCCTGAGTGGCATCGAACACGGCAGCAGCCTGGCGCAGGCTGTCATCGTTGGCACGTTGCTGGGTGACATCACTGGCAATGCCGATGAAGCGCTGTGGCTGGCCATCCTCGTCGTGCAGCAAGCGGCCGCGCGAGTGGATCCAGCGGTAGCTGCCGTCGGCATGCCGCAGGCGGTAGATGTTTTCGTACTGCTGATCGGTCCACTCGGTACTGAGTGCCTGCATCGCACCCTCACGGTCATCCGGGTGCAGGCGCGCGGCCCAGTCGTCACGGGTATCGCCAAGGGCCTGTGGCGTCAGGCCGAGCAGCGCGGCGTAGCCATCGGAGAAGAATACCCGGCGCTTGGACACGTCCCAGTCCCACAGGCCGTCGTGGGTGGCATTGAGGGCCAGGCGCAGGCGTTCCTCGTTGCTCGCCAGCTCCAGCCGTGCGCGGCGATGCCGCTGGGCGTGGCGGTACAGCACCAGGTAGAGCAGGGCGCTGGTCAGCAGGACGAAGAACAGTCCCTTGAGTGATTGCAGGCGCTCCTGCTGCGCCACGGACAGGCCCAGTGCCGCCAGCAACTGGTCACTCAGGAGAACCCAGGCGCCCGCGAGCAGCAGGTAGACCAGGGTCAGACGCAGGGCGGCAAAGTCGATACGCATGGGGTGCAGGCCAAGCTCCCTTCAAATGGTGGGCAGTATAGATGGGGTGGGGCTGAAACATTCTTATCTAAAAGACCAACTGGTTTTCTGGCCTGGGTCAGGGATAATGCGATCAGGTTCGTTCTTGTAGGACAAACCGTGTTTCCCTATCAAGAGGCAACAGCATCCATGTGGTACAACGGTTTACTCGACCTTTCGGTCTGGCAGTTGGTGGCTGTGACCCTGCTGATGACGCACGTGACCATCGTCAGCGTCACGGTCTATCTGCACCGCTATTCGGCGCATCGCGCACTGGAGCTGCACCCCGCGCTCAAGCATTTCTTCCGTTTCTGGCTGTGGCTGACCACGGGCCAGAACACTCGCGAGTGGACCGCGATTCACCGCAAGCATCACGCCAAGTGCGAGACCGACGATGACCCGCACAGCCCGGTCATCAAGGGGCTGGGCACCGTGCTGCGCAAGGGCGCCGAGCTTTACCAGGAAGAGGCGAAGAACCAGGAAACCCTGCGTATCTACGGCAAGAACTGCCCGGATGACTGGATCGAACGCAATGTCTACAGCCGCTACCCGATCGGTGGCGTGACCCTGATGGCGATCATCGACCTGGCCCTGTTCGGCGTGCTCGGCATGACCGTGTGGGCGGTGCAGATGATGTGGATTCCGGTCTGGGCCGCTGGCGTGATCAATGGTCTGGGCCACGCGGTCGGCTACCGCAACTTCGAATGCCGCGACGCCGCCACCAATTTGCTGCCCTGGGGCATCCTGATCGGCGGCGAGGAGCTGCACAACAACCACCACACCTACCCGAACAGCGCCAAGCTGTCGGTCAAGGCCTGGGAGTTCGACATGGGCTGGGCCTGGATCCGGCTGTTCAGTCTGTTCGGGCTGGCCAAGGTGCAGCGCGTCGCGCCCATCGCCCACCGGGTCGAGGGCAAGGGGAGTCTGGACATGGACACCGCCATGGCCATCCTCAACAACCGCTTCCAGATCATGGCGCAGTACCGCAAGCTGGTCATCGCGCCGCTGGTCAAGCAGGAGGTGGCCAAGGCCGACGAGTCCGTTCGTCACCTGTTCCGTCGCGCCAAGCGCCTGCTCTCGCGTGAGCCGAGCCTGCTGGAAGAGCAGCACCACGCGCGCATCGCCGACATGCTGGCGCAGAGCCAGGCACTCAAGGTGATCTACGAGAAGCGCCTGGCCCTGCAGCAGATCTGGGTGAAGACCAGCAGCAATGGCCACGACATGCTGGAGGCGATGAAGCAGTGGGTGCACGAGGCCGAGGCCAGTGGCATCCAGTCGCTGCGTGACTTCGCCGAGCAGCTCAAGACCTACTCGCTGCGCCCGGCCGGCGTGGCTGCCTGAGCGCCGTTCGTTACACACGAAGGCCCGCCGAACGGCGGGCCTTCGTTTTTGTCCAAGAACTCGCACTATGATCATTTCAATGCGACGCGAGGGAAGGGATGGCTGCTGTAATGGATGCTGAAGGCAACGCTGTTTCCGAATTGGAAGAATTGACCTTGGCCCTGCTGCATAGCCGCGCCGAGGTCGAGCGCCTGGGCGAGCGCGAGCAGCTGTTCAGCAGCCTGCTCGGCAGCGTCAATGCCGTGCTCTGGGCGTTCGACTGGAACGAGCAGCGGATGATCTACGTCAGCCCGGCCTATGAACGCATCTTCGGCCGCTCGGCCGCCCTGCTGCTGGCGGATTACGGCGAGTGGCGCAACAGCATCTACCCGGACGATGTCGACTATGCGGCCGAGAGCCTGGCCAAGGTGCTGGAAACCGGGGCCGTGGAGAGCCGCGAGTACCGCATCATCCGTGCCGATGGCCAGCTGCGCTGGCTCAGCGACAAGTGCTTCGTCAGTCCCAGGGGAAGGCAGCTGGGGCCGGTGATCGTCGGCATTGCCGAGGACATCACCGAGAAAAAGCGCCTGGAAGGCGAGCTGCACCGTCTGGCGACCACCGACGTACTGACCCAGAGCAGCAACCGCCGGCATTTCTTCGAATGTGCCCGCCGCGAGTTCGAGCATGCCCGCAAGTTCGGCAGCCCGCTGGCCTTTCTGTTGCTCGATCTCGACGACTTCAAGAAGATCAACGACCACTATGGTCATCAGACCGGCGACGATGTCCTGCGGCGCCTGGCGCACTGTGGCAGCAACGCGCTGCGGCGTGGCGACCTGTTCGGGCGCATCGGCGGTGAGGAGTTCGCCGCGCTGTTCCCGGGCTGTGAGCCGGATGTCGCACTGCAGGTGGCCGAACGCTTGCAGCGCGAGGTGCAACGCCTCGGCTTCCAGCACGAAGGGACGAGCTTCCGCATCACGGTCAGCCAGGGGCTGACCAGCCTGCTGGCGGCCGATGCCAGCCTTGACGCGCTCTATGCGCGTGCCGACGCGGCCATGTACCTGGCCAAGCGCCAGGGCAAGAATCAGATCGTGGTCGGTTGATGACTTGGCGGTTTTCCGCCTGAAAGGCAGTCGTGGTGAGCGGAAACTTGCCTGTAGAGCCCTGTGACTAAATGGTCACTGACCTGCAGAAAAAATGTAACCTACTGTTCTAGATAGCTTGCTGAGGTGTTTTCACGATCTGGCACGCTATCTGCGTAGGCCCCGCGAGATGCCGGCGGGATGTCGGCGCAAAATAACAACGACGAGAGAAGCCAACCATGCACCATTCTGCCTGCCTCAGTTCGGCCGCTGTCCTGCGTTCGCCGTTGTTCTGTACTACCTGAATTTTTCACGTACCCGCTCGAGCCAGGTCGTTGTCGCACCCTGGCTCGCGGTTGCGTCTGCCCTATTCGTTCCGACCTGCCTCTTCGTGCCGAAGCCTGCGTCGGACGATGCGTCAACTCAAAACACACTGGAGAGAAACATAATGAGAAAGACCTCCCTGGCACTGGCCGTAGCCGCCAGCACCCTGGGCCTGAGCCAAGTGGCCTTCGCCGATCTGGTCGGCGATACCAAGGTCAGCCTGGAAGCGCGCAACTTCTACTTCAACCGCGATTTCCGTCAGGGCAACAGCGACACTCCGGCCCCGAGCCAGTCCAAGCAGGACGAGTGGGCCCAAGGTTTCATTCTGCGCATGAACTCCGGTTTCACCGAAGGTACCGTAGGCTTCGGTGCCGATGCGATCGGCATGTTCGGCTTCAAGCTGGATTCCGGTGACGGTACCGCTGGTAGCGGTCTGCTGGTTCCGGATCGCTCGGGTGGTTCGCAGGACAACTACTCGGACCTGGCTGTAGCCGCCAAGGTCAAGGTCTCCAACAGCACCCTGCGCGTTGGCCAGATGCAGTTCAAGAACGCCGCCATCGCCTCCAGCGACGGCCGTCTGCTGCCCCAGGTATTCGAAGCCGGTCACCTGGTCTCCCAGGAAATCGACGGCCTGATGCTGGAAGCCGCTCACGTGCGTGAGGTCAACCACCGTAACTCCGGTGACTACGAAGACATCGCCATCACCAGCGGCGGTCGCCGTGGTATCACCACCTCTGGTGGCGCCACTGCCGACTCGTTCGACTTCGTCGGCGGCACCTACAAGCTGACCAAGGACCTGACGGCCGGCTACTACTACTCCAACCTGGACGAGCTGTACAAGCAGCACTCCTTCAGCGCCGTGCACGTTCTGCCGCTGGGCGACAAGCAGAGCCTGAAGACCGACGTGCGCTTCGCCCGCTCGACCGATGACGGCAATCGCAGCAACGTGGACAACAAGGCCTTCGGCGCCATGGTCACCTACTCGCTGGACGGCCATGCCTTCGGTCTGGGCTACCAGAAGATGAGCGGCGACACCGGTTTCGCCTACATCAACGGTACCGACCCGTTCCTGGTCAACTACGTGCAGATCAGCGATTTCGCCAACAAGGACGAGAAGTCCTACCAGGCGCGCTATGACTTCAACTTCGCCTCGATCGGTATCCCGGGCCTGACCTTCATGACCCGTTACCTGACCGGCGACAACGTCGATCGCGGCCGTGGCGTTTCCGAAGGTCGTGAGTGGGAGCGCAACACCGAGCTGATGTACGTCTTCCAGGAAGGCGCGCTGAAGAACCTGGGTGTTCGCTGGCGTAACGCCACCGTTCGCTCCAACTTCGCGAACGACATCGATGAAAACCGCCTGATCGTCAGCTACACCCTGCCGCTGATGTAAGGTCTGAGTCGCTCGGGAAGCCTTGCAGCTGTGTAGTCCCGAGCCGCGCTCAAGAAAATGCCCGTATCTTCCGGATACGGGCATTTTTTATGGGCGCGAGTTACTCGGCGGGAATGGCCGTGCGGGTGTCGCGCGGAGCCGCCGAGGATGCCAGGATGGCACTGGCCAGCGCCATGTCGTCGGCGTCCTGCAGCTCGGGATTGCCTGCGCGCAGCTGCTGCAGCGCGGCTTCCAGGTGCGGGCCGCGAATCTCGCCGGCACTGGCGACGAAGCTGCTGGCATCCTCCTCCGCGGCAGCGACCAGCTTGCGGTCCTTGAATGTCAGGTAGGTCGACGCGGTGGTCGCGCCCGAGGACAGAATGTCACGCAGCAGGCCATCCGCGGCTGCGCTCTGGGCAATCAGGAAGGCGCTCAATGCCATGGCGGCCCGGCTTATTGCTCGCATGATGAAGCTCCTGTGAATTAGGCACACTCGTTCAGAGTGGTGTCAGGACCCACAGGTTCCGTCGTGGCGATGGCCGGCCGCCTTGGCTAGCGGACGGGCTCGCGGGCTACGTCCTGTTCCACTTTCAGGACCACACCCTCCTGGGCCACGACCTTGACCGGGCTGCCGGCTGGCAGGTCGGGGCCGCTGACCAGCCACAGGCTGTCGCCGGCCTTGATCTTGCCGCGTCCGTCGATGATCGCCTCGTGCAGGGCGAAGCGCCGCCCGAGCAGCTCGCTGCCGCGCCGGTTCAGGCCGGGCTGGTCGCTGGGGGGCAGGGGGCTGCGTTGGCGGCGCCACCAGACCACTGCGGTGAGAATGGCCAGCAGGCCGAACAGAAAGAACTGCCAGACCCACGGTAGCGCCGGGAACAGGTAGGTCAGCACACCGACACAGGCGGCCGCGAGGCCGATCCACAGCAGGTAGCCGCCGGCACCGAAGACTTCGAGAATCAGCAGGATGGTGGCCAGGGCCAGCCAGTCCCAGAACGACAGGTTTTGCAGGTACTGGATCATGCCTCAGCTCCGCTTCTCTGCAGAGCCGTCGCTGGCGAAGGTGGCCTTGACGATTTCGCCGATGCCGCCGACGGCACCGATCACCTGGCTGGCCTCCAGCGGCATCAGCACCACCTTGCTGTTGTTGGCGGAGGCGAGCTGGCCCAGGGCCTCGACATACTTCTGGGCCACGAAGTAGTTCACCGCCTGGACGTTGCCGGCGGCGATGGCCTGGGACACCACGCGGGTCGCCTCGGCTTCGGCCTGCGCGGCCCGCTCACGGGCTTCGGCTTCGAGGAACGCGGCCTGGCGCTCGCCTTCGGCGCGAAGAATCTCCGCCTGCTTGTGCCCTTCGGCAGTGAGGATGGCGGCCGAGCGGGCGCCCTCGGCCTCGAGAATTTGCGCACGCTTGAGGCGCTCGGCCTTCATCTGGCTGGCCATGGCCTCCACCAGGTCGGCGGGCGGGCTGATGTCCTTGATCTCGATACGGGTGATCTTGATGCCCCAGGGAGCGGTGGCCTCGTCCACGGTCTTGAGCAGGCGCTCGTTGATGGCGTCACGCTGGCTGAGCATGGCATCGAGCTCCAGCGAGCCCAGCACGGTGCGGATGTTGGTCATCACCAGGTTGCGGATGGCGTGCTCCAGGTGGTTGACCTCGTAGGCCGCCTGGGCGGCGTTGATCACCTGGAAGAAGCACACGGCGTCGATCTGCACGATGGCGTTGTCGGAGCTGATCACTTCCTGCGGCGGAATATCCAGCACGCTCTCCATGACGTTCAGCTTGCGCCCGATGCGGTCCATCACCGGCACGATGATGTTGAGGCCGGGCTTCAGCGTCGTGGTGTAGCGACCGAAGCGTTCCACCGTCCATTCCGAGCCCTGCGGCACCACCTTGAAGCCCATGTAGACGATGGCCACAGCCAGGCCGACGAACAGTAGCAGGACGCCACCGATTTCCATGATGCGATCTCCCTCATGCATACCTTGTGCGGGCGCAGGCAAGGTGTGCTGCGCCTATTTCGCATCTAAGCATAGCCGCTGCGGGATTGCCGCCGACCCCTTCTCAGTGCCTGGCAGCACCTGACATGCAAGCGCTGCCAGGTGAACGGCCGCACAGTGCGACGTGACGACGCGGGGCGTGCAGCGAGCGCGCTCGAGGCTTCAGCGTTGCTCGCTCTGCGGCGTCACGCGCAGCACTTCCTCGATCGTGGTCTGCCCGGCGGCGACCTTCTGCGCGCCGGACAGGCGCAGGCTGCGCATACCGTCCTTGAACGCCGCGCGACGCAGGGCGGTGAGGTCGGTGTCGGCATTGATCAGCGGGCGGATGGCATCGTTGATCAGCATGATTTCGTACACCCCGGCGCGCCCGCGGTAGCCGGTCTCGCGGCATTCCAGGCAGCCCACGGCGCGTTGCGCATGGTTCGGCAGCGGCGAGCTCCAGGGCTTGGTCAGGCCACTCCAGCTGTCTTCGTCGAGTTGCACCGGTGCCTTGCAGTGCGGGCACAGGGTCCGCACCAGGCGCTGGGCCATGACGCCGAGCACGGTGGCCTTGAGCAGGTAGTGCGGCACGCCCAGTTCGAGCAGGCGGGTAATGGCGCTGGGGGCATCGTTGGTGTGCAGGGTACTGAGCACCAGGTGGCCGGTGAGCGCGGCCTGGATGGCCATCTCGGCGGTTTCCAGGTCGCGGATCTCGCCGATCATGATGATGTCCGGGTCCTGACGCATCAGGGCACGCACGCCGCTGGCGAAGCTCAGGTCGATGTTGTGCTGCACCTGCATCTGGTTGAAGGCCCCCTCGATCATCTCGATCGGGTCCTCGATGGTGCAGACGTTCACCTCTTCGGTGGCCAGCTGCTTGAGCGTGGTGTACAGCGTGGTGGTCTTGCCCGAACCGGTGGGGCCGGTGACCAGGATGATGCCGTTGGGCTGGCTGGTCATGCTCTCCCAGCGGCGCAGGTCGTCCGGCGAGAAGCCCAGCTGGTCTGGGCTCTTCAGCAGTACATCGGGGTCGAAGATACGCATCACCATCTTCTCGCCGAAGGCGGTGGGCAGGGTCGACAGGCGCAGTTCCACCTCGTTGCCGTCCGGGGTCTTGGTCTTCACCCGGCCGTCCTGCGGCTTGCGTTTCTCGGCGATGTTCATTCGCCCCAGGTTCTTCAGGCGGCTGACCACCGCCATGGTGACCTGGGCAGGGAACTGGTAGACGGTGTGCAGCACGCCGTCGATGCGAAAGCGCACGGTGCCCTGTTCACGGCGCGGCTCGATATGGATATCGCTGGCGCGCTGCTGGAAGGCGTACTGGAACAGCCAGTCGACGATGTTGACGATGTGCGCGTCGTTGGCGTCCGGCTCCTGGTCCTGGGCGCCGAGGCTGAGCAACTGTTCGAAGTTGCCGACGCCGCTGACCTTCTGGTCGGTGGCATTGGCGCCACTGACCGAGCGGGCCAGGCGATAGAACTCGGTGGTGAAGCGCTGGATGTCGGCGGGGTTGGCCACCACGCGCTTGATCGGGCGCTTGAGCACGTGCACCAGGTTGGCTTCCCAGCTGTGTACCAGCGGCTGGCTGCTGGCGATGGTGACGCTTTCGCTGTCCACCGCCACGGCAAGAATCTTGTGGCGTTGGGCGAAGGCGTAGGACATCAGCGGGGTAATCGCCGGCACGTCGATCTTCAGCGGGTCGATACGCAGATAGGGCTGCCCGGAGAAGTTGGCCAGCCACACGGTCAGGGTTTCCAGGTCGAGCTTCTTGCCCGGCCGTGTCAGGTCGTCGACCTGCTGGGCGGCGAGGAACTCCAGCGGGTGCTGGTTGTTGTTCAGCGAGCTGCGGCGGATCGCCAGGCACTGCTCGGCCACGTCCTGGTCGACCCGGCCATGGGCGACCAGTTCGCGCAACAGGTCGCCAAGGTCCAGTACGCGATCAGGGGCGGTGGCAGTGAAGGCGGACATGAGGGCTCCTAGGGGTCGACCTGAACAAGGTTAGCCGAACTAGGATGCCCGAAAAGCTGCAGAAGGGCGAAGGGCCAGGCGTGATCGAGCGCCCGCTTCAGGCGACCTCCGTCACCAGGTTGTGATCCAGATGCTGCCAGGTCACCTGCCAGACGCAGACCAGGCCCCGCAGCTTCTGCGCCAGGACGCCCGCGCGATGCACCGAGAGGCCTTGCAGGCGCAGGCTGATATGCAGATCGTCCTGCTGGCGCTGGACCTGCAGCGCCTCGGGCAGCAGCTGCAGCTGGGCGAACAGGCCGAGCAGGCGGCACAGCACGTCGGCTTCCGCGTCGGTGCGCAACTGGTATTCGACGCAGGCATCTGGGCGATCCTGCCAGGGATCGCGGCGATGGTGGACAGCAGGGAACGGTGTGGTATCAGGCATGGTGGCGACTCGGGGCAGGTTTTACCTAAGTTTCCCCCTTGCGGCGGCAAAAGTTCTGCCTTGTTTTCTGTCATTTTGTCGGTTATGTGGATAGAGTTTCCTCAGTATTGAGTGATTGGGGAATTTTTATGTCCGTTGAGCTGGATGCCTACGATCAGCGCATTCTCGCGCTGCTGCAAGAGGATGCCGGCCTGTCCACGGCCGAGATCGCCGAGCGTATCGGCCTGTCGCAGTCGCCGTGCTGGCGTCGTATTCAGCGCCTCAAGGAAGAGGGGGTGATTCGCAAGCAGGTGACCCTGCTGGATCGCAAGCTGATCGGCCTGCACACCCAGGTGTTCGCCCAGGTCAAGCTGAATGCCCATGGCCGCTCCAACCTCACCGAGTTCGCCGAAGCCATGCGCGAGTTTCCCGAGGTGCTGGAGTGCCACGTGCTGATGGGGGCGGTGGACTTCATGCTGCGTATCGTCACGCGCGACATCGAGGCCTACGAGCGCTTCTTCTTCGAGAAGCTGTCGCTGGTGCCGGGCATCCAGGAGGTGAACTCCATCGTCGCCCTGTCGGAGATCAAGTCCACCACCAGCCTGCCATTGGTCTAGCGGCTGCCTGGCGTGGCGGGCTCGGTCGTGCGCTTGCCGGGTGGTGTGAGGCCCATGGAGACGTAGATGCTGGTCAGCTGCTCGACGCCCATGTCCGCCGGGCGAACCCACTCCTGAGGCACGTAGAGCAGGCCGCCGCCCACCGGAATCGGTGCGGTCGGCACGAGGATCGCGCAGTAGGCACGCCCTTCCAGCTCCACCGTTTCCGAGCTGGGGCGCAGGGCGAGTACCGCCACGCCGTCACCCCCGAAGAAGCACCAGACCGGCGCCATGGTGGTGATGTCCGGGTTCTTGCTCTTGTCCAGCAGGCCGACGAAGCGGTCGGCCAGGTTGTAGAAGTTGCCGATCAGCGGGGTGCGGCGCAGCGTGTGGTCGAACAGCCACGCCAGGGGGCGGCGCAGGCCCAGTTGTACGGCCAGTCCCAGCGGGTAGAGGCTGGCCAGCAGGACCAGGCTGCCGAGCAGCCAGGCCATGTAGCCATTGCTGGAGAAGGGCTGGCCAAGGGCAGCGAACAGCTGGCCGATCATGGTCGACGGGCCGACCAGGCGGTTGAGCAGGCTGAAGATCCAGGCCAGCAGGGCCATGGTCAGGACCAGTGGCAGCAGCGCCAGCAGGCCGGTGAGCCAGGTGGTCACCACGGATTTCAGGCTGCGTCGGATCATGCTCGGGATTCCTTGGTCGGGGTGTCGCGACTTTACGCGAGATGGAGGCAGGCCGTGTGGCAATCGCGGCGACTGTGTCGGGCGATGGCAGGCCAAAAAAAGCCCGGCACTAGGGCCGGGCGGAGTGGGTACACGAGGTACCGAAGTAGCAGCGTTCTATCGGGCTCAGCTCATGCCCAGCCAGTTCGGCAGGGCCATGGACACGGCCGGGATGTAGGTGATCACCAGCAGGAAGCTGATCAGCATCATCAGCCACGGCAGCGCGGCGCGGATCACCGCGGTCAGCGGCATGCCGGTCACCGCCGAGGTGACGAACAGGTTCAGCCCCACCGGCGGGGTGATCAGGCCGATCTCCATGTTCACCACCATGATGATGCCCAGGTGGATCGGGTCGATACCCAGCT
>NZ_SBHZ01000031.1 GCF_004521985.1 Ectopseudomonas khazarica
GAATTCTCCGGCCATCGACACACCTGCTGCCCAGCTCAGCACGCCGGGTGGGCGCAAGCCGCGGCGCCTGGCACCCGGCTGGTTCCTGGTCAGCCCTTCGGTGCTCCTGCTGCTGATCTGGATGATCGTGCCGCTGGGCATGACCGTCTATTTCTCGCTGATCCGCTACAACCTGCTGTACCCCGGCGAGAACGATTTCGTCGGCCTGGAGAACTTCGAGTACTTCGTCACCGACGCCGCCTTCCTCTCCGGTGCCGGCAATACCCTGCTGCTGGTGGGCAGCGTGTTGCTGATCAGCGTGGTGCTCGGCGTGCTCATCTCCGCCCTGCTGGAGGCCAGCGAATTCTTCGGTCGCGGCATCGCACGGGTGCTGCTGATCTCGCCGTTCTTCATCATGCCCACGGTCAGCGCGCTGCTGTGGAAGAACCTGATCTTCCATCCGGTGTCGGGGATTCTCGCCGCCGTCTGGCAGTTCTTCGGCGCCCAGCCGGTGGACTGGCTGGCGCACTATCCGCTGTTCTCGATCATCCTGATCGTGTCCTGGCAGTGGCTGCCGTTCGCCATCCTGATCCTGATGACCGCCATGCAGTCGCTGGACCAGGAGCAGAAGGAGGCCGCGCGCCTCGACGGCGCCGGCCCGCTCGCCATCTTCTGGCACCTGACCCTGCCGCACCTGGCGCGGCCGATTGCCGTGGTGGTGATGATCGAGACCATCTTCCTGCTCTCGGTGTTCGCCGAGATCTACACCACCACCAGCGGTGGTCCCGGCTACGAGTCGACCAACCTCGCCTACCTGATCTACAACCAGGCCCTGCTGCAGTTCGACGTCGGCATGGCCTCGGCGGGCGGGCTGATCGCGGTGGTCATCGCCAATATCGCCGCCATCGTGCTGATCCGCATGATCGGCAAGAACCTGACCGACAAGCAGTGAGGCCCCGGACATGCTGACCCTCAAGCAATCCCGTCGCCTGCAGAGCGTGCTGATCGGCACCCTGTCCTGGGCGATCGCCGCGGTGATCTTCTTCCCGATCTTGTGGATGGTGCTGACCAGCCTGAAGACCGAGATCGACGCCTTCGCCACGCCACCGCAGTTCATCTTCATGCCGACGCTGGAGAACTACCTGCACATCAACGAGCGCAGCGACTACTTCGCCTTCGCCTGGAACTCGGTGCTGATCTCCGTCTCCGCCACGCTGCTGTGCATGCTCCTGGCCGTGCCGGCGGCCTATTCCATGGCGTTCTTCGAGACCAGGCGCACCCGCGGCACGCTGCTGTGGATGCTGTCGACCAAGATGCTGCCGCCGGTCGGCGTGCTGGTGCCGATCTACCTGCTGGCCAAGCAGTTCGGCCTGCTCGATTCGCGCCTGGCGCTGATCATCATCTACACCCTGATCAACCTGCCGATCCTGGTGTGGATGGTTTACACCTACTTCAAGGACATCCCCGTGGACATCCTCGAAGCCGCGCGCCTGGACGGCGCCACCACCTGGCAGGAGATCGTCCGCGTGCTGCTGCCGATCGCTCGCGGCGGCCTGGCCTCGACCATGCTGCTGTCGCTGATCCTGTGCTGGAACGAGGCATTCTGGTCGCTCAACCTGACCAGCTCCGCCGCCGCCCCGCTGACCGCGCTGGTGGCCTCCTACTCCAGCCCCGAGGGCCTGTTCTGGGCCAAGCTCTCCGCCGTCTCGACCCTGGCCTGCGCGCCCATCCTGATCTTCGGCTGGATCAGCCAAAAACAACTGGTACGCGGCCTGTCCTTCGGCGCGGTGAAATAACGGGAGAACTGACATGGCTGATCTGAAGATCCGCAACCTGAAGAAAGGCTTCGATGGCACCGCGATCATCAAGGGCATCGACCTGGACATCCGCGACCGCGAGTTCGTGGTGTTCGTCGGCCCCTCCGGCTGCGGCAAGTCCACCCTGCTGCGCCTGATCGCCGGGCTCGAGGAAGTCAGCAGCGGCCACATCGAGCTCGATGGCAAGGACATCACCGATGTCGCCCCGGCGCGCCGCGACCTGGCCATGGTGTTCCAGACCTACGCGCTGTACCCGCACATGACCGTGCGCAAGAACCTGTCGTTCGCCCTCGACCTGGCGCGGGTGGGCAAGCAGGAAGTCGAGGCGAAGGTCGCCAACGCCGCACGCATCCTGCAACTGGAGGCCCTGCTCGAACGCAAGCCCAGGCAGCTGTCCGGTGGCCAGCGCCAGCGTGTGGCCATCGGGCGCGCCATCGTGCGCAACCCGAAGATCTTCCTGTTCGACGAGCCGCTGTCCAACCTCGACGCCGCCCTGCGCGTGCAGACCCGCCTGGAGCTGGCGCGACTGCACAAGGACCTGCAGGCGACCATGATCTACGTGACCCACGACCAGGTCGAAGCCATGACCCTGGCCGACAAGGTGGTGGTGCTCAATGGCGGCCGCATCGAGCAGGTCGGCTCGCCGCTGGAGCTGTACCACCACCCGGCCAACCTGTTCGTCGCCGGTTTTCTCGGCACGCCGAAGATGGGTTTCCTGCGCGGCACGCTGCAGCAGGTCGAGGCCGACAGCTGCACCGTGCAACTGGAATGCGGCGGCCAGCTGAGCCTGCCGCTGTCCGCCGCCGGGCTCGCCGTCGGCAGCAGCGTGACCCTGGGCGTGCGCCCCGAGCACCTCAACGTCGCCGCCGCCGGCGCGGGCCGCCTGCAGGTGACCGCCGACGTCAGCGAACGCCTGGGCAGCGACACCTTCTGCCACGTGCGCTGCAGCTCGGGCGAAATGCTCACGGTGCGGGTACGGGGCGACTTCGCGCCGCGCTATGGCGACACCCTGGCGCTGGATTTCGACCCGGCGCACTGCCACCTCTTCGACGCCGACGGCCAGGCCGTCGCCAAACCCTTGCAGCAGGCCGCCTGACAGCGCGCCATCACGGGACTTTCCAGATGAAACTCAATCGCCAGCAGCTCTCCCGGCTTGGCGGCGCTGTCGCGCTGCCAGCCTACACCCCGGACATGATCCGCACCGGCATCGCCCATATCGGCGTTGGCGGCTTTCACCGTGCTCACCAGGCGGTCTACACCGATGCCCTGATGAACCAGGGCCTGGCGCTCGACTGGGGCATCTGCGGGGTCGGCGTGCGCAGTGAGGACCGCGCCATGCGCGACGCCCTGGCCGGCCAGGACTATCTCTACACCCTGGTCGAACTGGGTGACGAACCGAACCTGCCGGTACGGGTGATCGGCGCCATCAACGACATGCTGCTGGCCGAGGAATCGCCGCAGGCGCTGATCGACAAGCTCGCCGACCCGGCGATCCGCATCGTCTCGCTGACCATCACCGAAGGCGGCTACTGCATCGACGACAGCAGCGGGGAGTTCCTCGCCGAGTTGCCGGCGATCCAGCACGACCTGCGCCACCCCGACGCCCCCAGGAGTGTGTTCGGCTTCCTCTGCGCGGCCCTGGCCAGGCGCCGGGCCGCCGGCATTCCGGCCTTTACCCTGATGTCCTGCGATAACCTGCCGCACAACGGCGCCGTCACGCGCAAGGCGCTGCTCGCCTTCGCTCAGCTGGCCGACCAGGAACTGGCCAGCTGGATCGACCAGCACGTGTCGTTTCCCAATGCCATGGTCGACCGCATCACCCCCATGACCAGCGCCGCGCACCGCCAGCAGCTGGCCGCGCAGCACGGCGTCGAGGACGCCTGGCCGGTGGTCTGCGAGCCCTTCGTGCAATGGGTGCTGGAAGACAAGTTCGTCAGCGGCCGGCCCGCCTGGGAAGAGGTCGGCGTGCAGTTCACCGACGACGTCACGCCCTACGAAGAGATGAAGATCAAGCTGCTCAACGGCAGCCACCTGGCCCTGACCTACCTGGGCTTTCTCAAGGGCTATCGCTTCGTCCACGAGACCATGAACGACCCGCTGATGCGCCAGTACGTGCGCAGCTTCATGGACCTCGACGTCACGCCGCAGTTGGCCCCGGTGCCGGGCATCGACCTGACCACCTACAAGGACACGCTGATCGACCGCTTCTCCAACCAGGCCATCGCCGACCAGCTGGAGCGCGTCTGCTCCGACGGCTCGTCGAAGTTTCCCAAGTTCATCGTGCCGACCCTGCAGCGCCTGATCGCCGACGGCAAGCCACTGGACCGGGTGGCCCTGGTGGTCGCCGCCTGGGCGCTGTACCTCAAGGGCGAGGACGAAAGCGGCGCCCGCTACCGGATTCCCGACCCGAGGGCCGAGCATTGCCAGGCGCTGGTCGCCGACGATGCCCAGCTCACCGCGCGGGTGCTCGGCGAGGAGACGATCTTCGGCAGCGCGCCAGGGCGTTCGCTGGAATTCGTCGCCGCCTTCGAGCGCTGCCTGACCAGCCTGCGCGAGCGGGGCGTCAGCCAGACCCTGCACAACCTGCTGCACGCCTAGGCCCCGGAGACGCACATGCCCAGCCTGCTCAGCCAACTCAAGCAGCACAGCGTGGTGGTCGCCGACACCGGCAACCTGGTCGCCATCAACCGCTTCCAGCCCGAGGACGCCACCACCAACCCGTCGATCATCCTCAAGGCGCTGCAGGCGGGGCAGTACCAGCGTCAGGTCGACGACGCACTGCGCCAGGCCATCCGCAGCGGCGCAGCGCCCAGCGCGATCATCGCCGAGGCGTGCGACCGCCTGGTGGTCAGCATGGGCGTGGAGATTCTCGCGACCATCCGGGGCAAGGTGTCCACCGAAGTGCCGGCGGCGCTGTCCTTCGATAGCGCCGCCACCGTGGCGCGGGCGCGCGCGCTGCATCAGCGCTACCTGCAGCTGGGCATCCCCGGCGACCGTGTCCTGGTGAAGATCGCCGCCACCTGGGAAGGCATCCAGGCGGCGCGCCAGCTGGAGCGCGAGGGCATTCGCTGCAACCTCACGCTGATCTTCAACCTGGCCCAGGCCCGCGCCTGCGCCGAGGCCGGCATCTACCTGGTGTCGCCTTTCGTCGGGCGTATTCTCGACTGGCACAGGCAGCAGACTCCGGACGTCCGCTTCGAGGCCGAGAACGACCCCGGCGTGCTGTCGGTGCGCCAGGTCTATCGCTTCTTCAAGCAGCACGACTACGCCACGGTGGTGATGGCCGCGAGCTTTCGCAACATCGGCGAAGTGCTCGCCCTGGCCGGCTGCGACCGCCTGACCATCAGCCCTGCCCTGCTCGCCGAACTGGAACAGGCCAGCGGCGAACTGCGGCCAGCGCTGCAGGACGACGGCCAGCGGGTGCTCGCCCCAGCCTGCCTCGACGAGCAGCAGTTTCGCTGGCAGATGAACGAAGACCCCATGGCCACGGAGAAGCTCGCCGAGGGCATTCGCCAGTTCCATGCCGATCAGCTCGCCCTGGAAGCGCTGCTGATCGAGCGCATGCGGGAGCTCTGAGCATGTACCTCGGTATCGACTGCGGCACCCAGGGCACCAAGGCCCTGGTGCTCGACGCCGACAGCGGCCAGGTGCTCGGCGCCGGCAGCGCCAGCCATAGCCTGCAGAGCGCGGCCAACGGTCGCCGCGAGCAGCAGCCGGGGCAATGGCTGGAGGCCTTCGAGCAGGCCACGCGGCAGGCGCTGGCGGCCGCCGGCATTCGCGGCGAGCAGATTCTCGGCATCGGCGTCTCCGGCCAGCAGCATGGCCTGGTCCTGCTCGACGAGCAGGGCGCGGTGCTGCGTCCGGCCAAGCTCTGGTGCGACACCGAATCGACCCCGGAGAACCAGCGCCTGCTCGAGCACCTCGGCGGCGCAGCCGGTTCGCTGCAGCGCCTGGGCGTGGCCATCGCGCCCGGTTACACGGTGTCCAAGCTGCTCTGGACGCGCGAGCAGCACCCCGAACTGTTCGCCCGCATCGCGCATATCCTGCTGCCGCACGACTACCTCAACCACTGGCTCACCGGGCGTGCCTGCAGCGAATACGGCGACGCCTCCGGCAGCGGCTATTTCGACGTGCGCACACGCCAATGGGACGGCGCGCTGCTGGATTTCATCGACCCCAGCGGACGCCTGCAGCGCGCCCTGCCGCAACTGCTGGAGCCGGACCAGCCGGTGGGGCCGATCCGCCCGCAGATCGCCGAGCGCCTGGGCCTGAACCCGCAGGCCGTGGTGGCCAGCGGCGGCGGCGACAACATGATGGGGGCCATCGGCACCGGCAACATCCGTCCCGGCGCGATCACCATGAGCCTGGGCACCTCCGGCACGCTGTACGCCTACAGCGAGCAGCCGATGATCAGCCCGCATGCCCAGGTGGCGACTTTCTGCTCGTCGTCCGGCGGCTGGCTGCCATTGATCTGCACCATGAACCTGACCAGCGCCACCGGGCTGATCCAGCAGTTGCTGGAACTGGACATCCAGGCCTTCGGCGCGCTGGTCGAGCAGGCGCCCATCGGGGCCGAGGGTCTGCTGATGCTGCCGTTCTTCAACGGCGAACGGGTACCGGCGCTGCCCAACGCGCGCGCCAGCCTGCTGGGCATGGACAGCGACAACCTGACCCGCGCCAACCTCTGCCGGGCGGTGGTCGAGGGCACCAGCTTCGGTTTGCGCTACGGTCTCGACCTGCTGCGCGCCAGCGGCCTGCAGAGCCAGACCATCCGCCTGATCGGTGGTGCGGCGAAGAGCCCGGTGTGGCGCCAGGTGATCGCCGACATCATGGGCACGCCGCTGGTCTGCCCGCGACAGACCGAGGCCGCCGCCCTGGGTGCGGCGATCCAGGCGGCCTGGTGCCTGACCACGGGTGCCGACCGCCAGGCGCAGCTGGCCGCACTGTGCGAACGTTGCGTGCAGCTCGACGCCAGCACGCAGACGCAGCCGGACCCGGCGCGCACGGCGCAGTACGAAGAGGTCTACCGACACTATCGCGAGCAGGTCAGCCGGCTCGCCGAACACAACCCGGCGTGAGAACGCCCCGAGGGCGGCTGCGGAACACCCGGCACTGGCGCAGAGCAACGCCGCGAGCCAGCGCCAGGGCCGTTTACGGAGTTGCCCGAGAACCGATACGGAGAGACATATGTACCTGGTCTGTGGCGAAGCACTGTTCGACGTGTTCATCCAGAGCGACGGCGCCCGCAGCAACGAGCTGGCCTTCAAGGCCATCGCCGGTGGCTCGCCGTTCAACGTGGCGCTGGGCATGCGCCGCATGGGGGCCGACTCGGCGCTGTTCACCGGGATATCCTCCGACAGCCTCGGCCAGCGCCTGCGCCAGGTCCTGCACGACGAGGGCGTGAGCGATGCCTACCTGATCGCCAGCGATGCGCCGACCACCCTGGCGATGGTCGGCGTGGATGCCGCCGGCTCACCGCAGTATTCCTTCCGTGGCGAGGGCTGCGCCGACCGCCTGCTGCTGAGCGAACACCTGCCGACCCTGGATGCCCAGGTGCGCGGCCTGCATGTCGGCTCCTTCTCCCTGGTGGTGGAGCCGGTGGCCAGCACGCTGCTGGCGCTGGTGCAGCGCGAACATCAGCGACGCCTGATCAGCCTCGACCCCAACGTGCGCCTCGGCCCGGCGCCGGATGTCGCGCTATGGCGCGAACGGGTCGAAGCCTTCGCCAGCCATGCGCACCTGATCAAGGTCAGCGAAGAGGACCTGCAGCTGCTGTACCCCGAGCGCGAGCCACAGCAGGTCGCGGCCGGCTGGCTCAACGAACGCTGCCAGCTGGTGTTTCTCACCCATGGCAGTGCCGGCGCCAGCGTGCACTGCCGTCACGGGCACTGGTCGGCACCGGCGCTGCCGGTGCATACGCGCGACACCGTCGGTGCGGGCGATACCTTCCAGGCGGCGCTGCTCAGCTACCTGGCACGGCATGGCCTGGACAGCCCCGAGGCGCTGAAGACGCTCGACCGCGCAACGATCGACGACATGCTGCGCCTGGCCATCGAGGCGGCCGCGCTGACCTGCTCGCGGGTCGGCCCCGACCTGCCCTACCTGCACGAGCTGGACCGCCATCACCTGGCCGCGCGCTGAGAGAGGATTGCCCGATGCCCTACACCCCGTCCTCGCAGGACGTCACCCAACTGCCCAGCTGGCAGGCACTGCGCGAGCAGCGCCAGGCACTGGAGGGTTTCAGCCTGCGCCAGGCCTTCACCGACGACCCGCAACGCTTCGCGCGCTTCTCGCTGGATGACTGCGGCCTGTTCCTCGACTACTCGAAGAACCTGATCGACGTGCGCACCCGCAGCCTGCTGGTCGAACTGGCCCGCGAGGCCGGCCTGGCCGAGGCCATCGCGGCGCTGTTCGATGGCGCGCAGGTCAACGCCTCGGAGCGGCGCCCGGCGTTGCACACGGCGCTGCGCCGGCCGCTGGGCGAGCGCGTGCTGGTCGACGGCGTGGACGTGATGCCGCAGGTGCACCGCGCCCTGCAACGCATGAGCGAACTGGTCGGCCGGGTGCACCATGGTCTGTGGCGCGGCTACAGCGACAAGCCGATCACCGACGTGGTGAACATCGGCATCGGCGGCTCGTTCCTCGGCCCGCAGCTGGTGTCCGAGGCGCTGCTGCCGTTCGCCCAGCGCGGCGTGCGCTGCCACTACCTGGCCAATATCGACGGCAGCTCGTTCCAGGAGCTGGCCGCCAAGCTGTGTGCGGAAACCACGCTGTTCATCGTCTCGTCGAAGACCTTCGGCACCCTGGAAACCCTGAAGAACGCCCAGGCCGCACGTGGCTGGTACCTGGCCCAGGGTGGCAGCGAAGAGGAGCTGCACCGGCACTTCATGGCGGTGTCGAGCAACGTCGAGGCGGCCTGCGCCTTCGGCATCCGCGAGGAAAACATCCTGCCCATGTGGGACTGGGTCGGTGGGCGCTATTCGCTGTGGTCGGCCATCGGCCTGCCCATCGCCATGTCCATCGGCATCTCCAACTTCAAGGAGCTGCTCACCGGCGCCTACCGCATGGACCGGCACTTCCAGCAGGCGCCGTTCGAACGCAACATGCCGCTGCTGCTGGCCATGCTCGGCGTCTGGTACGGCAATTTCTGGGGCGCGCAGAGCCACGCGATCCTGCCGTACGACCATTACCTGCGCAACATCACCAAGCACCTGCAACAACTGGACATGGAGTCCAACGGCAAGCGCGTGCGCCAGGACGGCAGCGCGCTGCAGATCGCCAGCGGCCCGGTGATCTGGGGCGGCGTCGGCTGCAACGGCCAGCACGCCTATCACCAGCTGCTGCACCAGGGCACGCTGCTGATCCCGGCGGACTTCATCGTCCCGGTGAGCAGCTACAACCCGGTCGCCGATCACCATCAATGGCTGTTCGCCAACTGCCTGTCGCAGAGCCAGGCGCTGATGCTCGGCAAGAGCCACGCCGAGGCCGAGGCCGAACTGCGCGCCCAGGGCCTGAGCGAAGCCGAGGTGCAGCGCCTGGCGCCGCACAAGGTGGTCCCCGGCAACCGCCCGAGCAACACCCTGGTGCTGGAGCGGGTCAGCCCCGGCCGCCTGGGCGCGCTGATCGCCCTCTACGAGCACAAGGTGTTCGTGCAGAGCGTGATCTGGGGCATCAACGCCTTCGATCAGTGGGGCGTGGAGCTGGGCAAGGAACTGGGCAAGGGCGTCTACTCGCGCATGGTCGGCAGCGACCTCAGCGGCGCCGAGGATGCGTCCACCCAGGGACTGATCGACTTCTTCCGCAGCCACCACCGCGGCTGACGAGCTGCGGCTCGCCCGGCCGCAGGCGTTCGCCACGAATTGCAAAAACCTACCGGTTGTCGCGCCGCCTGGCGCAGGAGAAACTTGCGGTGTGACTCGCACAGCGCAGCGGCTGTCGTTCTAGCAGCGCATTTTCAGATAACAAAGAGGTTCAGGGCATGCCTTACAAACACCAGGTGATTCCGCTTCAGACCCATGAGGGCAACGAAACCGCCGAGCAGGCGCTGCACAGCATCGTCGATGGCTTCAAGCGCTTTCGCAACGAAGTCTTCCCACAGCAGGAAGAACTGTTCAAGAAGCTCGCCACCGCCCAGAACCCGCGCGCCATGTTCATCACCTGCGCCGACTCGCGCGTGGTGCCGGAACTGATCACCCAGAGCTCGCCCGGCGACCTGTTCGTCAACCGCAACGTCGGTAACGTGGTGCCGGCCTACGGGCAGATGATGGGCGGCGTCTCCACCGCCATCGAATACGCGGTGATGGCCCTGGGCGTGCAGCACATCGTCGTCTGCGGCCACTCCGACTGCGGCGCGATGAAGGCGGTACTCAACCCGGCGTCGCTGGAAACCATGCCCACCGTCAAGGCCTGGCTGCGCCATGCCGAGGTGGCACGCAGCGTGGTGGCGGAGAACTGCAACTGCAGCGACGACAAGGAAACCCTGGCGGTGCTCACCGAGGAAAACGTGGTGGCGCAGCTCAACCACCTGTGCACCCACCCATCGGTAGCGGCCAAGCTGGCGCGCGGCCAGCTGTTCATCCACGGCTGGGTGTATGACATCGAAACCAGCCAGATCAAGGCCTATGACGCCGAGCTGGGCACTTTCCTGCCGCTCGACGGCGACAAGGTGCCGATGGCCACCCCGCGCTCGCGCTTCCCGCAGGAATGAAAAAGACCGGCCGGAGCGAACTGCTCCGGCCGGTCGAAGGGAAAAGGCCGCGCCCCGCGCAAGCGGTGCTGATCGCCCGCGCTGTGCTTGCACACCCGGGGCACGGCCAGAGAACCGTGGTAAAAAAAGGAGCCTTGCGGCTCCCGGGTCTCGAACCCTTGGCGCCTCATGCGAAGCGCCCGTGAATAAAAAAGGAGCCCGGGTTACGCCCCGTCAAACTTGCCCATCCAACAGGCCGGGCTCCTGAGGTTAACCTTCGATTTCCACCAGCACTTCGCCCGGATTGACGCGGTCGCCCTTGGCCACGTGAACGGCCTTGACCTTGCCGGCAATCGGCGCCTGCACTTCGGTTTCCATCTTCATCGCTTCGGTGATCAGCACCGCCTGACCGGCCTTGACCGTGTCACCTTCCTTGACCAGCACATCGACGATGTTGCCCGGCATGGTGGTGGACACGTCGCCCGGGGCGCCGGCCTGCTTGCGCTTGCCGCCACTGCCGGCGACGAATTCGTTGAGCGGCTCGAACACCACTTCTTCCGGCATGCCGTCGATGGACAGGTAGAAGTGACGCTTGCCGTCGCCCTTGACGCCGACCCCGGTGATGTCCACGCGGTAGCTCTCGCCGTGCACGTCGACCACGAACTCGGTCGGCACGCCTTCGCCGCCGACCGGCGCCGCGCCCTGGCCACTGGGCATGGGCAGCAGTTCTTCGGGCTTGAGGGTGCCGGCCTCGCGCTCTTCGAGGAACTTGCGCCCGATGTCGGGGAACATGGCGAAGGTCAGCACGTCCTCTTCGGACTTGGCCAGGCTGCCGATCTCTTCACGCAGGCGCGCCAGCTCGGGCTTGAGCAGGTCGGCCGGACGCACGTCGATCACTTCCTCGCTGCCGATGGCCTGCTTGCGCAGCTGCTCGTCGACCTTGCCCGGGGCCTTGCCGTAGCGACCCTGCAGATACAGCTTCACCTCGTTGGTGATGGTCTTGTAGCGCTCGCCGGCCAGCACGTTGAAGAACGCCTGGGTACCGACGATCTGCGAAGTGGGCGTGACCAGCGGCGGGAAGCCGAGGTCGGCACGCACGCGCGGAATCTCGTCCAGCACTTCGTTCATGCGGTTCAGCGCGCCCTGCTCCTTGAGCTGGTTGGCCAGGTTGGAAATCATCCCGCCCGGCACCTGGTTGACCTGCACGCGGGTGTCCACGCCGGTGAACTCGCTCTCGAACTGGTGGTACTTCTTGCGCACGGCATGGAAGTACATGCCGATCTCCTGGATCAGCTCCAGGTCCAGGCCGGTGTCGAACTCGCTGCCCTTGAGCGCGGCGACCATCGACTCGGTACCCGGATGGCTGGTGCCCCAGGCCAGGCTGGAGATGGCGGTGTCGATATGGTCGGCGCCGGCTTCGATGGCCTTGAGCTGGCACATCGCGCCGAGGCCGGCCGTGTCGTGACTGTGGATGAACACCGGCAGGTCGACTTCGCTCTTCAGCGCCTTGACCAGCTCGAAGGTGGCGTACGGCGTGAGCAGGCCGGCCATGTCCTTGATGGCGATGGAGTCGATGCCCATCGCCTGCATGGCCTTGGCCTGGGCGACGAAGGCGTCGGTGGTGTGCACCGGGCTGGTGGTGTAGGCAATGGTGCCCTGGGCATGCTTGCCGGCGGCCTTGACCGCCTCGATGGCGACGCGCAGGTTACGCACGTCGTTCATCGCGTCGAAGATGCGGAACACGTCGATGCCGTTGACCGCCGCCTTGGCGACGAAGGCCTTGACCACGTCATCGCTGTAATGCCGGTAGCCGAGCAGGTTCTGCCCGCGCAGGAGCATCTGCAGGCGGGTATTGGGCAGCGCGGCCTTGAGCTGACGCAGACGCTCCCACGGGTCTTCCTTGAGGAAGCGCACGCACGAGTCGAACGTGGCGCCGCCCCAGACTTCCAGCGACCAGTAGCCCACGCGGTCGAGCTTGTCGCAGATCGGCAGCATGTCTTCGGTGCGCATCCGCGTGGCCAGCAGCGACTGGTGGGCATCGCGCAGGACGGTATCGGTAACGGTGATCTTCTTGCTCATGATGTCCCCTACAGGCCCGCGTGGGCAGCGATGGCGGTGGCGATGGCGATGGCCAGGTGCGACGGATTGCGCTTGATCGAGTACTGGGTCAGTTCCGGATGGCTTTCGACGAAGCTGGTGTTGAACTGGCCGCTGCGAAATTCCGGGTTACGCAGGATTTCCTGGTAATAGGGCGCGGTGGTGCGCACGCCTTGCACGCGCATGTCGTCCAGCGCGCGCAGGCCACGGTCCATCGCCTCTTCCCAGGTCAGCGCCCAGACGATCAGCTTCAGGCACATCGAGTCGTAATAGGGCGGAATGGTGTAGCCGGTGTAGATCGCCGTGTCGGTACGCACGCCGGGACCGCCGGGGGCATAGTAGCGGGTGATCTTGCCGAACGAGGGCAGGAAGTTGTTCTTCGGGTCCTCGGCGTTGATGCGGAACTGCAGGGCATAACCGCGGTGGATGATGTCTTCCTGCTTGATCGACAGGGCCAGGCCCGAAGCGATGCGGATCTGCTCGCGGACGATGTCGATGCCGGTGATTTCCTCGGTGATGGTGTGCTCCACCTGCACCCGGGTGTTCATCTCCATGAAGTACACCTCGCCCTCGGCGAGCAGGAACTCCACGGTGCCGGCGTTCTCGTAGCCCACGGCCTGGGCGGCGCGCACGGCGAGGTCGCCGATGTAGGCGCGCTGCTCAGGGGTGAGCTGCGGGCTGGGGGCGATCTCGATGAGCTTCTGGTTGCGGCGCTGGATCGAGCAGTCGCGCTCGTACAGATGCACGGTGTTGCCAAAGCTGTCGGCGAGGATCTGCGCTTCGATGTGCTTCGGATTGACGATGCACTTTTCCAGGAACACCTCTGCGCTGCCGAAGGCCTTGGTCGCCTCGGAGATCACCCGTGGGTAGGCCTGTTCCAGGTCCTCACGGCTGTTGCAGCGACGAATGCCGCGCCCACCACCACCGGAGGTGGCCTTGAGCATCACCGGGTAGCCGATGCGCTCGGCCTCACGCAGGGCCTCGGCCAGGTCGGCGACATTGCCTTCGGTGCCGGGGGTGCAGGGTACGCCGGCGGCGATCATGCTGCGGCGCGCTTCGGTCTTGTCGCCCATGCGGCGGATGACTTCAGCGCTCGGGCCTATGAACTTGATTCCACGTTCGGCGCAAATCTCCGCCAGTTCGGCATTCTCGGACAGGAATCCGTAGCCCGGATGCAGGGCGTCGCAACCGGTCTCCACCGCCAGGTTCACCAGCTTGCGCGGGTTCAGGTAGCCGGCCAGCGGATCCTCGCCGATGCTGTGCGCCTCGTCGGCACGCTTGACGTGCAGCGCGTGACGGTCCGCATCCGAATAGATGGCCACCGAGCGAATGCCCATCTCGGCACAGGCCCGCACGATGCGGACGGCGATTTCACCACGGTTGGCGATCAGGATCTTCTTGATCACGGTTCGAATCCTCAGCGCAGAGCTGCAAGGGCCGCTGCAACAGTTGGTTGCAAAGTTGGACAAACCCTATCCGGCTATACGGATTAACCAAAATGAATAATTATTTGATCAGGCATAAGTAATTACTTATTCATCTTTGCGAACGAGGAAACGACCGTGCGTAAAACCCTGCTGCGCATGACCCTGCGCCAGCTCCAGGTCTTCCGTGCCGTGTGCGAGCACGGCTCCTACAGCCGCGCCGCCGACGAAATGGCCCTGACCCAGCCCGCCGTCAGCCTGCAGATCCGCCAGTTGGAAGAGCTGGTCGGCCAGCCGCTGTTCGAGTACCTCGGCAAGAAGCTCTACCTGACCGAGGCCGCCGAAGCCCTGCGCCGCGCCAGCAGCGACATCTTCGGTCGCCTGGAAAGCCTGGACATGCAGCTGTCGGACCTGCAGGGCTCGCTGCAGGGACAACTGAACCTGTGCGTGGAATCCAGCGCCAAGTATTTCATTCCGCACCTTTTCGCCGACTTTCGCCGCAGTTACCCGGAAGTCAGCCTGACCCTGACCGTGGTCAACCACAGCCTGGTGGTACGCCGCCTGACCCAGAGCCGCGACGACCTGATGATCATGAGCCAGGTGCCGCAGGACATGGCGCTGGACTTCATGCCCTTCCTCAACAACCCGATCATCGCCGTGGCGGCGCCGGACCATCCGCTGTGCCAGGCGGACAACCTGCAATTGCAGGACCTGACCCCCTACCCCCTGCTGATCCGCGAGAGCGGCTCGGGCACCCGGCGCGCCTGCGAGGAGTACTGCCACCAGAAGCGCGCGCACTTCCCCAACACCCTGGAGATCGGCTCGCTGGAATCGCAGCGTGAAGCGGTGCTGGCCGGCCTCGGTATCGCCCTGCTGCCACGCCACGCCGTGCGCCTGGAGCTGCAGCACGGCTTGCTGCGCGAACTGCCGGTGGCCGAGCTGCCGCTGCAGCGCAGCTGGTGCGTGGTGAACATCCGCGGGCGACGCCTGTCCCCCGTGGCCCAGGCCTTCGTCGACTTCATCCGCACCGAGCGCGCGCATATCGTCAGGCTGGCCGAGCGTTTCGAAGGCAGCCACGCAGGATCGGGCAAGAATCTCGCAGGATCGGCCTAACTCTCCTTAACTGGCATACGGAACATTGGCAGTCTGAGGGTCGCCGCCTGTCGCTGCCCCGTTCTTGTCTGGGAGAAACCTATGTTGTCGGGAATCAGTGCCCTGCTCGACGCCATCGGCAGCGTCGAACGCGACAACGGCCAGGCCGTGCTCGCCACTGTGGTCAAGGTGGAAGGCTCGGCCTACCGACGCCCCGGCGCGCGCATGCTGATCCCGCTCTACGGCGGTACCGTGGGCACCATCAGCGGCGGCTGCCTGGAATCCGAAGTGGCGAAGAAGGCCTGGTGGCTGACCGACAGCGGCGAGGCGGTGATCCGCCGCTACAGCACCGCGACCCAGGATGACGATGATGACCAGGACGCCGCGCTGACCTTCGGCCTGGGCTGCAATGGCACCGTGCACGTGCTGCTCGAACGGCACAGCGCGGAGAAGCCCCTGGGCGTGCTCGACCTGCTGCGCCAGGTGCGCGAAAGCGGCCAGCCCGGCGCGCTGGCCACAGTGATCTCCAGCTATCGTCACGCCCGCGTGCGTGTCGGCGATCGCCTCGCCCTGCACCCCTCGCAGGCCAGCAGCGAACGCCTGCCCGAGCCCGGCCTCGACGATGCGCTCCGCGCCGACCTGGCCGAGACCCTGGCCCTGGGCCGCTCCTCGCTGCGAACCTATCAGGGTGCGCGCGGCGAGATCGAAGTGTTCTGCGAGTACCTGCCGCCGCAACGCCGCCTGGTGATCTTCGGCGCCGGGCATGATGCGCAGCCGCTGAGCCACATGGCTAAGTTGCTGGACTGGCATGTCAGCGTGATCGACGGGCGCGCGCATTTCGCCCGCGCCGAGCGTTTCCCCGATGCCGACGTCGTGCGCCAGGTGGACGTGAAAGCACCCTACGGCCTGACCCGGCTGACCGACGGTGCGCTGGTGGCGATCATGAGCCACAGCTACAGCCAGGATCGTCACTGGCTGGGCAGCGTGCTGCAGGGCTCGCCCCTTTACGTCGGCCAACTGGGCCCACGCGAGCGCACCGAGCGCCTGCTGGGGGAAATTCGCCAGTACGCCGCACAACTGCCCGCGCTGGACCGCCTGCACTACCCCATCGGCCTGGATATCGGTGGCGACACACCGGAAAGCGTGGCCACCTCGATCCTGGCCGAGATGACCGCCGCACTGAACGAGCGCAGCGGAGGCATGCTCAAGCACCGCCAGGCGTCGATCCATGCGCAGACCCCACTGGAGTCGAGCGACATCGCAGCGACCACCCGCCTGACCGCCTCCTGAACGCGGCCCCGGATTGCATCCGGGCTACGTCACCCCCCTGTAGGAGCGGCTTCAGCCGCGATCGATCACAAGGGCTCAGCGCTGAAGCAGCCCTGTACAACCCCCGCCCCCTCAAGCACCCATCAC
>NZ_SBHZ01000032.1 GCF_004521985.1 Ectopseudomonas khazarica
GGGCGTGGGAGGGCGAAACCACGCCGGACGCACAGATCGCCAGCCTGGCCGAACTGCCGGCGCTGCTGGGCAGCTGGACGCGCTAGACGCCGGGCACAAAAAACCGCCACGAGGGCGGTTTCTTGTTACGCAGCGTCGTCAGATAGGACGGCTACCGTACTTGCTGTCGGGCTTCTTGGGCGGATCGGCGACCACATTGGGCTCGACTTCCTGCACCTTGCCGCCACGCGCCAGGAATTCCTCCATGGCCTGGGCCAGCGCGTCGCGCTCTTTCTGCTTGGCCTCGACGCTGGGCATCTCGTCGACTTCAACGGCTTTGGCCTTGCTCTTCTTGCTGCTGGCTACGACCTCGCCGTCGCCATCATCGCCGCTGTCACCGTCATCGGCCGCAGCAGCCAGCTCCTCACCGTCGTCCTCGTCAGCCCCGTCCAGATCGTCTTGTTCCAGGTCTTCGTCGCTCATGTTCAACCTCATGACTTGCGAAAAGCAGGTTAGTTATAGCCCAGTCGTGCGGCGCGTACCGCCCGACCGGAAAAAATTCAAATGACCTCGCCGTGCAGGGTCGCCACCAGTCGCCGAGCCCCACCATGATCGCGATGCTCGCCCAGGTAGATGCCCTGCCAGGTCCCCAGCGCCAGCTGTCCATCCTGTATCGGCAGCTGGAGCTGAAAGCCCAGCAGACTGCCCTTGAAGTGCGCCGGCAGATCATCCGGCCCTTCGTAATCGTGCTCGTAGCCCGTCTCGCCCTGCGGCACCAGACGGTTGAAGAAACGCTCGAAATCACGGCGCACCGCGGGGTCGGCGTTCTCGTTGACCGTCAGCGAAGCCGAGGTGTGCTGCAGCCACAGGTGCAACAGACCGACACGCATCCGCGCCAGTTCCGGCAGTGCCGCCAGTACTTCTTCCGTCACCAGATGAAAACCGCGCTCACGCGGACGCAGGCTGATGATGCGTTGCTGCCACATGCCGTTCTCGCTCTCGATGGCTCCAGCGCGCGCATTCTAGCGTGCTGCCAGAAAAAACAAAGGGCGCCAAAAGGCGCCCTTGTCATTTCCACCGACGCTTACTTCTTGCCGGTGAACTCCGGGTAGGCTTCCATACCGCACTCGGCGATATCCACACCCTCGTACTCTTCTTCTTCGCTGACGCGCAGGCCGATCACCGCCTTGATGACGCCCCAGACGATCAGGCTGGCGATGAACACCCAGGCGAAGATGCTGGCGATACCCAGCAGCTGCGCGCCCAGGGAAGCGTCGCTGTTGGTCAGGCAGACGGCCAGCAGGCCCCAGATGCCGACCACGCCGTGCACGGAGATGGCACCGACCGGGTCGTCGATCTTGATCTTGTCCAGGCCGAGGATGGAGAACACCACCAGCACGCCACCGACGCCGCCGATCAGGGTGGCCTGCAGGGCGCTCGGGGTCAGCGGTTCAGCGGTGATGGCAACCAGGCCAGCCAGGGCACCGTTCAGCGCCATGGTCAGGTCGGCCTTGCCGAACAGGATGCGGGCGACGATCAGTGCGGCGATCAGACCACCGGCGGCGGCCATGTTGGTGTTGGTGAACACCTGGGCAACGGCGTTGGCGTCTTCGATGGTGCTCATCTTCAGCTGCGAACCGCCGTTGAAGCCGAACCAGCCCATCCACAGGATGAAGGTACCCAGGGTCGCCAGCGGCAGGTTGCAGCCCGGAATGGCGTTGACCTGGCCATTGGCGCCGTACTTGCCCTTGCGAGCGCCCAGCAGCAGCACGCCAGCCAGAGCAGCGGCAGCACCAGCCATGTGCACGACACCGGAACCGGCGAAGTCCATGAAGCCGGCTTCGTTGAGGAAGCCCGAACCCCATTTCCAGAAGCCCTGTACCGGGTAGATGAAGCCGGTCATGACCACGGCGAAGGCCAGGAAGGCCCACAGCTTCATGCGCTCGGCAACGGCACCGGAGACGATCGACATGCAGGTCGCGGCGAACACCACCTGGAAGAAGAAGTCCGAACGGGCCGAGTAGTACGGCGCGTCGTCGCCACCCGCGAGAACGGCTTCGGCGGTGTTCTCGTCACCGATCAGGAAGCCCAGGCTCGGGAAGATGCCGCCTTCCGGGCTGGAGTACATGATGTGGTAACCGATCACCAGGTACATGACGCTGGCAACGGCGTACAGGGCGACGTTCTTGGTCAGGATCTCGGTGGTGTTCTTGGCGCGGACCAGGCCGGATTCGAGCATGGCGAAACCAGCCGCCATCCACATCACCAGGGCACCACAGATCAGAAAGTAGAAGGTATCGAAGCCGTACTGCAATGCAGTCAATGCTGTGTTATCCATGTTTCACCTCTTGCCGGCGCTTTCGTTGTGCGCTGTTCGGTTAGAACGTCCAGGTTGGCGCCGGACGCGTTCCGTATGCTTTACAAGTCTTTGTCACGCTTGCCCTGGATGACCGGGCCCCCTTGCACCGCAAGGCGATCAGGCATTCCCATCACTAGGCAGCGCGCAAGACCCGAGAGGATCTGGCACGGCAGAGCGGCGAGGACCTCGCCAGCTCCGGCATTCGCCCTCGAAATCGGCGCAAGAGCAGAATTCGAGGACAAAAGGGCTCCTAGCCCTGCGAAAGTTCGCAGAGTCATGGGTTTCACTCCTGGGGCGTGGGGTTCGGAGGCGGTTTAGATCGCGTCGGTATCGGTTTCGCCGGTACGGATGCGAATCGCCTGTTCCAGGTTGACTACGAAAATCTTGCCGTCACCGATCTTGCCGGTGTTGGCCGCCTTGGTGATGGCTTCGATCACGCGGTCCAGCTGGTCGTCAGCGATGGCCACGTCGATCTTCACCTTGGGCAGGAAGTCGACCACGTACTCGGCACCGCGATACAGCTCGGTATGGCCTTTCTGGCGGCCGAAGCCCTTGACCTCGGTGACGGTAATGCCCTGCACGCCGATCTCCGACAGCGACTCGCGCACGTCGTCGAGCTTGAACGGCTTGATGATGGCAGTGACTAGCTTCATGAAACTCTCTCCCGTGTAAGGTGGACTTGCCCCAGGAATTACGAACCCGGTTCAAGTCTAAGCGCAGTGTCTGGCTTTTGTAATGCATCGACCGCCCCAGCCTGGCGTGGTCGATACCCACCAACCGCTCCCGACGAAACACTCCCCCGCTTCGTCCGACACACCGGTACTGCATCGGTGCATGCGTCGCTGGGGTCTAAGCAGAAAGCTTGCCATCTCCATAAAATCGCCATCTTTCAGGGCCTTACCGTCACCTTGTGGCCACGAGCCATGACCCAGGCGGAAGCGGACGCACAAAATTGGTGCAGAGACGCGCCTGGCGGCGCTCTCAAATCGTGCAGCCGCTCGCCAAACGCCCTGCCAGCACCTGCGTGGTACACTGCCGGCCAACTGCACCCGGAACCTGACCATGCTGCCGCCCAAAGCCCTGCTCGACACTCTCAGTAGCCACGCCTCGCGCCTGTTCAGCGGCGACAGCCCGCTGCCGCGCGCAGAACTGGAAGCGCAGTTCAAGGCCCTGCTGCAAAGCGGCTTCAGCAAGCTGGAACTGGTCAGCCGGGAAGAGTTCGATAGCCAGATGGTGGTTCTGGCCCGCACCCGCGCACGCCTGGAGGCGCTGGAAGCCAAGGTCGCCGAGCTGGAAGCCAAGCTGAACCCACCCGCCGATTGAGCCGCCGGGCAGCGAAGACGCAGGTCGTTTTCAATGCCCCTGCCAGGTGGGTCCTGATCAAGGAGAGATCATGTCCCTGGCCATCGTTCACAGCCGTGCCCAGATCGGTGTCGAAGCGCCTGCCGTGACCATCGAGGCCCATCTGGCCAATGGCCTGCCCGCCCTGACCCTGGTCGGCCTGCCGGAAGCCGCGGTCAAGGAAAGCAAGGACCGCGTGCGCAGCGCCATTCTCAACTCGGCCTTCGACTACCCGAACAGGCGCATCACCCTCAACCTGGCACCCGCCGACCTGCCGAAGGATGGCGGACGCTTCGACCTGGCCATCGCGCTGGGCATTCTCGCCGCCAGCGGCCAGGTACCCTGCGCGTCCGTCGCCGACTACGAATGCCTCGGCGAGCTGGCGCTGTCCGGCGCCGTGCGCCCCGTCCAGGGCGTGCTGCCTGCGGCGCTGGCCGCGCGCGATGCCGGGCGCACCCTGCTGGTGCCACAGGCCAACGCCGAAGAGGCCAGCCTGGCGTCAGGCCTCAAGGTGATTGCCGTCGAGCACCTGCTGCAGGTCGCCGCGCACCTGAATGGCAGCACCCCGCTGCAACCCTACGTGGCGCAGGGCCTGCTGCGGCAGACCCTGCCCTACCCGGACCTGGCGGAGGTCCAGGGCCAGCTGGCGGCCAAGCGCGCCCTGCTGGTGGCGGCAGCCGGCTCGCACAACCTGCTGCTCAGCGGCCCGCCCGGTACCGGCAAGACCCTGCTGGCCAGCCGCCTACCCGGGCTGCTGCCCCCGCTGGACGAAAGCGAAGCGTTGCAGGTCGCCGCGATCCATTCGGTGGCCAGCCATGCGCCGCTGCAGCACTGGCCGCAGCGACCCTTCCGCACCCCGCACCACAGCGCTTCCGGGCCGGCGCTGGTGGGCGGTGGCAGTCGCCCGCAACCGGGCGAGATCACCCTGGCGCACATGGGCGTGCTGTTCCTCGATGAATTGCCGGAGTTCGACAGGAAGGTGCTCGAAGTGCTGCGCGAGCCGCTGGAAAGTGGCCATATCGTCATCGCCCGGGCGCGGGACAAGGTGCGCTTCCCCGCACGGTTCCAGCTCGTCGCCGCGATGAACCCGTGCCCCTGTGGCTATCTTGGCGACCCGAGCAACCGTTGCCGCTGCGCCCCGGAACAGATTCAGCGCTATCGCGGCAGGCTCTCCGGGCCGCTGCTGGACCGCATCGACCTGCACCTCACGGTCGCCCGTGAAAGCACCGCGCTGGAGGTAGCCCCGCAGGACGGCGAGAACACGGCGCAGGCTGCCGCCAAGGTGGCCATGGCCCGTGACCGGCAACTGCAGCGCCAGGGCGTGGCCAACGCCTTTCTCGATCTGCCGGGCCTGCGCCAGCACTGCGCGCTGCAGGCAACGGACCGCCAGTGGCTGGAAAACGCCTGCGAGCGCCTGGGCCTGTCCCTGCGCGCGGCCCACCGCGTGCTGAAGGTGGCCCGCACCCTGGCCGACCTGGCCCAGGAACCGCAGATCAGCCGCGCCCACCTGGCCGAAGCGCTGCAGTATCGGCCCGGCGTCGGCTAGCTAACGGTCAGCGAAAGCGCTCGACTTCCTGGCGCAGCTGCGCTGCCAGGCGGTCCAGCTCGCGCGCGGTGTCCGCCAGGTTGGCGACCACTTCGCGCTGCTCGCCGTTGGCCTGGGCGATGCTCTGCAGGTTGCTGCTGAGCACGTTGGCGGTGCTGCTCTGCTCGCTGGTCGCCGTGGTGATGGCGGCGAACTGCTCACCCGCCGCCTCGCTCTGCTCGCTGATCTGCGCCAGCGCGGCCGCTACCTTGGCATTGCGCTCGAGACCGTCCTGCATCAACTGGCGGCCCTGCTCCATGGTGGCGATGGCGCTGTTGGTCTCGCTCTGGATGCTGCCGATCATCGTCGAGATTTCATTGGTCGCTTCGCGGGTACGTCCGGCCAGGCTGCGCACCTCGTCGGCGACCACGGCGAAGCCCCGCCCCTGCTCGCCGGCGCGGGCCGCCTCGATGGCGGCGTTGAGCGCCAGCAGGTTGGTCTGGTCGGCAATCGCGGTGATCACGCTGACGATGCCGCCGATCTCCTGCGAACGCTGGCCAAGGCCGTTGATGACCGTCGAGGTCTGCTCCAGGGCTTCGGCGATCTGTACCAGCGCTTCCGATGCCTGATCCATCGAGGTGCGACCGATACGCGTCTGTTGCGCATTCTCGCTGGCCAGACGCTCGGTGTTGCGCATGTTGTCGGCGATGTTCTGCGAGGTGGCGCTGAACTCCTCGACCGCACCGGCCATGCTGCTGATCTCGCCGGACTGCTGATCGATCCCCTGGTAGGCGTCGCGCGAGAGCGTCGACAGCGCCTGGGAACGCGAACTGACGTCCTGGGCCGCGACCCGGATACCCGCCACCATGGTCGCCAGTGCCTCGCCCATGCGGTTGAAGCTGCGCGCCAGCTCGCCGATTTCGTCCTCGCTGGACTGCGTCATCCGCGCACCGAGGTCGCCGGCACCGAGGGCCTGGGCCTGCTGGACCAGGTCGCCGAGCGGGCGCAGCTTGCGCCGCAGCAGCAGGACCACGGCAATCACCGCCAGCAGCAGGGTGAGCGCGCTGCCGATGGCCAGCTGCGTGCCGACACGCCAGGTCACGGCCTGGATCTCCTCGCGCGGCATGCTCGCCAGCACCGTCCAGGGTCCGCCAGCGAACGGCATCGCAACGCTGTAGAACTCATCCTGGCCGTCACTCCAGAAACCACCCGTACCGGTGTTGGCGACCCGTTCGCTGAGCCCTGCCGGCAGGCTGCTCATGGCCGCGGCACCGGCGGGCGCCACCAGCCACTTGCCCTGCTCGTCGAGAATCGCCAGCGAGCCGGTGCTGCCGATACGGAAGTCGGTGAGGTTGCGCATCTGCAGCTTCTGCGCGTCGGTGTAGTCGAAGCCGACGAAGAGCACCGCGATGACCCGTCCGCCGGCATCGCGAACCGGGGTGTACTGGGTCATGTAGAAACGGTCGAACAGCAACGCACGCCCGACATAGCCCTGGCCGGCCAGCAGCTTCTGGTAGGCCGGATGCTGATGGTCGAGCACGGTGCCCAGCGCCCGCGTACCGTCCTGCTTGGTGAGGGAGGTGGTGATGCGCACGAACTCATCGCCATCGCGCGCGAATACCGTCGCCACACCGGCGGTCATGCGGGTGAAGTCATCGACCTCGGTGAACTCGTTGTTGAGCCGGGTCGCGCCGAGATAAAGCGCTGGCGCCTGCAGGCTGCCAACCGTCACGCGCTCGTCGCTGCGCAGTTGCACGCCGCCGCTGAAGCGTTGCTCGAACAGACCGGCGAGACGTTGCGTGCTGTCACGCAGGCTGCCGTGAAAGGTGGCCAGCTGATCCGCCAGCAGGCGGGCTTCACTGCCCAGGTGCTCGGCGCGGGTGACCAGGTTGGCGTTGTCCAGCGAACGCAGCGCGAACACCGTGCTGAGGCTGATCAACAGGACCAGCATCGACGCCAGGGCGACGGCCAACTGCAGTGCGATACGAGAGCGTGGAGGGGTCATGGAGGCCTCTCTGAGCCTGGCGCGAGGTGGCAGGCGACAAGAAATGAACAGGCAAGGTCATCGTACGACCTCGTGGAGGGCGCAGGAGCATACCCGAGTATTATGCTTGGTCAATCGACAGGTTGCCGAATGGCCATCATTTGTTATCAAAACCCTGTATCGGCCGCTAAAGCATTCTCTCCACCTGCGGCAGCTGCATCGCCGCCACCTCCGCCAGCAGGTAGTCGCGCAAGCGCTGCAAACGCGCCTGGGCGCGATGCTCACGCGGCCACACCAGATAATAGCTGTCGCCACTGAACACCGCCGTCGGCCAGGGCAAGCCGAGGCGCCCCGCGTTGACGTCTTCGGCCACCATCAGCAGGTCACCGATGGATACGCCATAGCCGCGTGCCGCCGCGACGATGCCCAGTTCGAGCATGTCGAACAGCTGGCCGGTCTTCAGCGGCACCTGCTCGCCGAGGCCGGTGGCCTGCAGCCAGCGCCGCCAGTCGCGGCGGTCCGGTGTCGGGTGCAGCTGCTCGGCCGCCTGCAGGCGCGCCAGCGGCCAGCCGCCGGCCTCGCTGTCCGCAGCGGCGCAGACCGGGATCAGCCACTCCTCGAACAGCAGGACGCTGTCCCACTCCTCGGGGAACTGGCCGTCGGACAGCAGCACGGCGCAGTCGAAGGGCTCATGGCGGAAATCGACCTTGTCGACGTCCATCCAGGCACTGGTCAGTTGCACCTCGCTGTCCGGGTTGGCCAGGCGAAAGTGCGACAGCCGCGCCAGCAGCCAGCGCATGGTCAGGGTCGACGGCGCCTTCAGGCGCAGTACCTGGTCATCGACGCGCAAGGCGCCACTGGCACGCTCCAGGGCATCGAAGCCCTCGCTCAGGCCGGGTAGCAGGGCTCGCGCAGGGTCGGTCAGCTGCAGGCTGCGCCCGCGCCGCTCGAACAGCCGACAGCTGAAGTAGCCCTCGAGCGTACGGATATGACGGCTCACCGCGCTCTGGGTGATGGCCAGTTCCTCGGCGGCGCGGGTGAAGGAGGCGTGACGCGCAGCGGCCTCGAAGGCACGCAGCGCATAGAGCGGAGGCAGGCGCCGGCTCACGGTATCGATCCATGAGTTTGAGTCATGTCATTCATGGCTATTTTCCTTTTGCTGGCCATGGGGCGAAACCACAGAATAGCTGTCATTGCGACTCTCCAGACAGCCTGGAGGGGCTTATCCTGCCGAAGTTTTACTCATCATGAAGAATGTTCTTGGCCATGAGCTGGGCGCCCTGCTGCGCCTGGCCGGCCCACTGGTCTCCGCCCAACTGGCACACGCGCTGATGATCTTCACCGACACGCTGATGATGGCGATGCTCGGCCCTCAGCAACTGGCCGGCGGTGCGCTGGGCGCCACCTGCTATTTCATCTTCTCGATCTTCTGCACCGGGGTGGTCGCCGCCGTCGGCAGCCTGGTCGCCATTCGCCATGGCGCAGGTGATCCCGAGGGCGTCACCCGCCTGACCCAGAACGGCCTGTGGCTGGCCGTGGCCCTGGCCGTCGCCAGCGCGCTGTGCCTGAATGCACTGGGGCCGCTGCTGCCCCACCTGGGCCAGGACCCCGCCGCCGCCAGCCAGGCCATGGCCTTTCTCCACCCGCTGTCGCTGGCCCTGCCCGGCTACCTGTGCTTCATGGTCTTGCGCGGTTTCACCAGCGCCATCGGCCATCCCGGCCCGGTGATGACCATCAGCGTGATCGGCACGGCAGCCAACTTCGTCATCAACTATGCGCTGATCAAGGGCTGGTTCGGCTTGCCCGACCTCGGCCTGGGCGGCATCGGCATGACCACCGCGCTGGTCAGCAGCGGCATGGCGCTGGCCCTGGCGCTGTACATCAAGCTCGCCCCGACCTACCGCCCCTACCCGCTGCGCGCCGACCTCGGTCGCCCGCAACGCGGGGAGATGCGTGCCCTGCTGCGCCTGGGCCTGCCCATTGGCGGCACCTACGCCGCCGAGCAAGGGCTGTTCACCTTCGCCACGCTGTGCATGGGCGCCCTCGGCAGCGTGCAACTGGCGGCCCACCAGATCGCCATGCAGACGGTGGCGCTGGCTTTCATCGTGCCGCAGGGGCTGTCCTACGCAGTGACCTTCCGCGTCGGCCTGCACTACGGCGCCGAACGCCTGCACCTGTCACGCCTGAGCGGCCATCTGGGCATGGCCCTCGGCGCCGGGCTGATGCTGATGTTCGCCCTGCTGTTCTGGTTCTTGCCGGAATGGATCATCGGCCTGTTCCTCGATCGCCACGACCCGGCGTTCGCCGAGATCGTCACCCTGGCCGTGAGCCTGCTGGCGATCGCCGCCTGGTTCGAACTGTTCGACGGCCTGCAGAGCATCGCCATGGGCGCGATACGCGGGCTGAACGACGGCAGGACCACGCTGCTGATCGGCCTGGCCGGTTACTGGTGCGTGGGCGCACCGCTGGCCTGGCTGCTCGCCTTCCCGCTGGGCTGGGGGGCATCCGGGGTCTGGTGG
>NZ_SBHZ01000033.1 GCF_004521985.1 Ectopseudomonas khazarica
CCCTCCACCTAGACTCGCCCTCGTCATCACTGGCTTGCAGCGCTGTGCCTGGATGAATTCGACGCCACGACCACGGCTTCCCGCCATGGCCTGCCGGTAAATCAAAACGTCCTCTGCACTGCCTGTTCGACTGCCGAACAGCGCTCGCGCAGTTACAACCAGGAATACAGCTCACAACATGACCGGGATTAAAAAAGTCCTTCATGGCGTGCCCGCCGACAGTCTGCCCCGGTTGAAACCGCAGAAACTTGGCCGGCATTACCACAAGATTCCTCACTATATTCGCGAGCTCTCCGCCAAATACCCGCGCATCATCAGCGACTACTTTCTGCGCGCCTATCGAATCAATCTCGAACTGCTGCGGGTCGACGTGCATGAGCACGTGAGCAGGGAAGCCGAGTGCCGGTATCGCTCGGCCCTGGGCAAGGTCGGTTTCGCGATGGATCGGGCACTGCTGACCGAAGCGCTGGAGTGCTACTACGGCGGCACCTGCCTGCCCAATCACGAGGCGCCGCCGGTCAGCACCTCGGAACAGCGCATGCGCACACGCCTGGGTCTGGATGTCGCCCAGCTGTTCGCCCGCTCGATTCTCGCCGGCCAGACCTTCGGCAAGCTCGAGTCCTACGAGAACGCCTACGAAGAAGCGGCCTGGGAGTACGTGGCGGAGCTGCAGTTCAGCAGCCATATCACCGGCAGCCAGTCGTCGATCTTCATCTACCTGGATACGCAACTGGTCGACGAGATGACCAGCCGCCTGACCCCGCCGGCGCCCCCCGCGCAGAGCGGCAGCTCGCTCAACCAGATCCGCCAGTTGCCGGTGCGCCTGGATTGCGTGGTCGCCAGCCTGCAGATGCCGCTGGCGCAGGCGCTCGCCCTGCGCCCCGGCGACGTGCTGCCGATGCGACTGCTCGAGCACTGCGACGTAAAGATCAACCAGCAGAAGCTGTTTCGCGGCGCCATCTTCGAAGACGAAGGCGCCTTGTTCCTGACTTCTCTCGAGAGTGTGAAGACCCCATGAGCAGCCCCATTTCCGACAACGATTTCGACAGCCTGATCAACGATGCCGGCCTCGGCACCGACGAGCTGGTCAGCGAATCGACGCCCGCAGAAGCGCCGGCCAGCCTGCCACAGCAGGACCTGAGCTTCTTCGGCAAGATCCCGGTCAACGTCACCCTGGAGGTGGCCTCCACCGAGATCACCCTCAAGGAGCTGATGGACGTCGACGCCGGCAGCGTGATCGCCCTCGACAAGCTGGCCGGCGAGCCGCTGGATGTGAAGGTCAATGGCGCCCTGTTCGCCAAGGCCGAAGTGGTGGTGATGAACGGCAACTACGGCCTGCGCATCGTCGAGCTGTCCGGTAGCGGCCTCAGCGGGCTGGGCGTGTGATGCGGCGCCGCCTGCTGCAATCCGGTCTGCTGCTGACAGCCCTGTGCTGCCCGTTGCTGGCCCAGGCCGCCGGTGGCGACATCACCCTGTTCAACTTCAACGACAGCGAAGATGGCCAGACCCTGAGCGTCAAGCTGCAGATCCTGCTGATGATGACGCTGCTGGGCTTCCTTCCGGCCATGTTGATGATGATGACCTGCTTCACCCGCTTCATCATCGTCCTGGCCATCCTGCGCCAGGCCATCGGCCTGCAGCAGAGCCCGCCCAACCCGGTGCTGGTCGGCATCGCCCTGTGCCTGACGCTGCTGGTGATGCGCCCGGTCTGGCAGGAGATGTACAGCGAAGCCTACGTGCCATTCGAAGCCGACCAGATCAGCCTCGAACAGGGCCTCGGTGAAGGCAAGCGCATCATCAGTCGGTTCATGCTGGCGCAGACCAGCAAGAACTCGCTGGAAACCCTGGTCGCCCTGGCCGGCGAGGAGATGCCCGAGGACCTGGCCCAGCTGGACTTTTCCCTGCTGCTGCCGGCGTTCGTCCTCAGCGAGCTGAAGACCGCCTTCCAGCTCGGCTTCATGATCTTCGTGCCGTTCCTGGTGATCGACCTGGTGGTGGCCAGCGTACTCATGGCGATGGGCATGATGATGCTCTCGCCGATGATGATTTCGCTGCCGTTCAAACTCATGGTGTTCGTGCTGGTGGATGGCTGGACCCTGCTGGTCGGCACCCTCACCACCAGCATTCAGCCCTACTAGCGAGGCCCGCGCGATGCTCACGCCCGAACACGCCGCCGAACTGGTGGCCCACGCCGTCTACATCACCGGCCTGATCGTCTGCGTGCTGGTGGTGCCGAGCCTGCTTGGCGGCCTGCTGGTGAGCATCTTCCAGGCGGCCACGCAGATCAACGAGCAGATGCTCAGCTTCCTCCCGCGCCTGCTGATCACCCTCGCCATGCTGGTGTTCGCCGGCCACTGGATCCTGCGCACGCTGGGCGACCTGTTCATCGAAACCTTCAAGCAGGCCGGCCATCTGGTCGGCTGACGCCATGCCCATGCACGAGCCCTTGCTGCATGCCAGCACCTACCTGAGCAGCCTGCAGGCCTACTGGTGGCCCTTCTGCCGCATCGCCGCGCTGCTCAGCATGGCGCCGCTGTTCAACCACAAGACGGTATCGGTGCGTGTACGCATCCTCCTCGCCCTGGCCCTGACCGTGGCGCTCGGTGCCGCCCTGCCGGACATGCCGCAGATCGACCCGCTGTCGTTGCGCGGCGTGCTGACCGCCCTGGAACAGGCCGCCTTCGGCATCCTGCTGGGCCTGACCCTGCAGCTGGTGTTCACCATCTTCATGCTGGTCGGCGAGGTGGTATCGACCCAGATGGGCATGAGCATGGCGCGCTACAACGACCCGGTGAACGGCGTGTCGTCGTCCTCGATCGTCTATCAGCTGTACTTCATCCTGCTGGTGCTGCTGTTCTTCGCCATCGACGGTCACCTGGTCACCGTCAGTGTGCTGTACCAGAGCTTCCTGTTCTGGCCGGTGGGCAGCGGCCTGCATTACCTGGGCGCCGAGCACTTCATCCAGGCCTTCGCCTGGGTACTGGCGGCCGCCGTGCTGGTGACGCTGCCGATCGTGTTCTGCCTGACCCTGGTGCAGTTCTGCTTCGGCCTGCTCAACCGCATTTCCCCGGCGATGAACCTGTTCTCCCTGGGCTTCCCCATCAGCATCCTGATGGGCCTGCTGTGCATCTACCTGACCCTGCCGAACCTGCCGGACAGCTACCTGCACCTGACCCGCGAGCTGCTCAACGGCATCGGCGTGATCCTGCGCGAGGGCGGCGATGTCTGAGCAGAACAGCGGCCAGGAGAAAACCGAAGAAGCCTCCGCGCACAAACTCAAGAAGAGCAAGGAAGACGGCCAGGTCGCGCGCTCCAAGGACCTGTCGACCACCATCTCGCTGATCGCCACCCTGTTCATTCTCAAGTTCAGTGCGGGGCTGTTCATGGAGGGGCTCAGCGACAGCTTCCGCCTTTCCTACATTCAGTTCGGCCACAGCGAGATCAGCCTGGACGACCTCGACACCCTGCTCGGCTACAACCTGCTGGTGTTCATCAAGCTGCTGTCGCCGCTGCTGCTCACCTCGCTGCTGGTGGTGGCGTTGTCATTGGTGCCGGGAGGCTGGGTGTTCTCGGCGAAGAACTTCGCGCCCAAGCTGAGCAAGCTCAATCCCATCACCGGCCTGGGACGGATCGTCTCCGCGCAGAACTGGAGCGAGCTGCTCAAGTCGATCCTCAAGGTGCTGGTGCTGCTCGCCGTCGGCTACGTGCTGGTGCGTGCCGCCTTGCCCCAGCTGATCGCCCTGCAGCGCAGCAGTGTGCTGGAAGCGATCTCGGCGGCGCTCGACCTGACGTTCAACCTGACCCTCTGCCTGATGCTGATCTTCGTGGTGTTCTCCTTCATCGACATCCCGCTGCAGCGCTACTTCTTCCTCAAGAAAATGCGCATGACCAAGCAGGAGCGCAAGGAAGAGCACAAGAACCAGGAGGGTCGCCCGGAGGTCAAGGCGCGCATCAAGCAGTTGCAGCGGCAGATGCTGCAACGGCAGATCAGCAAGGTGATCAAGAACGCCGACGTGGTCATCACCAACCCGACGCACTACGCGGTCGCCCTCAAGTACGACACGAAAAAGGCCCAGGCCCCCTTCGTGCTGGCCAAGGGGGTCGATGAAACCGCGCTGTACATGCGCCAGATGGCCGCCAAGCACGAACTCGAGGTCGTCGAAGTGCCGCCGCTGGCGCGCGCCATCTACTTCACCACCCAGGTCAACCAGCAGATTCCCGCACCGCTCTACACCGCGGTCGCCCATGTACTGACCTACATCCTGCAGCTCAAGGCCTGGCGCCAGGGCCGCAGGAGCAAGCCGCAACTGGCGAGCAACCTTCCGATTCCCGACAGCTTGGCCAACAGGGGCTGATCCATGAACCTACTGCAGCAACTCGCGCCCACCTTCCGCAGCGGCCGCATCGGCATCCCGGTGCTGATCCTGTCGATCCTGGCCATGGTCATCCTGCCACTGCCGCCCGTGCTGCTCGATGCCCTGTTCACCTTCAACATCGCCATGGCGATCCTGGTGCTGCTGGTCAGCGTGTCGTCGAAAAGCCCGCTGGACTTCTCCCTGTTCCCCACGGTGATCCTCATCACCACCCTGCTGCGCCTGTGCCTGAACGTCGCCTCCACCCGCGTGGTGCTGCTCGAAGGTCATACCGGCACCGGCGCGGCGGGCAAGGTCATCGAATCCTTCGGCGAAGTGGTGATCGGCGGCAACTTCATCGTCGGCCTGGTGGTGTTCGTGATCCTCATGATCATCAACTTCATCGTCATCACCAAGGGCGGCGAGCGCATCTCCGAAGTCACCGCGCGCTTCACCCTGGACGCGCTGCCCGGTAAGCAGATGGCCATCGACGCCGATCTCAACGCCGGCCTGATCGAGCAGAACGAGGCCAAGCGCCGCCGTTCGGAAGTGGCCAAGGAAGCCGACTTCTACGGGGCGATGGACGGCGCCTCGAAGTTCGTCCGGGGCGACGCCATCGCCGGCATCCTGATTCTCCTGATCAACCTGTTCGGCGGCTTCGCCATCGGCCTGTTCGTCTACGACCTGAGCGCCGGCCAGGCGTTCCAGCAGTACGCCCTGCTGACCATCGGCGACGGCCTGGTCGCGCAGATTCCGGCGCTGCTGCTGTCCACCGCCGCGGCGATCATCGTCACGCGGATCAACGAATCCTCGGAAATCACCGACCAGGTGCACCGTCAGTTGCTGGCGCAGCCGGCGCTGCTCTACACCGTGGCCGGCATCCTCTTCACCCTGGCCCTGGTGCCGGGCATGCCGCACCTGGCGTTCATCAGCTTCGCCGCCCTGGTGGCCTTCGTCGGCTGGATGGTGGCGCGCAACGGCCCACCCCGAGAGGCTGCCAGCCTGGAGCAGGTGGAGGCCCTGGGCAAGGCGATGGAGCAGGAACGCGCGCAGCACCTGGCCTGGGAAGACATCCCCCTGGTCGAGCGCCTGTCGGTATCGCTGGGCTACAAGCTGGTAGGGCTGGTCAACGAGGCCGCCGGGGCACCGCTGACCCAGCGCGTTCGCGGTGTACGCCAGACGCTCTCGGAAAGCCTGGGTTTCCTCCTGCCGGAAGTGCATATCCGCGACAGCCTGCGCCTGAAGGCCTCGCAGTACAGCATCCAGATCAACGGCGAGAAGATCGACGGCGCCGAACTGCATGCCGACCGCATGATGGCCATCCCTTCACCGGAGCTGTACGGCGAGATCGACGGCATACTCGGCGTCGACCCGGCCTACCGCATGCAGGTGGTGTGGATTCAGCCGGAAGACAAGGCCCGTGCGCTCAACCTCGGCTATCAGGTGATCGACTGTGCCAGCGTGATCGCCACCCACCTGAACAAGGTGATCCGTGAACACCTGCCGGATGTGTTCAAGCACGATGACGTCGACCATCTGATGCAGCGCCTGCAGGTGCAGGCACCGAAGCTGGCCGACAGCCTGAAGACCCAGCTGAGCTACACCCAGCAGCATCGCGTCTACCGCCAGCTGCTGCAGGAGCAGGTGCCGCTCAAGGATATCGTCACCATCGCCACCACCCTGCTGGAGGCCAGCGAGTCGACCAAGGACCCGGTGCTGCTCGCCTCCGACGTGCGCTATGCCCTGCGCCGCAGCATCGTCGGCATGATCGCCGGGGAGCGTCAGGAACTGTCGGTATTCATCCTGGAAAATGCGCTGGAGAACACCTTGCTCAACGCCCTGGCCATCGCCCAGCAGGCCGGTCCGGTGAGCCTGGACAACATCCCGGTCGAACCCAGCCTGCTCAACCAGCTGCAGAACACCATGCCGGTGGTGAAGGAGAAACTGCGCAAGGACGGCCATCCGCCGATCCTCACCGTCATGCCACAGCTGCGCCCCCTGCTGGCGCGCTATGCCCGCGTCTTCAGCCCCGGCCTGCATGTGCTGTCGCAGAACGAGATCCCGGACAGGGTAGGCGTCAACATCCTCGGCACCCTGGGCTAGTCGAGAAGCCTCCCGACAGGGTGGATGCCGCACTCGGCATCCGCCCCATCAGCCCTGCCACCCGAGGCTCACGCCTTCTCCTTGCGCAGCTTGCGCATTCCCTCGATCAGACGCACGTATTCGGCCGACTCGCCCTGCAGGGCCATGCCCGCTTCGAAGAAGCCGGTGCGGGTGTTCTCCTGCGACCACTGGCAGACCATGTCCACGTCCACCTGACGCAGGTTCCCCTCCCGATCGCGCATGCGCACTCTCAGCTTGAGCGTGCTGCCCGGCTCTACGAGCGCATCGCTCAGCAGCTTCATCCCACACTCGGAAACGTCGCCGGCATAACCGATCAGCGTGTCGCGCTCTCGATCACTGATCTTGATGCGAAAGGTGGAACGGAAGGTGATTCGACTCGATTGGCGCATAGGAGATTGCCTTAGTACTCGCCACGTCTGGCTGGATCGCGAGGATCAGGTGCTATCGATCGACGTCATGCGAAGAGAACGTACGCGTTGATAACCTGTGATTCATCAACGCAAGGCGACCGCCAGGAGGGATTACTTAAGCCTGCTTGCAGAGCAACCACCCAGGTACGGCGATCACCGCGATCGCCCGCAAGCGGGCTCCTACAGGGGTTTCGAGACCCAGGCCGCGTCCCGTAGGAGCCGGCTTGCCGGCGATCACGTCCTGCAGGTTACCCCGCCACCGGCGACGCTGTCCGCACCCGACTTTCTGCCGCGCAAAGAAGAAACCCCAGACCTCGTTAGAGATCTGGGGTTTCGTATAGGAGCTTGACGATGACCTACTCTCACATGGTGAAGCACCACACTACCATCGGCGATGCGTCGTT
>NZ_SBHZ01000034.1 GCF_004521985.1 Ectopseudomonas khazarica
CCCGACTTTCTGCCGCGCAAAGAAGAAACCCCAGACCTCGTTAGAGATCTGGGGTTTCGTATAGGAGCTTGACGATGACCTACTCTCACATGGTGAAGCACCACACTACCATCGGCGATGCGTCGTTTCACTACTGAGTTCGGGATGGGATCAGGTGGTTCCAACGCTCTATGGTCGTCAAGCAATTCGGTTGGGATCTCGCGGTGAGGCGCGATCCCTTGGATACGTGATAGAGGCTTGTAGCTCTCGCAAATTTTCGGCTTTCTGTCGACTTCACCATCGACACCCTCTGCTGTCAGAGCAGATTGTTTGGGTGTTATATGGTCAAGCCTCACGGGCAATTAGTACAGGTTAGCTCAACGCCTCACAGCGCTTACACACCCTGCCTATCAACGTCGTAGTCTTCGACGGCCCTTTAGGGGAATCAAGTTCCCAGTGAGATCTCATCTTGAGGCAAGTTTCCCGCTTAGATGCTTTCAGCGGTTATCTTTTCCGAACATAGCTACCCGGCAATGCCACTGGCGTGACAACCGGAACACCAGAGGTTCGTCCAACCCGGTCCTCTCGTACTAAGGTCAGCCCCTCTCAAATCTCAAACGTCCACGGCAGATAGGGACCGAACTGTCTCACGACGTTCTAAACCCAGCTCGCGTACCACTTTAAATGGCGAACAGCCATACCCTTGGGACCGGCTTCAGCCCCAGGATGTGATGAGCCGACATCGAGGTGCCAAACACCGCCGTCGATATGAACTCTTGGGCGGTATCAGCCTGTTATCCCCGGAGTACCTTTTATCCGTTGAGCGATGGCCCTTCCATACAGAACCACCGGATCACTAAGACCTACTTTCGTACCTGCTCGACGTGTCTGTCTCGCAGTCAAGCGCGCTTTTGCCTTTATACTCTACGACCGATTTCCGACCGGTCTGAGCGCACCTTCGTACTCCTCCGTTACTCTTTGGGAGGAGACCGCCCCAGTCAAACTACCCACCATACACTGTCCTCGATCCGGATAACGGACCAGAGTTAGAACCTCAAGGTTGCCAGGGTGGTATTTCAAGGATGGCTCCATGAGAACTGGCGTCCCCACTTCAAAGCCTCCCACCTATCCTACACAAGCAAGCTCAAAGTCCAGTGCAAAGCTATAGTAAAGGTTCACGGGGTCTTTCCGTCTAGCCGCGGATACACTGCATCTTCACAGCGATTTCAATTTCACTGAGTCTCGGGTGGAGACAGCGCCGCCATCGTTACGCCATTCGTGCAGGTCGGAACTTACCCGACAAGGAATTTCGCTACCTTAGGACCGTTATAGTTACGGCCGCCGTTTACCGGGGCTTCGATCAAGAGCTTCGCTTGCGCTAACCCCATCAATTAACCTTCCGGCACCGGGCAGGCGTCACACCCTATACGTCCACTTTCGTGTTTGCAGAGTGCTGTGTTTTTAATAAACAGTCGCAGCGGCCTGGTATCTTCGACCGGCATGGGCTTACGCAGTAAATACTTCACCCTCACCGGCGCACCTTCTCCCGAAGTTACGGTGCCATTTTGCCTAGTTCCTTCACCCGAGTTCTCTCAAGCGCCTTGGTATTCTCTACCTAACCACCTGTGTCGGTTTGGGGTACGGTTCCTAGTTACCTGAAGCTTAGAAGCTTTTCCTGGAAGCATGGCATCAACCACTTCGCATTCTAAAAGAACGCTCGTCATCAGTTCTCGGCCTTGATCTCCCGGATTTACCTAAGAAACCAGCCTACAACCTTAAACACGGACAACCAACGCCGTGCTGGCCTAGCCTTCTCCGTCCCTCCATCGCAGTAACTAGAAGTACGGGAATATTAACCCGTTTCCCATCGACTACGCATTTCTGCCTCGCCTTAGGGGCCGACTAACCCTGCGTCGATTAACGTTGCGCAGGAAACCTTGGTCTTTCGGCGTGCGAGTTTTTCACTCGCATTGTCGTTACTCATGTCAGCATTCGCACTTCTGATACCTCCAGCAAGCTTCTCAACTCACCTTCACAGGCTTACAGAACGCTCCTCTACCGCTCATCCAAAGGATGAACCCGTAGCTTCGGTGTATGGTTTGAGCCCCGTTACATCTTCCGCGCAGGCCGACTCGACTAGTGAGCTATTACGCTTTCTTTAAAGGATGGCTGCTTCTAAGCCAACCTCCTAGCTGTCTAAGCCTTCCCACATCGTTTCCCACTTAACCATAACTTTGGGACCTTAGCTGACGGTCTGGGTTGTTTCCCTTTTCACGACGGACGTTAGCACCCGCCGTGTGTCTCCCGTGCTGACACTTGCTGGTATTCGGAGTTTGCATCGGTTTGGTAAGTCGGGATGACCCCCTAGCCGAAACAGTGCTCTACCCCCAGCAGTGATACACGAGGCGCTACCTAAATAGCTTTCGAGGAGAACCAGCTATCTCCGAGCTTGATTAGCCTTTCACTCCGATCCACAGGTCATCCGCTAACTTTTCAACGGTAGTCGGTTCGGTCCTCCAGTCAGTGTTACCTAACCTTCAACCTGCCCATGGATAGATCGCCCGGTTTCGGGTCTATACCCAGCGACTAAAGCGCCCTATTAAGACTCGCTTTCGCTACGCCTCCCCTATTCGGTTAAGCTCGCCACTGAATATAAGTCGCTGACCCATTATACAAAAGGTACGCAGTCACCCAACAAAGTAGGCTCCCACTGCTTGTACGCATACGGTTTCAGGTTCTATTTCACTCCCCTCTCCGGGGTTCTTTTCGCCTTTCCCTCACGGTACTGGTTCACTATCGGTCAGTCAGTAGTATTTAGCCTTGGAGGATGGTCCCCCCATGTTCAGACAAGGTTTCTCGTGCCCCGTCCTACTCGATTTCATTGATAAGAGCGTTTCGTGTACGGGGCTATCACCCACTACGGCGGCACTTTCCAGAGCCTTCCACTACACTCAAATCAACTTAAGGGCTAGTCCCCGTTCGCTCGCCACTACTTAGGGAATCTCGGTTGATTTCTTTTCCTCAGGGTACTTAGATGTTTCAGTTCCCCTGGTTCGCCTCTTGCACCTATGGATTCAGTACAAGATACCCGGCTTATGCCGGGTGGGTTCCCCCATTCAGAGATCTCTGGATCACAGTCTGTTTGCCGACTCCCCAAAGCTTTTCGCAGGCTACCACGTCTTTCATCGCCTCTGACTGCCAAGGCATCCACCGTATGCGCTTCTTCACTTGACCATATAACCCCAAGCAATCTGGTTACTGTCTCAATCGTGAAGACGACATCGCCGAAAATTTGCGTCTTGAGAACTACAAATTTTGCCTTGATTAACAATGTGCAGTGAAACACATCGTTAGTCACTTCTATCACATATCCAAATTTTTAAAGAACGATTTGTACCGGTCAAAAGACCAGAAATCAGCACTCAACAGGTCATCACCTGAAGCGCTCATTTCTGAACTCTCTACGATCATGCTGTAATGGTGGAGCCAAGCGGGATCGAACCGCTGACCTCCTGCGTGCAAAGCAGGCGCTCTCCCAGCTGAGCTATGGCCCCGTAAGCATCTGCACCTGAATTGGTAGGTCTGGGCAGATTTGAACTGCCGACCTCACCCTTATCAGGGGTGCGCTCTAACCAACTGAGCTACAGACCTATCACAGGGTCGCCGCGTTACAGCATCGTCTTCTACAGTGAATCAAGCAATTCGTGTGGGAGCTTATGAGAAAGCTGAAGTCTTCGATTAAGGAGGTGATCCAGCCGCAGGTTCCCCTACGGCTACCTTGTTACGACTTCACCCCAGTCATGAATCACTCCGTGGTAACCGTCCCCCCGAAGGTTAGACTAGCTACTTCTGGAGCAACCCACTCCCATGGTGTGACGGGCGGTGTGTACAAGGCCCGGGAACGTATTCACCGTGACATTCTGATTCACGATTACTAGCGATTCCGACTTCACGCAGTCGAGTTGCAGACTGCGATCCGGACTACGATCGGTTTTATGGGATTAGCTCCACCTCGCGGCTTGGCAACCCTTTGTACCGACCATTGTAGCACGTGTGTAGCCCTGGCCGTAAGGGCCATGATGACTTGACGTCATCCCCACCTTCCTCCGGTTTGTCACCGGCAGTCTCCTTAGAGTGCCCACCATAACGTGCTGGTAACTAAGGACAAGGGTTGCGCTCGTTACGGGACTTAACCCAACATCTCACGACACGAGCTGACGACAGCCATGCAGCACCTGTGTCTGAGTTCCCGAAGGCACCAATCCATCTCTGGAAAGTTCTCAGCATGTCAAGGCCAGGTAAGGTTCTTCGCGTTGCTTCGAATTAAACCACATGCTCCACCGCTTGTGCGGGCCCCCGTCAATTCATTTGAGTTTTAACCTTGCGGCCGTACTCCCCAGGCGGTCAACTTAATGCGTTAGCTGCGCCACTAAAATCTCAAGGATTCCAACGGCTAGTTGACATCGTTTACGGCGTGGACTACCAGGGTATCTAATCCTGTTTGCTCCCCACGCTTTCGCACCTCAGTGTCAGTATCAGTCCAGGTAGTCGCCTTCGCCACTGGTGTTCCTTCCTATATCTACGCATTTCACCGCTACACAGGAAATTCCACTACCCTCTACCGTACTCTAGCTCGCCAGTTTTGGATGCAGTTCCCAGGTTGAGCCCGGGGCTTTCACATCCAACTTAACGAACCACCTACGCGCGCTTTACGCCCAGTAATTCCGATTAACGCTTGCACCCTTCGTATTACCGCGGCTGCTGGCACGAAGTTAGCCGGTGCTTATTCTGTTGGTAACGTCAAAACCGCAGGATATTAGCCTACAGCCCTTCCTCCCAACTTAAAGTGCTTTACAATCCGAAGACCTTCTTCACACACGCGGCATGGCTGGATCAGGCTTTCGCCCATTGTCCAATATTCCCCACTGCTGCCTCCCGTAGGAGTCTGGACCGTGTCTCAGTTCCAGTGTGACTGATCATCCTCTCAGACCAGTTACGGATCGTCGCCTTGGTGAGCCATTACCTCACCAACTAGCTAATCCGACCTAGGCTCATCTGATAGCGCAAGGCCCGAAGGTCCCCTGCTTTCTCCCGTAGGACGTACGCGGTATTAGCGTTCCTTTCGGAACGTTATCCCCCACTACCAGGCAGATTCCTAGGCATTACTCACCCGTCCGCCGCTGAATCCAGGAGCAAGCTCCCTTCATCCGCTCGACTTGCATGTGTTAGGCCTGCCGCCAGCGTTCAATCTGAGCCATGATCAAACTCTTCAGTTCAATACTGCTTGGGTTTTGAGAAAACCCTAAACTTGGCTCAGCAATCGCAAATAAACTCTCGAATTCACGAGTGTTACTTGTGATGCTGATAATCAGTTGACTACCAGTCTTACCTCACAAGCACCCACACGAATTGCTTGATTCAGTTGTTAAAGAACAGTTGGTTAAGTCTTTCGTCTCAACCGAGGCCGCGCATTCTACAGCAGCCCTTGTTTCTGTCAAGCTGTTTTTCGAAGAATTTTTTCTTTCTACTCAACCACTTGCGCTTTCGATCAGAGCTTCTTCTCTCCAGCGGGAGGCGCATTCTACAGCGTTCAAAACCGCTGTCAACCACCTCTTTTCTACCGCTTTCGATCCACT
>NZ_SBHZ01000035.1 GCF_004521985.1 Ectopseudomonas khazarica
CTGCGACTCCCCCCATCCATAGCAACGCCGAAAGCAACGCCAGAACCCCGAGCAGCGACGTGGCGATGATCAACAGTACTTTCATTGGTTCTTCCTCCTTGAAATAAAACTATGACGCTCAATAATCGTCCGCGCGGCCAGTAGGCTTCCAGTTGATATCCTTGTCAGCGTGATAGCCTTGGACAGGGTGTGGAGGAAGCGGGTGCTCCTTAGCCAGGTTCGGAATTTGTAGGCCTGGTTCATCTTGTAATCGTCTTAATATTTCAGAGTATTCGTCGGCAATCTTTTCGTCTTTGGTGTACTGGAGATCACCGTCACGGAATGTGTCTCTGATATTAAGGGCTCCCTTGGGTTCACCAAGAGATGCTGCGCGCTGATAATAGTGCATCGCCACAGGAATATTTACATCAATTCCTTCATAATAAGTGGCCAGCTTGTAGTTTGCGTCAGCAAAGTCTTGCTCGGCAGCACATTTTAAGTAGCCTAGCCCTACAGCGTCCTGATTTTTATCGTACACATATATATATCCAATTCGAGTTTGTGCGTGCGGGCTACCCATGTCGGCCGCCTTTATCAAGAAAAGCATAGCGTCCTTGTCAGATTGCACTACCCCCACGCCACGCTGCACCATGACGCCCATATCATAGTAGCCAAGCGGCACATTCAACTCAACCATACGCTGATAAAGATCAATAGCCTTGTTAGTATCCTTAGGCACGCCCTTACCGCGCAAGTATAGCTCTGCCAGATTATGCATGGCTTTCCAGTGTTCTTTATCAACAGCCTGCTGATAGAGTTGGGCTACTTTCGTCCAGTCAGGCAAACGCTGCTTGCTTATATCTCTAGCTTGCTGAAACCAATTCTCGGCTACTTTATCCAGCGGTGGAGCCGTATCCTTTTCATGTACGCACTTGAACTCGTAAGCCATTCCCTGCGCTCCTAAAGACAGTAGAAAAGATGTAAATAACGCTTTAATCCACAGCAGTCGCATAAGGTGTCACCACATCCCAGAATCTGACTAATTTCCCCACTAAAGGGAGATTTTTCTTTTGATACTCCCAGTTCTTGTTTATTACGTCATCCCACTTAGAGAAATCATCCGCCACATATAGATTAATGCCTTTCCCGGTATGCATCTCCCACAATCGCTCCCGCCACAACTTGGTGGTCGTTGGACTGGGCATGGCGATATTCAGTTCGGAGTCGCTAAGCAGGCTGCGGGCATTGATATTGGCCGAGCCCAGAGTGAAGAACAGGTCGTCCACCAGCAACAGCTTGCTGTGCACATAGATGGATTTGTATTTCGCCGTACCTTGCTCAGGGCCGAGAGTTTCGGTGATTTGCTGCTCGATCTGGCGTTCGCCCCGGGTTTTCGCGACGGCAGAGCCGGACTTGCCGGCGTCACAACTGACCAAGGTCGCGACGATTACCTTCATGCCTTCGGGCGGCAGCATTTCCGGTTCCATCTCACGAGCGGCAGCCTTGTTGTAGTGGGCGTTGGGGTCGTCCGCGATCAGCTCATCGGCACGCGCCTCATCGATGTTCTGCTGGCGCATCTTGCTGCGTACTTGTAGCAACTCGCGATCACGCTCAGGTGATTCGGGGCGTTCGCTGAGCTCACGCTCCCGATACGCCAACTGACGCTGATCGTAGAGGTTGTCGCGGTGAGCCAATGGCATCAGCTCAGCCTGGCCCAGACTCTCCATCATGTCATAGGACGTACTGGAGAAATGGCCACTCTCCGGGTTGTTGGTCACCACGAAAAGATGCAGGTCATGCAGTGCCCCCGCAGCCTTGCGCGTTGCAGCGGTGTTCTTCAGGCGCTCCGCCAGCGGCTTGTAGCGAAAGTACTGGTTTTCCATGTACGCATACTGGTGCACGTTGCCCAGCGCCTTCTCATAGACTTCGAGGATCGCCTCTTCCGGCCCTTCCTCCGGATGGGTACGACATATCTGCGCAGGCTCGCCACCATTCTGGATATAGCTGAGTGGCGTGGTCGTTCGCCGCTGGCTGGCCAGCGACCCTTGGAAGAGTCGCCTGATCCAGCTGGTGCCACTGTCCCAGGCGTTACAGAAGTTATGGTTGAGATCGAAAAGAACCGGACCTTTGACGTGCAGGGAAAGATCCTGCCATGGGCCAAAGCCAATATCGCGGTTAGCGGCCTTGTCGTCATAAAGATGAGCGGTAGTATCCCAGTAGTTGCGGTGCAGGTTGTGCCCCATCACGAAGCCTTCGGCGAGTTCGCAGGGAAAAGGGGACAGATTTATTTATACCCCTTTAAACCATAAATAAATCTGTCCCCTTTTCGGTCCTGTCCCCTTTTCGGTCGTCCCCTTTTCGGTCGTCCCCTTTTCGGTCTGTAGGTAGCCGATCTGGTCGAGTGGAGCCGCGCGCGCTCAAACGAAGGCCAAAACCCTGTCCCCTATTGAGCCGAGCGCGCCAAGCGGAGCGCACGGAAATCCAGAAGAAGGGACATCCTAGGATGGGTTAAGTAAGTGCAATTCAAATCTGCCCCCCTTTTTTGATATGTCATTCTCTCAGGAAGTCCTTTATGGACTGACAGTTAACCCACCCACTAATCATCCCACGCTTGGGATTTTCGTATCCTACATAACACCATCCGGCTGTTTGGCGACTTAACTCAATATGATCGTCTTTAATCAAGTACCTTTTTGTGCTCAAGCTCTCCAGGGGTTCATCGTGCAGATAAACTTTTTGACTAATTTCTTTTTTGAGCGTTTTTCCAGATACCAGATCAATAAAATCTCGTTTGGAAATTGTACTCTCTATATCTGAGATGGTTTTATAAGGGTAGCGATATACGACATTATCCGTGTCCCCTTCAAAGATATCCCCCCCCGCACCAAAGAAACTAGTTAAGTTTTTTTCAATCTCAAAAACCCCGTTGCGCACGCGATATACTCGAACGCTATAGTAGTCACTTGAATAGTTTACTCCCGTGGCAGAGTTGCTTACTCCTGTAGCATGAATGATAAATAACAGCCCAGCGTTTTTAGCTGGTGTATCAGCAAGTAAGACACCGGCGATTCGGCCGGGCGAAGCTAGATACTGCAGTCGCTCAAACTCTTTATAGGCCTTTGTGTCGCAGTTAAAAGCCGCAAGGGATATCTGATAATTGTCGTCAGATATTATTTCGCCTGGAGGGCGCACCTTTCCGAAAACAACATAGATAGAGTCTGATATCTTGACCGATTCATGTATATTGTTTTCGTTGGTAAAGTCACATTCAGCCTTACAGGTGGCAGTAAAAAATAGCACCAATAAACATAATACTTGGCTAATTTTCATGAGCAACCCCCCCATATGTCTTGGAAAACTCCTGCGAGATTTCAATCATAAAACGCTTCCGCTCGTTTATCCCCTTAAGTCCTGTATTTATTATCTTGGTTATTCCTTCTACTGCAACATCCGTGGTGATGCTTCTGTCTTCCGCTATTCGCTTTAACTTGTTGATCTTCCAGAACCAAAGCCCCGTCTCCACTATAACCCTTGAATCGGTTTCTACCAGTTCTGGGTTTTTATGAATCTCTACACCTATATCGGCTCCACAGCACTTATATGCGCCATAGTGTGTTAGATGCAAAAGCCCGCGACCTCGATAGTCTTTGCCAGGCTGCTCCGCTGAGCCAAAGGCATGCTCCCCATATGCAGCATCATTATTTATGAGATTGTCTTGTATCCACTGAATTTTTTCTTCTCTGCTTGAAAATGTTATTCCCTTTCTTTTGAATCCATCATTTATTGCTGTAGGGGCCATTGCATATAATGTCTCGCCGGTATAGCTTACATAATTTAGGGGCTCTCTGAATTTTGTAAAGCCACCGGTCTCGTGCTTGGCTTGTGCGAGGAAATGCTTTATTTGTGAACAAGTATTTACTTCATACCTTGTAATGTAAGAATTTAACTGCTCGGCAATTTCTTTTATTCTTCCATCTTGCGCTGTGCTGTAGGCTATACCTCTTAGGAACTCATAGGAGATAGAGATGTTCTTTTTGCACCTGCTGCATATAACAGCACCTGATTTGGATAAGGCTTCCGGTAGTGATATGGGTTGAAAATGCCAAGCCACCCCATCCGCCGCTATTCCTGGCTGCCCTGCCAATTCCTTCCACCAACTCAGCGTTTTAATTCTCTCTTTCTCGCGTACCCACTGAATGTTCGGATCTTCCGGCGTGTGTTCCATCAGCGTGTCCAGCTGATTCCACTTGCTCTCGTTCCAGAACCACTCGCTTTCATGCTGGCTGATAAGCAGCGACAGTTGCTGGGCTAACCAGGGTTTGGCGAGGGCAGCCTGAAATTCCGCCGGGGTGAGTTTGTTATCGCGGACGCCCTTTTCATCCGGCTGGTCGATGATCTCGTACAGCTTGCTGAGGATGGTGCCACGCTCGGCTTCTTCGATCAGTGCCGCGTAGCTTGCGGTTTCCTCTTCTGTGGCGCGCCCAGTAGCATCGAGGGTTCTGGCCAAGTGGGCGTCCAGTGAAAGGTTGTCTCGAAGTGTGCTGAAGCCCGGCCATTCCCAAGGTGAGTGACGCGTGACGATCAGGTCTTTTTCTGGCGCCCAACCGGAGATGTCGTTGCCCTCCATGTCACCGACGGTGACGTACCACCAGGGCACCTTCTCAGCGTCGATGGCTTTGCGCTCATCGGGTAACGCTTCCCAGGAGCCAGCGGGCAGTATGCGCACATAGCCACTGGCCTTACCTTCCAGGGAAAAGGGGACAGATTTATTTATACATCTTTAAACCATAAATAAATCTGTCCCCTTTTCGTTCTTTTCGCACAATCGTGACCGGTTCCTTTCTTGCTCCCCGGCAATGCCAAGAGCGTGACCCCACTGATACAGGCCAAACCGATGAAAACTGCAGACAAGGTCAAGAGGTAATC
>NZ_SBHZ01000036.1 GCF_004521985.1 Ectopseudomonas khazarica
CCATGAACGCCTTGCGGCGCGCCTGGGAGCACTTCGAGGAAGGCTTCATCGCCTTTCTTCTCGCTGCCATGACCCTGATCACCTTCGTCTACGTGATCCTCAACAACTTCTACACCCTGTTCTACTGGCTGGGTGACTATTTCGGCGGCAACGAAACCCTGCTGGGTATCGGTGACGCCATCCTCGACATGGCCCAGGCCATGACCTGGAGCAACGCCCTGACCAAGGCACTGTTCGGCTGGCTGATCTTCTTCGGCCTGGCCTACGGCGTGCGCACCGCCGGCCACATCGGCGTGGATGCGCTGGTCAAGCTCGCGCCACGCGGCATCCAGCGCGTCATCGGCGTCATCGCCTGCCTGTGCTGCCTGGGCTACGCCGGCCTGATCGCGGTCGGCAGCTTCGACTGGGTGCACACCCTGTTCAGCGCCGGCATCGGTGCCGAAGACCTCGGCCACTACGGCATCCAGCAATGGCACATCGGCATGATCGTGCCGTTCGGCTACGCCATGGTGTTCATCCGCTTCCTGGAAATTCTCGTGCGCATCCTGCGCAACCAGCAGACCGGCCTCGGCCTGGCTGACGAAGCCGCCGACGCCCTGAAGGTCAATGAGCACGAGGAGAGCAAATAATGACCGTCCTGTTCCTCTTCCTGCTGCTGTTCCTGCTGATGTTCATCGGCGTGCCGATCGCCGCCTCGCTCGGCCTGGCCGGCTCGATCACCATCATGCTGTTCAGCCCCGACTCGGTGCGCTCGCTGGCGATCAAGCTGTTCGAGACCTCCGAGCACTACACCCTGCTGGCGATTCCGTTCTTCCTGCTCTCCGGTGCCTTCATGACCACCGGTGGCGTGGCGCGGCGCCTGATCGACTTCGCCAACGCCTGCGTCGGCCACATCCGGGGCGGCCTGGCCATCGGCGCGGTGCTGGCGTGCATGCTGTTCGCCGCGCTGTCCGGTTCGTCGCCGGCCACCGTTGCGGCAGTGGGTTCCATCGCCATCGCCGGCATGGTCCGCTCCGGCTACCCGCAGGCCTTCGGCGCCGGCATCGTCTGTAACGCCGGGACCCTGGGCATCCTGATTCCGCCGTCGATCGTCATGGTGGTGTACGCCGCCGCCACCGAGCAGTCGGTGGGCAAGCTGTTCATGGCCGGGGTGATCCCGGGCGTGCTGCTCGGCCTGGTGCTGATGATCGCGATCTACGTGGTGGCGCGGATCAAGAAGCTGCCGGCCCTGCCGCGTGCCAGCTTGCGCGAATGGCTGCGCTCGGCGCGCGAGGCGTTCTGGGGCCTGCTGCTGATGGTGATCATCCTCGGCGGCATCTACACCGGCATGTTCACCCCGACCGAGGCCGCTGCCGTGGCCGCCGTGTACGCCGGCTTCGTAGCCCTGTTCGTGTACAAGGACCTGACCCTGCGCGAGTGCCCGAAGGTGCTGCTGGAGTCCGGCAAGCTGACCATCATGCTGATGTTCATCATCGCCAACGCCATGCTCTTCGCCCACGTGCTGACCACCGAGCAGATCCCGCAGCAGATCACCGCCTGGGTGGTGGAGCTGGGCCTGCAGCCGTGGCAGTTCCTGCTGGTGGTGAACATCGTGCTGCTGATCGCCGGTGCCTTCATGGAGCCGTCGGCGATCATCCTGATCCTCGCGCCGATCCTGTTCCCGATCGCCGTGCAGCTGGGTATCGACCCGATCCACCTGGGCATCATCATGGTGGTGAACATGGAGATCGGCCTGATCACCCCGCCGGTGGGGCTGAACCTGTTCGTCACCTCGGCGGTGACCGGCATGCCGCTGACCGC
>NZ_SBHZ01000037.1 GCF_004521985.1 Ectopseudomonas khazarica
GTCAGATCCAGGCACTTGCGTGCTTTTTCCACCAGTTCGTCCACTTCCGCCTGGCTGATCACCAGCGGCGGCGCGATGATCATGGTGTCGCCCACGGCGCGCATGATCAGACCGTTATTAAAGCAGTGGCCGCGGCAGATCATGCCCACCGCCTTGTCACCCGGGTAACGGGTACGCGTCGCCTTGTCCTGCACCAGTTCGATGGCGCCGAGCATGCCGATACCGCGCACTTCGCCCACCAGCGGGTGATCCGCCAGCTCGCGCAGACGCTTCTGCAAATACGGTGCCGTTTCCGCCTTCACCCGCTCGACGATGCCTTCTTCCTTGAGGATGCGCAGGTTCTCCAGGCCCACCGCCGCCGCCACCGGATGCCCGGAATAGGTGAAGCCGTGGTTGAAATCGCCATGCGCCTCGATCACCTCGAACACCTTGTCGCTGACGATCAGGCCACCCATCGGCACGTAGCCGCTGGTCAGCCCCTTGGCGATGGTCATCAGGTCGGGCTGCAGGCCGTAGTACTGGCTGCCGAACCACTCGCCGGTACGACCGAAGCCGCAGATCACTTCATCGGCGACGAAGAGGATGTCGTACTTCGCCAGGATCTCCTTGATCCGTGGCCAGTAGCTGTCCGGCGGCACGATCACGCCACCGGCACCCTGGATCGGCTCGGCGATGAAGGCCGCCACGTTTTCCTCGCCCAGTTCGAGAATCTTCTTCTCCAGCTGATCGGCGGCCCAGATGCCGAACGCTTCCGGCGACTGCTCGCCACCCTCACCGAACCAGTACGGCTGCGGGATGTGGGTGATGCCGGGAATCGGCAGGTCGCCCTGCTCGTGCATGAACTTCATGCCGCCGAGACTGGCACCGGCCACGGTGGAGCCGTGGTAGCCGTTCTCGCGGCCGATGATGACCTTCTTGTTCGGCTGGCCCTTGCACGCCCAGTAGTGGCGCACCAGGCGCAGCATGGTGTCGTTGCCCTCGGAGCCGGAACCGGTGAAGAACACGTGGTTCATGCCGGCCGGTGCCAGCTGGGCGATCGCCTGGGCCAGCTCCAGCACCGGCGGGTGGGCGGTCTGGAAGAAGGTGTTGTAGAACGGCAGCTGGCGCATCTGTCGGGCAGCAGCCTCGACCAGCTCCTCGCGGCCATAGCCGACGGCCACGCACCACAGGCCGGCCATGCCATCGAGGATCTTGTGCCCCTCGCTGTCCCACAGGTGCACGCCACGGGCCTCGGTGATGATGCGCGGGCCGTTCTCGGCCAGCTGCTTGTAGTCACTGAACGGCGCCAGATGGTGGGCCTGGCTCAGGGCCTGCCA
>NZ_SBHZ01000038.1 GCF_004521985.1 Ectopseudomonas khazarica
TCCAACGCCGCCGACATCGACAAGGCGCTGGACGCCGCCCATGCCGCCGCCGACGCCTGGGGCCGCACCAGCGTGCAGGAGCGTTCGCACATCCTGCTGAAGATCGCCGACCGCATCGAAGCCAACCTCGAACTGCTGGCCGTGGCCGAGACCTGGGACAACGGCAAGGCCGTGCGCGAAACCCTCAATGCCGACGTGCCGCTGGCCGCCGACCACTTCCGCTACTTCGCCGGCTGCATCCGCGCCCAGGAAGGCAGCACCGCCGAGATCAACGACGGCACCGTGGCCTATCACTTCCACGAGCCGCTGGGCGTGGTCGGGCAGATCATCCCGTGGAACTTCCCGCTGCTGATGGCCGCCTGGAAGCTGGCACCGGCCCTGGCCGCCGGCAACGCCATCGTGCTCAAGCCGGCCGAGCAGACCCCGCTGTCGATCACCCTGCTGGCCGAGCTCGTCGGCGACCTGCTGCCGCCCGGCGTGCTCAACATCGTCCAGGGCTTCGGCCGCGAAGCCGGTGAAGCGCTGGCCACCAGCAAGCGCATCGCCAAGATCGCCTTCACCGGCTCCACCCCGGTGGGCTCGCACATCCTCAAGTGCGCGGCCGAGAACATCATCCCGTCCACCGTCGAGCTGGGCGGCAAGTCGCCGAACATCTTCTTCGCCGACATCATGAACGCCGAGCCGGCCTTCATCGAGAAGGCCGCCGAGGGCCTGGTGCTGGGCTTCTTCAATCAGGGCGAGGTGTGCACCTGCCCGTCGCGCGCGCTGGTGCAGGAGTCGATCTACGAGCCGTTCATGGCCGAGGTGATGAAGAAGGTCAAGCAGATCAAGCGCGGCAACCCGCTGGACACCGACACCATGGTCGGCGCCCAGGCTTCGCAGCAGCAGTTCGACAAGATCCTCAGCTACCTGGAGATCGCCCAGCAGGAGGGCGCCCAGGTGCTCACCGGCGGGGCGGCCGAGCGCCTGGAGGGCGACCTGGCCAGCGGCTATTACATCCAGCCGACGCTGCTCAAGGGCAGCAACGAGATGCGCGTGTTCCAGGAGGAGATCTTCGGCCCGGTGATCGGCGTGACCACCTTCAAGGACGAGGCCGAGGCGCTGGCCATCGCCAACGACACCGAGTTCGGCCTGGGCGCCGGCGTGTGGAGCCG
>NZ_SBHZ01000039.1 GCF_004521985.1 Ectopseudomonas khazarica
CGCACCGATGGCGATGGCGACCAGGTCACCGCCTCGGAAACCCTGGTACTGGCTGACGAACAAGGCTCGATCCTGACCTTCGACGACGACGGCCCGACCCAGAACGTTGGCCTGGCCCAAGGGGCCTCGGCTGATCGGCTGGCGATGGAACTGGATGAAACTGTGGGCGTGGATCGTGCAGCCCCGGGCGAAACGGCCGATGGCAACGGCGATGACGGTGCCGGCTACCTGGGTCGCTCGACCACCGCGCTGGGCGGTGGCGGCCTGGTCGGCCTGTTCACCGCCAGTGGCGATGATGGTCAGGACGGTCCTGGCAGCCTCAGCACCAGCCTGTACTTCAGCGGCATCCCGGCGGGCGGCGAGCTGAGCACCAACCTGGAAGCCACCGATGGCGGCGCCATCGTGCTGCAGATGGATGGTGACGATGTGGTGGGTGTGGACGGCGATGGCCACGTGGTCTTCCGCCTGGAAATCATCGACACGCTCGATGGTCCGCAACTGCAGACCACCCTGTACGAAGCGATCCGCCATGACGGCACCACCACCACGTTCGACGAAGCACTGAACCTGCTGCTCGG
>NZ_SBHZ01000003.1 GCF_004521985.1 Ectopseudomonas khazarica
CCCCCGGAGTTCATCTTGATCGTCGCGCCGCTGATGGTCACGCCGCTGGGGTCGAGTTTGACGAAGCTGCCGCCGCCGGCGGCGGTGAGTTCCATGCCGGCGTCGATCACCACCTTGCTGCCGGCGTTGTAGTGAATCTCGCTGCCCGCTTCGATGAACAGGCCGGTGCCAATCTTGTTGTGCTGGGTGGTGGCGACGGTGAGGTGGTCGTTGGCGCGCACTTCGATCTTGCGGTCGAGGTCGGTGGTGCGGTGTTCCTCGGCCTGCATTTCCGCGTAGCTGTTGGCTTCGACGGTGTCGTGGCGTTCGTTGCCGATGCGGATCTTCTGGTCGTGCTCGACGTTCTCGTCCCAGTCGCGCTCGGCGTGGATGTAGATCTGCTCGGCGCCCTTGCGGTCTTCGATGCGGAATTCGTTGTAGCCGCCGCCACCCGGGCTGCTCAGGGTCTTGAACAGGCTGCGGGTCTTGTTCGCGGGCAGCTCGTAGGGCACCACATGCTCGGCGTGGTAGAGGCAACCGGTGACCAGGGGTTGGTCGGGGTCGCCCTCCAGGAAGGTCACCAGCACTTCCATGCCCACCCGTGGGATGGCCACGCCGCCGTAGGCATCGCCGGCCCAGTTGGAGGCCACACGCAGCCAGCAGCTGGTGGTGTCATTGCCGATGCCGTCGCGGTCCCAGTGGAACTGCACTTTCACCCGCCCGTACTGGTCGCAGTGGATCTCTTCGCCGGCTGGGCCGGTGACGACGGCGGTCTGGCTGCCCAGGACCTTGGGCTTGGGATGTTCGAGCAGCGGGCGATAGGGAATGTCCCAGGGCGTGGCCACGAAGCGGTTGCGGTAGCCCTGCTGGAAACCGTCACCCGGCTGGGTGTGGCTGGTGACCGACTCTTCCAGCACCTGCGGTTGCTTGCCCTCGTGGATGACTTCGCACAGCAGCCAGAGGTCGTTCCACTGCTCACGCGGGTGGCCGGCCAGCGCCAGGAAGTGGCCGCTGGCCAGGTACGCGTCGCTCTTGCCCTCGGCGAGCTCGTAGTCGCTGCGCAGGCGCTCCAGACTGCGCTTGGCCAGGTGCTTGCCGCGGGTGCGATCGGTGAAGCGTCCGGGATAGTCGTATACCTCCAGCGCCGGGGTGAACTCGCTGCTGTAGTCCGCCTCCATCTGCAGTTTGGGCTGCTCGAAGTCGTAGTCGCGCCAGGTGGCCTGAGTGCTGCGGGTTTCCATGCGCACGCCGAAGACGCTGACCACTTCGTTGTCGGCGGAGAGGCCGCTGTCCTGCTGGTAGTTCAGCGGATCGAGCTTGGGGAAGACGCTGGCGTCATCGCCAAACACCAGCACATGGCCGTCCTCGCTGTGCTGGAAGTGGAAGCTGATCCCTTCTTCCTCGCACAGGCGCTGGATGAAACGCAGGTCGCTCTCGTCGTACTGGGTGCAGTAGATGCGCTCGGGGTAGACGTAGGGGCCGAACTGCATGCGGTAGTCGGTGCCGTCCAGCAGGCCGTGTTCTTCGAGTACGGCGGCGATGATCTGCGGGGCGGTCAGGTGCTGGAAGATGCGCTGGTCGAAGCTGTGGCCCAGGTAGGCCAGGCTGGGGCGCAGGTCGATGTGGTAGCGCGTCAGGCGCTTGCCGGAGTCGCCCTGGGTGATGCCATGAATGATGCCGTGGACACCCTTGTCGCTCGGGCCGAAGGCCAGGTAGGCGGTCTGGTTGATCAGCTCGTTGAGGTCGAGGTCGGCACGCGGGCTGACCAGCTCGATATCGAAGCGGTAGGGCTTGTTAAGCATTTCCCGGCCAGTGAACGAGAGCACTTGCAGGTCGCTTTCGACGGCGGGAATGGTGAGGGTGATATGCGCCTGGTTGGCATCCAGCATGGCGGTTTCCTTCCTTAGATCCGGGCTGGGCATAGGGTGCCCAGCTCAGGTGGCAGGATCAATACTGGCCGGGCGATAGCATGACCTGGGTCACGCTAGGCGATACGCCCTTGTGCGGACTGAGTGGGCGAGCCGGCCGGATCGGGCAGGTAGGCAATTTTCCTCGCGGGCACGCACGCAAGACAGCGACCGTTCGACGCCTCTAGCCTTGGGCCATCGATTGATGACGGAGGCGAGGATGAATTCCTGGCGCAACATCAGCCTGTGGATGGATCAGCTCGACGAGCCCCTGCAGGCCCGAGCCGCCTTGCAGGCGGACCTGCAGGCGGACGTGGCGATCATCGGCGCGGGCTATACCGGGCTGTGGACGGCCTACTACCTCAAGCGCCAGGCGCCACAGCTGCGCGTGGTGATCCTGGAGGGCGAGACCGCAGGCTTCGGTGCTTCAGGGCGCAACGGTGGCTGGCTGATGGGCAATCTGCTCGGCGAGGATCGCATGCTGGCCGCCTTGCCCGCGGCCGAACGCAAGGCCTCGTTCGACCTGCTGCACGGTATTCCCGATGAGGTGGCGGCGGTGGTCGAGCGCGAGGGCATCGACTGCGACCTGCGCAAGGGCGGGGTGCTCTATTGCGCCGCGCGTTACCCGGAGCAGGAGGTGCGCTTGCGCGAGTATCTCGCCGAGCTGCGCGCCCTGGGCCTGGGCGAGGAGGACTATCGCTGGCTGGCACCGAGCGAACTGGGCGAGCAGTTGCGTATGGCCAATGCCTACGGTGCGCTGTATAGCCCGCACTGCGCGACCATTCAGCCCGCCAGGCTGGTGCGCGGGCTGGCCCGCTGCGTCGAGGGCATGGGCGTCGAGTTGTATGAACGCAGCCCGGTGATCGACTGGCAGCCCGGTGCGGTGCGCACTGCCCAAGGGCGCGTCACGGCCGATTGGGTGGTGCCGGCCATTGAGGGCTATGCCGCGACCCTGCCGCCGCTGGGCAATCACCAGTTGCCGGTGCAGAGCCTGATCGTCGCCACCGAGCCCCTGCCTGCGGATGTATGGGCGGGGATCGGCCTGGAACGTGGCCAGGCGTTCAGCGAGTTCAGCCGGCAGGTCACCTACGGCCAGCGCAGCCTGGATGATCGGCTGATCTTCGGCGCGCGTGGCGGCTATCGCTTCGGCGGGCGCCTGCGCAGCGACTTCAGCCTGACCCGGGACGAACTGGACCTGCGTCGCTACCTGATGGGGGAGATCTTCCCGCAACTGCGCAACGTGCGCTTCACCCACTCATGGGGCGGCAACCTCGGCATGGCGCGACGCTTCCAGCCGCACATGTTGCGCGATGCGCGCAACCGGATCGCCCTGGCCGGCGGTTACGGCGGCGAGGGCGTGGGGGCCACCAACCTGGCCGGGCGAACCCTGGCCGACCTGATTCTCGGGCATGACAGCGAACTGCTGCAGCAGCCCTGGGTGCTGGCTGACAGTCCGGTTTCCCGTCTGCGCCGCTGGGAGTCCGAGCCATGCCGCTGGCTCGGCTACAACGCGATCATCCGCAGCTTCGTCCACGAGGACGAGGTGCTCGCCAACCCGCGCAGCCCGGCCTGGCGACGACGCCTGGCGCAAGCCGTGGCGGGGCGCATGGAAAGCCTGATGAGCTGAGCGAGTGCCTGGCTCTCACCGAACTTCAACCTGGAACTCACATGAACATCACCCATTTCCGCAATACCCAGGACATCGTCCTGGAGGAGTCCAACCCGGTGGCCGTGCCGCTGAGCGAGCCGGTGGCGGTGGCCTCGACCACCAGCGTCGAACGCAGCGATGGCGTCGAGACTGGCGTCTGGGAGTGCACGCCAGGGCGTTGGCGCCGGCAGATCGTGCAGCAGGAGTTCTGCCACTTCATCGCCGGGCGCTGCACCTTCACCCCGGACGGCGGCGAACCGATCGAGATCGCAGCAGGTGACGCACTGATGTTGCCGGCCAACACCCTGGGCATCTGGGACATACAAGAAACGCTGCGCAAGACCTATGTGCTGATCTTCTGATCCGGCGCTTTTTTCAGTGACTGCCTAGAACAACAACTCACGAGGTAACCCATGCTGAAGAAACTTCTACCGTGCCTGTTGCTGGCCGGCACCGCCCACGCCGCCGACAGCGTGCGCATCTACAACTGGACCGACTACATCGCCCCGGACACGCTCAAACAGTTCGAGCAGAGCAGCGGCCTGGCGACGCACTACGATGTCTACGACAGCAACGAGACGCTGGACGCCAAGCTGATGGCCGGGCGTTCAGGCTATGACGTGGTGTTTCCCTCCAACCACTTCATGGCCCGGCAGATTCAGGGCGGTGCGCTGAAGAAGCTGGACCGCAGCAAGCTGCCCAACTGGAGCAACCTCAACCCGGTGCTGATGAAGGCGCTGGAGGTGAACGACCCCGGCAACGCGCATGGCTTCCCCTATCTGTGGGGCAGCACCGGCATCGGCTACAACGTCGACAAGGTGCGTGAGGTGCTGGGCGACGATGCGGCGATGGACAGCTGGGACGTGTTGTTCGACCCGAGCAAGCTGGCCAGGCTCAGCCAGTGTGGCGTGGCGATTCTGGACAACGGTCCGGAGATGCTGCCCATTGCCCTGCATCACCTGGGCCTGCCCCATCACAGCAAGAACCCTGACGACTACAAGCGTGCCGAGGCACTGCTGATGGAGATGCGCAAAAACGTGCGTTATTTCCACTCGTCCAAGTACGTCGGCGACCTGGCCAATGGCGAGATCTGCATGGCCGTGGGTTTCTCCGGCGACATCATGCAGGCCGGCGCGCGAGCCGCCGAGGCAGGCAACGGGGTGAAGATCCGCTATGAGATCCCCAGGGAGGGCGCGCCGATCTGGTTCGACATGGTGGCGATGCCGGTCGACGCCAGCAACGAAGAGGGCGCCTACGCCTTCATGAACTACCTGCTGCAGCCGGAAGTGATGGCGGCCATCAGCAACCACGTGAAGTATGCCAATGGCAACGCCAAGGCCGATGCGCTGGTCCAGCCCGCCCTGAAGGCCGACCCGACCGTGTACCCGCCGGAGTCGGTGATGGACAAGCTGTACACGCTGGAGGCCATGCCGCTGAAGATCGACCGGGTGCGCACGCGTATCTGGAGCAAGGTCAAGAGCGGCGTCTGATCACCACCCGCCCTGAATAGCACAAACGCCGCGAGCCTCTGCGGGATCGCGGCGTTTTCCTGTGCTTCGCTGGCAGCCGGGCGCTGCCTGTCCAGACGTCAGACCTTGAAGCGCCCCAGCAGACTGTCCTGCTGGCCAACCTGTTCCACCATCGAGGCGCACTGGCGCACCTGTTGCTCGGCGCCGCCTGCCAGCTCATGACTGATGTCGCGGATGTTGGTGGTGTTGCGGTTGATTTCCTCGGTGGTCGCGCTCTGTTCCTCGGCCGCCGTGGCGATCTGCAGGTTCATGTCGTTGATGCGGGTGATCGCCTCGCGGATGCGGCCGAGCATGTCGTTGGCCGCGCCGGCTTCTTCGGCGGTCTTGCTGGCCGTATCACGGCTCTGCTGCATGCGGCTCTCCGCCTGGCGTACGCCGCCCTGCAGCTGGTCGATCATCTGGCGGATTTCCTGGGTCGCCTGCTGCGTGCGCGAAGCCAGCGAGCGAACCTCGTCGGCGACCACGGCGAAGCCGCGTCCGGACTCGCCGGCACGCGCGGCCTCGATGGCGGCGTTGAGGGCCAGCAGGTTGGTCTGCTCGGCGATGCTGGTGATCACCTGCAGGATCGACTCGATGTTGTGGCTGAGCTTGGCCAGTTCGTTGATCGCGTGGCTGGTCTGGTCCATCTCGTCGGCCAGGTGGCGAATCGCCGAACTCGACTGCGAGACCACGCGCACGCCGCTTTCGGTCTCCTCGTTGGCCGCGACGGCCGCCTGGGCTGCTGCCTGGGCGTTGCGCGCCACTTCTTCGGCGGTGGAGGCCATCTCCTGCATGGCGGTGGCCAGCTGGTCGAGTTCCTGCAGCTGCTCCTGCAGGCGGCGGGCGGCCTGTTCCGACTCCTGCGATGTCAGCGCGGTGCTCTCGCGCACCTGGTGCGAGCTGCCCATCACGTCGCCGATCAGCGTCTGCAGGGTTTGCAGGAAACGGTTGAACTCCAGCGACAGCTCGCCGATCTCGTCATTGCTGGTGATCGCCAGGCGCCGGGTCAGGTCGCCTTCGCCGCTGTTGATCTCGCGCAGCGAGGTGCTGAGCAGGCCGAGCGGCTTGAGCAGGCTATTCATCAGCAGGCCGAGCACCACCAGGCTGATGGCCACGCCTACCACGGTGCCGCCCACGGCCAGCCAGGTCAGGCGATCGGCCTCGGCCATCACCACGCTCTCGTCGAGCACCACGCCGATGTACCAGTCCATGCCACGCAGGTTGGGCAGGGGAGTGAAGGACACCAGCAGGCTCTTGCCGTCGGCATCCACCTCGTGCAGTTCCTTGCCCAGGGCCGGGCTCTGGCCATCGAACAGCTCGCTGTAGGCCTTGCCGTTGTAGCTGGCGTCCGGGTGGGAAATGATGTTGCCCGAGCGGCTGAGCAGGAAGGCGTAGCCGGCGCCGTTGAAGTCCAGGGTATTGACCGCGTCGGCGACCGACTGCAGGCGGATGTCGCCGCCGAATACGCCGAGGAACTTGCCCGCGTCGCTGATCCGGGCGACGGCGGAGATGAGAATCTCGTTGGTGGTGGAGTCGACGTAGGGTTCGGTCAGCACGGCCTGGCTGCCGGCCTTGCCGGTGGCGTACCACGGGCGTTTGCGGCCATCCCAGTCGGCGCTGGGCTTCCACTCGTCACTGTTCTTGATCGGCTTGCCGTCCGCTTCCAGTGCGCCGAACACCAGAATGAACTCGTTCTTCAGCAGCGGGGCATCGAATACCCGCTGGTTTTCTTCCGGGCTGTAGCTGCTGTCGATGGTCTGTGCCATCAGGTCGATCAGGCGCAACTTGGCGTTGAGCCAGTTCTCGATCTGCCTGGCGAGCGCGTTGCTCGACTCGCTGATACTGGATTCGACCTGACTGCGCAGGGTGTCGCGCACCTGGCTGACCTGGGACAGCGACAGCAGGCTGGTAGTAAGGAACAGCACGGTAGCGGCAGCGATACCGACCTTGTGGGCAATCTTCATGAATGGGCTCCTGAGCGCCAAAACGACGGGGCTGCATCCATGCAATGCGGCTTGTGGCAAACCTATTACAGTGCCGGTAATTCACCGACTGGACGTGTGGTCTCTCTGTAGAGGGGCTATCGGCTGGCGGATGCCATTCTTGAGCGTCAGGCGCGACTTCTGTGCAGGCGACTGGTGTTGACCACGTCCACGGCGCGGGCACGCAGCTGGCCACAGCCGCCGTCGACATCCTGGCCGGCCGAGTTGCGCACCTTGGTCAGCACGCCCCGGCTGTGCAGGTAGCGGACGATCTCGACGATGCGCTCACTATCGGGGCGCTGGTACTCGTCGGCTTCCAGGCTGTTGTACGGGATCAGGTTGAGCACCGCGAACTTGCCCTTGAACAGACGCAGGATGTTGTCCAGCTCCGCCTGGCTGTCGTTGATCCCCCTGAGCAGCGTCCACTGGTACTGGATCGGATAATCGATGGCGCGGGCGTAGGCCTCGCCCAGCTCCATCAGCCGTTCGGGGTCGATGCGCGGGGCTCTCGGCAGCAGGCGCTGGCGCAGCTCGGCATCGGTGGTGTGCAGCGACAGCGCCAGGGCAGGGCGCACGCGTTGCTGCGGCAGACGCTCGAACACACGTGGGTCACCGACGGTGGAGAACACCAGGTTGCGGTGGCCGATTCCTCCTTCGGTGCCGAGCAGGTCGATGGCTTCGAGCACGTTGTCGAGGTTGTGCGCGGGCTCGCCCATGCCCATGAACACGACTTTCTTCACGGCGCGGCGGCGCCGGCCCAGCACCACCTGGGCGACCATTTCGGCACTGCTGAGCTGACGCAGCAGGCCGCTCTTGCCAGTCATGCAGAAGGTGCAACCCACGGCGCAGCCCACCTGGCTGGAGATGCACAGGCCGTCACGTGGCAGCAGCACGCTCTCGACCATCTGCCGGTCGGCCAGCTCTACCAGCAGGCGTGACGAACCGTCGGCACCGGGGTGCTCGGTGCTGACCCTGGCCAGTTGCTCGAGGCTGGCGGCGATTGCCGGCAAGCCTTCGCGCACCGTCAGCGGCAGGAAGTTCTCGGTCTTCTGGTGCTTGGTCCCGGCATCCAGCGGCTTGCCCTGCAGCCAGGCACGGGTGATGCGCCCGATATGCTGGGGTTTGGCGCCAAGGTCGGCGAGACGGCGAGAAAGTTCGGTGAGCTGCATGGGGCGCGCATGCTACCACCGCCGCGCGCCCGTGCGTAGGGCGTTTCAGCGCGCCGCGAGGAACTGGCCGTAGCCCCGCGCGTGGCCCAGCTCGGTGGCGATGCGTTCGTCGTCCACGGCCAGGCGGCCATTGATCAGCACATGGCTGACGCAGCCGGGATTGCGGCAGACCATGCGCGGGATGCCGAAGCCCTGCATCTCGTCCCAGTTCTCCTGCTCCAGGTTCTGCCGCAGGCCCTCGGGGTCGAGCAGCACCAGGTCGGCGCGGTCACCCAGACGGATGTAGCCGGCGTCGATACCGAGCCAGTCGGCCTGTTCGCCGGTCAGGCGATGGACCGCCTGTTCCAGGCTCATCACCGGCTGGCCCTCGTCATGGCTGTCCTTGACCAGCTTGAGAAAACGCAGCGGCAGGTTGTAGAAGGCCATGTTGCGAATGTGCGCCCCGGCGTCGGAGAAGGTGATCAGGGTGTTGGGGTTGCGCACCATCTCGCGCAGCTTGTCGCGGCGGTGATTGCCGATCACGGTGAACCAGCGCAGCTGGCGGCCGTGCTGCACCACCATGTCGAGAAACAGGTCGACGACATGCAGGCCGCGTTCGCGGGCCACGTCGGCGAAGTTCCTGCCCACCAGCGAGGTGTCCGGGCAGCCGAGGATCACCGCGTCGCCGAAGTCGCGCTGCCAGACCCGTGGCGACAGTTTGTCGGCGTAGTACTTGCGGAAGGTGCGGCGGTACTGCTCGTCCTGCAGCAGCTTGTTGCGCTCCAGCTGGTCCTTGACGTCCAGGGCCATCTCGCCCGCGCCGAATTCCTCGAACAGCACGATATCCATGCCGTCGGCGTAGATGGCGAAGGGCGTGGGCAGCAGTTGCCAGCGGAAGTCGCCGCCCAGGCGATTGGTCAGCCAGGCGGAAACACGGGCAAGCAGCGCCAGGCTGCGGTTGCCCTTGAGGTCGAGCAGGGAAATCAGCGTGGTCTTCAGCGGCTTGCGCAACAGGCCGATGGCCTCGCCGAGGTACTGGGTGATCTGCAACGGATTGGCGGCGTTGGGCGCGCCCTGGTGCACCCGGCCGCGCTGGCGCAGCAGGCGGTTCAGGCGGCGTATCTCGCGCCAGCGTGCATAGGTGCTGGGCAGGCTTTTCGACCATTCGCGGTCGCCGTCGATCTTGTCCCATTTCAGACACATGGTGGACAGCCCGAGAAAGCCGCAATCCAGCGCCTCTTCGAGTACGGCTTCCATGCGCTGCTGTTCCGCTGCGCTGGGTACGACCTGACGATCGGTGGCGCGGTGCAGGCCCATCACCGCCACGCGCAGGTCGCTGTGGCCAAGGAAACTGATCAGGTTCGGCCCCAGGGGGTGCTGGTCGATGAACTCGCGCCACTGCCGCGGGCCGCTCCAGGTCTTGCGTGTCTGCAGGATCGGCAGCACCTTCTCGCGCGGTACGGTTTCTACGCGGGTGAAGATGTCGGATGCATCCTCGGCCTGGCTGCAGACCATGCTCAGCGAGCAGCTACCGACCAGTACCGTGGTCACCCCGTGACGCACCGACTCCGACAGGCCGGGGGCGACGATCAGCTCGGCATCGTAATGGGTGTGGGTGTCGAGGAAGCCGGGGGTGATCCACTTGCCACGGGCGTCGATGACGCGCTCGGCCAGGTGCTCGTCCAGCGGCTCGGCGCTGATCAGGGCGACCCGACCATCCTTGATGGCCAGGCTGCGGATGGAGGAGGGGGCTGCGCTACCGTCGAAGTAGCGGCCGCTTTGCACAATCAGGTCGTACTGAGCCACGGATCACCTCGGATTTTTGTTGTTGTGGGGTGAGACTAAGCCGCTGGCGAGCGTGCGACTTGTCATGACACGACAAACACCGCATCTTCGTCGGGCAAGCCCTTCACGGAGTGGCCATGAGCATTCGCTACGAGGTACGCAGCGCCGCATTGACCGGATTGCCGGCCGAGGTGACGGCACTGGGCGGCAACCTGGATGACCTGCTGGCGGCGGTTGGGCTGAACCGCACGGCGCTGGCCGACGGCGACCGGCTGATCCGTATCGAGCAGGTGATCCGCCTGCTCTGCGAAGCGGCGCGGCAGCTCGCCTGTCCCGACCTCGGCCTGCGCGTGGCTGGCCACCAGGGGCTGCAGATGCTCGGGCCACTCGGTCGCCTGCTGGCGCGTGAGGCCGACCTGCACGGTGCCTTTTCTGCTGCGCAGCGCTACCTGGCCTTGCACAACAAGGCCGAGCACTGGCGCCTGTCGGCCATCGGCGACCAGGTTGAGGTGCGCCGTATCGAACATTTCTTCGCCGAGGAGGGCGGTCAGCAGTACCGGGAAATGGCCATCGCCGCCTGTGCCCGCATGGTGCGCGCCATGGGCGGGGCCAACCTGCATCCGTTGCGGATCGCGTTCAGCCACAGCCCCGTCGCGTCGCTCGCCTGCTACCGGCGGCACCTGGGCTGCGAGGTGCTGTTCGACCAGGAGCACGACTGCCTGATCTACGCCGCCAGCGTGCTGCAGCGTCCGGTGCTGGCCATGGCCAGGCGCGATGAGCATCTCGACGACTACCTGCGTACGCTGCTCGACGGCCTGCAGGACAGCCTCGAACTGCAGGTGCGCAGCCTGATCACGCAAACCCTCGGCATGCGTCAGCATTCGCTCGGCCACATCGCGCAGCTGTTATGCCTGCATCCACGCACTTTGCAGCGCCGGCTGCAGGCGGAGGGGTTGCACTTCAAGCAGCTGGTGCACCGGGTGAAGATGGATACCGCGAGCTGGCACGTACAGGCATCGAACATGCCCCTGACCCTGCTCGCCGACGTACTCGGCTATGCCGATCTGGCTGCCTTCTCCAAGGCCTTTCGCAACGAGTTCGGGCAGTCGCCGTCGACCTGGCGCCAGCTGCATGGCAACCTGCCGGACCTCAGTGCGGCGCCGCCGCGACCACCTCGAAGCGCAGCACGCCGATCATCTGCCCGGCCTCGGTGACGACCCGCACCTGCCAGCGACCTTCGGGCGCGCCGGGGAAGTTGAGCTTGTGCGTCCAGGCGCGATAACCCTCCTTGCGGCCGCCGTGGATATCCAGGGCGATGCGCTCGACTTCGCGGCCATCGTGCTGCCAGACGTGATAGATGCGTTCGTTCAGTCCGCGAGGCGCGTTGATCGAGGTGTAGGCATAGATGCCGTTGGCGCGCAGCTGCTCGGCGGTGATGCGTTGCAGGCTCTCGCCCGGGGTGCGCTGCGTGCCGTCGAAACGGTCGCTGATCGCCACTTCGGTCAGCCACAGGGTGGCGGGCGGCACCCACACCCGCGCCATCCAGCCCGCGCCGGCCATCACCAGCGGCAGCGCGGCCAGCAGGACGATGCGCCGCCAGCCGGCGAAACCGATCAGCCCCGGCAGGCTGGGCAGTGCCAGCACCGTGGCGACCAGCAGGGCGATGCGGTAGCTCTCCGGCGTGCTGAGGTGAAAGATGATCGGCAGCGCCGTGAGCATGACCGCGAACAGCGCCAGGCTGTGCAACATCAGCAGCAGCCAGCGCTGTGGCGCCAGCCAGCGGTAGTAGATGGGGTCGGTGATCGACGCCAGCGCCGCGACGCCGAGCAGGCCGCTGAACAGCAGTTGCCCGCTGTTCCAGGTGGTGGTGATGAAGAAGAACGGCAGGACGAAGAACAGGCTCTCCTGGTGGATCATCTGCGTCGCGTAGCGCAGCAGCGGCAGGGGCAGCTCGAAGCCGAAACGCCGGGCGATGCGTTCACGCAGCAGGCTCTCCATCATCAGCCACAACCAACTGACCAGCAGCACGACACCGAGGACCTTGGCCAGATGGGCCTGGCGGTCGACCAGCACGAAGCTGGCCACGCCGGAGCAGAAACCGAACAGGGCGACGAGGCCGGGATAACGCTGGATCCAGGCAATCAGCGTGGGCACGCGATCGAGCAGGGCTTTCATGGGAGCGACGCGCTACTGTGATGGGCGGGCATCCTAGGTAGTGCGGGCCCCGGGTGCAAGCGAATCGTCGGCGCTGCTGGCGATCAGGCGCGGCTTGCGGCACTATTGCGCCCCCGTTTCACCACCGAGTCCGATCACGATGAAATTCATCCATCAACGCGAGCAACTGGAAGAGGGCGATCTGGTGGTCATCCAGTGTTCGCAACCCTGCAACATTCGCCTGATGAACGACGCCAACTTCCGCGCCTTCAAGAACCGTGGCCGGCATAGCTATCACGGCGGCGCCTTCATCAAGTTTCCGGCGAAGATCAGCGTGCCTTCCAGCGGCTTCTGGAACATCACCATCGACACCGTGAGCCGCAAGGCCGTCAGCGTGACGCGCAAGCCACAGCTCGAATACAGCATCACCATCAAGCGCCAGCGCCGCGAAGGCGTTTAAGCCCTGAGCCCTGGCAAACAGGGCCAGCCCTCGCTTCCTGAGCGCACCGTGTTCAGCCCGCTCGCCCTGCTGCCCATTGCGGAAAATCAGGTAGCCGGCCGGATTATCGAAGGTAGAACAACTCACCGTCGATCGACAGGGCACGCTGTGTCGTGGCTACAAACATGAAAAGAGCCCTGAATGGCGGGCTCTATCATCTCGTTTGCCTCACTGGACAACCGCTGTGACAGCGGTCGGCCTGCATGACAATCAGCGAGCCAGGTAGTCGAGCACCTGTTGATTCTGGTAGAGCGCCACAACGCCATCGGCGATCGAGCCGCTGAGGTCCTGTTGCGCACTGGCTCCGGTGGCATGGTTGACGGTGATGTCGAAGCGCTGCCCGTCACCCAGGCTGACGGTGAAGGTCATGGTGCCTTTCCAGTAGAAGAAGATGTAACGGCTTTCCAGGTGAGTGACCTTCAAGTCGATCGTCTTGTTGCTTCCAGCACTCACCTTGCCATGGCGCGCCAACTCGAATCGGGCTTGAGTGACCATTGTCTTGGTGACTTCGTGATAGTTCGACTGCAGGCGAATACCGCTTTGCGAATGGAGTATCACGGGCTCGGTGGCAGGTTGAGCGTTCTCGATGGTCACCGTTCCGCTCGTGGGAAAGTCGGCTATCTTGGAAGGCGCCAGCTCGAACACGGGTGGGTCGAACGCGATGGTGCCGCAGCCGGTCAGCAGGGTGAACAGAAGGAGGGCGGAGAGTCGGTAGTACATGAATACGTCCTTGCAGGGAAAGGCCCGGCGGCTATCGCCGCACGGGCTCGGGAGGTTCAGGTGTCAGCTCAGTCGTCGTAGCCGAGATTGGGCATCAGCCAGCGTTCGCTGACGCCGATGTCCTGCCCCTTGCGCTTGCTGTACTGCTCGATCTGGTCCTTGTCCACCTTGCCGACGGCGAAGTACTGCGCCTCGGGATGCGCGAAGTACCAGCCGGATACCGCCGCCGCCGGGAACATGGCGTAGTGCTCGGTGAGGAACACACCGCTACGGCCGGCCTTGTGGTAGTCGGCCTCGGGGTCGAGCAGCTTGAACAGCGTGGCTTTCTCGGTGTGATCCGGGCACGCCGGGTAGCCGGGCGCCGGGCGGATGCCGTTGTACTGCTCGCGAATCAGCGCTTCGTTGTCCAGTTGCTCGCCTGCGGCGTAGCCCCAGTACTCCTTGCGCACACGTTCGTGCAGCCACTCGGCGCAGGCTTCGGCCAGACGGTCGGCCAGCGCCTTGACCATGATCGAGTTGTAGTCGTCGCCCTTGGCCTCGTAGGCCTTGGCCACTTCCTCGGCGCCGATGCCGGCGGTGGTGATGAAGCCGCCGACATAATCGGTCTTGCCACTTTCCTTCGGCGCGACGAAGTCGGCCAGGGACAGGTTCGGCTTGCCGTCCGGCTTGATGGTCTGCTGGCGCAGGTGATGCAGGGTGGCCAGTTTCTCGCCGCCGTCGCCGTAGACCTCGATGTCGTCGTGGGCGACCTGGTTGGCCGGCCAGAAACCGAACACAGCGCGAGCCTTGATCAGTTTCTCGTCGATCAGCTTCTTCAGCAGCGCCTGGGCGTCGTTGAACAGGCTGGTGGCCGCTTCGCCGACGACCTCGTCGGTGAGAATGCGCGGGTACTTGCCGGCCAGGTCCCAGGAGATGAAGAACGGCGTCCAGTCGATGTACTCGACCAGGGTCGCCAGATCGATGTCGTCCAGCACGCGGGCACCGGTGAAGCCTGGCTTCGGTGCTACGTAGCTGGCCCAGTCGAAGGCCGGCTTGTTGGCGATGGCGTCGGCATAGCCCAGGCGCTCGGTGCGCGAGGCGCGGGCCGAGGTGCGCTCACGCACCACCACGTATTCGTCGCGGGTCTTCTGCACGAAGTCGCTCTTCAGCTCCTTCGACAGCAACTGGGTCGCCACGCCCACGGCACGCGAGGCGTCGGTGACATAGACCACGGCGTCGTTGCTGTACTGCGGGTCGATCTTCACCGCGGTGTGCGCCTTGGAGGTGGTGGCGCCGCCGATCATCAGCGGCAGGTTGAAGCCCTGACGCTGCATCTCCTTGGCCACGTGCACCATCTCGTCGAGCGACGGGGTGATCAGGCCGGAGAGGCCGATGATGTCGCACTTCTCATCCCTGGCGGTCTGCAGGATCTTCTCCGCCGGCACCATCACGCCGAGGTCGACGATGTCGTAGCCGTTGCAGCCGAGTACCACGCCGACGATGTTCTTGCCGATGTCGTGCACGTCGCCCTTGACCGTGGCCATGAGGATCTTGCCCTTGGCCTCCGGCTTGTCGCCTTTTTCCGCTTCGATGAAGGGGATCAGGTGCGCCACCGCCTGCTTCATCACGCGGGCGGACTTGACCACCTGCGGCAGGAACATCTTGCCCGAGCCGAACAGGTCGCCGACCACGTTCATGCCGCTCATCAGCGGGCCCTCGATGACCTCGATGGGGCGCGCGCACTGCTGGCGGCATTCCTCGGTGTCCTCGACGATGAAGGCCGTGATGCCCTTGACCAGCGCGTGCTCCAGGCGCTTGCCGACCGGCAGCGAGCGCCATTCCTCGTTCTCCACTTCCTTGGCCGCTCCGTCGCCCTTGAACTTGTCGGCGATGGCCAGCAGCGCCTCGGTGGCGCCGTCGTTGCGGTTGAGCACCACGTCCTCGACCGCGTCACGCAGCTCTTTCGGAATCTCGTCGTAGATTTCCAGCTGGCCGGCGTTGACGATGCCCATGGTCAGGCCGTTCTGGATCGCGTAGTAGAGGAACACCGAGTGGATCGCTTCGCGCACCGGGTTGTTGCCGCGGAAGGAGAACGACACGTTGGACACACCGCCGGAGCTGAGCGCGTAGGGCAGCTCGTCACGGATATAGGCGCAGGCCTCGATGAAGTCCACCGCGTAGTTGTTGTGCTCCTCGATGCCGGTGGCGACGGCGAATATGTTCGGGTCGAAGATGATGTCTTCCGGCGGAAAGCCCACTTCATTGACCAGGATGTCGTAGCTGCGCTGGCAGATTTCCTTCTTGCGCGCAGCGGTATCGGCCTGGCCGACCTCGTCGAAGGCCATGACCACCACGGCGGCGCCGTAGCGCTTGCACAGGCGGGCGTGGTGCTTGAACGCCTCGACACCTTCCTTCATGGAGATGGAGTTGACGATGCCCTTGCCCTGGATGCACTTGAGGCCCGCTTCGATCACTTCCCACTTGGAGGAGTCGATCATGATCGGTACGCGCGAGATGTCCGGCTCACCGGCGATCAGGTTGAGGAAACGGACCATGGCTGCCTGGGAATCGAGCATCCCTTCGTCCATGTTGATGTCGATCACCTGGGCGCCGGCTTCCACCTGCTGCAGGGCGACCTCCAGGGCTTCGGTGTAGTTCTCCTCGCGGATCAGCCGGGCGAACTTGGCCGAACCGGTGATGTTGGTACGCTCGCCGACGTTGACGAACAGCGAGCTGCGATCGATGGTGAAGGGCTCCAGGCCGGACAGGCGGCAGGCCTTGGGAATCTCCGGGATGACGCGCGGGGCATGCTTGGCCACCGCCTCGGCGATCGCCTTGATGTGCGGCGGGGTGGTGCCGCAGCAGCCGCCGATGATGTTGAGCAGGCCGCTGGCGGCGAACTCCTCGACCACCGCTGCCATCTGCTCCGGGGTCTCGTCGTACTCACCGAAGGCATTGGGCAGGCCGGCGTTGGGGTGAGCGGAAACCTGGGTGTCGGCCTTGGCGGCCAGTTCGGCCAAGTACGGCCGCAGCTCCTTGGCACCGAGGGCGCAGTTCAGGCCGACGGAGATCGGCTTGGCGTGGCGCACCGAGTTCCAGAAGGCTTCGGTGGTCTGCCCGGACAGGGTCCGGCCGGACGCGTCGGTGATGGTGCCGGAGATCATGATCGGCAGTTCGACGCCATCTTCCTCGAACACCTGCTGCACGGCGAAGATCGCCGCCTTGGCGTTCAGGGTGTCGAAGATGGTCTCGATCAGGATCAGGTCGGCGCCGCCCTCGATCAGGCCGCGCGTGGCTTCGGTGTAGTTGTCCACCAGCTCGTCGAAGGTGACGTTGCGGTAGCCGGGGTCATTGACGTCCGGGGAGATCGAGCAGGTGCGGCTGGTCGGGCCGAGCACGCCGGCCACGAAGCGCGGGCGATCCGGCGTTTCCAGGGTCTTGGCATCGCAGACCTCACGGGCCACGCGGGCGCCGGCCACGTTCAGCTCGTAGACCAGCGACTCCATGCCGTAGTCGGCCTGCGACACCTGGGTGGCGTTGAAGGTGTTGGTTTCCAGGATATCGGCGCCGGCATCCAGGTAGGCCTTCTCGATCTCGGCGATGACCTTCGGCTGGGTCAGCAGCAGCAGGTCGTTGTTGCCCTTGACGTCGCTCGGCCAGTCGGCGAAGCGCTCGCCACGGTAATCGGCTTCTTCCAGCTTGTAGCTCTGGATCATGGTGCCCATGCCACCATCGAGGATCAGGATGCGCTCCTTCAGTGCTTGCTGGAGGGCTTGTAGGCGGGCGCTGCGATCGGACATGGGTAACTACCTGAGCAAAGCGGAAACAAAGGTGCGCGATGATAGCAAAGCTGCAGGGTTCTGGAGCGCCGGCGCCATGTCCATGAATTTCATTCATGTTGCCGGTGGCGAGCTGTCGTTAGAATCGCGTCACCGCCATCAAGGATGCTGTCATGCTCAAGCCCGCTGTTCTGTTGTTCCTGTCACTTGCAGCCGGCGGCCTGGCCCGCGCTGAGCCGATCTCCTACAGCGATGACGTCGAGCCGATTCTCACCCACAAATGCGTGGCCTGCCATACCTGCTACGACGCCCCCTGCCAGCTCAACCTCGGCAGTGGCGAGGGCATCCTGCGCGGTGCCAGCAAGCAACTGGTGTACGACGGCACGCGTACCAAGGCGCAGGCGACCACGCGGCTGTACCTGGATGCCCAGGGCGAGGAAGCCTGGCGCAAGCGTGACTTCCACTCGGTGCTCGATGCGCAGAACGGTCAGGCGGCGCTGATCATACGCATGCTCGAACTCGGTCGCAGCCAGCCGCTGGAGCCCAATGCCAAGCTGCCTGACAACCTGGATATCGCCATCACGCGCAGCAACACCTGCCCGACACCGGGCGAGTTCGCGGACTACGCACAGAAGAATCCTCACGGCGGCATGCCATTCGCGGTGACCGGGCTGGAAGACGCCGAGTACGCGACGCTGGAGCAGTGGCTGGAGCAGGGCGCGCAGGTTTCCGAGCGGGCCGTGCAGCCCAGGGCCGAGGAGCTGCGTCAGGTCGAGACCTGGGAGGCGTTCCTGAACGCACCGGGCGCCCGGCAGAACCTGGTCTCGCGCTGGTTGTACGAGCACCTGTTCCTGGCCCATCTGCACTTCGACGGCGGCGAGCCGGGGCATTTCTTCCAGATGGTGCGCTCGCGAACGCCCAGTGGTCAGGCCATCGACCCGATCGCCACGCGGCGCCCCAATGACGATCCCGGTACCGAGTTCTACTACCGCCTGTGGCCGATCCAGGGCGTGATCGTGCACAAGACCCACATCACCTATCCGCTGGGCGAGGAGAAGCTGGCGCGGGTCAAGGCGCTGTTCTTCGCTGACGACTGGACGCTCGACGCAGTGCCCGGCTATGGCGCGCAGCGGCGTGCCAATCCCTTCGAGACCTTCGCCGCGATTCCGGCACGGGCGCGCTATCAGTTCATGCTGGATAACGCCGAGTATTTCGTGCGCACCTTCATCCGTGGCCCGGTGTGCCGTGGGCAGATCGCCACCGACGTGATTCGCGACAACTTCTGGGCGCTGTTCCAGGACCCCGAGCATGATCTTTATGTCACCGATGCCGAGTACCGGCGCGAGGCCACGCCACTGCTGGCGATGCCGGGCCAGTTCGACGACATCGGCGATCTGCTCGGGCTGTGGCGCAACTACCGCGACAAGCGCAACGAGTACGAAGACCTGCGCCAGGACGCCTACGCCGATGCGCCGCCAGCGGACTGGGCGCACATCTGGAGCGGCAATGACAATGCACTGCTGTCGATCTTCCGTCAGCATGACAGCGCTTCGGTCCGCAAAGGCCTGCTCGGCGAAATTCCACAGACCCTCTGGTGGATGGACTACCCGCTGCTGGAACGCACCTATTACCAGCTGGTGGTCAATTTCGACGTGTTCGGCAATGTCTCGCACCAGGCGCAGACACGCCTGTACTTCGACCTGATTCGCAATGGCGCTGAGGTGAACTTCCTGCGCCTGCTGCCGGCGGATTCACGCGAGGACTACCTGGACGACTGGTACCAGAACAGCGGCAAGCTGAAGATGCTGCTGGACTACACCACGGTCGATCACCGCAGCCCGAGTGCGCTGAACCTGGCCGGGCGGGACCCCAAGCAGCAGTTCGCCGAACAGCTGCTGGCGCGTTACGCCACGCTCAATGCGCGGCCCGACCCGATCAATCGCTGCAAGGGCGCGCGCTGCTACCGCGAAGGCCTGTCGAAAGATCTGCAGCACGTCGAGCAGACGCTGGCGCGCCTGACCAGTCGCCCGGCGGGTGGTTTGAAGGTCATCGACCAGCTGCCCGAGGCGACGATGCTGCGCGTGGAGCTCGACGATGGCTCGCGCGAGATCTACAGCGTGCTGCGCAATCGCGCGCACAGCAACGTGGCCTTCATGCTGGGCGAGGAGCTGCGTTATCAGCCGCGCCTGGACACCCTGACCATCTACCCGGAGGTGCTGAGCAGCTACCCGAACTTCCTGTTCAGGCTGCCAGCCAGCGAGATCGATGAGTTCGTCAGGCAGATGGAGAGCGTGGCCGACCAGGCGTCGTTCGGCCGCATCGTCGAGCGCTGGGGCATACGCCGCAGTCACCCCGAGTTCTGGCGCTACTTCCATGACCTGAGCGAGCACATCCGTGCAACCCAGCCCCTGGAGGCGGGGGTGCTCGACATGAATCGCTACGAGAACCTCTGACGCCCTGCCGACCTCTAGCCGCTCGCTGGGATGCGGGCGGGCGAGGGGGGAGTCTCTATCCTGAGTAAATTAGTAGGACTATATTCAGGGCGTCAGTTGGCGTACACTTCGCTTCATGACCGTGAGGAGTTGCCATGAGCACTATTACCATTACCGATGCCGCGCATGACTACCTGGCCGAGCTGCTGAGCAAGCAGGACACTCCGGGTATCGGCATTCGTATCTTCATCACCCAGCCGGGTACGCCTTACGCGGAAACCTGCATTGCCTACTGCAAGCCGGGTGAGCAGAAGCCGGAAGACAACGCCGTTGGCCTGGCCAGTTTCACCGCCTGGATCGATGGCGTCAGTGAGCCGTTCCTGGAGGACGCGGTTGTGGATTATGCCACCGACCGCATGGGCGGCCAGCTGACCATCAAGGCGCCGAACGCCAAGGTGCCGATGGTCAATGAGGACAGCCCGCTCAACGAACGCATCAACTACTACCTGCAGACCGAGATCAACCCGGGGCTGGCCAGCCATGGCGGTCAGGTAAGCCTGGTCGACGTGGTCGACGAAGGCATTGCGGTGCTGCAGTTCGGTGGTGGTTGCCAGGGCTGTGGTCAGGCCGACTACACCCTCAAGGAAGGCATCGAGAAAACCTTGCTGGAACGCATTCCCGAACTCAAGGGCGTGCGCGACGTGACCGACCACAGCAATCGCGAGAACGCGTACTACTGAGTCCGCGTCAGGCGTGACGAAGGGGCGACCAGAGGTCGCCCCTTCGTCGTTTCAGGCCTTGTGAACGCGCTGGGTGGACGCGGGGAAGCGCTCGAGCTTCTCGGCGGGACGAATCGGTCGCCTGACCAGCTCGCCGCCGCAGTTGGGGCAACGCAGCGCCAGTGCCTGCTCGGCGCACGTGCGGCAGAAGGTGCATTCGAAGGAGCAGATCAGGGCGTCGACACTGGCGGCGGGTAGATCGCAGTCGCAGCGTTCGCAGTTGGGGCGCAGCTCAAGCATGGCGATGGGCTCGGCAGAGGATCGATTCGTCCAGTCTGCAAGCGCCGGTGGCTGCGCGCAAGATGCTCAATCCAGGCAGGGGCGCCAGGGCGCCCCGAGCGCGGACGACTTACTCCGGCATGCTCCACGGCGCCAGGTCGAAACCCTGGCTGCGCAGCTCGTCACGAGAGCGCTGCAGGGCATCTTCTAGCTGCTGCGGGTCGCTGTAGGTCGCGCTGGAAAGCTGGCGGCCAAGCAGGCGAGTGCTGGTGCGGTCGATGACGCTGATGCTGACGACGCCGGTGCCATCCTGCGGAGCCCAGGCCACGCACTGGAACGGGCGGAAGGCACGATCGGCAATCAGCAGGGCTTCGTTGAAACGCAGCGGTGTGTTCATGGGGTCGGTTTCTCCGAGTTGATCCCAACAGTTAATTGCGGCCAGTCCATTATCGACTTGGCCTTTCGTTACTGTTGATGAACTCAGCGCACCCATAAGTCACAGGTTGGTGAAAAAAGTTTTTATTGCCGGTGCGGCGTGTCCTGGCGAGAACTTTGTACGTCTCGCCATTACAACTTTCTACTGCGAAAGTTCCGTGCCCGTTTCTTCTTCATCGACCTGAGACGCGCTGTTCTCGGGGCCTGCAGCGGCCGGCGCAGCGTTGCGCTGATGGCGATAGGCGCTCACCGCTTCATATACCGACTTGCGCAAACGGTTGATGCCGCCAATAGGGCGGTGCGCTGCAAGTGCATGCCAGGGGTTGAAGGACAAATTGTCGCAGAAGAGATTCTGTTCGCGGCTGTCGAAGTCCTGAGGCGGCACGGTAATACGGGCCACACTTTCAAACGGCGACAGTTTTTCATCCCATTCGACGGAGGGGTCCTCGATGGGCATGTAGTACTGCGCATCCTGTTTTTGCACCTGCAGTTCGAAACAGGCGGGCGCGCGGTCCAGCGACAGTTGCTGGTACAGCGCGTTGCGCAGGAAGTTGGGCAGTGCGGTGTTCTGCTCCGGCAACTGATAGGGCGGGCAGTTCTGCGGCGCGGGCACTACGCGGTATTTGATGTTCAGGTCGCCAAGCTTGAACGGCGCGATGGAGTTGTAGGTGGTATCAACCGGGCTCTCCGGCGCCGGTGAAAGCGTCTTCAGGGCGATGACCAGATGGCGCACTTCCCAGGTGCGAGGATCCCAGCTGGGGAAGAAGGCCTGTACTTTCTGGCCGTCGGCCTGGGCCGCGAAGTTGCTGCGGTATTCGGCCACGTCGCGAACGAAGAAAGCGGGGTGGTTGAACATCACGAAGTCCTGCTCGCCGGCATGCTGCGGGCTCTTCATGAGTTTTTCGCCGGGCACGTCGAGCAGCTTGAGCGCCATGCCGCGCGCATCGCGGGCGCGGTCGAACTGCGGATAGGCATTGCCATTGGACAGGCGCATCCAGGCCTGCCAGACATGCCCGGGCTCGCTGAACACACCCTGGCGCAGCGACGCGTCCAGGTCTGGCAGGACCTGCACGTCCGCCCTGACGCACCCGTGAGCCTTGGCATGGGCGTCGCGCAGCACACGGGTATTGTCACGGTGCTGCTCGACGATGCGCACGGCATCCTCGATGATCAGGCGGGTCAGCGCCGCCTCGTCCGCAGGGATCTGCTCCTGCGTCGACACCGGGCCGGAGAACTTCCAGGCGTAGTAGAGCTCACCGGCGCCCCAGCCAACGAGGCCGATCAGCGCGACGGTGAGCAACAGTTTACCCAGCAGACGACCCAGCCAGAGCCAGAGACCTTTCAACATCGTTGCAATCCTTGTTCTAGAACTTATCGGTTGAAATCAGCCTTCGCAGCTTGGGCCCGGTGTCCAGGGGCGCACGGCGACATCGCTGAGCTGGTTTTCCAGCGCGCTGTTGCCGAGCACCTTGAGGTACTCGATCAGCGCGAGACGCTCGTCCGGCGACAGGGCGCGGCCGATCACACCTTCCTGGCGGCAGCCATCGCGGAACTCGTGGCCGCCATTGCCATTGCCGGTTACCCGGGTGTCGAGCAGGAAACCGCCGGTGAAGGCCTCGCTGCGATAGCCCACGCGTACCGGGTCGAATTCGAAGTTACCGACCCAAAACTGGCTTTGCCGCTCGTAGACCGGTGAGAGCAACTCGAACAGGTTGGGCACCGAGCCATTGTGCAGGAACGGCGGGGTCGCCCAGATGCCGTCGAGTGGCCGGGCCTTGTAGCCGCGTTTTTCCTGCACGCCGATGGCCAGGCCATAGCCATCCATGTCGTAGCGCTGGCGCGGGCCGATACCGGCATCCTGGTAGGCGCGGTTCTCCACGTAGGCGGTGATGTAGGCCAGGCCCTTGGCGCTGGAGATGCTCTTGAAGTCGACGTCTTCCAGGTTGGCGCCGAACAGCTTGACGTCCAGGCGCGACAGCTCGGCCTTGCTCCAGCCCAGGCGACTGATGTCGAAGCGGTGATCGGCGATGTTGTCGGCGGTGGTCGGGTCGGTGCCGACGATGCTGGTCGGGACGATGCGCATCCGCCATTCGGGATCACGCGAGGGTGCCAGGCGCTGGTCGCGTGGCTTGGGATCGGGAGCATGGCAATAGGCGCAGTTTTCCAGATACAGCGCCTTGCCACGGCTGGCCAGCGGCAGGTCCACCTTGCCGAATACTGCCTCCGGCCACTTCGGCGGCTGCAGCTGTTTCAGCGTTTCCTCCAGGGTGTGGAGGTCATGCACGCGCACGCTGGAGGCATAACGATCGGCCTCGGCAACGCCCTTGCCGTGCTCGTCGAGCAGGTCCAGGCTCGCGCCGACGCCAAGGGCCTCGCCGACATTGCGCGCCATGGGCTGCATGGCCGAGCCGTTCCATTGCACCCAGTCGAACTTCCAGATGTCCCAGAGTTGCGGGTAGCTCACCGGGGCGTTGGCGACGCGATAGTTGGCTTCATCCAGCACGTCGCCGAACACCGTATTGGCGATGCGGCCGAACGCGTCGGTGCGTCCAAAGCCTTCTTCGGTCGGATACAGGCCGCGATGCCAGTCGTTCATCGCCGTGGCCAGCAGGCGGTCGAGCACTTGCTTGAAATCCTCCCGCAGCTGATCCCGGCCCTGCGGATACTGCTCGCCCAGCACTTGCTGGGCGAAGCGGCGAAACTTCAGCGGGTTGTAGTAGGTGAAGGCCATGCTCATGCCCAGTGCCTGGCCGAAGCCGCCACCACGCAGCGTGGGTACGGTGGACGCCAGGGAGTGCAGGGCGGCGCCGCCATCGATGCGCACTGCCTGGCCCTTGTAGCGCAGCTCGCCGGTATGGCAGGCGGCGCAGCTGATATCGAGGAAGCGCTCGCCGCTCTCGTCGTCCTGATGACGGGTGAAACCGACGGGCAGGTTGCCGGGGTTGAGGTCGCTGGCCTGCTGGTTCGGATCGGTCAGGAAGCCGAAGCGGGCGAGGTAGTCGAGTCGAGCGAACTTCTCCTTGCCGAAGGGCATCTCCAGCGCCGTGAACCAGTCGTAGCGCAGGCCCTTAACCGTGGTGCCCTGGGGGGTGTAGTAGTAGGTCTGGCGCTGCTCGTCGTTCCACTGCTGCAGATAGTGCAGCTCCTTCGGCGGATCGAAGCTCGGCAAGTTGGGGTTGGCCACGTAGTACAGCGCGACTGCCAGCCCGATCAGTGCCAGCAACACAATGAGCTTCAGGGTATGACGGAGCAGACGCATCCAGGACTTCCTTGTGGCGTTCTTATTGATCGGCTTGTTATGCCAATACTGCAGGCCATTGGCAAGTTGCCATCGTGGCAATTATGAAAACTCTGCAATAACCAGCGGGAACAACCCATATAGAGAAATGATCCATGGAGCGTCAAAGTTCTTGCTAGCGTTACAGTTGTGAGCGCCAAATCGTTGTTTTTTATGGGATTACAAAATAATGGCGCCAAGGATGGAGTATGTTGGAGGCTGTTTCCGGCACATCCCGGCAATTACTGGTGCTTGAGCCGATCGGTGCATGCGAAGCACTGCTTCCGCTGTTGCAGGATGCTGGTTGGTCGTTGCGCCGCTGCACAACGGAAACGCTCGTCACCGCGACTAGCCATGTGCTGCTGCTCGATCTGCATGAACAGCCGTTACCCAGCTTGCTTGCACACTTGCGGCGAACGGGGCTCTGCTGCGTCGCGCTCGCGGCCAGCCAGCCGGCAGCTTCCAGCGAGCTGGATGAACTGGCCCATGAATGGCTGTTCGCGGTGCTGTCGTTGCCGGTGGACGTGCCAGGCCTGCTCGAGACCCTGCAGCAGGCCCAGGCAGGCGCTCGCTTGCTGCGCTCGAAAAGCAAGAAACCACGGCAGTTCCTGGGCAACAGCGGCCAGGCCCGTAGCCTGCGCAAGCAGCTGGATGAACAGGGCAGGAGAGACGGGCCACTGCTGATTCGAGGTCCGCGTGGCAGTGGCAAGCACCTTCTGGCGCAACTGCTGCACGAGCGCACCGCCTCTGCGCAGCGGCGGATGTTGCAGGTCGATGTCACGCAGTTGCCTGGAGGGCTGTTCGATCAGGCCGGACACTCAGCGACTCTGGCTGCGGCAGCCAGCACGACGATTCTGCTCGAAGGCATCACGACCCTTTCGAGCGCTGACCAGCAGCACCTGCTGCACCACCTGCAGGGCCACCCCGGCCTGCGTTTACTGGTCATCAGTGGCGATGAGCTGGAAGCGGCGCTGCAGACGAAGCACTTTCGCGAGGACCTCTATCGGCTGCTGAGCGCCCGGCAACTGCATACACCGGCCCTGAGCGAGCATCCCGGCGATCTGCTGATGCTCGCAGAGCACTTCGCCAGGCGTCACGGCGTGGCCATCGGGCGCCACCACCGGCGTTTCAGCGAGGAGGCGATCGAAGCCATGATGGCGCATGCCTGGCCGGGCAACGTGCGCGAACTGCGCAACCGCCTGCTGCGCGCCCTGGTCCTGTCACAAGGGCGCCAGATACTCGCCACGGACCTTGGCTTGGAGGCACCGCAGGCAACGGATGATGACCCGGTGACCCTGGAGGACTACATCCTGCGCGCCGAGCGTCAGGCGTTGAACGATGTGCTGGGGCGCTACACCCACAACATGAGCCAGGCAGCCCGTACGCTTGGGGTTTCCCGGCCAACCTTCTATCGGTTGCTGCACAAACATCGACTGCGCTGAAGGGGCGTTACTGTTTCGCCGGGGAAACACTGCTAAGGTGCACGGCAAACGTATCGCGGGAGATCTTCATGCATCCGTTCGACGCCGAAAAGCCGCCGCAACTGGCCGTCCTGCTGGGCTATGCCGGGCTGCTGCCCTTCGTCAGCGGCGCCGCCGGGATCTGGGTGATTCCCCTGGGCTGGCGGCCTTACGTACTGGACGCGCTGCTGGATTTCGCCGCGGTGATCCTGGCCTTCATGGGCGCGATCCACTGGGGCCTGGCGATGCGAGCCGAGGAGACCGACGAGAACGCCAAGCTGCAACTGGGCCTGTCCGTGGTTCCACCGCTGCTCGGCTGGGCGGCATTGGCCAGCGGCCTACCCATCGCGCTGACGTTGCCGATCTTCCTGCTGTCGTTCATCGGCCTGTACCTGGCCGACATGCATGCGGTACGCGTTGGCCTCGCACCGCAGTGGTATCCCGCATTGCGCACCCCCCTGACCCTGGTGGTGTGCACCAGCCTGCTACTGGCCTGGGCCAGCGTGCTGATTCGCTGAGTCGAGCAGCGTCGCCACCTGGGTCATTGCGGCTTCGCGGCGTTCGGCCCAGTCGCCGGACAGGGCGACGTAGCGCTGCCCGTTGTCCAGCAGCCAGTCGTGGCAGGCGCGGTGGAATGCCTGACGCTCGGCCAGCAATGGCTGGCAGCGTTGCCCGTCTTCGATCCAGGGCACGCCTGCGGGGTCGAGCAGCAGGTGCAGGTCGTAGTGACGGGCCAGCAGCTCGGTTTCCAGCCAGCCCGGACAATCAGCGAACAGGCAGCGACTCCAGAGCAGGTTGCTCAGCAGGTGCGTGTCGAGAATCAGCAGTGCAGGTCGCGCGGCACGCGCAGCATCTTCCCAGGCCAGCTGGCCACGGGCGATATCGTCGATGTCGGCATAGCAGGTGTCGCGCTGATGCCGGTCGATGAAATGACGCACGTACTCGCCCACCACCACGCCGCCGAAGCGCGCCTGAATTTCCGCTGCCAGCCAGCTCTTGCCGCTGGACTCCGGCCCGGTCAGTACCAGGACCTTCATGGCGCGTAGCGCAGCGCGGGGTCACGCCGCCAACTCAGCCAGCCGCTGATGGCCAGCGCGGTGAAGGCAGCATAGAGCCCGGCAGTGAGGTACAGCTGGCTATGGACGAAGAACGCCACGTAGCAGAGGTCGACGACCACCCAGAGGGCCCAGCACTGCAGGCGTTTCTGGGCCATCCACAGCTGGGCGACCAGGCTGAATGATGTCAGCGCGGCGTCGAGCCAGGGGGCGCTGGCATCCGTGTGATTGGCCATGAGATAGCCAAGCAGCCAGGCTCCGAGCGCCCCCATCGACAGGCCCGCCGCCAGGCTGGCGAGGCTCAGTCGACTGACCTTGCGCCCGTCGTGCTGGTCGCCGCCACGTGTCCACTGCCACCAGCCGTAGAGCTGCGAGCCCGCGAACAGCAGCTGCAGAAGCAGGTTGGAATACAGTCGCCAGTCATAGAACAGCCACGCGTACAGCAGCACCATCAGCAGGCCGATGGGCCAGCACCAGGGGTTCTGCCTGACCGTCAGCCATACCGCGACGATGCCGAGCCCGGCAGCAATGAGTTCAAGCCAGGACATCCGGCATCCTCGGAACGATGAAAGGGCAGCGATTGTACTGGTCTGGCCGGCCTCAGCACACCAGGCTGTCGGCCTGCCGATAGAGCGTCAGCAGTTTGCGGGTGATGGTCTGCTGGATGTCGTCGCGCTCGAAGCTCGACAGGCGCTCCAGACGCGCCAGCTGCAGACGGTGCAGGTGGATGTAGGGCATCTGCTGGTCGAACTCGCGCAAGTCGCCCTTCATCAGTACCGGCAGGAACAGGTCGCCCACCTTCTTCTGGTTGCTGATGATCTGTGCCAGCGCCGGTTTGAAGGCCATGGTCTTGGGTGTCGGGCCGCCGTCGACGATCTGCGTGCTGAGCAGCAGCCCCGGCTTGCCGAGGACCTTGCCGGGCAGCACGCAGAGCCCGGTCTTGCGGATGGCGTGACTGTCGATGCCGTGCAGGGTGTCGTGAAAGGCGTAGGGGTTGGGCAGCACCACCATCTTGCGCCCGAGGTCGGTGGGGAAGTGCAGGCTGTAGTTGGTATACAGCTGCCCCACCGATTCGGAGTACACGCACAGGCGATTCTCGAACAGCTTGATGAAGCGCTCGGCCAGCTCGCGCCGGGCCATGCTGTCCAGGTCCCAGATCAGGTCCTGGTTCTGTGGCCGACTGAAGTCGACCTCCTGATGTTGCATGTTGCTCATGAACGTCTCATACGCGGAACTGCCCCAGCAGGCGATTGAGCTGGTCAGCCAGTTGTTTCAGGTGCTGGCTGGCAGCACTCGACTGTTCGGCGGCCTCGGCCGTGTTGTGGGCCAGTGCCGCCGTCTGGGTGACGTTCTGGTTGATGTCTTCAACCACATGCGATTGTTGCAAGGTGGCGCTGGCGATGGAAGCGTTGAGTCCGGCCAGATTGCGCAGCGACTGCGCAATCTGGGCAAGGCTTTCGCCGGCCTGGCTGGCCTGTTCCACGGTCAGCTGAGAGGCACGGCTGCTGTCGTTGATCACCTTGACGGCGGCTTCCGAGTTGCCCTGCAGGCGCTCGATCATGCCCTGGATCTCGGCGGTGGACTGCTGGGTGCGCTGCGCGAGCAGACGCACTTCGTCCGCGACCACGGCGAAGCCACGCCCCTGCTCGCCGGCACGGGCCGCCTCGATGGCGGCATTGAGGGCGAGCAGGTTGGTCTGCTCGGCAATCGAGCGGATCACTTCCAGGACGCTGCCGATCTGCGTGCTTTCGCTGGCCAGCGACTGGATCACCTCGACGGCCTTGTCGATGGTGCCGGACAGCTGGTCGATCTGGCGCAGGCTGGCGTCGATGTTCTGCTGGCCCTGGCCGGCCTGGTCCTCGGCGTTCTGCATCTCGCTGGAGGCATGCTCGGCGTTCTTCGCCACGTCCTGCACACCGTAAGTCACCTGGTTCACGGCGGTTGCCACCAGTTCCATCTGCTGCGCCTGCTGCTGGCTGTGGCGCTGCGCCTCGCTGGAAATGTCGCCAAGCGAGGCGGCGGCCCGATCCAGCGAGCCGGCCGAGTCGAGCATCTGCCGGATAACCTGGCGCAGCTTCTCGGTGAAGGCGTTGAAATAGGTGGCCAGCGCGGTCAGTTCGTCGCGTCCGTGGCTGTCGAGGTTACGCGTCAGGTCGCCTTCGCCACTGGCAATGCTGGCCATCGCATCCACGGCGGCCTGCAGTGGCTGGACGATGCTGCGGGTGATGAGCACTACCAGCACGACCAGCAGCACGGCAATCAGCAGGCCGATGCTCATCGCGCTCAGCGCCTGGGTCCTGAACTCGGCCTGCACGTCGTCGACGTAGACGCCGGAGCCGATGATCCAGCCCCAGGGTTCGAACAGCTCGACGTAGGAAATCTTCGGCACCGGGTCGCTGGCACCCGGCTTGGGCCAGCGGTAGTCGACCTGGCCGGCCCCCTTGCTGCGGCTGATGGCGACCATCTCGTTGAACAGTTCCTTGCCATCCGGGTCCTTGAACGCGGAGAGGTTCTGGCCTTCGAGCTTGGGGTTGGTCGGGTGCATGATCATGACCGGGGTCTGGTCATTGATCCAGAAGTACTCCTGGCCGTCGTAGCGCAGGCCGCGCACGACTTCCATGGCCTGCTTCTGCGCCTCCTCGCGACTCAGGGTGCCGGCGCTCTCCAGGCCATGGAAGTACTTGAGGATGCCGGCGGCACTCTGGACCACGTGCTGGGTCTTTTCCGACTTGCCGAGATACAGATCGGTATGGATCTGCCGCAGCATGTAGGCGCCCTGCAGGATCAGCGTCAGGATGGCCAGCACCAGGATCAGCCATAGACGCCGGCTGATGGGAAGACTACGTAAGCTGTTCATGGACGTATTCCTGATTGTTGTAATTGTCGGGATCAGGGCCACCTCGATGGAGGGCAAGGCAATACTGTCACATCAAGGCATTATTCACTCTAGTTGTCTGATAGCATTTCGGCCGCCCGGCGCCAAACCTGAGTGCTGGCCGGGCCAAGCCGCGTCAGGGAACTTCCGCGATCGATTTGTGTCCCAGGGCCGGGGCCGTGCTCCACGTTTAGTCTTGCGCATAAGGCACCTGCCGCGTTTTGGGAGATTCAATGGATATCTGGATGGCTTTTCAGGCCCTGATGCTGGGCGTTGTCGAAGGGCTGACCGAGTTTTTGCCCATTTCCAGCACGGGGCACCTGATCGTGGTCGGTGACCTGCTGGGTTTCAACGGCGAAAAGGCCACCGCCTTCAAGATCATCATCCAGCTGGGCGCGATTCTGGCGGTGATGTGGGAGTTCCGTGCGAAGGTCGTCGGTGTCCTCGTCGGCTTGCCCAGCGATCCGAAAGCCAGGCGTTTCAGCTTCAATCTGTTTCTCGCGTTCATTCCGGCGGTGATCTTCGGGCTGGCCTTCGCGGACCTGATCGAACACTGGCTGTTCAACCCCATCACAGTGGCCACGGCGCTCATCCTGGGTGGCATCGTCATGCTATGGGCTGAGCGCCGGGAGCACCCGATCCAGGCGGAGTCGGTGGACGACATGACCTGGCAGCTCGCGCTCAAGGTCGGATTCGCGCAGTGCCTGGCGCTGATCCCGGGGACGTCCCGTTCCGGGGCCACGATCATCGGTGGCCTGGTCTGCGGCCTGTCGCGCAAGGCCGCGACCGAGTTTTCCTTCTTCCTGGCCATGCCGACCATGGTGGCGGCCACGGTCTACTCCCTGGTCAAGTACCGCGACATCCTGCAAACGAGTGACCTGCCGATCTTCGCCATTGGCTTCGTCAGTACCTTCATCGTCGCCATGATCACCGTGCGTGCGCTGCTCAGGTTCATCACCAACCACAGCTATGCGGTGTTCGCCTGGTACCGGATCGCCTTTGGCCTGCTCATTCTCGCGACCTGGCAACTGCACCTGATCGACTGGAGCACGGCGCAACCGTGAGTGGCGCCGAACGCAGGGGGCGCCTGAGAAGCTGGAACGACGACAAGGGCTTCGGCTTCATCCAGCCCGAGAGCGGCGGGGCGGACGTCTTCGCCCATATATCGGCGATGCGCGGTGACCGTCGCCCGCAAAGCGGTGACCAGGTGCTGTATGTCGAGGGGCGAGACGAGCGCGGGCGCCTGCGCGCCGAGCATCTGCGCCTGGCTGGGGAACTGAGTCTCGATCGCCAGGCGATCCGGCGCAAACCGCAGAACCCCGCTGCGAAAGGATCAGCGCCGCGTACGGCGCGCAAAAGCACGGGGCAGGGCTCCATCCGCCATCTTCCGGCCAAGGTCACGGTCTTCCTTCTGCTCTGTGCCTTGCCCCTGATCGCCGCGCTGAAACTCTTCGACCAGGGCCTGTGGTGGCTGTTGCCGCTCTACCTGTCAGCCAGCCTGCTGAGCGTCCTGCAGTATTGGCTGGACAAGCGCAGCGCACAGGACGGCAGCCGGCGCATCGCCGAGAAGACCCTGCATCTGGTCGAGCTGCTGGGCGGCTGGCCAGGGGCGCTGATCGCCCAGCAACTGCTGCGCCACAAGACGCGCAAAGTCTCCTACCAGATAGTGTTCTGGATGATCGTCGCTGCGCATCAGGTGCTCTGGCTCGACCTGCTCTGGCTCGACGGCACTCATATTGCCCGCTACGTCCCGTTACTCGTCCAGTAACAGACCGGGTTGCAGCCGCTTGGGTAGGCGGCGTACCACCAGCTGATGCGAGCGCGTGAGCAGTTGGGTCAGTTCCTGACCGGCAAGCGGCAATTGCCTGGCGCTCATGCTGATCCAGTGAGCACGGGCCAGGTACGGGGCAGGGCGGATGCCCGGCCGGTCGACGTAACCGAGGAACAGGTCGCTGTCGACCTTGAACGCCAAGTCTTCGCCGAGAAAGTCGAGAATGGCAAACATCTTGTTGCCGGCAACGGAGAACACCCGGTTGCTGCCCCACTTGAAGTCCTCGCGGGCACCGGGCAGGTTCAGGCAGAAAGTGGCGATCTGTTCGGGTGTCATGGTGGGTTCCGCTGGATTGTCCGAGAACAGTCTAACGAGCGCAGCTACGCCTGCGTATACCGATTTACCTAGCAGCAGCCGTTGCCACTGATCGATGCTCCTGGCGAACGTCAGCCTCAGGGGAACGATCAGCCCTGGTTATTTTGGTGGCGCTTTACCGGCCCCTGAGCTTGTCTTGTAGACTTTCGCCAACCAAGCCCCTGAGCGAACTTTGTCTCGTTCGAGTTCAAACCGATACTTTTCATGACCGTTGATCACCATTTTCGGCTCTTCTTCCTATTGCTAAGCCTGCTGCTGCATGCGCTGCCAACCTGGGCCGGGGCGCGTGTGGTGGATGCCGTCGAGATGGCGCAGGAGCCGCTGTCGCTCACGGCGCAGGTTGGCGTACTGCAAGACCCTTCGCGGGCCTTGACGGTGCAGGCGGTCAGCACCGCCGAAATGGCGCGGCAGTTCCAGCACGGCCTGGCCAGTGGTGCATCCTTCGCGCTGGGGTTTACCCGCTCGGCCTACTGGTTTCGTCTCGACATCGGCAATAGCGGCGATGAGCCCGTGCAGCGACTGCTGGTGGTCAGCAATCCGCGCATTTCCCTGGTGGATGCCTATGTGCCGGACGGGCAGGGTGGTTATGCCGTCTGGCGCACCGGCGCCGATCGTCCGCAGACCAGCAAGGCCTATGACAACCGCAACTTCGTCTTCCCGCTGCAGCTGGCGGCGCATTCGCAGCAGGCGGTCTATCTGCGGGTCGAATCGAGCATCGGCTTGCTGGTGCCGTTGCAGCTCTGGTCGGTCGAGGCATTCCACGCTCACGAGCGCAACGACTACATGGCGCGCAGCGGCTACGTGGGCATCGCGGTGGCGATGATTCTGTTCAACCTCATGCTGTTCATCGCGCTGCGGGAGCGGATCTACCTGCTCTACGTCTGCTTCGTGCTCGGTGCGGTGGGCTGCGTGACCATCAAGAACGGCATGGCGCCGGACTGGCTGCTGTTCGGCCTGCCGCTCAACTCCAACGTCGCCTATTACGCCAGTGCGTCCCTGGCCCTGAGTGCGCTGATGCTGTTCATGCGGCGCATGTTGCAGACCGAGGTGACGCTGCCCTGGGGCGACCGCCTGTTGCGCGGCATGATCCTGTTCTTTCTGGCCAGTCCTGTCGTGTTCGCCCTGGCGCTGCCGCAGGTGTCGCGCTATGCCATCCTGCTGTTCCTGCTCGCCGCCGTGGTGATGATCGGCGTGGGCGTGGCCTGTGCGTTGCAGCGTCAGCGCAGCGCCTATTTCTTTCTGGCCGCCTTCGGCCTGCTGATTCTCGGTGGTGCGAGTACCACCCTGCGTGCCCTTGGCGTGTTGCCGACCAATGTGTTCACCGAGGATGGCCTGCAGCTCGGTTCATCGCTGGAGATGTTGCTGCTGGCATTCGCCCTGGCCGATCGCATCAACGTGATGCGCCAGGAGAAGCTCCAGGCCCAGGCGCAGCTGTTGCAGGCGCAGAACCAGCTGGTGGAGAGCCTGCAGCGCTCCGAGCGCGAGCTGGAGCGACGTGTCGCCCAGCGTACCGAGGAGCTGCAGGTACTCAATCAGCGCCTGGAAACCCTGAGCATGACCGATGCCCTGACCGGCATCGCCAACCGCCGCCAGTTCGACGAGCTGCTGGCTCTGGAGTGCAAGCGTGCCGCGCGCCATGCAGCGCCTCTGGGCCTGGCGATCATGGACGTGGACTGGTTCAAGCCCTACAACGACCGCTACGGCCACCCGGCAGGCGATGCCTGCCTGCGGCAGATCGCCCAGGCGCTCGCCACGGCCCTGGGCAGGCCCACCGATGTCATCGCCCGCTACGGTGGCGAGGAATTCGTCCTGCTTGCACCGATGAGCGATCTGGATGGCACCTGCGCGATTGCGCAGCGCCTGCTCGAAGCCGTCAGGTCATTGCAGCTGGCGCATGCCGACTCACCCTTCGGCGAGGTCACGCTCAGCATCGGGGTCGCCGCGTTGCTCGCAGGCGAGCAGCAGGCGCAGGCGCTCATGCAGCGCGCGGATGCGGCGCTCTACCGGGCCAAGCAGTCAGGGCGCAATCGCGTCGAGGGATAAAAAAAGCCCCAGGGCATCATCCCAGGGGCTGAGGAGGATCGGCAGGGCAGCCGATCCGGGGGAGAGCGGGTTCAGGCCTGGGGTTGCCAGCCGCCACCGAGCGCCTTGTAGATCGCGACGATGCCGCTGTACAGCTCGACCTCGGCCGCAGCCTGAGCGTCTTCGGCAGCCAGGCGTTCACGCTCGGCATCCAGCAACACCAGGAAGTCCACCGTACCTTCGCGGTAACGGATCGCCGCCTGCTCGGCGGCTGCACGGCTGGCTTCCGCCTGACGCACCAGCGAGATCAGGCGCTGCTGACGTTTGGCGTAGTCACTGAAGGCGTTCTCCGATTCTTCCAGCGCCAGCAGCACCTGTTGCTCGTACTGCGACAGCGCGCCGTCCGCTTCGGCCTCGGCGCCGCGCAGGCGGGCACGCACGCTGCCAAGGTCGAACGCCGCCCAGGTGATGCTGGGCGCCACGCCCCAGGCGCGTGCTGCAGATGCACCGAGTTGCGAGCCACGGCCAGCGGTGAAACCGAGGAAGCCTGACAGGCTGACCCGTGGGAACAGGTCCGCAGTGGCCACGCCGACCTCGGCGGTAGCCGCCGCCAACTGGCGCTCGGCCGCACGGATGTCCGGGCGGCGACGCAGCAGATCGGCCGGGTTGCCAATCGGCAGGGCCTTGGCGATCACCGGCAAGGGTTTCGCCGTCAGGTCGATTTCCAACTGCTCCGGCCGCTGGCCGAGCAGGGTGGCGATACGGTTCTGCGCACGCACCTGTTGGGCCTGTAACTGCGGCAGGCTGGCCTCGGTCGCGGCCAGTCGTGCATCGGCGCGCAGCACGTCCAGTTCGTTGCCGACGCCGGCGTCGCGCAGCTGCTCGGTGATGGCGCGCGAGTCCTGCTGGTTCTTCAGGTTCTTGCGGGCGATGCTCTCGCGCAGTTGCGCGCCGCGCAGCGTGCCGTAGGCATCGACCAGTTCGGCGATCAGGCTGACCTGCAGTTGGTAGTAGTCGGCCTCGGCCAGCTCGATGCGCGCTTCACTGGCTTCCAGCTGACGCTGAATGCGTCCGAACAGGTCCACTTCCCAGGCCATGTCCAGGCCCAGGTCGTAGCGTTCCTGACGGATACGGTCTTCACTGGTCGGTGGCTGCTGCGCCTTGCCGAACTCACCGCTGGCGCGGCTGGTGACCGTCGGGAAACGGTCATTGGCCACATCGTCGCGGATCGCCCTGGCTGCACGCAGGCGGCTGAAGGCCACGCGCAGCTCGCGGTTGTCCTGCAGCGAACGCTGCACCAGCTGATTCAGCGTCGGGTCATCGAATTGCTGCCACCAGGTCGCTTCGAAGCGCGAACGGTCGTAGTCGGCGCTCTCCAGCGCGTCGATGCGCGCCGGGTCGGTAGCGGGTGCCCGGTAGTCCGGGCCTACGGCACAGGCCGACAGCGCCAGGGTCAGGAGGGCGGGGGCAAAGGCTTTCATGCATGCGACTCCTGCAGGCGAACGGCTTTCTTGGCTTCGCGCTTCTCCACGAACCCACGGATCAGGACATAGAACACCGGGGTGAGCAGCAGACCGAAGAAGGTCACGCCGATCATGCCGGAGAACACGGCCACACCCATGGCATGGCGCATCTCGGCACCGGCACCGCTCGACAGCACCAGCGGTACCACACCCATGATGAAGGCGATGGAGGTCATCAGGATCGGGCGCAGACGCAGGCGGCAGGCTTCCAGCACGGCGGCGATGCGATCGAGGCCTTCTTCCTGTTTCTCCTTGGCGAACTCGACGATCAGAATCGCGTTCTTGCACGCCAGGCCCACCAGTACGATCAAGCCGATCTGGGTGAAGATGTTGTTGTCGATGCCGGCGATGATCACCCCGGTAATGGCGGCGAACAGCACGGTCGGCACGATCAGGATCACCGCCAGCGGCAGGCTCCAGCTTTCGTACTGGGCAGCCAGCACGAGGAAGGCCAGCAGCACGCAGAGCGGGAAGATGAAGATCGCCGTGTTGCCCGCGAGGATCTGCTGATAGGTCAGGTCCGTCCATTCGAAGGTCATGCCGATGGGCAGTTCTTCGTTGAGCAGCTTGGCGATCGCTGCTTCGGCCTGGCCCGAGCTATAGCCTGGCGCCGCAGCACCGTTGATCTCAGCGGTGAGGAAGCCGTTGTAGTGCATCACGCGGTCGGGACCGGCACTGTCGTCGACCTTGACGAAGGTCGACAGCGGCACCATTTCCCCACGGTTGTTGCGCACCTTGAGCTGGCCGATCTGCTCCGGCTCCAGGCGGAACTGCTGGTCGGCCTGGACGTTGACCTGGTAGGTCCGACCGAAGCGGTTGAAGTCGTTGGCATACAGCGAGCCCAGGTACACCTGCAGGGTGTCGAAGATATCGCTGATGGCGACGCCGTGGGTCTTGGCCTTCTCGCGGTCGATGGCAGCATCCACCTGCGGCACGTTGACCTGGTAGCTGGTGAACACCGACATGGGGTTCAGCTCGGGCAACTGGCGCGCCTTGTTGAGGATGTTCTGGGTCTGCAGGTACAGCTCTTCGTAGCCCAGGTTGCCGCGATCCTGGATCTGCAGGCGGAAGCCACCGATGGTGCCGAGCCCCTGTACCGGCGGTGGCGGGAAGATCGCGATGTAGGCGTCCTGGATGTCGGCGAACTGGGCGTTGAGTTCGGCCGCGATGGCGTTTGCGCTCATCGACGGGTCTTTGCGCTCATCGAATGGCTTGAGCGGGGTGAACACGATGCCGCTGTTCGGGCTGTTGGTGAAACCGTTGATCGACAGCCCCGGGAACGCCACGGTGTTCTCGATGCCCGGATGCTTGGCCGCGATCTCGGACATGCGCTTGATCACCGCCTCGGTGCGGTCCAGCGTGGCCGCGTCGGGCAGTTGGGCGAACGCCACCAGGTATTGCTTGTCCTGCTGCGGCACGAAGCCGGTCGGGGTGCTGGAGAAGCCCATGTAGCCGAGCACCAGCAGGCCACCATAGACCAGCAGGGCAATGCTGCTGCCACGCAGTACGCGCCGCACGGTGCCGACATAACGGTTGCTGGCGCGGTCGAACAGGCGGTTGAACGGGCCGAACAGCCAGCCACCGAAGAGCTTGTCGAGGATGCGCGAGAAGCGGTCTTTCGGCGCGTGGTGATCCTTCAGCAGAATGGCGGCGAGGGCCGGCGACAGCGTCAGCGAGTTGACCGCCGAGATCACGGTGGAAATGGCGATGGTCAGCGCGAACTGCTGGTAGAACTGCCCGGTGAGACCGGAGATGAACGCGGTCGGAATGAACACCGCGCACAGCACCAGGGCCGTGGCGACGATCGGGCCGGTCACTTCCTTCATCGCCTGGCGCGTGGCCTCGACGGGCGACTTGCCCAGGGCGATGTTGCGCTCGACGTTCTCCACCACGACGATGGCGTCGTCCACCACGATGCCGATGGCCAGCACCAGGCCGAACAGCGACAGGGCGTTGAGCGAGAAACCGAACAGGTGCATCACCGCGAAGGTACCGATCAGCGAGACCGGCACGGCGGCCAGCGGGATGATCGAGGCGCGCCAGGTCTGCAGGAACAGGATGACCACCAGCACCACCAGCACGATGGCTTCGAGCAAGGTGTGCACCACCGCTTCGATGGAGCCACGGACGAAGATGGTCGGGTCATAGACGATCTCGTAGTCCATGCCCTGCGGGAAGCTCTGCTTCAGCTCGGCCATGCGCTCACGCACCGCATCGGAGATGGCGATGGCGTTGGAGCCAGGACGCTGGAACACCGGGATGGCCACGGCCGGCTGGTTGTTCAGCAGCGAGCGCAGGGCGTACTGGTTGGAGCCGAGTTCGACGCGGGCGATATCTCGCAGACGGGTGATCTCACCGTTCTCTCCGACACGGATGATGATGTCTTCGAACTCTTCCTCGGTGACCAGACGGCCTTGCGTGTTGATCGACAGCTGGAAACTGTTGCCGGCGTCCGATGGCGGCGCGCCCAGCGCACCGGCAGCGACCTGACGGTTCTGCTCGCGGATCGCGGTGACCACGTCGGTGGCGGTCAGGCCGCGCGAGGCAACCTTGTTCGGGTCAAGCCAGACACGCAGCGAGTAGTTGCCCATGCCGAACAGCTGCACGTCACCCACACCGTCCAGGCGTGCCAGCTCGTCCTTGACGTTGAGCGCGGCGTAGTTGGATAGGTAGAGCATGTCGTAGCGCTGATCCGGCGAGGTCAGGTGCACCACCATGGTCAGGTCAGGCGAGGCCTTGTCCACGGTCACGCCGAGACGCTGTACCTCGGTGGGCAGCGTCGGCATGGTGCGGGTGACTCGGTTCTGCACCTGCACCTGGGCGTTGTCCAGGTCGGTACCCAGGGCGAAGGTGACGGTGAGGGTCAGCTTGCCGTCGTTGGTCGATTGCGACGACATGTAGAGCATGCCCTCGACACCGACGATGGCCTGCTCCAGTGGCGAGGCCACGGTTTCGCCGATCACCTTGGGGTTGGCACCGGGGAAGTTGGCGCGAACCACGACGGTGGGCGGCACCACTTCCGGGTATTCGCTGATCGGTAGCTGGAACAGCGAGATGGCACCGCCGATCAGGATCAGCAGTGACAGCACAGCGGCGAAGATCGGCCGCTGAATGAAGAATTGCGAGAAATTCATGGATCTTTCCTCAAGTCACGCTGGCGTGATCAGCCGCGCGGAGAGTGAGCATCGATTTTTTCGGCGGCGACACGCGGGGCCTGGCTGCCATCGACGGCCTGGCGCATGCGAGCCAGTTGCTCGAGCGTGCCTTCATCGGCCATCGACACCGGCTGCGGGTCGACGGTGGCGCCCGGCATGGCACGTTGCAGGCCGTTGACGACGATCTTCTCGCCCTTGCTCAGACCGCTGCGCACGATACGCAGGCCTTCCAGCTTCGGCCCCAGCTCGATGGCGCGATAGGCCACGGCATTGTCGGCGCCCAGCACCAGGACATACTTCTTGCCCAGGTCGGTGCCGACGGCCTCGTCCTTGATCAGTGTCGCTGCATAGGGCTTGCTGCCGACCAGCTTCAGACGCGCATACAGACCGGGGGTGAAGCGGCCATCCTCGTTGTCGAAGACGGCGCGGCCACGGATGGTGCCGGTGCGCGGGTTGACCTGGTTGTCGAGGAAGTCCAGCTGACCCAGGTGCGGGTGGTCGGCTTCATCGGACAGGCCGAGGTAGACCGGGCTGGCGCCACGGGCATCGGAGCCGGATTCGCGAGCCAGCTCCACATACTTGAGGAAGGCGCGCTCGTCCGCATCGAAGTAGGCGTAGACCTTGTCGGTGGACACCACCGAGGTCAGCAGGCTTTCGCCGGCACCGACCAGGTTGCCTTCGGTGATCTCGGCGCGGCTGACGCGACCGTCGATGGGCGAGGTGATGCGGGTGAAACCGAGGTTGAGGCGAGCGTTCTCCAGTTCGGCGGCGATGGCGGCGACCTCGGCCTTGGCTTCGGTCGCGGCGCTGGCGCGGGCATCGGCCAGTTCAGCGGAGATGGCGTTGCTCTGGCGCAGGCGCTCGCCACGGCGGGCCTCGCTGGCTGCACGTGCCTGGTTGGCACGCGCCTGTTGCAGCTGGGCCTCGAGGCGTTTGACTTCGGCCTGGAATGGGCGCGGGTCGATCTGGAACAACAGGTCGCCTTTCTTCACCAGCGAACCTTCGTCGAAGGCCACGCGATCGATGTAGCCCGAAACGCGCGGGCGAATCTCGACCGACTGCGGTGCCTCCAGGCGGCCGGTGAACTCATCCCACTCGTTGATCGGTTGTTCGATGACTTCGGCGACGCTGACCTTGGGGGCCGGCATCTGCGCCTGAGCCTGAGGCGCCTGATCGCAGCCGCTCAGGGCGATGACGCTGGCGAGCGCCAGGGGGAATATCCAGATGTTCTTGTGATGCTGTTCCATAGATGACTCCGCCAGTCGGATTTGTGGATGGGCGGAGTCTGCGGCGAGTCAGAGGGTGCTACGAATCGAACACCATGAAGTTGAATATCATCAGGAATGATGAAAGACAGAGTTCTATCAATTTTGAGTCATGATAGTGCGAGAAAGTTCCTGCCGGCACCTGCATGGTGCGTTTTCAGAGGCTGTCGGGGTCACCACAGAACATCTGGATGCGCGAACGCAGCCAGCGCTCTGCCGGGTCGTTGTCCTGCGCGCCGCGCCAGGCCATGTGTAGCTCGAATGTCTGCGCCGGCAGCGGCAGGTCCTCGGCGCGCAGGCCACCGGCCGCGGTCAGGGCTGCGGCGGTGTAGTCCGGCACGCTGGCGACGATGTCGGTTTCCGCCAGCAGGGTGGCTAGGCCGTTGAACTGCGGCACGGCCAGTACCACATGGCGCTCGCGCCCGACCTTGGCCAGCTCGTCATCGATGAAGCCGGTGAGGTCTCCGGCGAAGGACACCAGGGCATGCGGACGCGCACAGTAGTCATCGAGGCTCAGCGCGCCGGGCACGGTGTCTGCACGCAACAGCTTGGCCTTGCTGCGCCGCAGGACCTTGCGCTTGGCGTTGGCCGGCAACTCCTCGGTGTAGGCCACGCCCACGGAGATCTCCCCGGAGGCCAGCAGCCCCGGCATCATCAGGTAGTTGGTACGGCGAATCACCAGTACCACGCCTGGTGCCTCGGCGCGCAGGCGGCGGAGCAGGGCAGGCAGCAGGGCGAACTCGACGTCATCGGAGAGGCCGATGCGAAACACCGCCTTGCTGGTCGCCGGATCGAAGTCGGCAGCGCGGCTAACTGCGGTGGAGATGGAGTCCAGCGCGGGCGAGAGCAGGGCGAAGATTTCCTGTGCCCGTGGCGTCGGCTCCATGCTGCGCCCGGTGCGTACGAACAGCGGGTCATCGAACAGCGTGCGCAAGCGTGCCAGCGCCGCGCTGATGGCTGGCTGGCCGAGAAACAGCTTCTCAGCAGCCCGGGTCACACTGCGTTCGTGCATCAGCGTCTCGAAGACGATCAGCAGGTTCAGATCGAGGCGACGCAGGTCGTTGCGGTTCATCCAGGTACCATCCGAGGGGACACGGGCCTTGTCAGCACCGCGTTGCAAATGAGAGCCTTGCCGGCACAAATAGTACGGGCAGTGCGCAGCGGATTGAAAGTCGCTGAATCACTGACAGGCATGAAGACTATCGATAGAGTCTGATAGTGTCGCCGTCGCACAGCGGATAGAGTCCACAATCATTGAAGTGTTAATCCGCGATCAAGCTCGAGGTAAGCGATGTCCCGCATGATCCGTTTTCATAAGTTCGGCGATGCCGATGTGCTCCAGTACGAAGAGGTTCCGACGCCTGTGCCCGGCCCTGGTGAGGTGCTGGTGCGCGTTCAGGCGGTCGGCCTGGGCTGGAAAGACGTATTGTGGCGTCAGAACCTGGCGGCCGAGCAGGCCAAGCTTCCGGCAGGCACCGGCTTCGAACTGGCCGGCACCATCGCCGCCCTGGGCGAAGGCGTCAGCGATTTCGAGATCGGCACCGCCGTCGCCGGCTTCCCGGCCAGCACGCCGAACCGCTATCCGACCTGGGGCGATCTGGTGCTGATGCCCAGCCATGCCCTGACCCGCTATCCCGAGGTGCTCAGTCCGCTGGAAGCCAGCGTGCACTACACCAGCCTGCTGTTCGGCTACCTGGCGCTGGTCGACCTGGCGCACCTGAAACCGGGGCAGCATGTGCTGATCACCGAGGCCAGCCACTGCATGGCGCCGCAGACCGTGCAGTTGGCCAAGGCGCTGGGGGCGAAGGTGATCGTTTCCACCAGTTCGGCGGATGATCGCGAGTTCCTGCGTGGTCTCGGTGCCGACAAGGTGATCGCGACCGAGGAGCAGGACCTGGTGCTCGAAGTCGAACGCTACACCGAGGGCAAGGGCGTCGAGGTGATTCTCGACCAGTGCGCCGGGCCGCAGATGAAGCTGCTGGGTGACATCGCCGCGCCGCGTGGCAAGTTGATCCTGTACGGCATCAACGGCGGCAACGATACCGCGTTCCCGGCCTGCGCCGCCTTCAAGAAGCACCTGCAGTTCTTCCGTCACTGCGTGCTGGACTTCACCGGCTGCCCGGAGCTGGGCATCGAGCCCAACAACGAGGCGGTGCAGCGCGCGCTCACCCACATCAACCAGATGACGGCCGACCGCCTGCTGACGCCGGTGATCGACAAGGTGTTCGACTTCGAGGACTTCGTCGAGGCGCATCGCTACATGGAAACCTGCCCCAACCGCGGGCGAGTCGCCTTGAAACTGGCTGCGGATTAAAGTCCGCAGCCAGCTGGTCGCTATACCCGGTAGGCCTACCGTTCGTTCAAGGATCGTTTCATGAGTCTCATCACCGGCGACGCGCTGTCTCTGCTGTTGTTTCGTTTGCATAGCGGCCGACTGCTGGGAATCAACCTGCTCAAGGTCAACGAGATCATTCCCTGTCCGCCGCTGACCAAACTGCCCAACCGTGGACCGAACGTGCGCGGCATCGCCACGTTGCGTGGCTCCGCGCTGACGGTCATCGACCTGTCGCGTGCCACGGGCGAGGCCGGGGCCGCCGACGAGGACGACGGCTGTCTGATCGTCACCGAGCTGAGCCGCTCGCGCCAGGGGCTGCACGTGAAGAGCGTCGAGCGCATCGTGCAGTGCTCCACGCGCGACGTGCGCCCGCCACCCGCAGGCTCAGGCAACCGGGCCTTCATCACCGGGGTGACCCAGATCGACGGCGCCATCGTGCAGATTCTCGATATCGAGAAGGTGTTGCACGACATCACGCCTGCCCTGGAAGAGGCGCCGGTCGGGCAATTGCTCGATGGCCAGGACGGACAGATCCTGCAGGGACGACGGGTGCTGCTGGTCGACGATTCGCAGGTCGCGCTGCAGCAGACGCTCAACGTCCTGCGCCAGCTGGGCCTGGACTGCACGGCGGTACGCAGTGCCCAGGCGGCGCTGCAGCAACTGCATGAATATCGCCAGGCGGGCATGCCCTTCGAGCTACTGGTGTCCGACATCGAGATGCCCGAGATGGACGGCTACAGCCTGGTGAGGGAAATCCGCCGCAGCGCCGACATCGCCGATACCTACGTGTTGCTGCACACCTCACTGGACAGCACCATGAATACCGAAAAGGCCCGCTCGGTCGGTGCCAACGCGATGCTGACCAAGTTCTCCTCGGTCGACCTCACCCGGGCACTGCTGGACGCCTTCCGGCAGATCAGCGACTCGCACTGACTCTCGCCGCCACCTTGCCGCTCAGCGGCAAGGTCTTGCCTCCCATTGCCGCCGTTGAAAACGAACAAGCCCTGTGTTTTCAGAGGCTTACGTCACTCTTTCATGTTGGCACGCGCCTTGATTCCAAGCCCCTGGCAACTGCAACTCAGTCAAGGAGCGAGGCATGAGTATCATTGGAGGCGTAGGCAACTACAGCGGCGTGTCGCTGACCGGTTTCCGCGGCAAGCAGAACGAGCAGCAGGATGAACAAGCGCTCGTTACACGCGAGGTCGGGAAAACCGTGCGCACGGCGAATGCCGAGTCGGAGCGCGAATTCCAGGCCAGACAAGCCACGGAAGAGGGGTTTGCCCGCCTGCGGGTAGCCCTGCAGAACAGCGCCGATGAGCAGACCGAAACCAGCGTCGGCTCGGGACAGGTGGAGAAGATGGAGGAAGACGACGGCAAGGCCGCGCTCGAGGCGTTCAAGGCCTACATGGCAATGACGCCGGCGGAAAAGATGCGCGACCGCATACTCAAGGAAATGGGCCTGACCGAGGAAGATATCGAGTCCATGCCGCCTGAGCAGCAGAAGGCAGTGGAGGAGACGATTGCCCAGCGCATGCAGGAACGCGCCGAGATTCAGGCTGCTTCGGACGAGGATAGCCACTCGTACGGGCTGGTCTGAGGGCAGTCAGTCCTCGCGCTGAACGATGAGATCGGTCAGTCGCCGGACATAGGGTGCAGCCAGCAGTACCACCGGGATCATGCTCAGCCAGGTCAGTAACCAGGTCGTGCTCCAGCTGAGCATGAACGGACCCAGTGCCATCCCCTTGGGGTTGGCGATCAACGCCGCGATGGCGCTGGTGATGGCGGATTGCAGCAGCCCGAATACCTGCGGCCGGTACTGGCGATTGATGCGTGGCACGCGAACTCTCCTGCAGTCAAAGACCCGCGACAAGGCACTTCGACCCGGATTCGCCAGAGGGTGGCGGTGTGGCAGGGCCTTGCCCGTATGACCAGGCGACTGTCGCCAGGGGCTGCAATCAGGTCTGGCCTCGAGCATATACCGCTTGGGGCGCGTGATGTCAGTGGTTGCGCTGTCGAGCGGCAGGCCTCGCTGTGGCCGTGCGCAACTCGCAACGACGCATCCCCGGACGCACAGGGCGTCCGGGGCTGGCAGCGGGTCAGGCAACGACGGGGATCAGCGGGTCGGCCGCCGCCAGCGCGACATCGCGCTTGGCCTCCGGCGGGTAGATCCACTTGGTGTTGATCTCGGTCTTGATGGCCTTGCCTTCCTGGCCGGTCAGCAGCACCTTGCGCTCCCAGCCTTCGGTGAAGACAGCGCCCCAGGCGCCGAGATCGAGGCAGGTCACGTACTTGGGCTGACTGTATGGGATCGCTTCGACACCCAGCAGATCGGCCGCCGCGTTGTTCCCCGACGAGCGCCCCAGGGCGATGGCGTGCTGGCAGGTCATCAGCGCATGATTGCCCAGCTCATCCACGGCGGCATAGGCCGTATCGCCGGTGGCATAGATGCTGTCCTGGCCCAGTACCTTCAGGTTGCGGTCGACATGCAGGCGTCCGAAGGCATCGCGCTCGCCATCGATCTGCTGGGTCAGCGGCGAGGCTTTCACCCCCACGGTCCAGACCACGGTGCTGGCCTCGATGCGCTCGCCATCGTCGAGTTGCACGCCCTGTTCGTCGACCATCGATACCGGGCTGCCGAGCTTCCAGGTGACCCCCAGCGCATCGCTGGCTTCGGCGATCACCGAGGCGATCTGTTCGCCCATCGCGCTCCCCACCTGCTTGCCCATATCGACGACGATCACCTGCACATCCGCCTCGTCGCCGAGGATGGCGCGCAAGCGCGCCGGCATTTCTGTTGCCGTTTCGATGCCGGTGAAGCCGCCTCCGACCACCACCACGGTGTTTCGCGCCTGGCTGGCCGGCTTGTCACGCAGGCTCTGCAGATGAGCCTCGAGCTTTTGCGCCGATTCGAAGCTGTCGACATCGAAGGCGAAGCGGTCGATACCGGCCAGAGGAGGGCGGGCGACCTGGCTGCCCGAGGCCAGGATCAGCCGGTCGTAGCTCAGTTCGGCCTGGGCGCCGCCCGTTTCGCGGTAGATGACGCGCTTGCCGGCGGCATCGATGCGCGTCGCACAGCCTTCCACGAAATTCACCCCGACCGCATCGAACAGCGGGCCGAGCGGGGCAACGGTGGTGGCCAGGTCTGTTTCGTAGAAGCGCGGGCGCACGCGGAGTTCGGCTTGCGGGGCGAGGAGGGTGACGCTCACCTCCAGACGCTGGTGCTGGTCCAGCAGGCGAATGGCGCTCAGCGCGCTCCACATGCCGGCAAAACCGGCGCCGATGATCAGGATTCGTTGTTTCATGTCGTTGTTCCCGTAGCGAAGAAGAAAGGTGCTGGCTGACTACGGGATGAATTGTGCGGTTGCATTGGATCAGTGTATTGATCCAATCTTTGCAAGAATTACTGATCCACTTCGGAGCGCACATGGCTGCCGACAAAACACCGCCAGAGGTGGTCTTTCTGCCGCTGGGAACGCCGGAAGAGGGTGTCAGCCTGCAGAGCTGGCTGTATGAGTCGCTGCGCGCCGCGATTCTCCTCGGGCGTCTTCCCGCAGGCAGCAAGCTGCCCAGCACGCGCGCGATGGCCGAGTACTACAAGCTGGCCCGTGGCACGGTGCAGGCGGCCTATCAGCAGCTGCTTTCCGAGGGCTACCTGCAGGCTCGAACCGGCAGCGGGACACGCGTCAGCGATGTACTGCCGGACCCGACGCTGAACGCGGGATACGTCCGGCGCAAGGTGGTGGCCGAGGTGAAGGAAAGCCGCAGCGCCCCCGACACGCCCTGGTTGAATCGCCTGGCGGAGATCGATCCGATCTTCTCCCGACGCACGCTGCCCAGTGGGCTGCGTCCTTTCTTCCCTCATCGCGGCGACATCAAGGCCTTTCCCATCGACCTGTGGCGCAAGCTGCATACCCAGCAGTTGCGCAGCTCGCGTCTGTCCATGCTGCTGGATTCCGATCCGGCGGGCTTGCCCGCACTGCGCGAGGCGGTCGCTGGCTACCTGGCCATTGCCCGTGGGGTGCAGGTGTCAGCGTCGCGCATTCTCCTGCTCAGCACCGTGCAGCAAGGGCTGGACCTGTGCCTGCGGCTGCTGGCACCGGGCGAATCGCAGGTGTGGATGGAGGACCCGGGTTACCCGGGCGCACGCCAGCTGATGGAGGTATCCGGTGTGAGGCGTGTGGACGTGCCGGTGGATCAGGCCGGCCTCAGGGTCGATGAAGGCGTGCGCCTGGCGCGTGATGCGCGGCTGGCGTACGTCACGCCATCGCGCCAGGCGCCTCTGGGCGGCGAGCTGTCGCCCGCGCGGCGTCTGGCCCTGCTGCAATGGGCGCAGGAGCAGGGTAGTCATATCTTCGAGGATGACTATGACAGCGAGTACCGCTTCATCGCCAAACCCATCCCGGCACTGCGCTCCATGCCGGGCGCCGAGCACTCGGTGATCATGGCCGGCACGTTCAGCAAGCTACTGTTTCCTGCGATCCGCCTGGCCTATCTGGTGCTGCCCGAGCATCTGGTCGAACCGTTCACCCGCGCTTCGGCGCTGTTGTCGCGGCATGCCAACGGCCTGGCGCAGGCGGTGCTGGCCGATTTCATTCACGAAGGGCATTTCGACCGCCATGTGCGGCGTATGCGCAAGATCTACGCTTCCCGGGCCGATGCCTTTGCCGAAGCCGCGCACAGGCATTGGCGCGGATTGATCGATGTGCCGGAGATTCGCGCGGGGATGGACATCGCCTGCCGCTTGCACGTCGAGGATGAACAGCTGGCGTTCGAGCGTTTGCAGGAGGCCGGCATCGGCTCGATACCGCTGTCGCGCTACTGGGTCGCCAATACGCAGGCACCCGGCCTGATGATGGGGTTCGCCGCCTACGACGAAGCTGCGATCGAGGATTCGGCCAAGGCTCTCGTACAGGCCTTGCGGGCATGAAGGGTTGCCCCGACCAGGGTCGGGGCAGGGGGCATCACAGGATGCTCAGCGGGTACTCGACGAATGCACGAATCTCGTTGAGGTCCGGACCGACATCGGTGCTCGAACGATAGATCGAGTTGCGCAGGCGCAGGTGCAGGTCCTTGGCCACGCCACTCTGGACGGTGTAGCTGACCTGGTTGAAGATCTCGCGCTCGGTACCCTCGTTGTCGTTACCGGTGTCGATGTTGTCGCCACGGACGTAGGCGAACTTGTAGCGCAGGCCCGGCACGCCGTACTCGGCGAAGTCCAGCTCGTAGCTGGCCTGCCAGGAGCGCTCGTCCTTCAGGTTGAAGTCCGAGTAGTAGGAGTTGGCCAGGTAGATGCTGCTGCCGCCATCACCGTAGTCGTAGGCGAAACCGGCATCGCCGCTGTTGCGCTGATGCGCCAGGATGAACGCGTGGGCGCCGACGCTGTACTTGGCGGCCAGGCTCCAGATGGTGTTGCGGTCGCCTTTGCCGTCGCCACCAAAGTCCAGCGCGGCGCTGGAGCCGGTGTCGTACTTGGTGCGGTAGATGTTGAAGTCGAAGTTCAGCGCCTGATCGGCCGCCAGTGCCAGGTTGTAATTGACGTTGGCGTAGTAACGCTTGTACATGTCCTCGAGGTCGGCGTGGTAGACCGCCAGGCTCAGGTCATCACTGACGGCGTAGCTGCCGCCGAGCACATCGATGCTCTTCAGGCGGTTGGGGTCGCGCGCCGAGTCGCCCATCGGGCTGTCAGCGGTGAAGCGCCCGGCATTCAGCTCCAGGCCTTCGATCTCGTTGCTGGTTACCAGCGTACCGGTGAAGGACTGCGGCAGCAGGCGGCTGTCGTCATGCGCCAGAACGGGCAGGGAAGGGAACTGATTGCCGTACTTGATCACGGTGTTGGAGACGCGCAGTTTCACTGCACCGCCGGCCTGGGAAAGCTCATCGACCGGACGACCGTCGCCGTCGGTGTCGAAGAAGGCGCGGTAGTTGCGTCCACGACCGCTGTCGAGCTTGATGCCCAGCAGGCCGAAAGCGTCGACGCCGAAGCCGACCGTGCCCTGGGTGAAGCCGGACTCGAAGGTGGTGATGAAACCCTGGCCCCAGGTCTTGGCATCGTTGGTGCGGTCTTTGTAGTCGCGGTTGAAATAGGCGTTGCGCAGCAACAGGTTGAGGCTGGCATCCTCGACGAAACCGTTGGCTTCGGACTGGCTGCTGGCGTGCGCCAACTGGCCACCCAGCGCGAGGCTGCAGGCCAGCGCGAGACCGTGTTTTCTGTACATGAGTGCTCCCGGTGTTTGTGTGCTGTTCTAAACGTGCCTCACATCGAGGTAAGGCCCGGCCCAGAGGGCGCGCTTAGAGTTATCACCATGCTGCCGGCGGCACTATTTGAGCTGATTGATGATCACTATCGATGACTTCGATGGGGTGTTTGCGGACGCACCCGGTAGGCTTCGTCCCGATGAAGATTCCTGGGCAGCGACAGTTGACTCCGTGACAAGGTCGTTGCTCTGGCTCCACTTCATCTCCTTTGGTTAAGACGACTTGTGACCGCCTGGATCTTCCAGTGCGGTCTTTTTTTGTCCGGGAGACAGGGACCAGGCCACCGCCAGCTTCAGCAAGCGGCGGTGGCCAAGGCCGCGAATGACTACTCGCGTTACGATCGCTTAGCGAAACAACGCGGCATTCGCTGCGAGGACCTCATCGGCGCACTGTGCATCCAGGTGACCACCCGGAGCACCTGCCACACCGATGGCCCCGATGACGGTGTCGCCGGCCTTGACCGGAACCCCGCCACCCAGCAACAGGAAACCCGGAATATCGCTGAGGTTGGCTGCGCCGGGGTTCTTCTGCGCGTTCTCCATGATTGCCAGCGTAGGGGCCTTGGCCGACGCCGAGGTGAAGGCCTTGGCCCTGCTGGCCTCGATCGTGTGTGGGCCGGCGTTGTCCGCGCGGGCAAAGGCCTTCAGCAGGCCGGCACGATCCACCACCGAAGCGCTGACGTTGTAGCCTTTGGCGGAGCAGGCCGCGACGGTCGCACTGGCGAGCTTCTGCGCGTCGGCCGTCGACAGATTGCCTTCATTGAGAACCGCGCCGTTGGCGACGTTGACGAGGGCGAACGAGCAGAGCAGGGCAGCTAGGGACGAACGAGTCATGGGACTTTCCTTTTAGTCGGATCAGGAGTCGCCAGTCTGGTCGCATGCCCCTCGCCGCGGTATTCGCCCGACTACTCGTTGTTCTCCGTAGCGCTACGGAGACGGTTCATCCAGCAGGCTGGCGTACTGGCGGATCAGCTGTGCCAGCGAGTCGGCCTCGAGCTTGTCGAAGACGTTGGCCCGGTAGGTTTCCACGGTTCGCGGCGAGAGCTCCAGCTCCCGCGCGATCTCCTTGTTGCTCATGCCTGTGACAATGCGCACCAGCACGTCATGCTCGCGCCCGGACAAGCGCGCCAGGCGCTCGCTGGCCGCCAGGCTGACGGCCTGACGCTCCCGGCTGGCGATATGCAGACGTACAGCGGCTTGCACCGCATCCAGGAACACATCGTCATCCACGGGCTTCTGCAAGAACTCCATGGCACCGCCCTTGAAGGCGCGGCGACACAGATCGACGTTGCCATGCCCGGTCAGCATCACCACCGGCAGATCGGAACATTCGGCGAGCCGTTCCAGTACCTCCAGCCCACCCATGCCCGGCATGCGAATGTCCAGCACGACGCAGCCGATCGACTGCGCCGACAGCGTGGCGAGAAACGCCTGCGGATCGCCATGGCTTTCGCTGCGCAAGCCGACGCTGCGCAGCAGCAGGGCCAGGCCATCACGCACGGCGTCATCATCGTCGACCAGGTAAACCAGCGGGGAATGGGAGAGGGCGTTCATGCATCGGCTCCGGCAAGCGGTAGGCGCAGGGTGAAGCAGGCGCCGCCCGTGTCCAGGTTGCGCGCGCTGAGGCGGCCGTCCATGGCGCCGGCCAGCGTCTCGCACAGTGTCAGGCCCAGCCCCATGCCGTGCTGGCGTGACGTATAGAACGGCTCGAACAGGCGTGGTAGCGCTTCGTCTGCGATGCCCGGACCGTCGTCGCTGACATGGAACACATACGCATCGTCCTCGACGCCGCCACTGACCTGGATGTTGCGGGTGCCACTCATGTCAGCTGCGTTCTGCACCAGGTTGTGCACTATCTGCTCGAGCGCGACCCGATCGCCCAGCGGGCATTCGCCCGGGCTGGCATTGGACCAGCTCAGGCGAATGCCCTGGCGGGCCAGCTCCTCGGCGCGTAGAAACAGTAGCGAGGCCATCAGCTGCTCGGCATCCACCGCTGCACGCGTCGACGGCGAGCTGGACTGCACCAGATCGCGCAATCGGCGGATGATGTCCGCCGCACGGCGTGCCTGGGCAGCGCTGGCAAGCAGCGCCTGGCGCACGGCAGGGCGCTCGTCCTCTTCGTCGAGCAGGCGCTCGGCTGCACGCACCTGGGCGAGAATCGCCGTCAGTGGCTGGTTCAGCTCATGGGCGATGCCTGCGGCCATTTCACCCAGCGAACCCAGGCGGGCCATCTGCGCCAGGCGGGCTTGCTCCTGCTGTCGCCGAGCCTCGGCGCGCGTGCGCTGCCAGGCCGTGCCGGCAACGGCCAGCAGAGCGCTGGCGAACGCCCATGTCAGCCATGCCGGCCAGGGCCAGTCGGCTGGCGTCAGGGTCCGCCAGCTGTGCAAGGCAAAGGGCTGGCTGACGGCTCCCAGCGGTTTGCGCAGGTCGAACGTCCAACCCACGGAAAGGTCCCCGGGCTGGCGGGCCAGCAGCGTGAGCGGTCCGTTGCCCAGATCCAGAGTCAACACGCCCAATGATGGCGGAAATTCATCGGCGGAGAGCAATTGCCGTGCATCCAGCAGCAGGCTCCAGCCTGACGGCGCGACCAGCCAGTAGCGCGACTGTTCCTGAGGCAAGGTGACAGGCCGCTGCAGTTGGCGCGCTCGTTCGAGCATCATCGCCAGGTCTGCAGGCGCTGCCTGAGTCGCCATCCAGGTGCCGTTGCGAAACAGCCCGAGACCCTGCAACTGCGGCATGCTTGGTTGCAGGCTGGGCAACAGGCGTTCGGGCGCCGGCGGATTCGCCAACGCCGCCAGCGTTGCCAGGACGGCCTCATGCTGCACGGTCTTCTGACTGAGCATGCGCTGGGCGATGCTGGTGTCCTGGAAGAAGCGTTCGTAGTTGGCAACGCCGTCCTGCCAGCCAATCCAGGCTGCACCGGGGCAGAACAGGATCAGCCAGAGCACGGGAACGCTGAATCTGGACGATGATTTCATGGACCTCATCATGCCTGTCGCATTGGCCGTTCACCATCCGTAGTGCTGCGGAGGTTTCAGACCGGTAGCGGTGTCTGTTCTCATGTGTTGGTTGCATGCGTGCGCAGAGTGTTTTGTCTGGCGCCCTGGTGGTTTCTTCCAACCCAATACTTCGCATAATGTATATTATGTTAAATCACGTATATCGATGACCACCTCCCGGCTTGCCACGTCGTCCAGCTGGAAAACTCCAACCTGCCTAATCGTTGCTCGTCGACGCCCAACCGTCTTCCAAATCTATCCGAGTCTTTCGGCGCTGCTTTGCACCGGATGGATAAGCGCATGGACAGTCGACGCTACAGACCAACTCGCCTCGATACGTCACGACTCAAAACTTTCGCCAGCTGAGACTGCACTCGTCATTGCACCGACGAGGACGCGCATACCCGACCCGACATGCAGATCAATCTGCGCGCCCAGAGCGCTGGCCATACTGTGCTCGAAGGTCACTTGAGAACGCCGAGCAGCTTCCATAGGCGCCGGGACTCGGCATCGGCGCTGATCAACTCATCCAGTAGCTCACCGAGCGGCTGGTTGCCCCACTCCACTGCCCTGCGGATGACATAAGGCACCGGGCTGTGCGGTTCGGTCTTGGCCAGATAATCGGCAATCTGTGCCAGTTGCCGATAGGCCTGCTCACGACTGCTGGGTACACCCGCAGCAGGCGGCGCAGGGACAGTCGGTTCGGTAGTCGGCTCGTCCATGACGGCATCGCTCTCAGGATTGGATGAAGGAGACTCGGCTGGCGGGATGAATTCCTCGAGCTGAGCACGTAGCTCGATCAATGTATGGCGTAATGAACCGAAGCTGGGCGCCAACTCTGCCAGCCATTCATCGCTCCAGTGATCCAGACGCTCAAGGGCGGCAAGAGCGGCTTGCAGTTCGGCGTCAGCGGTTTGGAAGTCCGTCACCGGGGTTTGCCTGAGCTTTTCCTGCAGCTTGCGATACTCCAGCCGGGCAGCTTCGGCGGCGATCTTGTCCTGCTTGCTGTCGCTCATCTGCACCTGGCGCTGCTGCAACTGCAGCCAGTCGTGCAGGGTGACGCCGACATCAAGGCCAAAGAGCGCGACCTGGGTCTGCACGGTGTCGCTGTACTGGCGGATCAGCCACTCCAGGGGGAAGACGCGCCAGGAACGATCACCCTCCTCTGGCTGCGGATGCAGCGTATCGGGATAGCGTTCGCACAACTCGCACAGCAGCTCCAGGGCTGCAGCCAACCCAGCCAGTGCATGGCGTCTGATCCAGGCTTCGCCTAGCCACACGGCGATCATCAGATCCTTGCTGCGTTCACGCAGCAGGTCACCGGCCAACTGCTCCAGCGCCGCCCAGTCGCCACGCTTGAGTTCACTTTGCCAGACGCCAGTGGGCAGGCTCGCGTCGTCTTCGCGGCGCAGCTCCCGCAGGCGATCCCAGGCGCCCTCGTAACGCAGGCTCGGTCCGCAGACCGCATCACCTGGAATGGGCTGGAGATAAGGCTCGATGGACAAATGGCTCATAGCGGTGGCGCCTCATCGTACGAGGCCTGCAACTGGAAACTGGCAAACGGCGATGCGGGTGCAACCACCGGCAGCGGCTGGATCGATAAAGGCAGCTTGCTTCCCTGGCTGAGCAGCGACAGGCGCATGAACATCTGCGCCTGCGGGCTGGCATCCAGCATGCCGCGTACCGGCACCTGCAGGGTCAGGGGGAAGTCCGTGTAGTCCGTGTTCGGCAGATGCTGCGGCACCACATGCACGCGCATCATGCGCAGCAGCGCCCACGGCCCGCGGTATTCCCAGCCAGCCTCCAGGCCGTTGACGGCCATGCTCGCTTGCAGCGGATCGATCACCGGGCGCTGGTTGCTGTCACGCGCCCAGCGCAGCACGAGCTGCAGCGGATCGCCGACATTCCAGCGCAGGCGCTGGCCACTCTCGCCAGGATGCGCGATCTGATGGCCCGCGCCGTTGAGTGTCCAGGCGATCACCTGGTCGGCGCCCTCCTCGTCTTCTCGATCCGTCCGCCAACGTACCTCCAGCTCGACGCCGATGACACCTGACTGATCGCGAATGAACAGCGGCCCGAGCCAGCTCCTGGCCTGTTTCATCCGTGCCAGGAAGTCCTCCGCGGCCAGTCGGTTACCTGCCGGCGCCAGTGCCAGCCCTTTCTCGGCCGCCTCCAGATGGGTGTCGATCAGTTCCAGCAGATGCTTGACGCGGGCCGGGTCGGCATCGCTGCTATCGAGGTTGTAGGAGAACGGAAAACGGCCGGCCAGATACTGATTGAAGTAGCTCGCCAGCGCGCTCCAGGCTTGTGCCGCGCCCTGTGTCTGCAATTCGTTGCAGCGCTGCCGGGCCTGCTCCGATATGCCCTGGGTATAACGCGCCAGATCGCCATCGCCTGGCGGCAGGCTCGCGGTCGAGAGCACCTGGCGGCAGTTGCCGATGTCCATTTCCACCAGGTCCCGGCTCACCAGCTGCTCGAACAACGCGGGAGCGCTGGTCGGGTTCTGCGCCTTGTACTTCTTCATGTCATCGTTTATCGAACCCAGGCGGGATACCTTCTCCTGCAGCGGCAGTGGCAGATCATTCTGTGCCCTCAGCCACGTCAGCTCGGGCAGTACCTTGTCGGTACTGGTGCTGATATCGGTGAACTGTCGGGCCAGGGAGGCTTTCAGATCCTGAATGTCGGTGGCCCGGAACAGCTTCAGCCCCAGGTTGGGTTTGCCGTCCCACTCGGCAATCGGATAACGCAGGGTGAACAGCGGCAAGGTGTCGATATCCGCCAGTACCTCGGCGACGTCCGCCATGGCGCGCAAGGTCAACTGCGATTGCAGGGTGCTGGCCAGATCGGCGCGGCCCAGCCCCTTGAGTGCCTGGATCACTTGCATGGCCTGTTCGACGGAGACATTGAACTGGTTCTGCGTAGCGTCGTCGCTGTAGGAACCGCCCGACGAGGTCAACGCCGACCACATGGCCAACGCAGCGGCCTGTTCGGCGGCCTTGAGCATGCCCGCACGATAATCCGGCGCTATCTGAGCCAGCTCCTGCGCCACGAAGTCCTGGTAACTCTGCTGGTAGACCAGCGCCTGAGCTATCTGCTGCTCGCTCACATCGCCAAGGGCTCGGGTGTCGAGGCTGCCATCCGGGCGGCGCATCGCGCTCACGGCGAAGTCGCGCTGGAGCAGGTCATCGATGCTTCTGGCCAGCTTGCTGATGTTCTTCTGCAAGACCAGCGTTCCACCCGCCTGGCGCTGCAGGAGGTTGTTGCGGCTCGCGGACTCTTCGATCCACTGGCTGTGGAAGGTCTTGCGCAACTGTTCGGCCTCCTGCGTGACGGAGGCTTCGATGGTCGGCCCCAGCAGACGGCTCTGCTTCACGTCGTTCATCAGGTCACGAAAGCCAGGCACGAGCTCTTCCCCGCTGCCATGGCTCCAGGCGGAGTTGGTGAGGACGATCAGGTCGTCCAGATGGCCGATCAGTGCGTTGATTTCCTCGAGTTTCTTCAGCGAGGTATCGCGGCCATATTCCAGATCGCTCAGGTGCCTCTTGAGATAGCCGGCGGGCGTGACGAAATTGCCGGCCAGGAAGTATTGCTCCAGCCAGAACTTCATCAAGCCCTGGAAATGCGCGGAAAGCTGCTTGCCGTTGGGTTCCAGATCCACGGGGCGCAGGCCTGGTGCGGACAGATGGCGCAGGGTCCGGTCGTAGAATGCACGTCTGGACAGGCTGGAGGGGTCGAGGCTGAGCCCCAGCGCGTCGTTGCCCAGCTGGGCAAGCGATTCGGTGACGCCTTCCTGGCCGGTCAGCGCGTTGTTGAGCAGGTTATTGTGCCGTTCGAGGCTGACCACGCCCTCCGCCAGGGTGCGTGCCTTGACGTAGTTCGGCCATTGATCCGGCTGGGCGCTCTGCACGTCCGGGCGGCGCTGTTCATTGCGGATCACCAGCAAGCTTTGCAGTTGGTAGTCCTGCAGTTGTTGCAACGGCACCAGGGCTTCGCGGCGCGCCATGCCGCGCAACAGTTGATCCATCTGCTGATCCAGGGACGTGCCCCAGGACGAGGGATAGACCAGCGATGAAAAATGCCAGCGCGGCGCCTGCTGCAGCAGCTCCCAGAACGCCTGCACATTGAGCCTTGCCTGCTCCTGACGACGTTCCGGCGCGCGCAGACTGACGTGTCCGGCATGGGTTTCCTGCAGCAGGCTGCTCAGTACGCGGGCATCCTCCTGTCGCTCCTGCCACACCCATAGCATGCCCAGCAGCCAGCACAGCGCGAATACGACGGCAATGCCGCCGACGGTCATCTGCCAGCGTTGGCGCAGACGCAGTATGCGCGGTAGCGCCTGTGCCAGGCCCTGTTCCGCGATCAGCCGCTGCCGCCAGAGCGCTTGGGTGAAGACGCCTTGTGCCGCTGGCACCTCTCCGGGGTAGAGCTGCGTCGACTCGGCGAGCGCTTGCGCCGCGCCGAGGTAGATGCCACGGAATCTGGGCGCCTCTCCCTGCGTATTGCCCTGAAAGACCGGCTCCAGCAGGGTACGGAGATTGCCCTTCAATTCCAGCAAAAGGTCCGGCAGACGGTACAGATCCTCGGCCAGCTCGCCCTTCAAGGCGCCGACCTCGATGATCGCGGCCTGCATGTTCTGCACCACGGCTTCCAGCGCATCGTCGAGCCAGTAGCTTTGCCAGCCGGCATCCAGCCCATAGGGCGATGACCAGCCCAGCAGACGCTCGCGTCCCTCTTCGGGGAGTGCGGCGACCAGCTCCTGAAAACCTGGCATTTCCTCGAAACCGCTGATCAGGACATAGACCGGCACGCTCAGTCCCAGGCGTTGCAGCAGTTCCGCAAAGCGCCGGCGCAGCACGATCACATCGGCAGCACCTTGCGCACCGTCCTGCAACTGATTGAGGGGAATGTTCCAGATCACGCCATCCAGTGGGCGCTGGCCACGCAGCCTGAGCAACATGCTGAGCAGGCGCCGCCAGACGAAGGTGGACGCATTGCCGCCATCGCTGGGCAGGAAGATGCTCTGGGGTACCACCAGCAAGGCGCCGTCCTGATCCGCCCACCAGCGCCCGAACCACGCCGGACGGCCTGCAGGCGTGAGTTGCCAATCGAGGCAAAGCTGGCTGCCCTCGCGCGGATCACCGAGCAGCATCAGCCAGGGCACCTGATAGCGCGACTCGATTCCCTGTTCGTGCTCCATCTTGCGCACCGCGGCATAGAAGCTGCGGATCGCCATGCCCGATTGCGTCCGCAGCCACCAGAACAGTGCGGCCAATGCCAGCAGCAGCAGGAGCACGCCTAGCAGACTGAGGATGATCGCCAGCGTACTCATTGCGCCTCATCCAGGCTGACCAGATGCAGCAGTGGCGTCAGCTCCGACTGGATGTCACGCCACATCCAGTGCCCGGCCAGGCTCAGCAACAGCAGCAAACCGCAGATCGCCAGGCTCAGGCGCACGCCGTCGGGCAGCGCACGGCGCAACGGCAAGCGCAAGGGGGACGCCCGGGTGGGCCGGGCCAGGCTGGATATCACCTCTGCTGCCGCAGGTTCGCGCTGCCAGGCGAAGGTGAACAGCGCATGGCGCCAGCGTGTGTGCAGCGCACGCCCACGATCACTGCGCAAGCCGCCATAGAAACCCAGGATCAGGCATTGCAGATAGACGTTGGCCAGATCACGCGAAGCCGGCGCACGCTCCTTGAGCAGCTTGTGAATGGCGCGGGGCAGGCGCTCGCCCGCGGTACGCGAGCCATACAAGCGTGCTTCCAGGGGGCGTGGCTGCCAAGCCGTACGCCCTGGCCATTCATCGAACAGCAGGCGTTCGTCGACCAGGGCCACGAACGCATACACCATTGCCTTGACCTGGCTCGAGGACGATGCCCCCACGCTGGCGAATGCCGCGCGCCACAGACGGCGGACAACCAGAATCGTGGCTTCCGCCATGCGCTCGACCTGCTCATTGCCCGCATTGCTGAGCCCGGCAATGCCCTCCCAGGTTTCCCGCCATTCGATCCACGCCTCACGAAATGCCAGACTCAGGGGGGCTTCACCGAATTCGGGTGGGTACAGCGCAACGCTCCTTTCCGACATCTAGACTTCCTTGGCTTGGCTGGCGGATCTCAGGGGGTATCGGCGGTGAACAGCAGAACCTGCCAGGGGTTTGCCGCCGCTCTCTGCGAGGTCGCGGCCAGACATAGCGGCTGTTCGGGATCGAACCAGTCACCGGCTGCCTGGATCAGGAAGAGATGGGTCTCCTCACCCACTCCATAGGCCGTTCGCTCATTGCGACTCATCGGCTGGTGCGGCAGGCCGCTCATGCGCTGCTGGCGGAGCGTGGCGACATGCTGCTGCGACGCGATGACGGCCTGGGCCAGCCAGGCCTGCGCGGCCTGCTGCCCTGTACCGGCGGGCATGCGCAGCCCGACGATCAGGCGTTGTCGACGCGTCTGGTTATCCGGCAAGTCGATGGCAAAGCCCTGCTCGGACTGCTCGAAAACCAGGCAGCGGTAACCGACACGGATACTGTCCAGGCTCCGATGAAGCCATGCGATGACCTCGTCGAAGCCGTGCTTGAGATCGAGAAAATCAAGCGGCGCGAACGCTGGCACGCCATTGAGCGGGTCGAGCGCACACCAGGCGCCCGCCAAGCCGGCCAACAGGCCATGCAGGTGCGCCGGCGTCGCCACTCGGCCATTCAGGGCCACTTCGACCTCGGGGAGCCGGGACCAGAGAGCCGTCAGCTGCCGCCTGAGCTCCTGCACGTCATCGCGATTGCCCGCCTGCTCGGCCTGGCGTAGGCGCCCGGCCAGGAACATACATTTTTCTCGCCCTCGCGCGCACAATGCCGCGACCATCTGCCCCAACTGCGATTCCGGCAGGATCAGCGACATCGGCGGCACGTACGCCTGCCTGACGAAACCGCCCCCCTCCCTGGCGATACGCAACAGCGGCAGGCAGACCGAATCGGCCCTCTCGCTGTCGGTCACCAGGCGCAGATTGGGGCGCCAGATCAACACCGGCTCGGGATGTTCGCCACTGGCCAGATCGGGCACCGCATCTCCGCAGAGGGATCGCAGACGCCCGTTGAGTGGCAACACCTGCCCGCTGCGGCCAAGCGGATTGACTGCCAGGTAGAGAGTCACGCAGGCATTGGCCGAAGCCGCCACGGCAGGCCCCACATCGAGCTCGAGCCCCCTGTCGCCAGCTGGCTGCACGCTGACGGGCAGACCATCAGGCAGGATCGCCTCGAGCGACTGGATACGGACCAGACCGGTACTGAGCGCCGCCGGGTCCACTTCCAGTTCGCTCACCCCCCAGAACCAGGGGTTTGCAGCATTGGCGCACAGCGCCGTGACGACTTCTGCGCGCAGTCCCTGCAACTGAAAATGCTGAGGCAATAGCTGCATGCCCTCGTGCCAGCAGACTGCATCCGGCAACACCTTCATAGCACTCCCCTTCGACATCCGCTGTTTGGCATGCACACGCGCAACGCTGGGCTAACGATCTTGACCGGTCAGCAGGCGCATTTCCCTGCTGTCGAAACGCAGCCACACTCGGCCTGATTCGTTCAGGCGCAAACGATGCACGCCAGGGGTGTTATAGCCGGCGAATACCAAAAGTCCAGCGGCCCCATCGCCGGCGAAGGGGAAGTCGCGCACATCGCGAAACTGCCCCGGCACGAGTTCCAGCCCCCACACCGAAAACAGATTCCGGTAGTCGCGCTCGTACTGCCCCCGCTCGGCGAACCATTGCCTGGCGGGAATTTCGGAAAGCAGCTTGAGCAGATCCGGGTCATGCACGGCAACGAAGTCAACGGCAATCGGCGTGTCGTCATTGGCCTGCTCCGCCACATCCAGCGTCAGGCTGTCCAACTGGATTCTTTCGCCGCGAAAGGAACAGCCGCACAGGGCCATCAGGAGGCTCAGCAACACGGCAAAGCGATAGGAGGTCGCACGTCCCTGCGTCATGAGAATTTCACCTTGAACTTCACGTTTGCAAATTTATAGACCTGATCTAGCGTCTATGAAAGTTCGTCTTCGTGGCGAATGAGGATGGATCGCCAAGGATGGGCTCGCTGTTCAGCCAACCCGTCATCGTCGTGATCCAGCAACGGAGTGCGAGCACGGGTTCGTCCGCTGCAATGCGCTCCCGGTATCACCCCGGAGCCCAACCGACATGGCTGAAAGCACTCAACACAAGTTGGATCGAATCCGCCCTCCCCGCGTCCAGATCACCTATGACGTCGAGATCGGCAACGCCATCGAGAAAAAGGAATTGCCCCTGGTGGTCGGCATCCTCGCCGATCTTTCCGGCAAGCCGGACACCCCCCTGCCCAAGCTGATCGACCGTCGGTTCACCGAGATCGACCGCGACAATTTCAACGAAGTGCTCGCTTCCATCGAGCCGCGCAGCACCCTGCAGGTGGAGAACACCATCAGCGGCGACGGCAGCAAGATCAACGTCGAGCTGCGTTTTCGTCATTTCGACGACTTCGATCCGGTCAACATCGTCAAGCAGATCACCCCGCTGCGTCGTCTCTACGAAGCGCGCCAACGCTTGCGTGACCTGCTCACCAAACTCGATGGCAACGATGACCTCGACAAGTTGCTGCAGGACGTGGTGAGCAACACCGAAGGGCTACAGGAAATCAAGTCCTCGCGGCCTGAAGACGAAGCCCCGGCGGCCGACGCCGCTGCCGATGGTGAAGCACCGGCCGACCAGGCCTGACCGACCCTCGACTTTCCGGAGACAACGCAATGGCAACAGAAGCCGGTGCATCCAGCGAGAGCACGACCGAGACCTTGACCCTGCTCGACCGCATCATCGCCGAGGGCCGCATGGCTCACGACGAGAGCCAGCAGGACTACGCCCGCGACATGCTCGCGGAGTTCGCTACCCAAGTCCTCGATGAAGGCATGTCCATCGACAAGGACACGGTGGCCATGATCAACGACCGCATCAGCCAGATCGACAAGCTGATCAGCGACCAGCTCAACGAGGTGCTGCACCACCCCGACCTGCAGAAGCTGGAAGCCTCCTGGCGTGGCCTGCACATGCTGGTGGATCAGACCGAAACCAGCACCCGCCTGAAGCTGCGCCTGCTCAACGTCACGCAGAAAGAGCTGCAGAACGATCTTGAAAAAGCGGTCGAATTCGACCAGAGCGCGCTCTTCAAGAAAATCTACGAAGAGGAATACGGCACGTTCGGCGGGCACCCCTTCAGCCTGCTGGTCGGCGACTACGCCTTCGGCCGCCACCCGCAGGACGTGGCCTTGCTGGAGAAACTCTCCAACGTCGCCGCCGCGGCTCATGCGCCCTTCATCGCGGCTGCCAATCCCAAGCTGTTCGACATGAACAGCTTCACCGAACTGGCCGTCCCGCGCGATCTCAGCAAGATCTTCGAGAGCCTGGAGCTGATCAAGTGGCGCAGCTTCCGCGAGAGCGAAGACTCGCGCTACGTCTCCCTGGTGCTGCCGAACTTCCTCCTGCGCCTGCCCTACGGCCCGGACACCAAGCCGGTGGAAGGCATTGGCTATGTCGAAGACGTCAACGGTACCGATCACTCCAAGTACCTCTGGGGCAACGCGGCCTGGCTGATGGCCGTACGCATCACCACGGCCTTCGCCAAGTACGGCTGGTGCGCGGCGATCCGGGGAGCCGAAGGGGGTGGCGCGGTGGAGGACCTGCCGGCTCATACGTTCCGCACCCTGTCCGGCGACCTGTCGCTGAAATGCCCGACCGAAGTGGCGATCACCGACCGCCGCGAGAAGGAACTCAACGACCTCGGGTTCATCACCCTGTGCCACAAGAAGAACACCGATATGGCCGTGTTCTTCGGCGGCCAGACCACCAACAAGGCCAAGGTCTACAACACCAACGAAGCCAATGCCAACGCGCGCATCTCGGCCATGCTGCCGTACGTGCTGGCGGCCTCGCGCTTCGCCCACTACCTCAAGGTGATCATGCGCGACAAGGTGGGCAGCTTCATGACCCGCGACAACGTGCAGACCTACCTCAACAACTGGATCGCGGACTACGTGCTGATCAACGACAACGCGCCTCAGGAAATCAAGGCCCAGTACCCGCTGCGCGAAGCACGCGTGGACGTTTCGGAAGTCGCCGGCAAGCCGGGCGTCTACCGCGCCACGGTATTCCTGCGCCCGCACTTCCAGTTGGAGGAGCTGACCGCCTCGATTCGCCTGGTAGCCAGCCTGCCGCCACCAGCCGCAGCTTGATCCGGACGCCCCGCCGGCACACCCGGCGGGGACGCGCTCCACGCATGATCCACCCCGTTCCCAGACCCAGGAGTTATCCGCAATGGATGCCATCATTCTCGACCTCGGCGACGACATCAAAGGCGACAGCCTGCTCGAGGGCTACACCGACAAGATCGAACTGATGTCCTACAGCCACAACGTGGCGATGCAGGTCACCAACGACGTCAGCAACTCGGAACGTACCTCCGGCAAACCGCATATCGGCGAGTTCACCGTTACCAAATTCGTCGACACCTCCACGCCTTCGCTCAACGAATACTGCTGCGCCGGCAAGCCCATCACCAAGGCCACCATCACCATCGGCCGCAACGCTTCCGAAAGTGACGGCAAGCTGCTGTCCTTCATCGTCTACACCCTCGACAACGTCGTGCTTTCCAACGTCAGCGTCAGCGGCGGAGCCGGCGGCAAACCGGTGGAAACCCTGTCGATGAACTTCACCAAGATCAAATGGGAACTCACCGCACAGAAGGACGATGGCACCAAGGAGGGCACCGCGGCCTCCACCTGGGATCTGGCGGCCAACAAGCTCGTCAAGTAAGCAGGCCGAGGCGTGCGTGCGCCCCTGTTCGAGCGTCTGTCCGCCGAGGCGGACGAGGCGCCGGCCTTCGACCGCGAGGCATTGGCCGAATCCGTTCGCCAGGAGTTGATGCGCTTGCTCAATACCCGGCGCCCGCAGCGTGTTGCAGGGCAATCACTGACGCTGCTCGATTACGGCATTGCCGACTGGACAGGCCTGCAAGCCTTGCGCGCCGATGATCGCCGTCTGCTGTTGCGCGAGGTGCGTGCCGCCGTGCAGCACTTCGAGCCACGCTTGCAACTCAGCGACATCGACGTCGAGCCCTCGCCTGGACAGCCTCAGCGATTGAGCATCCGGCTTGCCGGGCGTCTGCGTGAAGGGCAACACACCTGGCCGGCTACATTTCTGCTCGCGTCCGGCGACGAGGGGATAGAGGTACGCCATGAGTGACTCGATCGACGCTGAACTGCTCGATTATTACCAGCGCGAGCTGACGTGGTTGCGCCATGCCGGCGCTGGCTTCGCCCAGCGCCATCCCAAGGTGGCCCGGCGCCTGGAACTGGCGCCCGGAGAATGTCCTGATCCGCACGTCGAGCGCCTGCTGGAGGGGTTCGCCCTGTTGACCGCTCGCCTGCACCGTCGCCTCGATGACGACTACGCCGAATTCAGCGATGCCCTGCTGGAACAACTCTACCCTTTGGCCCTGCGTCCCCTGCCCTCCTGCGCCATCGTGCAGTTCGAGCCCGATCCGACCCAGGGCAATCTTGCCGAGGGTTACAGCCTGCCACGCGATACCCCCCTGTTCGTCACCACGCGCGATCAGGCCAGCGTGCACTGGCGCACCAGTGCACAGGTCGAACTCTGGCCGCTGCGCATCAGTGAAGCCACGCTGCTCGATGGCGATGCGGCGGTGGCGTTCAGCGGCCATCCGCTGGCCCGCTCGGCCTTGCGCCTGACCCTGGAATGCCTCGGCGAGTTCGACTGGGCGCAATTGCCGGTGCGCAGCCTGCGCGTGCACCTGGCAGCGTCCCCGATGACCAACGCCATCCTCTACGACCTGCTCGCGGCTCACTGTCTCGGGCTATGGAGCGGTTCACCCGGCAAGCCGCTGTGCCGCGTATCCGGCACTGCCACACCCGTGGGCTTCGCCGACGACCAGGCCTTGCTGCCTGATGAAGATGGCCAGCACCCAGGCTTGCGTTTGCTCGCCGAATACTTCGCCTTCCCCGACAAGTTCGCCTTCTTCGATCTGCCAGTGCTGCCACCGGCAGAAGGCGGCCAGGCGTGCCAACTGGTGATCGCCTTCGACCACGCCCCTGCAGGCCGCCCTCACCTGCAAGCCAGTGAACTGCGCCTGGGCTGCACGCCGGCCATCAACCTGTTCCCGCGCACCTCCGAGCCCTTGCGCCCGGATGGCACTCGCAGCGAATACCGTCTGGTGGCCGACGCCCACCGCGAAAAAAGCGTGGAGATCCACAGCATTCGCAGCATGCGTGCCGCGACGCCCAGGGGCGTGCGCCGGGTGCCGGCCTATTACGGGCATAACCATGGCGGTGAAGGCTTCTACTGGTACGCTCGCCGGGTGCAGGGCCTGAACCCCGCGCAGCCGGGCAGCGATCTGCTGCTGAGCCTGGTGGACACGGCCTTCGACCCGCTGCAGGACGCCCCCGAGTACAGCCTTACCGCCGAACTGCTGTGCACCAGTCGGCACCTGGCCGAAAACCTGCCTGCCGGCACCCGCCTGGGATTCGAACGTCCCGGCCCCGTCGCGCAGGCCAGCCTGCTGAACACACCCACAGTGCAAAGCCTGCCACGGCTGTCCGGCCCTTCGCGTTGGCGCCTGGTTTCACAACTGAGCCTCAACCACCTCTCGCTGGTCGAGGGCCCCGAAGCCCTCGATGCACTGCGCGAGCTGTTGCATCTGCACAATCTGCGCGACGAAGCCGGGCCCCGGCGCCAGGTGGAAGGCCTGCTGGAGTTGACCTGCGAGCGGGTGGTGGCGCGGGTCGGTGACGATGCCTGGCGCGGCTGGCGCAATGGCCTGGAGGTACGCATCCGCCTGGATGCGGAGCATTTCGCCGGCAGCAGCGCCGTCCTGTTTTCCGCCGTGCTGGCGCAATTCCTGTCCCTCTACGCCACGCCCAATCGCTTCGTGCGTACGGTGCTGGTGGATCACGACAAGGAGGTGCGGACATGGCAGCCCCAGGCCGGCAAGCCCCTGAACCTCTGAGTAAACGCCTGCGCGAGGTCCCACAGGACTTCGAGTTTCTCCAGGCCCTGCTGCTGCTGGAACGCGAGCAACCCGGCGCCACGCCTCTCGGCCAGGGCAGCAGCCCCGAGCAGGAAGCGGTGCGCTTGCGCGGGCCATTGACGCCCACCTTCGCCCCCAGTCAGGTCGCGCATCTGCAGGACGTACCCGGCCAACCGCCGATCCTGAGCACCGCCGTCTTTGGCCTCGGCGGCCCCGACGGCCCACTGCCCTATGCCTATCAGGAGTGGCTGCAACAGCGGGCGCGCCTCAAGGATCATGCTCCCGCGGACTTTCTCGACCTGTTCCACAACCGCCTGCTCGCACAGCTCTATCGGGTGCTCGGCCGCCACCGTCTGGCGCTGGGTTTTCAGCACCCGCAACAGGCACCAGCACAGCGACTGCTACTGGCTCTCAGCGGCCTGTTGCCACGCAGCCTGCAAAATCGCATGGCACTGCCGGATGCCGCCATAACCGCCCGCGCCGCGTCATTCAACGGCCCGCGCCGGTCTCTGGCTGGCTTCGCCGTATTGGTGCGTCAGCAGTTCGGCGTGGCCGTGGACTACGACGCCTACCAGGGGGCCTGGCGCAAGATTCCCCCGGCCAGCCGCAGCCGCCTGCAACGCGGTGGGCGCAACCTCGGCCTGGGGCGCGATGCAATCGCCGGAACCTGGGTGTGGGACGAGCACGCCGGCATTCGCCTCACCCTCGGGCCGCTCACAGCCGAGCAGGCACCGGCCTATCTGCCTGGCGGGGAACACCATGTCCGCCTCGCGGATATGGCCAGCCTCTATCTCGGCCCGGATACCGAATGCCAGCTGCGCCTGCTGGTACGCCCTGGCAATCCCTTGCGCCTGGATCGGCAGCAACCGCCGCGCCTGCGCTGGAGTAGCAACCTGCAGTACGCCGGGGCGACCACCCTGCAGCGTATCGACACCCGCCTGCGGCACAAGGAGACGGCCTGATGGAACTCGCCGCGCTGATCGGTCGCCTCAACGCAGACAGCCGCCGTGCCCTGGAACGCGCCGCTCAGCGTTGCCTGCAGCGCACGCATCATTACGTGGAAATCGAGCACCTGCTGCTGGAACTACTGGACATAGAAGGCGGCGATCTCGCCTGGTTGCTGCCGCGCTTCGGTCTGGAGCGCGACAGCGTGGCCACCGAGATCAATCGCGCCCTGGAGCTGTTCAAGGCCGGCAGTACACGCACCCCCGCCCTCTCCGGCCAGACCATCGGCCTGCTCGAAGACGCGGTGGTTCAGGCCAGCGTGACGGGGCAGCAGAGCATCCGCTCGGGTCTGCTGCTGCTTGCGCTGCTCGATCGCGACGAGCGCCGCAGCCTGCTGCTCAACAGCGCCGCCTCGCTGCTGCGCATCCCGCGTGAAGCCCTGCGCGCCAATCTGTTGGAGTGGACGCAAGCGTCCCGCGAACACAGCGGCGGCGGCCCTGCAGGCAAAGTCCGTCCCGCCCCGGAAAACGCTCAGGACAGCGTGCTCGACCAGTACACCCAGGACCTCACCGCCGACGCCCGCGCCGGGCGCATCGACCCTATCGTCGGGCGTGACGGCGAGATTCGCCAGAGCATCGACATCCTCCTGCGCCGTCGGCAGAACAACCCGATCCTGGTCGGCGCCCCCGGTGTCGGCAAGACCGCCGTGGTCGAGGGCCTGGCCCTGCGCATCGCTGCCGGCGACGTGCCGCCGCCCTTGCAGAACGTCATCCTGCGCGTGCTCGATCTCGGCCTGCTGCAGGCCGGTGCCGGGGTCAAGGGCGAGTTCGAGCAGCGCCTCAAGGGCGTGATCGACGCCGTGCGCGGCAGCGAACAGCCGATCATCCTGTTCATCGACGAGGCGCACACCCTGATCGGCGCCGGCGGCAGCGAGGGTGGCAGCGACGCCGCCAACCTGCTCAAGCCGGCCCTGGCGCGGGGTGAGCTACGCACCCTGGCCGCCACCACCTGGCTGGAATACAAGAAGTACTTCGAGAAGGACCCGGCCCTGGCCCGCCGCTTCCAGTTGGTGCAGGTGGAGGAACCCGACGAGGCCACCGCCGTGGAGATGCTGCGCGGCGTCGCTGCCAAACTGGAGCAACATCACGGTGTGCAGGTGCTCGACAGCGCCATCCAGGACGCGGTCAAGCTCTCCCACCGCTACATCTCCGGCCGCCAGTTGCCGGACAAGGCCATCAGCGTGCTCGACACCGCCTGCGCCCGGGTCTCCCTCGGCCAGCACGACGTGCCGCCACCGCTGGAAAGCCTGCGCCATCGTGAGGTGGCGGTGAGCGAAGAACTGCAACGCCTGCGCCGCGAGCAGGCCACCGGCCTCGATCACCGCGAACGCATCACCACCCTGGAGCAGGAATCCGCCAGCAACCAGGCTGCCATCCGCGAGCTGGACACCCGCTGGGGCGAGGAGCGCGAAGCCGTGCGCGAACTGCTGGACGCCCGCCGTGAACTGCTGGCCCTGAGCGAAAGTGTCGATGCCAGCCAAGCCGATGAAACCCTGGACGAGCGCATCGACCATCTCGCCGCCGAACTCACCCGCCTGGAAGCCGGCCTCGACGCCATCCGCCAGGACGACCCGCTGGTGCCCGAACAGGTGGATTCGCGCACCGTGGCCGCCGTGATCGCCGGCTGGACCGGCATCCCCATCGGCAAGATGCTCGCCGACGAAGCCTATGCCGTGCGAACCCTCGGCCAACGCCTGGGCCAGCGGGTCATGGGCCAGGACAGCGCCCTGGGCACCATCGCCCAGCGCATCCAGGCCTACCGCGCCGGCCTCACCGACCCGGCCAAGCCGGTGGGTGTGTTCCTGCTGGTCGGCTCCACCGGCGTCGGCAAGACCGAGACCGCCTATGCCCTGGCCGACGCCCTCTACGGCGGCGAACGCAACCTCATCAGCATCAACCTCTCCGAGTACCAGGAGGCCCACACCGTCAGCCAGCTCAAGGGCGCCCCGCCCGGCTACGTCGGCTACGGCACCGGCGGCGTGCTGACCGAAGCGGTGCGCCGCCGCCCCTACTCCGTGGTGCTGCTGGACGAAATCGAAAAGGCCCACCCTGACGTGCTGGAAGCCTTCTACAACGTCTTCGACAAAGGCGTGATGGAGGACGGCACCGGCCTGGTGGTGGACTTCAAGAACACCGTGATGCTCGCCACCAGCAACGTCGGCGCCGAACTGGTGCTGGACACCCCTACGCACCAGCTCGGCAGCGACGCCTTCAACGAACGCCTGCGCAAGGTACTGCTACAGGCCTTCCGCCCCGCCTTTCTCGCCCGCATGACCGTGGTGCCCTACCGCCCGCTGCTTGAGGCCACGCTGGAGGGCATCGTCCTGGCCAAGCTGGAAAAACTGCGCGAACGCTACAAGGCCGCCACCGGCAAACAGTTCGACTTCGACCCCGCCATCGTCAAGGCCGTGCTCGCCAAGTGCAGCGCGGCAGGTGCACGGGATATCGAGAATGTGCTGATGGCGCAGGTGACGGGGAAGTTGGCGGAGTGGGTGTTGGAGTGAATTGGGCCTCAAGCACTTTGACAGTCCCACCGGGACTGAATGTTGTTATAGGGATAACAATGACATGCCAATCAGATTGATCATAGGCGCCGGTGTCTCCGCTGCGGCGTTCCTGCAAACGTCAGACGACGATCATGAAACCGTAGTAGTTGGTGAAGATGGCCTTTGGGCCAAGCTAGCCGAACATCCGATGGGGCAGCCTGCCCATCTTCTCCAACTGCCGGGAACCCCTGTGCCGACATTTCAGGCCCCCAACGGAGAGATGAGCCTCGATAACTTTCTTTCCTCGGGGGTTTTCCAACAAGGTGTCAGCCGAATCGTCGCCGGGAAGCGTTACGGGTACAACCCGAGTCGCAAGGTGCAGCGCATTTCCAAATCCCGGAGCCAGCCAGGCAAATACGTCGCCTGGTTCGATCACCACCATGCACTGATCGTCGACAGAATCGTGATCGCCACGGGGATAGGCGCTCAACGCAAGCCTCCTCCCGTGAGCGGTACGATCCCTTCAGGCCTCGGTTATACCCAGGTCATTGAGGGTATTGATTTTCTATCTGATCCTGATGAATACACAGCGAATATTGATCGTGCCATTTATGGGGGGAGCGCCACGGCCGCCTGGGTAGCGGATCTAGCCAGCCAGAGATCACCGCGTATGAATTGGTTCGCCCGCCCGGGCGGAACCGAATTCAGCGGAGCAGTGCTGCCCGGTTCACGCAACGCCGAGATCATCAAACTCTGTGAAGATAACGATCTGAAACGACTCGAAGAAGTTGAAAAAATCGAGATCGTGAATACCAAGCTGCATATTCATATCAAGGGAAAAGACTACTACTACATTGCTGATCAATTCATCTATGCGCTCGGCGGTGATACCGATACGAGACTGACCAGTAGCCTTTACCAAATTCTCGACTCGGACATTGGCGATGCGCTGTCACCAATCATCGATCTGAACGGCGCACTGGGAGCACGTGAGGAAGGTGTTGTGGCCCTGGGCACAGCAGATAGAAAGGTCATGATCGTAGGGGCCGCTACCTACAATACGACGACACCAACCCTGCGTAACAAACAAACCGCGCCGATGAGCGAACTGCCATGGAATGCCCAAGTTCCCGACGGTATTGCCGTGGTAGGAGCCTCTATCTCGGCACTGAACTCGTTTATCCCCATCACTCAGGTTGCGACCGGCGAACCACGACAATGGCACGACATCACAATCACTCGCAACGATATCAATATCAATCTGGCCGACAGAAACCAGCTAACCATTCTGTTTTCCCTGATGTTCGACAACTGGCCCTCCTATCTGGTGGAGTCGCTGACCGCCTCAGTGATAAACGAGCGCAGCCAAGTAAGCCCTGTGATCCCCACGCCCACGCGGGAGATGTTTGGAATAGACCGCTCAGAACTCTTCAGCTTGATAAAGGCCCATGCACCGGACCTCACAGATTTCCATATCACTCAGCGCTGCCAATTGGTAGGGCTGACGACATAAGGGTTTGTAAGTTGAAAGCAATAGAGCGCGACACTCCGAATAAATACCCCCTTTGATTGCCAGCTTCAGTTTGAGCCAGTTTTTTCATGCAAGACCAGGAAGTGCTCAGCAACAGAGTTCCAATAGAAGTGATTTTCGTGAATGGTCAAATGCACCCACGCCATTGGTAATCACTCAGGGCGAGCCCAACGAATAATGCGCGACAATGATACGGGTGACAGGAAAACCGACGAAGTAGCCATGAGCAATCCAGGTCGTCTGGATCATTACAAGGATGGGGGAAAGTGAAAATAGTCAATTGGAACACCAAGGTTTGCGACCAAAGCCAGGCAGATGTCATAGCTACTTATCTTGACGACGTGGAGGTTGACATCGCTTGCCTTCAGGAAGTCGGCAACAATAGCGACCTGAGCAAATATTTAGACGCCCTCCCAAGCAATGACTGGCATGTAGCAAGCGCGCCGGAAGGTTATGGCGGCAAGAATTATTACATCATCATCAACAAAAGCACCTGCAGTAACATTTCTCCCGTCGAACGTTTTGACCCCCGTCTTGATCCTGAAAATATAAAGTTGAAATACCTATGGTCCTCGACACTCTTCGACCAAATTCACGGGCGCAGCCCCATATATCTGGAACTCAGCCACGGCGGTGAAGATTATCGCATTGCCAACTGGCACGCGCCGATCAATGTACACACGCCTGGAGAGCTATCCAAGCGACTCAAGGGCGGTAGCAACCTAGAATCCATGATCGGCGTAGAGACCTCCATGACCTTTAATCCAACCATGACACCTAAACGCATTATTCTGGCGGGGGACCTGAATATCAAACAGCAGGAACTGGAAGAAAACTGGCAGCAGTATCTGGTCGACATTCAGCTGCAATACAAAAGCGGTACGAAACCGAAATTCATGAAGAGAAAAACCCTCTTCGACGAATACCTAGACATCACCCCAAGCCGTAACCATCTCGAACACATACTGGTCTCCTATGATGTCGACTTCGACATCCATGTACTTTGGAGTCAGTGCAGTGAGACTATCAACAACAAACAGATCACTAACAAAAGCGACCATTCACTGATGTACGTAACCTTGGAAGACGCATAACGTCGAGGTACGGATGGCCACAAACGAAACCACCAGTCTCATAGTAAACAGCGCGGCCTCAGTCACGTTGCACGCTCAAGGCCTTACTGGCGGCGAACAACTGAATGATCTAGGCAATCTCTGCCTTGATGCCCATTGCACCACCGTCCTTGCTCTGGTCGACTTGGTAGCCAGTCACTTCTCTATTCTGCTGATCAACGACGCCAACCAACGCCCCCTCGATGCCCTGGTCGCGGAGATCCGCCAGCTCCCCGCCGATGCCACTGCCGACCGCTATCAGGTGGTGCTGCGTCCCTGGCTTTGGTGGCTGACGCTGGCCAGCAACAACCGGGTGTTCCAGAACCTCTCCACCAGCGACATCGTCACCACCATTTTCAAGGGTCATGGCTTTACCGACTTCAAGCTGTCGCTCTCCGGCAGCTATGAGCCGCGCGAGTATTGCGTGCAGTACGGCGAGACGGATTTCGCCTTCATTTCGAGGCTGCTGGAGGAGGAAGGCATCTTCTGGTTCTTCACCCACGAGGACGGCAAGCACACGCTGGTGCTGGGCGACAGCAGCGATGCCTTCGTGCAGATTCCCAACGGGCCGAAGGTGCCCTATCTGGGCCAGGGCATCGGCGCGCGCGAGCTGCATGGCATCCGCGCGGCGCAGTACAGCGTACAGGCGGTGAGCGGGGTGTACAGCGCCACGGACTACGCCTTCACCACCCCCACCACCTCGCTGTACAGCAATGCCGAAGCGGTGGCCGGGCCACTGTCGATGTACGAGCACCCAGGTGGCTATATCGCCAAGGCGCGGGGCGATGCGCTGACCAAGCAGCGCATCGATGGGCTGCGCAGCCAGGAGAAGCGCCTGATCGGCGAGAGCGACTGCCGCTGGCTGGTGCCCGGCCACTGGTTCACCCTCACCGGGCATGACGACACCAGCCTCAATATCGACTGGGTGGTGACCGCCGTCACCCATGACGCCAGCCACGAGCACTACCGCAACCGCTTCGAAGCCATCCCCAAGGCCACCGCCTACCGCCCGCCTCGGCTCACGCCCAAGCCGCGCATGCACACCCAGACCGCGCAGGTGGTGGGCAAGGCCGGCGAGGAGATCTGGACCGACCAGTACGGCCGTATCAAGATCCAGTTCCCCTGGGACCGCGACGGCAAGAATGACGAAACCTCGTCCTGCTGGGTGCGCGTGGTGCTGCCCTGGAGCGGCAAGGGCTTCGGCATGCAGTTCATCCCACGCATCGGCCAGGAGGTGATCGTCACCTTCATCGATGGCGACCCGGATCGCCCGCTGGTCACCGGCTGCGTCTACAACGGCGACAACACCCTGCCCTACGCCCTGCCCGACAATCAGACCCAGTCCGGTATCAAGACCAACTCCTCCAAGGGCGGTGGCGGCTTCAACGAGCTGCGCTTCGAGGACAAGAAAGACGCCGAGGAAGTCTTCCTCCAGGCGCAGAAGGACATGACCGTCAACGTGCTCAACGACAGCACCGCCACCATCGGCCATGACGAAACCCTCACGGTGCAGAACGCCCGCACCCGCACGGTGAAGGAAGGCGACGAGAGCATCACCCTGGAGAAGGGCAAGCGCACGGTGACCATCCAGACAGGCAGCGACAGCCTCGACGTGAAGGACAGCCGCACCGTCAGCGTTGGCGCCGACCAGACCCACAGCACCGGCGGCAACTACAGCCACAAGGTGAGTGGCAACTGCGAGCTGACCGTGGACGGCAACCTCACCATCAAGGTGACCGGCACCCTTACCTTGCAGAGCAGCGGCGACTTCACCGCCAAGAGCGACAAGAACCTCACCACCCAGGCCGGCATGGCGCTCACCGACAAGGCCGGCACCTCGCTCACCAATCAGGCGGGTACCTCCCTGGACAACAAGGCCGGCACCACCCTGACCAATGACGCCGGCGTCAGCCTCACCAACAAGGCCGCCGCGGAACAGACCGTGGATGGCGGCGGCATGCTGACCATCAAGGGCGGCATGGTGAAGGTCAACTGAGGCGCCCATGGCTAATAACGGCAACCTCGACCTCACTCGTGGCGACAGCCGCCTGCAGGGCAAGCTGCAGGACGGCGCCCTCGATGGCCCGGTATCCATCCAGGAAGCCGGCCGCCCGCAGGCCCGGCTCGGCTATGCCAACGGCGTACTGCACGGTCCCAGCGTCCTCTACCACCCCAACGGCCAGGTATCGGCACACCTGCCTTACGCCGACGGGCGCCTGCATGGTGAGGCTCAGTACTTTGCCGCCGAAGGCTGGCTGCAGCGCAAGGTCGCCTACCGCCAGGGCTTGATGCATGGCGAAGCCAGCAGCTACTACCCAGACGGCAGCCTGGCCGAGCTGGAGCTGTATCGCGATGGCGTGCGTGACGGCCTCTATCAACGCTTCCATGGCAACGGCCAGGTGTCACACCGCAGCCGCTACCTCAACGGCAAGCCACTGGACGATGGCCAGGGCTTCGCCGAGGACGGCCGCCCACTGGACGCCGAGGGAAAACCCATCTCACGGCTGCGCTGGTGGTGGAGAAGGTGGAACGAATCGGCCGAGGCCTAGCAGATTATTGAAAAGCGCAGGCGCGGCAGCCAGCGCAAATACCGATGGCGGCCCCACAAGAACAGGTGAAGAGCTCACAAGCTGCAAACGAGCATTTTGAGCCTGTTCTTGACGCGGCAATGGCAACGCAGGTCTTTTTTCCAGCGGCCTGTCAGGGAATCAGCATCTGCACCTGGCCAGGCACCACCACCTTGATCACCCCCGCCCAGGTGCACATCAACGTGCAGTTGGAATCCAGTGAGGGCATATTGCCCAGCAGCATGGTAGGCGCACCGGGAATCCAGGGCGAGGCCGTGGCGGGTATGCAAGGCATGGGCGTCAACACCCCCAATGCCGCCGCAGTGGCCGCCGCCACCGTCGGGTTGGCCATGCTCATGCACATGCCGAAGGGCATGATATTCACCAGCGGGATGTAATCCATGATATTCGCCGCCGGCATGCCCCCTGTCAGCGTGCGGTTGGTCGGCAATACGTTCAATGCGCTCGGCGCGGCGCCAAAACTGCATTGCAACGTCGCACCACTGCATACCTGCGGACAACCCATCACGTTCTCCAAGCCGGTCCCTGATGGAGGGGAAGCTTAGTAGAAAGTCGTTGAGTGGTACTTTCGGCGAACGACACTTCATGGCACGAGCGGAAGGCTCATCACGGCCTCCAGTCCTTCACCAGAATTGCGCAGCTTCAACTCGCCGTTGAACCTGGCAACGATCGCCTCGACAATCGCCAGGCCAAGCCCCGTTCCACCTGCGCGGCCCTGATGCCAGAAGCGCCGTGTCACATCATTCAGTTGCAGCTCAGGAATTCCCCCGCCTTTGTCCTGCACGCAGAAAAGAGCCATTGAACCTTCGACAGAGACTGAAAGCCCGACCTCGGTGCCGGGTGCGGTATGCCGGAGCGCATTGTCGATGAGATTGCGCAGCGCAGCCGTTGCAAGCGCTGACGGCACCGCGAGTGGATAGCGGTCTGCATTCGGGTGGAGCTTGATCTTCACGAGATTGCTCCGTTCGGAGTCCTCCAGCGCCTGCATGATGATTTCGGCCGGGAACGCCTGAACGCCATCATCGAACGACAAGCGTCCCTCCACTCTGGCAAGCAGGAGAAGCTGTTCCAGAATGCAGTGCAAGCGGTCGGCGCCTTTTTCCGCCTTGCCGAGCGCGACTCGGGAAACATCCCCATCCGTTAACCGTGCGACCTGGATATGGGTCTTTATGGCCGTGAGCGGGCTACGCAGTTCATGCGCGGCATCTCCGGTGAATCGGCGCTCTCTCTCTATCGCGCGTGAGAGGCGAAGCAGCAATTCATTCTGCGATGCAGCAAGCGGACGAAGCTCCACGGGAAGCTCGTCGACGTTGAGTGGGTCCAGGTGTTCTGCATTCCTTGAGAGGAGCGCTCTGGACATCCTTGCGAGGGGGCCCAGCCCCTTACCCACGCAGATCCAGAGAACGACAAGGCCGCCAATCAGCGCAACGAGAACAGGCACTGCTGCAGCCTCCAAAATGGCGTACTTCAGGCGTGCGCGTTGCTCGATTCGGTCTGCCGTGCTGATTCTCACGCCATCAGCCTCCAGCGTGAAGGTTCGCCACTCGACGCCATCTGCAACCTGGGTGTGATATCCCTCACCCATGCGCCCTATTCGCTCGCTTGGCGAGTTGTGACTCCTCACGAGAATCTCGCCTTTCAGGGACGACACCTGGCAGGCCATACCCGCCGTCAGGTTGACATCCTCGTCAGGCAAAAGGCCCGACGACCTCATTCCATCGTCCACAGCTGACAGTGATGACGCGCCGAGCATGCTCACGACAAGTTTTGCAGAGGCGGCCAGTCGTTCATCCAGCGTTCTGTCGATGTTCTTCTGCAAGTCGCTGAACATCCACGCCGCTGACAGCAGCCAGAGAATGAGAAAACTGCCCCCGAGACGGTACATCAAGCCACGCCGAATACTCACGACTCGCGCTCCCCGAGATGGCCGAGTCGGTAGCCGATGCCCCGTACCGTCTGAACAATGCTCGCGCCCAGTTTCTTGCGCAGGTTGTGAATATGGACATTGAGTGCATTGCTCTCCACGTCAACGGAAAATCCATACACCGCATCCTTGAGTGCGTCGACGCTGACGATCCCTTTGGTATTCAGAAGCGCACAAAGCACTGCCTGCTCTTTCTTCGACAGATCGACGGGATCGCCATTCACGAGAAACTCGCGGGTGGACGGATTGACTGAAAGTTCGCCATGCTGGATCACGTTGCTACTGCGCCCCAGAAAGCGTCGATGCAGGGTGTGCAACCGGGCGACCAACTCACGCAGGTCGAAGGGTTTGAGCAAATAGTCATCCGCGCCCGACTGCAAGCCAGCGACCCGATCATTGATCGAGTCCCTTGCCGTCAGCACAAGCACCGGTATGTGGAAGTTGCGACTTCTCAACCGCCGCAACAGCATGAGCCCGTCCTGGTCAGGCAACCCCAGGTCCAGAATCAACAGATCGAACTCTGCAGCCGCTAATGCAGACTCGGTAGCGGATGCAGTGGTGACATGACTGACAGTGAAACCTTGAACGGACAGGCCGGCAGACACGCCTTCGGCGATAAGACTGTCGTCTTCGGTTAACAGTATGCGCATGATCCCTCCCCCCGTTGTCACGGCGAAGCATACATTGCCAACATTAAGATCGAATTAAGATTTCGAGCCTTATCTCGCCGTTTATTGTCAATGTCTTAATCGGGAATTAACTCGCTGGCGCGATGATGATTCCACCCTGAATCAACATGGACATTACCAATGAAACTCCTCTTCCTCGCTGCAATATCGGCACTGTTGTCTGCCTGTGCGACCCAGATACCGTCCGCCAATGACTCCACGGCAATCATTACGTTTCAGAACAGCGCCGGTGATCTTCTGATGGCAAACAAAGTCAATGGAGTCAGCGTCGACAATGGACGCTACTTCAGTGTTTCACCGGGAAACAACAAACTGGAGGTATTGATTACATCGGGAACTGGGCAAGAAAGCAGTTACGCTATGTTCGCAACTCTCGAGTATTCTGATTTTGCTGCGGACAATACATACGAAATGAGAATAATGGACAAAGGTTTTCAAAAGAGCCTGCAACTGATCGACCGTACCGGCTCACTATTGAGTGAACGCGCGCTGTAAGAAATAGCGGCATCGTTTTAGACATTGACCGCCATAAGGCGGTCAATGTGTCTCTTGTATTCATACCCGGCAAGAACGCTGCGTGACACTGGCACGCACCGACGCGTCAAGAACCGCTCAAGTCGGCAATACACCGCGCTGACGTGACAGCGTCAGCGCCAGGTCTTCGATCATGTCTTCCTGTCCACCGACGGTGCCACGCTTACCCAGCTCGACCAGCAGCTCACGGGCCTGGATGCCGTACTTCTGCTCGGCACGCTTGGCGAACAGCAGGAAGGAGCTGTAGACGCCTGCGTACCCCAGTGTCAGCGCATCGCGGTCGACACGGATCGGCTGGTCCATCATCGGCACCACCAGGTCCTCGGCCACGTCCATGATCCGGTACAGGTCGATGCCGCTGTTAACGCCCATGCGTTCGAGTACCGCAACGAAAACTTCCAGCGGTGTGTTGCCGGCGCCAGCGCCGAGCCCTGCCACCGATCCATCGATACGCCCTGCCCCGGCTTCGATGGCGGCCAGCGAGTTGGCAATGGCCATGCCCATGTTGTGGTGGCCGTGAAAACCGATCTCCACGTCGGCGTTCAGGCCGGCACGCAGCACCGAGATCTTCTCCGTCACTTCATCCGGCAGCATGTAGCCGGCCGAGTCGGTGCAGTAGATGCAGTTGGCACCGTATCCCTGCATCAGCCTGGCCTGCTCGAGCAGTTTTTCCGCGCTGAGCATGTGCGCCATCATCAGGAAACCGACGGTATCCAGCCCCATGCTGGCGGCCATGCCGATATGCTGCTCGGACACATCAGCCTCGGTACAGTGGGTGGCGACGCGGATGGTGGAAACGCCACAGCCGTGCGCCATCTTCAGGTGATCGACGGTGCCGATACCCGGCAGCAACAGCGCCGAAACCCTGGCTTGCTTGAGCTTGGGAATCACCGCGTCGAAATACTGCTCGTCACTGTGTGCCGGGAAGCCATAGTTCAGCGAGCTGCCGCCCAGGCCATCGCCGTGAGTGATCTCGATCAGCGGCACGCCCGCAGCATCCAGGCCGGTGGCCACCGCCACCATCTGTTCCAGGCTGATCTGGTGGCGCTTGGCATGCATGCCGTCACGCAGGCTCATGTCGTGCAGGCGCACGCTCTTACCTTGCAGGTTCATGTCGTTTCTCCACTCAGCGGGCTGGCAATTGCAGGGCGCCCCTATGGGCTTCTTCAGCGAACATCTCGGCGGTGCGCAGGCCTGCGGCTGTCATGATGTCCAGGTTGCCGGCGGACTTCGGCAGGAAGTCGCCGAGCCCTTCCACCTCGACGAAGATCGATACCTTGCAGCCATCGAACACGGGGCCGTTGATCAGCTTGTAGCCCGGCACGTAGCGCTGCACTTCCCTGACCATGTGCAGCACCGAGGAACGTATCTCGGCCTGATTCGGCTCGGACTCCGTCAGGCAGTGGATGGTGTCACGCATCATCAGCGGCGGCTCGGCCGGGTTGATGACGATGATCGCCTTGCCGCGTTGGGCTCCGCCGATCTTCTCTACCGCGCCAGCCGTGGTGCGGGTGAACTCGTCGATGTTCTGCCGGGTACCAGGGCCAACCGAGCGCGATGAAACCGTCGCGACGATTTCACCGTACGTCACCGCTTGTACGCGCGAGACCGCCGCGACCATGGGGATGGTGGCCTGGCCGCCGCAGGTGACCATGTTGACGTTCATCGCCAGACTCTCGGCGTGCTGCTGGAGGTTGACCGGGGGCACGCAATAGGGGCCGATGGCCGCCGGGGTGAGGTCGATCATGATCACCCCGAGCTCATTGAGTTTGCGGCTGTTCTCCGCATGCACGTAGGCCGAGGTGGCGTCGAAGGCGATGCGGATGTCATCGTCCAGGACGTGTGGCAGCAGGCCATCGACGCCTTCGGCAGTGGTCTTGATGCCGAATTCGGCGGCGCGCTTGAGGCCCTCCGAAGCCGGATCGACGCCGACCATCCACACCGGTTCGATCCATTCCGAGCGACGCATCTTGATCAGCAGGTCCGTGCCGATGTTGCCGGGGCCGATGATGGCCGCCCTGAGTTTCTTACTCATGGGAGCTCCTATGCGCAGAAGGACACCTGGGCACTGCCCAGGCCGTCGATGGTCAGTTCGAAACGGTCGCCGGCATGCGCCGGCTCCAGTGGAACCAGAGACCCGGAGAGAATGATTTCGCCGGCCTTGAAGGGAATGCCGAAGCCGCCCAGGGTGTTGGCCAGCCAGGCCACCGCAGTCAGCGGGTTGCCCTGCACCGCAGAACCCAGGCCCTCGCTGATCAACGTACCGTTCTTGAACACGCGCATGTGCAGATTGGGCAGATCCAACGGGCGCGGATCGACCTGCTCGGTGCCGAGCACGAATACGCCGCAGGAGGCGTTGTCGGCGACCGTATCCTGGATGCGGATGTTCCAGTTCTGGATGCGCGAGTCGACGATCTCGAAGCAGGCCATGACGCACTCGGTCGCCTCCAGCACATCCTGCTCGGTGACATCGGGACCGATCAGGTCGCGCTTGAGCCTGAAGGCGATCTCGCCTTCGGCGCGCGGCTGGATCAGGCGGTTATCGCGCAGGGAAATCACCTCACCGTTGGCGAACCACATGTCCTGCGTGAGAAAGCCGAAGTCGGGCTGGTGCACGCCGAGCATTTGCTGCACCACACGTGAGGTGACACCGATCTTCTTGCCGACGATGGCCTGGCCGTCGGCGACGCGTCGTTCCAGGATACGGCGCGAGATGTGGTAGGCGTCCTCGATGGAAATGGCCGGCCAACGCTTGGTCAGCGGCGTCAGCGTGTATCCCTCGCGAAGCGCCCGATAGAGCGCCTCGGCATGCAGATCGCGCAGTTGCTCGCTCATGTGCGGCCCTCCGCGATGAAGGCCTGGCATTCGCTGTTGAACAGCTCGGCGTATTCGACCATGGCCCAGTGCCCGCACTCGCTGAGCAGCACGAAACGGATACGACTGCAGGCATGCATCATGGTCTGTGCGCCGGCTACCGGGCAGAACTTGTCGTTCATGCCCCAGAAGCCGAGGATCGGGCACTGCAGCTCAGCCAGACGTGCGCTCATGTTCGGCACCTGCATGGTCGACAGCACGCACAGCGGCTGCTGATTGACCACCGCCACGCGCTCTTCGACCGTTTCGTCGCTGAGCAGACTGGCGTCGAACAGCTGCAGGCCGAGCAGTTTGCGCATGCCGTCGGCGTCCTTCAGCTGGCCGGCGGCGAAGGCCGCGCCCATCTTCTGGATGCCTTCCATCTGCAGGTAGTACTGTTCCTTTTCCATCAGCCCGCCGGGGGCCATCAACACCAGTCGACTGACGCGCTGCGGTTCGTCCAGGGCCAGCTTGAGAGCGATGGCACCGCCCAGGGAATTGCCGACCAGCACGCAGCGGCCGATGTCGAGCTGATCGAGCAGGCCGCTCAGAGCGGCAACGAAGAAATCCAGGGTGTACTGCGTCTCGGGCTTGTCCGAAGCACCGTACCCGGGCAGGTCGGGCACGATCACGCGGTGGCCGGCTGCGGCGAGCTGTGGGTAGTTCTGCTTGAAGTTGCTATGGCCGCTGGCACCTGGCCCGCTGCCGTGGATGAATACCACCGGCTGACCTGCTCCCTGGTCCAGGTAATGCAGGCGCAGGCCATTCTGCAGGGTGATGTACTGTCCATTCGGCGCGGCCATCGGCGGTTTCCTCGGCTCGTGGTAATGCCGGGATTATTTCGATGCGGCGGCGCAGCGACATCGTCCGAGAGGACTACGACGATCCCGGATCGATTGCTGCGTTCTTCCTGTCCAGCCATGCCCTCCTCTGCAGGCAACTCACATCGTCCGCTCGGACGTGGTCGTCCAGCTTTCGTCCCCTTAGTCTCGCCAGCGATCCGGGTTCGGTGATAGCGGGCGCCTACCAGGGATGCCCTTGCCCCTCTTGCCGCACCCAGCGTAAACGACTGATGGAGTCAGCCATGTCCACCACTCATGCCAGCCATACCGTCCATCTCAACCTCTCACTGGAAAGCGCCTGGAGATTCCTCAGCGATCTCAGCCTGGCGCCTTACTACGTACCAGGGCTGACCGGTTGCTGGTTCCACCCTGGCCCGCAGCGGGGTTGTGGGGCCAGCCGCCGGGTGCAGCGTCGCTATGGTCAATGGCTGGATGAGACGGTAATCGACTGGCAGGAGGGAAAGGGTTTCGTCCTGCATCTGCACAAGGCGGGCCGAGGGGCACCCTTCCCCTTCAGCGAGGCGCGTTTCAGCTATGCCCTGGAAGCGCACGGCAGCGGCAGCCGCATGACCCTGTGCCTGGACTATCGTCTGCGTGGCGGCCGTCTGGTGGAGCGCCTGCTGGCCAGTACTTTCGAAAGGACGGTGCAGCAGATCGGCGAATGCCTCACGGTCTACTACGAGACGGGCGAGACGCAGAATCGAGACTTCCTTGACTGAACGCGAGGAGCTGGCCGCTGAATGCTGCGGTCTGCATTCGTCGTCTCACGGTCCCTGCAAGCACTCAGCGAAGCTCGAGATTGTCCACCCCCCAGTAGGCCTTCATCGACTGGAAGCGACCGTCCTCGTTGAACTCCATCACGTCGATCACCCTGATGGTGCAGGGTTGGCCATCCCACTCCAGCTCGATGCAAAACGGCATCGCCGCGCAGTTGCCAGCCACCCGCACCGGGCCGGTGAGATGCGCATGAACTTTGTTGCGGCCAAGTCCCTTGTGGTAGAAACGCTCGATCGCTGTGCGTCCGATCAGGGGCGGCGTGCCCACCGGGTCCTCGACGCGCGCGTCGTCGGCATAGAGTGCAAGGATGCCATCGACGTCACCCGCATCGACCAACTCGATATAACGCTGCATCGCCGCGCGCATTGCTTCGGCCGTCATCTCCACTCACCTCCGACAGGGCGACGGCAGCAGAGCGCCGTCGGTAGACCTTTCACCATCAGTCAGAAACGACCGCATCGCCCTGCCCCAGAGGCTCGAGGCATCGATGCAGCCGTCAGCCAGTGATGGGCCGGATGGCCCACCGCCATGCCCAGCTCAGCGGTCCTACTGTTGCCTGCTGCGGAAGTACGGGATGACTTTCTCGCCGATGTTCTTCAGCGTTTCCAGCTGCGCCCAGTTCGGTACCGTGCCCATCTGGCAGATGAACAGGATCTCGTCGGCCCCCGCATCGATCAGGCGCTGCACGTAACCGATGCAGTCCTCGACCGTGCCATAGGCATGGTTCGGGTTGAGCATGCTCATGGCCGGATCGGAGAAATCCACCGTGACGGTTTCCGAGGCGAAGTTGGACTTGATGATGTCCTGGCCGCTGCCGTCGTGCACCACGTCTTCCGTCCACTGCGCCGGGTCCGGACGGGCACCACCGCCGTACCAGTAACCCAGCGACTCCATGAAGTAGCGTTGCCCGCGGATACCGATCTTGCGCGCCGTCGCGTTGTCGTCGAGAACGATGGCCGGGCATAGTGCGGCGATATGACGATTGGGGCGAAAGCCCACCTGGTCCTTCTCTTCCCGCTGGTCCCAGGCCTCGTGATACACGGCGACCTTCTTGGCGATCTCCTCGGGGCCGCCGAAACCCAGCACCAGCGCTCCCATGCCCCGGCCACCCGCACGCTTCAGGCTCTCGGTATTGGTGCAGGCCAGGTACATCGGTGGGTGCGGATCCTGATAGGGCTTGGGATGAATCGGCCGCCTGGGTATCTGCACGAAGTCGCCGTGATGCTCGATTTCGTCGCGCACGAACATCTTCGGAATCAGGTACATCGCCTCGTCTATCTGTGGCTGCAGGCTGGCCAGGTCGTAGCCGAAGGTGCCCGCCTCCTGCTCTGTGCCACCCTTGCCCACGCCGAAGTGCACACGGCCCTTGGACAGCAGGTCGAGGGTGGCGATGCGCTCCGCGACCTTCACCGGGTGATTCATGGCCGGAGGCAGGCACACCACACCATGACCGATGCCGATACGTTCGGTCTTGCCTGCGACGAACGCCAGCACGGTTTCAGGAGCGGACATGTGCGAGTAGTTGGTCAGCGCGGTGTGCTCCACGCACCAGAAGGTATCGAAACCGAGCTTGTCGGCCAGCACCGCATGCTCGACGGTTTCGTCGAAGATGCGACGGTCCCCTTCGCGGCTGGCGTCAACCGTCTGGGCCTCGTAGATCAGGGAGAATTTCATGGTGGTTCCTTGTACTTGTAGGTCTCAGGGAGCTGTCGGCGACCGCTTCGCGTGCCTTGTCCGCATGGTCGGAGATCACCTGCCCAGCTGAATCCCACAAACGGACTATTGGCTGCCCGTCACTGGCTCCGGTACCGAAGGCACCTAGTCTCCTCGGACGATGCTGCCCATGACCTCCCGGGCAAGAATCCGTCGCACTGCCAAACACTCGGAGGCCCGTGCGATGAACGACACCCCACTGAAGGACGACATGCTCCAGGCCATGCGCCGCCTGGCCAAGTCAGTGACCATCATCACCACCAGCAACGGCCAGCAACGCTTCGCGATGTCGGCCACGGCAGTGGATTCGCTGTCCACCGAGCCACCGTCGCTGCTGATCTGCGTGAACAAGACCGCCTCGTTGCACGCGGTCCTGGATGCCGGCGCGGACTTCTGCGTGAACATCCTTGGTCTGCAGCAGGAAGAGCTGTCGCACCTGTGCAGTGGCCCGATCAAGGGCGAGGCCCGCTTCCAGCGCGGCGACTGGAGACAGAGCGAGGACGGCATTCCCTATCTGGCCGACGCCCAGTCGGCGATCCTCTGCCAGCAGGACGGCAAGTTCAGCTATGGCACCCACAGCATCTTCATCGGGCGTATTCGCCAGATTCACAACAGCGAGGAGATCACCCCGCTGGTCTACCTGAACGGTGCCTACACCACGACCGCCGCGACACCCTTGGCGGTGGCCGGCTAAGGCACAGGCATGGAGGGCATGCAGGCACTGCGCGTGAGCAGCGCAGCCCAGCTCGACTGGAGCGAGCGCTGCGGGTTGCTGGTGGTCGGCTTTGGCGCGGCTGGCGCCAGCGCAGCCATCGAGGCGGCCGAGCGTGGCCTGCGGGTCATGGCCCTCGACCGCTACGCCGGTGGCGGTGCCAGCGCGCTGAGTGGTGGCGTGGTGTACGCCGGGGGCGGCACGCCCTACCAGCAGCAAGCCGGCTACCAGGACAGCCCCGAGGCGATGTTCGCCTACCTGCGTCAGGAGGTCGGCGACGCGGTGAGCGAGGCGACCCTGCGTGATTTCTGCCTGCACAGCTGCGAACAGTTGGCCTGGCTGGAGCGCCAGGGCGTGGCCTTCGAGGCCAGCATGCCACCACACAAGACTTCCTACCCCAGCGACCAGTACTACCTCTATTACTCGGGCAACGAAACCCTGGCCGACTATGCGCGCCATGCCTCGCCAGCTCCGCGCGGCCATCGGGCCAAGGGCGAGGGCCTGTCTGGCGCCGTGCTCTATGCCGCCCTGGCAGCCAGCGCGCAGCGCGTCGGCGTACGTCTGTACCGCCAGTGCCAGGCACGCCGGCTGGTACTGGATGCAAACGATCGGGTGATCGGTGTCGAGGCCTGGCAGCTTGCCGCCGGCAGCCCGGCTGCACATCGTCACGCGCGCCTGTCTCGCTGGGCCCAGGCGCTGCACATGTATGCCCCCGTGTTGGCCGAGCGCCTGCGCGCGCGGGCGAGAAAGATCGAGCAGGCACATGCCGAGCGCCGCCTGATCCGGGCGGAACGCGGGGTCCTGCTCAGTGCGGGTGGTTTCGTGCTCAATCGCGAGATGGTCCAGCGACACGCCCCCGCCTACCTGGCCGGGCTGCCGCTGGGCGGCGCCGGTTGCGACGGCAGTGGTATCAACCTGGGCCGCAGTGCTGGTGGCTCGACGGCGCGCATGGACAGGATCAGCGCCTGGCGCTTCATCAATCCGCCACAGGCGTGGGCTCAGGGCATGATCGTCAACGCACGTGGTCAGCGCTACTGCAACGAAGAGGCGTATGGCGCCAAGCTCGGGCATCTCATGGTCGAGGAGCATGGCGGGCGCGCCTTTCTCATCCTCAACCACGACCTCGTCTGCAAGGCACTGCGCCAGGTTGGCCCAGGACGGGTCTGGCAGTTCCAGCGCCTGCCCGTACTGCTCAATCTGCTGTGCAATGCCAAACGCGCCCATACCCTCGAACGCCTGGGCGCACGCTGTGGGCTGCCCGAGCGTGAGCTCAAGGCCAGCCTGGAGGCCTACAACGCTACGGCCCGGGGTGAACGTGCCGATGCGTTCGGCAAGTCGCCAGCCATGCTCGCTGACCTGAGCAAAGGCCCCTGGTACGCCCTGGATCTTTCCTTCGCCTGCCGCCTGTTCCCCTGCCCGACCATCAGCCTGGGTGGCTTGCGGGTATGCGAGACCAGTGGCCGTGTTCTGGACGACAACGGGGTGGCCATTGCCGGTCTGTACAGCGCCGGCCGCAACGCGGTGGGCGTCGCCTCCAACCTGTATGTTTCCGGCCTCTCGCTGGCCGACTGCATCTATTCCGGCCGGCGTGCCGCCGCACACATGGCGACCACGGTCACCCAGCAAGCCCAGTACCCCCCAAGGAGAACGACATGAACCGAGTCCAAGGCAAAGTCTGCCTGATCACGGGTGCCGCCAGCGGCGTAGGCCGTGAAGATGCCCTGTTGCTGGCCAGCCAGGGCGCCAAGGTGGTGCTCACCGACCTCAATGAGGAGGCCGGCCGCTCGGTCGCCACCGAGATCGGTGATGACGCACTGTTCGTGCGCCAGGACATCGCCAGCGAGGCCGACTGGCAGCACGTCATCAAGTGCACCCTGGAGCGCTTCGGGCGCCTCGACGTGCTGGTCAACAATGCAGCGATCCTCCTGCTGGGCAGCATCGAGGACACCAGCCTGGAGCAATGGCAGCGGGTGCAGAAGATCAACAGCGACGGCTACTTCCTCGGCTGCAAGTATGCGATCGCGGCGATGAAGGCGAGCGGGGGTGGCTCCATTGTCAACATGTCCTCGGTCGCGGCGCTGGGTGCCCTGCCCATGTTCTGTGCCTACTCGGCGTCGAAGGGCGCAGTGGCGGCCATGACCCGTGCCATTGCCCTGCACTGCAAGCAGCAGGGTTACCGCATCCGCGTCAACAGCGTGCATCCGGACGGGATCAACACACCGATGACCCAGGCGCTCGCCGGTGGTCAGCCGATTCCCCAGGAGGTGCTGGATGCGGACCCGATGAACCGCATGGCCGCGCCGCGCGACATCGCCAACGTGGTGCTGTTTCTCGCCAGCGACGAGTCACGCTTCATCAACGGCGCCGAGATTCGCGTCGACAACGGGCAGCTGATCAGCGCTCTTTGACGCGACCTACCTGCACGGGGCGGTCCTCAGCAACGCAGCCGTCGGTTGCTCGACATGCACCTCAACGGCTGCCTGCCTAGCTGCCGCACGGCGCAACCATCGCGGTCGGCCGAGCGTTCTGAATCTCACGCCAGTCTGCAAATCGGTCCAGCGAGGCCAAGTCGTGCGTTCTGGAGCGCCGGCCAACCTGCGCGCCCCTGTTGCTGACGCTGCGGCGGTGTCCGGGTGTGGGCGTGCGCTCCCTTTCCGTCATTCATGTGCTGGAAACGCGTCAGCAACCCCGTGGCAGCTGCCGGCAGCGGCCGCAGGCCGTGCATTCAGGTTAGTCTGCTTGGACGATGTTGCCCCCGATGCGCGATTTCATAGTGGCACCTGGCTGTATCCCCTTCACCCGAGATGCTGGTCGGGGTCAACCGACCGCCAACGAGGACAAGATGATAAAAACAACAAGCGCCTTGCGACCACTACACGTCTCCATCCAACTGGCCACTCTGGCGCTGGCGGGTCAGGCTCACGCCCTGACCTTCCAGCCCAGCGAAGACCTGAGTATTGATCTGGACACCACCCTGTCCTACAGCCTGGCCTGGCGGGTCGAGGACCGCGACGACAAGTTGCTGGCCAATGTCGACGGCAATGACGGTAACAACGCCTTCGACAAAGGCAGCCTGATCAACAACCGGATCAGCTTTGTCACCGAGGCCAACTTCAACTGGCGCCAGGACTACGGCGTGTTCCTGCGTGCGACGGGCTTCTACGACAACGTCTACGACCAGAGCAACGACAACGGTACGGGCACCTCCAACTGCTTCGCGGGTGGCCGCTGCTCCCGCCCGAACCGTTTCTCCGACGATACCGTCGACCAGCATCGCGAAGACCTGCGCATGCTCGACGCCTACGTCTATGGCAACTGGCGCGTCGCCGGCCACAACCTCAACCTGCGCGTCGGCGATCAGGTCGTGAGCTGGGGCGAGAGCATGTTCTACCCAGGGATTTCCGGTGCTCAGAGCCCGGTCGATGCGACCAAGTCCACCACCCCGGGGGTGGAGGTCAAGGAGATTCTCCTGCCGGTCGGTCAGGTGTTCGGCCAGATCAACCTGACCGATGCACTCAACCTGCAGGCGTACTATCAGTACAAATGGGAAAAGACCGAGCTGTTCGGGGTCGGCAGCTACTTCTCCAGCACCGACTACATCGACGAAGGTGGATTCAACGATGCCTCGGGCTTCCTCACGCGTCTCGACGACGAGGAGCCGAGCGACAGCGGTCAGTACGGCGTGGCGCTGACCTACACCGCCGAATCGCTGAACAACACCGAGTTCGGCCTTTACTACGTGCGCTTCCACGACAAGCAACCATCGCTGGATTTCCGTCCCTCGCTCACTGGCCACTACCAGGTGCGCTACTTCGACGACATCGACCTGTATGGCGTGAGCTTCGCCACCAACATCGGCGACGCCAGCATTGCAGGCGAGGTCAGCTATCGCGATGGCCAGTCGGTGATGGTCGACGATCTGTTCTCCACGCCGGTACGGGGCAAGACGCTGCAGAGCCAGTTGTCGACCGTGTACGTGTTCGGTCCGACCCGCTTCGCCGACAACATCACCCTGGCAGGTGAAGTGGTGCACATCCACGTGCTGGATAACGACACCTCGGAACCGATCGAACTGTTCCCGGGTTTCATCCTGCCCGGCTCCAGCTCCGACAGCCTGGCCCTGGACCGAGACGCCTGGGGTTATACCGTGCAGGTGACGCTCGACTACAACAACGTCTTCAGCGGCTGGGACATGTCCGTGCCCATTACCTTCAGCAGCGCTGCCAATGGCGACAGTGCGATCAACGGTGCCATCAACGACGGCGCCCACGACAACCGTTTCAGTATCGGCTCCTCCTGGCGCTACCTCGACAACTTCACCGTAGAAGCGCGCTACAACGCCTATCTGGGCAACCCCAACAACACCGGCCTGGCCGACCGCGACAACGTCGCCCTGAACTTCAAGTACCGCTTCTGAGCCGGACGGAGGAGAACCCCATGAATACCCCAAGCATGATCAACGCGGCCCTGGCCGCTACCCTGCTGTGCAGCTGTCTGAGCGTCCAGGCCAAGGTCAGCGAGGCCGAAGCCGCGCGCCTCGGCCAGGACCTCACCCCTATCGGTGCGGAGAAGGCCGGCAATGCCGACGGCAGCATCCCGGCCTGGAGCGGCAAGTGGCTGGGCGTGCCGCCACACGTGAAGTTCGCCGGCCCGGGCACGCCCTACGCAGACCCCTATGCCAATGAGAAGCCGCTGTTCGTCATCACCTCGAGCAACGTGGAACAGTACGCCGAAAACCTCAGCGACGGCCAGAAGGCGCTGCTCAAGCGCTATCCGCAGAGCTTCCGCATTCCGGTCTACCCGAGCCACCGCGACTTTCGCATCGACCCGGTCGTCGACCAACTCATCAAAAAGAACGCGCTGAACGCCGAACTGGCGGACAACGGTTATGGAACCGTGAATGCCTGGGGTGCCTCGCCCTTCCCTATTCCGAAAAGCGGCGTCGAGCTGTTGCTCAACCACACCATGCAGAGTCGTGCCTTCACCGAGGAAGCCAACTACGTTCAGGTGGTGAACTACGCGGACGGCAACCGCGTCATCGACAAGGTCAACTACAAGATCCAGGCGGTATGGTCGGACCCCAGCTACTCGCTGGAGAAGGCCAACGGGCTGTTCACCAACTTCATGGTCACCAACCTGGCCCCGGTGCGCAAGAAAGGCGAGATCATTTCCGGGCACGAATTCATCGACCCTTACAGCCAGCCGCGCCAGGCCTGGCAGTACACGCCCGGCCAGCGCCGTGTGCGCCGGGCACCTACCGTCGGCTATGACTCGCCCTATGGCGCTGGTGGCTTTCGCACCTACGACGAGGACCGCCTGTTCAATGGTTCGCCGGATCGTTACGACTGGAAGATCATCGGCAAGCGGGAAATGTTCATCCCTTACAACAACTACCGCATCGATGCGCCAGACGTGACCCTGGAGCAGGTCATTTCTACCTCTGGCCACGTCAATCCCGATCTGATGCGCTATGAAAAGCATCGGGTATGGGTAGTCGAAGGCAAGGTCAAGGCCGGTACCCGGCATATCTACGACAGACGGGTGATCTACCTTGACGAGGACACCTGGGCCGCCGTCATGGCCGACAACTACGACGGCCGTGGACAACTCTGGCGGACCAACATGCAGACCTCGATCTACGCCTACGATGCCAAGCGCTTCCATGCGCGTCTGGGCATCTACCAGGACCTGATCGCCGGCTCCTATATGGTCGACCGCCTGCTCGATGGACAGAAACCGGCCCTGCTCAACGTCAGTCATTTCGCCGAGGACGAGTTCTCCCCCTCCTATCTGCGCAAGCTGGGCACCCGCTAAGACACTTCCTGAAAGCGTGCCTGCAAGAGGGCATGTTTCGCCTCGCCGGGCCCGGTCGCTGTAGCGTCCGGGCCCGGTTCGTCTGAGCCTCCCGACTCCCCGTTCGGCGACAACCACCCGCCCCTGCTAGTGTCCAGCAGCCACGCTGCGAAAGGGTCACCCGCTGGCGCAACTGTCTGGCAGGCACCACAGCATGCGCCTGGTGATCTTCAAGAGGCTGGCGACGGTGCGCTATCCACTGCCATCGACATGACGCCGATCCCGCACGTGCAGCAACCGCGCCGGGCCCTGCTGCAGATGTCCTCGATGGCCCGTGCGGTCTTCGCACCATCCAGGCGATCGTCGCCCCCGGAATCGCTGGCGGCCGCGGCCAGTCGAGGCCAGTGTCACAACCCCGGCTGGCCGCAGAGCGGAGGCAGCGCCATGCTGAGCTGCCCAGGCATGGCCGGCGATAGCAGAGTGAACGACCACAGGCTGCAGCAGCGGGCCTGCCCTCTGACAGGCGAATGCCAGGGGCGCATGAACAAACGGGAGATTCCTGCGGCGTTAGCAGGTGAAGGGCACGAACTCGACCACTTCCAGCTCGAAGCCGGACACCGCCTTGTAGGGTACCGGAGCGCTCATCAGCTGCATGCGGCGCACACCGACATCGCGCAGGATCTGTGCGCCGATGCCCAGGGTCCGCTGTGGGAAACGCGGCGTACGTGACAGCCCCGCACCGTGCAGCCACAGCTGCTCGATGATCGCCTCGGGATTCTCGCGCTGGGCCAGCAACACCAGCACACCCTTGCCGACAGCGGCGATATGCGCCAGTGAACGATCGAGGTTCCATTGCGGTGATGCTGCCTGGCAGTCACAGCCCAGGGCGTCGCGCAGGGTCTCCATCATCTGCACCCTGACCAGGGTCGGTTGCTCCCGTTCGATCTCGCCACGGACCAGCGCCAGGTGCAACTGCCCCTGGTAGGTGTCCTGGAAGCTCAGCACGCGAAACTCGCCGTGGCGGGTCGTCAACGAGTACTGTCCACCACGACGAATGGTCCCCTCGTGAAGAATCCGGTAGTGGATCAGCTCGGCGATGCTGCAGATCGGCAGAGCATGATGCCGGGCAAAGGCCTGCAAGGTCTCACCGCGGGCCAGATCGCCACGCTCGTCAAGGATTGCGACCAGCGTAGCCGCTGCCTGGAAGCCGGCCAGGCGTGCCAGGTCGCAGGCCGCCTCGGCATGCCCGGCGCGCTGCATCACGCCGCCAGGCAGCGCCTGCACCGGGAACACGTGTCCTGGCTGAACGATGTCAGCGGCTACGCTGCCCGGGTCAATCGCCACCCGAATCGAATGTGCGCGGTCCGCCGCCGAGATGCCGGTGCTCACACCCTCGCGCGCCTCGATCGAACAGGTGAAGCCCATGCCATGCGTGGCGCGGGAGTGCGGCACCATCAGATCCAGTCCAAGCCGCTTGCAGTGCGCTTCGCTCAGCCCCAGGCAGATCAGGCCACGGGCATGCATGGCCATGAAATTCACTGCCTCGGCGTCGGTATGCTCGGCAGCCATCAGCAGCGAGCCTTCACCATCCTGCTCGTCATCGGTGATGACCACCATGCCGCCGGCACGCAGGGTTTCCAGCAGCTGGTGCACACTGTCGAACTGCATGGACGCTGCCTCAGTTCAACGCCTGACGCAGGTCGACAGCGAACTCCGCTAGCTCGACCGCCGCACGCTCGACAAAAGGCGCCATGCTGGCGAAACCGTGGATCATCCCGGCGCAGCATTTGCTCCGCACCCTTACCCCGGCCTGACGCAAGCGCTCGGCAAAGGCTTCGCCCTCGTCGCGCAGGGGATCGAACTCGGCGGTCAGCAGAACAGTGGCTGGCAACCGCTCCAGGTCGCCGGCCAGCAGCGGTGAGGCCAGCGGATCGGCCGCCTGCTCCGGGTGACTCAGATACTGGCGCCAGCACCAGTGCATCTGCTCGCGACTGAGGAAGAAACCCTCGGCCAGCTCCTGGTAGGAGGGGCTGGCGCAGAAACCGTCGGTAACGGGATAGAGCAAGCCCAGCGCGGTGATGCGCGGCGTACCAGCAGTTGCCTGACGCGCCACGGCTATGGCCAGATTGGCGCCGACGCTGTCGCCGACCAGGGCCAGACGCGAGGCGTCCACACCCAGTTCGGCAGCACGCTCGACCAGGTCCAGGGTGGCCTGGTAGCAGTCCAGCGGCGCAGCCGGAAACTTGCTCTCCGGAGCCAGCCGATAAGCGACCGAGACCACCACGGCATCGCACTGCTTGGCCAGGCTGCGGCACAGGTTGTCGTGAGTATCGAGAGTGCCGAAGGCGAAGCCGCCGCCGTGGAAGAACACCAGCAGCGGCAGGCCTGCCTCCGCTTTCGGCCGATACAGGCGTGCCTCCAGCGGACCATCCCCACCCGCGACCTGCAGCGCGCGCACCTCGCTCATCTCGGCGCCGGCTAGCAACGGCATCATGTGGTCGACGACCTTGCGGTAACTGACCGCATCGAGCTGGCTGAAGTCGGGTTGCGGCAAGCTGCTGAACTGGGCAAGGACGGCAGCGATCTGACTGTCGAGAGGCATGGCCCTACTCCTGTGCCAACTGCAAGACCGGGTTGGTCTCGTCGAGCATGCTTTGCAGGCGTCGCTGCAGGGCTGGCTTGAAGAACTTGTGCGGGAAGATCCAGAAGCGCTGCTCGTCGATGGCAGCGAATACCTGTTGCGCCAGTTCCAGGGGGCTCATGCCTTCGCGGATACGGCTGCCCAGCAGCGTGTCGAGTTGTGCATCCGCATCACCGATACGGCTGTTGGATTCCATGATCGAACTGGCTACCGGCCCCGGGCAGAGCACCGAGACGACGATCGGCGCATCGAGCATGGCCAGCTCGTAATGCAGGGTCTCGGAGATCGCGACCACCGCCTGCTTGGTGACGTTGTAAGGCCCCAGCAGCGGGCTGTTGATCAGGCCCGCCAGGGACGCGGTATTGATCACATGGGCCGGGCGCTTCTGCTGCAGCAGCAGCGGCATGAAACTGCGAATGCCGTTGAGCACACCATTCAGATTGATGTCGAGCATGCGCTGCCACTTGGCCGCATCGACCTCCCAGCACAGCCCGGTCTGCATGATCCCGGCATTGTTGAACAGCAGGTCGACGCCGCCGAAGCGCTGTACGGCGAGATCGCGCAGCGTCTCCAGATGCTGCGGCTGGCTGACGTCTGTCAGTTGCCAGGCAACTTCAGCCCCGCGCTCACTCAGCATCTCGGCTACGGTGGCCAGACAGGCCGCATCTATATCTCCCAGGACCAGCCTCAGGCCTTGGCTGGCTGCGTATTCGGCCAGCCCGCGGCCGATGCCGCTGGCAGCCCCGGTGATGACGGCTACGCGAGCGTCAGTGTCGCTCATCTGGACCTCCACTCCTCGTTCTCGTGGTGTCAGTAGAGCCGGGGCAACGACCGCAGGCATCGTCCATTCAGACGATGCCTGGCGCAACTCAGGCCGCAGAATCCAGAGCGTGCACAACCTACCCATGCGCGCCAACGGAGAACACAAGATGCCCGCACTGCACCGAATCGAAGTGAAACAGCTCCCCGAGCGTTACGCCCGTGGCTGGCACTGCCTGGGCCTGGCCAACGACTACCGCGACGGTCGGGCGCATCGTATCGATGCCTTTGGTACCCGCCTGGTCGCATTCCAGGGCGAGGACGGCCAGCTGCATATTCTCGACGGGTATTGCCCGCATATGGGGGCGGATCTCAGCGAAGGTTGCGTCGAGGGTAACTCGCTACGTTGCCCCTTCCACGAATGGCGCTGGGGCGCCGATGGCGTGTGCGACGACATCCCGTACGCCAAGCGCATCCCGCCACGGGCCAGGATCAAGGCCTGGCCCGTTCTGGAGCAGAATCACCTGCTGTTCGTCTGGCACGACCCGGAGGGCAATCCACCACGTGCCGAGCAAGCCATCCCACGTATCGATGCCTGCTACGACGAAGCCTGGGCCAGCTGGGCCATCGCCGAAATGACCATCGCGACCAATTGCCGCGAGCTGGTGGACAACGTGGCAGACATGGCGCACTTCGGCAGCGTGCATGGCGCGCCACTGCACTACTTCAGCAACACCTTCGAGGGGCATGTCGCCGAGCAGAGCATGCGCGGCACCAGCGCGCGCCTGTCCGGCGATGCCGAGCTGGTCACGGTGGCCACCTACTATGGCCCTGCCTACCAGATCACTGACATGACCGGTTCTATGGCCGGGCAGGCCATCCATTCGATCCTGCTCAACTGCCATGTGCCGATAAACCAGCACAGTTTCACCCTGCGCTACGGTGTGCTGGTGAAGAAAATCCCCGGCCTCAGCGAGGAGCAGAACCGCGCCATGGCCATGGCCTACGTCGAGCAGGCGCGCGCCGCCTTCTACGAGGATGTGGCGATCTGGCAGAGCAAGACCCGAGTCGACAATCCGCTGCTGTGTGACGGCGACGGCCCGGTCTACCAGCTGCGCAAGTGGTACGAGCAGTTCTATGTCGATGCCGCCGAAGTCCCGCGCGAGAACGCCGAACGCCATGAATATGTGGTGAAAGGCTGAAGACGGCGCCCGTTGGCGCGGCGGATTGCTCGAGGAAGCTCCGACAGCTCGGCTGCGCGTGACGGCCAGGGTCTCGCCAACTCCCCCGGCGGGATCTTCTGGCCCCTCCCTCTCATCGTACTCGAACAGCAACCTTGTTCCGCGCCGAGCGCTGGAGCACCGCTGCATTCGCGCGCCGCAGGCGGCAAGTGCCTGCGCGCACAGGCACGGAGGCGATCTAGTTCACTCGGACGAGGACGCTCTTTCCGAGGCGCCCTAAGGTGAAGGCACAACAACAACCGCGCTGGCCTGCCCCGCAGGTGAAGCGCCCAGCCTGAGGTGCGCCATGAAGACCTCCACCTGCTGCACGCTGCTCGCCGTTACCGTGATTGTCGGCCTGGCCGGCACATTGATCATGTCGCGTCCCCAGCCCCAGATGACCCTGCTCGTCTGTCCTGCGCCCCAGGGCGGATGCTACCTGCCACCGCCGAGTATCGGGCGCCTGATCCCATGAGCGGCAGCGCGTCGAGCAGCACGACGCGCTTTCGTCCGATGGAGACGCAACCGCTCGCTCAGGCCGATACCGCCTTCAGGCGTGCGTTCGCCGCACTCACCGGGTGCGTCCTGTGGCGGTTCTCGAAACAGAAGTTGGTCGCCTGCACGTAGCCCTCGGCCGAACCGCAGTCGAAACGCTGGCCCTTGAACTTGTATGCCAGCACACAGCCTTGTTGCGCCTGCTTCATCAAGGCGTCGGTGATCTGGATCTCGCCGCTCTTGCCGGGCTCGGTCTGCTCGATCAGCGAGAAGATATCCGGCGTCAGGATGTAGCGCCCGATGATCGCCAGGTTCGACGGCACGTCTTCCGGTCTGGGCTTCTCCACCATGCGCTCGATGCGGAAGATATCGTCACGCAGCGCCTCACCGGCGATCACACCGTAGCGCGACACGTCCTCCATCGGCACTTCCTGGATGGCCACGATCGAGCAGCGGAACTGTTCGTAGAGTTTGACCATCTGGCTCAGTACGCCGTCGCCTTCCAGGTTCAGGCACAGGTCATCGGCCAGCACCACGGCGAACGCTTCGTCACCGATCAGCGGGCGGCCAGTGAGGATGGCATGCCCCAGGCCTTTCATCTCCACCTGGCGGGTGTAGGAGAAGGTGCATTCATCGATCAGTTGGCGAACACCGCTCAAGGACTTCTCCTTGCCGGTGTTGGAGATTTCGTGTTCCAGCTCGTAGCTGATGTCGAAGTGATCTTCCAGCGCGCGCTTGCCACGCCCCGTGACGATGGCGATTTCCGACAGGCCGGCCTCGAGCGCTTCTTCGACGCCGTACTGGATCAGCGGCGTGTCGACCACCGGCAGCATTTCCTTGGGCATCGACTTGGTCGCGGGAAGAAAGCGTGTGCCGTAGCCGGCCGCGGGAAACAGACATTTCTTGATCATGGATTCCATACCAAATTCACAGACTAGGTACAGAACCTGACCAGCCTGGCAGCCGATCGGTTCAAGAAATTTCATGCGCGCCTGCGAAGGAGGCGTCGGTTTCAGCCGTTGTCGGGATAGCGACTGACTTCGATCAGGTTGCTGTCCGGATCGCGGAAATACACCGACTCGATAGGCCCGACGGCGCCCGTGCGCGCAACGGGGCCCTCCTCCACGGACACCCCCTGCCCGGCCAGGTGCTCCAGCACCTGCGCCATCGACCACTGGGTGATCAGGCAAAGGTCGATGGCACCCGGCGTCGGCCTGGCCGCCTTGGGCTCGAACTCGCGCCCTGCCTGGTGCAGGTTGAATTTCTGCCGGCCGAAGACCAGCGCGCTGCGCCCGGCGCCGAAACGCTCGTGGCGCATGCCCAGGACGCGCTCGTAGAAGTCGACGGTGACGTCGATATCCGCCACCGTCAGTACCAGGTGATCCAGTCGTTCGATCATGCTCAATGCCTGTCCAGTAGATGAAAACGCGGCAACCCGAGGTGCCAGTGAATTGCAGCCAGACGCGAGGCCAGCACGACCAGCATCGCTGCGGCCGTGTCCACCCAATGCGGCGTACCCAGCATGCGCAGGGCGATGAAGGTCAGCGCGCCGGCGATGCAGGCGGTCGCGTAGATTTCCTTCTGGAAAATCAGCGGAATCTCGTTGCACAGAACGTCGCGAATGACGCCTCCGACCACCCCGGTCATCACGCCCATGATCACCGCCGTGCTGATTGGCGTACCGTGCTGCAACGCCAGCTCGGTACCGTACACAGTGAACACGGCGAGACCGAAGGCGTCGGCGATCAGCAGGCCCTTCTCGTGAATCGGTCGCGTCATGCGTACCCAGGCGACCGTGCCCAGGGCCGCCAGCGATGCGACCAGGATGTAGGTGTCGTCACGAATCCAGCTGACCGGATGGTTGTCCAGGATCAGGTCACGCAAGGTGCCACCGCCCAGCGCAGTGACGATGGCCATCACCAGCACGCCGAACAGGTCCATGGACTTGCGCCCGGCCATCAGCGCGCCGGTGATGGCGAATACCGCTACGCCGAACAGGTCGGCGATGTAGAAAAGTCGCTCCATGCTGCGCTCAGCGGCTGACCGGCGTGCGCAGGGTGACGAACTCCTCGGCCGAACTCGGGTGCACCCCGATGGTCTCGTCGAAGATCTGCTTGGTCGCACCGGCCTTCAGCGCGATGGCCAGGCCCTGGACGATCTCGCCCGCCTCCGGGCCGACCATGTGGCAGCCGAGCACGCGATCGCTGTCGGCGTCGACCACCAGTTTCATCAGGGTGCGCTCCGGGTTGTCGGTCAGGGTCAGCTTCATCGGCCGGAAACGGCTCTCGAAGATCTTCACCTTGTACCCGTCCTCGATGGCCTGTTCCTCGCTGAGCCCGACGGTGCCGATATTCGGCAGGCTGAACACGGCAGTCGGAATCATGCGGTAATCCAGCGGGCGGTATTCCTCGGGCTTGAACAGACGACGGGCCACCGCCATGCCCTCGGCCAGCGCCACGGGGGTCAACTGGACACGACCGATGACGTCGCCCAGGGCGAGGATCGAGGGCGTGGATGTCTGGAACTGCTCGTCCACGGCGATGTAGCCGCGCTCGTCCAGCTTCACCTCGACATTCTCCAGGCCGAGGTTGTCCAGCATCGGCCGGCGGCCGGTGGCGTAGAACACACAGTCGGTGTCCAGCACGCGACCATCCTTGAGCGTCGCCGCCAGGCTGCCATCGGCCTTGCGTTCGATGCTGGCGATATCGGCGTTGAACTGCAGGTCCAGCCCCTTCTTGCTCAGTTCCTCTTTCAGGTGCTCACGTACTGCACCGTCGAAGCCGCGCAGGAACAGGTCGCCGCGATACAGCAACGTAGCCTGCGCGCCGAGGCCGTGGAAGATGGAGGCGAATTCGACCGCGATATAACCACCGCCCACCACCAGCACACGCTTGGGCAGCGTTTTCAGGAAGAAGGCCTCGTTGGAGCTGATGGCGTGCTCGCGGCCGGGAATATCCGGAATCTTCGGCCAGCCACCGGTGGCGATGAGAATGCGTTCGGCACTGTGGCGCTCGCCGTCGACTTCGACGGTGTGGGCGTCGACGATGCGCGCATGGCCCTCGAACAGGCTGACCCCGCTGTTGACCAGCAGGTTGCGGTAGATCCCGTTGAGGCGCTCGATCTCGCGGTTCTTGTTGGCGATCAGCGTTGCCCAGTCGAAGTTCGCGGCTCCCAGCGACCAGCCGAAGCCCTCGGCCTGCTCGAAGTCCTCGGCGAAGTGCGCGCCGAAGACCAGCAACTTCTTCGGCACACAGCCGACGTTCACGCAGGTGCCGCCCAGGTAGCGGCTTTCGGCAACGGCCACGCGCGCCCCGAAGCCAGCGGCGAAACGCGCCGCACGCACACCGCCGGACCCGGCACCGATAACGAAGAGATCGAAGTCGTAACTCATTGCGGCCTCCTTGAACAGGTCGCCAGCATACCCGAAAGCCAACGGCTAAGCTGAGTCCAGGAGGTGTACGCCATGCGCCCTGCCCTGACCCACATTGCCCTCCATGTACCGGACCTGGACGCCTGCATCGTTTTCTATCGCCGCTACTGCGGCATGCAGGTGATCCACCAGCGTCCGGGCAAGGGCACGCGCATCGTCTGGATGGCCGAACCCGGCAAGGAACACCAGTTCATCTTCGTCATCATGCCCGGTGGCCAGGACAGGCATCTGGCCGCGGATGACTACAGCCACTTCGGTTTCGCGCTGGAAAGCCGCGCCGATGTCGAGCGCATTGCCGCCATGGCCGCCGCCGACGGCTGCCTGATCTGGCCGCCGCGCGACGAGCCCTACCCGGTCGGCTTCTACTGCGGCCTGCGCGATCCCGCAGGCAACTACGTGGAGTTCAGCTACGGCCAGCCTCTGGGGCCGGGTTCGGAGCAGATGCCGATCCCCTGAAAGCAAGACGCCACCCGAAGGTGGCGTCGTGTCGATCGGCCTGCGTATCAGAACGCCTTGCCGGTCTTGTACAGATTCTCGAAGCAGAAGTTGGTCGCCTCGATGTAGCCCTCGGCACTGCCGCAATCGAAACGCTGGCCCTTGAACTTGTAGGCCATCACGCAGCCCTGCTGGGCCTGGCGCATCAGTGCATCGGTAATCTGGATTTCACCGCCCTTGCCAGGCGGGGTGCTGCGAATCAGGTCGAAGATATCCGGCGTGAGGATGTAGCGGCCGATGATCGCCAGGTTCGACGGCGCGTCTTCCGGCTTGGGCTTCTCCACCATGTTGCTGACGCGGTAGATGTCGTCACGGATCATCTCGCCGTCGATCACACCGTACTTGTAGGTTTCGTCACGCGGGACTTCCTGAATGGCGACGATGGAGCAGCGGAACTGGTTGTACAGCTTGACCATCTGCGCCAGCACGCTGTCGCCTTCCAGGTTCAGGCACAGGTCGTCGGCCAGGACCACGGCGAACGGCTCGTCACCGATCAGCGGCTGGCCGCACAGAATGGCGTGGCCCAGGCCTTTCATCTCGACCTGGCGGGTGTAGGAAAAGCTGCACTCGTCGATCAGGCGGCGAATGCCGACCAGGTATTTTTCCTTGTCGGTGCCCTTGATCTGGTGCTCGAGTTCATAGCTGACGTCGAAATGGTCTTCCAGAGCGCGCTTGCCGCGACCGGTAACGATGGAGATCTGGCTGAGGCCAGCCTCGAGTGCCTCTTCGACCCCATACTGAATCAGTGGCTTGTTCACCACCGGCAACATTTCTTTCGGCATGGCCTTGGTGGCGGGCAGAAAGCGGGTACCGTAACCGGCAGCGGGGAACAGGCATTTCTTGATCATGGGACTCCCTGATGGAGGATGAATGGCGCGCCCAGTCTATCAAGCCGCGCTGGCCTTACAACTGCCGACTGCTGGCCGACCGATACCGCGGTACAAAAATCCCTGCTCGGCCAGCTGAGCCGCGTCGTAGATGTTGCGCCCATCGAACAGCACCGGCATGCGCATCGCCCCGCGTATGCGTGGAAAGTCCGGCTGACGGAATTGCTTCCACTCGGTCACCAGCACCAGCGCGTCGGCTCCCTGGGTCGCCGCATAGGGCGAATCGCTCAGCAGCAACTGCCCAGACTCGACCGCAGCGGCGTAGCGCGCAGCCACGCCGGCAGTGGCTACCGGGTCGCAGGCCTGGACCCGCGCACCCGCCGTGAGCAACGCCTCCAGCAGCACCAGGCTCGGCGCTTCGCGCAGGTCGTCGGTGCCAGGCTTGAACGCCAGACCCCAGAGCGCGATGACCCGCCCCTGGAAATGACCGTTGAAGTGCTCGCGCAAGGCCTGGAACAGCAGGGTCTTCTGCAGCGCGTTGCGCGCTTCGACCGCGCGCAGGATGCCCGGCTCGATGCCTTCATGCTCGGCGGTGCGGATCAGCGCCTTAACGTCCTTGGGGAAGCACGAGCCGCCGTAACCGCAGCCGGCGTAGATGAAGTGGGTGCCGATGCGCCGGTCGCTGCCGATACCACGACGGACCTCCTCGACGTCCACGCCCAGGCGCGCACAGATGCCGGCCATCTCGTTGATGAAGGAGATCTTGGTGGCGAGAAAGGCATTGGCCGCGTACTTGCTGAACTCGGCGGCACGCACGCCCATGCAGAGCAGGCGGTCGTGGTTGCGCAGGAACGGCGCGTACAGCCGGCGCAACAGCTCGCGGCCACGCTCGTCGTCACAGCCCACGATAACCCGGTCCGGGCGCATGAAGTCCTCGACGGCAGAGCCCTCCTTGAGGAACTCGGGATTGCTCGCCACCACCACGCGTGCACGCAGCCCACGCCGCACCAGCCCCGCGTTGACACGCTGCTCCACCCGGCCAGCGGTGCCGACCGGCACGGTGGACTTGTCCACGACCAGGCAGTTGTGATCGAGCTGTTCCCCCAGTTCGTCGGCAACCGCCAGCACATGCGTCAGGTCCGCCGAGCCATCCTCGCCGCTTGGCGTGCCCACGGCGATGAACACCACCTCGGCGCGCCGGATGCCGGCGCGCAGCTGGGAGGTGAAGCTGAGCTGGCCGCTGGCGAGCTGCGCCTTGAGCATCGCCTCAAGCCCCGGTTCGTAGATCGGCACCTCACCGCGGGAGAGCATCGCGACCCGCTGCGGATCACGCTCGACGCAGATCACCCGGTTGCCCATCTCGGCAAAGCAGGTCGCCGTCACCAAGCCCACGTAGCCTGCTCCAATCACGCCTATCTGCATCGCAGCATCCTCCAGAGGTTTGCTGCGATTGCAACCAATCGCGGTGGCAGCGATGTGACGGAGCGGAGAAGGAAAGATGACAATGGCCGCGCTCGGGCAACGCCCTCAAGCGTGATGCCTGACGGTCACGGGGCTTGGCGCAGGTCAGACGCCTACGACGGGTTCCGGGATGAAGCCTTCGTCCCGTAGTGCCTTGACGACGCCACGGATCAGGTAGTTGTTGGAGAAACCGATCGTGTACTGCCTGGAACCCTCGGCGACCGGGCGAAGCATGCCCTGGTCGACCAGCTTCTTCAGCTGGTAGGTCCGCTGATTGGCGGTCAAACCAGGCAGCGCAGGCGCCAGGTCCGCAGACTTCACCACGCCTTGCCTGATGGCGAGCTTGAGCACGCCCTCCTCGGTCGCCGTGATCAGGCTGCGATTACGTGCGATATCCACGGCGGGATTGAGGATATGCCGGGTCAGGTACTCGAAATCCGTCAGGCGATCCACCTTGTCCAGCTCTTCGCGCACACCCTCCAGAACATAGATACACCAGTTTTCCAGGCCCTCCGCTGTGCCGCTGTCCGCGCCGGAAAGCATGGCGTAGTAACGCTCACGGTCATTGCAGAAGACCGCCGTAGGATTCAGCAACCGGCCACCGACGTTCACGTTGAAACCGTACTTGATCAGCAACGCGTAGGTCAGAAGCCTCACCACGCGCCCGTTGCCGTTACCGAACGGGTGGATCCAGCCAAAGCGGTGATGAGCCAGCGCCACCTTCATCAGGTCGTACTTGGATGGATCAGGCCGGTTCACGAAATCGACCAGTTCACTCATGTAACCGGGGACGGAAACCGCATCCGGTGGAACATGGGGCGACTGGGAAATACGGACGCCCCCCGACCGATAGGCTCCGGGTGTGCGGTCACCCTCTCTTTCCAGATCGTCGACAGCAAGCTGATGCAGCTCGCGGATGAAATGCTCGGACAGCGCATCTCCGGGGCTCATCGAGCCCTCGATGTACTCCATCGCCCGTTCGATGTTCGCGACCTCCCGCAACTGGTCGCTCTCCTGCTGCCGCCCCTCGACCTTGCTTTCGACGTAATCCGCCAGTGTCGTGTGGTTACCTTCGATCCGAGCCGAACCCAGGCTCTCCAGCATGTGGAAGATGCCTTTCAACTGGTAGAACACCGGCAACGGCGTACTGCCCTGAAGCTGCAGGCGCCGCAGGTGCTCGAGCTCGTTGAGCACATCCACCAGAGGCGAAGCGAAGGAAGGGTTCAGAAGCTGGAGTTCATGATGAGCAAATGGCGACATACGCAGGATTATCTCAAAAAACAATCTCTACTATCTTGAAAAAAGACCATGAAAGCCTTGATTACAGAGGGCTTCGCGACCAATCACTCATGAAGCTATCTTGAATCGGTGGCCATATCAAATGAAAAATGACCCTGCGCGGAACTGGAAAGGCAGCCAGTGCGGCATCTGACACGAACCTGCCGAGTCTCGTGCCGTGCAGCACCTGAGCAGACATGGAACGTCACCTGTCTGTGAGGAAGCAAGGACTGCGAGACGCTGGTGCGTGAGCGCGGAGGCCAGGTCGGTTCTGGGGCACGAAAGCCATGGAGATTCGAGAGGCTGGCGCGTCACTCGCTATCCTGAGCGAGGCACAAGATAGCTGTTAGGATAGTCGGCTGCCCGCCTCTGCGGCGATGGCGGGAGAAGAGACCCCAGGAATGCCTTGGGGATCGCCAGAGATCGTGTTTCGCTAGATGGTGCCCGAAGCCGGACTCGAACCGGCACGCCATTGCTGGCGAGAGATTTTAAGTCTCCTGCGTCTACCGATTTCGCCATTCGGGCGGTAGCGCTGTGCGAAGGGCTGGACTATATACAGCCCTCCACGTCCTCGCAAGGCACGCAAAAGGTGCCACTGAGAATGAAAAAGGCCTCGTAAATCGTTGATCTACGAGGCCTTTGTATTGGAGGCTGAGGTCGGAATCGAACCGGCGTTCACGGATTTGCAATCCGGTGCATAACCACTCTGCAACTCAGCCTTAAATCAAACGAGCCGCCTTGGCGACTCGTGTAAAACTGGAGCGGGAAACGAGACTCGAACTCGCGACCCCGACCTTGGCAAGGTCGTGCTCTACCAACTGAGCTATTCCCGCTTGTCTTGTCGACGGGCGCCATTCTATAGAATCGAATCGCGGCGTCAACCCTTTGATTCAAAAAAACTTATTTCTTTTCCGAGGTGGTGCTGAGGTGCGGCCAGGCGGCCAACAGATACTGCAGCATCGACCACAGAGTCAGCACGGCAGCAATGACCAGCAGCACGTAACCGACGATGACCCAGAAGGTGAACTGTGGCGGGTTGCCGAGCAGGATGACCAACGCCAGCATCTGCGCCGCCGTCTTCCACTTGCCCAGGTTGGACACCGCCACCTGGGCACGGGCACCCAGTTCGGCCATCCATTCACGCAAGGCGGAGACCACTATCTCGCGGCCGATGATGATCGCTGCAGCGAGCGTCAGCCAGAGATTGGAGTGCTCGGCCGCAAGCAGCACCAGCGCGACAGCCACCATCAGCTTGTCCGCGACCGGATCGAGGAAGGCACCGAATGGCGTGCCCTGCTCCCAGCGCCGTGCCAGGTAGCCATCGAGCCAGTCGGTCGCAGCGGCAATCGCGAAAACGCCGCTGGCGGCCCAGTAGCTCCAGGAGAACGGCAAATAGAACAGCAGGATGAAAACCGGGATCAGCGCGACCCGGAGCACGGTAAGCAAGTTGGGGATGTTCATCGGCACAACTAGGCTGCGAGGTGAGCGAGCATTCTACTCGCTGTGCAGGGTCGCATAAATCAACTCAGCGAGCTTTTTACTGATTCCGGGTGCTTTGGCGATTTCTTCGGCGCTGGCGCGCGAGAGCTCCTGCAGACCGCCGAAATGATTGAGCAACTCACGCCGCCGCTTGGGCCCGATACCTGCAACCTCCTCGAGAGTGGAGGTACGCCGTGCCTTGCCGCGGCGCGCACGATGCCCGGTGATGGCGAAGCGGTGGGATTCGTCGCGGATCTGCTGGATCAGGTGCAACGCAGGCGAATTGCCGGGCAAGGTGAACTCATGTGCCGCGTCGTTCAGGTACAGCACTTCGAGGCCGGGCTTGCGCGTGGTGCCCTTGGCCACGCCCAGCAGGATCAGGTCGGGCACGGCCAGTTCCTGCAACACCTCACGGGCCATGGCCAGCTGGCCCTTGCCGCCGTCCACCAGCAGCACGTCGGGCAGCTTGCCTTCGCCATCCTTGATCTTGCTGAAACGCCGGGTCAGTGCCTGGTGCATCGCTGCGTAGTCGTCGCCTGCGGTGACGCCTTCGATATTGAAGCGCCGATAGTCGGACTTCAGCGGGCCCTCGGGGCCGAACACCACGCAGGAGGCGACCGTCGCCTCACCGCTGGAGTGGCTGATGTCGAAGCATTCCATGCGCTGCGGCGGCTCATCCATCTCCAGCACCGTCGCCAGGGCCTCGAAACGCTCGGTCATGTGCTCGCGATTGGCCAGGCGTGCAGCCAGCGCCTGCTCGGCATTGGTAACGGCCAGCTGCTGCCAGCGCGCCCGGGTCGCCCGCACCCGATGACTGATCGTCAGGCTGCGTCCCCGCAGCGACTCTATCGCCTCGACGAGCGTGGCGAAATCCTCATGCTGCACGTTGACGATCAGCTCGCTCGGCAGGTCGCGTTCCGCATTGCCCAGGTAGTACTGGGCGAGGAAGGCCATCAGCACATCGCCACCCTCCTCCTCGATGGCTACCTGAGGGAAGAAGTTCTTGCTGCCCAGCACCCGGCCACCGCGAACGCTGATCAGGTGCACGCATGCGCCGCCCGGATTGAGCATGACCGCGACCACGTCGACATCCCCGGTGCCGCCCTCCATGCTCTGCTGATCCTGCACGCGCCGGAGCATGGCGATCTGGTCACGCAATTCGGCCGCGCGCTCGAACTCCAGGGCCATGGAGGCTTTTTCCATGCTGACGGACAGCTCCTCGCTCAGGGCATTGCTGCGCCCATCGAGAAACATCACCGAGTGGCGCACGTCCTCTGCATACTCCTCGGGGCTTACCAGGCCCACGCACGGCCCCTTGCAGCGCTTGATCTGGTACTGCAGGCAGGGACGCGTGCGGTTCTTGTAGTAGCTGTCCTCGCATTGGCGGACGAGAAAGGTCTTCTGCAGCAGGCTGAGACTTTCACGGATGGCCAGCGCACTGGGATAGGGGCCGAAGTAGCGACCCTTGGCCTTCTTCGCGCCGCGATGGATGCCCAGGCGCGGGAAGTCGCCATCGGACAGGAATACGTAGGGATAGGACTTATCGTCGCGCAGCAGGATGTTGTAGGGCGGCCGCCATTCCTTGATCAGCGTCTGCTCGAGCAGCAACGCCTCGGTTTCGTTGGCGGTGATAGTGGTTTCGATCTGCGCGATGCGCGCGACCAGCGCGGCGGTCTTCGGCGCCTGGCCGGTCTTGCGAAAGTAGCTGGCGAGGCGTTTCTTGAGATTCTTCGCCTTGCCCACGTACAGCAGGCGCGCCTCGCCATCGAACATGCGATAGACGCCAGGGCGACCGCTGCAGGTCGCGAGGAACGCACTCGAATCGAACGGGGCGGACATCGGCTAGTTGGCGGCGTCGACCATGCCGTGGCGCACTGCCAGCAGTGCCAACTCGACATCGCTGGTGATGGAGAGCTTCTCGAAGATGCGATACCGGTAGGTATTGACGGTCTTCGGCGACAGGCAGAGCTTGTCCGAGATGTTCTGCACCTTGTGGCAATTGGCGATCATCAGGGCGATCTGGATTTCGCGCTCGGACAACAGGTCGAACGGCGAGCCATTGCTCTGCGGCTGGAAGGACTTCAGCGCCATTTGCTGGGCGATCTGCGGGTCGATGTAGCGCTGCCCGGCGAACACCAGGCGGATGGCCTGAACCATCTCGTCGAGCGCTGCACCCTTGGTCAGGTAGCCGGCGGCGCCAGCCTGCAGCAGGCGGGTCGGGAACGGATCGTCTTCGCAGACGGTAACGGCGACCACCTTGATGTCGGGGTGGCTGCGCATCAGTTTGCGTGTGGCTTCCAGGCCGCCGATGCCAGGCATCTTGACGTCCATCAGCACCACGTCCGGCTTGAGTTCACGAACCTTGAGCAAGGCCTCCTCGCCGGTACAGGCCTCACCGACGACCTGCAAGCCGTCGATGTCAGCAAGCATGCGCGTGATACCCGTGCGAACCAGATCGTGATCGTCGACCACCAGCACCTTAATCAATCGCCACCTCGTTGCACCTTGTCAGCCACCGTGCAGCGACGGTGAGGTTGAACTTGCCGGCCACCTTAGCAAAAAAGCCAGGGACTGACCTAGCTTGACGCACGGGAGTCAAAAAGCAAGCGTCAGATTAAGATCGGGAATTGCTCAGGGCAATACAGGGAAATGGCGGAAGCGGTGAGATTCGAACTCACGGATAGTTGCCCATCGACGGTTTTCAAGACCGTTGCCTTAAACCACTCGGCCACGCTTCCAGATTCTTTCTACGGAGGGTTCGAGACCGCTGTCTCGAAGCTCCGCCTCAGTGCGGGCGGCAATCTTACCGGAACGCAACACACTGTCAAACTCTCTGTCTTGGCACAGGGATCGGCTCTGCTATGATCCGGGCATTCGAGTAACGGAATCCTTGTGCCACAGGAGCGTCGCCATGCAAGAGCAAGACTACGTCATCAATCATTCGCAGGCTGAGCAACAGGAAGTCAGCAAGGTGTTGCGCAACACCTACGGCCTGCTGGCCATCACCCTGGCGTTCAGCGGCCTGGTGGCGTTCTTCAGCCAGCGCGCCAACCTGCCTTACCCGAGCTTCTTCGTGGTGCTGATCGGCTTCTACGGCCTGTTCTTCCTCACCTACAAGCTGCGTGATTCCGCCTGGGGCCTGGTTTCCACCCTCGCCCTGACCGGCTTCATGGGCTACACCCTCGGCCCGATCCTCAACCGCTACCTGGGCATGGCCAACGGCGCGGAAGTGATCAGCTCGGCGTTCTCCATGACTGCCCTGGTGTTCTGCGGCCTGTCCGCCTACGTACTGACCACCCGCAAGGACATGAGCTTCCTCAGCGGCTTCATCACCGCTGGCGTGTTCGTCCTGCTCGGCGCCATGGTGGCCGGCTTCTTCTTCCAGATCAGCGGCCTGCAGCTGGCGATCAGCGCCGGTTTCGTGCTGTTCTCTTCGGCCTGCATCCTGTACCAGACCAGCGCCATCATCCACGGTGGTGAGCGTAACTACATCATGGCCACCATCAGCCTGTACGTATCGATCTACAACCTGTTCGTCAGCCTGCTGCAGATCTTCGGCATCATGGGCGGCGACGACTGATAGGCTTTCGTCCCCCTTCGAGCCCGCTTCGGCGGGCTTTTCTTTTTTATCCACTCGACTTTGTGCGCCGCAGGCCCCTGGCCTTATCATTGCGACTGTTTTTAGCTTCGCCGGACGCCCCATGAAGTTTGCCATCGCCCTGTTCGCCGCTCCTCACCTGCCAGCCTCACGGCGCGCGCTGCGCTTTGCCCAGGCAGCGCTGGCTGGCGGCCATGAAATCGTCCGCCTGTTCTTCTATCAGGACGGTGTACACAGCGCCGCCAGCAATGTCGTCACCCCGCAGGATGAGCTGGACCTGCCCGGGGAGTGGCGTGAGTTCGTCACCGGCAACGACCTGGACGCTGTGGTGTGCATCGCCGCAGCACTGCGCCGTGGCGTGCTCAACGACGAGGAGGCGCAGCGCTATTCGCGCCCTGCGGCCAACCTGGAGGCGCCGTGGGAGCTGTCCGGCCTCGGCCAGCTGCATGAAGCCGCACAGCAGGCCGATCGACTGATCTGCTTCGGAGGCCAGTGAATGAGCAAGTCGCTGCTGATCATCAGCCGCCAGGCGCCCTGGAGCGGTCCAGGTGCCCGTGAGGCGCTGGACATCGCCCTGGCCGGCGGCGCGTTCGACCTGCCGATTGGCATGCTGTTTCTCGACGATGGCGTGTTTCAGCTGAGCCAGGGCCAGCAGCCCGGCGCACTGCAGCAGAAAGACCTCGGCGCCAACCTGCAGGCGCTGCCGATGTTTGGCGTAGAGGACCTGTACGCCAGCGAGCGCAGCCTCGCCGAACGCGGCCTCGCCGGCAACGAACTGAATCTGGCGGTGCAGCGGCTCGACGACAGCGCGCTGACCGCCCTCCTCGACCGTTACGACCAGGTGATCACAGTCTGATGGCCACCCTGCACATTCTTTCTCATTCGCCATTCGCCGACAGCCGCCTGGCCAGTTGCCTGCGCCTGCTCGGCGCCCAGGACGCCCTGCTGCTCTGTGGCGATGCGGTCTACGCCCTGCAGCCCGCAACCGCCAACCTGCAGGCGCTGCAGTTGATGCCCGCCAGCGTCGCGCTCTACGCCCTGGACGAAGACCTCGCCGCGCGCCACCTGCAAGCCCCCGAACGCGTACAGGCCGTGGACTATCTGGGCTTCGTCGAACTCTGCACCCGCTACGCCAAGGTCAACAGCTGGTTATGAACACGCTGAACGTCGCTGGACAGCATATCGCCCTGGACAAGGACGGCTACCTGGTCGACCTGCAGGATTGGTCGGGCCCGGTGGCCGAAGCCCTGGCGGAGGCCGAGGAGCTGCAACTGAGTGCCGAGCACTGGGAAATCCTCCAGCTGCTGCGCGCCTTCTACAACGAATTCCAGCTGTCGCCGGCCAATCGCCCGCTGATCAAGTACGTGGCCCTCAAGCTGGGCCCGGAGAAAGGCAACAGCCTGCACCTCAATCGCCTGTTCAAGGGCACGCCTGCCAAGCTGGCGGCCAAGCTGGCCGGCCTGCCCAAACCGACCAATTGCCTATGAACCTGATCACTCCCGCCGAACACCCTTTCGCCCAGTTCGTGCGCATCCTCGGCAAGGGCAAGCGTGGCGCTCGCGGCCTGACCCGCGAAGAAGCACGCGAGGCCATGGGCCTGCTGCTCGATGGCAAGGTCGAGGACACCCAGCTTGGTGCCTTCCTGATGCTGTTGCGGCACAAGGAAGAAAGCGCCGAGGAACTCGCCGGCTTCACCGAGGCGATTCGTCCGCGACTGGCTGCCCCGGCTATCCAGGTCGATCTGGACTGGCCCAGCTACGCCGGCAAGAAACGCCACCTGCCCTGGTACCTGCTGGCAGCCAAAGCCCTGGCGAACAGCGGCGTGCGCATCTTCATGCACGGCGGCGGCGCCCACACCGCCGGACGCCTGTATACCGAGCAACTCCTGGCCCATTTGGAGATACCCCGCTGCCATGACTGGCCGTCGGTGCAGCAGGCGCTGGACCAGCAGCACCTGGCCTACGGCTACCTGGGCGACTGGATGCCAGCGCTGCAGCGCATGATCGACCTGCGCAACACGCTGGGCCTGCGCTCGCCGATCCACTCCCTGGCCCGAGTGATCAACCCGCTCGGCGCCCGCTGCGGCCTGCAAAGCATCTTCCATCCCGGCTACCAGGCCGTGCATCGCGAAGCCAGTCGCCTGCTGGAGGATTGCGCCATCGTGATCAAGGGCGAAGGGGGCGAGATCGAGGCCAACCCGGATTCGGCCTGCCACCTCTATGGCACTGCCAATGGCGAGGACTGGGATGAGGAATGGCCAGCGCTCTCGGCGCAGCGCCACGTCAAGCCGGACGGCCTCGACCCAGCACGGCTGAAGGCCTTCTGGCACGGCGAGCAGGACGATGCCTATGGCTATCTGGCGGTCATCGCCACCATGGCCACCGCGCTGCGCGGCCTTGGTCTGGCGCGTGAGGACGCCTTCGCCCAGGCGAAGATGCGCTGGGACGCCCGCCTTCAATCAATCTCTTCGATGGATTGAGCCAGCTTTTTCAACGCTTCAATCGAGCCGGTGACGATAGACTCCAGTTTCATTCAAAACGGAGGCAGGCGTCATGGGCTTGTTGATCGATGGGCACTGGCACGACCAGTGGTATGACACCGGCAGCGGCGGACGTTTCCAGCGCGAAAGCGCGCAGCGGCGCAACTGGGTGACCGCCGACGGCGGCGCGGGGCCGAATGGCGATGCCGGTTTCAAGGCCGAGGCTGGCCGCTACCACCTGTACGTTTCGCTGGCCTGCCCCTGGGCGCATCGCACCCTGATCCTGCGCAAGCTCAAAGGGCTCGAATCGCTGATCGATGTGTCGGTAGTCAGCTGGCTGATGCGCGAACAGGGCTGGACCTTCGATCGCGACTTCGGCTCCAGCGGCGATCACCTCGATAACCTCACCTACATGCATCAGCGCTACACGGCGGACGACCGTCATTACAGTGGGCGCGTCACCGTGCCGGTGCTGTGGGACAAGCAAACCGGCGGCATCGTCAGCAACGAGTCGTCGGAAATCATCCGCATGTTCAACGACGCATTCGACGGCCTGAGCGGCAACGACCTGGATTTCTACCCCGAGCCATTGCGCGAGCGCATCGATCAGCTCAACGAGCGCATCTATCCGGCAGTGAACAACGGTGTCTATCGCGCAGGCTTCGCCACTACCCAGGAGGCCTACGAAGAGGCCTTCGACGAGCTGTTCGACATGCTCGATGAGCTCGAAACGCTGCTAGACGGGCAACGCTATCTGGCCGGGCATTATCTGACCGAAGCCGACATCCGCCTGTTCACCACGCTGATCCGCTTCGACGCCGTCTACCACGGCCACTTCAAGTGCAACCTGAAGCGCATCGAAGACTACCCGAACCTGTCCAACTGGCTGCGCGAGCTCTACCAGTGGCCCGGCGTCAGCAAGACGGTGGACTTCACCCATATCAAGTCGCACTACTACGCCAGCCACGCCACCATCAACCCGACGGGCGTGGTGCCCAAGGGGCCGCAGCAGGACTTCACGGGCGCGCACGATCGCCAGCGCCTGCCGGGCAAGGGCGTGTGGCAAAAAACCGAGCGCTAGGCCGCAGGGTGGATGAGGCTGTTTTCATCCACCGAGACCCAGCCACGGTGGATCGATGAAGCGCGATCCACCCCACGTATCAGACGTGGCCCTGCGCGCCCTCGAACCAGGCCAGCTTGTCACGCAAGGTGACCACCTCACCGACGATGACCAGGGTCGGTGCATGCACTTCATGCTCGGCCACCAGTTGCGGCAAGCTGTCCAGGGTGCCGGTGAACACCCGCTGATTCTGCGTGGTGCCCTGCTGCACCAGAGCCGCCGGCGTTGCGCCCGAACGACCGTGGGCGATCAGTTGCTCGCAGATGGCGGGCAACCCCACCAGGCCCATGTAGAACACCAGCGTCTGCCCCGGAGCCACCAGGTCCTTCCATGGCAGATTGCTGCTGCCATCCTTGAGGTGCCCCGTGACGAAGCGGACCGACTGCGCATGATCGCGGTGGGTCAACGGAATGCCCGCATAGGCGGCGCAACCCGACGCGGCGGTGATGCCTGGCACCACCTGGAAGGGAATGTCCTCCGCGGCCAGTTGCTCGATTTCCTCGCCGCCACGGCCGAAGATGAACGGGTCGCCCCCTTTCAGGCGCAACACGCGCTTGCCCTGCCTGGCCAGGTCGATCAGCAGCTGGTTGATCTGCTCCTGCGGCACCGCATGATCGGCACGGCGCTTGCCCACGTAGATGCGCTCGGCATCGCGGCGGCACAATTCGATGATGGCTGGCGCCACCAGGCGGTCGTAGAGCACCACATCGGCCTGCTGCATCAGGCGCAGCGCACGGAAGGTCAGCAGGTCCGGATCACCGGGGCCGGCACCGACCAGATAGACCTCGCCCAGCGCTCGCGGCGCGGCGCCGGCCAGGCGCTCCTGCAGAAGACGCTCGCCCGCCTCCGGCTTGCCAGCGAAGACGCTCTCGGCAATCGGCCCCTGGAAGACATCCTCCCAGAACACCCGGCGCTGCTGCACATCGGGAAACATCTGTTTGACCCGCTCGCGAAAGCGCTTGCCCAGGTTGGCCAGCTGCCCATAGCTGGCAGGAATCCAGGTCTCGATCTTGGCTCGGATCAGTCGCGCCAGTACCGGCGCATCACCACCACTGCTGACGGCAACGATTAGCGGCGAGCGATCGACGATCGCCGGGAAGATCACACTGCACAGCGACGGCGCATCGACGACGTTGACCGGGATACCGAGCGCCTGGGCTTCGGCGGACACCTGCGCGTTGAGCGTTTCGTCGTCGGTCGCCGCGATGACCAGGGCCACGCCCTGCAGGTCGCTGCTCGCATAGCCACGCAGGAAGATGCCGGCCGAGCCAGCCAGCTCCTGCAGCTCGCTGCGCACCTCGGGCGCAACGACGCGCAGGCGCGCACCGGCATCACTGAGCAGGCGCGCCTTGCGCAGCGCGACCTCACCACCGCCGATCACCAGTACCGGGCGATCCTGCAGCTTGTGGAACAGCGGAAGAAATTGCATCAGGTCAGCCTCAGCGGAGGTCGGTTCGCAGAATGCGTCGTGCACACCCTGCCGCCATTGAAAACGGGGCAGCCGTGCCGCCCCGTTCCATGCATCGCGATGACCGGCTCAGCCGATCACTTCGATACCACCCATGTAGGGCTTGAGTACCTCGGGCACGCGAATGCTGCCGTCGGCCTGCTGGTAGTTCTCCAGCACCGCGACCAGGGTGCGGCCCACGGCCAGGCCGGAACCATTGAGCGTGTGCAGCAGCTCCGGCTTGCCGGTTTCCGGGTTGCGGTAACGCGCCTGCATGCGGCGCGCCTGGAAGTCGCCGCAGTTGGAGCAGGAGGAAATCTCGCGGTACTTGTCCTGGCTCGGCACCCAGACTTCCAGGTCGTAGGTCTTGACCGCAGAGAAGCCCATGTCGCCGGTGCACAGTGCCAGCTTGCGATACGGCAGCTCGAGCAGCTGCAGCACGCGCTCGGCATTGGCCGTCATGCCCTCCAGCGCCTCGAAGGAGGTCGCCGGTTCCACGACCTGCACCATCTCGACCTTGTCGAACTGATGCTGGCGAATCATGCCGCGCGTATCGCGGCCGGAGGCCCCTGCCTCGCTGCGGAAGCACGGCGTGTGGGCGACGAACTTCAGCGGCAGCTGCTTGGCGTCGAGGATTTCGCCGGCGACGATGTTGGTCAGCGACACTTCGGCGGTCGGGATCAGGTACAGATCGGCCTGGTCTTCACGGGCGATCTTGAACAGGTCTTCCTCGAACTTCGGCAGCTGACCGGTGCCCTGCAGCGCCGGCGCCTGCACTAGGTACGGGGTGTAGGCCTCTTCGTAGCCGTGCTCGCCAGTGTGCAGGTTGATCATGAACTGCGCCAGGGCACGGTGCAGGCGCGCGATGGGGCCGCGCAGCAGGGCGAAACGGGCACCGGAGAGCTTGGCGGCAGTCTCGAAGTCCAGCCAGCCGTGCTGCTCGCCCAGGGCGACGTGATCCTTGATCTCGAAGTCGAAGCTGCGCGGTGTCCCCCAGCGCGCGACCTCGACGTTCTCGTCCTCGTCGGCGCCGACCGGCACGGATTCGTGCGGCAGGTTGGGGATGTTCAGCAGCAGGTTGTCCAGCTCGCCCTGGATCGCGTCCAGCTCGCGCTTGCCGGCTTCCAGGTCGTTGCCCATCTGGTCCACTTCCGCCAGCAGCGGCGCGATGTCTTCACCGCGCGCCTTGGCCTGGCCAATGGATTTGGAACGACTGTTACGCTCGGCCTGCAATTGTTCGGTGCGCACCTGCACCGACTTGCGCTGACTCTCCAGGGCCTCGAAGCGGGCGACGTCGAGTGCGAAGCCACGGGTGGCGAGGCGCTCGGCGATTTCGGTGAGTTGCGTGCGGACGAGTTTGGAGTCGAGCATGTTCGGGTCTCAATACATCGGCGAAATGGTTAATGACCAGCAAGCTGGCGCGGGTTGTGGAGTGTAAAGCCTTAACGGGTCAGGATGCCAATCGGGCCAGGCTCAGGCCGGCCCAGGCTGCCAGCAGACCGCCAAGGATGCTGAAGGCCAGATAGCCGAAGGCTTCGGGCGCGCGCCCACCCTCCATCAGCTTCATGATCTCCAGGCTGAAGGACGAAAACGTGGTGAAGCCACCCAGCACGCCGGTGATCAGCCCGGTGCGCAGCTCCAGTGGCAGATCGGTACGGGTGAGGAACAGGCCGGACAGCAGACCGATCAACAGGCAACCCAGCACGTTGACGGTGAGCGTGGCCAGGTAGAAGTGCCGCGGCCAGTTGCCGGCGACCCAGCTGGCCACCAGAAAGCGCATCAGCGAACCGACAGCCCCCCCTGCCGCCACGGCAAGCGCCACACGAATCATCTCTTTCTCCTTTGTCGGGTGCTGCTGGAATCCAGGCTGCGCAGGTGCTTGAGCTTCTCGCGAATCTTCGACTCCAGGCCTCGCGGCACCGGCTGGTAATACTCGCGCGGCTCCATTTCATCCGGGAAATACACTTCGCCAGCGGCGTAGGCATTGGGCTCATCGTGGGCGTAGCGATATTCCTCGCCATAACCGAGCTGCTGCATCAGCTTGGTCGGCGCATTGCGCAGGTGCAGTGGCACCTCCAGCGAGCCGAACTCGGCGACATCCTGCTTGGCTGCCTTGATCCCCAGATACACCGCGTTGCTCTTGGCTGCGCAGGCGAGGTAAGTCACCGCCTGCGCCAGCGCCAGGTCGCCCTCGGGACTGCCCAGGCGCTTGACCGCATCCCAGGCGGCCAGACACAACGGCAACGCACGCGGGTCGGCATTCCCGATGTCTTCGCTGGCCATGGCGACAATGCGCCGGCAGATGTAGGCCGGGTCGCAGCCGCCGTCGAGCATGCGCGCCAACCAATACAGCGCGCCATCGGGGCTGGAGCCGCGGACGGACTTGTGCAGCGCGCTGATCTGGTCGTAGAAGGCTTCGCCGCCCTTGTCGAAACGCCGGCGGGTATCGCCCAGCAGGTTGTGCAGCGAGACCACGGCGATCTCGCCACCATCCTCGGCCAGGTCGGCGGCGTTCTCGAGGAAGTTGAGCAGGCGCCGACCATCGCCATCGGCGGCGGCCATGAGCATGGCGAAGCTTTCCTCGGGCAGGCTCAGGTGACGCTCGCCCAGGCCTTTCGGGTCGCTCAGCGCACGCGTCACCAACTTGCGCATGGCTGCCTCGTCGAGGCTCTTGAGCACGTAGACGCGGGCGCGCGACAGCAGCGCGTTGTTCAGTTCGAACGAAGGGTTCTCGGTGGTGGCGCCGATGAAGATCAGCGTGCCGTCTTCGACGTAGGGCAGGAAGGCATCCTGCTGGCTCTTGTTGAAACGGTGCACCTCATCGACGAAAAGGATGGTGCGACGGCCATATTGCGCGGCATGCTGCTGCGCCACCTCGACCGCCTGGCGAATCTCCTTGACCCCGGAGAGCACCGCCGAGATGGTCTCGAAATGAGCATCGCTGACCTTGGCCAGCAGGCGCGCCAGGGTGGTCTTGCCTACCCCCGGCGGCCCCCAGAAGATCATCGAATGCAAGGCACCCTGTTCCAGCGCTTCACGCAGCGGCTTGCCAGGCCCCAGCACATGCTCCTGGCCGACGTATTCATCCAGGCTGGTAGCACGCAAACGCGCAGCCAGGGGCTGCGCGACGGGTTGGCGAGCGAACAGGTCCACCACTTACTCCTGGATGACGTCCGCACCTTGCGGGATGTCGAAGCTGAACAGACCGTCGTCGACCGGCTCGTTCATCTTCACATTGAGGAACAGGATATTGGTGCGCTGACCAATGCTGTCGATCAGTTGCATGTCGTTGAGCACGCGGTTGCGGAACGACAGGCGCAGGCTGTCGAACAGGCTGTCCTTGGCCTTGGGCTTGAGGATGAAGTCGACCACGTTGCCGCCTTCCTTGTAGTCGATATCGAAGTTCTCGCGAATCTGCGACACGTCACCTGAGAGCAGCAGCGCCGGGGTGTGGGTCAGGCGCTGGTCGAGGGTCTGCACGGTCACCTGCTCCAGGTCCGGGTCGTACAGCCAGACCTTCTTGCCGTTGGACACCAGCAGCTGCTCCATCGGCTGGTCGGTATGCCAGCGGAACAGCCCCGGGCGCTTGAGCACCAGTTGCCCGGCGGTTTCCTGCAGCTGGGTGCCGCTGGCATCGAGCGTCAGTTGCGAAAAGCGCGCACTGATGGTCTGTGCCTGGTTGAGCAGCTCGGTCAGGCGCTGGGTGGCCGCCTCTTCGTCAGCCTGGGCAGTCAGTAGGGTAAAACTCAGAACAGCCAGCATCAGCAGGCGAATAACACGCATAGGAACCCCTTTAGTCCGTGTGAGGATGGCGAGGTGACTCCGCACCTCGCATTGCTCGGCCGCATGAACGACCGTGGAATCTTGTAGACCGCGAATCGGGCGGTTTGTCCGTGAGATGCCGAAGTCAGTCGCGCGACGGTCCGGGCGCGATGACCTCGCGCGAGCCGTTGGTGTTCATCGAGCTGACCACGCCGGCCATCTCCATCGCCTCGATCATCCGCGCGGCGCGGTTGTAGCCGATCTTCAGCTTGCGCTGCACTGCAGAGATGGAAGCACGACGGCTTTCCAGCACGAAGTTGACGGCTTCGTCGTACAGCGGATCTTCCTCGCTGCCCTCACCGCCTTCGCCACCACCGCCTTCGAAGCCGCTGCCACCGCCCTCCTCGACGCCCGCGAGGATGTCCTCGATGTAGTCGGGCGAGCCGCGCTGCTTCCAGGCCTCGACCACACGGTGCACTTCATCGTCGGAGACGAAGGCGCCATGCACGCGGATCGGCAGGCCGGTGCCGGGCGGCAGATAGAGCATGTCACCATGCCCCAGCAGCTGCTCGGCGCCACCCTGGTCGAGAATGGTGCGCGAGTCGATCTTGCTCGACACCTGGAACGCCATGCGGGTCGGAATGTTGGCCTTGATCAGACCGGTGATCACGTCCACCGAAGGGCGCTGGGTCGCCAGGATCAGGTGAATGCCCGCGGCCCGCGCCTTCTGGGCGATACGCGCGATCAGCTCTTCCACCTTCTTGCCGACGATCATCATCATGTCGGCGAATTCGTCGACCACCACCACGATGGTGGGCAGCGGCTTGAGCAGCGGCGGCTCGTCTTCCATGCTTTCGCGACGGAACAGTGGATCGGTCAGCGGCGTGCCGGCTTCGATGCCGTCCTTGACCTTGCGGTTGAAGCCCGCCAGGTTGCGCACGCCCATCGCCGCCATCAGCTTGTAACGGCGCTCCATCTCGGCCACCGACCAGCGCAGCGCATTGGCGGCCTCCTTCATGTCGGTCACGACCGGGCACAGCAGGTGCGGAATGCCTTCGTAGATCGACAGCTCGAGCATCTTCGGGTCGATCATGATCATCCGCGCCTCTTCCGGCGTGGACTTGAACAGGACCGACAGGATCATCGCGTTGACCCCCACCGACTTACCGGAACCCGTGGTACCGGCCACCAGCAGGTGCGGCATCTTGGCCAGGTCGGCGATCACCGGACGTCCGCCGATGTCGTGCCCGAGGGCCAGGGTGACCGGCGACTTGGCATCGTCGTACTCGCTCGACGACAGCACTTCGGAGAAGCGCACGATCTGCCGGTCTTCATTGGGTATCTCGATGCCCACGGTGGTCTTGCCGGGAATCACCTCGACCACGCGTACGCTGACCATGGCCATCGAGCGCGCCAGGTCCTTGGCCAGGTTGGAGATGCGGCTGACCTTGACGCCGGCAGCGGGCTGAATTTCGAAACGGGTGATCACCGGGCCCGGATGCACGGACTCCACCACCACCTCGACGCCGAATTCCTTGAGCTTGATTTCCAGCAGGCGCGACATGGCCTCGAGCGACTCGGGCGAATACTGCTTCTGCTTCTTCTCGGCGACATCGAGGATGGAAATCGGCGGCAGGCTACCCTCGATGGCGCTATCGACGAACAGCGGCGCCTGTTTCTCCTTGAGCACGCGCTTGCTCGGCTCCGCCGCCTTGGGCGGCGCAGGCGGCGTGATCACCGGTGCCGGGCGCTTGTCGCGCTCGCTCATGTGCTTGCTCAGCGACTCTTCGCGTTCGAGCAGGCGCTCCTTGACCTTGGCCTGTTCGCGGCGGTCAGCGACCACGGGCGCGGCCACCTCGATGACGCGGTCGTCCAGTTCACGCAGTTGCGCGACCATCTGCTTGCGCTCGCTGCGGGCATTCCACCAGCCGGTGATGGCGCCATGGATGAGTTCGATCAGATCGAGGGTGATCTTGCCGGTCAGGTCCATCACGCGGAACCAGGACAGGTCGGTGAACACCGTCAGGCCGAAGAGGAACAGGGCCAGGAATACCAGGGTGCTGCCTTGCACGTTCAGCGCATGCACGGCCAGATCGCCCAGGCTGGCGCCCAGCATGCCGCCACCGGAGCCCTGCATGCCGGCATCCGCCGCGAAATGGATGTCACCGAGCGCGGCGCCAGAGAGAATCAGGAACACCAGGCCGATGCTGTGCCAAGAAAACAGCCAGCCATTCCAGTGCCAGGGTTGGTTACGGGTGCGGAACACCTGCCAGGTCTTGGCCGCCAGCAGCAACGGGAAGATGTAGGCGAAATAGCCCAGCGCACCGAACAGCGCACTGGAGAGCCAGGCGCCAATGCTGCCACCTGCGTTGATGATGCGCTCGACCTGCACGCTGTTGTCCCAGGCCGGATCGGCGGCGTTGTAGGTCAACAGTGCCATCAGCAGGTACAGGCACATAGCGCCCAGGGCGATCAAGGCGCCTTCCTTCAGTCGATACTGAAGTTTCTGACGCCAATCGATAGTCTGGGTGGTGGAATTCTTCAAAACAGCCATTTCCTGCGCCCTGGGCGCGTCCATCTGATGATTGATCGCGGAAGCGGCCTATTGTAGGGCCTGCCTGGCGCTCAGGCCAATTGCCAAGCTCCCGCACTTGCCCTGCTTCGGTGTAGCATAGCCGCCAGCAGCTTCCATGCGGCTCAATTGGAGCACGCATTCTCTTTTGTGACAAAGGCTTATGGGGTTTTTTTATGAGCGAAGTCAAGCATTCACGCGTGATCATCCTGGGTTCCGGCCCTGCCGGTTATAGCGCCGCCGTGTACGCCGCGCGCGCCAATCTCAAACCCGTGGTCATTACCGGCATCCAGCCTGGCGGTCAGCTCACCACCACCACCGAAGTGGACAACTGGCCGGGTGACGTCGAAGGCCTTACCGGCCCGGCCCTGATGGAGCGCATGCAGAAGCATGCCGAGCGCTTCGACACCGAGATCATCTACGACCATATCCACACCGCAGAGTTGCAGAGCCGTCCCTTCGTTCTCAAGGGTGACAGCGGCACCTATAGCTGCGACGCGCTGATCATCGCCACCGGCGCCAGCGCCCAGTACCTCGGCCTGCCGTCGGAAGAGGCATTCTCCGGCAAGGGCGTTTCCGCCTGCGCGACCTGCGACGGCTTCTTCTACCGCAACCAGGTGGTCGCAGTGATCGGCGGCGGCAACACCGCTGTGGAAGAGGCACTGTACCTGTCGAACATCGCCAAGGAAGTGCACCTGGTGCACCGCCGTGACAAGCTGCGCTCGGAGAAGATCCTGCAGGACAAGCTGTTCGACAAGGTCGAGAACGGCAACATGCGCCTGCACTGGAACCACACCCTCGACGAAGTGCTGGGCGACCAGACCGGCGTGACCGGCGTACGCCTGAAGAGCACCCAGGACGGCAGCACCCAGGACCTGGCCCTGGCCGGCGTGTTCATCGCCATCGGCCACAAGCCGAACACCGAGCTGTTCGTCGGCCAGCTGGACATGCATGACGGCTACCTGAAGATCAAGGGCGGCAGCGAGGGCAACGCCACTGCCACCAGCATCGAGGGCGTGTTCGCCGCCGGCGACGTGGCCGACCACGTCTACCGCCAGGCCATCACTTCGGCCGGTGCTGGCTGCATGGCCGCGCTGGACGTCGAGAAGTTCCTCGACAGCAACTGATGGCACCAGGGCGAGCACCCCGCTCGCCCTCCCCTGCCCCGCGGACGGACGCGCATGCTGACCTGGCTGCAACGTGATTCCCTGCAGTTCCCGCCACTGGCCAAGGCCATGCGCGAACCGAACGGCCTGCTGGCTGCGGGCGGCGACCTCAGCGCCGACCGCTTGATCAGCGCCTATCGCCACGGCTGCTTCCCCTGGTTCCAGGACGGCCAGCCGATCCTCTGGTGGTCACCGGACCCGCGCACCGCGCTGTTCCCCAACGAACTGCATGTTTCGCGCAGCCTGGCCAAGTTGCTGCGTCAGCAACGCTACCGCGTCAGCTTCGACCAGGATTTCGCCGCTGTGATCAACGCCTGCGCAGGGCCACGCAGCTACGCCGACGGCACCTGGATCACCCAGGGCATGCAGGATGCCTACCTGCAGTTGCATCAGCGCGGCATCGCCCACTCGGTCGAGGTCTGGCTCGACGACGAGCTGGTCGGCGGCCTCTATGGCCTGGCCATGGGACAACTGTTCTTTGGCGAATCCATGTTCAGCCGCGCCGACAACGCCTCGAAAGTCGGTTTCGCCACCCTGGTGGGCAAGTTGCATGAATGGGGCTTCGCGCTCATCGACTGCCAGATGCCCACGCAGCACCTGCACAACTTCGGCGCCAGGGCCATACCGCGCGCCACGTTCGCCGAATACCTGCAGCGCCACCTCGACCTGCCCAGTGCAGCGGACTGGCTCGCCTAGTCGACTGGCCAACCCTGACATACACTCTTAGTCAGGTTTTCCCGAGACACCGCCATGACCGAGCTGGCCCGCCTGAAGTTCTATGCCACTCAGCCACATCCATGCAGCTACCTGCCGGAAGAACAGGCGACGACCCTGTTTCTCGACCCCAGTCAGCCCATGGACGTGCTCGTCTACGCCGAACTTTCGGAAATGGGCTTTCGCCGCAGCGGCGATCACCTGTACCGCCCGCACTGCCAGCAGTGCACCGCCTGCATCCCGGCACGCATCCCGGCAGCGCTGTTCACGCCGAACCGCCAGCAGCGGCGCATCCTCAAGCGCAACGAGGACGTCAGCGTGCGCTCGGTGCGCCCGGCATTCACCGAAGAGTATTACGCGCTCTACGTTCGCTACATCGAGCAGCGCCATGCCGATGGTGACATGTACCCGCCCAGTCGCGACCAGTTCTCGACCTTTCTCGTCCGGGACCTGCCATTTTCTCGTTTCTATGAGTTCCGCCTGCGCGGCAAGCTGGTCGCCATCGCGGTCACCGACGTGCTGCCGAACGGCCTGTCGGCGGTCTACACCTTCTATGATCCGGATGAGGAGCGCCGCAGCCTCGGGCGCTTCGCCATTCTCTGGCAGATCGGCGAGACCGCACGTCTGGGCCTTGAAGCCGTCTATCTGGGCTACTGGATCAAGAACTGCCGGAAGATGAACTACAAGACCCAGTACCGGCCCATCGAGCTGTTCGTCAATCAGCGCTGGACACGGCTGACCTAGCGCACCTCCCGCCCCTTCAGCCCCGGGCAAAGCACCAAGCCACTTGGCGCAGCCCCCTGTTTTCGGGCACAATGCACGCCGCTTTTGCCTGGGGCCAGTCGCGCCGGGCCATTTCCTGGATACCGAGGGCTTTACTGCATGTCGAAAGAAGACAGCTTCGAAATGGAAGGCACTGTCGTCGACACCCTGCCCAACACCATGTTCCGCGTGGAGTTGGAAAACGGGCACGTCGTTACCGCGCACATCTCCGGCAAGATGCGCAAGAACTACATCCGCATTCTCACTGGTGACAAGGTGCGCGTCGAGCTGACACCTTATGACTTGAGCAAGGGCCGCATCACCTACCGCGCCCGCTAAGCCAAGCACCAAACGAAAACGCCCGGCGACTGCCGGGCGTTTTCGTTTGCGCGTGCAGCGCGGGCCTCCCTGGCCTGCACCGCCGCATCCCGATCAGGCGACTTCCGCCGTCGTCTCGAACTCGAAGCTTGGCTCGCCATCGCGAATGTCGATGTGCACCACACCGCCATGCTCGGCCAGCTCGCCAAACAGGATTTCCTCCGCCAGCGGACGCTTGATCTTGTCCTGGATCAGTCGCGCCATCGGCCTGGCCCCCATCATCACGTCGTAGCCACGTTCGGCCAGCCAGCTGCGCGCCGCGTCGCTGACTTCGAGCGTGACCCGCTTGTCCTCCAGCTGCGCCTGCAGTTCGGTGAGGAACTTGTCGACGATGCTCTTGATCACTTCGTGGCTCAGGCGGCCGAACTGGATGATGGTATCCAGGCGGTTGCGGAACTCCGGCGTGAAGCTCTTCTTGATGACTTCCATGGCATCGGTGGAGTGATCCTGCTGCGTGAAGCCGATCGACGCACGCGATGCGGTTTCCGCACCGGCATTGGTGGTCATGATCAGGATCACGTTGCGGAAATCCGCCTTGCGCCCATTGTTGTCGGTCAGCGTACCGTGATCCATCACCTGCAGCAGCAGGTTGAAGACTTCCGGATGCGCCTTCTCGATCTCGTCGAGCAGCAGCACGCAATGCGGCTGCTTGGTGATCGCCTCGGTCAGCAGGCCACCCTGATCGAAACCGACGTAACCGGGCGGCGCGCCAATCAGGCGCGACACGGTATGCCGCTCCATGTACTCGGACATGTCGAAGCGCACCAGCTCGATCCCCATGGCCTTGGCCAGCTGCCGCGCGGCCTCGGTCTTGCCCACCCCGGTGGGGCCGGCAAACAGGAAGGAGCCGACCGGCTTGTCCGGTGCCTTGAGGCCGGCCCGCGACAGCTTGATCGCGGTGGCCAGCGAGTCGATGGCGGCATCCTGACCGAATACGGTGAGCTTGAGGTCGCGCTCCAGGTTGCGCAGCAGCTCCTTGTCGGAGCTGGACACGTGCTTTGGCGGAATCCGCGCGATCTTGGCGACGATGTCCTCGACCTGCGCCACGTCGATGCGGGCCAGACGCTTGTCTTCCGGCTGCAGGCGCTGGTAGGCGCCCGCCTCGTCGATCACGTCGATGGCCTTGTCCGGCATGTGGCGGTCGTTGATGTAGCGCGCCGCCAGCTCGGCCGCCGCACGCAGCGCCTCATCGCTGTATTCGATGTGGTGATGCTGCTCGAAGCGGGCCTTGAGCCCCTTGAGGATGCCGTAGGTGTCATCCACCGAGGGCTCGACCACGTCGACCTTCTGGAAACGCCGCGCCAGTGCGCGATCCTTCTCGAAGATGCCGCGAAATTCCTGGAAGGTGGTCGAACCGATGCAGCGGATCTCGCCGGAGGACAGCAGCGGCTTGAGCAGGTTGGAAGCATCCATCACCCCGCCGGATGCGGCCCCGGCACCGATGATGGTGTGGATCTCATCGATGAAGAGGATGGCGTGCGGACGCTTGCGCAGCTCGTTGAGCAGCGATTTGAAGCGCTTCTCGAAGTCGCCACGGTACTTGGTGCCCGCGAGCAAGGCGCCCAGGTCCAGCGAGTAGACCACGCTGTCGGCAAGCAGGTCAGGCACCTGTTCGTCGACGATGCGCTTGGCCAGGCCCTCGGCGATGGCGGTCTTGCCGACACCGGCCTCACCGACCAGCAGCGGGTTGTTCTTGCGCCGACGCGCGAGGATCTGCGCCACGCGCTCGACCTCGTGCTCGCGCCCCACCAGCGGATCGATCCGCCCCTGGCGCGCAAGCTCGTTGAGGTTGCTGGCATAGGCATCGAGCGGATTGCCGGAGGTGGCGGAGTCACCGCCCTCCTCATCCTGCATGTCCTGATCGCTTTCGTGGTGATCACCATGCCCCGGCACCTTGGAGATGCCATGGGCGATGTAGTTGACCACGTCGATACGGGCCACGCTCTGCTGCTTGAGCAGGAACACCGCCTGGCTTTCCTGCTCGCTGAAAATCGCCACCAGCACATTGGCACCGGTGACTTCACGCTTGCCGGAGCTCTGCACGTGGAACACCGCGCGCTGCAGCACGCGCTGGAAGCCCAGGGTCGGCTGAGTCTCGCGCTCCTCGTCGTGCTGGGGAATCAACGGAGTGGTGGAGTCGATGAATTCCTGCAGGTCATGGCGCAGCTTGTCGAGGTTGGCCCCACAGGCCCTTAGAACACTGGCGGCGGCCTCGTTATCCAGCAGGGCCAGCAGCAGGTGCTCGACCGTCATGAACTCATGACGTTTTGCACGGGCCTCCTTGAAAGCCAGATTGAGGGTGACTTCGAGCTCTCGATTCAACATAGCTTCACCTCATACCCAAGTGGCCGGCGTTAACCGTCCTTCTCTATTTCACAGAGTAGCGGATGCTGGCTCTCACGCGCATATTGGTTGACCTGCATGGCCTTGGTCTCCGCAATGTCGCGCGTGTAAACCCCACACACCGCACGCCCTTCTGTATGGACGGTCAGCATGATCTTGGTCGCCAGCTCCCGGTTCATGCCGAAAAAGGTTTCAAGTATTTCGACGACGAAGTCCATCGGTGTGTAGTCGTCATTGAATAGGACCACCTTGTACATCGGTGGTGCCTGCAGTGCTGGCTTGGATTCCTGAACAGCGATACCAGAGGAGTCATCCTCATGCTCTGCCGGGTGATCCTGATTGAATGTTAGTCGAATCTGGCTACTTGCATGCATGCTGAATTCAGAGGTTCAGGGCTGGGCGAACTGGGATGCTAGAGGGAGTTTGACTGAGTTCTCAGCCATCCGCCGTATAGCCTTGACTATCGGCAAAAGGGTGTTACAACCAATGAATACCCACTAGTGGGTATCAGGGGTTCCACGCCTTCGCCCAGCCTGGTCGGTTATCGCGCGGAATCGAAGTGGATGATACTCCAGAGATGGAGTCCTTTGCAGAGGGATATCAGCATGCTCAGCGGTAAGGTCAAGTGGTTCAACAACGCCAAAGGCTATGGATTCATCCTGGCCGACGGCCGAGATGAGGACCTGTTCGCCCACTACTCGGCCATCCAGATGGACGGTTATAAAACGCTCAAGGCCGGCCAGCCGGTCCGCTTCGAGATCGTGCAGGGTCCCAAAGGACTGCATGCCATCAATATCAGCGCGGTGACCGCCACTCAGGACGCCCCAGCGGCCGTACCCCAGGCGCAAGATATCGCGAGCACTGTCGAAGTCTGAGCATCCTGGCAAATCGCCACAAGAAGGCCGGTCATGTGACCGGCCTTTTTTTCATGCGCTGATCGAGTATCCGATCACATGTGACTGATCATCGCGTCACCGAACTCGGAGCACGACAGCAGGGTCGCACCCTCCATCAGGCGCTCGAAGTCATAAGTGACAGTCCTGGCCGCGATCGCGCCATTGGTGCCCTTGATGATCAGGTCGGCGGCCTCGCCCCAGCCCATGTGGCGCAGCATCATCTCAGCCGAGAGGATGACCGAACCCGGGTTGACCTTGTCCTGGCCGGCGTACTTCGGCGCAGTGCCGTGGGTCGCCTCGAACATTGCCACCGAATCCGACAGGTTGGCCCCCGGCGCGATGCCGATGCCCCCGACCTCGGCCGCCAGGGCGTCGGACAGGTAGTCACCGTTGAGGTTGAGCGTGGCGATCACGTCATACTCGGCCGGGCGCAGCAGGATCTGCTGCAGCATGGCGTCGGCAATCACGTCCTTGACCACGATGTTCTTGCCGGTCTTCGGATTCTTGAACTGCATCCACGGGCCGCCATCGAGCAGTTCGGCGCCGAACTCCTCACGGGCAATCTCGTAGCCCCACTCCTTGAAGGCACCTTCGGTGAACTTCATGATGTTGCCCTTGTGCACCAGGGTCACCGAACCACGACCATTGTCGACCGCATACTGCAGCGCCTTGCGCACCAGACGCTTGGTGCCCGCCTCGGAAACCGGCTTGATGCCGATGCCGCACATGTCGGTGAAGCGGATCTTCTTGACGCCCATTTCCTCGGTGAGGAACTTGATGACCTTCTCCGCCTCGGCGCTGCCGGCCTTCCACTCGACACCGGCATAGATGTCTTCGGAGTTCTCGCGGAAGATCACCATGTCCACGTCGCCCGGCTTCTTCACCGGGCTGGGCACGCCCTCGAACCAGCGCACCGGGCGCAGGCAGACGTACAGGTCGAGCTCCTGACGCAGGGCCACGTTGAGCGAACGGATGCCGCCACCGACAGGCGTGGTCAGCGGCCCCTTGATCGAGACCACGTAATCACGCACGGCCTCCAGGGTTTCTTTCGGCAGCCAGGTGTCCTGGTCGTAGACCTGGGTGGCCTTCTCGCCGGCGTAAACTTCCATCCAGGAGATCTTGCGGGTGCCGCCATAGGCTTTCTCGACGGCCGCGTCGACGACCTTGATCATCACCGGAGAAATATCGACGCCGATGCCATCACCCTCAATGAACGGGATGATGGGGTTGTTCGGTACATTCAGTGACATATCGGCGTTGACGGTGATTTTGTCACCGCTGGCTGGCACCTGGATCTTTTGGTATCCCATGCTGGACTCCATCTTGTGGTTAGACAGTGTGCATCCCCGAGAGTAGCGCAAACCGCTTGGCGAGACACATGTGCGAAGGTCTTATTCAACTGGGCATTCTGCGGCGAGGTGCCGCAGTGGTATACTGCTTAGGTGACTAACGAGTCATAAGGGGCGACCTGACTGGAACCAGACAGCAGCCTCTTGCAACCGGTAGACGGCCACCACTGCCTGCCGGTTCGAAATGCTCGACACTCTACGGGTGCATCCAACATCACCGCGGCGAGTCCTCGACCCGGCCCCACCATCCTGGGGCTCAAGCGCCTACCCGCGCAGGTCGAGTTTCTATGCGCGCTCAGCAAAGAAGAGAGTTAACCCTAAATGTCCACCCCTTCGAAGATCATCTACACCTTCACCGACGAAGCTCCAGCCCTTGCCACCTACTCGCTTCTGCCCATTGTGGAAGCCTTTGCCGCCTCGGCTGACATCTCCGTTGAAACCCGCGACATCTCTCTTGCTGGACGGATCCTGGCAAGCTTTGCCGACCGCCTGGACGCCGACAAGCGCATCGACGACGACCTCGCCAAACTGGCCGAGCTGACCCTGCAGGCCGACGCCAACATCATCAAGCTGCCGAACATCAGCGCCTCCGTGCCGCAGCTCAAAGCTGCCATCGCCGAACTGCAGGCGCAGGGCTACGCCATCCCCAATTTCCCGGAAGACCCGCAGAGCGAAGAAGACAAAGAAGTTCGCGCGCGTTACGCCAAGGTCCTGGGCAGCGCCGTGAACCCGGTCCTGCGTGAAGGCAACTCCGACCGCCGCGCCCCGGCCGCCGTCAAGGCCTACGCCCGCAAGCACCCGCACAGCATGGGCAAGTGGAGCATGGCCTCGCAGTCCCACGCCGACTACATGCGCGGCGGCGACTTCTTCTCCAGCGAGCAATCGATCACCATGGCCAAGGCCGGTGACGTGCGCATCGAGTTCGTCGGCAAGGACGGCAAGGTCGAAGTCAAGAAGCAACTCGCCCTGCAGGAAGGCGAAGTGTTCGACAGCATGTTCATGAGCTGCCGCAAGCTGCGTGACTTCTTCGAGAAGACCCTGCAGGACTGCAAGGAGACCGGCGTGATGTGGTCCCTGCACGTCAAGGCGACCATGATGAAGGTCTCCCACCCGATCGTCTTCGGCCATGCCGTCAGCGTCTACTACAAGGACGTGTTCGACAAGTACGGCGACCTGTTCAAGGAACTGGGCGTCAACCCGAACAACGGCATCAGCAGCGTCTACGACAAGATCAAGTCGCTGCCGGCCTCGCAGCAGGAAGAAATCCTCCACGACATCCACGAGGTCTACGCCCATCGCCCGGAAATGGCCATGGTCGACTCGGTCAAGGGCATCACCAACCTGCACATCCCGAGCGACGTGATCGTCGACGCCTCGATGCCGGCGATGATCCGCAACTCCGGTCAGATGTGGGGCAAGGACGGCAAGCAGAAAGACACCAAGGCCGTCATGCCGGAGAGCACCTACGCGCGCATCTACCAGGAGATGATCAATTTCTGCAAAACCAACGGCGCGTTCGACCCGACCACCATGGGCACCGTACCGAACGTCGGCCTGATGGCGCAGAAAGCCGAAGAATACGGCTCTCACGACAAGACCTTCGAAATGACCGCCGACGGCACCATGCGCGTCGTCGCTGCCGACGGCAGCGTGCTGATGCAGCACGAAGTCGAAGCCGGTGACATCTGGCGTGCCTGCCAGACCAAGGACGCGCCGATCCGCGACTGGGTCAAGCTGGCCGTCACCCGCGCCCGTCAATCCGCCACCCCGGCCATCTTCTGGCTGGACCCGGAGCGCGCCCACGACTGCGAACTGCGCAAGAAGGTCGAGCTGTACCTGCAGGACCACGACCTGACCGGCCTGGACATCAGCATCATGGGCTACAACGAAGCCATCCGTGCCAGCATGGAGCGCCAGATTCGCGGCCAGGACACCATCTCGGTGACCGGCAACGTCCTGCGTGACTACCTGACCGACCTGTTCCCGATCATGGAGCTGGGCACCTCGGCCAAGATGCTGTCCATCGTTCCGCTGATGGCGGGCGGCGGCATGTACGAAACCGGCGCCGGCGGCTCGGCACCCAAGCACGTGCAGCAGCTGGTCGAAGAGAACTACCTGCGCTGGGATTCGCTCGGCGAGTTCCTGGCCCTGGCCGTGTCCCTGGAAGAAACCGGGATCAAGACCAGCAACGCCAAGGCCAAGGTTCTCGGCAAGACCCTGGACCAGGCCACCGGCAAGCTGCTGGACAACAACAAGTCCCCGGCGCGCAAGGTCGGTGAAATCGACAACCGCGGCAGCCACTTCTACCTGGCCCTGTACTGGGCCCAGGCCCTGGCCGCCCAGGACGACGACGCAGCCCTGAAGGCTCACTTCGCACCGCTGGCCAAGCAGCTCACCGAGCAGGAAGCCACCATCGTTGCCGAACTGGCTGCCGTACAGGGCAAGCCGGCCGACATCGGCGGCTACTACCGCTCCAACCCCGAGCTGACCAGCAAGGTGATGCGCCCCAGCAACACCTTCAACGCCGCTCTGGCCTCGCTGAACGCCTGATAAGGCTTGAGCGTGAAAAGAACCCCGGCCCCGTGCCGGGGTTCTTTTTTACAGCGCCCCCCCTGCCCCTCAACACTTCCCTGCGGAGCCAACGACATGCAGTGGCAACCCCATATCACCGTGGCCACGGTCATCGAAGACCAGGGCCGCTTCCTCTTCGTCGAAGAGTTCAAGGCCGGGCGCCTGGTACTCAACCAGCCTGCCGGACACCTGGAAGCCAACGAATCGCTGCGCGAAGCCGCACTACGTGAAACGCTCGAGGAAACCGGCTGGGACGTGGAGCTGACCGGCCTTCTGGGCATCTACCTCTACACCGCGCCAAGCAACGGCGTGACCTACCAGCGTGTGTGCTTCAGCGCCCGCCCGCTACACCATGACCCCGCGCGCGAACTGGACAGCGACATCAGCGGCATCACCTGGCTGAGCCGTGACGAACTGGCCGCGCAACCCGAACGCTGGCGCAGCGAGCTGGTACTGCGCTGCGTGGATGATTATCTGCAGGGTGTCAGCGGCTCACTGGAGCTGCTCCGTGACTGACCGTCGCGGCGGCAACGCCGATCCCGCGCACGCGGCGCGTCGTCGTGTGGGGCGGACCAAGGCTTTCTGGTAGACTCGGCAGCTTTTCAGGCTTCACTCGCAGATTCCCATGCAAGCACCTAGCACCCAACGCGTGATCGTCGGCATGTCCGGCGGCGTCGATTCGTCCGTTTCCGCCCTGCTGCTGATGGAACAGGGCTATCAGGTCGAAGGCCTGTTCATGAAGAACTGGGACGAAGACGACGGTACCGAGTACTGCACCGCCATGGACGACCTGGCCGACGCCCAGGCCGTATGCGAGCGCATCGGCATCAAGCTGCACACCGCCAACTTCGCCGCCGAGTACTGGGACAACGTGTTCGAGCATTTCCTCGCCGAATACAAGGCCGGACGCACGCCGAACCCGGACATCCTGTGCAACCGCGAGATCAAGTTCAAGGCCTTCCTCGACTACGCCCTGTCGCTCGGCGCCGACCTGATCGCCACCGGGCACTATGTGCGCCGCCGCGATATCGACGGCCGCACCGAGCTGCTCAAGGGACTGGACCCGAACAAGGACCAGAGCTATTTCCTGCATGCCGTCGGCGGCGAGCAGATCGCCAAGACCCTGTTCCCGGTTGGCGAGCTGGAAAAGCCGCAGGTACGCGCCATTGCCGAGAAATACGAACTGGCCACGGCGAAGAAAAAGGACTCCACCGGCATCTGCTTCATCGGTGAACGTCGTTTCAGCGACTTCCTCAAGCAGTACCTGCCTGCCCAGCCGGGCGACATCGAAACCACCGACGGCCAGGTGATCGGGCGCCATCACGGCCTGATGTACCACACCATCGGCCAGCGTCAGGGCCTCGGCATCGGCGGCATGAAGGACGCCGGCGATGACCCCTGGTACGTGCTGCGCAAGGACCTGACGCGCAACGTGCTGATCGTCGGCCAGGGCAACGAACACCCCTGGCTGTTCTCCCGCGCCCTGCTCGCCTCGGAAATCTACTGGGTCAACCCGGTGGACCTGAGCAGCCCGCGTCGCCTGACCGCCAAGGTGCGCTATCGCCAGCGCGACCAGCTCTGCACCCTGGAGCAGAGCGAGAACGGCTACCGCGCCGTCTTCGACGAGCCGCAGCGCGCCGTCACCCCGGGGCAGTCCGTGGTGTTCTACGACGGCGAGGTGTGCCTCGGCGGCGGCGTGATCGAAAGCGCAGAAGCCTGGCACGAGGACGCCCGATGACCCCGCTTCAGGAGCAACTGGTTGCACTCGGCGCCGTGTTCGAAGCGGCCGTGCTGGCGGACAAGATCGCCCGCACCGGCCAGGTCAGCGAAGCCTCGATGAGCTGCATGCTCGGCAGTCTGCTGGTACGCGACCCGAAGAGCACGCTGGACGTGTATGGCGGCGACGACCTCAACCTGCGTGACGGCTATCGCGCCCTGATCAGCTCCCTGGAGCGCAATCCGGCCGCCTTGCAGCGCGAACCGCTGCGCTATTCCCTGGCCCTCATCGGCCTGGAGCGGCAACTCGACAAGCGCGACGACATGCTGCAGATGATGGGCAGCCGTCTCGATCAGATCCAGCAGCAGGTGGAACATTTCGGCCTGGTGCACGACAACGTCATCGCGGCCTGCGGCGGCCTGTATCAGGACACCATCAGCACCTTCCGCCAGCGCATTCAGGTGCATGGTGACATGCGCTTCCTGCAGCAGCCGAACAATGCCGCGAAGATTCGCTCCCTGCTGCTGGCCGGCATCCGTTCGGCACGCCTGTGGCGACAACTGGGCGGACACCGCTGGCAGCTGGTATTCAGCCGCGGCAAGCTGCTCAAAGAACTCTATGAACTGATGCGCACCTGACCATGAGCCCAGCCAGCCGCAGCGTCAAACCCCTCCAGGGTGCCCTGCTGCTGGCGCTCTCGGCCCTGTTGTTCGCCTTTACCGGCGTTGGTATTCGCGAGATATCCGTCAGCGTCAACAACGAGTCGGTGGTGTTCTTCCGCAACCTGGTCGGCGTGCTGTTCTTCCTGCCCCTGGTCCTGGTCCGCGGCGTCGCGCCGATGCGCACCACTCGCCTCAAGTCGCACCTGTGGCGCACCACCTACGGCCTGGCGGCGATGTACTGCTTCTTCTACGCCATCGCCCACCTGCCCCTGGCTGACGCCATGCTGTTCACCTACTCGGCGCCGGTCTTCACCCCGCTGATCGCCCATCTCTGGCTGAAAGAGCCGCTGACCCGGCGCATGCTGGTCAGCAGCCTCGTCGGCCTGTGCGGCGTGCTGCTGGTGGCCAAGCCCAGTGCCGCACTGTTCGAGGGTGCCGCCCTGATCGGCCTGGCCGCCAGCCTGCTGGCAGCCTTCGCCTTCGTTTCCATCCGTGAAATGAGCGACAGCGAGCCGGCCACCCGCATCGTTTTCTACTTCTCGCTGTTCAGCGCGCTGTTTTCCGCCATTCCGCTGACCTGGAGCTGGCAGCCGCTGGACGCCACCCAGCTGGGCTGGCTCGTCGGCATCGGCCTGCTGGCCACCGCCAGCCAGATCATCATGTCCCGCGCCTACGGCCTCGCGCCGCCGGGGCTGATCGGCCCCTTCGCCTACCTGGCCATCGTCTTCGGCGGCATCATCGCCTGGCTGCTCTGGGACGAGACACCGGACACCCTGTCGCTGCTCGGCGCGGCGCTGATTTTCGCCGCCAGCCTGCTATCGGTCGCCAGACGCAGCGCATAGGCGGCGAAGCGTTGGTTTTCATGTATGATATGCGCCCTTTTCTTCAGAGGTCGTCCTGGCGCGCGAGCCAAGGCCCGTTTCACCCAAGCAGGCCCGACGCAACGCGGCACCCGAACGACTGATCAGCCCGACAGCCCGAGAACGCCCACATGCAGCTTTCCTCGCTCACCGCGGTTTCCCCCGTCGACGGCCGCTACGCCGGCAAAACCAGCGCCCTGCGCCCCATCTTCAGCGAATACGGTCTGATCCGTAGCCGCGTACTGGTCGAAGTGCGCTGGCTGCAGCGCCTGGCCGCGCACGAAGGCATCCCGGAAGTGGCGCCCTTCTCCGCCGAAGCCAACGCCCTGCTCAACGAGCTGGCGGAAAACTTCGCCGTCGAGCACGCCGAGCGCGTGAAGGAAATCGAGCGCACCACCAACCACGACGTCAAGGCCGTGGAATACCTGCTCAAGGAGCAGGCCGCCAAGCTGCCGGAGCTGGACAAGGTCAGCGAGTTCATCCACTTCGCCTGCACCAGCGAGGACATCAACAACCTGTCCCACGCGCTGATGCTGCGTGAAGGTCGCGACGACGTGCTGCTGCCGCTGATGAAGCAGCTGGCAGGCGCCATTCGCGAACTGTCGGTGAAGTTCGCCGACGTGCCGATGCTGTCGCGCACCCACGGCCAGCCGGCCTCGCCGACCACCCTGGGCAAGGAACTGGCCAACGTCGTCTACCGCCTCGAGCGGCAGATCGCGCAAGTCACCGCCGTGCCGCTGCTGGGCAAGATCAACGGCGCCGTGGGCAACTACAACGCGCACCTGTCGGCCTACCCGAGCATCGACTGGGAAGCCAACGCCCGCCAGTTCATCGAAGGTGACCTGGGCCTGACCTGGAACCCCTACACCACCCAGATCGAGCCGCACGACTACATCGCCGAACTGTTCGACGCCATTGCCCGCTTCAACACCATCCTGATCGACTTCGATCGCGACGTGTGGGGCTACATCTCCCTCGGTTACTTCAAGCAGAAGACCATCGCGGGCGAAATCGGCTCCTCGACCATGCCGCACAAGGTCAACCCGATCGACTTCGAGAACTCCGAAGGCAACCTGGGCATCGCCAATGCAATCTTCCAGCACCTGGCCAGCAAGCTGCCGATCTCCCGCTGGCAGCGTGACCTGACCGACTCCACCGTGCTGCGCAACCTCGGCGTCGGTTTCGCCCACAGCGTCATCGCCTATGAAGCAAGCCTCAAGGGAATCAGCAAGTTGGAGCTCAATGCTCAACGTATTGCTGAAGACCTGGATGCCTGCTGGGAAGTGCTCGCCGAGCCGATCCAGACCGTGATGCGCCGTTACGCCATCGAGAACCCCTACGAGAAGCTCAAGGAGCTGACCCGCGGCAAGGGCATCAGCCCCGAGGCCCTGCTGGCCTTCATCGACGGCCTGGACATGCCGACCGCCGCCAAGGAAGAGCTCAAGCAACTGACCCCGGCGCGCTACATCGGTAACGCCGTGGCCCAGGCCAAGCGCATCTGAGCGACACCAGCCTCGAGGACGCCCGGCTGAGCCGGGCGTTTTTGTTTAAAGGTTTTTATCTATTTCAAGGGCTTACCGATGAATCCTGATACTCCGCTGCAATTGCTGGGTGGCCTCACAGCCCGTGAGTTCCTGCGCGACTACTGGCAGAAGAAACCGCTGCTGGTGCGCCAGGCCATCCCCGATTTCGAGAGTCCGATCAGCCCGGACGAACTGGCGGGGCTGGCGCTGGAAGAGGAAGTCGAATCGCGCCTGGTGATCGAGCATGGCGAGCGCCCCTGGGAACTGCAGCGCGGCCCGTTCAACGAGGACACCTTCCAGGACCTGCCGGAGCGTGACTGGACCCTGCTGATTCAGGCGGTCGACCAGTTCGTGCCCGAGGTCGCCGAGCTGCTGGAGGACTTCAAGTTCCTGCCCAAGTGGCGCATCGACGACCTGATGATCAGCTTCGCCGCCCCCGGTGGCGGCGTCGGCCCGCATTTCGACAACTACGACGTATTCCTGCTGCAGGCCCATGGCCATCGCCGCTGGCAAGTGGGCCAGATGTGCGATTCCGACAGCCCGCTGCTCCCCCACGCCGATCTGAAGATCCTGGCCGAATTCGAACCAACTGAAGAGTGGGTGCTGGAGCCCGGCGATATGCTTTATCTGCCGCCGTGCCTGGCCCACAACGGCATTGCCGAGGATGATTGCATGACCTATTCCGTGGGCTTCCGCGCGCCAAGCGCTGCCGAAGTACTGACCCATTTCACCGACTTCCTCGGCCAGTTCCTGCCCGACGAGGAGCGCTACAGCGACGCCGACATCCAGCCGAGCGAAGATCCGCACCAGATCCAGCGCGACGCCCTGGAGCGCCTAAAGGCCCTGCTCAACGAGCACATGAGTGACGAGCGCCTGCTGATGACCTGGTTCGGCCAGTTCATGACCGAGCCCAAGTACCCGGAGCTGGTCGCCGGCATCGAGATCGGTGAAGAGGATTTCCTCGGCGCCCTGGAAGATGGCGCGATCATCATCCGCAATCCCAGCGCCCGCATGGCCTGGTCGGAAGTCGGCGACGACCTGGTGCTGTTCGCCAGCGGCCAGAGCCGCCTGGTCACGGCTCGCCTGCGCGAACTGCTGAAGCTGATCTGCAGCGCCGACGCGCTGCATGTCGAGAACCTCGGCGCCTGGCTGGCCGACGACGAAGGGCGTACCCTGCTCTGGGAACTGGTCAAACAGGGAAGCCTGGGGTTCGCCGATGAGTGAGATCACTGTCCGCGTGGCGGACTGGCATAAGGACAATGCCGAGCTGCGGCGGATTCGGGACACCGTTTTCGTCGCCGAACAGTCCGTTCCGCCGGAACTGGAGTGGGACGCCGAGGACGCCGATGCCGTGCATTTTCTCGTCGAGGAAGGCGACTACGCGGTCGGCACGGCGCGCCTGCTGCCCGACGGCCATATCGGCCGCGTCTCGGTGCTCAAGGACTGGCGCGGCCTCAAGGTGGGCGAGACGCTGATGCAAGCGGTGATCGCCGAGGCGGAAAAGCGCGGCCTGCGTCAGCAAATGCTCACCGCTCAGGTGCATGCCACGCCGTTCTATGAAAGGCTAGGCTTCAGGATAGTCAGCGACGAATATCTCGACGCCGGCATCCCGCACGTGGACATGGTGCGCACCAGCCAGTAGAGGAAGCGATGGACAACGAAGACGCCCCGGTCGATACGGACGATACGCAAGCGCCCAGCGAGCTGGCGGCTATCGAATTCGAGTCGCCGGGGCGTTTTGCCGTGCACAATCCCGAGCCCGTCACGCCAGATGCCGCGCAGTGGGAGCCGGCGCCCTTCATCCTCGGCCAGCACGAGCGCCTGGAGCGCTTCAGCCAGCCGCAGGAGGCCCGCGCCCACGTCCTGGCGCTGATCCAGCAGGCGCAGCGCAGCCTGTGCCTGTACAGCGACGATCTGGAGCCATGGCTGTATCACCACAGCAGCGTGCAGCAGGCCTGCACCCGCTTCCTGCTCTCCAGTCCGCGCGCTCGTCTGCGCATCCTGTTGCGCGATCCGACACGCGCGGTGAAGGATGGCCATCGCCTGCTCACCCTGTCACGGCGGCTGTCGTCCAATCTGCATATCCGCAAGCTCAACCCCGATTACCCCAGTGACGAACTGGCCTACCTGATCGCCGACGACAGAGGCCTGCTGCTGCGCCCCGAGCTCGACCAGCAGGCCGGCTACGCGCTGTATGCCGACCCGGCGCGCGTGCGCCAGCGTCAGGCCCAGTTCGATCAGGCCTGGGATACCAGCATCACCGATCCTGACCTGCGGAGCTTTCTGCTATGACCCTGCGCACGCTGCTCGCCACCCTGCTCCTTGGTCTGTGCCTGCCCCTGCATGCGGCGACGGAAGTGATACCACTGAACTACCGCACCGCCGACGACGTGCTCGGCGTGGTGCAGTCGATGCTGGGCAACGAAGGCCGGGTCAGCGCCTATGGCAATCAACTGATCGTCAACGCATCGCCGGGCAAGATCGGCGAAGTTCGCCTGCTTCTGCAGCAGCTCGACACCCAGCCACGCCGGCTGCTGATCACCGTGGAGAGCAGCGACAGCAATTACCAGAACGATCGCGGCTACCGCGTCGACGGCACGCTCAGCGCCGGCAACGCCGAGGTCCAGGTGGGGCGCGGCGAGGTGAATGGTCGTGACCAGGTGCACATCATCCGCCGCAGCACCGACAGCCGTGGTGGCGGCACCCAGCAGGTGCAGGCGACCGAAGGCTATCCGGCATTGATCCAGGTGGGCCAGAGCGTGCCGCTGACCACCACCAGCACCGGCCCCTACGGCCAGGTCTATCAGGACACCCAGTATCGCGACGTGACGCGCGGCTTCTACGTGACGGCCAGCCTGTCCGGCGAACTGGTGCACGTGACCATCAGCAGCCAGCGTGACCGCGTCAGCAGCAACCGCTCCAACGTGATCGACGTGCAGAGCACCGACACCCGCGTCAGTGGTCGGCTCGGCGAGTGGATCACCCTGGGTGGCGTCAGCGAGCAAACCAGCTCCGACGGCCGCGACGTGCTGCGCCGTCACACCACGCAAGGCCGCGAAGACATGTCGCTGCGCCTCAAGGTCGAAGCCCTCGACTGACCCCCGACCAAAGTCGCATGCCCCTTTCGCCCTGCGCAGCATGGACAGTGCGCGCAGCCCGCGAAATGCCTGAAACGCCCGCCCCATGGGCTGCCATCAATGACCAACCGGTCATCTACTGAATATGTAGTAGTTTTAAAAAACCACTACAAAACGTTTGACGAAGCATTTCACCAGAGGCATGATGGCCTCGCTCCCGCTAGCCAGGGGTCCTGAAAAGGATCTCCAGATCGCCCGCGAAGTACTTCGCGACGATCCGTGTCCCAACAGCCCACAAGGCCGTACGACGAGGTTGCGACTGGAACGTAGTTGTCCTGAGGGACGGGGAAGCGTTTAGCGTCAGACAGATCGAAAGCCCAGCAGGTGCCCAAGGTTTCCACGAGCCGACCCGCACCGGCGACGTCACCGAACTGTTAGCTGCATCTCCCCTCCTCGCGGTACATCCTCGCCCCAGCCGTTTTCTCGCCGTTCAAGTGGAAGCCTCCCGCAGCCGCCGCATCCGTGCGCGCATTGAGTGGGTAGTCGGTGCTCAACCAACACATTTTCTGAAGGATTGACCATGTCCGCATATCAAAACGACATCAAGGCTGTAGCCGCTCTGAAAGAGAAATTCGGCAGCAGCTGGAGCGCTATCAACCCAGAGTCCGTCGCCCGTATGCGCGCTCAGAACCGCTTCAAGACCGGTCTGGAAATCGCTCAGTACACCGCTGACATCATGCGCAAGGACATGGCCGAGTACGACGCCGATTCGTCCGTCTACACCCAGTCCCTGGGCTGCTGGCACGGCTTCATCGGTCAGCAGAAGCTGATCTCGATCAAGAAGCACCTGAAGACCACCAACAAGCGCTACCTGTACCTGTCCGGCTGGATGGTCGCGGCCCTGCGTTCCGACTTCGGCCCGCTGCCGGACCAGTCGATGCACGAGAAGACCGCCGTCTCCGACCTGATCGAAGAGCTGTACACCTTCCTGCGTCAGGCTGACAGCCGCGAGCTGGACCTGCTGTTCACCGCCCTGGACGCCGCCCGTGAGGCTGGCGACCACGCCAAGGCTGCCGAGATCCAGGCGCAGATCGACAACCACGAGACCCACATCGTCCCGATCATCGCCGACATCGACGCTGGCTTCGGTAACCCGGAAGCCACCTACCTGCTGGCCAAGCGCATGATCGAAGCCGGTGCCTGCTGCATCCAGATCGAGAACCAGGTTTCCGACGAGAAGCAGTGCGGCCACCAGGACGGCAAAGTGACCGTTCCGCACGCCGACTTCCTCGCCAAGATCGCTGCCGTTCGCTACGCGTTCCTCGAGCTGGGCATCGACAACGGCGTGATCGTCGCTCGTACCGACTCCCTGGGTGCCGGCCTGACCAAGCAGATCGCCGTGACCAAAGAGCCGGGCGACCTGGGCGACCTGTACAACTCCTTCCTCGACTGCGACGAAATCTCCGACGCCGAGCTGGGCAACGGTGATGTCGTGATCAAGCGCGAAGGCAAGCTGCTGCGTCCGAAGCGTCTGCCGTCCAACCTGTTCCAGTTCCGCAAGGGCACTGGCGAAGACCGCTGCGTACTGGACTGCATCACCAGCCTGCAGAACGGCGCCGACATGCTGTGGATCGAAACCGAGAAGCCGCACGTTGGCCAGATCAAGGGCATGGTTGACCGCATCCGCGAAGTCATCCCGAACGCCAAGCTGGTTTACAACAACAGCCCGTCCTTCAACTGGACCCTGAACTTCCGCCAGCAGGTGTTCGACGCCATGGCCGCCGAAGGCAAGGATGTTTCCGCCTACGACCGCGCCAAGCTGATGAGCGTCGAGTACGACGAGACCGAACTGGCTCAGGTTGCCGACGAGAAGATCCGCACCTTCCAGCGCGATGGTTCCGCTCAGGCCGGTATCTTCCACCACCTGATCACCCTGCCGACCTACCACACCGCTGCGCTGTCCACCGACAACCTGGCCAAGGGCTACTTCGCCGACCAGGGCATGCTGGCCTACGTGAAAGGCGTTCAGCGTCAGGAACTGCGTCAGGGCATCGCCTGCGTCAAGCACCAGAACATGGCTGGCTCCGACATCGGCGACAACCACAAGGAGTACTTCGCTGGCGAAGCTGCTCTGAAGGCAAGCGGTAAAGACAACACCATGAACCAGTTCCACTAAGAACGGTTCTCTGCTGCGGACCACGCATCCGCAGCAGTTCTTTTGCCTAATCCGCCCCGGCCCTGCCGGGGCTTTTTTTTATCCCCTGCGTTCAACCTGCCGGGCAGGCGCATGAGCGCCCTTTTCTGGCCGATTTGTGCGGCAGTGCGCAGGCACTGTCACGATTCCGTCGTTTTCCTTGATTAGCGTCATAGCTCCGTCGATCAGCCCAATCAAGGAGCCCACCGTGCGTATCGAACAAGAGCAAGACGTGCTATTCGGCAATGGCGATGAACCCCTCAGCAACGCCTCCAGCAACCCCCATATCAATGACCTGATCGAGGCCGGACTGAGCCGCCGCCAGGTGGTTGCAGGCGGTGCGGCACTCGGTGTCATGGGCTTCCTCGGCGTCGCCCTGCCCGGCAGTGCCGAAGCCGCCGGGAATCCGCTCAAGGACCTGCTCGAACGCCTGAAGAAACGCGGCAAGCGTCTGCCGTTCACGGCGGTGGCGGCCGGCCGTGCCGATACCATCAGCGTACCGGCCGGCTACAAGGCCACACCCTTCATTCCCTGGGGCACGCCTATTCGCGGCAGCTTCCCGGCATTCCTCGACAATGCCGGCAACAGCGCCGCCGATCAGGCCGATCAGGTGGGCATGCACCACGACGGCATGCACTTCTTCCCCATCGATGGTCAGCGCGGTGGCGGCCACAAGAGCGACCACGGCCTGCTGGTCCTCAACCACGAGTACATCGACGCCCCGCTGCTGCACCCCAACGGCCCGACGCTGGTCGACGGCAAGCGCAGCAGCGCCGACGAGGTCCGCAAGGAAATCAACGCCCACGGGGTTTCGGTGGTGGAAGTTCGTCGCAACCGCGGCCAGTGGGAGGTACTGCCCAGCGCCCGCAATCGCCGCATCACCGGCGCGACACCGATGCAGATCAGCGGCCCGGCGCGCGGCCACGCCCTGCTCAGCACCCGCTACAGCCCGGACGGCACCGCCACGCGCGGCACGCTGAACAACTGCTCCAACGGCTTCACACCCTGGGGCACCTACCTGACCTGCGAGGAAAACTGGGCCGGCTACTTCGCCAGCGGCGACGCCGAGCGTCCGCGCGAAATGACGCGTTACGGAGTCGGCAGTGCCAGCCGCTACGGCTGGGATCACCTGGCCGGTGACGAATTTCAGCGCTTCAACGCCACCCGCCTGGCCGCCAACGCCAGTGGCGACTATCGCAACGAACCCAACCACTTCGGCTGGATCGTCGAGATCGATCCCTTCGCCCCCGAAGCCGCACCGGTCAAACGCACCGCCCTGGGCCGCTTCGCCCACGAGGGCCTGGTGTTCGCCCCGACCAAGCCGGGGCGCCCGGTGGTCTGCTACTCCGGCGACGACTCGCAGAACGAGTACATCTACAAGTTCGTCAGCCGTGGCAAGTACGTTCCGGGGCGTAGCAACGGCAGCCTGCTCGACGAGGGCACGCTCTACGTGGCGCGCTTCAAGGCCAATGGCAAGGGCGAATGGCTGGCCCTGGACATCCGCAACAAGGCCTTCCAGGCGGCCTGCAGGGCTGCCGGGGTCAGCTTCGCCGACCAGGGCGAGGTGCTGATCAACACCCGCCTGGCGGCCGACATCGTGGGCGCCACCAAGATGGACCGGCCGGAATGGGGGGCGATGAACCCGCAGAACGGCGACATCTATTTCACCCTGACCAACAACACCTCGCGCACCGTCGTGGACGCAGCCAACCCGCGCCCGGCCAACGCCTATGGTCACATCATCCGCTGGCGCGAGCAGAGCCGCGATCATGCCGGCCGCGAGTTCGTCTGGAGCCTGTTCCTGCTGGCCGGGCCGGAAGGCGACAGTCTCGACCCCAACGGCAGACCGCTGACCGCCGACAATCGCCTGGCCAGCCCGGACGGCCTCTGGTTCGATAACGACGGTCGCCTGTGGATCCAGACCGACATGAGCGGCAGCCAGCTGGCCAGCGGCCCGTTCGGCAACAACCAGATGCTGGTGGCCGAACCCGTCACCGGCGAGGTCAAGCGCTTCCTGGTCGGCCCGGTTGGTTGCGAGGTCACCGGCATCACCGCCACGCCGGACTTCCGCACGCTATTCGTCAACATCCAGCACCCGGGTGAAGGCTCGACCTCGACGAACTTCCGCAGTACCTGGCCGGACGGTGCCGGTCGCCGCCCACGCTCGGCCACCGTGATCGTCACCCGCGACGACGGCAAGCCGCTGCTCTGACCCAGCCGCGCCCCTCTCGCGCCACCGCGCGAGGGGCGGCGCATGCAATCGACGCATGGAACAGGCAAGGCGCAGCCGCGGCTTCTAAGCTGGAACACACTCGACTCGTGCAAGGACCGCCAATGCCTCGCTCTTCCCTGCTGTTCGGCAGCTGCCTCGTATTGGGCAGCGTGACACTCGCCTGGTACTGGCAGCGTCCTGATACCCCGCATTCCGCCACCCCGCAGCCCGTGCAGGCGCGCGCAGCACAAGCCGCGCAAGGCAGCCCCGCGCCAGCCCCCGCCGACCTCAGCGAGGAGCAGCTGCAACTGCTGGCGAAACCCGAAGTTCAGCAGCAGGAACGGCGTCTGGAGTTCCATCGGCGTTACCGAGGCTTCATCGAGCACGCCAGCGAACTCGACGCTGACGGCCGCGAGGCGCAAGCGCAGCAACTGAGTGAAGGCGTCGACGCACTGGAACGCCGGGGCGAGCTGGCGCTGAGCGAAGCCTTGCTGCTGCAGATCGGCCTGATCAAGGCCGTCAGCACAGACGAGCAGGAACAGAAGCGCCGCGCCGAAGCCCTGATCAGGCGTTACCAGGCCCTCAGTGCAGAGCGCGAGGCCAGGCAGGCGCAACGGGTCGACCCGAACTTCGCACGCTACAAGGCCGAGGAGAAGCGCATCGTCGAGGAAGTGCTGGCCCTGCAGAGCATTCCCGACGGCCTGTCCCGCGATCAGTACCTGCGCCAGCGTCTGCAGGAGGCGCGCGAACGCAACTATCGACAGCGCCCCGACAGCTAGCGCCGCAGCGCTAGCCGATCATCCGTTCAGAGCAGTTGGTCGAGCAGGTAATACAGCAGATTGAACGGCTTGTTGCGGTCGGCCACATCACTGCTTTCCGATGCTTCCAGCACTTGCCCGCTGCCGTCGAGCACGCTGCTGACGAAGTTGTCCAGTTGCAGGTTCTGCTCCTGGATATCGGCATTGGCGAACTCGATGATGCTGGTGCAGTGGCTTTCGTTGACGTCACGAAACTGCGGGAAGTAGCCCCCGACATTCCCCAGGCTGGCCAACTGGCTGCGCAGGCGCGACGTATCGGTCGCCCAGCGTTGCTTGATCAGCGCTTCCTTGGTCGCCTGGTCCGGCGCGTTGACGATCTCCGGGTAGAAGCGCTCGTAGGAATAGGCGGAGTAGTTCAGGTCCTGCCAGAAGTGTGTATGGCCCATGCGATCACCCGGCAGGTTGCTCGAGAGCGCCGGGTAGAGGCTGCCCAGGTCGCTCCTGTCGAAGCCCGGCAGGCGCGCCTGCAGGTACTGCAGTGGTCCCTGCTCGGCATCCAGGCCCCAGGCCTGACGAATGAAGGCTTGCAGCGGATAGGACGGGTAGCGCTGGTTGTCCCCCGCCAGGGCGGTGTAGACCGGCCCGGAGTCGTTGATCAGGTAGCCGCGACTGGGCGCCATGTCCTGGCGCAGGTTGGCATAGTTGGTCAGGCTGCCGGCGCCGCCGGCGCTGCACCCTGTGGTCAGCATCTGCGTGGGGCGCGGCAGGTTGTCCTTGAGCCACCCCACCACGGCGCGCATGTTGCGCAGGCCGTTGTGATGCCAGACCAGGGGCTGCTGCTGCCCCTGCGGGTCGTCATACACCGCCACCTTGTCGCCGGAATAGATGTCACCGGTGCAGTACGGCACGTAGACCATGTTCCAGTTCTGCGTCTTCACCCGCGTCCAGGGGTGCAGGCGCACCACGAACGGGCTGACCAGGCTCGCCCCCGGATTGAGCAGCGACATGTAGTCGTCGGCGATCCCGTCGGGGTTGCGCGCGCCGCGAATGCCGGCCTGCCCGCTGCAACTGGCGTAGTCCCAGCAGGCACCGCCACCCTCCAGGTAGACGATGGTGTTACGGGTATTCGGCACCCGGTTGATGAAGAACTTGTAGGGCGAGCCATTGCCGCACACCGCGCCGGTTTCCGGCGCCATCTGGATGGTCTGCCAGCCGTAGTAGTTGCCAGCATTGAAGCCACTGTTGAAGCCGCTCGGATTGGCCAGCAGCGGATAAGGCCCGACGCGCTGCGCCGGCGTGACCGGATTGTCGGCCCCAGGTGGGGAAACCAGATTGCTCAAGGTCTGCCAGAAGCTGTAGTCGCCCTGCTCGGCGCTGGCAGGCGCACTCAGGGCGAGTAGCAGAACGACAGGAACGACACGCGACAGGGACTGGGCGACAGGCATGGCAAAACCCCTCATCTTGTTATTCGTACGAAGGGTCGGCATACCCAGGCAGGGGCAACAGCGCAGACCCAGCGGTTGGTGGGCACTGCTCGATCAATGATGCATCGCGCTCCGGCGATTCATGCACGCTAGTACAAGATCGCGGGCGCAACACCCGAGAAGGCATATCGTTTAGTGATAATCGCGGCTTCCGCTTATACCTTTGCCCATGACACGGGCCTGCACCTGCTGCTTTCGCCCCAACACCAAAGTGGCAATGAATTGCTCATTTCGCGGCGGCTCATCCGGGACGGAAATAAGGCAGATTAGTCAGCTGAATTTGCGGCGCAAAGTTGCCAGCGAGGGGTTGCCAGCTATAGTTGCGGGGACGACGGGACGAGCGAAAGGCTCAAGAACGGCACTGCGGGCGCCTGTCAATCACAAGCTCGACAGAAATGATCAAACTGCGAGAATAATTTTTCTCTGAAAAATTTACTTACAGTTGGCGTGCACATAGTATTGTATACACACTTTGCGTCAGCGCCCTCGATGGCGTTAGGCGACTACTAAATTAAAAGCCGTTCCTTAATTTCAAGGAGTACCGGCATGCCTGATGCGGTAACGACCATGTCCCAGAACTGGGCTTTCGCTGTTTTCTTGCTGGGTGTCTGTGGGCTCATCGCCTTCATGCTCGGCGTCTCCAGCCTGCTTGGCAGCAAGGCGTGGGGCCGCAGCAAGAACGAGCCGTTCGAGTCGGGCATGCTTCCCACCGGCAGCGCGCGTCTGCGCCTGTCAGCCAAGTTCTATCTGGTCGCGATGCTCTTCGTGATCTTCGACGTTGAAGCCCTCTATCTCTTCGCTTGGGCTGTCTCGGTGCGCGAAAGCGGCTGGGCGGGCCTGATCGAAGCTACAGTTTTCATAGCAATTCTGTTGGCAGGTCTTGTCTATCTTTGGCGTATCGGCGCGCTCGATTGGGCACCGCAGGGACGTCGTGAACGGCAGGCGAAGCTAAAACAATGAGGCTTTGGCGATGCAATACAAACTTACTCGGGTCGACCCCGATGCGCCCAATGAGGCGTATCCGATCGGCCAGCGGGAGGTCGTCTCCGACCCGCTGCTAGAGGACCAGGTTCACAAGAACATCTACATGGGCAAGCTCTCGGACGCGCTGAACGGCGCGGTCAACTGGGGGCGCAAGAATTCCCTGTGGCCGTACAACTTCGGCCTCTCTTGCTGCTATGTGGAAATGACCACCGCCTTCACCGCGCCGCACGACGTCGCGCGCTTCGGCGCTGAAGTCATTCGTGCGTCACCGCGTCAGGCCGACTTCATGGTCATCGCCGGCACCTGCTTCATCAAGATGGCGCCGGTCATCCAGCGTCTCTACGAGCAGATGCTGGAGCCCAAGTGGGTCATCTCCATGGGTTCATGCGCCAACTCCGGCGGCATGTACGACATCTACTCGGTCGTTCAGGGCGTGGACAAGTTCCTCCCCGTGGACGTCTACATTCCCGGCTGCCCGCCCCGTCCGGAGGCGTTCCTGCAAGGCTTGATGCTGCTGCAGGAATCCATCGGCCAGGAGCGCCGCCCGCTATCCTGGGTCGTAGGCGACCAAGGCATCTACCGTGCCGAAATGCCTTCGCAAAAGGAACAGCGCCGCGAGCAGCGAATCGCCGTTACCAACCTGCGTAGCCCTGACGAAGTCTGAGCCGATGCTTGCCTGCGCAAGCCTCACGCCCACTTTCTACGTTGTTCGATAGCGACCGAGACCATGACTGCAGACACCGTTGTGTCCATACCGCCATACAAGGCTGACGACCAGGACGTCGTCGCCGAACTGCGCGCCCAATTCGGCGACGACAGTTTCACCCTGCAAAGCACCCGCACCGGCATGCCGGTTCTCTGGGTCGCCCGCGAGCGCCTGATCGAGGTGCTCACCTGCCTGCGCAAGCTGCCGCGCCCCTACGTGATGCTCTATGACCTGCACGGCGTCGACGAGCGCCTGCGCACCCAGCGTCGCGGCCTGCCGGATGCCGACTTCACTGTGTTCTACCACCTGATGTCGCTGGAGCGTAACAGTGACGTGATGATCAAGGTGGCGCTGCGCGAGGGCGACCTCAACCTGCCGAGCGCCACCGGCATCTGGCCTAACGCCAACTGGTACGAGCGTGAGGTCTGGGACCTGTACGGCATCACCTTCACCGGCCACCCGCACCTGAGCCGCATCATGATGCCGCCGACCTGGGAAGGCCACCCGCTGCGCAAGGACTATCCGGCGCGCGCCACCGAGTTCGATCCCTTCAGCCTGACCCTGGCCAAGCAGCAGCTCGAGGAAGAAGCCGCGCGCTTCCGCCCGGAGGACTGGGGCATGAAACGCGGCGGCGAGCACGAGGACTACATGTTCCTCAACCTCGGCCCCAACCACCCTTCCGCGCACGGTGCCTTCCGCATCATCCTGCAGCTCGACGGTGAAGAGATCGTCGACTGCGTGCCGGAGATCGGCTACCACCACCGTGGCGCCGAGAAGATGGCCGAGCGCCAGAGCTGGCACAGCTTCATCCCCTACACCGACCGCATCGACTACCTCGGCGGGGTGATGAACAACCTGCCCTACGTGCTGGCCGTGGAGAAGCTGGCCGGCATCAAGGTGCCGCAGAAGGTCGACACCATCCGCGTGATGCTCGCCGAGTTCTTCCGCATCACCAGCCACCTGCTGTTCCTGGGTACCTACATCCAGGACGTCGGCGCCATGACCCCGGTGTTCTTCACCTTCACCGACCGCCAGCGCGCCTACAAGGTGATCGAAGCCATCACCGGCTTCCGCCTGCATCCGGCCTGGTACCGCATCGGCGGCGTCGCCCACGACCTGCCTCGTGGCTGGGACAAGCTGGTCAAGGAGTTCGTCGACTGGCTGCCCAAGCGCCTCGACGAGTACGAGAAGGCGGCACTGAAGAACAGCATCCTCAAGGCGCGCACCATCGGCGTGGCGCAGTACAACACCAGGGAAGCGCTGGAATGGGGCACCACCGGTGCCGGTCTGCGCGCCACCGGCTGCGACTTCGACCTGCGCAAGGCGCGCCCCTACTCCGGCTACGAGAACTTCGAGTTCGAGGTGCCGCTGGCCGCCAATGGCGACGCCTACGACCGCTGCATGGTCCGCGTGGAAGAGATGCGTCAGAGCATCCGCATCATCGACCAGTGCCTGAAGAACATGCCGGAAGGCCCGTACAAGGCGGACCACCCGCTGACCACACCGCCACCGAAAGAGCGCACGCTGCAGCACATCGAGACCCTGATCACGCACTTCCTGCAGGTTTCCTGGGGCCCGGTCATGCCGGCCAACGAAGCCTTCCAGATGATCGAGGCGACCAAGGGCATCAACAGCTATTACCTGACGAGCGACGGCAGCACCATGAGCTACCGCACCCGGATTCGCACCCCCAGCTTCGCCCACCTGCAGCAGATCCCCGCAGTGATTCGCGGCAGCATGGTGGCGGACCTGATTGCCTATCTGGGCAGTATCGACTTCGTCATGGCCGACGTGGACCGCTGATCATGAGCACGCTAATCCAGACAGACCGTTTCGTCCTCAGCGAAACCGAACGCTCGGCCATCGAGCACGAGATGCATCACTACGAAGACCCGCGCGCCGCCAGCATCGAGGCGCTGAAGATCGTGCAGAAGGAGCGCGGCTGGGTGCCGGACGGCGCCGCCGATGCCATTGGCGCGATCCTCGGCATCCCCGCCAGCGACGTCGAGGGCGTCGCCACCTTCTACAGCCAGATCTTCCGTCAGCCGGTCGGCCGCCACGTCATCCGCGTATGCGACAGCATGACCTGCTACATCGGTGGCCATGAGTCGGTGCTCGCCGAGATGCAGCAACAGCTCGGCATCGGCCTCGGCCAGACCACCGCCGACGAGCGTTTCACCCTGCTGCCGGTGTGCTGCCTGGGCAATTGCGACAAGGCCCCGGCCGTGATGATCGACGACGACACCTTCGGCGACGTTCGAGCGGACGGCGTAGCCAAGCTGCTGGAGGACTACAAATGAAGACCCTCACCTCCAGCGGCCCGGCCAACCGCATCGCCCGCAGCGAAGAGACCCACCCGCTGACCTGGCGCCTGCGCGACGACGCCCAGCCGGTATGGCTGGCCGAGTACCAGGCGAAGAACGGCTATGCCGCCGCACGCAAGGCGCTGACCGAGATGGCCCAGGCCGACATCGTGCAGACCGTCAAGGAATCCGGTCTCAAGGGCCGCGGCGGTGCAGGCTTCCCCACGGGCGTGAAGTGGGGCCTGATGCCGGCCGACGAATCCCTGAACATCCGCTACCTGCTGTGCAACGCGGACGAGATGGAGCCCAACACCTGGAAGGACCGCATGCTCATGGAGCAGCTGCCGCACCTGCTGGTGGAAGGCATGCTGATCTCGGCTCGCGCGCTCAAGGCCTACCGTGGCTACATCTTCCTGCGCGGCGAATACGTCGACGCCGCCGCCAACCTCAACCGCGCCATCGAGGAAGCCAAGGCTGCCGGTCTGCTGGGCAAGAACATCTTCGGCTCCGGTTTCGATTTCGAGCTGTTCGTGCATACCGGCGCCGGGCGCTACATCTGTGGCGAAGAAACCGCGCTGATCAACTCGCTCGAAGGCCGCCGCGCCAACCCGCGCGCCAAACCGCCCTTCCCCGCTGCCGTCGGCGTGTGGGGCAAGCCGACCTGCGTCAACAACGTCGAGACCCTGTGCAACGTGCCCGCCATCGTTTCTGGCGGTGTCGACTGGTACAAGAGCCTCGCCCGTCCGGGCAGCGAAGACCATGGCACCAAGCTGATGGGCTTCTCCGGCAAGGTGAAGAACCCCGGCCTGTGGGAGCTGCCGTTCGGCGTCAGCGCGCGCGAACTGTTCGAGGAGCATGCCGGCGGCATGCGCGACGGCTACCGGCTCAAGTGCTGGCAGCCGGGCGGCGCCGGTACCGGTTTCCTGCTGCCCGAGCACCTCGAGGCGCAGATGTACGCTGGCGGCATCGCCAAGGTCGGTACGCGCATGGGCACCGGCCTGGCGCTGGCGGTGGACGACTCGATCAACATGGTCTCCCTGCTGCGCAACATGGAAGAGTTCTTCGCCCGCGAGTCCTGTGGCTGGTGCACGCCGTGCCGCGATGGTCTGCCGTGGAGCGTGAAGATTCTCCGCGCCCTGGAGCGCAAGCAGGGTACCGCCGAAGACATCCAGACCCTGCTCGGGCTGGTCAACTTCCTCGGCCCGGGCAAGACCTTCTGCGCCCACGCACCCGGTGCGGTGGAGCCGCTGGGCAGCGCCATCAAGTATTTCCGTGAAGAGTTCGAGGCCGGTGTGGCGCAGGTGGCGAGCACGCCCCGCACGCCGGCGACCGCGAGCTGAACAGACGAATTCCCTTAGCCAGCCGCTTTAGCAAGCGGGTAAACGAAGACTCAAAGAAATGGCCACTATCCACGTAGACGGCAAAGATTTCGAAGTCGATGGAGCGGACAACCTGCTGCAGGCCTGCCTGTCCCTCGGCCTCGATATCCCCTACTTCTGCTGGCACCCCGCGCTTGGCAGCGTCGGGGCCTGCCGGCAGTGTGCGGTCAAGCAGTACAACGACGAGAACGACACCCGTGGTCGTATCGTCATGTCCTGCATGACGCCTGCCACCGACAACACCTGGATCAGCATCGACGACGAGGAATCCAAGGCGTTCCGCGCCAGCGTCGTCGAGTGGCTGATGACCAACCACCCGCACGACTGTCCGGTGTGCGAGGAAGGCGGTCACTGCCACCTGCAGGACATGACGGTGATGACCGGGCACAACGCCCGTCGCTATCGCTTCACCAAGCGCACCCACCAGAACCAGGAGCTTGGCCCGTTCATCGCCCATGAGATGAACCGCTGCATCGCCTGCTACCGCTGCGTGCGCTACTACAAGGACTACGCCGGCGGCACCGACCTGGGCGTGTATGGCGCGCACGACAACGTGTACTTCGGTCGCGTCGAGGACGGCACGCTGGAAAGCGAGTTCTCCGGCAACCTGGTCGAGGTCTGCCCGACCGGCGTGTTCACCGACAAGACCCATTCCGAGCGCTACAACCGCAAGTGGGACATGCAGTTCGCCCCAAGCATCTGCCATGGCTGCTCCAGCGGCTGCAACATCAGTCCCGGCGAGCGCTACGGCGAACTGCGCCGGATCGAGAACCGCTTCAACGGCTCGGTCAACCAGTACTTCCTCTGCGACCGTGGCCGTTTCGGCTACGGCTACGTCAACCGCGAGGATCGCCCGCGCCAGCCACTGCTGGGGAGCCAGCCGCTGGGCATCGATGCCGCGCTGGACAAGGCCGCCGAGCTGCTCAAGGGCAAGCGCGTGATCGGCATCGGCTCGCCGCGCGCCAGCCTCGAAGCCAACTTCGCCCTGCGCGAACTGGTCGGCGCCGAGCACTACTACAGTGGCATCGCGGCCGCCGAGCTGGACAACATTCGCCTGATCCGCGACATCCTGCGCAACGGCCCGCTGCCGACGCCGACGCTGCGCGATGTCGAGCTGCACGACGCCATCTTCGTCCTCGGCGAAGACCTGACCCAGACCGCTGCGCGCCTGGCCCTGGCCCTGCGCCAGGCGGTCAAGGGCAAGGCCACCGAGATCGCCGCCGGCGCACGCATCCAGGACTGGCACATGGCAGCCGTGCAGAACGTCGCCCAGCACGCCCGGCATCCCCTGTTCATCGCCAGCGTCGGCGAGACCCGCCTGGATGACGTCGCCGCCGAGAGCGTGCATGCCGCGCCGGCCGATCTGGCCCGTATCGGTTTCGCCGTGGCCCACGCCATCGACCCCAGCGCTCCGGCCGTGGACGGCCTGGAAACGGAGGCGCGCGAGCTGGTACAGCGCATCGCCGCTGCGCTGACCAATGCCAGTCGCCCGCTGATCGTGTCCGGCGCCTCGCTGGGCGACAAGGCCCTGATCGAAGCGGCCGCCAACATCGCCAGCGCCCTGAAGAACCGTGAGAAGAACGGCTCGCTGAGCCTGGTGGTGCCCGAGGCCAACAGCCTGGGCCTGGCCCTGCTCGGCGGCGAATCCGTCGACGCCGCGCTGCAGGCCCTGAGTAGCAGCCAGGCCGATGCCGTGATCGTGCTGGAGAACGACCTGTACCGCCGCGCCGATGCTGCCAAGGTCGATGCCGCGCTGGCTGCCGCGCAGAGCGTGATCGTCGCCGACCACCAGCGCACCGCGACCAGCGAACGCGCTCACCTGCTGCTGCCGGTGGCCAGCTTCGCCGAGGGCGACGGCACCCTGGTCAGCCTCGAGGGCCGCGCCCAGCGTTTCTTCCAGGTCTATGAGCCGAGCTACTACGACAGCAACATCCTGATCCGCGAGGGCTGGCGCTGGCTGCACGCGCTGCACAGCACCCTGCAGGGCAAGGCCGTGGACTGGACGCAGCTGGACCAGGTCACCGACGCCTGCGCCGCCAGCAACCCGCTGCTGGCCGGCATCAGGGACGCCGCGCCGAGCGCCGCGTTCCGCATCAAGGGCCTCAAGCTGGCGCGCGAACCGCATCGCTACAGCGGTCGCACCGCCATGCGCGCCAACATCAGCGTGCACGAGCCGCGCCAGCCGCAGGATCAGGATTCGGCCTTCGCCTTCTCCATGGAAGGCTACGCCGGCAGCAAGGAAGACCGGCAGCAGATTCCGTTCGCCTGGTCGCCGGGCTGGAACTCGCCGCAGGCCTGGAACAAGTTCCAGGACGAGGTCGGTGGTCACCTGCGCGCCGGCGACCCCGGCGTGCGTCTGCTCGAGGCCGCTGGCAACGCGCTGCCCTGGTTCGCGGTGAACGCTGCGTTCAACCCGGCGGCTGGCACCTGGCAGGTGGCGCCGCTGCACCACCTGTTCGGCAGCGAGGAAAACTCCGCGCGTGCCAAACCCATCCAGGAACGCATGCCCGAGCCCTATGTGGCCCTGGCCCGCGACGAGGCGGCTCGCCTGGGGGTGAACGATGGTGCGCTGCTGGCCCTGCGCGTCAACGGCCAGGCCCTGCGCCTGCCGCTGCAGGTGCGTGACGACCTGGGCGTCGGCCTGGTCGGCCTGCCGCTCGGCTTGCCGGGCATTCCGGCGACGCTCGCCGGTGCCAGCGTGACCCTGCTGCAGGAGGCCGCACAATGAGCTGGTTGACGCCCGAACTGATCGAGATCGTCATCGCCGTACTCAAGGCCATCGTCATCCTGCTGGTGGTGGTGGTCTGCGGTGCGCTGCTGAGCTTCATCGAGCGGCGCCTGCTCGGCTGGTGGCAGGACCGCTACGGCCCCAACCGCGTCGGGCCGTTCGGCATGTTCCAGATCGCCGCCGACATGATCAAGATGTTCTTCAAGGAGGACTGGACGCCGCCGTTCGCCGACAGGTTCATCTTCATCCTGGCACCGATGATCGCCTTCTCGGCGATGCTGATGGCCTTCGCCATCATCCCCATCACCCCGACCTGGGGGGTGGCGGACCTGAACATCGGCATCCTGTTCTTCTTCGCCATGGCCGGCCTTTCGGTCTACGCGGTGCTGTTCGCCGGCTGGTCGAGCAACAACAAGTTCGCCCTGCTCGGCAGCCTGCGCGCGTCGGCCCAGACCATCTCCTACGAGGTGTTCCTGGCCCTGGCGCTGATGGGTGTGGTGGCGCAGGTCGGCTCGTTCAACATGCGCGACATCGTCGATTACCAGGCGCAGAACCTGTGGTTCATCATTCCGCAGTTCTTCGGCTTTTGTACCTTCTTCATCGCTGCCGTCGCCGTGACCCACCGTCACCCGTTCGACCAGCCGGAAGCCGAACAGGAGCTGGCCGACGGTTACCACATCGAATACGCCGGGATGAAGTGGGGCATGTTCTTCGTTGGCGAGTACGTCGCCATCGTCACCGTCTCGGCCCTGCTGGTGACGCTGTTCTTCGGTGGCTGGCATGGCCCGTTCGGCATCCTGCCGCAGATCCCGTTCTTCTGGTTCGCGCTGAAGACGGCGTTCTTCATCATGATCTTCATCCTGCTGCGCGCGTCGATCCCACGCCCGCGCTATGACCAGGTCATGGCCTTCAGCTGGAAGTTCTGCCTGCCGCTGACCCTGATCAACCTGCTGGTGACCGGCGCATTCGTGCTGGCCGCGGCCCAGTAAGGAGAAACGCAATGTTCAAATACATCTGGGACGTGCTGGTCGGCACCGCCACCCAGCTACGCAGCCTGGCCATGGTCTTCAGCCATGGTTTTCGCAAGCGTGACACCCTGCAATACCCGGAAGAGCCGGTCTACCTGCCGCCGCGCTACCGGGGCCGCATCGTCCTCACCCGCGACCCCGACGGCGAAGAGCGCTGCGTGGCGTGCAACCTGTGCGCCGTGGCCTGCCCGGTAGGCTGCATCTCGCTGCAGAAGGCCGAGACCGATGACGGTCGCTGGTACCCGGAGTTCTTCCGCATCAACTTCTCGCGCTGCATCTTCTGTGGCCTGTGCGAGGAAGCCTGCCCGACCACGGCGATCCAGCTCACTCCCGACTTCGAGATGGGCGAGTTCAAGCGCCAGGATCTGGTGTACGAGAAGGAAGACCTGCTGATCAGCGGCCCCGGCAAGAACCCGGACTACAACTTCTACCGCGTCGCCGGCATGGCCATCGCCGGCAAGCCCAAGGGCGCCGCGCAGGACGAGGCCGAGCCGATCAACGTCAAGGGACTGCTGCCATGATGCTGATATCACTTTCCCTGCCCCTCGCCCGCCACCGTGCGCGGGCTACCGTGAGGAGCCTGTAATGGAATTCGCGTTCTACTTCGCCGCCGGCGTGGCGGTGGCATCGACGGTGGGGGTGATCACCAACACCAACCCGGTGCATGCCCTGCTCTACCTGATCGTCTCGCTGCTGGCGGTGTCGATGGTGTTCTTCGCCCTTGGCGCGCCCTTCGCCGGCGCACTGGAAATCATCGTCTACGCCGGCGCCATCATGGTGCTGTTCGTCTTCGTGGTGATGATGCTCAACCTCGGCCCGGCCGCTGCCGATCAGGAACGCAGGTGGCTGACGCCCGGCATCTGGGTCGGTCCGGCCATTCTCAGCGCCCTGCTGCTCGGGCAGTTGCTCTACGTGCTGCTCAGCCATGTCAGCGATGCACAGATCGGCCATACCACGGTCGAAGCCAAGGCCGTCGGCATCAGCCTGTTCGGCCCCTACCTGCTGGTGGTTGAGCTGGCCTCGATGCTGCTGCTCGCCGCCCTGGTCGCCGCCTACCACCTGGGCCGCCATGACGCCAAGGAGCCCACAGCATGACCGGTATACCCCTGGAGCACGGCCTGGCCCTGGCCGGCGTGCTGTTCTGCATCGGCCTGGTCGGCCTGATGGTGCGGCGCAACATCCTGTTCATCCTGATGAGCCTGGAAGTGATGATGAACGCCGCAGCGCTCGCCTTCATCGTCGCCGGCGCCCGCTGGGGTGCGGCTGACGGCCAGGTGATGTTCATTCTGGTGATCACCCTGGCAGCCGCCGAGGCCAGCATCGGCCTGGCGATCCTGCTGCAGCTGTATCGCCGCTTCAACACCCTGGATATCGACGCTGCCAGCGAGATGCGCGGATGAACCTTCTAGCCCTGACTCTATTCTTTCCGCTGCTCGGCTGGCTGCTGCTGGCCTTCTCGCGCGGACGCCTGTCGGAAAATACCAGCGCAGTGATCGGCGTCGGCTCCATCGGCCTGGCGGCTGCCAGCGCCGCCTGGGTGATCGCCGCCTTCCTCGGCAACCCACCGGCTTCGGGCGCCTTCAGCCTGACCCTGTGGCAGTGGATGAGCATCGAAGGCCTGGCGCCGAGCTTCACCCTGTACCTGGACGGCCTGTCCGTGACCATGCTCGGCGTGGTCACCGGCGTGGGTTTTCTGATCCACCTGTTCGCCAGCTGGTACATGCGTGGCGAGGAAGGCTACTCGCGCTTCTTCGCCTACACCAACCTGTTTATCTTCAGCATGCTGCTGCTGGTGCTCGGCGACAACCTGCTGGTGCTGTTCTTCGGCTGGGAAGGCGTGGGTCTGTGCTCGTACCTGCTGATCGGTTTCTACTACAAGCACGTGCCCAACGGTAACGCCGCGCTCAAGGCCTTCATCGTCACCCGCATCGGCGACGTGTTCCTGATGATCGGCCTGTTCCTGCTGTTCCTCAACCTCGGCACCCTGAACATCCAGGAGCTGATGGTGCTGGCACCGCAGCGCTACGTCGCGGGCGACACCTGGCTGTGGCTGGCCACGCTGATGCTGCTCGGCGGCGCGGCGGGCAAGTCGGCGCAGTTGCCGCTGCAGACCTGGCTGGCCGATGCCATGGCCGGTCCGACCCCGGTGTCGGCGCTGATCCACGCGGCGACCATGGTCACCGCCGGCGTCTACCTGATCGCGCGCACCCACGGCCTGTTCCTGCTGACCCCGGAGATTCTCGAACTGGTCGGCATCGTTGGCGGCGTGACCCTGGTGTTGGCCGGTTTCGCCGCACTGGTGCAGACCGACATCAAGCGCATCCTCGCCTACTCGACCATGAGCCAGATCGGCTACATGTTCCTCGCCCTGGGCGTCGGTGCCTGGGACGCGGCGATCTTCCACCTGATGACCCATGCCTTCTTCAAGGCCCTGCTGTTCCTGGCGTCCGGTGCGGTGATCCATGCCTGCCACCACGAGCAGAACATCTTCAGGATGGGCGGCCTGTGGAAGAAACTGCCACTGGCCTACGCCAGCTTCGTCGTTGGCGGCGCAGCCCTGGCCGCGCTGCCGCTGCTGACGGCCGGTTTCTACTCCAAGGACGAGATCCTCTGGGAAGCCTTCGCCAGTGGCCACGGCGGCCTGCTCTACGCGGGGCTGACCGGCGCTTTCCTGACTTCGATCTACACCTTCCGCCTGATCTTCATCGCCTTCCACGGCGAGCAGAAGACCGAGGCCCATGCCGGCCATGGCATCGCCCACAACCTGCCGCTGCTGGTGCTGATCGTGCTGTCGACCTTCATCGGCGCCTGGATCACCCCGCCGCTGGCCGGCGTCCTGCCGGAAAGCGCCGGGCATGCCGGTGGCGAGGCCAAGCACAGCCTGGAGCTGCTGTCCGGGCTGATCGCGGTCAGCGGCATCGTCATCGCTGCCCTGCTCTTCCTCGGTCAGCGCCGCTTCGCCAGTGCCGTGGCGCAGAGCGCGCCGGGTCGCCTGCTGAGCGCCTGGTGGTTCGCCGCCTGGGGCTTCGACTGGCTCTACGACAAGCTGTTCGTGCGTCCCTACCTGCTGCTCTGCCACCTGCTGCGCCGCGACCCGATCGACCGCAGCATCGGCCTGATCCCGCTGCTCGCGCGCGGCGGCAATGCCGCGCTGGTACGCAGCGAAACCGGTCAGGTGCGCTGGTACGCCGCCTCGATCGCCGGGGGCGCCGTGCTGGTGCTCGCCGCCATCCTATTTTTGAGTTAAGGAAAACAGCCTGATGATTCTGCCCTGGCTAATCCTGATCCCCTTCATCGGCGGCCTGCTGTGCTGGCAAGGCGAGCGCTTCGGCCACGTCCTGCCGCGCTGGATCGCCCTGATCACCATGGGCCTGCTGTTCGGCCTGAGCCTGTGGCTGTGGGTCAGCGGTGATTTCACCCTGGCGCCAGCCCCGGACGGCGGCCCACGCTGGGCCCACGAATTCGTCATCGACTGGATCCCGCGTCTGGGGATAACCATCCACCTGGCGATGGACGGCCTGTCGGTGCTGATGGTGACGCTCACCGGCCTGCTCGGCGTGCTCTCGGTGCTCTGCTCGTGGAACGAGATCCAGAACCGCGTCGGCTTCTTCCACCTCAACCTGATGTGGATTCTCGGCGGCGTGGTCGGCGTGTTCCTCGCCGTCGACCTGTTCCTGTTCTTCTTCTTCTGGGAAATGATGCTGGTGCCGATGTACTTCCTCATCGCGCTCTGGGGTCACAGCGGCAGCGACGGCCGCACCCGCATCACCGCCGCCACCAAGTTCTTCATCTTCACTCAGGCCAGCGGCCTGGTCATGCTGGTGTCGATCCTCGCCCTGGTGTTCGTGCACTTCAACCAGACCGGCGTGCTCAGCTTCAACTACGCCGACCTGCTGCAGACCGAACTGGCGCCAGGCACCGAATACCTGCTGATGCTCGGCTTCTTCGTCGCCTTCGCGGTGAAGTTCCCGGTGGTACCGGTGCATTCCTGGCTGCCCGACGCCCACGCCCAGGCACCGACCGCAGGCTCCGTGGACCTCGCCGGCATCCTGCTGAAAACCGCCGCCTACGGCCTGCTGCGCTTCGCCCTGCCGCTGTTCCCCAACGCCTCGGCGGAGTTCGCGCCGATCGCTCAGTGGCTCGGCGTGTTCGCCATCGTCTACGGCGCCCTGCTGTCCTTCGCGCAGACCGACATCAAGCGCCTGGTGGCCTACTCCAGCGTCTCACACATGGGCTTCGTGCTCATCGCCATCTACTCCGGCAGCCAGATCGCGCTGCAGGGCGCGGTGGTGCAGATGGTCGCTCATGGCCTGTCCGCCGCGGCGCTGTTCATCCTCTGCGGCCAGCTCTACGAGCGCCTGCATACCCGTGACCTGAGCCAGATGGGCGGCATCTGGGCGCGCATGCCCTGGCTGCCGGCCATCAGCCTGTTCTTCGCCGCCGCGGCGCTGGGCCTGCCGGGCACCGGCAACTTCGTCGGCGAGTTCCTCATCCTGATCGGCAGTTTCCCGAGTGCGCCCTGGGTCGTGGTACTGGCCGCCTGCGGCCTGGTGCTCGGCTCGGTGTATGCCCTGGCGATGATTCACCGCGCGTATTTCGGCCCGGTGCGGCAGGAGGCGGCATTGCCCGGCCTGAAAGCCCGCGAACTGTCCATGGTGCTTGGCCTCGGGGCACTGCTGATTCTGCTTGGCGTCTACCCGCAACCGGTGCTCGATACCTCCGCTGCCAGCATGCATGGCGTGCAGCAGTGGCTGGCTGGCGCCCTCGATCAACTCGCCTCGGGCCGGTAGGGTAAGGATTAGAGACTCATGGAACATCACGCTGTCGAATTCACCCTGCAACACCTGATTGCCCTGCTGCCACTGCTGGTGACCAGCCTCACCGTGGTGGTGGTGATGCTGGCCATCGCCGCCAAACGCAATCACACCCTGACCTTCATCCTCTCGGTGGCGGGCCTGAACCTGGCGCTGCTGTCGCTGATTCCGACCCTGGAAGTCACGCCGCTGGCGGTCACCCCCCTGCTGCTGGTCGACAACTTCGCCTGCTACTACATGGCGCTGGTGCTGGCCGCCAGCCTGGCCTGCATCACGCTGATCCACGCCTACCTGGGCGGCGAGTCGGGCAAGGGTTACCCGGGCAACCGCGAGGAGCTGTACCTGCTGGTGCTGCTGTCCGCTGCCGGCGGCCTGGTGCTGGTCAGCGCGCAACACCTGGCCGGGCTGTTCATCGGCCTGGAGCTGCTGTCGGTGCCGACCTACGGCATGATCGCCTACGCCTTCTTCAACAAGCGCTCGCTGGAAGCCGGGATCAAGTACATGGTGCTGTCGGCGGCAGGCAGCGCCTTCCTGCTGTTCGGCATGGCACTGCTGTACGCCGAGTCCGGCAACCTGGCCTTCGCCGACCTCGGCGTCAGCCTGGCACGGGAAAGCACCCTGCTGGTCCAGATCGGCATCGGCATGATGCTCATCGGCCTGGCGTTCAAGCTGTCGCTGGTGCCCTTCCACCTGTGGACGCCGGACGTCTACGAAGGCGCGCCGGCGCCGGTAGCGGCGTTCCTCGCCACCGCCAGCAAGGTGGCGGTGTTCGCCGTGCTGCTGCGCCTGTACCAGATCTCGCCGGCCACCGCTGGCGGCTGGCTGAACGAACTGCTGACGCTGATCGCCATCGCCTCGATCCTGTTCGGCAACCTGCTGGCGCTGCTGCAGAACAACCTCAAGCGTCTGCTCGGTTATTCCTCCATCGCCCACTTCGGCTACCTGCTGGTGGCGCTGGTCGCCAGCCAGGGTCTGGCCGTGGAAGCCATCGGCGTGTACCTGGCCACCTATGTGCTGACCAGCCTCGGCGCGTTCGGCGTGATCACCCTGATGTCCACGCCCTACAGCGGCCGCGATGCCGATGCGCTGTACGAGTACCGGGGCCTGTTCTGGCGCCGTCCGTACCTGACCGCCGTGCTCACGGTGATGATGCTGTCACTGGCCGGCATTCCGCTGACCGCCGGCTTCATCGGCAAGTTCTACGTCATCGCCGCCGGTGTCGAGGCGCAGCTGTGGTGGCTGCTCGGTGCCATGGTGCTGGGCAGTGCCATCGGCGTGTTCTACTACCTGCGGGTGATGGTCACGCTGTTCATGCGCGAACCCAACCTGCATCGCCACGACGCCCCCTTCGACTGGGGCCAGCGCGCCGGCGGCATCATGCTGCTGGTGGTCGCACTGCTCGCCTTCTTCCTCGGCGTGTATCCGCAGCCGTTGCTGGAACTGGTGCAACAGGCCGGACTGGTCGCCCTCGCGCAGTAAGCCAAAGCCCCGCAGATGCGGGGCTTTTTCTTCTCAGGCTCGCCGGGAAAAGTCACTGCGACACTGCGGGCTTAATCGCGACAGCCTGTAGCGCTAGCGCCGGGCCACCAGAAACAGACGCGGGAACGGCAACAGCACGCGCCCATCGGCCTGCTGCGGGTAGGCCTCGGCAATCGCCGCCTGGTAACGCTGCAGGAAGGCGGCCTGCTGCTCGGCATCCAGCGGCTGCAGGAACGGCCGCAGCGCAGTGGACTTGAACCACTCGACCACCGCCCTGGCGTCGTCCAGCACATGGAAGTAGGTGGTGCGCCAGATATCCAGCTCGCTGGCATGCGCGCCGAGGATGTCGTAATAGGCCTGCGCAGTGTGCCGCTCGGGGTGCTGCACATGACCGATACGCGCTGCCCATGGACCATCGGCCGCCACTTCCCTGGCCAGGCGATGCGCCGGTTCCTGCAGGTTGTCCGGCGTCTGGATCGCCAGCCAGCCGCCCGGTGCCAGCTGGGCCAGCAGACGCGGGTAGAGCTGCGCGTGATCGTCCAGCCACTGCAGCGAGGCGTTGGCCAGGATCAGCTGCGGCGCGATGTCGGCCTGCCAGTGCTGGATATCCGCCAGCTGCACGCTGACCTGCGGCAGCCGTTCACGCGCCGCGCGCAGCATGTCCTCGCTGCTGTCGATGGCGACGATGCGCGCCTCGGGGGCATGCGCCTGCAGCACCGCGGTGGAATTGCCGGGGCCGCAGCCCAGGTCCACCGCCTGCTCGATGCCCTCGCGGGGCACAGCCGCCAGGAGATCCTGGACAGGACGGGTACGCTGGCGTTCGAACAGGGAATACTGCGTGGCGGACCAACTCATCGGGGCGCTCCTGGATGACAGAGGGAGCGGCACAGGATAGCAGGGCTGCTGGATACGTTGCGCACCGGCAAGTTTCCGCTGTGTCTTCCCGGGCACATGGCGGTTATCCGCCACCTAATGTGCGCTGGATCACAGCCTTTTCACCATCCCAGGCACTCTGGCGGATATTCGCCACACTGGCATAAGCCTTGCCATGCAGGACTTCAACTCTGGTCGGGTATCGGGTACTGCCGCACCCCTTGCCGTCATTGCGTGCCAGAGTCGACCAACACAGGGCTGCCGAAACGAGCGCCCAAACCGACAAGAAGAAAAGGAAGCAGTATGTTCAATCCAGTCCGCGCCCTGGCCACCTGCGCCCTGGCGTTAGCCGCCTTCAGTGCCAACCCGGCACTGGCCGATGAACCTATCCTGATCAAGTTCTCCCACGTCGTTGCCGATGGCACGCCCAAAGGCCAGGGCGCCCTGCTGTTCAAGCAACTGGTCGAGGAACGCCTGGCTGGCAAGGTAACGGTCGAGGTCTACCCCAATTCCAGCCTCTATGGAGACGCCAACGAGCTCGAAGCCCTGCAGAAGGACGAAGTCCAGCTGCTGGCACCGTCGCTGGCCAAGTTCGAGCAATACACCAAGCAACTGCAGGTCTTCGATCTGCCGTTCCTGTTCGACGACATCGAGGCGGTCAACCGCTTCCAGAAGCGCTCCAAGGGCCGCCAGCTACTGCGCTCCATGGAAGATCACAACATCGTCGGCCTGGCCTACTGGCACAACGGCATGAAGCAGCTCTCGGCAACCCGCGCGCTGCACACGCCAGGCGATGCCAACGGCCTGAGCTTCCGCATTCAGCCTTCGGCGGTGCTGGAGGCGCAGTTCCGCCAGATCGGCGCGAGCAGCCAGAAACTGCCCTTCGCCGAAGTCTTCAACGCGCTCAAGAGTGGCCAGGTACAAGGCGCCGAGAACCCCTGGTCGAACATCTACAGCAAGCAGCTGCACGAGGTGCAACCCTTCATCAGCGAAACCAACCATGGTGTGCTGGACTACATGCTGGTGAGCAACTCGCGCTTCTGGTACAGCATTCCGCACCACATCCGCACCGAACTGGAAGCCATCATCGACGAAGTGACCTACGTGGTGAACCAGCAGGCGGAGGCCGCCAACCAGACCGATCGCCAGCGCATCATCGACTCCGGCCGCAGCCAGGTGATCACCCTCACCGGCGAGGAACGCGAAGCCTGGCGCAACGCCATGCGCCCGGTGTGGCAGCAGTTCGAATCGGTGATCGGCAGCGACGTGATCAAGGCCGCACAGACCGTGAATCGCAAGCAGCACAAGTGATGCGAAAGTGGCGTGGCGGATTCCCGCCACGTCCGCTACTGCGCCTCGTCAGTCAGTCGAGGACGTCTGCTCCTGCAACTGTTCGACCTGCCAGCCGCCGCCCAGTGCCGCGATCAGCTGCACGCTGGCCAGCAGGCGATTGCCCAGTAGCGTCAGGTTCGAGCGTTCGTTGCTCAATGCCGTCGCCTGCACGGTGACCACGCTGTTGTAGTCCACGGTACCGGCACGGTACTGGTTCTCGATCAGGCGCAGCGCTTCGCGCGCCGCATCCAGCGCTTCCTGCTGCACCCCGCTCTCCTGCTCCAGCACGCGCAGCTGCACCAGGTAGTCCTCCACTTCGCGGAAGCTGTCCAGCACGGCCTGGCGGTACTCGGCCACGGTCTGGTCGTAGGCGGCCTCGCTGCGTTCCAGCTCGGCCCGTCGTGCGCCACCGTCGAACAGGGTCAGTGCCAGCTGTGGGCCAAGCGACCAGAAGCGGTTGGGCACCTCGATCCAGTCGGCGAAGCTGCTACCGCGATAACCGCCCGTGGCGGAGAGGCTGAGATCGGGAAACCAGGCTGCTTCGGCCACGCCGATCTGTGCGTTGGCGGCCATCACCCGGCGCTCGGCGGCCGCCACGTCCGGACGTCGCTCCAGCAGTTGCGAGGGCAGCGCCAGCGGTATCGCCGGCAAGGCCGGCAGGCTTTCGCGTGGCGCGATCGACAGCTGCGCCGGGCTGACACCCACCAGTACGGCGATCGCATGCTCCAGCTGAGCGCGTTGCCATTGCAGGTCGATGGCCTGGGCCTGGGTACTCTTGAGCTGGGTGGTGGCCTGGCTCACGTCGGATTTCGGCACGATGCCGGCGCGGTACTGGTTCTCGGTCAGACGCAACGAGCGCGCATAGGCGGCGACCGTGGCATCGAGCAGGCGCGACTGCTCGTCGAGCACCCGCAGTTGCAGGTAGTTCTGCACCAGTTCGCTCTGCAGGCTCAGGCGCGCGGCGGCGAGATCTGCGGCACTGGCCTCGAACTCGGCACGGCTGGCCTCCAGGCCACGGCGCAGCTTGCCCCAGATATCCAGCTCCCACGCCGCGCTGAGGCTCAGGTCATAGCTCTTGCTGATGCCCGATGTGCTGGTGCTGCTGTTCGTCCCCGAGGCGCCCTGTCCCGAACGCGTGACCCCGGCGCTACCGGACAGTGTCGGGTAGAAGCTGGCCCGGGCGCCGCGCACCAGCGCGCGCGCCTGGCGGTACTGAGCCTCGGCGGCCGCCAGGTTCTGGTTGGACAGCTGCAGGCGCTCGACCAGCGCGTTCAGCTCGGCATCGCCGTACAGGGCCCACCAGTTGCCGCGCGCCAGGGCATCGGCCGGGGCCGCCGAGGTCCAGCCCTCGACCTGCTTGAACTGTACCGGCGTGGTCAGTTCGGGGCGCTGATAGTCCGGGCCGAGGGCGCAGCCCGCCAGCAGCCCGAGCAGCAGGATCAGGCTGCAGGAACGCGGCAGGCGCCCGGCCCGGAGCGCACGAGCAGGAGGAAAAACATCTGGGAACTGGACGGGTTTCATAGCGGATTATCCAACGAAGCATCGGTACGCACGCCGCGCCAGCGATTGACGCGATGGCGCAGGCGGTCGAAATAGAGGTAAACCACCGGGGTGGTGTAGAGCGTCAGCAACTGGCTGAGAACCAGGCCGCCGACGATGGTGATGCCCAGCGGCTGGCGCATCTCCGAGCCTTCGGCGCTGCCGAGCACCAGGGGCAAGGCACCGAGAATGGCGGCGAGCGTGGTCATCAGGATCGGCCTGAAGCGCAGCAGGCAGGCCTGGCGGATGGATTCCTGCGGGCCGAGCCGTTCGCCGCGCTCGAGTTGCAGCGCCAGGTCGACCATCAGAATGGCATTCTTCTTGACGATACCGATCAGCAGGAACAGCCCCAGCAGGGAGATCAGGCTGAATTCCATCCCCACCAGCTGCAACGCCAGCAAGGCCCCGACACCGGCCGAAGGCAGCGTGGAGAGGATGGTCAGCGGATGCACGTAGCTCTCGTAGAGCACGCCGAGGACGATGTACACCACCACCAGCGCCAGCAGGATCATCAACGGCTGGTTGCCCTGGGTCTGCTGGAAGGCGGCGCCCGTACCACCCATGGTGCCCTGCACCTCGGTGGGCAGGCCGAGCCGCGCCACCGCATCGTCGATCGCCCGGCTGGCCTGGTCCAGGCTCACGCCTTCGCTCAGGGCGAAACCGATGTTCTCGGAGGCGAACTGCCCCTGGTGGTTGACCCGGTCTTCCTCCAGGCTGCGTTCCCAGTGGGCGAAGGTGGACAACGGCACGCGCGCGCCGTCGGCGGTGATCAGCTGGATCTGATCCAGCGCCTCGGGGTACTGCGCATAGCGCGGGTCGATTTCCATGACCACGCTGTACTGGTTGAGCGCTTCGTAGATGGTCGACACCTGGCGCTGGCTGAAGGCATTGTTGAGCACCGAGGTGATCATGACCATGTCCACGCCCAGGCGTTTCGCCGTCTCACGGTCGACCACCAGGCGTATCTGCTGCGCGCCGTCGTTCTCGCTGGCATCGATGTCGGTCAGCTCGGGCAGCGCCCGCAATGCATCGCGCACCTTGGGCAGCCACTCGCGCAGCGCATCGAGGTCATCGGAGAGGAGCATGTATTCGGTCTCCGAACTGCGCCCTTCGCGCCCGCCGATCTGCAGGTCCTGATCCGGCATGAGGAACATGCGGCCACCGGGCACCTTGGGCACTTCCCTGCGCAGGCGGTTGATCACCTCCTGCGACGACAACCCGCGTTCACCGATGGCCTTGAGCCGCACGATCATGAACGCATTGTTGATGCCACCGCTGCCGCCGATGAAGCCCGCCACGCTGTCCACCGCCGGGTCGGCCAGCACGGCCTTGCGGAAGGCCTCCATCTTCGGCTGCATGACCTGGAACGACAGGCCGTCGTCGCCACGGATGAAACCGATCAGCTGGCCGGTGTCCTGCTGCGGCATGAAGGTCTTGGGAATGCTGACGAACAGGTAGACGTTGAGCGCGATGGTGGCGATGAAGCTCAGCAGCATCAGCAGCGAATGGCGCAGGGCCCAGTCCAGCGTACGCCCGTAGACGGCCAGCACCCGGCTCTGCACGCGGTCGCCCCATTGCTGCAGGCGGCTGCGCGACTGTTCGTCCTCGGCCCTGAGCCAGCGCGCGCAGAGCATCGGCGTCAGGGTCAGCGACACCAGCAGGGAGATCACCACCGCCACCGCGAGGGTGATGGAGAACTCGCGGAACAGGCGCTCGACGATGCCGCCCATGAACAGGATGGAAATGAACACCGCCACCAACGACAGGTTCATCGACAGCAGGGTGAAACCGACCTCGCGCGTGCCCTTCAGGGCCGCCGCCATGGGTGTTTCGCCATCGTGGATGTGGCGGGCGATGTTCTCCAGCACCACGATGGCATCGTCCACCACCAGGCCGGTGGCGATGATCAGCGCCATCAGCGACAGGTTGTTGAGCGAGAACCCCAACAGGTACATCGCGGCGAAACTGCCGATCAGCGAAACCGGTACCGCCAGCGCCGGGATCAGCGCCGCCCGCCAGCGCCCGAGAAACGCCAGCACCACCAGGATCACCAGGCCGACGGCGATCAGCAGGGTCTGCTCGGCTTCATGCAGGGTCGCGCGAATCACCGGCGAACGGTCCATCGCCACCTGCAGCTCGACACTGGCGGGGATCACCTCGCGCAACGCCGGCAGTTGCTCGCGGATATCGCTGATGGTCTGCAGGATGTTCGCCCCGCTCTGCCGGTTGATCACCAGCAGCACGGACTCGCGGTCATTGTAGAAGCCGCTGTTGTAACGGTCCTCGACGCCATCGGTCACCGTGGCCACGTCGCCGAGGCGCACGGCGGCACCATCCTGATAGCGAATGATCATCGGGATGTAGTCGGCGGCCTTGGCCAGCTGGTCGCTGGCCTGCACCTGCCAGCGACGCTGCTCGTCCTCCACCGCCCCCTTGGGACGCAGCGCGTTGCTGGAGGCGATGGTCTGGCGCACCTCGTCGAGGGCGATGCCGTAGTGATCGAGCAGGCGCGGCTCCAGCGACACGCGCACGGCAGGCAGGGAGCTGCCGCCGACCTGGACTTCACCCACGCCACCGACCTGCGCCAGCTTCTGCGCGAGGATGGTCGAGGCCACATCGTACAGCTGCCCCTTGTCGAGGTTCGGGCTGGTCAGCGAAAGCACCATGATCGGTGCCTGCGACGGGTTGATCTTGCGGTAGGTGGGCATGGTGCGCATGCCGCTGGGCAGCAGGTCACGGGCCGCGTTGATCGCTGCCTGTACTTCGCGGGCCGCGGTATTGATGTCCTTGTCCAGGTCGAACTGCACCATGATCCGCGTGCTGCCCTGGCTGCTGCGGCTGTTCATCTGGCTGATGCCGGAAATGCTGCCGAGCGAGCGTTCCAGCGGCGTGGCCACGGTGGAGGCCATGATCTGCGGGCTGGCGCCAGGCAGGCTGGCCTGCACGGTGATGGTCGGAAAGTCCATCTGCGGCAGCGGCGCCACCGGCAGCAGGCCGAAGCTGACGCCACCGAGCAGCATGATCGCCAGGCTCAGCAGCAAGGTCGCCACCGGGCGACGGATGAAGGGGGCAGAAAGATTCATGGGCGCACGCTCTGCTCCCTCTCCCATTCATGGGAGAGGGCTGGGGAGAGGGTCACCAACGCGACGCGATACCCACCCTCTCCCCCGGCCCCTCTCCCGCAAGCGAGAAAGGGGAGGAAAAGCCCGGCACCGCTCATACCGACACCCCGGCGCCGCTGCGCCCGCTGAAGCGGCGCGACAGCCGATCGAAGTACAGATAGATCACCGGCGTGGTGAACAGCGTCAGCACCTGGCTGAGCAGCAGGCCGCCGACCATCACCAGACCCAGCGGCTGGCGCAGCTCGGCACCGGAGCCCGAGGCCAGCATCAGCGGAATGGCACCGAACAGCGCCGCCAGGGTGGTCATCAGGATCGGCCGGAAACGCAGCAGGGCCGCCTGGTAGATGGCGTCCTGCGGCGCCATGCCCTGATTGCGTTCGGCCTCCAGGGCGAAGTCGATCATCATGATCGCGTTCTTCTTGACGATGCCGATCAGCAGGATGATGCCGATGATCGCGATCAGCCCCAGGTCGTTGCCGGTGAGCAGCAGGGCCAGCAAGGCGCCGACCCCGGCCGACGGCAGCGTGGAGAGAATGGTGATCGGGTGGATGTAGCTCTCGTAGAGCACGCCGAGCACGATGTACATGGTGACGATGGCCGCCAGGATCAGCAGCAGGGTCGATGACAGCGACGCACGGAATGCCTCGGCCGCCCCCTGGAACTGGGTGTTGATGCCACCCGGCAGGCCGATGTCCTGCTCGACGCGCTCGATCACCGCCACGGCTTCACCGAGCGAAACGCCGGGCGCCAGGTTGAACGACAGGGTCACGGCGGGGAACTGACCGATGTGGTTGATCAGCAGGCTGGCCGGGCGCTCCTCGATGTGCGCCAGGGACGACAGCGGCACCTGCAGGCCATCCGTGGTAGGTACATGGATCTGGCGCAGCGCGGCCAGACCGATACGCCCGCCGTCACGGCTTTCCAGAACCACGCGGTATTGACTGGCCTGGGTATAGATGGTGCTGATCTGGCGCTGGCCGAAGGCGTCGTACAGCGCATCGTCGATATCGCCGACGCTGATGCCGAGGCGCGCGGCGGCGTCGCGGTCGATGTCCAGGTACACCTGCAGGCCACGGTTCTGCAGGTCGCTGGCGACGTCGGTCAGCGCTTCCTGTTCACGCAGCGCCTCGACCAGGCGCGGTGTCCAGGTTTCCAGCAGGTCGTTGTCCGGCGACTCCAGGGTGAACTGGAACTGGGTCCGGCTGATGCGATCCTCGATGGTCAGGTCCTGCACCGGCTGCATGTACAGCTCGATACCGGGGACCTTCGCCAGCTCCGGACGCAGCCGCTCGATCACCTCGCTGGCGGTGACATCGCGCTCGGCATGGGTCTTCAGGTTGATCAGCAGGCGCCCGCTGTTGAGCGTCGGGTTGTCGCCGTCCACGCCGATCGACGACGACAGGCTGGCCACCGCCGGATCACGCAGGATCACATCGGCCAGGCGCTGCTGGCGCTCGCTCATGGCAGTGAAGGACACCGACTGCGGCGCCTCGGAGATGCCCTGGATCACGCCGGTGTCCTGCACCGGGAAGAAGCCCTTGGGCACCGCCAGGTAGAGCAGCACGGTCAGGCCCAGGGTCGCCACGGCCACCAGCAGGGTCAGCGCCTGATGCCGCAAGACCCAGGACAGACCCACCCCGTAGCGCTCGATCATGGCATCGATGAAGCCACCCGCCAGGTGGTAGAAGCGCCCTTCCTGCTCGGGCCGTTCCACCTTGAGCAGGCGTGCGCACATCATCGGCGTCAGGGTCAGCGACACCACCAGGGAAATCAGGATCGCCACCGCCAGGGTGATGGCGAACTCGCGGAACAGGCGGCCGACGACATCGGCCATGAACAGCAGCGGAATCAGCACGGCGATCAGCGACAGGGTCAGCGAGACCAGGGTGAAACCGATCTGCCGGGCGCCCTTGAGCGCGGCGTTCAGCGGCGTCTCGCCCTCCTCCAGATGGCGGGCGATGTTCTCCAGCATGACGATGGCATCGTCGACCACGAAACCGGTGGCGATGGTCAGCGCCATCAGCGTCAGGTTGTTGATGGTGAAACCGGCCAGGTACATCACCGCGAAGGTGCCGATCAGCGACAGCGGCACGACGATGGACGGGATGATGGTCGCCGACAGCTTGCGCAGGAACAGGAAGGTCACCATCACCACCAGAGCGATGGCCAGCAGCAGTTCGTGCTGCACGTCGCGCACGGCGGCGCGGATGGTTTGCGTGCGGTCGGTGAGCACCTTGACCTCGACGCTTGCCGGCAGGCCTTCGGTGAGGTGTGGCAGCAGCGTCTGGATACGGTCGACCACGTCGATCACGTTCGCGCCGGGCTGGCGCTGGACGTTGACCAGCACCGCCTGGTTGCGATTGGCCCAGGCCGCCAGGCGCTCGTTCTCGGCGCCATCGACGATCTCGGCGACGTCCTTCAGGCGCAGCGCGGCGCCGTCCTGGTAGGTGAGGATCAACTCGCGGTACTCGTCCACCGACTTCAGCTGGTCGTTGGCATCGAGCTGCGAAACCCGCGTCGGCCCGTCGAAGTTGCCCTTGGGCTGGTTGACGTTGCTGGCGGTGATCAGCGTGCGCACGTCGGCCAGGCTCAGGCCATAGGCCGCCAGCGCCTCGGGATTGACCCGGATGCGCACCGCCGGACGCTGCCCGCCGGCCAGGGTCACCAGGCCCACGCCGCTGGTCTGCGCCAGTTTCTGCGCCAGGCGGGTATCGACCAGGTCGTTGATCTGCGGCAACGGCAGCGTGGTCGAACTGACCGCCAGAGTCAGTACCGGGGTATCGGCCGGGTTGACCTTGTTGTACACCGGAGGCGCCGGCAGATCGCTGGGCAGCAGATTGCTCGCCGCGTTGATCGCCGCCTGCACCTCCTGCTCCGCCACCGCCAGCGACACTTCCAGATTGAAGCGCAGGGTGATCACCGAGGCGCCGCCGGAGCTGGTCGAGGACATCTGCTTGAGGCCGGCCATCTGCCCGAACTGGCGCTCCAGCGGCGCCGTCACCGCGCTGGTCATCACGTCCGGGCTGGCGCCTGGATAGAGGGTCAGCACGCGGATGGTCGGGTAGTCCACTTCCGGCAGGGCCGACACCGGCAACAGGCGATAGGCGATCAGGCCGCTGAGGAAGATCGCCACCATCAGCAGCGTGGTGGCGACCGGCCGCAGGATGAACGGGCGCGAGATGTTCATGCGTCGTTCCGCGCTGCGGCCTTGCCCGGTTTGCCCTTGCCTGCCGCGTCGCCGGCCTGCGTGGCGCTGGCGTCGATCACCTCGACCTGGCTGCCGTCGCGCAGGCGGTCGGTGCCCTCGAGCACCAGGCGCTCACCGGGCTGAACGCCTCCGGCCACCATGCTGCGCTCGGCATCGCTGGCGGCGATCGTCACCTGGCGCACACTGACCTTGCTGTCGCTGTCGACCACGTAGACGAAGGTGCCCTGGGTACCGAATTGCACGGCAGCCGACGGAATGATGGTGGCGGCCTCGCGGGTTTCCACGCGCAGGCGCACGTTGACGAACTGGTTGGGGAACAGCATCTGCTCGGCGTTGGCGAAACGCGCCTTGAGCTTGACCGTGCCGGTGGCGGTGTCGATCTGGTTGTCCAGACTCTCCAGCACGCCCTCGGCCAGGCGCAGGCGCTCACCGCGATCCCAGGCTTCGACGGCCAGGGTCGCGCCTTCGTTGCGGCGCTTGAGCACCGCCGGCAGATCCCCTTCGGGAATGGTGAAGATCACCGCGATCGGATCGGCCTGGGTGATCACCACCAGCGGCGTGGTATCGCCGCTGCTGACCAGGTTGCCGAGGTCCAGCTGGCGCAACCCCAGGCGTCCAGCGATGGGCGCGCGGATCTGGGTGAAATCCAGGTTCAGCCTGGCCGTGGCCACGTCGGCCTGGTTGCTCTGCAGGCTGCCACGATACTGGTTGACCAGCGCCTGCTGGGTATCGAGGGTCTGCTTGGCGATGCTGTCTTCGGCGTAGAGCCCCTTGTAGCGCTGCAGGTCCAGTTCGGCATTCTTCAGTTGCGCCTGGTTTTCCTGCAACGCGCCTTGTGCCTGCTGCAGCGCCACCTGATAAGGACGCGGGTCGATCACTGCCAGCAGGTCGCCAGCCTTGACCTGCTGGCCCTCCTCGAACAGCACCTTGACCAGTTCGCCGTCGACGCGCGAACGCACGTTGACCGTGTTGTAAGAGGTCACCGTGCCGAGCGCCTTGAGTTCGATGGCGAAGTCACCCTGCACCACCGGCGCCACCCGCACCGGGACCGGGCCCGTGTCACCGAAGCGGCCCCGCCCCATCTGCTGCTTCTGTGGCTCGCTCGGCCAGAACCACCACAGCAGCACGAGCGACAAAGCGAGCAGTGCCAGGCCGATCAGCCACTGGCGAGAGGTATTCGAGGGGGATGGAGAAACGTTCGACATGGCAGGCGTGGGATCACTTTTTCTGGGAGTCGGCACGATAAGCACTCGCCCGCGTCAAGCAAAGCCCATTTACCGGCTATTTACGCTGCGCTTACGTAACCAACTGTTTGCGTCCGGCCTTGGCCGGAGATTGGCCAGCAAGGCGGACGCCTTATGCGGCAGCAACGAAAACGGCCTGCAGAGCAGGCCGTTTTCAGGTGACGCCTGGCGACTTACTTCAGCACGGCCAGGGCAGCGGCATAGTTCGGCTCGTCGGCGATCTCGCCAACCAGCTCGCTGTGCAGCACCTTGTCGTTCTCGTCGAGCACCACCACGGCGCGCGCGGCCAGGCCGGTCAGCGGGCCACTGGCGATGGCCACGCCGTAATCCTTGAGGAAACCGGCGCCGCGCAGGGTGGACAGGTTGACCACGCTTTCCAGGCCTTCCGCACCGCAGAAACGCGCCTGGGCGAACGGCAGGTCAGCGGAGATGCACAGCACCACGGTGTTGTTCAGCTGGCCGGCTTCGGCGTTGAAGGTGCGCACGGAGGTCGCACAGGTCGGCGTGTCGACACTCGGGAAGATGTTCAGCACCTTGCGTTTCCCGGCCAGGCTGGCCAGGGTGACGTCGCTCAGGTCGCCTGCGACCAGGCTGAAGGCCGGAGCCTGTTGGCCCGCTTGCGGCAGCTGGCCGTCGACCTGCACCGGGTTGCCTTTGAGAGTGACTTGCGCCATGGGAATTTTCCTTATCGTTCAGGGAGTTGAAGGGCGGATAGGTGACTTGGGCGGCACGCTGACGAGCGCCCTGTCGAATGGCAGGTCACGGCCCGACCATCCGTCCAGACTAGCGCAGAAGCGCGGCCGATACACCTGCGAGCATGTAGGGATATAGCAAAAATCAGAAGTCTCGCCGGTAGAACAGGTCCAGCGAACTGGCCAGGCCACTGGCCGCCTCGAGATACAGGCGGCGGGTCAGCTCGTAGCGCAGCGCGATGGTGTTGGCCGGCTCGAACACCCCCACGCCATAGCGCAGGCTGAGGCGGTCGGTGAGGTTGCCGCTGGCCACCACGCTGGTGGTCAGGCCGCTGCCCTCGGTATCCAGCTGGAAGTCCTTGATGCCCAGGCTGCCTGCCAGGCTGGTGGTCAGCGAACTGCTACCCGCCAGGCCCAGCGCCAGGGCCGCCTGACCAAGCATGTTGTTGTCGCCGCTGCCCTGCCCCATCGGCCGCCCCAGCACCAGATAGGACAACGCCTGCTCCTGGCTCATGGCCGGCTCGGCGAATACCGTGGTGCTGGGTTGTTCGGCACTGCCGGACAGGCGAATGCCGGCCACCACGTTGTCCACGCGGCGAATCGCCTCGACATCGAGGAACGGCTGATCGATCGGCCCGGTGAACAGCAGGCGCGCGCGGCGGATGGTCAGGCGCTGACCGTAGGCGCGGTAGCGACCATTGACCAGGTCCAGTTCACCACGGGTGTCGAGGTCGTCGCCGATGTGCATGCGGCCGTGCAGATCGGCGCTCAGGCCAAAGCCGCTGAAGGCCAGCTTGTCCTGGCCGACCTCGACGTCGACGTCCATGGCGATGCCCAGGCCCTGCTCGGCCAGCGGTTCCTCGCGACCGACCACCCGGGCATCGCCGGACAGCTTCACCGTGGACGGCGGCAGTTCACGCACGCTGATCAGGCCACGCGGCACGCCCACCTTGCCGCTGACGGCCAGATGCTGCTCGCGCAACTGCAGGCGCAGGTCGGGCTCGACCTCCAGCTCGGCGTAGGGCTCCACCTTGACCGGCAGGCGCTGGCCTTGCAGGGTCAGCTCTGCGCTCAGCCCGGCGGCCCAGTTCAGTTGCCCGTTCAGCAGGCCACTGCCCTGCTCCCCACTGCGCCAGTTGCCGGACAGCTGCACCTGCTCACCGGCGATCAGCGCCTGTACCTGCAGTGCCTCGAGGCTCACCGGCAACGCGCTTCCGGCCAGTGCACCGCCCTCCAGACGCAGCTGGCCATCGATCTGCGGCGCCAGCAACCCGCCCGCCAGCCTGCCAGCGCCCTGCAGGCGGCCTTCGAGTGTTTCCGCCATCGGCACGAAGGGGCGCAGCACGGCCAGGTCGAAGCCGCTCAGGCGGAACTCGCCGCTGATCGGCTTGCTCTGCGGCCGTGGGTCGATCCGCGCCTGCAGCGACAGCTCACCCAGGCGCTCGCTGAGGAAACGCAGCTGGCTGTCGACCCGTTGCGGGCGCAGGCTGCTCTCCAGACGCAGGCTGTCATAGGGGAAATCCAGCCACTGCTCCTGCTCCGGCTGCCGGATACGCAGGGTGCCGGCACCGGCGTCGAGGGTGATCTCGCCATTGGGGCCGCTTTCGCGCAGATCGACCTTGAGCCGGCCGTCCAGCTGCCCTTGCCAGGCAAAATCCTCGGGCAGCCAGGGTTGCAGGCTGGCCAGTGGGAAGTCCTGCAGGCGCCAGTCGAGACTGGGCTGCGGCATCAGCCGCTGCTGGCCACCACACAGGCTGGCCGCACCGGACTGCCAGCAGTGTGCACCCAGGTTCAGCCGGCCGCTGGCCAGGCGTTCCAGGCTGGCGGCCTGTTGCAGCTGCCAGTCCTGGCCACCGCTCTGGACACGGCCGCTGGCGATACGCCCTCGCCAGTCGCCCTGCTCACCGAGCCGGCCATCCAGCGCCAGCGCCAGTGTCAGCAACGGCCCTTGCAGGTCCAGCTGCAGCGCCTGGCGTTGCAGGTCGCCACGCGCTTCGGCCTGCAAGCGCCCGAGCAGGGTGTCACCAATGCGGATACCCCGCAGGTTCAAGGCGATGTCCGCCTGCTGGCGGGCATCCAGCGTCGCATCCAGTTGCAGGCGACGCACGCTGGGCTCGCCGAATGCCAGCCGCTCCCCGGTCAAGGCCAACTGCCCCTGTGCAGCCTGCCGGCTGCCGGCCAGCGCCAGGCGCCCCTGCAGCTGCCCCTGCAGGCCGGGCCAGAGCTGCCCGAGACGTGGCAACGCCAGGTCCAGCTGGCCACGCAAGCGCTGCTCGAGCGCGCCCTGGCCGCTGATGCGATTGTCGCCCAGGCGCACCGACAGCCGATCCAGCTGCCAGTGTTCGCCACTCCCGGCCCCCTGCACCTGAAGCTGCGCAGGCTGGCCGCGCAGACGACCGTTGAGGTCGATATCGGCGCGCGCCTGCAATACGTCCGCGGCGAAGCGCCCCGAGGTGTTCAGCGGGCCTGCCAGCCTGCCCGGCATCTCCGCCAGCCAGTAGCCGGGATCGAACTCGCTGAGCTGCAGCATCGCCTGCCAGTCGATGCCCGTGGCGAAGCCAAGCCTGACCACACCCTCCGCTCGTCCCTGCCCGGCCACCAGCTGCAACTGGGGCAGACTGACCTGGCCAAGATCGCCGCTGACCGGGCTGCTCAGGCTGAACTCACCGGCCGGCCCCTGCAGCTGTGCGCTGAAGTTACCCAGGTAGTTGCCCTCGCTGAAACTCATCTCGGCCTGCAGGCGGTGCAGCGCCACCGGGGGCGGCTGGTCCAGCGGGTAGAGGCGCTGCCAGGGAAAGTCCTGCCAGTCCAGCCGCGCATCGATGCTGAACACGTCGCTCCAGTCCAGTGTGCCGTCGAGCTGCACATGCTGCTCCTCGGCCTGGATGCGCAGCGCGTCGATCTTCGCCCCCTGGGCATCGACGCGGCCGCTGAGCTGCACCGGCATGGGCGCCTGCTCGGCCGGCAGGCTGGCCGTGCCGTCGATGCGATAGCCGGCAGCCAGGTCGCCCCTGGCCTGCAGGTCCAGGTCGCGCAGCTGCAGGGTCGCCGGCAAGGCGCTGCTGGCCTGGAACTCGCGACTGCTTAGATGCAGTTCCGCCGGCAGCTGCTCGGCCAGCGCCTGCACCTTGCCCTGAATGCGCGCATCCAGGTAGCCGCTGCTGTTTGCGCTGAGTTGCAGGGTGCCCTGCAGCTCGCCCGCCACCTGCAAGGCGACCTGCCAGGGCCTGTCATCGATCTGCGGCAGTTGCAGACGACCACTCAGGGCCAGCGGCCAGTCGCCCTGTGGCGTCAGTTGACCGCTGACCTCCAGCTGCAGCTCGTCACGCTGCAAGGTCAGGCGCTGCAGATCGACGGCCTGCTCGTTCCAGTTGCCGATCAGCTGCAACTCCGTCAACTGCGACTGTCCGTCCAGGCGCAGCTCACCCAGACGGACATCTCCGAGCTGCAGGCGCAGGGGCAACTTCAGGCTCGGCAGGCGCAGCGGTGCGGCGCTCGCCTCGCTCGGCGGCACGCTCAGCGCGGCCTGCTTGAGATGCACGCGGTCGAGGCACAGGGTCAGGCGCAGCAGGCAGGAAGGTGACCAGGCGAAGTCCACTCGCTGCAACTGCAGCTGCGTATCCGCCTGTTGCCAACGCACACGTTCAGCCTGCCAGGCGCCGCCCAGACGACCGCTGAAGTGCTCGACCTCGAGCCCCGGCACTTGGGCCAGCAGCCAGCGACTGCCTCCCTGCGTACCGAGCAGCCCCGCCAGCGTGGTGCCCAGTACCAGCAGCAGCCCCAGTGAAGCGGCCAGCAGGCCTTTCAGCAGGCGCCGCGTCATAGCTCGGGCCCCATGGAGAAATGCAGGCGGATGTCGCCATCGTCGTCCAGGGCGTGGGCCAGGTCCAGGCGCAGCGGCCCGACGGGCGACACCCAGCGCACGCCGAAGCCGACCCCGGTCTTCAGCGTTGGCAGCTCCAGCGAGTTGAAGGCATTGCCCTGGTCGATGAAGGTCGCCAGGCGCCATTTGTCCGTGAGGCTGTACTGGTACTCGGCGCTGACGGCGAACAGGTAGCGGCCGCCGATCTTGTCGCCCTGGTTGTTCTCCGGCGACAGGGTCTGGTAGTCGTAGCCCCGCACGCTCTGGTCGCCGCCGGCGAAGAAGCGCAAGGACGGCGGCACGGCGGTGAAGCCGTTGGTCTCGGTGCCGCCGAACTGCACGCGACCGAGCAGGCGATGGTTGTCGAACAGCGTGGTCAGCCCCTTGAGCATGACGTTGCCGTGCAGCACATTGGCGTCGGACAGCACCCCGTCCACGGCGCCACGCAGATCGAACTGCAGGCGATAGCCCTGATTCGGATCGAGCCGGTTGTCGCTGCGCAGCAACGAATAGCTGGCGCCCGGCATCAGCAGGGTACTGAGGCCGGAATCGTCGCCCAGGCGATACTCCTCGCGCTGCCACTTGACCGAGAGCACCCGCTGCCAGCCTCCGGAGCGCTGGCTGTGCCATTCCGGCCCCAGGGTGAGCAGGCGGCTGAGGCTGTCCTTGCTGGCCAGTTCCTCGTACTGATAGCCACCCGCCAGGCGCAGCTTGTCCGTCAGCGGCGGATCGCCCGGTATGTCGTACCACAGCCCGACGTTCTGCCGTGGCGCCGACAACTCGCTTTCTATGCCATAGCTATGCCCTTGCGGGTTGCGCCAGTGGCGTGTCCAGTTGGCCCGCAGGCGCGGCCCGACGTCGGTGGAGAAACCCAGGCCCAGCCCCATGGTGCGCGGCTCGCGCACCTGCAGTGCCACCGTGACGGGAATGCGCTGCTGATCAGCCTGCGTGGGGATGGCGTCGACCCGTACCGATTCGAAGTAGCCGCTGGATTGCAACGCCTGGTACAGCTCGGCGATCAGTTCGGAGTCGTAGGGCGTGTCCGCCTCGAACGGCGCCATGCGCCGCAGCAGCGCTTCGTCGAAGGGGAAATCGCCAGTGAAGCTGAGATCACCCAGGCGGTAGCGCGGCCCGCTGACGAACACCAGCTCGATGTCGGCCACCCCGGCGTCCGGGTCGATCAGCAGACTCTGCCGGGAAAAACGGCCATCGAAGAAGCCATAGCGCGAGGCCTGGTTCTGGATCAGTCGCTTGGCATCCTCGTAGCGCCCATGGTTGAGCACCGCGCCCGGCTGCAGACGGCTGGCGCTGGGCACGCGAAAGGCCGCCAGGTCACTCGCCGGCCCCTCGATTCGGATATCGACGGTGCGCAGGCGTACACGCTCGCCGGGCTCGACCTCCAGCACCAGGCGCGGCGGCTCACCGTCGTCAACATGGCTGCGGATACGTGCCTGGTAGTAGCCCAGCGCCTGGGCGGCCTTGTCGGCCTCGCCCTCGACGATGCGCCGCAGACGGCGCAATGCCTGCCGGTCGCGCCCGTCCAGGCTGCCGACATAACCTTCGATATTGGCTTTCAGAGCGGCGTTGCTCGGGGTAATCCGTACGTCCAGTTCGTTCGCGGCGAAAGCCCCCGAACTGATCAGCAACAGCGCCAGGCTGCGCCTGATATGTCCATATACACTCATGGCGGGGGATGCTACCACGGAGCAGAGCCCCAGCCAGAGCCGTCGCGTGCCGGGCAGACAGCCGGGGTTCAGGCGCTGGCGCGCACCACCGGCTGCGGGTTGGGATGAAAGAACACGTGCTCCACCACCGGGCCGAGCGCCAGTTCACCGATTTCCTCGTAGCCCTGGCGGCGATAGAACTCCAGGTGCCTGGCGTTCCCGGTATCCAGCACCACCCCCTGCGACCCGCTGTCCTGCGCGCACCAGTCATGCAGCGCCTCGAGCAGCTGCTCACCACGGTGCTGGCCCTGGAACTCGGGATGAACGCCGAGCAATGGCAATACGTGGTAGGGACCCGGCGGCAGGCAGGCGAGCACGGCATCGTGGTAGTCGAGATAGCGACGGGTGCAGCTGAAGCCGGTGGTCAGCAGCATGCGCAGGCGCCAGCTCCAGCTTTCGGTGATGTCCAGCCGCCGCTGCGGCGGTGCGATCAGGGCCGCACCGATCAGACGATCGTCGATCAGCAGGCCGATGGCCGGCAGGTCCTCGGAAAAGTGCTGCTGCACCAGCTCGCGAATCGTCGCGCGAACGCGCTGATCGAACCCCGGCCGATCCGCGTCGAACAGATAGCCGAAGGTGGGTTCGTGGCGGTAGGCATGGTAGAGCAGCGAGCGCACCTCACGGGCGTAACCACCATCGAGCATGCGCACTTCTGCAGGAGCGTTGTGGGGCATGGCGGACCTCTGTTGTTATAGGTTGTGGGCCAGATGGTTCTCGGATGACTCAGGCGCTGTCCGTTCCGGCCTGTTGATGCACGGCCCGGACTTCGCCCGCTGACTTTTCGTACAGACCCTAGCACCGCCATGCCATGCTCGCCAGGCGCTGGCCGCAGCCGTGAAGGATCGGCTAGCATCGCCTTTTGCCCAGGACCCGCTGCCCATGAAAATCGTTTCTTTCAATATCAATGGCCTGCGCGCGCGCCCTCATCAACTGCAGGCGCTGATCGAGAAACACCAGCCAGACGTGATCGGCCTGCAGGAAACCAAGGTGTCCGATGAACAGTTCCCGGAGGCCGAGATCCGTCAGCTCGGCTATCACGTGCACTACCACGGGCAAAAGGGCCACTACGGCGTCGCCCTGCTCTCGCGCCAGGAGCCGCTGAGCCTGCACAAGGGTTTCCCGGGCGATGACGAGGAGGCCCAGCGACGTTTCATCTACGCCACCTTCGCCGACGCCGCAGGCAAACCGGTCACAGTGATGAACGGCTACTTCCCCCAGGGCGAAAGCCGCGACCACCCCGTGAAGTTCCCGGCCAAGCAACGCTTCTACGCCGACCTGCAGCAGCTGCTGACGGAAGGTTTCGATCCGCAGCAGGCGCTGGTGGTGATGGGCGACATCAACATCAGCCCCGAGGATTGCGACATCGGCATCGGCGAACCCAATCGCCTGCGCTGGCTGAAGACCGGCAAGTGCAGCTTCCTGCCGGAAGAGCGCGAGTGGCTGGCGACCCTGAAGAACTGGGGCCTGGTGGACAGCTTCCGCCACCTCAACCCCGAGGTGAACGACCGCTTCAGCTGGTTCGACTATCGCAGCCGCGGTTTCGAGGACGAACCCAAGCGCGGCCTGCGCATCGACGTGATTCTCGCCAGCCAGGCGCTGCAACCACGCCTGCTCGAAGCCGGTATCGACTACGAACTGCGTGGCATGGAGAAACCTTCGGATCACGCGCCGATCTGGCTGCAGATTGCTGAATGATCCACGCAGGCTAGGCTAATTCGATAACGCCATCATTTTCTCCGGTGGCGATCTCGAGGGTCCGGCCATGAGCAGTTCCGCCACCTCACCTCCCGACGCCCGCCACTGCGCAGCGGGCGTTGCAGCCCTGGTTTGCCTGCTGGTACTCGGTGCTTGCCTGTTGGGTATCCTCACCCGCCCGATCGGCCACCTGGCGGCGCTGTGGCCGGCCAACGCCGTACTGCTCGGTGCCCTGGTCCGGTTTCCCCGCCTGGCTCGTCCGGCCGGCTGGTGCGGCGCGCTGTGCGCCTATCTGCTGGCCGATCTGCTGGCCGGCAGCAGCCTGCAGCAGACCCTGCTGCTGAGCGCCGGCAACCTGTCGGGGGTGGTCGTCGGCTTCCTCCTGCTCAGGCGCCTGCACGCCGGTCATCGCAGCCTGCGCACGCCCGCCTCGGTGCCTTACCTGGTGCTGGCCATCGTCGCGGCGGCCGCTGCCTCCGGCTGCTTCGGCGCAATCACCGACCCGCTGCTGTACGGCGGCAAGCCGATGGGTGGCTGGGTGTTCTGGTTCATGACCGAGCTGGTCAACTACATGCTGTTCCTGCCGGTCATGCTCACCCTGCCCGCATGCCGGGCCGTGCGCACCGAGCGGCGGCGCCGCCCGCTGTGGACGGCCGAACAGGCGCGCAAGCTCCTGCCACTGCTCGGGCTGCTCGTCTCCGCGGCGCTGTGCCTGCTGATCGGCGGCCCCGGCGTGGTCGCCTTCCCGGTGCCGGCGTTGCTGTGGTGCGCCCTGAGCTACCGACTGTTCAGCACCGCCTTGCTGACGTTCCTGGCCAGTGGCTGGGTGCTGGTGTCGATCGCCCTGAACGGCCTGTCGCTGGCGCCGCTGGACGTCAACTCACGGCCGGTGCTGCTGTCGCTGCGCCTGGGCGTGTCGCTGATCGCCCTGGCACCGCTGACCGTGGCCAGTGTGATGTCGGCGCGCAACGAACTGCTGCAACGCATGCGCTACCTGGCCAGCCATGACCAGCTGAGCAGCCTGCTCAACCGCTGGGCCTTTCGTGAGCAGGCCAGCGAACAACTGAGTCTGCTGGCTCAGCAACAGCGCCCCCTGGCGTTGCTGATGCTGGACATCGACCATTTCAAGCGCATCAACGACAACCATGGCCATGCCGCTGGCGACCAGGTCCTCAAGGCCTTCGCCAACCTGGCGGGCAGCGGCCTGCGCAAGGACGAACTGCTGGCGCGCATCGGTGGCGAGGAGTTCGCCCTGCTGCTGCCCGGCTGTGACCTCGAACAGGCACGGGAAATCGCCGAACGCATTCGCCAGCGCTTCGGCGACACCCAGGTGCAGCTGGACAGGCAGACGATCAGTTGCACCCTGAGCATCGGGGCAGTGGTCGCCTGGCCACCCTTCGGCGACCTGGACGGCCTGCTGCTGGCGGCCGACCGCATGCTCTACCAGGCCAAGGCGCTTGGCCGCAACCGCTGCGAGATCACCTTCCTCGGCGGCGCCGCGGAGCCCGGTGCAGAGCCACCCGGCGGCCCGCTGTAACCTGACTGTCATTCAATCGACTTATTCTGCGCGACACTTTCTCCCACCCACTAGAAGGTGCCTGCCGCATGCCGCGCGCCCTGTCCTACGCTGATCGCGACCTCTGGGGTCGTACCCTGTCCCTGCTGCTCATCGGTTTCATCTGCTACGCCCTGCCCCTGTCGGTGTTCGCCGCCCTGCCCGCTTCCCAGGGCAACCAGCCGGTCCTGCGCATCCAGGGCTCCAACACCATCGGTGCCAAGCTCGGTCCGGAACTGGTCAAGGGCCTGTTCGAGGCCCAGGGGCTGCGCGACATCCGCAGCGAAGCCGGCGCCCGGGAAAACGAGCAGCGCATCGTCGGCCGTCAGGCCAACGGCCGCAGCGTGATCGTCGAGGTGGCGGCCCATGGTTCCGGCACCGGCTTCGCCTCGCTGCAGAACGGCAGTACCGACCTGGCCGCCTCGTCCCGCCCGATCAAGGACAGCGAAGCCGCCAGCCTGGCGAGCCTGGGCGACCTGCACAGCCCGCAGAGCGAACAGATCATCGCCATCGACGGCCTGGCGATCATCGTCCACCCCGGCAACCCGATCAGCGCCCTCAGCGTCGAGCAGATCGCCCAGCTGTTCTCCGGCGAGATCAGCGACTGGGCCGCCCTCGGCGGCAAGCCTGGCAAGGTGCAGGCCTACGCGCGTGACGACAACTCCGGCACCTACGACACCTTCAAGGAACTGGTCCTGGCGCCAGGTGGCCGGGCGCTGGCCGCCAGCGCCCGGCGCTTCGAGTCCAGTAACCAGCTCTCCGACCTGGTCAGCGGCGATCCCAACGGCATCGGCTTCATCGGCCTGCCCTACGTTCGCCAGGCCAAGGCCATCGCCGTGGCCGCGGGCGAATCGCATCCGATGCTGCCGAGCACCTCGCTGATCGCCACCGAGGACTACCCGCTCGCACGCCGCCTGTTCATCTACAACGATCCGCAACTGGAAAACCCCTGGGCCCGCGCACTGATCGACTTCGCGCACAGCCCTCGTGGCCAGGCGATCGTCGACAGCGCCGGCTTCATCGCCCAGACCGTGCAGGCGATCAAGGTCACCCCGGAAACGCAGATGCCGAGCGACTACCGCCAGCTCGCCGAGCAGGCGCAGCGTCTGTCGGTGAACTTCCGTTTCCAGGAAGGCAGCGCGACCCTGGACAACAAGGCCTACCGTGACCTGCAGCGGGTCATGGACTACCTCAAGCAGCACGACAAGCTGCGGAACAAGGTGGTACTGGTCGGCTTCGGCGACCCCAAGAGCGACCCCGAGCGCGCCGCACTGCTCTCCAAGCTGCGGGCGATGGCCGTACGTCGGGAACTGGCCAAGCAGGGCGTACTGTTCCGCGAGATCACCGGCCTGGGCAGCGAACTGCCGGTAGCGGCCAACGACCAGGACAGCGGGCGCATCCGCAATCGCCGCGTCGAGGTGTGGGTCTACTGACCACGCCAACAATCCTCGTCAGGGGGCTTGGCAGTTTCTCGGCGCGGCGTTAGCCTTTGCTCCGCGTGACGCCGGGCCCCTCTGGCGGTGAGCTGCTCACCGTGATGTCGGAGTCACTGAGTCGATTTCTTTCAACTCAGGCAGACACAGGGAGGGCTCATGGACGCTCTACTCGCCTTTTTGACATCCCCACTCTTCGGCACACCCGGCTGGTTCTGGCTGGCCTTCCTGCTGCTGATCATCGCCCTGCTGGTACTCGACCTCGGCGTGCTGCACCGCGACCAGCATGAAATCGAGGTGAGTGAAAGCCTGCTGCTGTACGCCGGCTACTTCAGCGTCGGCGTTGCCTTCGGCGGCTGGATCTGGTGGCAGCTCGGCGGCACCAAGGCCATGGAGTACTACACCGGCTTCCTGGTGGAGCAGTCGCTGTCGATGGACAACGTCTTCGTCATGGCGATGATCCTCGGCTACTTCAACATCCCCCGCCGCTACCAGCACCGCGTGCTGTTCTGGGGCATCCTCGGCGTCATCGTGCTGCGCGCACTGATGATCGGCCTGGGCACGGCGCTGGTGCAGCAGTTCGACTGGATTCTCTACCTGTTCGGCGCCTTCCTGCTGTTCAGCGGCGTGAAGATGCTGCGCAGCAACGATGAAGAGGCGCACCCGGACCTGGCGCAGAACCCGTTGCTGCGCTTCGTGCGCACGCGCATCCGCGTCACCGACGACCTGCACAGCGGCCGCTTCCTGGTGCGCCTGAAGGATCAGGCCAGCGGCAGAGCCCTGCTCTACGCCACGCCACTGCTGCTGGCGCTGGTGCTGATCGAACTGGCCGACCTGGTGTTCGCGGTCGACAGCGTGCCCGCCGTCCTGGCCATCTCGCAGGACCCGTTCATCGTCTACACCTCGAACATCTTCGCCATCCTCGGCCTGCGCGCGCTGTACTTTGCCCTGGCCGCACTGATGCACCGCTTCATCTATCTGAAGTACGCCCTGGCGCTGGTGCTGATGTACATCGGCGGCAAGATCTTCCTGCATGACCTGGTCAAGGTTCCCGCCCTGCTCTCACTTGGCGTAACCTTGGGCTTGCTGGCCGGCGGCGTGTTGCTTTCCCTGCTCAAGACACGCGACCGGAAGGCCATCGACTAGCCAGGAGTCGCGATGCCTGACGTCTGCATAGAACTCATCGAGCGCCAGGGTCAACGCCTCTGGCAGGTACGCCTCGGCCGTCGCGCGCTGACGTTCCAGGACGAGCTGGCAGCCCGTCATTTCGCCGCGCAACTGCACATGCGCCTCGGCTGGCTGGGCCAGACCCAGCCAGCCGAAGACCGCCTGCCCTGAGGCGCAAACGCAGAGGCCCGCAGAATGCGGGCCTCTTCATCTACAGCGGCTGATTCAGCGGCTGGCTTTCATCATTTCGCGCGGCACGTACTTGCCGATCTCGTACTTGCCGATCGCCGCACGGTGCACTTCATCCGGACCGTCCGCCAGGCGCAGGGTACGCTGCATGGCGTACCAGTAGGCCAGCGGGAAGTCGTTGGAGACCCCGGCGCCACCGTGCATCTGGATCGCCCGGTCGATCACCTTGAGCGCCACGTTGGGCGCGACAACCTTGATCTGGGCGATCTCGCTGGCGGCGATCTTGTTGCCCACCGTGTCCATCATGTAGGCCGCGTTCAGCGTCAACAGGCGCGCCTGGTTGATCTCCATGCGCGAATCGGCGATGTGATCGATGTTGCCACCCAGGCGGGCCAGCGGCTTGCCGAACGCCGTACGGCTCACGGCGCGCTTGCACATCAGTTCCAGGGCGCGCTCGGCCATGCCGATCGAACGCATGCAGTGGTGGATACGGCCCGGGCCGAGGCGGCCCTGAGCGATCTCGAAGCCGCGCCCCTCGCCCAGCAGCACGCTGTCGTAAGGCACCCGCACGTTCTCGAACAGCACCTCGGCATGGCCGTGCGGGGCGTCGTCATAGCCGAACACCGGCAGCGGCCGCAGTACCGTCACGCCGGGCGCGTCCATCGGCACCAGGATCATCGAGTGCTGCTGATGGCGCGGCGCGTCCGGGTTGGTCAGGCCCATGAAGATCATCACCTTGCAGCGTGGGTCGCAGGCGCCGGACGTCCACCACTTGCGCCCGTTGATGACCCACTCGTCGCCCTCGCGACGCGCATTGGCCTGCATGTTGGTGGCGTCCGACGAGGCCACCCCCGGCTCGGTCATGGCGAACGCGGAGCGGATCTCGCCGGACAGCAGCGGCTCCAGCCATTGCCGCTTCTGCGCCTCGCTGCCGTAGCGCACCAGGACTTCCATGTTGCCGGTGTCCGGCGCCGCGCAGTTGAAGGGCTCCGGGCCGATCAGCGAACGGCCCATGATTTCCGCCAGCGGTGCGTATTCGGTGTTGGTCAGGCCGGCGCCGTAGTCCGACTCGGGCAGGAACAGGTTCCACAATCCCTCGGCCTTGGCCTTGTTCTTCAGCTCTTCCATGATCGCGGTCGGCTGCCAGCGGTCACCTTCGGCCACCTGCTGCTCGAATACCGCTTCGGCCGGATAGACGTGCGCTTCCATGAATGCGCTGACGCGCTCACGCAGCTCTTGAACCTTCGGGGAATAGGCGAAATCCATGGGCAATACCTTCTGGCGGATCGGGTGTGATGTCGGTGTGGAAATGATGCTAGAACAGCGCTTAAGATTTATCTAACCTATTTTCAGCGTGTATGAACATTCATAACCGATATATGATCGATTGATATCGACAGCCCTGGAGTGCTTGCGGCATGAACTTGACCAAGGTGGATCTCAACCTCTTCATCGTCTTCGACGCCATCTACACCGAGGCCAATCTGACACGTGCCGGACAGATCGTCGGCATCACCCAGCCGGCGGTTTCCAACGCCCTCGCCCGCCTGCGCGAAACCTTCAACGACCCGCTGTTCGTGCGCACCGCCCAGGGCATGGTGCCCACGCCGATGGCGCAGAACATCATCGGTCCGGTGCGCAACGCTCTGCAGCTGCTGCGCGTGTCGGTGCAGGAGAGCCGCACCTTCAACCCGCAGCAGGCCGGCAAGACCTACCGCATCAGCATGACCGACCTCTCCGAGCAGATTCTCCTGCCGCCGCTGTTCCAGCGCCTGCGTCGCCTGGCGCCGAGCGTGTGCATCGAGAGTTTCCTGGCCAAGCGCCGCGAAACCACCAAGGAGCTGGCCGCCGGGCGCCTGGACTTCGCCGTCGACGCCCCTCTCAACACCGACCCGCAGGTGCGCCACGTCAAGCTGCTGGATGACCGCTACGTCTGCGCCATGCGCCCTGGCCACCCGCTGGCCAAGGAGAAGATCAGCCTCGACGAATACCTGTCGCTGACCCACATCCACATCTCCAGCCGCCGCAGCGGCCTCGGCTATGTCGACCTGGCCCTGGGCAAGATGGGGATTCAGCGCAAGATCGCCCTGCGCTCGCAGCACTACCTGATGGCCAGCAGCGTGATGCAGCAGACCGATATGGTGATGACCGTGCCGGAGCGCTTCGCCCGCCGCCACAACCTGCACCATGTGACCTTGCCGGTGGGCGACGTGCCGGCACTGGAAACGCACCTGTACTGGCATGAAAGCACCGACCAGGACCCGGCCAACCGCTGGATGCGCGAGCAGATGATCGAACTGGCGCAGCAGGTCGCCGCGCAGGAGAAGAAGGCCGAGCAAGCGCCGGCAGCATGATCGCCCGGCGCTGAACGCAAGAAGGCCCGCATTGGCGGGCCTTCCTGTTGCTGCGGAAGCGAATCAGCCAGCGATCTTGCCGTCGACCGACAGCTTGCCGGCACCTTCGAACACCAGCGCGATGCTGATCGCCAGCAGCGCCAGGGCGAACTCGTAGCCGTTGTTGCTCATGAAGAAGCCATTGGCCAGGTGCACGCTGAAGATCGCCACCAGCATGGTCACCGCCAGCACCGCAGCTGCCGGACGCACCAGCAGGCCGATGATCAGTGCCACACCGCCGAAGAATTCGGCGCTACCGGCCATCAGCGCCATCAGGTAGCCCGGCGCCAGACCGATGCTTTCCATCCACTGCGCGACACCGGCCAGACCATAGCCGCCGAACCAGCCGAACAGCTTCTGCGAACCATGCGCGGCGAAGGTGAGGCCGGCGATCACGCGCAGAATGGTGATACCCATGCCGGCCTGGCTGGCGGTGATGCTCTTGATCAGGTTGTTCATTGCAAGGCTTCCTTTGATGTGTGAGGTAGATGGCGCACAGAATATCCAATTTATTCGATTTAAAAATCGCAAAATACCGCTAACGATAATCGAAAAAATAGATACCTATTTAACCGTCAGACGCTGTCCTTGCGGTTCGAGCAAATAGCGCTCGCGGTCATAAGCAAGGTAGTACTTATTCACCGAGTTCACATAGCTCACGACCCCCATCCCCATCTGCTCCATGGCCACCCGCTCGACCTGGAAGAACCACTGATTGGGATTGAGGCCACGCCGACGCGCTTCCGCCCGCAGGCTCTGCACCCGTTGCGGCCCGAGGTTGTATCCCGCCAGGACGAAGGCCATGCGCTCACGCTCGTTGAGCTGCGGGCTGTTGAAGAAGTTGCGCCGAATCATCGCCAGGTACTTGCTGCTGGCCTGGACGTTGGCGTCGACCTGCGTGATGTTGCTGACGCCGACGCTGCGCGCCGCCGCCGGCGTGATCTGCATCAGCCCGGTCGCCCCGCTGGCACCGCGCGCCGCAGGATTGAGGGTCGACTCCTTGAATGCCAGCGCCGCCAGCAGCAGCCAGTCGAAGCCCTGCTGCTCGGCATGTTTCTGCAATACCGGGCGCACCTTCTCCAGACGCTGGCGCTCGGTTCGCCCCAGGGGCGAATGCACCTTGTACAGGCGCCGATAGACGCGCTGGAAGGCACTGTCCTGATCGGCCGGGGCCTGATAGCTGCTGAAGAAGCGGTCGATACTGGCGCGCAGCATCGGCGCGTCGGGGCGCACGAACCACTTCATCTCGCCGTCACGCGCCAGCACCAGGTGCTTGTCGACACGCAGCCTGGGCATCACCTTGGCCCAACGCTCGGCGATCGGCAGCTCCACCGCCGTGCGTTCGAAGATGCCGGCCTGGACCATTTCCAGAACGTCCTCGACCGCCAGGCTGGGGTCGACCCACTCGACCACGATGGGCGGCAGCTTGCGCTCCGCCAGTTGCTGATTGATCCGCCGCAGCGCCTCGCCGACCGCACTGCCCGCCGGCAGCGAAAGACTGCGCCCGGCCAGCTGTTCGAGGCTGCGGTAATGCCGGTTGCCCTGCTTGGACACCAGCACCAGCGGTACCTGACGGCGAATCGCGGCACTGGCGCTGACGTCATGACCGGCGCGCACGCTGAGCAGCTCCCCGGGGGCGACGAGATCGCCCTCGCCGCGCTGCAGGGCGCCAAGCAACTGGTCCTTGGCCTTGGGGACGATCTTCAGGGTGATGCTGCGCCCGTCGCGGGCGTTGCGATTGAGGTACTGCTCGAACGCGCGCAAACGGTGGTACTCGACACCGATGCTCTGCCCTTTCACCAGACCCGAACTGTTGCGGCTCTGATTGACCAGGACGCGCAGCTCGCCGCTGGCGCGAATCGCCGACAGGTCACGGGCGCTGCGCGTCTGGCTGCCGACCTCGGGCGGGCCTGCCAGGCGTGCGCTGACCGGCAGCGGCAGCGCGACCAGCAGGCACAGGATCAGCAGCAATCGCGACATCGACTCTCCAACAATGGCAGCAGGCCAGCGAAGCCTCGCGGGGGTGCTTGATCTGCTGCTCGCGGATGCGCGACAGACGGCAACTGACTGCGAAGCTGCCAAACAAGTTCCCTGGGCCGACACGGGGGCGCGGAGATTGGCACAGGCGAGCCCCGCCACGCCAGCCCATGCCCCTCCGCCGGTCCTGAAAACAACTACCAAGCCGTTGTTTTCAATCGACTTCCTGACGAACGGATGGCGTCTGCTATTCTGCCCCCCTCGCGCTAATCAGGTGGCACCATGCAACTCGTCGACATCGCCGTCAATCTCACCCACCCCAGCCTGGCCGCCCAGGCCGAGGCGCTGCTCGAGCGCGCCTCTGCAGCCGGCGTCTGCCAGATGGTGCTGACCGGCACCAGTCTGAAGGAAAGCGAGGCCAGCCTGGCACTTTGCCGACAGCTGGACGCCAGCGGCCAGCGACTGTTCAGCACGGCCGGCATCCACCCGCACGATGCCAGCAGCTGGAGCACGACCAGCAGCACCGCCCTGAAAGCACTGCTGAACGAGCCCGAGGTCCGTGCCGTCGGCGAATGCGGCCTGGATTTCGACCGCGACTTTTCACCCCGGCCCATCCAGGAGAAGGTCCTGGAAGAACAGCTGGCGCTGGCGGTGGAACTGCGGATGCCGGTGTTCCTGCACGAGCGCGAAGCCAGCCAGCGCCTGCTGGATATTCTGCGCGGCTATCGTGACCAGTTGCCCGCTGCGGTGGTGCACTGCTTTACCGGCGAGCGCCGTGCCCTCTATGCCTATCTCGACCTCGACCTGCACATCGGCATCACCGGCTGGGTCTGCGACGAACGCCGTGGCACCCATCTGCATCCATTGCTCAAGGACATCCCCGCCGAGCGCCTGATGCTGGAGACCGATGCCCCCTTCCTGCTGCCACGCAGCCTGCGGCCCAAGCCCAGGAGCGGGCGCAACGAGCCGGCCTACCTCGGCGAGGTCCTGCGCGAAGTGGCACTGCATCGTGGCCAGAGCGAACAGCAGCTGGCGGCACAGTCGACGGCATGCGCACGGGCATTCTTCGCCATGCCGACCATACTGGAGAGTGGCAGCACGGACTCTTGATTGACGTCAAGACTCTGACCTTGCCCCAAGGCATACTACTGGCACATAGCCAATAGTGAACGCAGCGAAACGGATAACGACAGCATGGGCGCCTGGATCAGCGATCTTTCTCTCAAGTACAAATTCTGGGCGGTCAACGCCGTCGCATTCGTCATCAGCCTGATGCTGGTGCTGTTCGCCCTGCACACCGAGCAGGCGGCCCGCAGCCTCGATGCGCGCCAGGCAGCCAGCGCCCAGGCACGTCTGCTTCAGCAGTGGCCGCAGCAGGCGACACTGCCCAGCTCCGGCAATATCCAGACACTGCAAGGCGATGCCTCGCTGGCGAATGCCCAGGGTGCGGCCGATGCCAGCGGCTGGCAGGTGCTGAAACACGACACCTGGTTCGACAGCATGCCAGCGGTTGGCGCGCAGCGGGTTTCGCTCGCCGACGGACGCAACCTCGCCGTAGTGGCGCGGGCGCCGAGCCTGTTCGACCTGTTCACCGAGCACGCGCTGTCCTATGCCCTGGCGGTGGCGGTGCTCATGCTGCTGTTGCTGGCGGCCTCGCAGTTGCTGATCCGCTTCCTGCTCAGCCACCTCAACACCCTCAAGGACGTGATGCTGCAGGCAGAACGCAGCGGCGACCTGTCATTGCGCGTACCGCTGGACAGCCGCGACGAGGTCGGCCAGATGGCTGCCGCCTTCAACGCCATGCAGGCCGGCTACCAGCGTGTGGTCGGCACCGTCGGCCAGGTCGCCAGCGAACTCGACAGCGGCACGCGCAACATGGCCCAGCGCATGGGCGCGGTACGCCAGGGCATGCTCAGCCAGCAGAGCGAAACCGACCAGGCCGCCACGGCGATCAACGAAATGTCGGCGACCGTGCAGCACATCGCCGATCACGCCGGCACGACCCGCGACCAGTCGCTCAGCGCCGACCAGCTGGCACGCGCCGGCCAGCAGGTGGTCGAACGCGTGGAGCAGTCCATCGCCGCCCTCTCCCAGGGCGTGCGCCAGAGCGCCGGCAGCATCGAGCGCCTGGCCGAGGATAGCCAGCACATCAGTCGCGTGGTCGGCGTCATTCATGGCATCGCCGAACAGACCAACCTGCTCGCCCTCAATGCGGCCATCGAGGCTGCCCGCGCTGGCGAAATGGGTCGCGGCTTCGCCGTGGTCGCCGACGAGGTGCGCAACCTGGCCAAGCGCGTACAGGACTCCACCGACGAGATCACCCAGATGATCGGCAACCTGCAAGGCGGCACCCGTGACGCCGTGGAATTCATGCGCGAGAGCTCGGAGAACGCCAACCAGTGCGTGCAGCTGGCACAGGAAGCCGGAGAGTCGCTGGAAGCGATCACCGCCGCCGTGGCCCTGATGCGTGACAGCAACACGCAGATCGCCGTGGCAGCTGCGCAGCAGAGCCAGGTGGCCGAGGAAATGAGCCGCTCGGTCGTCGGCATCCGCGACGTCACCGAGCAGACTGTTGGCCAGACGCTGGAATCGGCAGCCACCAGCCAGCAACTGGCCACATTGGCGGCCCAGCTCAACCAGGCGATCCGCCAGCTCAAGCTGTAGGGTCGCTGGAGGCTATGCCGGTCATAGCCAGAAACGATTCGTCGCCCGCGCCGGAGCGCTCATAGACTGGTTGCAACCCCCCGAGGAATGCAACATGAGCGCCCTTCTGCTTGCCCCGTACAGCACCGCCCGCGCCATTCAGCAATTGGCGGCGTGCCTGCTGCTGCTCGCCGTGGCCCTGCTGGTGACGGCCGCCTGCCAGCCCAGCGCGCTGGCCCTGGCTCTGGCCGGCATCGGCCTGCGCGCCGCCTTCGTCCTGCGTCGCCATGCCGGCGCGAGCCAGGCAACGCCCTGAATCCGCGCGCCTCCGTTCGTCGGGCCAATTCAGGCGCCCAGGCTAAACCACGATAGCATCGACAATATATTGACCGATGGCAGCCGCTTTTTTATGTCACGACATTTTATTGTCACATGTTGCGTGACGTTTTTCTGTCTGACCGCGGTCAAGGCGGAGCCCGTTCCCTACCCGCAGGACCGGACGGCACTGCGCCTGTACCTGGCCGACGGCCGCCAGCAGAGTTTCACCCTGCACCAGTTGCAGCGTTTCCCGCAGAGCACCATTCGCCTGCGTGACGCCAGCGGCAAGGAGCAGCTGTGGATGGGCGTGTCCCTGCCGTGGCTGCTGCAATCCATGGATGAAGAAACGCACGACAGGCCGGTGTACACCCGCTCGCTCAATCACTACTCGGTGGTGATCCCGGCGGCCGATATCCAGCGCTACCAGCCGTTGATCGCCTACCAGCGCGACGGCCAGTTCCTCTCCATCCGCGACCTCGGGCCGCTGTACCTCATCTATCCGCTCGACGACTACCCCGAACTGCACCAACAGGTGTTCTACAACCGCTCCGTCTGGCAGCTCAGCGAGATTCACGTCGAATGAGTTCGATTGCAACGCCCCCCGTTTCGCCCTCCCGTCACCGCCTGAAACTGTCCGCCCTGATCACCCTGGTGCTGGCCATGGCACTGGTCACGCTCGGCTCGCTCTGGCTGGTGCAGGAGCAGGCACGCCAACTGGCCCTGCCGACGCTGCACAACGAGCTCTGGCAGGCGTACCAGATCGACAACGAGATGAACCACTTGCTCGACGCGGCGCACAGCCTGCGCAAGGGTGAGCTGGACAGCGACGATCTGGTGGTGCGCATCCAGGTGCTGCGCAGCCTGACCCAGTCACTGGAACGCCACCATCTGTTCGACTTCCTGCCCGAGTCGCAGTCGATCACCCAGGGCACGCTCGATCAGATCATCGGCCTGAGCCGCGACTGGGATGCACGCGCGCGTTGGGGTGACCCGCAGGGTGTCCGGCAACTGGCCGAGGAAATCCATCAACGCCTGCCGCAGCTGCTCAAGCCGATGCACGAGGTGATGGTGGCCAGCAAGATTTCCCTGGCCAACAAGATCGACGCCAAGCGCCAGCTCCTGCACCGCTGCTTCATCGGCCTGGGCTGGACACTGCTCGGCCTTCTGCTCGGCGGCGCCCTGCTGGTGTCGCGCCTGGTCAGCGACTACCGCAAGGCGCGCATGCTGTCGCACAACCTGGCCGAGCTCAACCAGCACCTGGAACAACGCGTCAGCGAACGCACCGCCGAGCTCAGCGAGGGCCAGGCGCTGCTGCGGCAGATCCTCGACACCAGCCCCAGTGACGTGGCGCTGATCAGCGACGACGGCAAGCAGGTGCATTTCGTCAACCAGCGGCTGCGCGAGCGCCTGGAGCTCGATGCCAGCAGCGACTTCTCGCTGAGTCGCCTGTTCAGCAACGCCCGCGAGGCCGTGCATTTCAGCGAGGCCTTGCAGGCCCGCCAGCGCCTGGACGGCTGGGAGACCCAGTTGGCCGGAGCCGAACCTTACTGGGGCGTGGTCTCGGGACGCGTGCTGGAGTATCACGGCAGGCCTGCGTTGCTGATCTGGAGCTACGACATCAGCCTGCGCAAGCAGATGGAACAGGAGCTGCTGGTGCTGGCCACCACCGATGCGCTCACCGGCCTGAACAACCGCCACGCGTTCCTGCAGCGCGCCGGCGAGCTGTTCAAGAGCGCCGAACGCTTCGACCAGCCCTGTACCCTGCTGATGCTCGACATCGACCATTTCAAGGCGATCAACGACAACCACGGCCACCAGAGCGGCGACGAGGCCCTCGCCCGCCTGGGCGAGTTGCTGCGCCAGGTGCTGCGTGAAGTGGACATCATCGGCCGCCTCGGCGGCGAGGAGTTCGCCGCCCTGCTGACCCAGACCGACCGTTGCGATGCCCTGCAGGTGGCCGAGCGTCTGCGCCTGAGTGCCGAGGCACTGGCCCTGAACGGCGCCGACGGCCAGCAACTGGGCATCACGCTGAGCATCGGCCTGGCCGAGCGCCGCCCCGCGGAGCCTCTGGAAGGTGTGCTGGCGCGCGCCGACAGCGCGCTGTACCGGGCCAAGGCAGAGGGCCGTAACCGCACCGCCCAGGCCGTCGACTGAGGCCGCTCAGCCGAACACCGTCACCGTCTGCCGGCTCAGCGCCAGCAGGTCGCCCGCCGGGCTCCACATGGCTGCGGCGACATGCCCATAGCCATCGCGTGCATGCTCGATCTCGGCGCGGTACAGGCACCACTGCTCGGTCGTCAGCGCCTGCAAAGGCTGGACGAACTCGATCGTCCAGGTCAGCGAGCTACCGGGCGCCGGGCTGCTCAGGTGTGGCAGTACCGCCGGCGGCCAGGCGTCGACCAGCGCCAGCAGGTAGGCCTCGTCCAGCGGCTGGGCCGCCTGCTCGCCGCGCAGGCGCACCCAGCCGCCCATCTGCCGCGAAGGATTGTTGCTGAACGGCATGCCGCCAATGCCCCAGCGCATGGCCAGGTAACGGGTGAATTCCGGCGTCACGCCCGGCACGTAAGGCAACTCCTGGCACTGCTCGACCGGCGTGATCTCCGGGGCTGCCAGCGCCGCCACGTCGACCGCGGAGGCACGCGACGCGCCAAAGCTGCCCTGCACCACCGTCACCACCTGGCCATCCTGGACCGCGCGCAGGAGCATCTGGCTGACGGCCTTGCCCTCGCGCAGCACTTCCGCCTGGAAGCTCACCGGCACGTGCGGGGCGACGGGACCGACGAAGGTGATCGCCAGCGAACGCACCGGGCGCCCTTGCGGGACCTTGGCACGCATGGCCTCGAACGCCAGGGCGGCGACCAGGCCACCGAAACTGGCACGCCCCTGGCCCCATTCGGCCGGTATCACCACGGCATCGGGATCGCGGCGCACCGCGTCGAGCAATTGCAAAAGCGTCATACGGACCTCGCGCGTCATCAAGGGCGATGATCTTAGGGGATGGCGCAGCCTGGAAGATAGGCCGGCAAGATGCCGATTCGGTCATATTGCCGGCGAAAATGTCGCCTCATTCGCTCAGGGGAAAGTCGCCGAACAACGCGATCAGGGCCCCGTCCGCACGCTCCTCGGCAGCCAGCTGCCCCTGCAGCCAGGCCTCCCGGCAGGGATGCAGCGCCTCGATCACCTCGCTCTGCGCCAGCCACTGCAGGTGGTCGTGCCAGTCGCCCAGCGCGCTCTGGGCGCGCCTGAGCCGCGCCAGCGCCGCCCTGTCCAGGCCGCTCTGCAAGGGATAGGTCTCGCCCGCGTAGCGCACCCGCTTGATCAGCAGGCGCAGGCGATGGCGGTCGTGCGCAGGATCACGCAGGGCCTGCGCCAGCTGCGCCTGCTGACGCCGCAGGCGACGCTGGATGCGTTTGCTGACGCTACGCAGCTGGCCACGCCGTGCTGCCTCGCGCCAGGCAACCGGCCAGTTGTCGAGCAAGGCGATCAGTTCGGCCAGTTCACGACTGCTGGCCACTGCCGCAAAAGCCCTGGCATGTGCCTCCTGGTCAAAGGCGAGCAAGTCGGTCCGGCCCATGCGCTCGAGTTCGGCCATCAACACCTCGCGATCGCGCAAGGGACCGGTCAGCCGGCCCAGTACCGCGGCGGCCTGCTCCAGGGCATCCACCGTCGCCAGGCCGCGCATGGGGCGCAGCAGGCTGCGCAGCTGGCGCAAGGTGATGCGCAGGTCGTGCAACGCCTCGGCGTCGGTGAATCCGCTCAGGCGGGCCTGGCAGGCATATAGCCGTACCTGCAAGGCCAGCACACGTTGCAGGCTGCGCTCGATCAGATCGCTCATGCTCGCTACTCCTTGACGCTCAGGGTGACGACCAACAAACCCGTCGCGCCCGAAAAATCCTAATTCAGCCAGCGCCAGGGCAACGCCTGGCGCAACTTACCCAGCGCCTGACGCAGCGCGGCCGGCGCCACGGCCTGGCCGGCGTACTGCTGGCGCTCGAAACACGCGGCGAACGCCTGGATCTGCGCCGCCTGCGCCGGCAGTTCCTGGCTGGCGCGCCGGGCGAAGGCACGCATGCCCTCGCCGGCCTGCCGATGCACGCCATGCCGTGCCAGCAGACGCTCGAACCGTCGCAGCACCTGACGCAGAGGGTCACGCCGCTGGTGCCAGGGCTTGAGCAGCCACAGGGCCAGCAGGCCGAGCAGCACCGCACCACCCCCGACCAGCGCCAGGGCGAGACGCTGCCAGTCGAGACTGCCGAACCAGCTCTGCAGCAGGCTGAGCTGTTGCTCCCCCTGATAACCCAGCACCCAGCGCTGCCAACCGTAGTTGAGACGCTCCCAGCTCAGGCGCAACTGGTTGAGCCAGGCCAGTTCCCGGTAACGCAGCGGCGAGAAGGGTTGGTCGTCGAGAAAACCGTCCTCTTCGCTCAACGCCTCCTGCAGGCCCTGCTCGATGCGCTCGGGAGCGACCTGGAAGGTCGGGTCGACGCTGCGCCAGCCGGTCCCGGGTTGCCAGTACTCGACCCAGGCATGGGCATCGAACTGGCGAACCTGGATGTAGTTGCCCGAGGGGTTGAGCTCGCCACCCTGGTAGCCGGTCACGACACGCGCCGGGATGCCGGCGGCACGCAGGACGAAAGTCATGGCCCCGGCGTAGTGGGCACAGAAGCCACTGCGGGTGTCGAACAGGAATTCGTCGACGCTGTCCTGCCCCAGCGTTTGCGGACGCAGGGTGTAGGCGAACGGCTCACGATTGAAATGCCGCAACAGCGCGTCCACCAGCGCATCGGCCTGCGGGTACTGGCGCTGCAGTTGGGCGGCCCAGGCGCGGCTGCGCGGATCGCCCTGCGCCGGCAGTTGCAGGGCATGGCGCAGCGCCGAGGGTTGCGCCTCGGCCTCGCGCAGGGCCTGCGGCCAGGAACGCACCTGGTAGAGCAGGCTGCGGTCCACGGGGCGACGGTTCTGCCAGCGGAAGTCGCTCATCATGCGCGTGCCATCCTGGGCGACCTCGCCGACATCGAGCGCGAACAGCCAGGGTTTGCCGCTGGGCTGCATGATGATGCTGTAGTCCAGCGGTTGCCCGGCCTTGCTCCACTGCGGCGCCCTGGGCAGCTGCGCCAGGCTCGATTGCGACCAGCGCCGACCATCGAATCGGTCCAGCGTCAGCGCCCGCCAGTACAGCTGGTTGCGGGGCGGCACGGCGCCTTCGAAACTGGCGCGAAACGCCAGCTCCGAGGAGCGGCTGAGCTCGGCGATATCGGCTGGTTCCATGCTGTCGGAGAGGCCGGTCCGGCCCTTGTCGCTGGGCATCGGCAACGACCACAGCGGTCCCATGCGCGGAAAGAACACGAACAGCAGCAGCATCAGCGGCAACGCCTGCAGCAGCAGGCCGCCGGCAAGACGCAGGGTGGGCCAGGGCCGCTCGGCAACGCCGCTCTGCTGCAGACCGACCAGGGCAGCCAGCAGCGCCGTGACCGGCAGCAGGCTGTAGAGCGCGGCGACCATGCCATCCTCGAACAGGTAGGCGGTGACCACGCAGAAGAAGCCAAGGAAGACCAGCACCAGCGCGTCACGCCGCGTGCGCATCTCCAGCAGCTTGAGGATGAAGGTGGCGATCAGCAGCACCACGGCGGCATCCAGCCCGACCAGGGTCCCCCGCGAGAACAGGATGCCGATCAGGACCAGCAGCACCAGGCCGCCCTTGACCCAGCCACCGGGGTAGCGCGCACGCATGCGGAAGATCTGCACCCGCCAGCTCGCAGCGCCCAGCCACAGGGCGATCATCCACATGGGCAGATGCACCAGGTGCGGCACGATCACCAGCACCTGCGCCACCAGCAACCAGGTCAGGGCAATGCGCGGAATGCCTGGCAGCCGGCTCATGGACGTTGCCCGAACAGCGCCAGGGCGCGCAGGCAGGCATCGCGATGCGCCTCGCCAACGTCCGCAGCGATCGACGTGCCCGGCAACTGCAGGCCGAAGGGCTGCTGCCGCGCGGAGAACTGCAGCACCCAGTGGCACAGCAGCGACAGGCGCATTTCGCTGTCGCCAGCCAGGCTCTCGTAGTCGAGCCACAGGTCCCGCCCACTGAGCATGGCGAAGTCCTTGACCAGCAGCCCCTGGCCGCGCGAATAGGCCTTCCAGTCCAGCCGCCGCTTGGAATCGCCCGGCTGGTAGTCACGCAGCCCCTGGAAGTCATCGGCACCCTGGCCACGCGCCCGCATGCCTTCGTCATCGTCCTCGCCGAGACCGGCGGACACGGGCAGATCGCCTTCCAGCGGGCGCGGGTAGACCAGTACCGCCTGGTCCAGGTCGACCCAGCTCCACGCCACCAGCAAGCCCAGCGGGAAGCGGCTCTCGACCCGCAGACGACCGGGCCGCAACCAGCCACGTCGCCGCGCCGGCAGGCTCACCTCCACCTCGCACTGGCCTTCGCGCGGCACATCACGCAGCACCAGCTCGGCCGGTGGCCAGCCCAGGGCCACGGCCTGGTGCTCACGCCCGCGACTCTCCAGGCGCACGCGAAAGACGGCCTGCTCACCCACGAACACCGCCCCGCCGCCGCCCGCCTTCAGCACCAGCCCGGCAAGATTGCGATAGGTGTGCAGGATGGCGACGACGAACACCGCCATCAGCAGGAACGTCAGGCCATACGCCAGGCTGTTCTGGTAGTTGATGGCGACCAGCAGCATCAGCACCAGGGCGACGGCGAAGGCCGCCCCGACCCGACTCGGCACGATGAAGATGCGCCGCTGATTGAGGCGAACGCTGGCCGCAGGCGGGATGCGCCGAGCCAGCCAGCGTGCCCAGAGGGGCCTCAGCGCCGTGCGCATCAGAGCGCCGGAACTTCGCGCAGCAGCCACTGCACCAGGCTGCCGCCGCCATGGCCGGCCGGATCGGCGCGTTCGCGCAGGCGGTGACCGACCACAGCGGGCAACACCGCCTGCACGTCCTCGGGAATCACGTAATCACGTTCGGCGAGCAGCGCCCAGGCCCTGGCAGCAGCCAGCAGCGCCAGGCTGGCACGGGGCGACAGGCCCCAGGCGAACTGCGGCTGGCTGCGGGTAGCCTCCACCAGGCGCAGTACGTAGTCGATCAGGGCATCGCTGGCGCGAATCTTCGGCACCTCGGCCTGCAGGCGCGCCAGTTCGGCATGGTCGAGCACCGGCTCGAGCTTGGGCAGGATGTCGCGCCGCGCATCGCCAAGCAGCAGCGCACGCTCTGCCGCCTGGGCCGGATAGCCGAGCGACAGGCGCATGAGAAAACGGTCGAGCTGGGATTCGGGCAGCGCGAAGGTGCCGCCGCTGCTGACCGGGTTCTGCGTGGCGATGACGAAGAACGGCTCGGGCAACGGCCGGGTCGCCCCCTCGATGGTGACCTGCCCTTCCTCCATGGCTTCGAGCAATGCGCTCTGGCTCTTCGGCGTGGCGCGATTGATCTCGTCCGCCAGCACCAGTTCGGCGAAGATCGGCCCCTGGTGAAACACGAACTGCCCGGTGTCCTTGTCGAACACGGAGGTGCCGAGAATGTCGCCCGGCAACAGATCGGAAGTGAACTGGATGCGCTGGAAACTCAGCCCCAACACCCGCGCCAGAGCATGGCTGAGGGTGGTCTTGCCCATGCCGGGCAGGTCCTCGATCAGCAGGTGACCACGCGCCAGCAGACAGGTCAGCGCCAGACGCACCTGCGCCTCTTTGCCCAGTACCACCTGATTGACCGAGTCGAGGCAGGCATCCAGTTTGGTTCGCATCGTTTGCTCCTTGTACGGACTGCCGATGCTACTGGGCCACTCGGCCGGGGCAAAGCGCCATGTAACCTTTGCTCACGAAACTGTGAATGGCCGTCCAAAGTGCGCCGCGGGCGAACAGCGCGGCCTCACAGGCGGAAGTGCCCTGCCATGCCCTGCAGTTCGCGCCCCAGTTCGGCCAGCTGAATGCTGGACGCCGCCGTCTCGTCCATCGCCGTGGCCGACTGATCGGCGATGTCGCGGATCGAGGTGACGCTGCGATTGATCTCTTCGGCGACGGCCGTCTGCTGCTCGGCCGCCGCGGCGATCTGCTGGTTCATCTCGGAAATCAGCGTCACTGCCTCGGCAATGGCCAGCAGGGCGACTTCGGTCTGGCTGGCGTCGTCGACGGTCTTCTCGACCAGGCCGGCGCTCTGCTCCATGTCTGCCACCGCACGCCGGCTGCCCTCGCGCAAGGCGGAGATCAGCGACTCGATTTCCGCCGTCGATTGCTGGGTACGCTTGGCCAGCGCCCGCACCTCGTCGGCGACCACCGCGAAGCCGCGGCCCTGCTCGCCCGCACGGGCCGCCTCGATGGCGGCATTGAGGGCAAGCAGGTTGGTCTGTTCCGCAACGCTCTTGATCACCTCCAGCACCGCGTCGATACGCTGGGTATCCTGGCTCAGGCGCTGGATGCTGGCGGTCGTGGTGTCCATCGCCCGGGCCAGCTGTTCGATGCGCTGCAGGGTCTGGCGAACCACCTGGCTGCCATTGCCCACGCGCTGGTCGGCCTGCTCCGTCGAAGCGGCTGCCGCCTCGGCGTTGCGCGCCACTTCGTGCACGGTGGCGGTCATCTCGCTCATGGCCGTGGCCACCTGATCGGTCTCCAGTTTCTGCCCGTTGACGCCCTGGCGGGTCTGCTCGGCGGTCGCCGAGAGCGACTGAGCCGAGTTGGAAATCTGCGCCACGCCACCCTGCAGGCGGCCGACCATGTCGCGCAGGTTGCCGGCCATGCGCTGCATGGCGGCGAGCAGCTGGCCGATCTCATCGCGGCGGTCCTGTTCGAGGTGCACGCTCAGGTCACCGCCGGCGACCGACTCGGCCAGCGCAATGACGCGCTTGAGCGGCCTGACGATGACCAGGCTGATGATGATCGCCGCCGCAAGGCCGAAGAGCAGCGCCAGCGCCGCAGCCACCACGATCAGGCCGCTGCTGGCCTTGCGCTCCGCCTGCATGGCCTGCTGCTGCGCCTGCAGTGCCTGATCGACACGCTGCAGCAACAGTTCGACCTGGGCGACGAGCTGGGCGTAGACCGCCTTCTGCTGCTGCAACTGGCTGGCGTACTCCTGCAGGCGTTCGTTGAACGAGTCGACGTTGACCACCACCTCACCGAGCACGGCGGAATAGCCGGGGTCGTCCAGCGCATCGCGCAGCTCTGCCGCCAGGGCCTGCGCCTCGCCCGCCTGGGCGATCTCCGCCTGTTCGGTGGTGTCCGCACGGCGGCTGGCTTCCAGACGCTGGCGCGCCTGATCCAGCGCCTGCAGCAGCAACTGGTGGATCTTGCCGACCTGCCCTGCCTGCAGCACCGAGTCGCCGCCCCGCTCGCCCTGGGAGCTTTTCAGCAGGTCGACGCCATCCTCGGACAGCCCCTCCTGCAGCAGGTCCAGGCTGTTGGCCGCAGCGACCACCAGCCAGTCGGCAGCCTGCAAGGACAGCTGCATGTTGTCGGTCAGTTCGACATAGCGCGCGAAGGCCGTGCGGTAGTCGGCCAGGGCCGGCTCGACCTGCGCCAGGATCGCCGCGCTGTCGCTGTCCAGCTCGCCCTGCAGCGCCTGGCTGGCCTGGAGGATGGCATCGGCCTGCTCGTTGAGCCGTTCTGCATGCTGACTGTCGCCGGCCAGGGCGAAGGCCTGCTCGCTCTGGCGCATGCGCAGCACCTGTTCACCGAGAGCGCTCATGCGCTGCTGCAGCTCGGCACCGGCGCTGACCTCGCGCAACGCCAGCAGGCCGGTGGCGGCCACCAGCGCGGTCAACAGCAGCACCAGGGCGAAGCCCAGCATCAGTTTGCTGGCCGTACTCAAGCTGGCCAGCCGCTTGGTCAATGAGCTACCCATGACATCCCCCTGCCTACTGCAGCCAGCCCAGAATCCTGAAACATAGGAGCACCGCCCTGCTGGCGACAAGCCAGCAGGCGGCAGGATGGCCGGAACAGTTAACTGGAGGTCGTTTTCAGAACGAATTCAAGGGCGTTGCATATTGAATACATCGCGCGTGCGGCAATAGGCGCTGCCGCCCAGGCGACCGACCAGATCGAGCTGCAGCGGGTCGAGACGGCCCTGCTCGGTCAGCAGCGCGTCGTCGATATGGGCCAGCAGCACTTCGGCGAAGATCAGGTGACTGTTGGGCTGCTGCGCGGGGTACGGCTGGATCTGCGCGACGCGGCACTCGAAGGTCACCGGGGCGCCGACGACACGGGGCACGTCGATGCGCTCGCAGGGCACGCTGGCGATGGCGCAATGCTCGAACTCGCTGACCTCGTGGGGCAACACCGCGGCGCTGGCATTCATCGCTTCGGCCTGCGCGAAGCTCACCAGCTGAATCGCCAGTTCGCCACTGGCCTGGGCGTTGCGCAGCGTGTCCTTGAGACTGCCGTCGTCACGGGTGTTGACGTTGACCAGCAGCGTGGGTGGATTGTCGCTGATCACCTGGAAGAAACTGAACGGTGCCAGGTTGGCGACGCCCTCGGGCGAACGACTCGACACCCAGGCGATGGGGCGCGGCGTGACGCTGGACGCCAGCCAGCGATAGGCATCCAGAGGGCTCAGGGCAGAGAAGTCGAGCTGCATCAGCGCCCCGCTCGCGATTCGCGGATGTAGAAGCGCGCGCGCTCGGCCTTGCTGGTACAGCCTTCGTAGGCCTCGAACTGCTGCTGGGTCTTGGCGGCCGTCAGCAGCGACAACGCCTTGGAATAGCTCACGGTGCCGGCGAAGCCTTCGGCCTCGGCGATGCTCAGCTCCTTCCAGGCGGCATCCAGCTGGTTGGCGCAGGTATCGCGGTAAACCGTCTTGCCGGCACAGCCGGTCAACGCTACCGCGAGCAGCGGCAAACAGATCCAGTGTTTCATCAACCACACTCCTCGAACGGACATGACTACGGATTGGCCCAGTCTATGACGCTAAGGCCGGGCGAAAGTGCCCGGTTCAGCATTCGCTGCGACTGCGCAGGTACTCCACCACCGCCTGCTGCTCGCCCGCGAACTCGATGCGCCCGGACTTGCTTTCACGTTGGAACACATACATAGGATCGTAGTACTCAACCAGCAAAGCTTCGATCCAACCGCGATGGCTGTCGACCACGCCATCGTTCTGCTGCTCGTGCAGCGCCTGCTCCATGATCGCGGCCAGGCGCTGATAACGCTCGCCGCCCAGGCGCCGGGTGATATTGGCCAGGCTCTCGCGCAGCCGCGCGGCGAATGCGGGAAATCCCTCCTCCGCCCCCTGCACCGCGACGAACTCCGCGCACAGTTCGACGACGTAGGCCTGCAGGATGCGCTCGATGCGGTTCTCCAGGCTGTCTTCCAGCCACACCAGGGGGTAGTTCTGCATGGCCTGGTGCAGCGACAGCGGCAAAGAGCAACGACCGATCAGGCGTGCCTCGTCCTCCAGCACGAACTGGCGCTGGCCAGTCGCCTGGCGCTTGAGCAGATCGATGGCCAGGGCGTTCTCGAAGTCGATCTGCGCCGGCTGGCCACTGGCACGCTTGCCGAAGCTGGAGCCGCGGTGATTGGCATGCGCCTCCAGGTCGAGGCTGTTGCCCAGCTGGCTGATCACCTCGGTCTTGCCGGTACCGGTCATGCCGCCCACGAGGACGAAATCGCACTCCTCCACGGCCTGTTCGGTGATGTGCAGGAGGTAGTTGCGCATCGCCTTGTAACCGCCGACCACGCGCGGATAGTCGATGCCGGCCTCGCTCTTCAGCCATTGCTGGACGATCTGCGAACGCAGGCCGCCGCGAAAGCAGTACAGGTAACCTTCGGGGTTGGCCTTGGCGAAGCGGGCCCAGGCCTCGATGCGTTCGTCCTTGCTGCGCCCGCTGACCAGCTGGTGACCCAGCTCGATGGCGGCCTCCTGGCCATGCTGCTTGTAGCAGGTGCCGACCTTCTGCCGCTCCACATCGTTCATCAGCGGCAGGTTGATCACGCCCGGGAAGGCGCCCTTGTGAAACTCGACCGGCGCACGGGCATCCATCATCGGCCGGTCGTGCAGGAAGATGTCGCGGTAATCGGTGCAGTTGTCACGCATTACAGCACCTCGACCGCGTAACGCTGTCGCTCGACCATCTCGCCGATCGGCGCCAGGTCCAGCCCCAGTTCGGCGGCGACCGCCAGGAACTGCGCCTCGCCCTCCGGCGCCACGGCCACCAGCAGCCCGCCGCTGGTCTGCGGATCGCACAGCAGCAGCTTGCTCAGCTCGGGCAGCGGCGCGATCCGCTCGCCGTAGCTGTCGAAGTTGCGCAGGGTGCCGCCCGGCACGCAACCTTCCTGCAGGTAGTATTCCGCGCTCTCCAGGCGCGGCACGCGGGCGAACTCGATGCGCGCACTGAGGTGGCTGCCGTCCGCCATCTCCACCAGGTGGCCGAGCAGACCGAAGCCAGTGACATCGGTCATCGCCCGCACGCCTTCCAGCTTGCCGAAACGGCTGCCAGGCTTGTTCAGCGTGCACATCCAGTCCCGCGCCAGGCCAATGTCGGCGTCGCGCAGCTTGGCCTTCTTCTCGGCCGTGGTGAGGATACCGATGCCCAGTGGCTTGGTGAGGTACAGCTTGCAGCCGACCGTCGCGGTGTCATTGCGCTTCATGTTGCCCTTGCTCACCAGCCCGGTGACGGCGAGGCCGAAGATCGGCTCGGGGGCATCGATGGAATGGCCGCCGGCCAGTGCGATACCGGCTTCGTCGCAGACCGCGCGGCCGCCACGGATCACCTCGCGGGCGACTTCGGGCGCCAGCACGTTGACCGGCCAGCCGAGGATGGCGATCGCCATCAGCGGGTCCCCGCCCATGGCGTAGATGTCGCTGATGGCGTTGGTCGCGGCGATACGGCCGAAGTCGAACGGATCATCGACGATCGGCATGAAGAAGTCGGTGGTCGACACCACTCCGCGCTCCTCATCGATGGCATACACCGCGGCATCGTCGCGCGATGCATTGCCCACCCACAGCTTGGGGTCGAGATTCTGTGCGCCACTGCCGGCAAGAATCACCTCGAGCACCTTGGGCGCGATCTTGCAGCCGCAACCGGCACCGTGGCTGTACTGGGTCAAACGAATGGGTTCGCTCATGCTTCTCTCTCACTGCGACGACTGGCGACGGATTCTAGCAAAGACCGCCTTGGCGCAGCGTCATCGCGCGAGTAAGGTCGTGGCCTGAACGGGGGATTTTTCACATGAGCAAGAAAGTGGCGCTGGTACTGGGCTCGGGGGGAGCGCGTGGCTATGCGCACATTGGCGTGATCGAGGAGCTGCAGGCACGCGGTTACGAAATCGGCTGCATCGCGGGCTGTTCGATGGGCGCGGTGGTCGGCGGCATCTTCGCCGCCGGCAAGTTGCGCGAATACCGCGAGTGGACGGAGAGCCTGGACTACCTGGACGTGCTGCGCCTGCTCGACGTCAGCTTCCGCCTCGGCGCGATACGCGGCGAACGGGTGTTCGGACGCATCCAGGAGATCGTCGGCGAGGTGGACATCGAGAACCTCGACATCCCCTTCACCGCCGTCGCCACCGACCTGACCAACCAGCAGGAAATCTGGTTCCAGGAAGGCTGCCTGCACCAGGCCATGCGCGCCTCGGCGGCGATTCCCAGCCTGTTCACCCCGGTGGTCCAGGGCAAGCGCATGCTGGTCGATGGCGGCCTGCTCAACCCGCTGCCGATCGTGCCGGTGGTCTCCAGCCACTGCGACCTGATCATCGCGGTCAACCTCAACGCCACCAACCATACCCATTATCAGCTGCCGGTGATCGAACGGCCGGCCGCCCTCAAGGGGCGCATCGACCAGATGATGAGCAGCCTGGGTTCGCGCCTGCCCAGTTTCCGACGCAAGAGCGAGGATGAAGTCCTGCTGCTGGCCGAGGGGCAGCAGCAGGCCGATGACATCAGCCCGGCCGCGGCACCGAGTCATGACGATGACGAAGCGGCGCCGAAATCCGCCAGCGGTTCGCACGTGGCGGAGTTCAGCGGGCCCGCCTCGCTGCTGGAGCTGGTCAACCAGAGCTTCGAAGTGATGCAGACCTCGCTGGCGCAGTACAAGATCGCCGGTTACCCGCCGGACATCCTGATCAACGTGCCCAAGCGCGTGTGCCGCTTCTTCGAGTTCTACAAGGCGCCGGAACTGATCATGCTCGGCCGGCAGATCGCGCGCGACACCCTGGACAAGTACGAAAGCGAGCGCGGCTGACGATCAACCGCGCGTCTCCTCGTCCGCCAGCGGCTTGTCCACCAGGTTCTCGGCAGGCGGCGCGCGGTCCGCCACCCAGTCGCTGAGCAGGCTGTAGGCCACGGCCAGCAGGGTCGGGCCGAGGAACAGCCCCATGAAGCCGAAGGCAAGAATGCCGCCGAACACCCCGAGCAGCACCACCACCAGCGGCAGGTTGCCGCCGCGGCTGATCAGGTAGGGCTTGAGGATGTTGTCCACGCCGCTGATGACGAAGAAGCCCCAGACCCCGAGGAAGATCGCCATGCCGATCTCCCCCTGCCAGACCAGCCAGGCCACGGCCGGCCCCCAGATCAGCGGCGGGATCATGATGAAACTGAAGGCGAAGGTGAGCAGCCCCAGCACCAGCGCACCCGGCACCCCGGCGATGACGAAACCGATATAGGCCAGCACCGCCTGCGCCGCTGCCGTGCCGATCACCCCGTTGACCACGCGCTGCACCGTGCCGGCGACCAGCTCCAGGTAGTGATCGGCGCGGTCACCGATCAGGCGCTCCAGCAGGCTGTGCACGAACACGGCCAGGCGCGGGCCGTCACGGTAGAAGAAGAACACCAGCACCAGGCTCAGCGCCAGCTCGACCATGCCGCCGCCGATTTTCGCACTGCGCGCCACCAGCCAGTTGCCCACCTGGCCCAGGTAGGGTCGCACGGTGTCGAAGAACGCCGCGCCCTGCTGGTCGATGGTGTGCCACATCTCCACCAGGCGCCCGCCCACCAGCGGTATCGCTTCCAGCCAGCTCGGCGGTGGCGGCAGGCCTTCGACCTGCAGGTCCTTGACCAGTGCATTGGCGTCCTTGATGTGATCGGCAAGGTTGAACCCCAGCCAGACCAGCGGCACCGCCACCAGCACCACCCAGACCCCGGTGAGAATCCCGGCGGCCAGCGACATGCGGCCGTTCAGCAGTTGCGTCAGCAGACGCATCAGCGGCCAACTGGCGAACGCCAGCACCGCCGCCCAGAACAGCGCCGACCAGAATGGCGCCAGCACCCACAGGCTGGCCGCCAGCAAACCGAGCAGCAGAATCTGCACCAGCAGACGATCATTAGTGGCCATCAATCGAAACTCCATTCGACGAAACGACAAAGCGCCCGAGATGGGCGCTCTGCAAACTTCCCCCGGTACGCCCCTGCTTAACGCAGCAGCCGCACATTCAGCGTATCGCCTTCGCCCTCGCCCAGTTCGAGCCGGGCCTCGCGCACACGCTGCGCCATCAACGCTTCGCGCCAGGCCGGCGCCTGGCTGCCGGACAGGCTGACGCGCAGGGTGCTGTCCAGATTCAGGCTGCGCGCCAGCACCTCGACCCAGGCGCTGTCGGCCTTGGCATCCACCGGCAACTGCAGTTGCCCATCGCTGCGCAGTTGCCGCAACAGGGTCGCAGGCGTCGGCAGCAAGGCACCCAGCGGCGCGTCGGCATCCAGCTGCTCGGCATGCAGGTATGCCCGACGGTTACCGCGGGTGATGCTGTACAGCGCCAGCAGGCTTTCGTGATTCGGCTCGGCCAGGCGCAACAGGGCATAGGCCTGCTGGTCATCCGAGCCGTACAGGGTGGAATTGCCGAACACCGCATTGGCCCACAGGCTGCTGGAGCCACACTCACGCCCCTGGCACCAGTACAGCAACTCGGCGCCCTGCTTCAGCAGGGCCTCGCGCGATGCGCTGAAGACCTGGTCGGCGCTGTGGGTGCCCGGCAACTCGTAGGTCACGGCCTGATGCCGGCCCTGCGCCAGGATTTCGCGCTCGTAGCGCAGGCGTCCGCTGATGCGCCGGACCGAGCCCTGCGGATAGATGCGCTCGGCCGCGGGCTCCTGTGCGAAGGCCACGATGTGGCTTGCCGGAAAGCGCGGCAACGCCTCGAGGTCACGGCTACCGGGCACATCGGCAGCGGCGGCGAGCAGCGCGCCGCTGAAGACGCTGGCAAACAGCGCAGAGAACAGCTTCATGCCTCCCCTCATCGAGTGAACATCCTCTGAGGGAAAACGGTAGACGGTCTTGCTGAACAATGAGTGGCGACTTCGAAAGAGTCGATCATGCGATCCTCCATGGCAGACCGCCACACCTTTCCCCAGGAGCCGCCGGCAAGTCAAGGCACGCGCAGGAATGGATTGAAACAATCCGCTACGAGTTGCGCCCCCCGCTCGTCGTCGAGGTGCAGGTGGTGACCGCCCGGCAGCGTGTGCACCTCGAACGGCAGGTCCTGAAGCAAGGCCCTGACCGCAGGTTGCGCGCCCATCATGCCCTGCTCCGCCAGCACCAGGCTGACCGGGCATTGCAGCGCGCGGACGAAGGCCTGCGCATGCGCCCAGCTCAGGCGCAATGGCGACGGCAGGGTCAGGCGGCTGTCGGTGCGCCAGGTGTAGCCACCCGGCACCGGCATCAGGCCACGCTGGGCCAGCAGCTCGGCGGCCTCACGGCTGACCGCGCCGACGCCCTTCATGCGCGCCTCCACGGCACGCGAGACCTCGGCATACACCGGCTTGCGCTTGTCACTGAGCTGTTGCCGGGCACGTAGCGCCTCGCCGAGCTTCTCCGGGGCCTGTTCGGCCTCGCCGGTATAGGGCACCAGGCCATCGATCAGCGCCAGGCGCGCGACCCGCTCCGGCAGGGCTGCCGCCAGCAGCACGGCGGTAATCGCGCCCATGGAATGGCCGAGAATGGAAAAGCGCGACCAGCCGAACTGTTCGGCCACCTGCAGCACATCGAAGGCATAGTCCCACAGGGCGTAGCCGGCACCTGCCGCACGGTGCTCGGAATGGCCATGCCCGGCAAAATCCAGGGCGACGATGCGCAACCCTTCGAGCCTGGGCGCCAGGCGCGCGAAGCTCGCCGCGTTGTCCAGCCAGCCATGCAGGGCCAGCACCGGCACGCCATCCTCGGGGCCATACAGGTGCGCCGCCAGTTCGATGTGCGGCAGGCTCAGGCGTACTTCTTCGAAACTGCTGTTCATGCTCTCTCCTCCTGGCCGCCGGCCCAGCGCAGGAACAACTCGCGCAACAGCTCGGCAGTCGCCTGTGGCCGCTCCAGAGGGAACATGTGCCCTCCGGGCAGGCTGTGATATTCGGCCCGCGGCATGCTGCGCAGCAGGCGGGCGTGGTGCGGCAGGACCACACGGCTATGGCGGCCGCGCACCATGGCCAGCGGCACCGCCAGCTGCTGCGGTCGCCCGGGCGAGGTGTGCGGCACGCTGCGATAGATGCTGATCTCGGTGGCCGGGTCGAAACGCAGGCGCAGGCCCTGCTCGTCAGCCTGCAAGCCGTGGCTGACATAGGCATCGAGGCATTCGGGATCGAAGCGGCGGAACAGGCTCTTGCCGGCGAAGTAGTCACGCGCCTCGTCCAAGTCGGCGAATGCTTCACGCCGCCCCAGGGTGCGCCCGGCAGGCGTGATGCGGTCGATGAAGCCGAAGCGTTTGGCCGCACGGATCACCATGCGATCGGCCAGCGTCAGCACCGGCGAGTCGAGCATCACCACGCCGCGATACAGCTCCGGACGGAGCAAGGCGGCGTGATAGTGCAGCACCCCGCCCAGCGAGTGGCCCACGCCCCAGACCGGCTCGTCACTGCACTGCAGGTGATGGATCAGCTCGTCGACCAGGTTGGACCAGTTGTCATTCACCGGGAAACGCGGGTCGTGGCCGTGCTGCTGCAGGTGCCGAATCTGGAAGTCCGGCGCCAGGGCTGCGAACAGCTTGCCGTAGGTCGCGGACGGAAAGCCGTTGGCGTGAGCGAAGAAAAGCGGCTGCGGCATGCATGAAACCCGAGGAAGTCAGTACCAGCGCGATTCTCCGGCAGCCCGCCAGGTACGACAATGACCGTAACCGCCATTGATGGCGGCGCAATGGTCAGGACTATAACAACAGGCGGCCGACGATACTCGCCGCCACCAGCAGGAACACCAGGCCGCAGACGAAATCGATGGTCGGCGCCACCTGCAGCAGGCGCTGGCGCATCAGCGGCCGGCTCAGGGTCATGCCGAGCAGGCTGAACCAGAACAGGCTGAGGCCGAACAGCAGCGCCGCGCAGGCCATCTTGCCGGGCAAGGACATGTCCGCCGGCACCAGGCTGGTGAGCAGCGCGAGGAAGAACACCAGCGCCTTCGGGTTGCCCAGGCTGGTGAACACGCCCCGCAACCAGGGACCGAACACCGAGGGCGCCAGTTCGCCGTCCAGGCGCCGATTGCCCGGGGCCCCGCGCCACCAGGCCTGCACCGCACCGACACCCAGCCAGGCCAGGTACAGCGCCCCGCCGACCTGTAGCAGGTCGAACAGCCACTGCGTGCGACTGAGCAGCAGCGCCACGCCGCTGAGCACCAGGGTGCCGTGCAGGAGAATCCCGCAGGCCAGGCCCAGCGCGCTGAGCAACCCGGCACGCTGCCCCTGGTGCAGCGCCGTACGCACGACCAGCGCCACATCGGGGCCGGGACTGATGAGCGCTACCGCGAACACGGCAGCCAGCGACAGCAAGACGGACGTCTCCTGCATGGTGAACTCCACGAGATTGAAGGGATGAATCGGGGCGGCTGGACTCAGCGCTGACGCAGTCGCGCGGGTGGCAAGCCGTAGGTGCGACGGAACAACCGTGAGAAATGCGCCTGGTCGTAAAAGCCCAGGCGCAGGGCGATGTCGCTGAGCGACTCGCCCGCCAGCACCAGCGGCAAGGCGCGCTGCAGACGCAACTGCGTCAGCCACTGATGCGGCGGCAGGCCGGTGTGCTGGCGAAAACGCCGCAGTGCCTGCCATGGGCTCATCGCGCAGAACGAGGCGATTTCCTCCAGCGAGGGCGGATCGTCCAGGCGACTCTCCAGCCACTCGCGCAGCTGCCGCCAGGTACGGCTGTCGAATACCCGGTCGGGCTCGCTGACACGCAGGGTCGAGCCCATGTCCAGCAGATAGGCCAGCGCTTGCCAGAGCGCGCTTTCCTGCGCCAGCGTCGAACCGTCGAGCATGGCCGCATGAAAACGTTGCAGATGCTGCGACAGCAGCGGATGGCGCAGGCTGGTGGTGGTCAGCCTGGGCGCACCCTGGCGCCCATCGCTGAGGGTCCGGCTGGCCTCGTCGAGCCAGTGCGGGTCGAAGGCCATCACGCGGATGCGATAGCTCTCTCCCTCCAGACACGCTCCATCGTGGATCCCCTCCGGCGCCATCAGCAGCACATCCCCTGCCCCGACCTGGCGCCGCTCACCGCGATAGGCATAGCGATGCTGCCCCTGGATCAACAGGCCAACGTGGTACTCCAGGTGGAAGTGCCGGGGGAAGGCAAAGCGGCGGTACTCGGCATCGATCAGGCGAACGCCGGGCAAACTGCTCTGGATGTGAGTGATCTGGTCCATGGCGCCTACTCTAGCGCCATGTGCCGGGTAAATCTTGGATGAAATTGCAGCCTCGGCACCCGCTAAAGGGCGCCGCTGCCGGGTTCGCAAAGCCTGTTCACGATCTCGACGGCGAAATCACCCGAAGACGCGCGGTTCAGCTGCTGCAGATGCGCATCTTGAGGGGAGTTTCAACACCACTAGGCCACCGCGCAGCAGATCGTCGACAGACGATCAGGCCTTCGGCGGCTGCTCACCCAGGGGCACGATGGCCATGGTCAAGCGCGAGATGCAGCTGGGCTTGCCATCGTCACCGCTCAGGCGGATATCCCAGACGTGCGTGGTGCGCCCCAGGTGCACCGGACGGGCCACGGCATGCACCCGGCCACTGCGCAGACCGCGCAGGTGGTTGGCGTTGACCTCCAGCCCGACGCAGTAGAAACGCCGGTTATCGATGCACAGGTAGCTGGCGGTGGAACCCAGGGTTTCCGCCAGCACCACCGATGCCCCGCCATGCAGCAGGCCATAGGGCTGATGGGTGCGCGCGTCGATCACCATGCTGGCGCTGATGGAGGCGTCGTCGAACGACTCGAAGCGAATGTCCAGCACTTCACCGACGGTGTTCTTCAAGGTCGCGTTGAGTTCATCGAGATCGGGAGTTCGTTGCCACAGGCCCATGCAGGTAGTACCTCACGTCCACTGGAGACCAGGCCGGCACGAACCGGCCCACCCTGTTCAGTCGTGCCAGAGCACCGCTTCGCTGCGCTCCTGCCACTCGGCGAAACGCTCGCCGTAGGTGCCCTCGATCACCGCCCGCTTGATCTTCAGGGTCGGGGTGAGGAAGCCGTTCTCCACCGCCCAGACCTCCTTGACCAGGACCAGCCCCTGCAAGCGCTCATGCTGATCGAGACGGCCGTTGACCTCGCTCAGCAGGGCCTTGAGGCTGCTCTCAAGATCGCTGCGGCTGTCATTGGCCGCCTCCTGCCGCCCCATCTCGGAGAGCACGCACAGGGCGATGGGCTGCGGCAGCCCGTCGCCGACCACGCAGACCTGCTCGATGCGCGAATGTTCGCCGATGCGGTTCTCGATCGGCGCGGGCGCCACATACTTGCCCTTGCTGGTCTTGAAGATTTCCTTGATCCGCCCGGTCAGGCGCAGATTGCCCTCGGCGTCCTGCTCGCCCTTGTCACCGGTGCGCAGGAAGCCGTCGTCGGTCAGCGCTTCGGCGGTCTTGATCGGGTCCTTGTAGTAGCCCTGCATCGTGGCGCCACTGCGCACCTGTACCTCGCCGTCCTCGGCGATGCGCACCTCGACGCCCGGGTTGTTCTGGCCGATCCAGCCCTGCTTGAAACTGCCGGGCCGGCATACATGCGAGTAGCCGCAGTTCTCGGTCATGCCGTAGACCTCCTGGATCTCCATGCCCAGGCGGCGATACCAGTTGAGCAGCGCCTCGGGGACGGGCGCCGCACCGGACAACGCGTAGCGGATGGCATCGAGCCCCAGCCCGGCGAGCACCTTGCGCCCGACCAGTCGGCCGATGATCGGCAGCCTGAGCAGACGGTCGAGCTTCTGTGCGGGCATCTTGCCGTACACGCCCATCTGGAACTTGGTCCAGATCCGCGGCACGCCGAACATCACCGTCGGCCGTGCGCGCTTGAGGTCTTCGAGGAAGGTGTCCAGGCTCTCGGCGAAAAAGATCGTCTGCCCGGCATAAAGAGACGCCAGCTCGACGAACATGCGCTCGGCAACGTGACACAGCGGCAGATAGGAGATCAGGCGATCGTCCTCGCCCACGCCGAACAGCGCGGTGGCGTGGCCGGCAGCGAAGCCGAAGTTGGAGAAATTGTGCATCACCCCCTTGGGCATGCCCGTGGTGCCGGAGGTGTAGATGATGGTGGCCATCTGATTGGCCGCCGGCTTGGGGTCGTCCTGGATCGGCGTGCTGCGCTGCAGGTCGTCCCAGCTGTAGTCGAAGTCGCCCGGCGCATGCAGTGGCAGGCTGATGGTCGGCAGGCCCTGCGGCACGCCCGGTGCCATCGCCGCCCAGTCATCGAGCTTGCCGACGAAGGCCAGCGCCGCTTCGGAGTGCTCCAGCACCTGTTGCATCGACTCGGCGGTGAGGTTGGGATACAGCGGCACGGAGACATGGCCGGCCATCCAGATCGCCAGATCGCTGATGATCCAGTGCGCGCAGTTCTTGGAGATGATGGCGATGCGGCTGCCCTGCGGCAGTTCCCGGCTGCGCAGCCAGCTGGCGGCCCGCCGCGCCTGGTCGCCGACATCGGCCCAGCTCAGCTCCAGCAGCTGACCGCCACCCAGCGGCTGCACCATGTAGCGTTTGTTCGGGTGCCTTGCTTCACGTTCGTAGAACAGCTCGAGCGGCAAACGGATTGCATCAGCCACAGGGCTTCCTCCTTGTTGTTTTTGTAGGAATCAACCAAGCACTTGCTTGGTCGACTATTCCACGCAGACACAGGAGGCGCAAGTTAAGAAATGTTTCTCGACAGGACACATCTCGCCAGGGCTTGCGTCAGTCCGCAGCCCTGGCGGATCAGTGCGGATGGATCAGCGCGAGCAGCTCCATCAGCCCCGCAGCCGGGATGTCGCCTTCCAGCTCGGCCAGGCTCGCGGTACGCATCGGCAATGGATCCTGGCGGTGCCCATGCACCAGCAGGCCACCCAGCGCGCCGATCAGGGGCTGGTGACTGACCAGCAGCACCTCGGCTCGCTCGCGCTCGTCGAGGTACTTCAGCACGTCACGCGGGTCGCTGTCGGGCGTCAGCCAGGGCACGGTGTTCACCTTGCCAGCGAAGCCGAGCGTCTCGCGCACCAGCTCGGCCGTCTGCTGAGCGCGCACGTAAGGGCTGGCGACGATGGCTGTCAGTGGCCGGCCAGCGAGCTGGGCGGCCGCCTGCTGCACCTCGTTGCGGCCATGGGCGGTCAGCTCGCGAGCGGCATCGCTCGCGGCCCGAGGCTCGGCCTCGCCATGTCGCAACAGCCACAGCCTCACAGCTTGGGCTCCTCGTCGCGCACCGGATGCGCAGCGGGTGGAATGCTGTGTGCGGCCTCGCCTTCCGGCGCCCGCGGCGTCGGCCAGTCGGCGAACGGCCAGGGCTTCTCGTCGCTGTTGAAGGTGCCGAAGCGACCGATCTGCGCCAGGTACTGGCTCAGGCTGTCGCCAAAGCCCAGCAGGCTGGCGTTCGGTGCGCCGTAGAACAGGCGATAGCCGAGTTGCAGCAGCACCACGGCGCCGAGCAGCAGCTCGGCCAGTTGCCAGACGATGACGAAGATCACCATCCACAGAATGCGCAACAGAATCGACTCGCGCTCAAGCTCCTGTTTTTCATCGCTCATGCTTCAACTCTCCTTGATTGACTTAGCGCTGCTAGAAACCTGCGGTGGGAATGAAGTCGACGTCGGTCTTGGGTTCACCGGCCATCAACAGTTCGATCACCTGAGCCAGCGTACGCCCCTCGAAGAGGATGGCATGCAGGCCCGCGACCAGCGGCATGTAGACGTCGAGCTCTTCGGCACGCGCCTTGAGGACCTTGAGCGTGTTGACCCCTTCGGCCACCTCGCCCAGGCGCTCCACCGCCTCCTGCAGGCTGAGGCCCTCGCCGAGGGCGAAGCCGACCTGATAGTTACGGCTTTTCGGTGACGAGCAGGTGACGATGAGATCGCCGACCCCTGCCAGCCCCAGGAAGGTCATGGGGTTGGCGCCGAGCTTGACGGCAAAGCGGGTCATCTCGGCCAGGGCACGGGTGATCAGCATGCTCTTGGTGTTCTCGCCCATGCCCAGCGCGGCGGCCATGCCGGACATGATGGCGTAGACGTTCTTCAGCGCACCGCCCAGTTCGACACCGAAGCGATCGGCGCTGGCGTAGACCCGGAAGGTCCGGCCATGCAGCGCCTGTTGCACGCACAGGCACAGCGCTTCGTCTTCGCTGGCGATCACCGTGGCGGTCAGTGCGTGGTCGGCGACTTCCTTGGCCAGGTTCGGGCCGGACAGCACGCCGATACGCGCCTGCGGGGCGATCTCTTCGAGAATCTGGCTCATCAGCTTGAAGCTCTTGGCCTCGATGCCCTTAGTGGTGCTGATCAGCATCTTGTTCGCCAACTGCCCGGCCACGGGCTGCAGGGCGTCGCGCAATGCGCTCGACGGCAACGCCACCAGCACCAGCTCGGCCTGCTGCAGCACGCCGGCCAGATCGCTGGTCGGCTCGATCCCGGGGTGCAGCTTCACGCCCTTCAGGTAGCGCGGGTTCTCGCCACTCTGGCGCATCTGCTCGGCCTGTTCAGGGTCACGCATCCACTGCAGGACACGCTGGCCGTTCTCTGCCAGCAGATTGGCCAGGGCGGTACCGAAGCTGCCGCCACCCAGGACGGCAATGGGTTGAAGCTCTGTCATATGTCTTCCGAATGAGGCCATGGGTGATGGCGGTCTGCGCTCATTATACGGAGCCGAGAGTACCCGGCCAGGGCAAAAGTTCAGCACGGACGGGCAGATAGATGGCACAAACGCGAATTACCGCAGAGTGCGCGCGCCTGCCACTGGTAAAGCCCGGCAGCTGCGTTAACATGCCGGATCGACGTCAGTTGCCAAGGACAATTCGTGCCAACAGGCAAGCCTTTGCCCGAGCCCTGCCCGCCACGCTCAGACGCGGCAGCGCCACATCCAACCAGGGACGGTAGGGCCTCGAGGCAACGCCGTGGCTGGAACATTCATACCCGCACGCAACTGATCAGCGTTGGCCCGGCGCTGCTGCTGACCCTGTTGCTGACGGGCTTTCTCACGTTCACGCGCCTGCAGGACCTGCGCCAGGAGCAGGGCCACACCGGCCAGCTGATCGCCAACCAGCTGGCGCCAGCCACCGAGTACGGTGTGCTCAACGGCGACCTGAGCATCCTGGAAAACCTCCTGCGCGCCACCCTGAGCACGCCCGACGTGCGCTTCGCCGAAGTCCGTGATCGCGACGACAACATCCTGGTGTACGTCGAACGCGCCAAGGAACAGGGGCAGAGCACCCCGCAGGTGGAAGTCTTCCAGGCCGCGATTCGCCTGCACGCCTCGCAGACCCGCGAACAGCTGCCGCTGGGCAAGGTGCTTGGCAACGGTTACCTGGGGCGCGTGGTGATCGGCATGTCCAACGACACCTTCAATGCCCGCCAACAGGAAATCCTGCTCAAGGCCGGCGTGCTCTCGCTGGTCGCCCTGCTGCTGACCTTCCTGCTCGCCAGGCGCCTGGCCAGACGCCTGGCCCAGCCGCTAAGCGCCATGGGTCAGGCGCTGGAGCGCATCCAGAGCGGCGACTACCGACCGGCGCTGGTCGAACGCGGCAACGACGAACTGACCGACCTGGCCCGGCACATCAACAACCTCGCCTGTGCGCTGGAACAGAGCGGCCAGGAACAGCAGCAGGCGATTGCCGAGCTGATCCAGGCACGCGAGGAATCCGAACAGGCCAACCGCGCCAAGTCGGACTTCCTGGCGATGATGAGCCACGAGCTGCGCACCCCCATGAATGGTGTGCTGGGCATGCTGCAACTGCTCGAGACCACCAGCCTCAGCGACGAACAGGCCGAGTACGCGGCGCTGGCCACCGAATCGACCGAGCACCTGCTCAAGGTGATCAACGACATCCTCGACTTCTCCCGCATCGAGCGTGGCGCACTGGAGCTGGAAGCCATTCCCTTCAACCTGCTGGAGTTGCTGCAGAGCTCGATCCAGGTGTTCCAGCACAGCGCCCAGCAGCGCGGCCTGCAGCTGCTGCTGGAGAAGCAGGCCGGCCTGGAGCAGCTGGAAGTGCGCGGCGACCCGACACGCATCCGGCAGATTCTGGTCAACCTCATCGGCAACGCGCTGAAGTTCACCGAAGAAGGCCACATCCGCGTCGAGACCCACTGGCAGCCGCTGGATGAGCAGGTGCTGTGGTTCACCTGCGCCGTCCACGACAGCGGCATCGGCATCGACAGCGAACGCCTGGAACACATGTTCGACGCCTTCCAGCAGGCCGACACCTCGATTTCCCGACGCTACGGCGGCACCGGCCTCGGCCTGCCGATCGCCAGGACCCTGGCCGAGCGCATGGGCGGCACCCTGCGGGCAGACAGCCAGCTGGGCAGCGGCTCGGTGTTCACCCTGGAAATCCCGCTGCCATTTCGCACCTACAGCGAACGGCCGCATGACCATGAGAACCTGCCCCTCGGCCAGGACGCAGGCGATGGCCAGGCCGTGCTGCTGGTGGAGGACAACCCGGTCAACCAGACGGTGATCGAGGCCATGCTGCGCAGCCTCGGCTATCAGGTCAGCCTGGTCGGAGATGGCCAGCAGGCGGTGCAGAGCTGCACGCAGAACGACTATGCGGCGATCCTGATGGACTGCCGCCTGCCCGTCATGGACGGCTACGAAGCGACCCGACAGATCCGCCAGCTGCAACAAGGCCAGGATGTGCCGATCATCGCCCTGACCGCCAACGCCCTGCAGGGTGACCGCGAAGCCTGCCTGGCGGCCGGGATGAACGATTACCTGGCAAAGCCGTTCAAACGTGCGGATCTGCAGCGCATTCTGCAACGCTGGCTACCGGTGCGACCTTAGGCCAGTAGCCCTGATGACGAACACGGGTTACAAGGAGAAATTGCAGGGTCTGTGACATTGCGCGGCCAGCGGAGTACAACTGTACTCACTGCGCTGTGACTTTCACCACAACGCAACAGTCTATGACTAGGCTGCCGGCATATGCCCACCGGGCGTGGCCGGCCAGGACGATTCGCCCAGCCTTAGAAGCGTGGGGACAATTGAGGAGCTCGCATGACAAAACAAAACGCCTACACCCGGGAAGACCTGCTCGCCTGCAGCCGCGGCGAACTGTTCGGCCCGGGGAACGCGCAACTGCCCGCCCCCAACATGCTGATGATCGATCGCATCGCTCACATCAGCGAAACCGGCGGCAAGTACGGTAAAGGCGAAATCGTCGCTGAGCTCGATATCAACCCGGACCTGTGGTTCTTCGGCTGCCACTTCGAGGGCGACCCGGTCATGCCCGGTTGCCTGGGCCTCGACGCCATGTGGCAGCTGGTCGGCTTCTACCTCGGCTGGCAGGGCAACCCCGGCCGCGGCCGTGCCCTGGGCAGTGGCGAAGTGAAATTCTTCGGCCAGGTACTGCCGACCGCCAAGAAGGTCACCTACAACATTCATATCAAGCGCACCATCAGCCGCTCGCTGATCCTCGGCATCGCCGACGGCAGCGTCAGCGTCGATGGTCGCGAGATCTACAGTGCCGAAGGCCTGCGTGTCGGCCTGTTCACCTCCACTGACAGTTTCTGAAGGACTTGCACATGCGTCGTGTCGTGATTACCGGTCTGGGCATCGTTTCCTGCCTGGGCAGTGACAAAGCAAGCGTGGCCAGCAGCCTGCGCGAGGGCAAATCGGGTATCCGTTTCAACCCTGCCTACGCCGAAATGGGCCTGCGCAGCCATGTCTCCGGCTCGGTCAACCTGAACCTGGAAGAGCTGATCGATCGCAAGATCATGCGCTTCATGGGGGATGCCGCCGCATTCGCCTACCTGTCCATGGAACAGGCGATCAAGGACTCCGGCCTGACTCCCGAGCAGGTTTCCAACCCGCGTACCGGCCTGATCGCCGGCTCCGGCGGTGCTTCCACCTTCAACCAGATGGAAGCCCTGGACACCCTGCGCGAGAAAGGCGTCAAGCGCATCGGCCCATACCGCGTCACCCGCACCATGGGCAGCACCGTTTCCGCCTGCCTGGCCACGCCGTTCCAGATCAAGGGTGTGAACTTCTCCATCTCCTCGGCCTGCGCCACCAGCGCGCACTGCATCGGCCAGGCCATGGAGCAGATCCAGCTGGGCAAGCAGGACGTGGTCTTCGCCGGCGGCGGTGAAGAGGAGCACTGGAGCCAGAGCTGCCTGTTCGACGCCATGGGCGCCCTCTCCACCCAGTACAACGAGACCCCGGAAAAGGCTTCGCGCGCCTACGACGCCAAGCGTGACGGTTTCGTCATCGCCGGCGGTGGCGGCATGGTCGTGGTCGAGGAGCTGGAGCACGCTCTGGCCCGTGGCGCGAAGATCTACGCCGAAATCGTCGGCTACGGCGCCACCAGCGATGGCTACGACATGGTCGCCCCGAGCGGTGAAGGCGCCGTGCGCTGCATGCAGCAGGCACTGTCCACCGTCGACACGCCGATCGACTACCTCAACACCCACGGCACCTCGACGCCGGTCGGTGACGTCGCGGAAATCCGTGGCGTACGTGAAGTGTTCGGCGACAAGGCACCGAAGATCAGCTCGACCAAGAGCCTCTCCGGCCACTCGCTGGGCGCCGCCGGCGTACAGGAAGCGATCTACTGCCTGCTGATGATGGAGAACAACTTCATCGCCGGCTCGGCCAACATCGAAGAGCTCGACCCGGAAGTCGCCGACCTGCCGATCCTCTGCAAGACCGAGGAAAACGCCAAGGTCGACACCGTGATGAGCAACAGCTTCGGTTTCGGCGGCACCAACGCCACCCTGGTGCTCAAGCGCTGGAACGGCAAGTGATCGCCACCCGGCTGTAAGCAGAACGGCGCCCCAGGGCGCCGTTTTCTTTTGCCGGCTGCGCTCAGACCTTGAAGCGCGCCACCAGGCCGTTGAGGTCCACCGCCAGGCGCGACAGTTCCTGGCTGGCCGCGCTGGTCTGGTCGGCGCCGGCCGAGGTCTGCATCGACAGATCGCGGATATTGACCAGATTGCGGTCGACCTCGCGCGCCACCTGCGCCTGCTCCTCGGAGGCGCTGGCGATGACCAGGTTGCGCTCGTTGATCGAGGCGATCGCCTGGGTGATCTGTTCCAGCGCCACCCCGGCAGCCTGTGCGACCTCCAGCGTCGAGCGCGCACGCCCGTTGCTGCCCTGCATGGAGGTGACGGCGCGCTCGCTGCCGTCCTGGATGCCACCGATCATCTGCTCGATCTCCTGGGTCGACTGCTGGGTGCGGTGCGCCAGCGCCCTCACCTCGTCGGCGACCACGGCAAAACCGCGCCCGGCTTCCCCGGCACGAGCAGCTTCGATGGCGGCGTTGAGCGCCAGCAGGTTGGTCTGCTCGGCAATGGAGCGGATCACGTCGAGGACCTTGCTGATCTCGCGTACACGTTCGGCCAGCTGCTCCACCTCGGCCGCCGTGCTGCCGACGTCGTCGCTGAGCTGGCTGATCGAGTCGACGGTCTGGCGCACCTGTTCGCGCCCCTGCTGCGCGGTGACGTTCGACTCGCGCGAGGCCTCCGAGGTGCTGACCGCATTGCGCGCCACCTCCTCCACGGCGGCGGTCATCTCGTTCACCGCGGTAGCGGCCTGCTCGATTTCGGTGTTCTGCTGATGCAGGCCGCGGGTCGCATCCTCGGTCACCGCATGCAGCTCCTCGGAGGCCGAGGCCAGCTGGTTGGAGGAATCGGCGATGCCCTGGATGGTGCTGCGCAGGCTCTGCTGCATGCTGCGCAGCGCCAGCAGCAGGCGCGCCGGTTCATCCTTGCCCTCGGCCTCGATGTTCTGGGTCAGATCGCCCGAGGCCACGACTTCCGCCACCTGCACCGCCTCGCTCAGCGGCGCGACGATGCTGCGAGTCAGCAGCATGGCCAGCGCGACGGTGATCAGCGCCGCCACCAGCATCATCACGATGCCCCAGACACGTGCCGACTCGAACACCGCGATCGATTGCGTGGCGGCATCGGCGGCGCCACTGCGATTGAGCGCGGCGAGCGCCGTCAGCGCCCGGGAGATGTCATCGGCATGCTGATTGATCGTACCGCTCATGACCCCCTTGGCCTGCTCGAAATCGTCCTGGCGGACGAATGCGGTGATCTTTTCCTGCTCGCCCAGGTAGCCCGTCTTCGCCTGCTTGAAGCGGTCGTAGAGCGCGCGCTCCTCATCGCTGGAGATCAGCTTCTCGTAGTTGGCTTCGGCCTGGCCGAGCTTGGCCCGCAGCTCCTCGACGGTACGCAGGCTGGCCTGTACCGTCGCCGCATCCTGGCTGACCAGCATGCGCAGGGTGAGTGCGCGCAGACGCTGAGAGTCCTGACTCAGCTCCCCCAGCGCCATGACACTGGGCAGCCAGTTGCTGTCGACCGCAGCGGACTGCTTGCGCATTTCGGACATCTGTAACAGGGAGAACATCCCGAGCAGGATCACCAGCAACGCCACCAGACCGAAGCCCAGGGCTGCTCTAGGTGCAATGGACAGATTACGCAGCGACATGTGGCGAAACTCCTTTTACGCACGGAAATCGAGACCTCCGCCGCGTGATCCGGCGGGGGACCTGGGGAAACCGAAGCCACTCCCTGCGTAACTATCGGCACGCCGCGCCAGCGCTTGATAGCGAACCTGCGCTAACGGCGCAGCGCGCTGGCCATCGCCTGCTCGACCTGGTGACGCCACTCCCGGTCACTGCGCTGCTGATCCCGCGCCCAGCGCCAGTCATCGGCATGTTGCACCTGCTCGCACTGGCGAAAACCGTCATCCCAGCCCTGCGCATACAGCGGCTCCCGCTGATAGCGTAGCGGGGCTTTGTCGAACCCGCCCAGCGGGCCGCCCGTCGCTCGTCCGGAGCTGCAACCGGCCTCGAAGCCGTCCACGTAGGTCGGCGGATAATCGGCCGCGAGCAACTGCTCGCGCAGGCTGGCGCAGCCGCCCAGCAGCGCCAGCGTCAGGATGCCGCCGAGCAGGCGCGATGCGCCCACCTCACACGCCCTCGACCAGCGACGTCAGCTTCGCCTTGAGCGCGCAGAGTGCCCAGGGGCTGGTGCTGCAGGCACCGCTTTCGAGAGCGATGCGCAGCGCGCCGACATCGGCCCCGCGGATATAGCGTTCGGCATCGACCATGCGGTCCTCGCCACCGAAGCCTGCGCCGGCCATCTCCGCCAGCGCCTGCTCCTTGCTCCAGCCCTGGTAGATCACCCGGTACATGGCGGCGATCAGCCCCGTGCGGTTCTGCCCGTGCTTGCAGTGGATCAGCACGGCCCCACGACTTTCGCCCTCGCGAATGCTGCGCAGCGCGGCGATCACATCACTGTCGTCGACACGATCAGTATGCATCGGCAAGTGCACCTGGGTGACCTGCGGATCGCGCAGCCATTCAGCGTCGCTGTGCTGGTAGAAATTGACCACCGTGGTCACGCCCAGCCGTTGCAGGGCCGGCCAGTCAGTGGTCTTCGGCAAGGCACTGCGGTACAGCCCCGGCCCCATGCGGTACAGGTTCAGGTGCGGTTCCAGAGATTGCGCCCAGCCCGCCGGGTGAGCCGGCTCGAGTGGCAGCGCGCTGCTGGCGCCCCAGGCCATGCTCAGTGGCAGCGCCAGCAGAGCGCCGAGGAACACCAGTGCGGCAAGACTCAGTCGAGCCAGTTGCAGATAACCTGTCATTGAAGCTGCCCTCCCATCACCAATCGAGCATCCGCGGAGTGAACGGCCGGCGCGCGGTAGAGCACGAGCCGGTAGGTGACCAGGCAGATGACCCAGTCAATCAGCAAGGTCCAGACGTTGTGCGAGAGGAAGTGCGCGCCTTGCAGCATGCGTCCGAGCGAGAACAGCGAACCCAGGCCCAGCGCCACGGCCAGGGCAACGCGGGCGGCCCGTGGGCGGCGATCACGCAGGACGAAGAACAGCGCCAGCAGCGAAAAACCTGCCGAGGCATGCCCGCCCGGCCAGCAGCGCCCGGGCTTGGCCGTGGGGGCCCGCTCGGCGAGCAACGGGGTGAACTGCTCCTGGCCGCCGAACTCGCTGAGGCTCCAGGGGCAATGCATGCCGGTCAGGGCCTTCAGCGGTGTCACCACCGAGGTCGACAGGCCCAGCGCCAGCACCAGATAGCCCAGCGGCCGGCGCCATGCGCGCAGCCTCGTCGGCAACAGGCTGAGGACGAAGCCGACGATCGCCAGCACACCGACGACGATCACGGCCTGCTTGGCGCGGTCATGCAGAATGTCCTCCAGCCAGAAGCTGTGGCGCCCGATGAAGCCCTGCCCCGGTTCGTAGAACAGGTTGGCCAGGGCGAAGTCCAGCGGGGCCGGGTCGATCAGCAGCAAGGCCGCCATCAGGGCCAGGGGGATGCCCAGGGCCAGGCGAAAGTCCAGATAACGCGAAGTCATTGAGGTCTCCTCGGCGGCACTAGCGCTGGCTGACATGCTGCGCATCGCCGCTGTCGGCCTGCCAGGCGATCAGGCGCTTCTGGTAGGCATGGCTGGCCCCCTGGTAGTAGGCGATGTCACGGCGCAGCAACGGGTCGGTGGTGTCGACACGCGCCTCGTGGCTGAGCCCCAGGGCGTCTTCGTGGCGACGCATGCCCTGCTGCGGGCTGAGAATGGCCAGGTCATGCCCGTCGAACAGCCCCAGGTGCTGGTAGTTGCCCAGCAGGGCGCGGCCCGGCGCGTGGTCCTCGCGCAGCACATTGCGACCGAAGAAGGTGGACACATAGTCGAGGTTGAGCAGGCCCATCAGCGTTGGCGCCACGTCGATCTGACTGACGACGTCGGTGTACTCGGCCGGCTTGACGTGCTTGGGCGAATAGACGAACAGTGGGATGTGGTAGTTGGCCACCGGCAGGTCCTCGCGCCCGGCGCTGCCGGCCGTGTGGTCGGCGACGAAGACGAACAGGGTGTCGTCGAACCAGGGCTTGCTCCGTGCCTCGGCCAGGAACTGGCCGATGGCGTAGTCGGTGTACTTCACCGCGCCTTCGCGACCCTCCCCCGACTTGATATCGATACGCCCATCGGGATAGGTGTAGGGACGATGGTTGGAGGTGGTCATCAGTTGCAGGAAGAAACGCTTGCCACTGGCATGATCGGCATCGGCCACCTTCATGGCCTGGCGATAGAGATCCTCGTCAGCCATGCCCCAGGCGTTCTGGAAGCTCATGTCGGCGTCGGCGACGCTGCTCTGGTCGACGATGCGGTAGCCGTTGCCGCCGAAGAAGGCGTTCATGTTGTCGAAGTAGCCGCGCCCGCCATAGACGAACACGCTGTCGTAGCCCTTGGCGCCCAGTTGCTGGCCCAGGCTGGCGTAACCGGACTCGCGGCCGATGCGCTTGACGATCGACCGCCCCGGGGTCGGCGGAATCGACAGGGTGATCGCCTCCAGGCCGCGATCGGTGCGAGTGCCGGTGGCATACAGGTTGGTGAACACCAGGCTGTGCTTGCGCAGCTCGTCGAGGTTCGGCGTCAGCCCGCGAGTGTCGCCGAAGCTCCCCAGGTACTTGGCGCTGAGGCTTTCGATGGTCACCAGCACCACGTTCAGCGGCTTGGCCTTGCCGGGGTTGTCGATGACCCGGCGGATGTCTTCCGGGTCGCGACCGATGAAGCGCGCATTGGCTTCGCTGACTTCTTCGCGCAGCAGCCCCGCCACCGCGCCGTCCGGCAAGGTGGCGTAGAACTGCCGGTAGTCCAGCTCGTTGTTGCGGAAAGCGGCGAAGAACTGATACGGGCCGTTGCTCGCCAGCTCACGCTGATAGGTGTTGCCGCCCAGGCCGCGCGGCGCGTCCTGGCCGACCAGGCCACTGCACAGACCGATTAGCAGGGCCAGCATCAGCACGCCATAGAGCGACCGGCTGAACGGCAGGCGCGGAGCCTGCAACGCAGCGTGCAGGGTGCGACGCAGGGCGAAGGTCAGGCCGATGGCCACGACCGCCAGCAGCGACAGTAGCGGATAGATCGGATAGGACTCGAGGATGTTGTTCACCACCTCCTTGGAGTACACCAGGTAGTCGACGGCGATGAAGTTGAAGCGCACCCCGAACTCGTCCCAGAACAGCCACTCCGCCACGGCGGTGAAGAACATCACGAACAGGCTGACCGCGACCACGCCGACCAGCATGCGCTGGTGCCAGCGCCGGCGCCACAGCCAGGCCGGGCACAGCAGCAGGTACAGCGTCATGGGGATGACGGCGTAGACCAGGAAGCTCAGGTCATAGACCAGGCCGACGCCGTACAGCCCGAACAGGTCCGTCAGGGACACGCTGGCGTCGCCCAGGTGGCTGAGCAGCAGCACGCTGCGCGTCAGGAAGAAGACCGCCAGCCAGGCCAGCAGAATGATCGACAGGTAACGAAGTTGCGCGTAATGGAGCCGAGGCATCGTATGATCCTTGTGGGATGAACGAGCCGAAGTCTGCTCAGTGCGCCGTGAGCCGTTCGTCAAAGCCGTGTGAAAAATTCGTCAAACCCGGGACTATTCGCCGATGCGCATTCTGGTCATCGAAGACAACCGCGACATCCTCGCCAACGTGCTGGACTACCTGCAGCTCAAGGGTTTCAGCGTCGACTGCGCCCAGGACGGCCTCAGCGGCCTGCACCTGGCCAGCACCGGGCATTACGACCTGATCGTGCTGGACATCATGCTGCCGGGCATCGATGGCTATCAGGTGTGCAAGCGCCTGCGCGAAGACGGCCGCAACGAGGTGCCGATCCTCATGCTCACCGCCCGCGATGCGCTGGACGACCGCCTGCAGGGCCTCAACGCCGGAGCCGACGACTACCTGATCAAGCCGTTCGCCCTCTCCGAACTGGTGGCCCGCATCGAGGCCATCCTGCGGCGCAGTCAGGGCACCCGCAAACGCCAGCTGCAGATCGCCGACCTGCTCTACGACCTCGACACCCTGCACGTCAGCCGCGCCGGCCAGCCGCTCAAGCTCAACCCGCTGGGGCTGAAGCTGCTGGCCATCCTCATGCAGCGCAGCCCGGCCGTGGTGCGCCGCGAAGCGCTGGAGGAAGCCCTGTGGGGCGACGACTGCCCCGACAGCGACAGCCTGCGCAGCCACGTCCACCAGTTGCGCCAGGTGCTCGACAAGCCCTTCCCGACGCCCTTGCTGCACACCATCCACGGCGTGGGTTACCGCCTGGCGGAGAACGAGCATGCTGGCTAAGCAGCCTTTCGAACGGCGCATCCTGATCGCCTTCGTGCTGATGACCGTGATGGTCAGCGGCCTGTTCTCGCTGAGCATCGTCGCCGTGGTGCACTTCATCGAGGAGCACCTGGTCTCACAGGAGATGAGCCGCGAACTGGGCGAAACGCTGAACGAGGACATCCACCACGGGCGCCCGCCGCGTCTCGACTCGAGCACCCGCTTTTTCTCCTCGAGCAACCCCGACTACGCCATCCCGGCCGAGTACGACGGCCTGGCGGAAGGCTTCAACGAGGTCGTCAGCGGCAACGAAGCGCTCTATGTCTACGTGCAGGAGATCAACGGCCAGACCTACATGCTGGTGCAGGAACAAGAGGAATTCGAAGCCCGCGAAAATGCCCTGTTCAACGTCGTGCTGGCGGGTTTCCTGCTCACCGTGGTCGCCGCCTGGGGCCTGGGCCTGATCACCGCACGCAAGGTGATGGCTCCCGTCACCCGCCTGGCCCAGCAGGTGCGCCATCGCGACCAGCTGCATCCACTGGCTCCGCCCCTCGCCCCGGACTATCCGGATGACGAGATCGGTCAGTTGGCCGCCGCCTTCGACAGCACGCTGGGCCAGGTGCGCCAGTCGCTGGAGCGCGAACGCCTGTTCACCAGCGACGTCAGTCACGAACTGCGCACGCCGCTGATGGTCATCGCCACCTCGTGCGAACTGCTCGCCGAAGCGCCCCTGGCGCCGCGCGAGAAGGAGCAACTGGCACGCATCACGCGGGCGACCGAGGAGATGCGCGAGCTGGTACAGACCTTCCTCGAACTGGCGCGCGACAAGTCCAACGAGGCGGTGCTCATGGGCACCCGTCCGCTGGCCACCATCGCCCAGGAGCAGGCCAGTCGCTGGGGCGCACTGATGAAGGAGAAAGGCCTGGACTTCCAGCTGATCGAAGAAGGCCAGGACGACGGTCGCTACAACACCACCTTCCTCGCCACGGTGATGGCCAACCTGCTGCGCAACGCCCTGCACTACACCGAACGCGGTAGCGTGCGCCTGATCCTGGAACGCGGCGCCTTTCGCATCGAGGACAGTGGCGCGGGTATTCCAGCCGAGCAGCACGAGCGCATCTTCCAGCCGTTCGTCCGTGGCGCCCAGGCGCGCGGTGAAGGGCTCGGCCTGGGGCTGTCGCTGGTCAAGCGCATCTGCGCCAAGCAGGGCTGGAGCGTCAGCCTGCAGAGCGAACCGGGCGATACGCGCTTCCGCGTGGCCCTGAGCAGCGAGGCTTGACGTTTTTTTCACATCTCTTTGACATTGCCTTGATGCCGCGACGCCTAGGGTGACGAACGTATCCATCAGCGGACGTTCGTCATGCCCAAGCCAAGCCCCATCGAGCTGGAATTCTCCCGCAAGTACGATCTCGACCACGCCCAGCACTACCTGCACAAGCATCGCGACGGCCTGGCCCGTCGCCTGTCGCACTGGCGCGACGTACAGGTGGCACGCCATGCCCTGAAGCTGGCCGATGAACCCAATCTGGTACTCGACCTGCCCTGCGGCGCCGGGCGATTCTGGCCCATGCTCTGCGAGCAGCCCAACCGGGTGATCCTCGCGGCGGACAACTCCGCCGACATGATCGCCACCGCGCGTGCCGCGCAGCCGCCCGAGGTGGTGGCCCGGATCAACAGCTTCCGCACCTCGGCCTTCGATATCGACCTGGGCGCCAACGCCGTGGATTGCATCTTCTGCATCCGCCTGCTGCACCACATCGAGTCCGCCGAGCACCGCGTCGCCGTGCTGCGCGAGTTTCACCGGGTCAGCCGTGACAGCGTGATCGTCTCGCTCTGGGTCGATGGCAACTACAAGGCCTGGAAGCGTCGCCGCCTGGAAGAACGCCGGGCGGCCGAGGGCCGCGCCACGCAGAACCAGAATCGCTTCGTCGTGCCGCGCGCAGTGATCGAAGGCGAATTCCGCCAGGCCGGCTTCGAGATCATCGGCCACCTGGACTTCCTGCCGGGCTATGCCATGTGGCGCACCTACGTGCTGCGCAAGGAGGCCTGAGATGGGCGTCCTCACCGAGAAGGCCATCGGCGCCCTGCCCGCCACCGAATTCGATCGCTGGTGGCACAGCCCCGGCGAGTGGGTCGAGCCGGCCAATCAGCGCCGTGGTGGCGAAAGTGGCGTGCTGCTCCTGCAGAGCCGGGACAACGTCCGGCCGCCGCTGTACTGCAAGCGCCAGAACGGCCACATCCATCGGTCACTGCGCCATCCCCTCGGGCGCCCGACCATCCTGCGCGAGCTGCAGGCCTACCGGGCCCTCGCCCGCCTCGGCATCCGCACGCCCAACATCGTCTACTGCGCGGCACGCCGTCAGGCCGGAGACTGGCAGGCGCTGCTGGTCACCGAAGCCCTGCAGGGTTTCATCAGCCTGGAGCAGTGGTATGCCCAGCAGATGCCCACCGCGCTGACCCGGGAGATGCTGCGCCAACTGGCCCTGACCCTGGCCCGCATGCACCTGGGCGGCTGGCAGCATGGTTGCTGCTACGCCAAGCACATCTTCGTCAAGGTACGCGGCGCCGACGATGTCGATATCGCCCTGCTGGATCTGGAAAAGGGGCGCCGCCGCTGGCGCGTCGCCAGTGCTTCCCGGCACGACCTCGGCCAACTGCAACGCCACCGTGGCGACATGCCTGACGGCGACGTGCAGTACCTGCAGCAGGCTTACCAGCACGCGCTCAACAACCCCTGGGGAGTGCTGCAGCCATGAGTGAGGCCCCCGACCTCGACGCCCTGTCGTTCAAGGGCCGCAGCGGCCTGACGCGGATCCTCAACGCCACCGGTTACTCGCTGGCCGGCCTGCGCGCGGCCTATCGGGGCGAAGCCGCGTTCCGCCAGCTGGTGTGGCTGAACCTGGTGCTGCTGCCGCTGGCTTGCCTGCTGGATGTCAGCCGCGCCGAACGCGTCCTGCTGATGCTGACGCCGCTGCTGGCACTGGTGGTGGAGCTGCTCAATTCGGCGATCGAAGCGGTGGTCGACCGCATTTCGCTGAACCTGCATCCACTGTCGAAGCAGGCCAAGGACATGGGCAGCGCCGCGCAGTTGCTGGCGCTGCTGATCATTGCCCTGACCTGGGCGCTGATCCTGCTCTGATCAGCGGACCTGGAAGCGCTGCTCGGCCAGCTTGCGATCGCCCTGATAGACGATGAAATGCCACTCGCCGGGCACCACCTCGTGGTGTTCGGTGAACTCGAACGCCATCACGTCCTGCGGCGCCCCGACCACCAGCTTCTGCTGCACTTCGAACTTGTCGTGACGCTGACCATCCGGGGTGACCACGCCAGGCGTCAGGTACAGCAGGGTCAGCGGCAGATCACCCTCGCGCTTGCCGGCCAGGCTGTAGCGCATGCCGAACTTGGTGCCGAGCCTGGCGGGAATCTCCTCGGTACGCTCGATATCCTGATTGCTGCGCGTCAGCACTCGCTCTCCAGGCTGGAAATCCTTGTACTGGCTGCTGAAAACGCCGTACTCGACCGGACCTTCCACACGCACATCGGCCTGGACCAGGCCGGAGCAGGCCAACAGGCCGGCAATCAGAGTCATTCGGGTGTGATGCATGACGCGCTCCTCGTTGAAATGAGCGCGAGCCTATGACGCCCGAATGACAGGTTGATGACAACGGATCAGGGGTCGAGCTCGGCCTGCACCCTGCGCGGCAGCACCGAGAGGAAATTGTCGCGCGCGACCTTGTGCGCCACGTCCTCGGGAAGCGCGTCGAGAAAGGGGTCGAAGCCCGTCATGTAGTCACCCAGGCTGTCGAAGCGCCCCACCACGTCCGAGCCGATCATGAAACGCTCAGGGTAGCTGCTGACCAGGTGGACCCAGTCCGGGTCCGGCTTGCCGTCCGCATCCAGCAGATACGGGCGCAGCATGGTCCAGGACAGGTCGATGTACAGATTGGGGTACTGGCCGAGCATGCGTTCCAGGGTGTCGAGGAGAAAGTCCAGCTTCTGCTGGTGACGGTGAATTTCCGCGCTGGTGCCGGCATGCGCCCAGATGAAGCGCACATGCGGATGATTGCGCAGCGGTGCCTCGATCTCCTCCAGGTACAGCGGCTCCCGCTCGCGCTTGGAGGTGACGTTGGAGTGCAGCATCACCGGCAGGTCGTACTCCGCCGCCAGGTGAAACACGCGGGCCAGGGCTTCGTTGTCGGCGCGCGGGGCACTGCCGTGAATCAGTGCGGTCAGGTCGTCATGCCGGGTGAACACCTCGCCGATGCCCTGCCACAACCCCGGGTCCAGTTCGAGCATGCGGCGGATATGCGCATCCGCGTTCTTGTCGTTGGGATTGAAGCCGGAGAGAAAGGGATGGAAGCGCTTGCGCTGCTCGGCCGGCAGGCGCTTGTAGGCGGCGGCGATGAACACGTCGGTGGCGCTGTACCAATAGGCGTTGGCGTCGTCACCGGCGTAGTAGCGCGGACGCTTGGGCTCGTCCTCGTCCCATTTCTTGGCCACCGGAATACCGGAAAACATCACATGCTCGACATTGTTCTCGGCCATCTTCTCCAGCAAGGCATCCATGCCGGCGCTTTCCTGGAAGAAGTCGACATAGTGCAGGTGAGCATCGCTGTAACGGTAATCGCGCGCCTCGGCGCTGCAGGCAATCGCGGCACTGAGCGCGACTATCCATGACATCTTTCGGCGTATGAGCACGTCGAGTCCTCCTGACGGTACGAGCACCATAGACCCGCGGCAGGTGGGGCAAGTTCGCTGGCCCCTCGCCCGTTCGCCGCACCCCGCTGGAGCGGCCGGCACGACCGGCGCACCAGATTCGCTCGCCGCCACCCGGCACCGCCCGCTGTCAGGGCCATGCGGGCGGTGCGGGATGATGGCACCTGGCTTGCAGTGCGTTGGGTAGACCTCAGAGGGGAACCATCATGCTGCAGTTGCTGCGCAAGCCCGCCCGCAAAGCCAGGGACGAGGCCGCACTGGATGCCTTGTTTCAACAACACGACCTCACCATCCGGTTGCCGGAGCACTATCAGTGGATGACGCGCCTCAACGATTTCAGCGCCGGTCTCCAGCAGCGCATCCGTGCCAGCCTGGGCGCCGCCGTCGGCATCGCCGCGCATGCCCCGCAACTGGCCCGCATCGCCGCAGCCAACCAGCAGAGCGGCCAGACCCTGGCGCAATCGTCGGAGCTGATCGCCAGCGCCAGCGAACAGGTCACCACCACCCTCGACGCGGAACTGGTGCCGGGTGCCGGCGAGGTCGCACGCCTGTCGGCGGAGGTGTCCGCGACCCTGCACCAGTGCCAGGAAAGCGGCCAGGCCGTGTTGCGCCAGGTCGAGGTGATCGATGCCAGCGAGGCGCAGCTGGCCCAGGTCATCCAGCGCCTGGCCGGGCAGCTCGACGAGGTGAGCAAGGTCATCGGCGTGATCGCCAGCATTTCCCAGCAGACCAACCTGCTGGCACTCAATGCCGCGATCGAGGCCGCGCGGGCCGGTGAGCATGGCCGAGGCTTCGCCGTGGTCGCAGAAGAGGTTCGACGCCTGGCAGGCCACACCACCGACGCCACCGGCCAGGTCAGCGACATCATCGAGCGCTTCCGTGAAGGCATGCAGCAGCTCGGCGATGCCGGGCAGCACATGAACCAGGCGGTGGCCGACGGTCGCGCCGGTATCCTCGCCGTCAGCGACGGCCTGGGCAGCACCCGCCAGGCCATGGACCGGCTGGATGCCCAGGTCGGCCAGATCGCCGCAGGCACCGAGCAGATCGGCCAGGCGGTGCGCTCGATCAACGGCGACGTGCAGAACATCGCCCAGGTCGCGGGTGAGCTGCTGGGCAAGGCCGGTCAGGTACTGCACCACAGCAAGGCGGTGCGTGAGGATGGCGACCGCCTGCTCGCCGGCCTGGGTGACTTCCGCCTGGAAATCCACAGCGCGGTACGCGCCAGCGTCGAACAGCTGGCCAGGCAAGCGGCGCTGTCCGGGGATGTGGCGGCTGCCGAACGCCTGCTCGGCGAAACCCTGGCACGCGATGCACGCTTCGAACTCTTCTACCTGGTCGACAGTCGCGGCGTGCAGATCTCCGAGAACGTCTTCGCCGCCGACATCGCACAGGGCAGCGCGGCCAGTTGCCGGGGCCGGGACTGGAGCCAGCGGCCCTGGTTCCGTGCCGTGGCCGAGCAGATGCGCAGCCACATCACTCAGGTCTATCGCTCGTCGGCGACCGACGACTTCTGCTTCACCGTGTCGGTACCCATCGTCGATGCGCAGGGTCGCCTGCTGCGTGTGCTGGGCGCCGATGTGCGGCTGTCGGCACTGGTGTGATCCTGCTGCACTGGGCTAGGCTGGCGGACATTGCCATCCAGCCTCGCATCCTAAGGAAGAGCCATGATCCGCATCCATCACCGCAAGGGCCTGCAACAGGCGATCGAAATCGGCTCGCACCAGCTCCTCGGGGACGTCGCGCCCGAACTCGGCGGAGAAGGTGCCGGCCCCGACCCGCATGACCTGTTCGACGCCTCGCTCGGTACCTGCAAGGCCATGACCCTGCTGCTCTATGCGCGCCAGCGTGGCCTGCCGCTGGAAGGCATCGACGTCAACGTCGAGCGTGACGACAGCGAGGAGCGCGAAGGCAACTACCGCCTGGTCGTCGAGCTGGCGCTCAGGGGGCCGCTGGACGATGCCCAGCGCCAGCAGCTGCTGCGCGTCGCCGACAAGTGCCCGATCCACAAGCTGATGACCAGCACCGACATCCAGGTCGAGACCCGTCTGGCGGGAGCACTGGCATGAGCGAACTGCAGCTGATCCGGCCACGTGCCGAGGACATTTCCGGCCAGCCGATCCTGCGCCCCCTGCCCTCGGCACGCTTTCGCAGCATCGGCCCATTCGTCTTCTTCGATCACATGCTGGAACAGGCGTATCCCGCTGGCAGTGGCATGAACATCGCCCAGCATCCGCACATCGGCCTGTCCACCCTCACCTACCTGTTCGAGGGCCAGCTGCAGCACAAGGACAGTCTCGGCTCCGATCAGTTGGTCGAGCCCGGCGACGTCAGCTGGATGACTGCCGGCGATGCGGTCGCCCACGTGGAGCGCACCCCGCAGGCGCAGCTCGGGCAGAACAAGCGCCTGCACGGGCTGCAGGTGTGGCTGGCATTGCCGGAGGCCGAGGAACGCTGCGCACCCAGCTACAGTCACCACCCTGCGTCCTCCCTGCCATGCAGCGACGCGCTTGGCGTACGCATCACCCTGATCGCCGGCAAGGGCTTCTGCCTCGAATCCCCTGTCGCGGTTCGCTCGCCGACCCTCTACGCCGAGCTGCGCCTGGCCGCCGGCGCCAACCTGGTGATTCCGGCCGAGTACAGCGAGCGCGCCCTGTACCTGATCGACGGCGACGCCGAACTGGATGGCGAAGCGCTGCCGACCCGTGCCATGGCCGTCATCCCTGCCGGAGAAACCCCACTGCTCGGGGCCTGTGGCGAATGCCACCTGGCCCTGATCGGCGGCGAGCCCATCGGCCCACGCCGGATGAACTGGAACTTCGTCGCCAGCAGCGCGGAACTGATCGACCAGGCCCGCCAACGCTGGGCGGCCGGCGACTGGCCGCAGGTACCTGGCGAAACCGCGCGCATCGAACTGCCGCGCTGAAAACACCCATTCACCGGCAGGCAGCAGCGGCTGCCTGCCGACCCGCAAAGGATTGCCGCATGCCCCGACTCCACTCATTGGCCTGGCTGCTGTTCCTGCCCGCCTGTGCCCTGGCCGAGCTGCCTCGCTTCGAACCGCAAAACGGGTTGCAGGCCCAGGTACTGCAACAGGGCGACGGCTACGTTCTGCAGCAGCCCGACGGCAGCCGTATCGAACTGAGCATTCCCGAGGGTAACGAGGTGGACGCCGCGCCCGGCTTCGAGGTCGACGACTACGACTTCGACGGTCATCCCGACCTGGCCATACGCGTGCCCGTGGGCATGGTCAACTCGAGCTACCACCTCTACCTCTATCGCCCCGACCGGCAGGGTTTCGAACGCCTGCACATGCCCGAGGCCCTGCTGGACCGCGCCAACTGCGGCGAGCTGTCGGAGCTGCAGGCCAAGCCGGCCGAACGCGCCATGTACAGCCAATGCCGCAGCGGCCCGCGCTGGTATTACGACGCCTACCGGTTCGATGCCTCCGGCACGCCCTGGCTGTACAAGACGCTGCAGATGCGTCACCACGACCCGGACGCGCCGGTGTTCTTCCACGTATTCGAAAGGACCCTCGACCCGTACGGCAAGGTCATCGCCAGCCGCGCCCTCGACGACGGTGATCAGCCCGTGAGCTGGACCGTCCCCAGCCCGCGCCTGTATCTGCATGCGCGACCGGACGCCAGCAGCCGGAGCAAGGCCTACCTGATCGCCGGTGACGTCTGCGAGGTGCTGGACCAGCAAGGCGACTGGCTGATGATCCGCTACCTCTCGCGCAAGGGCCCGCTGGAGCGCTGGGTCTCGCTCGACGAGGCCTACAGCCGCCCCTGAGGCGGCCTTGCACAGATTTTTTATTGCCTGGCGATGATCCAGTCGTCGTGCTGGCGGGTATAAGCTGCATGAGGATTTCTCAGGCCGACGGACACCCCATGGCTGCGCGCGAATTCGACTATGAAAGTACCCTGGAAGCCTGTGCCCGCCGAGACGAGCGCGCCTTCCAGGCCCTCTACCGCCAGGAAGCCGGGCAACTGCTGGGGCTGGCCATCAGCATGCTCGGCCGTCGTGACGTCGCCGAAGACTGCCTGCACGACGCCTTCGTGCGCATCTGGCAGCACGCCGCACGCTACCGGCGAGAGCTGGGCAGCGGTCGTGCCTGGGTGCACAGCATTCTGCGCTACCGGGTGCTGAACGCGCTGCGCAGCGGCACCCGCCACGTCGAGATGGACGACGGCTTCATCGAGCGTGTACTGGACGATGCCCCCCAGGCCGAAGCACAGGCACTGGAACGCTCCGAGCGACGCCTGCTGCGCCATTGCCTGCAGCGCCTGGAACGGCCACGCCGTCAGCCTATTCTGCTGGCCTTCTATCGCGGCCTGACGCACGAACAGATCGCCCAGCGCCTGAGCACCCCTCTTGGCACCATCAAAGGCCGTATCCGCGCCGGCCTGCGCGCGCTGCAGGAGTGTTTGCAAGCATGATTCCGCATGATCCCGAAGAACGCCGCGCCTTGATCGGCGAATACCTGCTCGGTCTGCTCGACGCGTCTGACGCCGCCGAGATACACCAACTGCTGGAAGAGGATCAGGACGCCGCCCGCATGGCCCTGGAGTGGGAGCGGCATTTCCTCGAACTGAGCGACCAGCTGCCGCCCCAGCAGCCCTCCCCGGCACTCTGGACGCGCATCAGGCACAGCCTGGGGACGACAGACACGCCGCGCAGCGGTCTCGCGGCCAACTGGTGGAACAGCCTGCTGACCTGGCGCCTCACCACTGCGGCTCTGGCCATGGCCCTGCTGGTCGCCATCCTGCTGCCGCTGCTGCTGGCTCCGCAGGTCGAAGGTGAACGCTATACCGTCGTCCTGCAACAGCCAGGGCAAGCGGCTCAGCCCGGCTGGGTGATCCAGGTCGGCGGCGACGGCACGCTGCAACTCGAACCGCTGGTCGCCGATCGCATTCCCGAAGGCCGCACGTTGCAGTTCTGGACGCTGCAGGACCCGGCTGACGGCCCAAGATCGCTGGGGCTGGTCGAGGCTGGCCAGCCACTGCATCTGCCCGCCGAACGGATAGGCGCGGTACAGGCCGGGCAACTGTTCGAGCTCACCCTGGAACCCGCAGGCGGCTCACCCTACAACCGCCCGAGCGGACCGGTGCAATACATCGGCCGTGCCGTGCTGGCCAGCGCCAACTGATGGATCGCCGGCCCTGCGGCCGGCGATTTCACCCTCTGCAAAATATTTTCTGCCTGCCGACATCCAGCGGCGTTCCTCGCGGGTATTGCTATCAGGTGTTTCGTCGAGGCACCTGCGAAGCCACCACGCGGCTTCGTCTCGATGCTGAACCGTTGAGAGGAACCATCATGAAGCGCATCACCCTCCTGTGCACCGCCAGCCTGCTGACCCTGGGTGCAGGTGCAAGCCATGCCACCGAACTGATCGCCCTGGGCACCGATGGCAAGCTGTTCAAGATCAATGTCGCCGACCTCAGGGTCGCAGCCAGCATGAACGTCAGCGGTGCCAGCGACCTGCGCGGCCTGGACGTGCGCCCGGCCAGCGGCCAGCTCTACGCGCTGGGTGGCAACGACCGGCTCTACACCCTGGACGCCAGCAGCGGCAAGGCAACGCCAGCCAGCACGCTGAAGACCGCACTCCCCGGCAACAGTCAGGCCGTGGTCGACTTCAATCCGGTCGCCGACCGCCTGCGCCTGATGAGCCCGGACGGCACCAACCTGCGGGTCAATGTCGACACCGGCGAGGCGGTGGTCGACGGCAAGCAGGCCTACGGGGCGGACGGCCCCTACGCGGGGCAGCAGCCGCAGGTGGTTGCCGGCGCCTACACCAACTCCTATGCCGGTACGCCGAGCACCGCGCTCTACAACATCGACCTGGCCAGCGGCAGCCTGATGCTGCAGAACCCGCCAAACGATGGTGTGCAGCAGCTGGTGGGCAAACTGGCGGATGGCTTGCAGACGGCCGCACTGGACATCGCCAGCGACGGCAAGGGCGGCAATACCGCCTACGTGCTGACAGGCAAGACCCTGCACCGGCTGGACCTGGCCAGCGGCAAGCCGACCACGCTGGGAGATATCGCGAACCTGCCTGACGGCATCATCGACATCAGCGTATTGCCTGCGAAATAGCGCCACCCAGGCTGCGCCCATCGGGCGCAGCCTCCCTCATGACGGATCACGGCTCGGCGAAGACCTCGTCGAACAGGTCGTTCATCGCCTTGAACGCCCGCGCGGCAACCACCGGGTGGTACTGGTTGCGCCCCGGCACGTTGGCCTTGGGGTCGGTGAACGAATGCACCGCGCCACCGTAGCTGACCAGCTGCCAGTCGACCCCGGCGGCCTTCATCTCGGCGACGAAGCCATCCACCTGTGCCTGAGGCACCGCCGGATCATCCGCACCGTGCAGCACCAGCACCGGCGCCTGGATGTTCTTAGCATCCGCCGGGTTTGGGGTGTCCAGATTGCCGTGGAACGAAACGAAACCCTGTAGCGGTGCGCCCGAGCGAGCCAGTTCAAGCACCGCGCCGCCGCCGAAGCAGAAGCCGATGGCGCCCAGCCTGCGGGTATCCAGGGCGACCTCGTCACCCTGCGCCTTGAGCACCTCGACCGCCGCCTGGGCGCGCCTGCGCATCAGCGCGCGGTCGGCGCGCACGCTCGTGGCGGCGGCCCTGGCCTCGTCCGCATTGCTGGGGCGCACCGCCTTGCCGTACATGTCGGCGAGAAACACCACGTAGCGGCTGCCCGCCGCACGGGCGGCCTTGGCCACGGTGTCGTCGTTGACACCCATCCAGTTGGGAATGGCCAGCAAGCCGGGACGTGGCGTGGTGACCGAATCGTCGTAGAGCAGAACGCCCTCGAAGGCTTCGCCGTCGATCTCGTAGGGAACCGCCTTGGCCACGACGGCCGCGTCGGCAAGGCCGGCGAATGCTGCGCACAACAGGGGAACCCATGTCTTCTTCTGCATGCTGAGACCTGCCCTTGGCAATGGTGAGAGTTCAACGATAGACCGCCGGCGGTCGATGACCAAGCCGCAGCACCCGGCAGTGTTGCACAGGACATGTCAGGCGACGGGCTGCTCGGCCCAGCGTTCCTTGATCTGCAGAATCTCCGGCAGGCAGCCGATGAACAGCTCCACCAGGCGCGGATCGAAGTGTCGCCCGCTCTGCTCACGCAGAAAGGCCACCGCCTGCTCGACGGGCCAGGCCTGCTTGTAGGGCCGCACGCTGGTCAAGGCGTCGAACACATCGGCAATCGCGACGATGCGCCCCTCCAGGGGAATGTCCTCACCGCAGAGGCCGTTGGGATAGCCGCTGCCATCCCACTTCTCGTGATGCGACAGGGCAACCCGCTGCGCCGTCCTGAGCAGCCCGGAGCTGTGTTCGCCGATGATCCTCGCACCGATCTCCACATGCTGGCGCATCACCTGCCATTCGGCATCGTCCAGCTTGCCCGGTTTGCGCAGTACCGCATCGGGAATGCCGATCTTGCCGACATCGTGCATGGGCGCGGCGTGCAGCAACTCCTCCGCAGCGCTCTCGGAGAAGCCGGCAGCCAGGGCCAGCACCCTGGAGAAGTGACTCATGCGAATCACATGCAGGCCCGTCTCGTTGTCCTTGTACTCGGCCGCCATGCCCAGGCGCTGGACGATCTGCAGACGGGTGTGGGTCAGCTCGTCGACCCTGACCAGCGACAGGTGGGTACGCACCCGGGCGCGCACGATGGGCGGGCTGATCGGCTTGGTGATGTAGTCCACCGCACCGACCTCGAAGCCGTGCGTCTCGTCCTCCACATCGCCCAGGGCGGTGACGAAGATCACCGGAATCCCCTGCAGCAGCGGGTTGGCCTTGAGCTGCTCGCACACCTGGTAGCCGGTCATGCCCGGCATCATCACGTCGAGCAGGATCAGGGCCGGTTGCTCGCGCTCGGCCATTTCCAGCGCGCGCGCCCCCTCCTTGGCGAACAGCAGGCGGTAGTCATCCTGCAGTACATGGCGCAGCACCTGCAGGTTGGTGGGTTCGTCATCGACCAGCAGCAACAGCGGACGGGTATCGGCGACCGGGCTCATGATGGGGTGGTTTCCTCGTCTTGCAGCTGCAACAACAACCGATCCAGCGCAGCCAGGGCCTGATCGAAATCGAACTCGTCGAGGGCCTGGCGCAACTCGCTCATGCTGTTCGCAAAGGCCGTGCCGCTCAGTGCCTGCTCGAGCGCGGACAACGCCTGGTCGTCCAGCCCGCCCCTGACCAGCACGGCCCGCAAGTGGCCGGCGCGCTCGCGCAGCAGGGCCGGATCAGCGGCCGCGGATTCTAGCGCATTGCTCTCCTCCGGCAACTGCGGCAACGTTTCGATGACGGCCTGCAGGGCCTGTTCGAGTTCGACCAGAAGCGCGCGCAGACTGTCCTCGTCACGCGCCTCGAAACCCTGTTCGAGGCTGCGCCCCAGCTGCGTCAGACGGGTCAGCGCGAGGTTGCCGGCCGCGCCGTGGAAGCGGTGTGCCAGTGCCCGGCCTTCGTCCCACTCGGCGGCCTCGAGGAACTGCCTCATGCTCGCCGCCAGCGCGCCCTGCTCCTTGATGAAGGCGGCAATCGCCTGGGCCATGCGCAGCGGACCACCCCACAGCTGACTGCCGCGCACCCAGTCGAACAGCCCCGTCTCCAGGTGTGGCCCGCTGGTGCCCGCGGCACGGGCGGTTTCTGTCACGCCGAGCAGCCTGGCCATTTCCCAGAGCAAAGCAGTCATGTCCAGCGGCTTCGAGGCGAATGCGTTCATCCCAGCGTCCAGCGCGGCCTGACGGTCGCGATCCAGCACACTCGCCGTCAACGCGATGATCGGTATCGCCTGGCGCCCTTCGCTGGCTTCCAGCTGGCGAATCCGCCGCGTGGCCTCCAGGCCATCGACACCGGGCATCTGCACATCCATCAGAATCAGGTCGAAGCGCTCCTCGCCGAACGCCCGCAGGGCGCTCTCGCCATCGGCAACGCAGCGTACCTGGTGGCCCCGGTACTGCAGATTGAGCTGCAGCAGTTCGAGATTCTGCGGCACGTCATCGGCCGCCAGGATGTTCAGCACCCCCAGCTCCGGCAGCGTGGTCGGTTGCTGAGGCGCAGAGCGTTTACCGACCTGCAGGGGCAACTCGACACTGAAGCAGCTGCCCTGCCCCTCGACGCTTTCCACGCGCAAGCGCCCGCCCATCAGCTCGACGAGCTGACGGGAAATGGTGGTCCCCAGGCCGGTGCCACCGAAACGCCGGCTCATCGAGGCGTCGGCCTGGGCGAAAGGCTCGAAGATCTTCTCCAGGCGGTCGGCGGCGATGCCGATGCCGGTGTCCTTCACCGCCAGGCGGATCGCACCAGGCTCGCCAGAGACCTTCAGGCACACCTCGCCGTGCTGGGTGAACTTGACCGCGTTGCCCAGCAGGTTCGTCAGCACCTGCTGCAGGCGCAGCGGATCGCCGCAGAAGAAGTCGCTGACCGTGGCCGGGTAATCCAGGTGCAGTTGCAGCCCTTTGCCTTCGGCGCCGAGGCGCTGGGTCGTAACGACCTGCTCGCACAGCTCGCGCAGGGAAAAGTCCAGTTGCTCCAGCTCGATCGCGCCACGGTCGAGCTTGGCCGTGTCGAGGATGTCGTTGAGCAGCCCGAGCAGCGAGCGGGAAGACTGCTGCACCGTCGTCAGGTGCCGCCGCTGCTCGGCCGACAGCGAGGTTTCCAGGAGCAGCTCGGTAAAGCCGATGATGGCGTTCATCGGCGTGCGGATTTCATGGCTCATGTTGGCCAGGAAGCTGCTGCGCGCCGCAGCGGCCGCTTCGGCGTGATCACGGGCGGCGCGCAGTTCCTGTTCCATCACCCGCCGCGGGGTCAGGTCAGTGGCCAGCTTGACGACCTTGAATGGCTTGCCATCGGTGTTCAGGATCGGGTTGTAGCTGGCCTGGATCCAGACCTCGCGCCCGCCCTTGCCGATGCGCCGGTATTCGCCCGTACGGAAATGCCCGGCGCGCAGCTCCTGCCATATCTGGCGATACTTCGCACTGGCGACCAGTTCGGGGTCGCAGAACAGCGAATGGTGCTGCCCGAGCACGTCGGCCCGGTCGTAGCCATACAGGGCCAGGGCATTGTCGTTGATATCGAGAATCGTACCGTCGAGGTCGAACTCCGTGAGCGCCATGGCCTTGCTGATGGCCGTCACCTTGCCTTCGTACTCGGCATTGCGCCGCTTGGTCTCGGTCTGATCCAGCAGCACGCCGTCGATCCAGCGCGGCACGCCATGCTCGTCGCAAACCGCACTGCCGCTCTCCCAGATCCAGTGCTCCGCCCCGGCGCTGTCGAACAGCCGGTACTCGACGGTGTAGTTGCGGCCCTGTTCGATCGCCTCCACCACCTCGCTGGCGACTCGCTCGTAGTCATCCGGGTGGTACATGTCGGCGATCGAGCAGCGCCGGCTGATGAAGTCGTCAGCGCTGCGCCCGGTCAGGGTCTGCACCGCATCGCTGATGAACAGCATGGTCCAGTCGCGATCCAGCAGACAGCGGAACGACACCCCCGGAATGTTGCTGATCAACGAGCGGTATTGCTGCTCGCTGTCACGCAGCGCCTTCTCCATGCGCTGCCGCTCGCTGATGTCGGCGATGAACACCACGAACAGCGGCCGACTGTCGACATGGGTGATGCCGACGCTGATGCGTATGGGCTTTTCCTCACCATGGCGCGTCAGGCTGATCAGGTCCTGCTCGCCCCTGGGCAGGCTCAGGTTGCCGGTGCGCAGGTAGCTGGCCAGCCGCTCCTCCACATCGCGCACCAGGCGCGCAGGCACCAGCGAACGGATGTGCATCCCCACCATCTCCTGCGGCGTCCAGCCGAACAGGCCCGTCACTGCCGGGTTGGCGGAACGCACCCGGCCTTCGTAATCGACGGTCACGATGGCGTCCAGGGCGGTGTCGAAGATCGAGCGCAGGTGCTGCTCGCTGGCCTTGAGCTGCAGGCTCAGGCGGCGATAGCGCAGCAGGGTGTTGGCGGCCACCACGAACACCGTCAGCGCCACGGTCAGCAGGGTAATGGCGATGGCGATGTAGCCGCTGTCGACCACGGCCATCGGGCTGTCCGACTCGGGCGTGCCCACGAAGCGAGCGGCCGCCATGCCGGTGTAGTGCATGCCGCTGATGGCCAGGCCCATGACCATGGCACCGATCAGCAGGGCCCAGAGCGCAGGCAGGCGCCCTTCGAGGCCGAAGCGCACCCACAGCGCGATGATGGCCAGGCCGATGGCCACGACGATGGGCAGGGCGAACATCCAGGGGTCATAGCGCAGCAACGGCGCCATCTCCATCGCCGCCATGCCGCTGTAGTGCATCGCCCCGATCCCTGCGCCGACCAGCACGCCGCCGACGCACAGCTGCACCAGGCTCAGATTGGGCCGGGCCAGCAGGCTCAGGGCCACCCAGGAGGCGCCGAGGCTGGGCAGCATCGAGAGCAGCGTGATGCCCAGGTCGAAACGCACGGCGGCACACAGCTCGAACGCCAGCATCCCGAGGAAATGCATGGCCCAGATGCCCCCGCCAAGCGCGAGCGAGCCGGTAAGAATGGTGACCTGTCGGGCGATGGGTTGAGTGCTGTTGCGGGCTTCGCCTGCGAGTTGCAGTGCCATGCCCGCGGCGAATACGGAGATGGCAAGAGACAGCAGTACCAGGACGGGGTCGTAACTGCTGAGTATCAGGACGCTGGGGTCCGCACCCATGATGAAGAACAGCTCGAAAATCGACATACAACCCCAAGGAAAACGCCGACAAATGCTATCGGAATGCAATCATCTGAAACGACGGGATAGTTCTTGTCAATTGCGGCCTGTCTATCGCGCCCCATGAAAAAAGCCCGCCGAAGCGGGCTTTTCACAAGCTTAGCCGGTCAGGCGGACAATTCCACCAGCAGCTTGTTGAGTCGCTGCACGTACGCGGCCGGGTCCTTCAGGCTGTCACCGGCAGCCAGCGCGGCCTGGTCGAACAGGATGCGCGACAGGTCGGTGAAACGGTCTTCGTCCGGCTCGGCATCCAGGCGCTCGATTAGCGGGTGCGCCGGGTTGAACTCGAAGATCGGCTTCGCGTCCGGCACCTTCTGCCCGCTGGCCTCGAGAATCTGGCGCATCTGCAGGCCGAGGTCCTGCTCGCCGATGGCGAGAATCGCCGGCGAGTCGGTCAGGCGGTGCGACACGCGCACCTCGGCGACCTGCTCGCCCAGGGCACCCTTGAGGCGCTCGATCAGCCCTTCCTTGGCCTTGGCGACTTCCTCCTGGGCCTTCTTGTCCTCTTCCGAGTCCAGCTTGCCCAGGTCCAGATCGCCACGCGCCACGTCGACGAACTGCTTGCCGTCGAACTCGGTCAGGTAGCTCATCAGCCACTCGTCGATGCGATCGGTGAGCAGCAAGACCTCGATGCCTTTCTTGCGGAAGACTTCCAGGTGCGGGCTGTTCTTGATCTGTGCGTAGCTCTCGCCGGTGAGGTAGTAGATCTTGTCCTGCCCGTCCTTGGCACGGGACAGGTAGTCGGCCAGCGACACCGATTGCTCGTCGCCTTCACCGGCGGTGGACGCGAAGCGCAGCAGAGCGGCGATCTTCTCCTTGTTGGCGAAGTCTTCCGCCGGGCCTTCCTTGAGCACCTGACCGAAGGCCTTCCAGAACGCCTTGTAGTCGTCCGGCTTGTCCTTGGCCAGTTTCTCCAGCATGTCCAGCACGCGCTTGGTCAGGGCCGACTTCATCGAATCGATGACCGGACCGGACTGCAGGATCTCGCGGGAAACGTTCAGCGACAGGTCGTTGGAATCCACCACGCCCTTGATGAAACGCAGGTACAGCGGCAGGAACTGGTCGGCCTGGTCCATGATGAACACGCGCTGCACATAGAGCTTCAGGCCCTTGGGCGCCTCGCGGTGGTACAGGTCGAACGGCGCGCGGCCCGGCACGTAGAGCAGCGAGGTGTACTCCAGCTTGCCCTCGACCTTGTTGTGGCTCCAGGACAGCGGGTTCTCGAAGTCGTGGCCGACGTGCTTGTAGAACTCCTGGTATTCCTCGTCCTTGATCTCGGTACGCGGACGGGTCCACAGGGCGCTGGCGCGGTTGACGGTTTCCCACTCGACCTCGGCCGGCGCGTCTTCGCCGTGCTGCTCCTTCGGCAACTCGATGGGCAGGGCGATATGGTCGGAGTACTTCTTGACGATGTTGCGCAGGCGCCAGCCATCGGCGAACTCTTCCTCACCACTCTTGAGGTGCAGGACGATGCGCGTACCACGCTCGGCCTTGTCGATGCTGGCGACTTCGAACTCGCCCTCGCCCTTCGACGACCAGTGCACGCCTTCGCTGGCGGCAGCGCCGGCACGTCGCGTGAAGACTTCGACCTGATCGGCCACGATGAACGCCGAATAGAAGCCCACGCCGAACTGACCGATCAGGTGCGAATCCTTCTTCTGGTCGCCGGACAGGTTCTTCAGGAAATCGGCGGTACCGGATTTGGCGATGGTGCCCAGGTGCGCGATCACTTCATCGCGGTTCATGCCGATGCCGTTGTCTTCGAGGGTGACGGTCTTGGCGTCCTTGTCGAAGGACAGGCGAATCTTCAGCTCGGCGCCGCCTTCGAGCAGCTCGGGCTTGGCCAGCGCCTCGAAACGCAGCTTGTCGGCGGCATCGGACGCGTTGGAGATCAACTCGCGAAGGAAGATTTCCTTGTTCGAGTACAGGGAATGGATCATCAGGTGAAGCAGTTGCTTCACCTCGGTCTGGAAGCCCAGGGTTTCTTTTTGAGTTTCCACACTCATGGTCTTCTAACTCCATCTGCAGGACAGGAACCGCTATCGCGGCGGATGTCCTGCAGATGGGGGCAACCTGATGGATTTCAAGGGCCTAGGGTTCCAGCAGCTCCAGGTTGCCGATCTCCTGCGGTTTGAAGCTGAAGCTGGCCTGCCCGCCGCCGCTACCCAGTTGCTGGCTGATGCGGATACTGCCGTCGTCGTCGACGCCGACGAAGCGCCCCTCCACGGTGCCCCCGCTGGCACGCTTGAGGCGCATGCTGAGGTTGCGGTACTGCTCCGGGTTGCGCTGCAGGCGTGCCAGGCTGAAGCGCTGACGACGATCGATACGCCGGCTGAGGCGCTCCTCCGTCGGGGTCGCCTCGGACGGCGGCGCGGCCTGCGCCACGGTGGCCTTGGGCAGCGCCGGGAAATGGTCGCCTTCGACACTCCAGCCCTGGCTGGCGCTCTTGTGCAGGCGCAGCGCCAGGCGCTCGTCGCGCTGCTCGACCCGGGCCTCGACCTCCAGCTCCAGGCGGTCGCCGCCAAAGGTGAACGGCGGTAGCTTCAGGTCATGCACATCGCGGCTGGCGAAGCGTCGTTGCAGGTAGTCCTGCAGGACATGGGCAACGGTGTCGCGCGAGTCGAAACGCCTGTCGACCTGACCGTCGACATAGCGCAGCCGGTCACGATAGAGCTCGACACGGCCACTCAGGCTGGTCTTGAAGCGCGGCGGCAGGACCAGGTGAAAGTCACCGACCAGACGATTCGGCGCCTGCGGCTGCAGATCCAGGTGCAGGGTGTAGCCTCGGCTCAGGCGCCGCGCCTCGGGCAGGTCCTGCTCCGGAAGCAGCCAGCTCAGTTCCACCTCCGGCAGATCGCCGCTGTCCTGCGGCAGAACGTCGATGCGCACGGGGCCCTCGACAGGCTGTGGCAAACGGATGCTCAGTTCGCGCAGGGCAAAGAAGTCGAGCCCTTCACGCAGGCTCAGCACGCCATCGATCAGCTCGCCCTGTTGCGGCCGAAACGCTTGGCCGTTGAGCTCGCCATCCAGGTCGATGGCCAGTTCGGCCGGTGCCTGGGCTGCGGGCTTCAGCCAGTCGAGGCGAACGATCGCGGCAAGCCGTTCGGCATCCTTGCTGGCAAGCAAGGTGAAACCGACCACCAGCGGGATCACCCCCAGGCCGATGAGCATCACGGCACTGCGTGCGCGCACCCAATGGCGCACGACATAGATCAGGGTGAGCGGCGGCAGCAGGCTGCCCCACCCCCACAGCAGGCTCGTGGCGAAGGCCCGCATGACCAGCCAAACCAGACCGGCCAGCATCAACAGCAGACCACCGATTATCAGCAACGCATCCATCTACAGATTCCTTGTCATCATTTCGCTGCGCTACCGATCCGTTCCGTCATGCAAGCAATCACCTCGACAAGGGCTCAGGGCTCATCGACCTTGAAATGGGCACGGGCTGTGGCAATCGGCTCGGTCTGGCTGGTCTGCCAGGCATTGATCGCCACGTTGGCGACCCGTCGCCCCTGGCGCCAGACCTGGCACTGCGCATAGGTGTCACGATAATGGCCGGCGCGCAGGTAATCTATCGAGAAGTCGATGATTTTCGGCAAATGTGGAATTCCCATGAACATCAGCAGATGCAGCATGGCGGCATGTTCCATGAACCCGGCGATCACGCCGCCATGCAGCGCCGGCAGTACCGGGTTGCCGATGCAGTCACGATTGGCCGGCAGGCGAAAGACCATGTCATCGCCCAGGCGCAGGCACTCGATCCCCAGCAGCTTGGCGTAGGGGATCAGGCTGATCAGCGGGTCGTAGTCGTTCTGCTGGTGCGCGCGTGCGACCAGCTGCTCCAGGTTGAGCTCGCTCATGCCGCACCACCCTGCTGAATGTCATGTTTCAGCTCTCCGCCGCCTTGCGCGGCCTTGCCCATGCGCATGAAGGCGCCGACCACGTGGGCGATGGGCTGCTCGGGGTCATCCTGATAGGCGTAGCCACGGGTGAAGATGACGTTGGGCGTCACGCGATAGCACTCGGCGAAACCGAACACATCCTTGCCCGGCTCGGCGGGATGCATGTAGTCGATGCGCAGGTCCAGCGTCGGGCAGATCTCGAACTCGGGTAGCACGCACACGGTGGAGATGCCGCAGGTGGTGTCCATCAGCGTGGTGATCGCCCCGCCATGGATGACGCCGGTATCCGGATTGCCAACGATGTGCGGCGCGTACGGCAGGCGCAGGGTCAGGCCCTTGCTGTCAGCGCGCTCGACCGCCATGCCGAGCACCTGACAATGACGCAATGCAGCAAGAAACCGCTGCGCGCGATCCTCAATCGACTGTTCACTCATCTCTCTACTCCCGACCGCACCAGCAGCAATGCCTGGGGCACTCCTGACGTCCGCATGCGTTGGACAATGAATCGCAGCTGCCAGGCGCGTTTCCGGGCGGCGCCGGCGCGGCGCAACGGCCCGACACGCGCGCTGGCAGGCTGCAAAAAGGGCTGCGCATCATAGCGCCTCGAGGCGCTGCCTCACACCGGCGTCGTGCCAGCGAAACGAAAACGCAGGGAACTTGCGCAGTCGATCAAGGTTCAGAGTGGGTGTGCGCTCTTGGGGTCAACCCAGCCACCTATAACTCTCACACATGGAGTGATGACTGTGAACAAACCTCTGACTTATGCCCTTCTGCTTGCCACCGCCCTGGGTCTCGCCGCCTGCGAGAAAACCCCGGAAGACAAGATGGAGTCAGCCAAGGAGTCAGTCTCCGAAGCCATGGAGAATCTGGGCAATGCGGCCGAGGAAACCGGCGAAGCCATCGAGCAGAAAACCAACGAGGCCCTGGGCAACGAGCCCACCACCGGCGAGAAGATCGAGAATGCGGCCGACGACGCGGCCAACGCCCTCGAAGATGCCGGCAACAAGGCCAAGGACGCCGTGGACGGCGAATAAGCCTCAGGCACCTGCGAAAAGGCCCGCATTGCGGGCCTTTTTTCATTTCAATGCCGGGCTGATCATCAGCAGCAGGCTGCACGCCAGGCCCACGACCCAGACCAGGCTGCGCTGCCAGTGCAGGTCCCACCAGTAGAGCAGCAGGTACAGCACGCGACTGACGACGAAGGTCACCGCCAGCACGTCGACGAGCACGCCGTAGGTCTGGGTGACATGCGCCATCAACACGCCGACGGCGAACAGCGGGAAGGCCTCGATGCTGTTCAGGTGCCCGGCCAGCGCGCGTGCGCCAAAGCCGGTGAGACGCGCCTGCTGCGCGCGCGGATGGTGGTTGTCGTAGCGACCACCACCCTCCTTGGCCATCGCCTTGGCGACCGGCGCCTTGGCGATGAAGATCAACAGGGCACTGATGAACACACACCAGAACGGCAGACTCATTCACTCTTCTCCTTGGCCACGTCCGTAGCCGGTGTTGGGGTATAGACCATCACTTCCAGTACATCCGAATGGAACTCGCGGCGGTAGAGGATCAGCACCACGCCGGTGGTTACCAGCATGAAGAACCAGGGGTTGATGAACCAGGCCAGCGTCGACATCCCGAAATAATAGGCACGCAGGCCGAAGTTGAACTGGTTCGCGGCCATCGAGATGACCCGCGCGGTGCGCTCGGCGAACGCCTTGCGCTCCTGCTCGGTGACATGGCGCTCCCCCACCATCGGCGCGGAACCGACCAGCACCGCCGCGAAGTTGTACTGACGCATGCACCAGCTGAAGGTGAAGAAGGCATAGACGAAAATCACCCCCAGGCACAGCAGCTTGATCTCGGACAGGCCACGGCTGGCCGGTTGCACGAAGGGAATGTCGGCCAGCAGCGAAAGGGCCCGGTCGGACGCACCGAGCACGGTGAGGATACCGGCCAGGATGATCAGCGTGCTGGAGGCGAAGAACGACGCATTGCGCTCCAGATTGCCGATCACGTTGGCATCGGCAATGCGGTTCTCGCGCAGCAGCATGCGGCGCATCCAGTCCTCGCGGTACAGGTGCAGCACGCTGGCGAGACAGGGCGTGGTCCGGCCCTTCCAGGACGCGTAGCGGGTGTAGCCGCCCCAGCACAGGACGAACCAGAGCACGGCGAGAAAGTGAGGCAGGTACGGGTAGCTGTCGAGCATGCCAACTCCTTGTATGACTGCCGCGGATTATAGCCAGAGCGCCAGGCGACTTGTTCGACAAAAAGAAGGCCGCCTCGTGGGCGGCCTTGCTTTGACGGCGACGCGCCTCAGGCAGTGGCGCCCTGGCGCAGACCGAGAATGCGGTCGAGCATCACGACCAGCGCCAGCGTGATCGCCACTGGCAGCAGCCAGCCCAGGCTCTGCCCTGCCAGCGGCAACTGGCCGAACCACGCCGGCACCTTGTCTGCCCATGGTGTCGCTGCGACGCCATCGGCCACGCCGAAGATCAGAGTCACCGCCATCACCGGCACGAAAACCAGGGACTGCGAGAGCCACAGGCGGTTGGCCAGGCTCAGGGCGACCAGCACGATCGCCAGCGGATAGAGGCCGACCAGCACCGGGATGGAGAAGCTGATCAGCTGGGTCAGGCCCTGGTTGGCCACGATCAGGCTGAACAGGCCGAAAACGATCACCACGCTGCGATACGACACCGGCAGCAGATTGCTGAAGAATTCGCCGCAAGCGGTCAGCAGGCCGACGGCGGTGGTCAGGCAGGCCAGGGTGATGACCACGGCCAGCAGCAGGCTGCCGGTAGTACCGAAGGTGTGCTGGACGTAAGTGGTCAGGACCTGCACGCCATTTTCCGCATCACCGGCGATGCCCTGGCTGGTGGCGCCGAGGTAGAACAGCGCCAGGTACACCAGCGACAGGCCGATGGCGGCGATCACCCCGGCGACGATCGAGTAGCGGGTCACCAGGGCGCCGTCGCTGACACCACGGTCACGGATGGCACTGGCGATGACGATACCGAATACCAGGGCACCGAGGGTGTCCATGGTCAGGTAGCCCTGGAGGAAACCCTGCACCAGGGGCGCCTCGCGATAGCTGTCGGCGACCACGCCGATCTCGCCTGCCGGTGCGAACAGCGCGGCACCGCCCAGTACCAGCAGCGCAGCCAGCAATACCGGGGTGATGAACTTGCCGATACGGTCGACCAGTTGCCCGGGGTTGAGCGAGAGGAACAGGACGGCAGCGAAATAGACCAGGGTGTAGATCAGCAGCGGCGTGCCTTCGTTGCCGGCGAACGGGGCGATGCCCATCTCGAACGACACCACCGCCGTGCGTGGCGTGGCGAACAACGGCCCGATGGCCAGGTACACCGCCACGGCCAGGATCGCACCGGCGACCTTGCCCAGCGGCGCGGTGAGCAGGTCCATGCCGCCGCCGACACGGGCCAGCGCCACGACGGTCAGCAGGGGCAGCCCGACACCGGTGAGGAGAAAGCCGACTGCGGCAGGCAGCAGGTTGGCCCCGGCAGCCAGGCCGGCGCTGGGCGGAAAGATGATGTTGCCGGCGCCAAGGAACAGCGCAAATGTCATGAAGCCAAGGGCCAGGAGATCCGAGCCTTTCAAACGAGTCATAGAGGGGAATACCACGGGCAGGAAATCGAAGAGTTGCGGGGGTTTCCTCAGGGATCAGGGAAACGTCGCCCGAGCGTTTTGGCTCGAACCACTGCTGGTATCGCCAGGCGCTTGTGGCGCCACGGACACGATAAGCCGCGCATACTAGCGAAAACCGCGCAGCAGCAGCACAGTTGCCGGACGAGCTGTCGAACTGGCGTAACTGCCTGTCGCCTCAGCAACAGTTACCGTGCATTTCCATGCGGCTGCTCACGCCGCGCCGCACCAGAGCGGGCAGAAAAACAAAAAGGCCACCCGAAGGTGGCCTTTTTGCGAGCATCAGGAACGCTTAGGCGTTCTTGACTTCCCAACCGGTCAGCTCGGCCAGGGCCTTGCCGATGTCAGCCAGGGAACGCACGGTTTTCACACCCGCGTCCTGCAGTGCAGCGAACTTCTCGTCTGCAGTGCCCTTGCCGCCGGAGATGATGGCGCCAGCGTGGCCCATGCGCTTGCCGGGAGGAGCGGTCACACCAGCGATGTAGGAAACTACAGGCTTGGTGACGTTGGCCTTGATGTAGGCAGCCGCTTCTTCTTCAGCCGAACCGCCGATCTCACCGATCATGACGATCGCTTCGGTCTTCGGATCTTCCTGGAACAGCTTCAGGATGTCGATGAAGTTGGAGCCCGGGATGGGGTCACCGCCGATGCCCACGCAGGTGGACTGGCCGAAACCGGCGTCGGTGGTCTGCTTGACGGCTTCATAGGTCAGGGTGCCGGAACGCGACACGATGCCTACCTTGCCTGGCAGGTGGATGTGACCCGGCATGATGCCGATCTTGCACTCGCCGGGAGTGATCACGCCCGGGCAGTTCGGGCCGATCAGGGTAATGCCCAGCTCGTCGCAGATGACTTTGGCATCCAGCATGTCCAGGGTAGGAATGCCTTCGGTGATGCAGACGATCAGCTTGATGCCGCCGAATGCAGCTTCCAGGATCGAGTCCTTGCAGAACGGAGCCGGAACGTAGATGACCGAAGCGTCGGCGCCGGTGGCTTCGACGGCTTCTTTCACAGTGTTGAACACTGGCAGGCCCAGGTGGGTAGTACCACCTTTGCCCGGAGTCACGCCGCCAACCATCTTGGTGCCGTAGGCGATGGCTTGTTCGGAGTGGAAAGTACCCTGCGAGCCGGTGAAGCCCTGGCAGATGACTTTGGTGTCTTTATTGATCAGGACGCTCATTACTTGCCCTCCGCAGCTTTGACGACTTGCTGAGCAGCGTCGGTCAGGCTGGTTGCCGCGATGATGTTCAGGCCGCTTTCAGCCAGGACCTTGGCGCCCAGCTCGGCGTTGTTACCTTCCAGGCGGACGACCACCGGGATCTTCACGCCGACTTCTTTCACGGCGCCGATGATGCCTTCGGCAATCATGTCGCAACGAACGATACCGCCGAAGATGTTCACCAGAACGGCAGCAACGTTGCTGTCGGACAGGATGATCTTGAAGGCTTCGGTCACGCGCTCTTTGGTCGCGCCGCCACCTACGTCGAGGAAGTTGGCTGGCTTGCCGCCGTGCAGGTTGACGATGTCCATGGTACCCATGGCCAGGCCGGCACCGTTGACCATGCAGCCGATGTTGCCTTCCAGGGCCACGTAGTTCAGCTCGAAGCTGGCAGCGTGGGCTTCACGAGGATCGTCTTGCGACGGGTCGTGGAAGGTCTTCAGCTTCGGCTGACGGTACATGGCGTTAGCGTCGATGTTGATCTTCGCGTCCAGGCAGTGCAGGTCGCCGTCGGCCTTGATGACCAGCGGGTTGACTTCCAGCAGAGCCAGATCGTGATCTTTGAACAGCTTGGCCAGACCTACGAAGATCTTGGCGAACTGAGCGACCTGCTTGCCTTCCAGGCCCAGCTGGAAAGCCAGCTCGCGACCCTGGTACGGCTGAGCGCCGACCAGCGGATCGACGGTGGCCTTGAGGATCTTCTCAGGGGTTTCGTGGGCCACTTTCTCGATGTCCACGCCACCTTCGGTGGACGCCATGAACACGATGCGACGGCTGGAGCGGTCCACTACAGCGCCCAGGTACAGTTCCTTGGCGATGTCGGTGCAGGATTCGACCAGGATTTTGCTGACCGGCTGACCATTGGCGTCAGTCTGGTAAGTCACCAGACGCTTGCCCAGCCAGTTGGCGGCGAAGGCTTTGGCGTCTTCCTTGCTCTTGACCAGTTTTACGCCACCGGCTTTACCGCGGCCACCGGCGTGGACCTGGGCCTTGACGACCCACTCGCTGCCACCGATTTTTTCGCAGGCTTCTGCGGCTTCTTCCGGGGTGTCTACCGCGAAGCCCTTGGATACAGGCAGGCCGTATTCAGCGAACAGCTGCTTACCCTGATACTCGTGAAGATTCATGCTTGTCTACCGTCTTCGTTTAGGTATTGCGCATTCGGCGCTGTACTTTTGATACCGCGCCACCTGTGACTGCCGAGGCAGTCCGCCGGGCATTCCGCTGCGAGTCGAGCTCGACGCGGGCCACCCGCCGTGGTTCTGCTTGCAAAAACCACCGCGACGATGAGGCGATTACGCGACGCCCCACCTACCACGGCGGCTTACAACAACTCGGGCGGCCGGCTACTGCCGACCACCTTTCACACTTAGCGCTTCTTGCGGTTGGCGATGTGGATCGCGCCACCGTTCACTGCCAGGGCCGCTTCGTGCAGCGCCTCGGACAGGGTCGGGTGCGAGAAGACCATCATGCCCAGGTCTTCGGCGCTGGTGCCGAATTCCATACCGATGGCGCCTTGCTGTACCAGCTCGGCAGCGCTTGGGCCGATCACGTGAACGCCCAGTACGCGGTCGGTGTTGGCATCGGCGATGACCTTGACCAGGCCGCCGGTGTCGTTGGCAGCCATGGCACGGCCGCTGGCAGCGAACGGGAAGGTACCGATGTTGATGGCAACGCCCTCACCTTTCAGCTGCTGCTCGGTCTTGCCGACCCATGCGATTTCCGGGTGGGTGTAGATGACCGACGGGATCAGGTCGTAGTTCATCTGCGCCTTGTGGCCGGCGATACGCTCGGCGACCATCACGCCCTCTTCCGAGGCCTTGTGCGCGAGCATGGCGCCACGCACCACGTCACCGATGGCGTAGACGCCCGGTACACTGGTTTCGCACTGATCGTTGACGTAGATGAAGCCACGCTCGTCCAGGTCCACACCGCTGTCGGCGGCCAGCAGATCGGTGGTCACCGGGCGACGGCCCACGGCCACGATCAGCTTGTCGAAGACCATCTTCTGCTCGCCGTTGGCGTCGGTGAAGCTGACGGTGACCTGCTTCTTCTTGACTTCCGAACCGGTGACGCGAGCGCCCAGGCGGATGTCCAGGCCCTGCTTGGTCAGGGTCTTCTGGGCTTCCTTGGCGATCTGCTCGTCAGCAGCGGCGAGGAACTTGTCCATCGCTTCCAGCACGGTGACTTCGGAACCCAGACGGGCCCATACCGAGCCCAGCTCCAGACCGATCACGCCAGCGCCGATGACGCCCAGCTTCTTCGGTACGCTCTGGAATTCCAGGGCGCCGGTGGAGTCGACGATGACGTCCTGATCGACCGGAGCCGGCGGAATCTCGACCGGCTTGGAGCCGGAAGCGATGATCACGTGAGCGCCTTCGACCACCTGGGTCTTGCCGTCGGTGCCGGTCACTTCGACCTGCTTGCCAGCCAGCAGCTTGCCGTGGCCTTCCAGCAGGGTCACGCCGTTGGCCTTGAACAGCGAGGCGATACCACCGGTCAGGTTCTTAACGATGGTGGCCTTGCGCCCGATCATCGCCGGAACGTCGATGGTCACGCCCTTGGCTTCGATGCCGTGAACGGCGAAACCTTCCTTCGCTTCGTGGTACTTCCAGGAGCTGTCCAGCAGCGCCTTGGAGGGGATGCAGCCGACGTTCAGGCAGGTGCCGCCGAGGGCGGTCTTGCCGTCCTTGCCCTGATATTTTTCGATACAGGCGGTCTTCAGACCGAGTTGCGCTGCTTTGATGGCGGCAACATAGCCACCAGGGCCGGCACCGATGACTACCACGTCGAATTTCTGGGTCATAACGTATTCCTTCTCGAATAAACCGGACGGCCCTGTAAACAGGGCCGCCGTGGAGGAGACTGGCTTTTAGATGTCCAGCAGCAGGCGAGCCGGGTCTTCAAGCAAGTTCTTGATGGTCACCAGGAAGGTCACGGCTTCCTTACCATCGATCAGGCGGTGGTCGTAAGACAGCGCCAGATACATCATCGGGCGGATCACCACCTGGCCGTTGATCGCCATCGGGCGCTGGATGATGTTGTGCATACCCAGGATGGCGGCCTGCGGCGGGTTGACGATCGGAGTCGACATCATCGAACCGAAGGTACCACCGTTGGTGATGGTGAAGGTGCCGCCGGTCATTTCTTCGATCGCCAGCTTGCCGTCACGGGCCTTCTTGCCGAAGGTGGCAATGCCGTTCTCGATTTCAGCCAGGCTCATCAGCTCGGCGTTGCGCAGAACCGGGACCACCAGGCCACGGTCGCTGGATACGGCGACGCCGACGTCGGCATAGCCGTGGTAAACGATGTCGTTGCCGTCGATCGAGGCGTTGACCGCCGGGAAGCGCTTCAGCGCCTCGGTAGCCGCCTTGACGAAGAACGACATGAAGCCCAGGCGTACGCCGTTGTGGGACTTCTCGAACAGATCCTTGTACTTCGAACGCAGCGCCATGACTTCGGTCATGTCGACTTCGTTGAAGGTGGTCAGCATGGCCATGGAAGACTGCGCCTCGACCAGACGCTCGGCGATCTTGGCGCGCAGGCGGGTCATCGGTACGCGCTTCTCGGTACGGTCGCCAGTGGCGACTACCGGAGCAGCAGCGGCCGGAGCGGCAGCCGGCTTGGCAGCAGCGGCCGGCGCGTTCTTCTTGGCTTCGACGGCGGCGACCACGTCTTCCTTGGTCACGCGGCCACCCTTGCCGGTGCCGGCGATGCTGTTCGGGTCGATGCCGTTCTCTTCGGCCAGCTTGCGCGCAGCCGGGGACAGGATCGCATCGTCACCGCCAGCAGCGGCCGGAGCAGCAGCCTGGGCAGGCGCAGCGGCAGCGGCCGGAGCGGCAGCCGGAGCAGCGGCGGCAGCGCCACCTTCGGTCAGCTTGCCCAGCAGCTCGTTGGACAGAACGGTGTCGCCTTCGTTCTTGATGACTTCAGCCAGGACACCATCGGCCTCGGCCAGGACTTCGATCACTACCTTGTCGGTTTCGATGTCGACGATCAGCTCATCGCGCTTGACCGCTTCGCCCGGCTTCTTGTGCCAGGTGGCCACGGTGCCGTCGGCAACCGATTCCGGGAAGGTTGGGGCTTTGATCTCGATAGCCATTGTATGCGTTTCCTTAAATTCGGTTTTACCGCCAGGTGGCACCTGCCACCTGGCGGATGAAGGCGTTAAACAGTAAAGGCGTCCTGCAGCAGTTTTTCCTGCTGCTCGGCGTGCATCGAGGCATAACCGCAAGCCGGCGCTGCCGAGGCATCACGACCGGCGTACTCGAGGAACAGGGCCTTCTTGTGCGCAGTGGCGACGCGACGCATGTGGTGCTGACTGCAGTACCAGGCGCCCTGGTTCATCGGTTCTTCCTGACACCAGACGATGTGCTTGAGGTTCTTGTACGGTGCCAGCGCCTCGGCCAGGTCCTCTTCCGGGAACGGGTAGAGCTGCTCGATACGCACGATGGCGATATCTTCGCGGCCCTCGGCACGACGCTTCTCCAGCAGGTCGTAGTAGACCTTGCCGCTGCACAGGACCAGACGCTCGACCTTCTTCGGATCCAGCCCATCGATCTCGCCGATGACGGTCTGGAAGGAGCCTTCGGCCAGATCGTCCAGGGTCGAGATGGCCAGCTTGTGGCGCAACAGCGACTTCGGCGTCAGCACCACCAGCGGCTTGCGCAGCGGACGGATCACCTGGCGACGCAGCATGTGGTAGACCTGTGCCGGGGTGGTCGGTACGCAGACCTGCATGTTGTGCTCGGCGCACAGCTGCAGGTAACGCTCCAGACGCGCCGAGCTGTGCTCAGGCCCCTGCCCTTCGTAACCATGCGGCAGCAGGACGGTCAGGCCGCAGAGACGACCCCACTTGTGCTCGCCACTGGAGATGAACTGGTCGAACACCACCTGGGCACCGTTGGCGAAGTCGCCGAACTGGGCTTCCCAGATCACCAGCGCGTTCGGCGTAGTGGTGGCGTAGCCGTATTCGAAGGCCAGTACGGCTTCCTCGGAGAGGTAGGAGTCGTACAGTTCGAACTTCGGCTGACCGTCGTACAGGTTCTTCAGCGGAACGTAGGTCGCGGCGTCCTTCTGGTTGTGCAGCACCGCGTGGCGGTGCGAGAAGGTGCCACGGCCGATGTCCTGGCCGGTCATGCGGATCGGGTGACCTTCGACCAGCAGCGTGGCGTAGGCCATGGTCTCGGCGAAGCCCCAGTTGATCGGCAGGCCACCGGCGCCCATCTTCTGGCGATCCTCGAGAATCTTCGCGACCTGACGCTGGACGACGAAGCCTTCCGGGATTTCCAGCAGCTTGGAGGACAGATCCTGCAGGGTCTTGAGGTCGAAACGCGTGTCGTGACGCGCGGTCCAGGCATGGCCCAGGTACGGACGCCAGTCGACGAACAGTTCCTTGTTGGGTTCCTTGACCAGGCTCTTGACCACGTGCTGACCGTTGTCCAGCGCGGTGCGGTACTCGTCGATCTTGGCCTGCACGTCGTCGTTGCTCTGCACGCCGGCCGCAATCAGGGCATCCGCGTACAGCTCACGGGTGGTGCGCTGCTTGGAGATCTGCTGGTACATCAGCGGCTGGGTGCCGTTCGGCTCGTCGGCCTCGTTGTGACCACGGCGGCGGTAGCAGACCAGGTCGATGACCACGTCACGCTTGTACTGCATGCGGTAGTCGACGGCCAGCTGGGTGACGAACAGCACCGCCTCCGGATCATCGCCGTTCACGTGGAAGATCGGCGCCTGGATCATCTTGGCCACGTCGGTGGCGTACTCGGTGGAGCGCGCATCCAGCGGGTTGCTGATGGTGAAGCCGACCTGGTTGTTGATCACGATGTGGATGGTGCCGCCAGTCTTGTAGCCGCGGGTCTGCGACATCTGGAAGGTTTCCATGACCACGCCCTGACCGGCGAAAGCCGCGTCACCGTGGATGGAGATCGGCAGGACCTTCTCACCACCGGCATCGCTGCGGCGATCCTGACGGGCACGTACCGAACCCTCGACCACCGGGGAAACGATTTCCAGGTGCGAGGGGTTGAATGCCAGCGCCAGGTGCACTTCGCCACCCTGGGTCATCACGTTGGACGAGAAACCCTGGTGGTACTTGACGTCACCGGAGGACAGGCCTTCGGTCTTCTTGCCTTCGAACTCGTCGAACAGGTCGCGCGGGTTCTTGCCGAAGGTGTTGACCAGTACGTTCAGACGGCCACGGTGGGCCATGCCGATGACGATTTCCTTGGTGCCGTAGGAACCGGAGCGCTGGATGATCTCATCCAGCAGCGGGATCAGGCTCTCGCCACCTTCCAGGCCGAAACGCTTGGTGCCCGGGTACTTGGTGCCCAGGTACTTCTCCAGGCCTTCGGCAGCGGTGACGCGCTCGAGCACGTGCGCCTGAACCTCGGCGGAAAACTGCGGGCGACCGCGTACGCTTTCCAGGCGCTGGGCGAACCAGTTGCGCTGACCGGAATCGACGATGTGGGTGAACTCGGCCCCGATGGTGCGACAATATGTCTGCTGCAGCGCATCGCGGATTTCGCGTAGCGTTGCTTCTTCTTTGCCGATGTACAGTTCGCCAGTACGGAACGTGGTATCCAGATCCGCATCGGTCAGACCGTAGTGATTGATCGACAGATCAGACGGCGCAGTGCGCACCCACAGACCCAGAGGGTCGAGCTGGGCGGCCTGATGGCCACGCATGCGGTAGGCCTGGATCAGACGCAGCACTTCCACCTGCTTTTTCTCGTGCTCGCTGCTGACGGCCCCGGCGGAAACCGGCTGGGCACGACGCGAATTCTTGGCGAGCAGGACGAAATGATCGCGAATGGTCGAATGCGATACGTCCGTTGCAGCGCTGCCGTCGGTCGGCAACTTCTGGAAGTAAGTGCGCCACTCTTCTGGCACAGCGTTGGGATCGTGCAGGTAGAGCTCGTAGAGCTCTTCCACGTAGGCAGCGTTGCCACCGGATAGGTGGGCACTGTCCCACATGCGCTGCATCACGCTTTCTTGCATGCTTGGTCACCCTCGGTAAGGGGACACCACCGGCGTGAAAACCGCATGGTCCGATCAGAAGTCATGATGCTGCGACTCGGATACAGCCACTTGGGTTCCCGCAGATAGCCCGGGTACCAGCCCGGATGCCCCTGCTGGTCGTCATGTTTTTCGAGTATGAACCGCGGCTTTGTGGGCTGCGGTTCTGGCTTTTGCTGCGAAACCGACCGGAGTCGGTCCCGCAGGTGTTACAGGTATAGCAACTTGCGAATCAGGTACCGCTCTGCAGCAGCATGTTGCGCACGTGACCGATGGCCTTGGTCGGGTTCAGGCCTTTCGGGCAAACGTTGACGCAGTTCATGATGCCGCGGCAGCGGAACACGCTGAACGGATCATCCAGGGACGCCAGACGCTCGGAGGTCTTGGTGTCGCGGCTGTCGGCCAGGAAACGATAGGCCTGCAGCAGCGCAGCGGGACCGAGGAACTTGTCCGGATTCCACCAGAACGACGGGCAGCTGGTCGAGCAGCAAGCGCACAGGATGCACTCGTACAGGCCGTCGAGCTTCTCACGCTCTTCCGGCGACTGCAGACGCTCGATGGCCGGAGCCGGCGTGTCATTCTGCAGGAACGGCTGCACTTTCTCGTACTGCTTGTAGAAGATGCTCATGTCGACGACCAGGTCACGAATGACCGGCAGCCCCGGCAGCGGACGGATCACCAGCTTGCCACCCTTCAGCCCCGCTGCGGACAGCGGAGTGATGCAGGCCAGACCGTTCTTGCCGTTGATGTTCATGCCGTCGGAGCCGCACACGCCTTCACGGCAGGAACGACGATAGGAGAAACCCTCGTCCTGTTCCTTGATCAGCGCCAGCACGTCCAGGACCATGATGTCCTTGCCGTTGGTGTCGATCTGGAAGTCCTGCATGAACGGAGCAGCGTCTTTCTCCGGGTTGTAGCGATAAACACTGACTTGCAACATATCAGTCACCCTTAATAAGTCCGAACCTTGGGTTCAAACGCCGGAACGGTCTTCGGCGCGAAGTTCACGTCACGCTTGGCTACGCGCTTCTCACCCGGGAAGTACAGGGAGTGGCACAGCCAGTTCTGATCGTCGCGCTCTTCGAAGTCTTCACGAGCGTGGGCACCACGGGACTCCTTGCGAGCCTCGGCGGCAACCGCAGTCGCTTCGGCGACTTCGAGCAGGTTTTGCAGTTCCAGCGCCTCGATACGCGCAGTGTTGAACGCCTGGCTCTTGTCGGAGATCTTCACCGTCGCGATACGCTCGCGCAGGTCGGCCAGTTGTTGGATGCCCTTCTGCATGTATTCGCCGGTACGGAATACACCGAAGTAGTTCTGCATGCACTGTTGCAGCTCGCGCTTGAGCGGCGCGACCTCTTCACCGGTGCTGCGCTCGTTGACGCCGGCCAGACGGGCCAGCGACTGCTCGATGTCGGTTTCGCTGGCGCCACGCACCTCGACACCTTCCTTGAGCGCTTTTTCCAGGTGCAGGCCAGCCGCGCGGCCGAATACCACCAAGTCGAGCAGCGAGTTGCCGCCCAGACGGTTGGCACCGTGCACCGATACGCAGGCGACCTCGCCCACGGCGAACAGACCTTCGATGATGGTGTCCTTGCCGTTGGCGTCCTGAGTGATGGCCTGGCCATGGATGTTGGTGGCCACGCCGCCCATCATGTAGTGGCAGGTCGGGATCACCGGAACCGGGGCAACGACCGGGTCGACGTGCGCGAAGGTCTTGGACAGTTCGCAGATGCCCGGCAGACGGCTGTGCAGCACTTCTTCGCCGAGGTGATCGAGCTTCAGCAGTACGTGGTCCTTGTTCGGGCCCACACCGTTGCCGGCGATCACTTCCTTGACCATGGAACGGGCGACGACGTCACGACCGGCGAGGTCCTTGGCGTTCGGCGCATAGCGCTCCATGAAGCGCTCGCCATGGGCGTTGATCAGGTAACCACCCTCACCACGGCAGCCTTCGGTGACCAGTACACCAGCGCCGGCGATACCGGTCGGGTGGAACTGCCACATTTCGATGTCCTGCACCGGCACACCGGCACGCAGGGCCATGCCCACGCCGTCACCGGTGTTGATCAGGGCGTTGGTGGTGGAGGCGTAGATACGGCCAGCACCGCCAGTGGCCAGGACCACGGCCTTGGAGCGGATGTATACGGTCTCGCCGGTCTCGATGCAGATGGCGATGATGCCGACGATGGCGCCATCCTGGTTCTTCACCAGGTCGACCGCGTACCACTCGTTGAGGAACGAGGTGCCAGCCTTCAGGTTGGCCTGGTACAGGGTGTGCAGCAGCGCGTGACCGGTACGGTCGGCAGCGGCGCAGGTACGAGCAGCCTGAGTCGGATTGTCCGGACCCTTGGACTGACCACCGAACGGACGCTGGTAGATGCGGCCCTGTTCGGTACGGGAGAACGGCAGACCCATGTGCTCGAGCTCGAACACGGCTTCCGGACCAACGGAGCACATGTATTCGATGGCGTCCTGGTCACCGATGTAGTCGGAGCCCTTGACGGTGTCGTACATGTGCCAGCGCCAATCGTCGTTCGGGTCGGCCGAAGCGATGGCGCAGGTGATGCCGCCCTGAGCGGAAACGGTGTGCGAGCGAGTCGGGAACACCTTGGTGACCACGGCAGTCTTGTGACCGCCCTGAGCCAGTTGCAGCGCAGCACGCATGCCGGCGCCGCCGCCACCTACGATGATGGCGTCATAGGAAAGAGTACGGATGCTAGACATGAATCAGAAACCCCACAGAATCTGCACGCCCCAGACGAACATCGCGAACATGGCGATGCCACACACGGCCTGGAACAGGAAACGCACACCAGTCGCCCACTTGCCCAGCGCCATCGGCGTCAGGTAGTCGGTGGAAATGGTCCACATGCCGACCCAGGCGTGCACGCTCAGTGCAACCAGTGCCAGCAGGCTGAAGATGCGCATTGCGGTACTGGAGAACAGGCCGTGCCATTCGGCGTAGCCCATACCCGGATTGCAGATCACATAGCCCAGCAGGAACAGCGTGTAAGCCGCGAGAACGACCGCAGAAACGCGCTGAGCCATCCAGTCATAGAGGCCCGAACGCGAGAAGTTCGTGACATTAGTTACCATATCCATACCCCCAGCAGCACGATCACGACCGCAGCAACGGCGATGACGATTTTCGAGCCCAGCTTGCCGCCTTCCAGCGTCTCACCGATGCCCATGTCCATGATCAAGTGGCGCACACCGGCCACCAGGTGGTACAGCAGAGCGGACAGAAGACCCCAGATCACGAACTTGGCCAGCGGGCTGGTCAGGCATTCTTTCACCTGGGCGAAGCCCTCTTCGGACGCCAGCGACTTGTCGAGGCCGAACAGCAGAATGGCGATACCGACAAAGAGGATGACACCGGAGATACGGTGAAGAATGGACGTGTAAGCGGTGATTGGGAGCTTGATAGTCCTAAGGTCTAGGTTTACAGGTCGTTGGCTATTCACGGCTTTTTATCACACTGAGAGCCCCTAAACTTCAGGGCAAAGTTGTTGGGAAGTGCACTGGTCAGGTACCCATCACCCAAGGAGTGACGACCGCCATGATATGGCCGCAAAGCCCCTGGCGGTCGGGCGCAGAGTATAGACAGTTAGCAGACTAATGACAATGCAATGGCCTACCCCAAAAAGCGCATTGCAGCCTGCAAACAAATGGCGTAAATAGCGGCCTTTTTTCGCTGAAAATCCCGCCCAAACCCTTCTACTGCCTGGGTTCTCGCAAATTGACTTTCGAATTTATCCCACTATAGTGGTGCGGGCCCTGCGTGGGGGGCCGTCTGATGATTTCAAGCATAACTAGGAGGCCACATATGGCTGACAAAAAAGCGCAGTTGATCATCGAGGGCAATGCCCCCGTCGAACTGCCCGTTCTGACCGGCACTGTTGGTCCCGATGTAATCGATGTGCGGAGCCTGACCGCCACGGGTCGGTTCACATTTGATCCTGGTTTCATGTCGACCGCCTCTTGCGAGTCGAAGATCACCTATATCGACGGCGACAAAGGGATTCTGCTGCACCGCGGCTACCCCATCGAACAGCTCGCCGAGCAATCCGACTACCTGGAAACCTGCTACCTGCTGCTCAACGGCGAACTGCCGAGCAAGGAAGAGAAGGCCAAGTTCGTCAGCACCATCAAGAACCACACCATGGTTCACGAGCAGCTGAAGACCTTCTTCAACGGTTTCCGCCGTGACGCCCACCCGATGGCCATCATGTGTGGCGTGGTCGGCGCCCTGTCCGCCTTCTATCACGACTCGCTGGACATCAAGAACCCGCAGCACCGTGAAGTGTCCGCCATGCGCCTGGTCGCCAAGATGCCGACCATCGCCGCGATGACCTACAAGTACTCCATGGGCCAGCCCATGATGTACCCGCGTAACGACCTGAACTACGCGGAAAACTTCCTGCACATGATGTTCAACACCCCGTGCGAGATCAAACCGATCAGCCCGGTGCTGGCCAAGGCGATGGACAAGATCTTCATCCTTCACGCCGATCACGAGCAGAATGCCTCCACCTCCACCGTACGCCTGGCGGGCTCCTCGGGCGCCAACCCGTTCGCCTGTATCGCAGCCGGCATCGCCGCGCTCTGGGGCCCGGCTCACGGCGGCGCCAACGAAGCCGTGCTGACCATGCTCGACGAGATCGGCAGCGTGGACAACATCGAGAAGTTCGTGGCCAAGGCCAAGGACAAGGATGACCCGTTCAAGCTGATGGGCTTCGGCCACCGCGTGTACAAGAACTTCGACCCGCGCGCCAAGGTCATGAAGCAGACCTGCGACGAGGTTCTGGCGGAGCTGGGCATCAACGATCCGCAGCTGGAGCTGGCCATGAAGCTGGAAGAGATCGCGCGCAACGATCCTTACTTCAAGGAGCGCAACCTCTACCCGAACGTGGATTTCTACTCGGGCATCATCCTCAAGGCCATCGGCATTCCGACCTCCATGTTCACCGTGATCTTCGCCCTGGCACGTACCGTGGGCTGGATCTCGCACTGGAAGGAAATGCTCTCCGGTCCGTACAAGATCGGCCGTCCGCGCCAGCTGTACACCGGCTACGAGCAGCGCGACCTGCCCGCCGACCGCGGCTGATCGATCGCTGCACGACAAGAAAGGCTGCCATCCGGCAGCCTTTTTTCATTCCCGCCCGTCAGCGCCCCTCGACCCGGGCACGCAAGCCCTGCAGGGTCTGCAACGGCGCGTCGACGACGAAGCTGTTGGCCAGCCACGAAGGCACGCTCCCGCCCGGCTCGGTATGCACCTCGTAGGTCACCTCTACCCTGCCCTCGCCCATTGGCTGCAGGTGCCACTGGCCGTCGACCCGCTGCACCCGCACGAAATCATCGTTTTCCGGCAGGCGCTGCGGCACCGCCTCCAGCACCCGCGTGACAGCGCCATCGGCATCCGTGCGCGTCGTGACCTCGATCACCGAGTCGCGCGCCTTAACCGGCCAGGGCATGTCGAAGCGCGTGTACACCTCGCTCACCTCCCCCTCGTGCTTGAGCAGGCGCTGCTGCTGACAGCTGAATATCCAGGCACAGGAGCCGGCGACATCCTCCTGGGCGGCCTGCACGGCGGCCAGATCCCCCTTGATCGTCACCACGCCGCGATAGGCCTTGTACTTGGAACCCGGCACGTCGGCCAGATAGACGCGCATGCCATCCTCCTCACGCTCCAGCTGCCATTGCCTTTCGGCAGCCTGGGTGGCGGTTGCACACAGCATCACGGCCAACACGGACATACGGATCATCTTGGAACCTGTTCTCTGGGTAGTGTTTGCGTTTCGACCGCAGCAAGGGGAAACGGGTTCAGCCGTCAGACTGTCGCCTGCTCCAGCCAGCCGAGCATGCGAATGGCGCTGTCGCGACTGTCGCCGCAAAGCTCGACCTCGGCCTTGAACGCCGAGCAGACGGGCGGCCGCTCCGGCTTCCCGAACAGGGCACAGAGCGCATCGACGGACAGATGAATGCAGCGCACACCTGCCGGCTTGCCGTCGGGCATGCCAGGGATGGGCGAACTGATGGAGGGCGCGACGCAACAGGCGCCACAGCCGGCACGGCATTCCATGGGGAACCTCGACGAGGCAGAACGAACGGCGCGATGCTAATGAGCCGCGCGCCGTCAGTCGAGGGCTTTCGTGATCAGCGGTTACGCTGCAGGCGCGCCAGCAGGCTGGAGGTATCCCAGCGTCCACCGCCCATGGCCTGGATGTCGGCGTAGAACTGATCGACCAGCGCCGTCACCGGCAACTGCGCACCGTTGCGGCGCGACTCCTCGAGCAGGATCGACAGGTCCTTGCGCATCCAGTCGACGGCGAAGCCGAAGTCGAATTCCCCGGCCAGCATGGTCTTGTAGCGGTTCTCCATCTGCCAGGACTGTGCGGCGCCCTTGCTGATCACATCGACCACCGCCTGACCATCGAGCCCGGCGCACTGCGCGAAGTTCAGCGCCTCGGCCAGGCCCTGCACCAGGCCGGCAATGCAGATCTGGTTGACCATCTTGCTCAACTGCCCGCTGCCCGCAGGCCCCATCAGACGCATCATCCGCGCGTAACTCTGGATGACCGGCTCGGCCACTGCATAGGTCTCGGCCTCGCCGCCCACCATGACCGTCAGCACGCCATTGACCGCCCCCGCCTGGCCGCCGGAGACCGGCGCATCGAGAAAGCCCAGCCCGCTCTCGGCGGCCATGTTCGCCAGCTCGCGGGCGACATCGGCGGATGCCGTGGTGTGGTCGACCAGGATCGCCCCCGGCGACATCCCGGCGAAGGCGCCCTGCTCGCCCAGGATCACGCTGCGCAGATCGTCGTCGTTGCCCACGCAGCACATCACCAGCTCGGCGCCCAGCGCGGCCTCGCGCGGCGTCGGCGCCGCACTGCCGGCGTACTCGCCGAGCCACTGCTCGGCCTTGCCCGGCGAGCGGTTGTACACCGTCACCTGGTGACCGTTGCGGGCGAGATGCCCGGCCATCGGATACCCCATCACGCCCAAGCCGATAAACGCGACCTTAGCCATAGCAACCTCCTGCGGACATAGGCGGCAGAGCCTAACACGACGTTTGCCCTCGCCGGAAAGCCCTTCCATACTGCCAGCGGACCCGCTCGAACCGGGCATCGGACGCTAAGGAGTGCCAATGGGACATTGGTTGGTCATCGACCTGGAAGCCACGACCGACGAAGGCGGCTGGCCGGTGGAGGAAATGGAAATCATCGAGATCGGTGCCAGCCTGGTCGGAGCGGACGGCCATGAACGCGACCACTTCCAGCGCATCGTCAGGCCGCAACGACGCCCCTGCCTGACCGATTTCTGCCGCCAGCTCACCCACATCACCCAGGCGGACGTCGACAGCGCGGCGCCACTGCCCCAGGTCTGGGCGCAGTTCGAGCGCTGGCTGACGCAGCATGCGCCGCGCCTGGTCGGCTGGAGCAGCTGGGGCGACTACGACCGCCGCCAGCTGCACCAGGAATGGCGCCAGCACCAACTCCTCAGCCTGCTCGCCGACGTGCCCCACCTGAACCTCAAGCAGGCCTTCGCCAAGGCCCGCCAGCTGCAGCGCCCGGTAGGCCTGCACAGCGCCCTGCAACTGGCCGGCATGCAGTTTCAGGGGCAGCAGCACCGTGCGCTCGAGGATGCCCGCAACACCGCTCGCCTGCTGCCGCTGGTACTGCCCATCAAAGGGTGATGACGAAAAAAAGGCGCTTGGGCATACTGGCGCCCCTTTTGTGGCCATGCCCGCCGTGGCGGCCTGCCTTCGGGGCGGCGCCAGGCGACGTTGCAAATGGCTCCCAACAGTTTGTCCACCCACTTCCGAGGAATCGCAGATGTTCAAGGTCAACGAGTACTTCGACGGCACCGTCAAATCCATCGGCTTCAGCATGGCTGAAGGCCCGGCCACCCTCGGCGTCATGGCCCCGGGCGAATACGAGTTCGGTACCAGTCAGTTGGAAGTGATGCACGTCGTGGCCGGCGCCCTGACCGTCAAGCTGCCGGGCACCGACAGCTGGACCACCTTCGAGGCCGGCAGCCAGTTCACCGTCGAGGCCAACAGCAAGTTCCAGCTGAAGGTCGCCGTGGATACCGCGTACCTCTGCGAATACCGCTAAGCCGCAAGCCTCATGAAGAACCGGCCCCTGCGGCCGGTTTTTTCGTTGAACAGCACCAGGACACAGCCTCATGCCCCGCCCCGCCCTCCTTGTCCCCATCGCCCTGCTCGTGGTGGCCATGACCTCGATCCAGAGCGGCGCATCGCTGGCCAAGAACCTGTTCCCCCTGGTCGGCGCCGAAGGCACCACGGCCCTGCGCCTGGTGCTTGGCGCGATCATCCTGTCGCTGGTGATGCAGCCCTGGCGCGCCAGGCTCGACCTGCGCAAGTGTCACGCCCTGCTCGCCTACGGCCTGGCCCTCGGCGGCATGAACCTGTTGTTCTACATGTCGCTGCAGAGCATTCCGCTGGGCATCGCCGTCGCCCTGGAGTTCACCGGGCCACTGGCCCTGGCGCTGTTCTCGTCGCGACGCCTGCTGGATTTCGTCTGGGTGATCCTGGCCATCGCCGGCCTGTGGCTGCTGCTGCCCACCGGCGCGACGCAGAGCGCCATCGACCCGCTCGGCGCGGCCTTGGCACTTGGCGCCGGGGTGTGCTGGTCGCTGTACATCATCTTCGGCCAGAAAGCCGGCGCGCAGCATGGCCGTCATACTGTCGCGCTGGGCACCTGGGTCGCCGCATTGCTGGTCCTGCCGGTCGGCCTCTGGCACGCCGGCGGCGACCTGTTCGACCTCGGCCTGCTGCCCATCGCCCTCGGCGTGGCGGTGATGTCATCGGCGCTGCCGTACAGCCTGGAAATGATCGCCCTGACACGCATGCCCGCGCGCACCTTCAGCGTGCTGATGAGCCTGGAACCGGCGATAGCCGCGCTCTGTGGCCTGATCTTCCTCGGCGAGAAGCTGCTCTGGGGGCAGTGGCTGGCCGTGGCGGCGATCATCGTCGCCTCAACCGGCGCCGCAGCCACCATCAAGCCGCAGCGCTAACTGCCGAACTGCAGCTCTGCCAGACGCGCATACAGCGCGCTGCTGTCGATCAGCTCGGCATGCCGGCCAATGGCGGCCAGACGCCCGCGCTCGATCACCGCGATGCGGTCGGCCTGCTTCACCGTGGCCAGACGATGGGCGATCACCAGGGTCGTGCGCCCGGCCATCAGCGACGGCAACGCCTGCTGGATCAGGTGCTCGCTTTCGGCGTCCAGCGCACTGGTCGCCTCGTCCAGCAGCAAGATCGGCGCATCGGCGAGCAAGGCGCGGGCAATCGCCAGGCGCTGGCGCTGCCCACCGGACAAGCCCAGCCCCGCCTCGCCCAGATGAGTCTGGTAGCCCTGCGGCAGACGCTGGATGAACTCGTGCGCATGCGCGGCGCGCGCAGCGGCCTCGACCTCGGCCTGACTCGCATCCAGGCGACCATAGCGGATGTTGTCTTCGATCGAGCCGTAGAACAGCGCCGGATTCTGCGACACCAGCGCGAAGCAGGCACGCAGCTCACGTGGATCGAGCTGATCGATCGGCACCCCGTCGATGAGGATGCGGCCTTGCTGCGGGTCGAAGAAGCGCAACAGCAGATCGAACAGGGTCGACTTGCCGGCCCCGGAGGGGCCCACCAGCGCCAGCGTCTCGCCTGCGGCCACCTGCAGGTCGACGCCATCGATGGCATAGCTGTCCGCACGTGACGGATAGGCGAAGCGCACCCCCTGCAACTCGATGCGCCCCTGCACTGGCCGCTGCAGCGGCTGCGGCCGTTCCGGCGCCACGATGGCGTTGCGCGAACGCAGCAGCTCGCCGATGCGCTCGGCCGCCCCGGCTGCACGCTGCAGCTCGCCGATCACCTCGCTCAGCGTACCGAAGGACGAGCCGACGATCAGGCTGTAGAACACGAAGGCCGCCAACTCGCCACCGGAAATGCGCCCGGCGATGACATCCATGCCGCCGACCCAGAGCATCACCCCCACCGCGCCGAGCACCAGCACGATCACCACCGTGATCAGCCAGGAGCGCTGGGCGATGCGCTTGCGCGCGACATCGAAGGCCGCCTCGGCGGACTCGCCGAAACGCCGCTTGTCTTCATCCTGGTGGTTATAGGCCTGCACGGTCTTGATCTGCCCCAGCACCTCGCCGACGTAGCTGCCGACGTCGGCCACGCGATCCTGACTCTGCCGCGACAGCGCCCGCACGCGCCGGCCGAACAGCAGGATGGGCGCCACCACCAGCGGCAAGGCCAGCAGCACGATGCCGCTGAGCTTGGGGTTGGTGACCACCAGCAGGATGCTGCCGCCGATGAGCATGATCAGGTTGCGCAGCGCCATCGACAGCGATGAACCGATCACCGATTGCAGCAAGGTGGTGTCGGCGGTCAGTCGCGACTGGATCTCCGAACTGCGGTTGCTCTCGTAGAAACCGGGGTGCAGCTCGATCAGGTGATCGAACACCCGCCGGCGGATGTCGGCGACCACCCGTTCACCGATCCACGACACCAGGTAGAACCGCGTGTAGGTGCCGAACGCCAGTGCCAGCACCAGCACGAAGAACAGCAGCAGGGAATGCCGCAACGCGGCCGGTGACTGCGTGGCCAGGCCCTGGTCCACCAGCAGCTTGATGCCCTGGCCCATGGACAGGGTGATGGCCGCCGTGAACAACAGCGCCAGCAGTGCACCCAGCACGCGGCCGCGATACGGCGCGATGAAGCGCCAGGCCAGGCGGACGGCGCCACGCTGGCGAGAAGAAAGCATCGATGTCATGACAGGTCTCAGGAGTCAGCAGCCGAGGGCGCTTCGGCCAGCCAGGCCACTGCGCACAAGGCCAGCGCAGCCAGGTTGGTGGAAAGCGGGTTGAACGCCTGAAGCAACAGATGGGGACTGAACAGCGCAACATCAAGCCGCAGCACCAGCAATACCGCGACAGCAACCCGCAGCAGCCAGCGCCGGCGACGCATCGTCAGCAGAACGATACCCGGAGTATTTCCCCCACGCCGGCGATGCGGGCGATCAGCTCCGGCGCGAACAGCGGGTGCTGCGGGCGCCCATGGGCACCAATCATCGCCACCTCGTCAGGACTGAGCCAGAGGATCTTCGGCGCCAGCCGATGCCAGATGAACGCCAGCGCCAGGGCCAGGCGATCCGCGCCAGACGCGGCTCAGTCATGCAGGAAGCGTTCGCCATGGTCGGCCTTGGGCAGCAGGCAGACGTCATGCCGACCGAACAGGCGGTAGCGATTCAGCGCGATCCGGTCATAGCACCAGTCACGCAGCGGCCTGGGCACCAGGCGCAGCCAGCTCAACCCGCGCCACGGCCAGGGCAGCCTGGCGAGAATGCGCAGCAGCGCGGAGGAACGCAGGTGCAAGCCCTGCTCGTCGATCAGCGCCATGCTGTCGAAGTGATCGGTCGGCAGGCCGTACCAGGCCAGCAGCGCCTGACCCTGTGCGGACTGCACCGAGGCCAGACGAAAGCGTCGTTCGGGGTCATGCCGGATGAGAAACTTCGCCCAGCCGTTGCACAGCTTGCAGACGCCGTCGAACAGCACGACGCGCTCTCCAGCGGCCAGCCCCGGCGGCAGATTCGACTGCGTCATCGCGCGGCACTCGCCTGTTGCGCCTGCGGGCGATAATGGCCGGTGATCCGGAAGGCGAACAGGATGTCCTCCTCCTGCGTGCCACGGCCGATGTTGTGCAGCACCAGTGGCACGCCGTCCGGTGCCCGACGGTCGCTGACGATGCCGATATGGGTGAGGCCACGCCCCAGATCCCAGGTGACGATGTCACCGGCCGCGTAGGCGGCTGGCTCCTGGCTGACCGGCAGGGACCAGCCCTGGCGCGCGAACCAGGTCATCAGGTTCGGCACGCGGCGATGGTCGATGTTGCTGTCCGCCCGCTTAAGCCCCCAGTGCTGCGGATACACCGCAAAGTTGCCGCGCATGTCGCGGTGCACCGCCTCCTGCAGGTCCAGCCCCTGCTCACGCAACGCCCGGATCACCACATCGGTGCAGACCCCGGTGGCCATGGGCACGTCGCCGCCCGGGTAGCTCAGGCGCCGGTACGCCGGGTCATAGCTCAGGGTCACACCCACCTGCTTGCGCGCATCCAGCACCAGCCGGTCGGCCTCGATGGCTTGCGCGGCGAACGCCAGCGACCAGGCCAGCAGCAGCATCACTACCCGCATTTCGATCTCCTATCGACTCAGGGGATAAAGCAATTCTTCCTTGTAGCCTGCCCAGACCCGCACGGCATCGGGAAAGGCGTCGTCCAGCGTCACGTCGCCGCTGTCGACGAGCAGCGGACGGCCTTCCAGCGTCGCCAGCTTGCGCTTGGTGGCGACCACCCGCAGGCGCTCCAGGCCGACTTCGCGCAGCACGCGCGGGCTGATCTGCTGATTGCCACGGCCGATGACATGCCCCTGGCCGCCGATGGCGGTCACCAGGATGTAGGCGGGATGGCCAGCGACCAAGGCGAACAGTTCGGCCTCGTTGACGTCGCGGGCGATCACCTGACCATTCTCGATCACGTCGACGCCCAGCAAGGTTGTTTCCAGCCCCAGGTTCTGCGCCAGGCCGTGCAGGGTCGAACCGGGGCCGAACACATAGCGCACGCCCAACTCCCACTCCGCTTCCAGCCAGGCAGCAAGGTCGGCCAGCACCAGCTCCTCGGACTCCATGCCGCCCTGCTTGACCGCCTGCACATAGCCGCCCTCCTGCGGCACGCACAGTTCGCCGTACCAGCGCGCGGTAACGCGCCCTTCACGCAGGGCGCTCTCGTCGATATCGCGCACCTCGCCACTGGCCAGGCGCACCAGGCCGCCCTCCACCAGGCGAGCGGTCAACTCGCCCGCCGCGCGCGGGCTGATGGCATAGACCCCGGACTGGATCTTCACCCCGGCCGGGATGCCCAGCACCGGCTGCCCGTCTCGCACCACCGCGCAGACATCGCGCGCCGTCCCGTCACCCCCGGCGAAGAGGATCAGCGCCACACCGGCATCCTGCAGTTGCTGCACGGCGCGCCGGGTATCCTCGGCAGTGGTCGGCTGCGCACCCAGCGAGCCCAGCAGGCGGTGCTCGAAGCCCATCTGCGCCAGCAGATCACCGCCCATGGCACCGGGATAGGTGACGAACTCGATACGCTCATGCAAGCCCTGCAGCTGTTCGAGCGCGGTACGCGTACGCTGCGCCGCCTTGGCCTCGACACCCAGCGCCAGCGCCTGCTCGGCCATGCCATCGCTGCCCTTGAACGCAGCCGGACCGCCAAGCCCGGCCAATGGATTGATGATCAGCCCAACATGAAAACGCGACATGTATTCCTCGTTCCACGCAGGCTGGCACGCAGCCTGCAGTACCACTTTCGCACTGTGTTTCGTGACGGAATTCCGCCGTCGCAGCTGTCACCGCGCCTTCATCTGGACTTCCTAGAATGGCGCGCATCACTGATCAGGAGACAGGCCATGAGCTTGCACGACAACGCCGCCCAACACCCCGACACATCGGCCCGGCAGCTGCCGGTCGGGGGCTTCGTCATCGACGCCGAAGGCCGCGAAGTGCCCATCACCGAAGACATGATCCAGCGCGCCTGCAGCGAACTGGAAGAGAACCACCAGGCCAGCGACAAGCCGGATTGAATCGCACGCCAGACAGGATCGAGCCTGGCGCGCAGGCTCAATCGCGCGGTACCAGCTTCAGCGACAGCGAGTTGATGCAGTAACGCAGCCCGGTAGGCCGTGGCCCATCGGGAAACACATGCCCCAGATGGGCATCGCACTTGGCGCACTTGACCTCGATGCGATGCATGCCGTGGCTGAAATCGTCGACGCTGGCGACCACCTCGTCGTTGACCGGCTGGAAATAGCTCGGCCAGCCACTGCCGGAATCGTACTTGGCAGCGGAATCGAACAGCGCCTCGCCGCAGCAGGCGCAATGGTAGATACCCGGCGTCTTGCTGTCATGGTACTCGCCAGTGAACGGCCGCTCCGTGCCCCCCAGGCGGCACACGTGAAATTGCTCCTGCGACAGCTCTTCGCGCCAGGTTTCCAGGGATTTGTCGACTTTATCCACGGGCTGCTTTCCTCCTCGACGATCAGGTGAACGGTGGCGACGGTGAATCTTCGTGATCGCGGCCAGTCCAGGCGCAGTCCGCACGGCACTGCCGCCATCCTCCGCCTCGTTGCCAGGGTAGCAGGCATGAAAAAAGCCCGACTGGTACCTTTGCCGCGATCAGGTCGCCACGTATGATTCGACCCCAGTCTGTCACCCACGTTACAGGCTGCCAAGACTCACCCACGGGGAATCTCGGCAGCCTGAGCCGGTGGGTTCTTCATAGATCGGGATCCCATACATGCAGGTCAGCAAATCGAACAAGCTCGCCAACGTCTGCTACGACATCCGCGGGCCCGTGCTCAAGCACGCCAAACGCCTGGAAGAGGAAGGCCACCGCATCCTCAAGCTGAACATCGGCAACCCGGCACCGTTCGGTTTCGAAGCACCGGAAGAGATCCTTCAGGACGTCATCCGCAACCTGCCGACCGCACAGGGCTACAGCGACTCCAAGGGGCTGTTCAGCGCGCGCAAGGCGGTGATGCAGTACTACCAGCAGAAGCAGGTCGAAGGCGTCTCCATCGAGGACATCTACCTCGGCAACGGCGTCTCCGAACTGATCGTCATGGCCATGCAGGCCCTGCTCAACAACGGTGACGAAGTGCTGATCCCGGCGCCCGACTACCCGCTGTGGACCGCCGCCGTGGCGCTGTCCGGCGGCAAGCCGGTGCACTACCTGTGCGACGAACAGGCCGGCTGGTTCCCCGACATCGCCGACATGCGCGCCAAGATCACCCCGAACACCAAGGCGCTGGTGCTGATCAACCCGAACAACCCGACCGGCGCGGTGTATTCGCGGGAAGTCCTGCAGGACATCGTCGAACTGGCCCGCCAGAACAACCTGGTGATCTTCTCCGACGAGATCTACGACAAGATTCTCTACGACGAAGCCGTGCACATCAGCACCGCCTCGCTGGCACCGGACGTGCTCTGCCTGACCTTCAACGGCCTGTCCAAGAGCTACCGCGTGGCGGGCTTCCGCTCCGGCTGGGTGGCCATCTCCGGGCCCAAGCAGCGGGCACAGAGCTACATCGAGGGGCTCGACATCCTGGCCAACATGCGCCTGTGCGCCAACGTGCCGAGCCAGCATGCGATCCAGACCGCCCTCGGCGGCTACCAGAGCATCAACGACCTGGTACTGCCCAACGGCCGTCTGCTGGAACAGCGCAACCGCGCCTGGGAGCTGCTCAACGACATCCCCGGCGTCAGTTGCGTCAAGCCCATGGGCGCGCTGTACGCGTTCCCGAAGATCGACCCCAAGGTCTGCCCGATCCACAACGACGAGAAGTTCGTCCTCGACCTGCTGCTCTCGGAAAAGCTGCTGATCGTGCAGGGCACCGCCTTCAACTGGCCCTGGCCCGACCACTTCCGCGTGGTCACCCTGCCCCGTGTCGACGACCTGGAGCAGGCCATCGGCCGCATCGGCAACTTCCTCAAGGGCTACAGCCAGTAAACCGGCATGGACCTGCAGATAGACGATTTCTACAAGGACGCGGCCAGCGGCCTGCTCATGCTCTACCAGGCCTTCCCGCGCAAGATGGCGCTGTACGTGGAAGACCTGATAGGGCGTGAGGAGCCGGACGAGTTCGGCCTGCCCAGCAAACGCCATCAGGCCTGTCTCGGCGCACTGCTGTGGCTGGCCGAGGAAGGCTACCTGCGCTTCGAGTCGACCATCGCCTATGACGCGCTGGATCAGGCGGTGCTGACCGAGAAAGGCTTCCTGCGCCTGTCGCGCTCCATTCCCCACGCCCTGCGCGAAGGCGAAGTGCTGCCGCCGAGCGTGCGCCGCGTGCACGCAACGCTGGCCTTCCAGCTGCGCGAAGCCCTGGCGCAGCGCCACGGCGAGCGCACCGCACGGCTGACTCGCCTGCTGTTCGAGAGCACGCTGCACGGCCAAGAGACATAGTTTGAAATAGTCGCCGGTTGAAAGCCCCGGGGGCGCGCCCTTATATAGCCCGCATTACTCGTACGTCTTTCCCGTGAGGAGTCCGTTCACACCATGATGCGCATTATGTTGTTCCTGGCCACCAACCTGGCGGTCCTGGTTATCGCCAGCATCACTCTCAAACTGCTGGGCGTCGACCGCTTCACTGGCCAGAACCACGGCAGCCTGCTGATCTTCTGCGCCGTGTTCGGCTTCGCCGGCTCGCTGGTCTCGCTGTTCCTCTCCAAGTGGATGGCGAAGATGAGCACCGGCACGCAGATCATCACCCAGCCGCGCACCCGCCACGAACAGTGGCTGCTGCAGACCGTCGAGGAGCTGTCCCGCGAAGCCGGCATCAAGATGCCGGAAGTCGGCATCTTCCCGGCCTACGAGTCCAACGCCTTCGCCACCGGCTGGAACAAGAACGATGCGCTGGTCGCCGTCAGCCAGGGCCTGCTCGAGCGTTTCTCGCCGGATGAAGTACGCGCGGTGCTGGCCCACGAGATCGGCCACGTCGCCAACGGCGACATGGTCACCCTGGCGCTGATCCAGGGCGTGGTGAACACCTTCGTCATGTTCTTCGCACGCATCTTCGGCAACTTCGTCGACAAGGCGATCCTGAAGAACGAGGAAGGTCACGGCATCGGCTATTTCGTCGCGACCATCTTCGCCGAACTGGTACTGGGCATCCTGGCCAGCATCATCGTCATGTGGTTCTCGCGCAAGCGCGAGTACAAGGCCGACGAAGCCGGCGCCCGCCTGGCCGGTACCGGCGCGATGATCGCCGCCCTGCAGCGCCTGCGTGCCGAACAGGGCGTGCCGGTGCAGATGCCCGACAGCCTCACCGCCTTCGGCATCAACGGCGGCCTGAAGAATGGCCTCGCCGGCCTGCTGATGAGCCACCCGCCGCTGGAAGACCGCATCGAGGCGCTGCGCCGCCTCGGCTGATCGACAGCCGCAAAAGAAAAGGCGACCCCAGGGTCGCCTTTTTCATGCCGCGGCCGAATCAGCGCCGCGTGAGGTGGAACACTACCTCGTCCACTGCCTCGAGCTGGTTCTCGCTGAAGCGCGGATTGCCGCTCAGCACATCCTTGCGTTCGACTTCCTGCAGCGCCCAGCCCCCGCTGAAGAGGCGCTCGGCCTCGGCATCCTCGACCGAGAATGGCGGGCCATCCATGCGCTGCTGGTCGTAGACCAGGGTCACCAGCAGCCCCTGACAGGCAGCCGGCAATATCGCCTGCAGGTGCGCGGCGTAGCGCTCGCGCATCTCGGCCGGCAAGGCGATCAGCGCCGCACGGTCATAGAACGCCTGGCAGCCGGCAACGTCCTCGCCAGTCAGGGCGAAGAAATCGCCACAGAGAATCTGCAGGTTGCCGGCGGCATAGACCTTGTACGCACCGCGTTGCGATATCTGCGGCTGCACATCGCGCTCGGCGAAGAAATCCTGCACGGCGCGCTCGGCCAGCTCCACGCCGATCACCGCATGCCCCTGCTCCGCCAGCCAGGCCAGGTCGAGGCTCTTGCCGCACAGCGGCACCAGCACCGTCGCCTGCGCCGGCAACTCCAGGGCAGACCAGTGACGACGCAGGTAGCCGTTGACCTTCTCCTGGTGAAAACCAATCTGGCTACGCGCCCAACGATCCTGCCAGAACGCCTCGTGCATCAGAAACCCTCCATGAAATTCGATAGGAATACTCAATAATTTATACTGGAAGTCGATACATCCAGCACCGAAGATGGCCACATCCTACTTCAGGAGCCAACTTCCATGCTGCCTTCCCTGTACATTTCCCACGGTTCCCCCATGCTCGCCCTGGAGCCCGGCGCCAGCGGCCCGGCACTGGCGCGCCTGGCCAGCGAACTGCCGCGGCCGCAGGCCATCCTGGTGGTCTCGGCGCACTGGGAAAGCCGGCGTCTGCTGCTCACGGCGGCTGAACGACCGGAAACCTGGCACGACTTTGGTGGCTTTCCCGCGGCGCTCTACGCCGTGCAATACCCGGCACCCGGTGCTCCGCAGCTGGCCGAGGCGATCGCCCGGCAACTGAATGCCGCCGGCCTGCCTGCCGAGCTGGACGCACGTCGCCCCTTCGACCATGGCGCCTGGGTCCCGCTGTCACTGATGTATCCGGACGCGGACATCCCGCTGCTGCAACTGTCGCTGCCCAGCCAGCTCGGCCCCGAGCTGCAGACGCGCGTGGGCCGAGCGCTGGCGAGCTTGCGCGAGCAAGGCATACTGCTGATCGGCTCCGGCAGCATCACCCACAATCTCGGCGAACTGGACTGGCGGGCCGGGCCAGATGTCGTCACGCCCTGGGCCAAGGCGTTTCGCGACTGGATGGTGGAGCAACTCGAAGCCGGGGACGAGCAGGCGCTGCACCACTACCGCCAGCGGGCGCCAAGCGCCGTGCGCAACCACCCCAGCGAAGAGCACCTGCTACCGCTGTTCTTCGCCCGTGGCGCTGGCGGCAGCTTCTCCGTGGCGCACACAGGCTTCACCTACGGCGCACTGGGCATGGACATCTATCGCTTCGACTAGCCGCCGTTCCTCACGCTGTCCCAGGCGATCTGCGCCAGCAGCTCACGGCAATCGCGCAGCTCGCTGCGGGTCCGCCCAGCCAGCCAGTTGCGCGCCAGGTCCTGCGTCGGGCCGATCACCACCGAGGCGAAGCAGTCATCCGGCAATGCCTTGAACAGCCCCTGCTGACGGTATTCGGCCAGCGCCGCGAAAATCTGCGCGAAGTGCTCACGGTTGGCCTCGCGCAGCGCATCCCCCATCTCCCCCGCCTCGACCCGGCTGCGGCTGTGCAGAATGAAGCGCGCCCAGTCCGGGTTGGCCACCACCCAGTCGATGTAGCTGGTCACCAGCAGCCTGACGCAGGCCTCGGCGCTGTCTGCGCTGGCGAAACCGCGTTGCAGCATTTGCGCGTACTGCGCGGTGCCGCTCATGTACAGCGCAGCGATGATCCGCTCCTTGTTGCCGAAGTGGTGGTACAGGCTGCCGATGCTCGCACCGGAGCGGTCACGGATCATCTCGATGGTGGTGCCATCGACCCCCTGCTCGGTGACGCAGGCCAGTGCGGCCTGGAGGATTTCGTCTTTGCGTGATGGACGGGCCATGCCGCTCCTTGATGACTAGAATATTTTTCTAGAATAATTTTCCAACGCTCGTATACTGCCTCGGCGCGCGCTCATCTTCAATCGCAGATACGCAGGAGAGAGTCATGAGTCAGATGTTGCAGATGTTCCAGCAGGCCGGCGCTGCCCAGTTCAGCGCGATGATCGGCCAGGTCGCCCCCTACTTCGCCAGCATCGCCCCGCAGATGGTCGAGTTGCGCCCCGGCTACGCCGAGGTGCATTTCGCCAAGCGTCGCGAAGTGCTGAACCATATCGGTACGGTGCACGCCATCGCCCTGTGCAACGCGGCGGAACTGGCCGCCGGCAGCATGACCGATGCCTCGATTGCCAGCGGTTGCCGCTGGATTCCCAAGGGCATGACGGTGGAATACCTGGCCAAGGCCGATGGCGACATCCGCACGGTGGCCGACGGCAGCGCGGTGGACTGGAGCCAGACCGGCGACATCAGCGTGCCGGTGATGGCCTACGTCGGCGACAAGCCGGTGTTCCGCGCCGAGATCACCATGTACGTCAGCCAGGCCTGAAAACACGAGGCCCGTCATCGACGGGCCTCGTGCCTGCATTCAGTCCAGCCGCACCAGGATACGACCGACCATGCCGCCGGAGAGTATGCGCTCGATGGCTGCCGGCAACTCCGCCAGGCCAATTTCCTGGCACAGCGGCGCAAGGTCGAGCTTCCACTGCAGCGAGAGCTTGTCCCACATCGACGCCTTGACCACCAGTGGCAGCTCCACCGAGTCCACGCCCAGCAGGTTGACCCCACGCAGGATGAACGGCAGCACGTTGGCCTGGAAGCCAACGCCGGCCGTCAGACCGCAGCAGGCCACACTGGCGCTGTGACGCAGCGACTTGACCACGTTGAACAGAATCTCGCCGCCCACGGTGTCCACCGCACCGGCCCAGCGCTCCTTGAGCAGCGGACGCTCCCCGCCCTGCTGCAGCTCCTCGCGGCTGACGATCTCGTCGGCCCCGAGCCCACGCAGGAAATCACCCTGCTCGGCCTTGCCGGTTGCGGCGGCGACCCGGTAGCCCAGTTGCTTGAGCAGCACCACGGCAATGCTGCCAACGCCGCCCGTGGCGCCGGTGACCAGCACGGTGCCGGCCTCGGGAACCACACCGGCCTGCTCCAGCTTGTCCACGCACAGCGCGGCGGTCAGTCCGGCGGTGCCGAGGATCATCGCCTCGCGCAACGGCAAGCCCTGCGGGCGCTTGATCGCCCAGGCAGCCGGCACGCGGATGTACTGGCCAAAACCGCCCGCCGTGTTCATGCCCAGGTCGTAGCCGGTGACGATCACCTCGTCGCCCACCGCGAACTCGGCCACGCCGGACGCCTCGACCACCCCGGCGGCGTCGATCCCCGGCGTATGCGGATACGCCTTGGTGACACCACGGTTGCCGCTGGCGGACAGTGCATCCTTGTAGTTGAGCGAGGAGTAGCGCACCCGGATCAACAGCTCGCCCTGCGGCAACTGTTCGACGTTGCGCCCGACCACTTCACGCTTGAAGGCGCCAGTGGCGTCTTCGCTGACCAGCAAGGCCTTGAACTCAGTCATCACCCTCTCCTCTTGTCATTGTTCGCGCTGTACGCCGTACACGAAGCGCTACCAGAAACGCTGCTGATTGAGACGACTCAACCAGGTCAGGACGAAGCGGTCCAGCGCCATGCTGGCAGCCAGGCCGACGCGCTCCTGCAGACTCTTCTTCTGAGCGAAGTGCAGATGGAACAGTTCAGCCTCGGCGGCACGCTCGGCCAGGTACTGGTCGCTGGTCTTCAGCTCATCCACCAGCAACCGCTCCTGCGCCGCCATGCCCAGCCAGACCTCGCCGGTGGCGATGGCATCGATGTCCAGTTGCGGGCGATAGCGCGCGACGAAGCCCTTGAACAGCTCATGCGTGGTTTCCAGGTCTTCCTGGAACTTCTCCCGGCCTTTCTCGGTGTTCTCGCCGAATACGGTCAGCGTACGCTTGTATTCGCCGGCGGTGAGCACTTCGAAGTCGATCTCGTGCTTCTTCAGCAGGCGGTGCACGTTCGGCAACTGCGCCACCACGCCGATGGAGCCGAGGATGGCGAACGGCGCGCTGAGGATCTTCCCGCCGATGCAGGCCATCATGTAGCCGCCGCTGGCCGCCACCTTGTCCACGCATACCGTCAGCGGGATACCGGCATCGCGGATACGCACCAGTTGCGAGGACGCCAGGCCGTAGCTGTGCACCATGCCACCCCCGCTTTCCAGGCGCAGCACCACCTCGTCATCGGCCTTGGCCATCGACAGCAGCGCCGTGACCTCGTGGCGCAGGTTCTCGGTGGCCGATGCCTTGATGTCGCCATCGAAGTCGAGCACGAACACCCGCGCCTTGCTCGACGGTGCCTTCTTCTCCTGCTTGGCTGCCTTGGCCTCGGCCTTGCGCACGGTCTTGAGCTGATCCTTCGACAGCACGCTGTGCTCGAGACGCTCGCGCAGGTCCTTGTAGAAATCGTTGAGCTTCTGCACCTGCAACTGGCCGTTGCCGCGTCGCCCCTTGCCGCGCGTAGCAGCCACCACCAGCAACACCGCGACGATGGCGACCAGCACGGTCAGGGTCTTCGCCAGAAAGCTGGCGTACTCGCTAAGAAACTCCACGGATCCCCCTTGGGTAATACAGCGGCGCCTGGGCGCACAAAGGCCCAAGCATACCGGCGCGGCAACGGGTCGGCCAAGCGCGATGGCGGTTCAGGAATGCCATACAAGCATTTCAAACAAGCGTATGTTTTTTCATTGACAGCCCCCGAGCTTCCTCATAACCTCGCGAAACCTTCAACGTGCCGAGACCGATACGGACGTGGGCAGCATTTACCTGATTCGACATGGCCAGGCTTCATTCGGTGCAGACGACTACGATGTCCTGTCTCCCGTCGGTGTACGCCAGGCCGAAGTGCTGGGCGAGCACCTCGAGCAGCTCGGCATCGCCTTCGATCGCTGCGTCAGCGGCAGTCTGCGCCGCCAGCAGCATACGGCCACGTCGGCCCTGCAGCGCATGAGCAGTGCCCCGGCACTGGACATCGACGACGCCTTCAACGAGTTCGATGCCGACGCGGTGATCCGCAGCCTGCTGCCCGATCTGCTGCCCGAAGAACCCGAGGCGCTGCACATCCTGCGCAACGGCGCACAGAACCGTGCCGAGTTCCAGCGCCTGTTCGCCAAGCTGATCCAGCGCTGGGTATCGGGCGAGCACGACACGCCCGAGCTGCAAAGCTGGCAGGCCTATGTCGAGCAGGTCGCCGGCGGCCTGCAGCGAATTCTCGAACAGGCCCACAGCAAACAGAACATCGCCATCTTCACGTCCGGCGGCACCATCACCGCCCTGCTGCGCCTGATCACCGGCGTACCGGCAGAGAAGGCCTTCGAACTGAACTGGCAAATCGTCAACACCTCGCTCAGCCTGCTGAAATTCCGCGGCAGCGAGGTAAGTCTGGCTTCCTTCAACAGCCATGTGCATTTACAGCTGCTGAAGGCGCCGGAGCTCATCACCTACCGTTGAGCTCCAGCCCACTGCGGCCATCAGGCTGCGCGAAAAACCCGAGAAAAGGATAAGACCATGAGCGTTGCTGACATCGTCCAAACCATGCAATCCAAGTTCAACGCCAGCGCCGCTGCGGGCCTGGATCTGGTATTCCAGTTCAACATCGAAGATGGCGAGAACTACGCGCTGATCGTCAAGGATGGCACCTGCGCCATCGAACAAGGCGACAACCCGAACGCCAACGTGACCCTGATCATGGACAGCGAAACCCTCAAGGGCATCGTCAGCGGCGAAACCGACGGCATGCAGGCCTTCATGGCTGGCAAGCTGCGCGCCGAAGGCGACATGATGCTGGCGATGAAGCTGGGCGAACTGTTCCCGGTCTGATCGGCGAGCCGAGCGCAAGACACGAAAACCGGAGTCCTGGACTCCGGTTTTTTATTGCCCGGCATCCTCTGCGGACTGCCGCCAGGCGACGTCAGAAGCGTTCTCCTGAAATTTTTTCCACACCGGTGCACTGGCGAATGGCTCAGCGCGAAGATGACTGATCAGGCAGTTTGATCGTGGTGCAACACGCCCGCCTATAACGGCGCGTATTGCTTGTGACAGCCTGAGCGCAGCATTAGATTAGCCAATTATCTAGGGCACCCATCATAAGTAGAAGGGATAAGCATGGCGCTCACTGACCAGTCCACCCGTATCCGCTCAGGCGAAGAGCTCGACGCCAGCGTCATCGACGCCTACCTCAAGGCCAACATTCCCGGCCTGAGCGGCGAAGCCAGGATCAGCCAGTTCCCTGGCGGCGCTTCCAACCTGACCTACCTGATCGAGTACCCGCAGCAGGAGTTCGTCCTGCGCCGTCCGCCGTTCGGCCACAAGGCCAAGTCGGCGCACGACATGGGCCGCGAGTACCGCATCCTCAACCAGCTCAACGCAGGTTTCCCCTACTGCCCCAAAGCCTATGTGCACTGCACCGACGACGCGGTGATCGGCGCCGAGTTCTACGTCATGGAGCGCGTCAAGGGCATCATCCTGCGCTCCGAGATGCCGGCCGAGCTGAACTTCACCCCGGAGCAGACCAGTGCCCTGTGCAAGAGCTTCATCGACAAGCTGGTGGAGCTGCACAACGTCGATTACAACGCCTGCGGCCTGGGTGACCTGGGCAAGCCCGAGGGTTACGTCGAGCGTCAGATCAAGGGCTGGAGCGATCGCTACGAGAAAGCCCTGACCCCGGATGCGCCGACCTGGGAACCGGTCAAGGCCTGGCTGAACGACAAGATGCCGGCCGACCATCACAAGCCGGGCATCGTGCACAACGACTACCGCTTCGACAACGTCATCCTCGACCCGAACAACCCGATGCAGATCATCGGCGTGCTCGACTGGGAAATGACCACCATCGGCGACCCGCTGATGGACCTGGGCAACACCCTGGCCTACTGGATCGAAGCCGGCGACCCGGCGCCGGTGCAGCTGATGCGCCGCCAACCGAGCAACGCCCCCGGCATGCTCACCCGCCAGCAGTTCGTCGACTACTACGCCGAGCAGGCCGGCATCGAGATCAACAGCTTCGATTTCTACTACACCTACGGCCTGTTCCGCCTGGCCGGCATCGTGCAGCAGATCTACTACCGCTTCTATCACGGCCAGACCCAGGACAAGCGCTTCGCCCAGTTCATCCACATGAACAAGCTGCTGGAACAGATGTGCCTGCAGGTCATCGGCAAATCCACTCTCTAACCCCGGGGTAACCACCATGTCCAAGACCCAACTGTTCGATCTCGACGGCAAGATCGCCTTCGTCTCCGGCGCCAGCCGTGGCATCGGCGAGGCCATCGCCAAGCTGCTGGCCCAGCAAGGTGCCCACGTGATCGTCTCCAGCCGCAAGATCGAAGGCTGCCAGGCCGTGGCCGACGCCATCGTCGCGGAAGGTGGCAAGGCCACCGCGATCGCCTGCCACATCGGCGAGATGGAGCAGATCACCAGCGTCTTCGCGCAGATCAAGGAGCAGTTCGGTCGCCTCGACATCCTGGTCAACAACGCCGCCACCAACCCGCAGTTCTGCAATGTGCTGGACACCGACCTGGGTGCCTTCCAGAAGACCGTGGACGTGAACATCCGTGGCTACTACTTCATGTCCATCGAAGGCGGCAAGCTGATGAAGGAGAACGGGGGTGGCAGCATCATCAATGTCGCCTCGATCAACGGTGTCTCCCCCGGCGAGTTCCAGGGCATCTACTCGGTGACCAAGGCTGCGGTGATCAGCATGACCAAGGTGTTCGCCAAGGAGTGCGCGCAGTTCGGCATTCGCTGCAACGCGCTGCTGCCGGGCCTGACCGACACCAAGTTCGCCTCGGCGCTGACCAAGAACGACGCCATCCTCAAGCACGCCCTGCAGCGCATCCCGCTCAAGCGTGTGGCCGACCCGAGCGAGATGGCCGGCGCCGTGCTGTACCTGGCCAGCGAAGCCTCCAGCTACACCACCGGTGTGGCCCTCAACGTGGACGGTGGCTTCCTCTCCTGAGGCCCTGGCCAGAATGAAAAAGGCACCCGATGGGTGCCTTTTTCGTTTCAGGACGACCAGCCACACGCACGAACCGGTTTCACTGACGCATCCCGCGACCACTGACCAGCAGGCGGATGCACAGCGTGTAGAGCGCCGCGGTGGCCAGCAGCATGAAACCGATGGCCACGCCGATACGGATGTCCGACACCCCGAGGATGCCGTAGCGGAAGGCGTTGACCATGTGCAGGATCGGGTTGCCCAGCGAGACCGCCTGCCAGAACGGCGGCAGCAGGGTGATGGAATAGAACACCCCGCCCAGATAGGTCAGCGGCGTCAGCACGAAGGTCGGAATGATCGAGATGTCGTCGAAGTTGCGTGCGTACACCGCATTGACGAAGCCACCGAGGGAGAAGATGGTCGCCGTCAGCAGCACCACCAGCACGGTCACGCCGAGGTGATGCACCTGCAGGTGGGTGAAGAACAGCGACAGCATGGTGACGATCACGCCCACCGCCAGCCCGCGCAGCACACCCCCGACGACGAAGCCGATGAGGATGGTGTGCGGCGATACCGGCGACACCAGCAGCTCCTCGACGTTGCGCTGGAACTTGCTGCCGAAGAAGCTCGACACCACGTTGCCGTAGCTGTTGGTGATCACCGACATCATGATCAGCCCCGGGACGATGTACTCCATGTAGGTGAAACCGCCCATGTCGCCGATCTGCCGGCCGATCAGATTGCCGAAGATGACGAAGTACAGAACCATGGTGATCGCCGGCGGCAGCAGGGTCTGCGGCCAGATGCGCAGGAAGCGCCGCACCTCGCGGTGGACGATGGTACGCAGGGCCACCAGGTTGGCGGCGAATTCGCTGTTGAGGTACTGGGTATTCATTGCGCCACCTTGGCCAGGTTCTTTTCCACCAGGGAGACGAACAGCTCCTCCAGGCGATTGGTCTTGTTGCGCAGGCTGAGCACCTGCACCTGCTGCTGCGCCAGTTGCTGGAACAGGGCATTGAGGCCCTGGCTCTTCTCCACCTGCACCTCCAGGGTGTGGTGGTCGAGCAGGCGCGCCGGGTAGCCGACCAGGTCAGGCGCCTCGCGGTAGGAGTCCTGCAGGTCGAGCAGGAAGGTCTCGACGTGCAGCTTCTTCAGCAGGTCCTTCATGCTGCTCAGCTCGACGATGCGACCATGGTCGATGATGCCGATGTTGCGGCACAGCTGCTCGGCCTCCTCCAGATAGTGGGTGGTGAGGATGATGGTGATGCCCTGCTTGTTCAGGTCGGTGAGGAAGCTCCACATCGAGCGACGCAACTCGATGTCCACCCCGGCGGTGGGCTCGTCGAGGATCAGCAGGCGCGGCTGATGCACCAGCGCGCGGGCGATCATCAGGCGCCGTTTCATGCCACCGGACAGCTCGCGCGAGGCGACATCACGCTTCTCCCACAACCCGAGCTGGGTCAGGTACTGCTCGGCACGCTCCTTGGCGATGGAGCGCGGAATGCCGTAGTAGCCGGCCTGGGTGACGACGATGTCGAACACCTTCTCGAACTGGTTGAAGTTGAATTCCTGCGGCACCACGCCCAGACAGCGCTTGAGCGCATAGGGCTCGCGGTCGAGGTCGTGGCCGAACACATTGACCGTACCGCTGCTCTTGTTCACCAGCGTGGAGAGAATGCCGATGGTGGTGGACTTGCCGGCGCCGTTGGGTCCGAGCAAGGCGAAGAAGTCTCCCTCGGCGACGTCCAGATCGATGCCGTGCAGGGCCTGGAAGCCGTTTCCGTAGGTCTTGGTCAACTGGCGAATGGTCAGGGCGGAGCTCATGTAGATGGGGTTTCCCGCGCGAGTGAGGTCATTGAAGGCAGCTCTGAAAACATGGACGAAGCAGTCAGCACGATACCGACGGCGGCCCTGCGAGAACAGGCGAAAAGCGCTCGCAGCCGCGCTGCAGATCAGCCGGGCCAGCAAAGCGTTTTCAGAGATGCCTTGTTGATGAGGGCGAAGAGGCGTGATTGCAACCAGGTGTTTCCGCTCTTCGCAGGCATGCACCCTACCGACCCTGGCGTGCGGAGAAAAGGCCGTCGTGACGATCTTGACTATCGACTCAGTCGATAACGCCCGCCTCGCGCTGCATGTCGCCGCTGGGTTGCTGCGCGCCCGGCTCGAACAGATGTGGGTAGCAGTGGCGCAGATGGCCGAAGAACAGCTGCTCGGGCAGGTCCTCGAACTGGCCGTGGTCCTGCAGGTATTCCATGTAGCGCTCGCCCTGCTCGTTGTAGGGGTGGAAGACGCTGTCACAGGTACCGTCGAACGCCAGCGGCGCCACCCTGAACACCCGGCATAGCGCCTCGTTGAACGCAGGCGTGGCCTTGACCCAGCGACCATCGAGGTACAGCTCGGTATAGCCATGCATGGCGAACACCTCGCTGCGCAACAGCTCCAGCAGACGCGGGGTGGACAGGTGATTGCGCACGTCGGCCAGGCCGATGCGCGCTGGAATGCCGCAGTGCCGGGCGCAGGCCGCGAGCAGGATGGCCTTCGGCACGCAATAGGACTCCCCCGCCAGCAACGCATGGCTGGCCTTCAGCGTCTGTGCATCGAGGCTGAAGGCATAGGGGTTGTAGCGAATCTCGTCACGCACGGCGAGATAGAGTGCGACAACCTGACTGCGCGGTTCTCGTGACGCACCACGGTAACGTTCGGCGAACTCGATTACCCTCGGGTGGTCACTGTCAATGAAGCGGCCGGGACGTAGGTAGGTCTGCATGGGGGCTCCTGAAGTTCGTTTCAGTGTAAGCCTGCCGATTGCGCCAACTTAACGACGATCCGGCCAAGCTCACCGCCCTTGCCGCCATTTATGGCTATGCTCGGGGCGTCGCCCGCTCGAATCATGGAGGAATGCAAATGCTCGTCATCTGGTTGCTGGTTCTGCTACTCGGGGTCGTCTATCTGGCCCATAGCCGTACCGCCGCCCTGCCCGCGCTGGGCATCACCGCCGCCTACCTGTTGGCCATGGCCCTGTTCAGCCCGGTACCCGGCTGGCTGCAGCTGCTGCTGTGGATCGTCACCGGCGCGGTCGCTGCCTTCATCCTGCTCGGCGACCTCCGCCGGCAGCTGTTCACCAGCCCGCTGTTCGCCTGGTTCCAGCGCGTGCTGCCGCCCATGTCGAGCACCGAGCGCGACGCCATCGAAGCCGGCACCGTCTGGTGGGATGGCGAGCTGTTCAGCGGCAGGCCGGACTGGGACAAGCTGCTGGCCTACCCCAAGGCCACGCTGAGCGAGGAAGAGCAGGCCTTCATCGACGGCCCCACCGAGGAACTCTGCGGCATGATCAGCGACTGGCAGGTCGGCCAGCAGCTGGACCTGCCGGAGAAAGCCTGGCAGCACATCAGGCAGCACGGTTTCTTCGCCCTGATCATCCCCAAGGAGTACGGCGGCAAGGGTTTCTCCGCCTATGCCCACTCGCAGGTGGCGATGAAACTGGCCACCCGCAGCGGTGACCTGGCCTCCACCGTGATGGTGCCCAACTCGCTCGGCCCTGCCGAGCTGCTGCTGCACTACGGCACCGACGCACAGCGCCAGCACTACCTGCCGCGCCTGGCCAGCGGCGAGGACATTCCCTGCTTCGCCCTCACCGGCCCGCTGGCAGGCTCCGATGCCGGCGCGATGCCCGACACCGGGATCATCTGCAAGGGCCAGTGGAATGGCGAGGAAGTCATCGGCCTGCGCCTGAACTGGGAGAAGCGCTACATCACCCTGGGCCCGGTCGCCACCCTGCTCGGCCTGGCGTTCAAGGCCTATGACCCCGAGCACCTGCTGGGCGACCAGGAAGACCTCGGCATCAGCCTGGCCCTGGTGCCCACCGACACCCCCGGCGTGGAAATCGGTCGCCGCCACCTGCCGCTGGGCGCCGCCTTCATGAACGGGCCCAACAGCGGCAAGGACGTGTTCATTCCGCTGGACTACCTGATCGGTGGCCAGGAGTACCTCGGCAAGGGCTGGATGATGCTGATGAACTGCCTGTCGGTCGGGCGCTCCATCTCGCTGCCGGCCGTCGGCACCGGCGCCGCCAAGTTCACCAGCCTGACCACCGGCCAGTACGCCCAGCTGCGTGAGCAGTTCAACGTGCCGCTGGCCGCCTTCGAAGGCATTCAGGAAGCCCTCGCGCGCATCGGCGGCAACGCCTGGCTGATGGACAGCGCGCGCATCCTCACCGCCAACGCCGTCGACCTGGGCGAGAAACCGTCGGTACTGTCGGCGATTCTCAAGTACCACCTCACCGAGCGCGGCCGCGAGTGCATCGGCCACGCCATGGACGTGCACGGCGGCAAGGGCATCATCATGGGCCCGAACAACTACCTGGCCCGCTCCTGGCAGGGCGCGCCGATCTTCATCACCGTCGAGGGCGCCAACATCCTTTCGCGCAACCTGATGATCTTCGGCCAGGGCGCCATCCGCTGCCATCCCTATGTGCTCAAGGAAATGGCCCTGGCAGACCGCGAGGACAAGGACCAGGCGCTGGCCGAATTCGACACGCTGCTGATGAGCCATATCGGCTTCGCCGTGGGCAACGCCGCCAGCAGCTTGCTCCTGGGCCTGACCCTCAACCGCCTGGGCCAGGTTCCCGGCGACGACATCAGCCAGCCCTACTACCGTGCGCTCAACCGCCTGGCGGCTGCGTTCGCCCTGTGTGCCGACAGCAGCATGATGCTGCTCGGCGGCGACCTGAAGCGCCGCGAGCGCCTCTCCGCGCGCCTCGGCGATGTGCTCAGCCACCTGTATCTGGGCTCGGCGGCGCTCAAGCGCTATCACGACCTGGACTACCCGGAGGCCCTGCGGCCGCTGCTGCGCTGGGCCATGGAGGAAAACCTGTACCACGCCGAGCAGGCCCTCGATGAGTTGCTGGGCAACTTCCCCAACCGCCTGTTCGGCTGCCTGCTCAAGGTACTGGTGTTCCCGCTGGGCCGCCGCCATCAGGGGCCGAGCGACGAACTGGATGCCGAAGTCGCCGCGATCATCGGCCGCCAGGCCGGCGACCCGGCCCTGGAGTCGGTACTGGAAGGCTGCTATCGCCCGCAGGCCGACCAGGATTCGGTCGGCGCCCTGCAGCATGCGCTGAACCTGGTGCACGCCAGCCACGATGCCCGCAAGCGCCTGCACCAGGCGCTCAAGGATGGCAGCCTGCAACCGGCCCCCGGCCAGGACGCCATCGAAGCGGCGATTGCCGCCGGCATTCTCGACGGCGAGCAGGGCCAGCGCCTGCAGGATGCCGAAGCGGCGCGGCGCCGCGTGATCGACGTCGACGACTTCGCCAAGGAAGAGCTCAAGCTCGGTCGCGGCAAGGTGCGCTGACAGCAGCCGGCACCAGGCCGGCAATCACCCGGACGGGACAGCGGGCGCCAGGAACTCTATACTCCTGCGCCCGTTTTACCCTTCAGGAAATCGCATCATGGCCAGCCATCTCGAACACCACCTCGCCCTGCTCAACCACCTGCGCGGCATCCTCGTCGCCCTGGGCGAAGCCGAACAGGTGCTCGACGACAGCCACGCCCTGTTCCTCGAACGTTACGACGAACTGCTCGCCGAACTGCCGCGTGACCCGGTCTCCAGTCAGTACCTGGGCCAGGACCTGATCAGCCAGGTGTTCAACCGCTACCCGCAGATCGCCCACCTGGTGCCGCGCGACCTGCTGTGGTTCTTCGGCGGCGATTGCCTGCACTTCATGCCGGACGAGGAAATTGCCCTGTACCAGACGCTCGATGAACGTCGCTTCGCCGCCGAAGAGAACGGCGAGCCGTTCGACTGGCACCAGGAAAAGCAACTGCTGACCCTGCCCACCGACGGCGCCCGGCACTGATCCGCACCTGAATGCACCACGAGTCGTCGTGTCGCAGGTCGTGGCGATGACAGCGCGCAGGTTTCGTGCATAAATACCCCCACCAGTATTTATGAGGATCGATCATGCGCACCCTGCTGCTCGCCGCCCTGCTTACCAGCGACACCCTGTATGCCGCCACGCCCTGGCAGGAGGACGCGGCGAAGCAGATACCTGCGTTCGCCGAACAGCTGCTCGGCACCGTGCGCCAGGCCATCGCCGATGGCGGGCCGGGTGCAGCGGTCCAGGCCTGCCATGCACTGGCGCCGCAGATCGCCAGCGAACACAGCCGGCAGGCCTGGCAGATCGGCCGCACGTCACTGAAGGTACGCAACCCGGACAACGCCCCCGATGCCTGGGAGCGCCGCGTACTGCAGGATTTTGCCGCCGCAGCCGCCAGCGGCACGCCCGTCGCGCAGCTGCGTCATGCCGAGGAAGTCGACGGGCAATACCGCTACATGCAGGCCATTGCCGTCGGCGAGCCTTGCCTGGCGTGCCACGGTGCGACGATCAGGACAGAGGTAGAGAATGCGATTGACCAGTACTATCCGCATGATCAGGCCCGCGGCTACCAGCTTGGCGAACTGCGCGGCGCCTTCACCCTGAGTCGCCCCATCGCACAGGACATGCCATGACCGAACCCACCGACCTGCACGCACGCATGCTCGAGCAGCAACAAGCGATGCTCAAACGCCTGGCCCGGGTCGAGGGCCAGATACGCGGCATCCAGGCGATGATCAGGCGCGGCGAGGATTGCGCCGCCATTGCCCAGCAGTTCTCGGCGGCGCGCAGTGCGCTGGACAAGTCCTATCGGCTGATGCTCACCTGCCTCATCGAGGAGGCCATGCTCGACCCGGAGCAGGACACCGAAGCGTCACTGCAGCGCGTGCGCGAGATCTTCACCAAGTACACCTGATCACCCCTCTCCGGCGTGCGTTCGAGTCCGCCGGATCTGGCCAAAGCCAAGTCATTCAACGACTTGCAGGACGGTTATGGCCGTCCTGAACAAGGCCACCCTCGCTTATTCCATATCAATCTATGCATAGAACCAAAACACAGTTAAGCTCTTTCTTAACTAAATACTCCCACGGGTATGAGAAGGAGCCTGGTCATGCAGCCCGATGTCGTCGAATTCTTCGATCCTGCCACCTACACCTACAGCTATGTGGTCATTGACCCAACCTCGCAGCATTGCGCGATCATCGACTCGGTGCTGGACTACGATGCCGCCTCCGGGCGCACCTCGCACGCCAGCGCCGAGCGCATCGTCGCCTTCGTCAGGGCACGCGACCTGCACGTCGAGTGGCTGCTGGAAACCCACGTGCACGCCGACCACCTCTCCGCCGCGCCCTACCTCAAGCGCGAGCTGGGCGGTCAGTTGGCCATCGGTGAAAACATCAGGGTGGTGCAGAACACCTTCGGCAAGCTGTTCAACGCCGGCAGCGAGTTCGCCACCGACGGCAGCCAGTTCGACCGCCTGCTTCGCGATGGTGACGAGTTCCGCATCGGCGAGCTGCGTGGCCGGGCCCTGCACACCCCTGGCCATACCCCGGCCTGTATGACTTACCTGATCGGCGACGCTGGCTTCGTCGGCGACACGCTGTTCATGCCGGACTACGGCACCGCGCGCTGCGACTTCCCCGGCGGCGATGCCCATGTGCTGTTCCAGTCGATCCAGAAGCTCTTCGCCCTGCCCGATGACACCCGCCTGTTCATGTGCCACGACTACAAGGCAGCGGGCCGCGACGATTTCCGCAACCAGACCACGGTCGCCGAACAGCGCGCGCACAACGTGCACGTTCACCAGGGCATCGCCGAGGCCGATTTCGTCGCCATGCGGCGCGAGCGCGACGCCACCCTGGGCATGCCCAACCTGATCCTGCCCTCGGTGCAGGTCAACATGCGCGCCGGTCAGTTGCCGCCGGCCGAAGGCAACGGCACCCGCTACCTGAAGATCCCTCTCGACGTGCTCTGAGGTCATCACCATGGAATCGCTCAAGCGCCTGACCCCGTTCATCGCCGTGGCAGCCCAGTTGCAGCCGGCGGACATGGGCATGCTCGCCGCTGCCGGTTTTCGCAGCATCATCAACAATCGCCCCGACGGCGAAGAACAGGGCCAGCCCGGCTCCGCCGAACTGGCGGTCGCCGCCCAGGCCAATGGCCTGGAGTACTACCACCTGCCCGTGGTTTCCGGACAGATCGGCGACGACGACGTCAGCGCCTTCAATGCCCTGCTGACACAGGCGCGTGGCCCGCTGCTGGCGTTCTGCCGAAGCGGCACTCGCTCGACCAGCCTGTGGGCGCTGAGCGAGGCCCACCACCTCGACCCGCAGGTGCTGCTCAGCACCGCAGGCGAGCACGGTTACGACCTCAGTGGGCTGGCACCACGCCTGCAGCAACGCTGGCAGCAGGCGCCGCTGCCCCAGGCGCAGTCCGCCAGTACGCCCACCCAGCGCTACGACGTGGTCGTGGTCGGAGGCGGCGCGGCGGGCTGTGCAGTGACCGCCAGTCTGTTCAAGCGCAACCCCGAGCTGCGCATCGCGGTGATCGAACCGCGTGAGCAGCACTACTACCAGCCGGGCTGGACCCTGGTCGGTGCCGGCGTGTTCGACCGCGCCCGCACCGAGCGCCCGATGGCGCGCTGCATTCCCCATGGCGCGCACTGGATCCACGCGGCGGTGGCCGGTTTCGAGCCGGAGCAGCAACGGGTGGTGCTGGAAGACGGCAACCGGATCAGCTATCGCGCCCTGGTCGTGTGCCCCGGCCTCAGCCTGCACTGGGATGGCATCGAAGGTCTCAGGGAGACGCTGGGCAAGAACGGCGTGACCTCCAACTACCAGTTCGAACTGGCGCCCTATACCTGGCAACAGGTACAGAACCTGCGCGAGGGCCGCGCCCTGTTCACCCAGCCGGCCATGCCGATCAAATGCGCGGGAGCGCCGCAGAAGGCCATGTACCTGTCGTGCGACTGGTGGCTCAAGCAGGCGGTGCTGGCGCAGATCGACGTCGAGTTCTGCTCGGCAGGCGCGGTGCTGTTCGGCGTCGCGGCCTTCGTTCCGCCGCTGATGCAGTACGTCGAGCGCTATGGCGCACAGCTCAACTTCAATACCGATCTGATTGCCGTCGATGGCCCCGCCAGACGGGCCTGGTTCCGGCAGACCGATGCCAATGGCGAAAGCCGGACGATCGAGAAGACCTTCGACTTCCTGCATGCCGTCCCACCCCAGCGCGCCCCCGAGTTCATCCGCCAGAGCCCGCTGGCGGGTGCCGATGGCTGGCTCGAGGCCGATCACGAAACCCTGCGCCACCCGCGCTTCGGCAACGTCTTCAGCCTGGGCGACGTCTGCGCGGCACCCAATGCGAAAACCGCAGCCGCCGTGCGCAAGCAGGCCCCGGTCGTCGCCGAGAATGTGCTGGCGCTGCTCGCTGGCCGAGGCCCACAGGCGATCTATGACGGCTACGGCTCCTGCCCGCTGACGGTGGAGCGCGGCAAGGTGGTGCTGGCCGAATTCGGCTATGGCGGCAAGCTGCTGCCGACCTTCCCCCTGGACCCGACCGTGCCGCGCCGCCTGGCCTGGGACCTGAAGGTGAAGATGATGCCTGGCATCTACTTCGACCTGATGCTCCGGGGGCGCGAGTGGCTGGCAGAACCCAGGCATCTGCCGCATCAGCCCCTGGCGGTGGAGGCAGCCGCAGCGTGTGACTTCGACAAGGAGCAGAAATGAAGCCGAGCCACTGGCTGCCCTGTCTGCAATGGGGGCGGGCGTACAACCGCGCCAGCGCCTCGCAGGATGGACTGGCCGCGGTGATCGTCACGCTGATGCTGATCCCGCAGAGCCTGGCCTACGCCATGCTCGCGGGCCTGCCGCCGGTGACCGGCCTGTACGCCAGTATCCTGCCGCTGCTGGCCTATGCCGTGTTCGGCACCAGCCGCACCCTGGCCGTCGGCCCGGTGGCCGTGGTTTCGCTGATGACCGCCGCCAGCCTGGCACCGCTGTTCCCTGCCGGCAGCCCCGAATACATCGGCGCCGCGATGCTGCTGGCCTTGCTCTCGGGCCTGCTGCTGGCCGCGATGGCCATGCTGCGCCTGGGTTTCGTCGCCAACTTCCTCAGTCATCCGGTGGTTTCCGGCTTCATCAGCGCCTCCGGCATCCTCATCGCCGTCGGCCAGCTCAAGCACCTGCTGGGCGTCTCCGCCTCCGGCGAGAACCTGCTGCACCTGCTGCCAGACCTGCTGCAGGCACTGCCACAGACACACTGGCCCACGCTGATCATCGGCCTGCTCAGCCTCGCCTGGCTGGGATGGGCCAGGGGTTACCTCAAGCAGACGCTGCAACGCCTCGGGCTGTCGGCGCAGCTGGCCGGCAACCTGGCCAAGGCCGGACCGGTGCTGGCCATCGTCGTCGCGATCATCGCGGTCAGCCTGCTGCACCTGCAGCAGGCCGGGGTCAAGGTCGTCGGCAGCGTGCCCCAGGGCCTGCCCGGCCTGACACTGCCGACGCTGAACCTGGAGCTGGCCGTGCAGCTGCTGCCGGCCGCGCTGCTGATCAGCCTGGTGGGCTTCGTCGAGTCGGTCTCCGTCGGCCAGACGCTGGCGGCGAAACGCCGCCAGCGCATCCAGCCGGACAACGAGTTGCTCGGCCTGGGAGCGGCGAACCTTTCCGCAGCCTTCAGCGGCGGCTTTCCCGTCACCGGCGGCTTCGCTCGCTCGGTGGTCAATTACGATGCCGGGGCGCAAACCCCCATGGCCGGCGTGTTCACCGCCATCGGCATCGGCGTCAGCGTGATGCTGCTGACGCCCCTGCTGCACGACCTGCCGCAAGCGGTGCTGGCAGCCACCATCATCGTCGCGGTGCTCAGCCTGGTGGACCTGCGATCGCTGCGCCATACCTGGCGTTACTCGCGCCAGGATGGCGCAGCGCAGGCCGCAACCCTGTTCGGCGTGCTGCTGATCGGTGTCGAAGCCGGCATCCTCATTGGCGTCGGCCTGTCGCTGCTGCTGTTTCTCTGGCGCACCAGCCAGCCGCACATGGCCGTGGTCGGCCAGGTACCGGGCAGCGAGCACTTTCGCAACGTCGAGCGCTTCGCCGTGGTCGAGTCTCCCAGCGTGCTGTCGCTGCGTGTCGACGAGAGCCTGTACTTCCCCAATGCCCGCTATCTGGAAGACCGTATCGGCGAGCTGATCGCCAGCCGCCCGCAGGTGCGTCACCTGGTGCTGATGTGTCCGGGCGTCAACCTGATCGACGCCAGCGCCCTGGATTCGCTGCACGCCATCGTCGAGCGCCTGCATGCGGCCGGCGTGCAGCTGCACCTGTCCGAGGTCAAGGGACCGGTGATGGATCAGCTGCGCCGCTCCGACTTCCTCGAACGCTTCGCCGGCCAGGTATTCATCAGCCAGTTCCAGGCGCTCAAGCACCTGGCGCCGCAGCTGACCCGGGAGACCCTGGAGCGTGCCGATACTCCCTCCCCCATACGCGACGAAAGGAACGTTTCATGAAGAGCGCACATGACCTGGTGGCCGCTGCCAGGAGCCGCATCGACGAAGTCGATCTGCCGCAGGCTGACGCGGCCATCCAGGCTGCCGACCTGCTGATCGACGTGCGAGAGGCGGACGAGTTCAGCGCGGCACACATTCCCGGCGCCGTCCACATCCCTCGCGGGCTGCTGGAGTTCAGGCTGAGCAACGACCCGCAACTGGCCAACCGCGACCTCAGGCTGGTGCTCTACTGCAAGAACAGTGGACGCTCGGCGCTGGCCGCCGACGCCCTGCGGGAAATGGGCTACCGCCAGGTCCTTTCCCTGGCAGGTGGTATCGATGCCTGGCAGGCCGTCGGACGCGACGTGCTCGCCCCCAGCCTGCCGGAATTCGACTGAAACGGCCCGTGACCGGCAACGTCTGTCACCGTCGGCAGGCTAATCGCGGTTCTACTGACCTGCATCAATCTCCGGCACTTCTATACTCCCCCAGGTAATCAGTAACATTAGGACACACACTGCCAGCGAGCGTCGCCCGCTCAGGGCCGCCCGCTGCCGGCAAGGAGTTCCTGGATGTCCGAACGCCAACCCTCCGCCTCCGCATGGCGCATCCCGCTGGTACGCGAGATCGCCGTGATCCTGCTGATCAAGCTGACCCTGCTGCTGAGCATCAAGGCCATCTGGTTCAACGAGCCGACCGTCCCCGGCGACGGCCAGCAACGCGTCGAGGCCCACCTGTTCGGCCCCGCTACCACCCCCTCTTCAATACCCACCGAGGAGAAACCGAGATGATCTCGGAATCAGTCGTCGACCTGTCACGCCTGCAGTTCGCCATGACAGCGATGTATCACTTCATCTTCGTGCCCCTGACCCTGGGCCTGGCCTTCCTGCTGGCGATCATGGAGTCGGTCTACGTGATGACCGGCAAGCAGGTCTATCAGGACATGGTCAAGTTCTGGGGCAAGCTGTTCGGCATCAACTTCGCCCTGGGCGTCACCACCGGACTGACCATGGAGTTCCAGTTCGGCACCAACTGGGCCTACTACAGCCACTACGTCGGTGACATCTTCGGCGCGCCACTGGCCATCGAAGGGCTGATGGCCTTCTTCCTCGAATCCACCTTCATCGGCCTGTTCTTCTTCGGCTGGGATCGCCTGTCCAGGCTGCAGCACCTGACCGTGACCTGGCTGGTGGCACTGGGTTCGAACCTCTCGGCGCTGTGGATCCTGATCGCCAACGGCTGGATGCAGAACCCGGTCGGCGCCGAGTTCAACTTCGAGACCATGCGCATGGAGCTGACCGACTTCGGCGCCCTGCTGTTCAACCCGGTGGCCCAGGTCAAGTTCGTGCACACCGTGGCGGCCGGCTACGTCACCGGTTCGATCTTCGTCCTGGCGATCTCCAGCTACTACCTGCTGAAAAAGCGCGACCAGGGCTTCGCTCGCCGCTCCTTCGCCATCGCGTCGGCCTTCGGCCTGGCCTCGATCCTCTCGGTGATCGTCCTAGGCGACGAATCCGGCTACGAGATCGGTGACGTGCAGAAGACCAAGCTGGCCGCCATCGAAGCCGAGTGGGACACCCACCCGGCACCGGCCGGCTTCACCCTGTTCGGCCTGCCCAACCAGCAGGAGCAGCGCACCGACTATGCGGTGAAGATTCCCTACGTGCTGGGCCTGATCGCCACCCGCTCGCTGGATGAAGAGGTCAAGGGCATCAAGGACCTGCTCATCGAGCACGAGGCACGCATCCGTACCGGCATGAGCGCCTACGCGCTGCTGGAGCGCCTGCGCGGCGGCGACAAGTCGGCAGAGACCATCGCCGCCTTCAACGAGGTCAAGAACGACCTGGGCTACGGTCTGCTGCTGAAGAAGTACACGCCGAACGTGGTCGATGCCAGCGAAGCGCAGATCAGGCAGGCGGCGCTGGACACCATCCCCAACGTGTTCAGCCTGTTCTGGACCTTCCGCATCATGGTCGCCTGCGGCTTCCTCATGCTGACGCTGTTCGCCTGCGCCTTCTGGGCCTCGGCGAAGAAGAACGAGGAAAGCAAACCCTGGCTGCTGAAATGGGCGCTGTGGAGCCTGCCCCTGCCGTGGATCGCCGCGCAGACCGGCTGGTACGTGGCCGAGCATGGTCGCCAGCCCTGGTCGATCGGCGAGGTGCTGCCGACCCACCTGTCCGCCTCCAGTCTGTCGACCGGCGACATCTGGGGCTCGCTGACGGCGCTGATCGCCTTCTACAGCCTGCTGCTGGTGGTGGAGATGTACCTGATGATCAAGTTCGCCCGCCTTGGCCCCTCCAGCCTGCACAGCGGACGCTACCACTTCGAGCAACAGCAGCCGGCCCACGCCTAAGGACTTCGTCATGTTCGACTACGAAACACTGAAACTCGTGTGGTGGGTGCTGATCGGCGTGCTGCTGATCGGCTTCGCCCTGACCGATGGCTTCGACATGGGCGCCATGGCGCTGATGCCCTTCGTGGGCAGGACCGACAACGAACGCCGCGTCGCCATCAACACCATCGCCCCGCACTGGGACGGCAACCAGGTATGGTTCATCACCGCCGGCGGCGCGCTGTTCGCCGCCTGGCCAATGGTCTACGCGGTGGCCTTCTCCGGGCTGTACTGGGCGATGCTGCTGGTGCTGTTCGCCCTGTTCTGCCGGCCCGTCGGCTTCGACTACCGCAGCAAGGTCAGCGACCCGCGCTGGCGCAGCGCCTGGGATTGGGCCCTGTTCGTCGGCGGCGCGGTGCCTGCGCTGGTATTCGGCGTGGCCTTCGGCAACCTCTTCCTCGGCCTGCCGTTCCAGCTCGACGACATGATGCGTTCGACCTACCACGGCTCCTTCTTCGCCCTGCTCAACCCGTTCGCGCTGCTCTGCGGCGTGGTCAGCCTGAGCATGCTCTGCGCCCATGGCGGCGCCTGGCTGATGCTGCGCACCGAGGGTGACCTGGCAGCACGTTCGCGCCGCGCCACCTACCTCTGTGCCCTGGTATTCCTGGTTGGCTTCCTTCTCGCTGGCAGCTGGCTGGCCATGGGCATCGAAGGCATGACCCTGGCCGGCGCCGTGGATGCCGGCGCCGCCCTGAACCCGCTGAACAAGCAGGTGATCGCCGACAACGCCGGCTGGCTCGGCAACTATGCCCGTTACCCGGTGACCCTGGTCGCCCCCGTACTGGCCCTGCTCGGCGCCCTGCTGGCGATTCTCGCCAGCACCTGGCGACGCGCCGGCCTGGCCTTCGTCGGCAGCAGCCTGATGATAGTCGGGGCCATCTGCACCGCAGGCTTCGCCCTGTTCCCCTTCGTCTTCCCCTCGAGCCTCGATCCGGCCTCCAGCCTGACCCTGTGGGACGCGGTATCGAGTCGCAAGACCCTGGGCATCATGTTCGTTGTCGCCTGCATCTTCGTTCCGCTGATCCTCATCTACACCCTGTGGGGCTACGTGAAGATGTGGGGCAAGCTCAACGAGCAGAGCATCGAAGCCAACCCCCACGGCCTGTATTGAGGAGAAACGCGATGTGGTACTTCACCTGGATTCTTGGCGTGCTGCTGGCCTGCAGCTTCGGCATCATCAACGCCCTGTGGCTGGAAACCACTCAGGACCTCGACACCGAGAGCGAGCATGAGTGAACTGGCCCTGAGCGAGCGCGCGCCACTGCGCGCGCTCTCCTGGCTGCTGGCGGTGCCCATGGCGCTGGTGCTGCTGATCCACCCCGGCGCCATGCTCGACAGCCAGGGAGGCTACAGCCATTCGCTGCTGATGCTGGTGATGTGGGGCGTGTCCTGCGCCTTCATCCACGGCGTCGGCTTCACGCCGCGCCTGCGGCTCTGGCGCACGCTGTTCTCGCCCTGGCTGGGCTGGGGGCTGTGCGGGCTGGGCTATGCCCTGCTGGGCCTGGCACAAGCGACCTGAAGGCAAATCGCAGAAACGAAAACGCCGCTCGAATGAGCGGCGTTTTCGTTTATTTGGAGCGGGAAACGAGACTCGAACTCGCGACCCCGACCTTGGCAAGGTCGTGCTCTACCAACTGAGCTATTCCCGCGGTACAACTTGAAGTGGCGTCCCCTAGGGGACTCGAACCCCTGTTACCGCCGTGAAAGGGCGGTGTCCTAGGCCACTAGACGAAGGGGACCTGGAACTTCGTTTGAAACCCTGCCGAAGCAGCATTTCGAAAATCTGGAGCGGGAAACGAGACTCGAACTCGCGACCCCGACCTTGGCAAGGTCGTGCTCTACCAACTGAGCTATTCCCGCATGTACAACTTAAAGTGGCGTCCCCTAGGGGACTCGAACCCCTGTTACCGCCGTGAAAGGGCGGTGTCCTAGGCCACTAGACGAAGGGGACACACCCCGGAACATCAAGCAACTTTCCGGCTTCCTTCGCTCTGTTTCTAGCATTGCGCTGGAAGTGGCGCGCATTCTATGGAGCCTTTCGGAGTCCGTCAACCTCTCTCTAAAAAATTTTTAAAATCAAAGACTTCAGACCATAAATTGACATGGCACTAGGAGCCATGCGGCCAAGCCACTACACTCGGTCGAAAAGTCGATTTCCGAGAGGTCCCAAGCAGTGTCCGCACTCGTGATTACCCTGCTGATCGTCGGCGGCATCGCCCTGTTGATGGTGATTGCCTATATCAACCACGCCGTCGAGAACAGCAAGCTGGAGAAGGCGCGCCAACGTGCCGACCTGCTCGACCGCATCCGGCGCTGCCAGGACCTCTCCGAACGCCTGCCAGGCCAACTGATGACCCCGCAGCTGAAGCTGCTGCTCGCCAAGCTGCAACTGCAGGCCAGTGAACGCCTGCTGCCGCTGGAAAAACAGAACGCCACGCTCAAGACCGACATCGAGACGCTGAAGGCGCAGATCGCGCAAGGCGAATCCATCGCGGTGAAGAACCCTCCGCAACCGATCGCCAACGAAGCCAAGGCCAAGGATGTGCGCTTCCTGCTGGAGAACCTTCACGCTCTGATCACCGGTTCGGTACAAGGCGGGCTGCTGCCGGCCAACGAAGGCAAGCACTGGCTGAAACAGGTCCGCCAGATGCTGGTGCTGGTGCATATCGAGTTCTTCAGCACCCTGGGCCAGGCGGCCCTGCAACAGAAGCAGCCAGGACAGGCCCGCCTGGCCTTCGAGCGAGGCGTCCAGTACCTGCGCAAGCAGCCTGAGCCCGCCCAGTACCAGGCGCAGCTCAAGCGCTTCGAAGAGCAGCTGGCGCGCGCCAACGCCATGGTACTCAACAACAACGCCCCGAGCGCCGAGGAGTCCAGCGAGCTGACCGAAGGCCTGAAGAGCCTGGGAGACGACGACTGGAAGAAGAAGAACATCTACGATTGAGCCTCGCGCGACTTCATCCCGCCCAGTCGAAAACACCGTACGCCGATAGAAAGGAACTGCAATGAGCCTGACCGTCTACGGGGCACCCCTGTCCCCTTTCGTCCGCAAACTCTGCCTGTGCCTGATCGAAAAGGAGCTGGATTACGAGCTCGAAGTGGTCATGCCCTTCGGCCAACCCGACTGGTTCCGTGAGCTCAACCCGCTGGGACGCATTCCGGCCTTTCGCGACGGCGACCTCAAGCTGGCCGACTCCAGCGTCATCTGCCAGTACCTGGAAGAACGCTACCCCGAGCGCAAGCCTCTCTATGGTGCGGACGCGCAGCAGCGCGCCCAGGTCCGCTGGCTGGAGAAGTACGCCGACTACGAGCTGGCCCCCTTGTGCACCTTCACCGTGTTCCGCCATCGCGTGCTGAAAACCAGCATGGGCCAGCCCTGTGACGAGGACAAGGTGCAGCAGACGCTCAGGGACAAGCTGCCCGGCCATTTCGACTATTTCGAGGCGACCCTGGGCGACGCGCCCTACTTCCTGGGCGAGCAACCGAGCATGGCCGACCTGGCGCTGGCCAGCCAGCTGCTGAACATGGAACACGGCGGGGAGACACTGGACACTGCGCACTGGCCGAAGCTGGCTGCTCACTACCAGCGCATCAAGGCCAGCGCCTCGATGCAGCAATTGCTCCCACGCGAACTGCGCACGCTGGAAAAGATCGGCATCAAGCGCTGAACCGGAACGCCCGCGCGGGCAAGCAACCCCGCCGAAATTCCCCCTGAAAGAACAATGCCCCTGATCCTTGCGAGGATCAGGGGCATTTCACGTCACCTGAGTACTGCGCTTACCAGTCCTTCAGCGCCGCCTCGGCAGCAGAATTCATCGGCTCGGCCAGCAGCCCGGTCGGGGTCAGGCTCACGCTGTACACGGCATCCGCCGCGATCGGCAGGTAGGTCACGCGCAGCGCCTGCGGATCGAACAGCAGCAGGTCACGCTGGCTCAGGCGCAACCAGCGCCACAGGTCGACGCCATAGGGACTCTCGGCCAGCTGCACGCGGCCATGCTGCGCCAGTGCCTGCTGCTCGATGGCGAGAAAACGCCCGGAAAGGCGCTCCAGGCGGTAACCGGGCTCGAGGCCGATCAGCTCGGCCAGGCCCTTCCAGCGAATCAGCCGGCCATCGAGCTGCCACATGTCACCCTCGAGGGTGACGACCCGCTCCCGCCCGCCTTCCAGCAGGCTGACCCGATAGCGCTGCGGGCCATCCGCCTTGAAGCTCAGCGTCACCAGCGGCTTGCCCGGCTCCAGCGGCTCGTAGGTATACAGGTCGTAGGCCACCAGGCCAATCAGGCCGGCCAGTGCGAGAAACGCCAGGCCGCAGGTGCCGCGCAGCCAACCGAGGAACCAGCCTGTATTGAGCAGAACGCGCAATGCCACCAGTAGCGCCAGCACGGCCAACAGCGCCACGGCCCAGGCCAACCCATCGTATTGCATCGCTCGCATTCCTTCTCTGACGAAATCCCGGCATTATGCGCAGCTCTCCCTGCCACGAACAGCCGCCAGGCTGCGCACTTGCCCACAAGTCGACATTTTTAATATGCCCCTGCTCGAACTCGCCATCGACCCCAGCACGCTGGCCATCCTCGCTCTGGTTGCCTTCATCGCCGGTTTCATCGACGCCATCGCCGGCGGCGGTGGCCTGCTGACCATCCCGGCACTGCTGACCGCTGGCCTGCCACCACACCTGGTGCTGGGCACCAACAAGCTCTGCGCCACCTTCGGCTCGGGCACCGCCGCACTGACGTTCTACCGGCGCAAACTGTTCGATCCGAAACAGTGGCGCAACGCCCTGCTGGCCACCCTGATCGGCGCCCTGCTCGGCGCCGTCATCGCCCACTGGATGCCGGCCGCCTGGCTCAATCAGATGCTGCCGGCCGTGGTCTTCGCCTGCGGCATCTACCTGTTGTTCGGCCGCATGCCGGAGGCCCCGGCCGAACACGACCTGCCGATAGCCAAAGCACGCCAGTGGCCTCAAGGCCTGGGGCTCGGTCTGTATGACGGGGTGGCCGGTCCTGGTACGGGCGCATTCTGGACGGTCAGCAGCCTGCTGATGTACCCGCTGGACCTGGTTCGTGCCAGCGGCGTCGCACGCACCATGAACTTCGTCAGCAACGCGGCGGCCCTGGTGGTCTTCATCGCCTTCGGCCAGGTGGCCTGGGTGCTCGGTCTGAGCATGGGCGCAGCCCTGATGATCGGCGCCTTCCTGGGCGCGCGCACCGCGATCAAGGGCGGCTCGAAATTCATTCGCCCGGTGTTCATTCTGGTGGTATTGGCACTGACCGCCCGCCTGGTCTGGCAACACTGGGTCGCCTGAGCGACCTCGCACCGCGCACGAGCAGGCCTTGCGCCTGCTCTGTCAGGCCTGCAGTTCTGGCTCCGGCAGGCCCAGGCGACGTGCCACGTAGAGATCGATCAGGTAGCGCGCGATGGAGCGCGAAGCCGGCAGCGGTGGCAGGTCGTCGACACGGAACCAGCGCGCGTCCTCGATCTCGTCCTCCTGCATGACGATGTCGCCGCCGGCGTACTCGGCATGGAAACCCAGCATCAGCGAGTGTGGGAACGGCCAGCCCTGGCTGCCGATGTACTGCAGGTTCTGCACCTCGACACCGACTTCCTCGCGCACTTCACGCGCCACGCAGTGCTCCACCGACTCGCCTGGCTCGACGAAACCGGCCAGGGTGCTGTAGATCCCCGTGACGAAACGCGGCGAGCGCGCCAGCAGGACCTCGTCGCCGCGCGTGACCAGGACGATCATGCTCGGTGAAATCCGCGGATAGTGCTGCGATTCGCAGCTGTCGCAGCGCATCGCCCGCTCGCCGGGCAACTGCCGGGTCGCAGCCCCGCAGCTGCCACAGAAACGGTGCTCGGCATACCAGGTGCCGATCTGCGCGGCGTAGGCGAGCATGCGGAAGGTTTCCGCCTCGCCCTGCAACATGAACTGACGCAGGCTCTGCCAGCTGCAGCCCTCGAGCTGGGTCGACGGTTTCACCTGCAGCAGGTAGACCGCATCCTCGCCGAAGTAGCCAATGCCCTGCTCACCGACTATCTCCAGGTCCTGGCGCTTGATCCAGTCACGCGGGAACAGGACGCCGTTGCTGTCGGCCAGAAAGTGCTGCTGGTTGTACAGCAGCGCCCAGCCCCCCGCCTGCGCGGGATCGAGAAAGGCATTGCGCCAGGCCATCAGGCGGCCACCGGCATGCCCAGCGCCTTGACGCTTTCCTCAGCCAGATCAAGCACGCTGGGCCGCGTTTCCGGACGCATCACGGCACCGGCTTCCAGGTAGTACTCCAGGCTGCTGAGGGCATCAGCCAGGGTTTCGAGCATCTGCTCGGAGGGCATTTGCCCCGAATCGAGCATGCGCGTCTGGATGTAGTCGGCGCAGGCACCGACCAGGTTCGCCGCACGGCGCTGCTCGAGGAACCACAGGCCACCCCGGACGGCCTGCAGGCTGAACGGTACGTTGGCCAGGTGCATCTTGTCGCCACCCGCTTCCAGGTAGGCGGTGATGGCCCGCTTGGCCAGCGCCAGGCCGGCCTGAGCCTCGTCAACCACCACGATGCGCGCTTCGTTGAGCTGGTGATGGGCGAAGGAGTCGGCCTCGTTGCCAGGCTCGGCCGCCGCTGGACGTACCTCTCGTCCCTCGCCCCGCTCCAGGCTGGCCACCATGCCCTCGACGTACAGCACCGCGTCGGCGAGCTTGTGCAGCTGCTCCGGTTGCGGCGGTGTCTCGGCATTCCAGGCGGCGACGTGCGGCAGTTGAGCGCTGAGCGAGTTGCCAGCGGAGTTCAGGCCGACCATGCCAAGGGTCTTGGCCAGCTTGCCCAGCAACGCATGCAGGGTCCCCAGGGTCTCGCCCTGCAGGGTGCCGCGCTCGAGCAGGTCGAGCATGTCCTTGACGCTGGCCAGCTCCTCACGGATCGCCGAGGACAGCGACCGCATCACCGCCTTGCCCGGCCCGGACAGGCGCTGGTATTCCTCTTCCAGCAGGTGATCGGTGAACGGCAGCGGCGTCAGGCCGAATACCTCGCGCATGGCGCTCGCCTGGGGACCATGGCTGTCCGCCAGCGCGACGAGGTACAGCAGTTCCTTCAGCAGGCTGCGCGGGGCTTCGTACTGCGGGTTGCCCAGCATCAGCTTGAGTTCGCGGTCGACCCGCGAGAACAGCTGTTTGCGGGACTTGCGCGCCAGCAACTGCGCGTCGCACTGCGCCTCGATGGCCGCCGCGCCGATCCAGCACATGCGCCCGCGCGGCTCGTTGGCGAACAGGCTGTCGAGGCGCACCATCGCCCGCACCATCAGCTTCAGGCTGGCCTGCGGGTTCTGTTCGCGGATGAAGCCCAGCAGGCCGACCTGGTACATGTGCCGCAGGCGCTTGCCTTCCGTCAGCTTGGCCGCGCCATCGAGTGGCTGGGTCGCGGTGTGCGGCCGCGCATGATCGAGGCGCACGCTGAAGAAGAAGCTCTCCGGCAGGGGCTGCTGTGCCCCGGCCTGGCGCAGGTCATTGATCGCCGGCAGCAGCAGCTCGGGCATTTCCTGGCGATGGGCATCGACGTTTTCCAGGTAGCGGCGCAGCACGTGCAGCGCATTGCTCAGCGCCGCCAGTTGCACGTCACGCTCCTCGCCCGCCCCGACCGGAATGTCGGTGGCCTGGTCCAGCACTTCCTGGGCCAGCAGCTCGGCCCCGGCCAGCTCGATCAGGTTGAGCGTGCCACGCACCTGCTGCAGGCTCTCTACCGCCTGCTGCAGCAGGCTGCCGTTGTGCCGCTCGGCAATGAAATGCTCCAGGCTCTGCTCGGCCTCTTCCATGGTGACGAACAGCTCGTCGCGCACCAGACTCAGGGATGTGGCTCCACTTACCATGCTCTATGCACCTCGCGGTTCGCTCGCATCAAACGACAGTGGAACGGCATCAGTCGGCGAACTCCGGCTTCTGCTTGCTCATGTGCGCGGTCATCGCCAGGCGCAGGTCTTCCGACTGCAGCATGGCGGCATTCCAGGTGGCAATGTATTCGAGACCATCGTCGACCCGATGATCACGCATGTAGCGAATCATTTCCTTGGTTCCTCGTACCGCAACCGGTGATTTGCTGGCGATCTCCGCGGCGATGCCCATGACCCCGTCCAGCAACGCTTCCTGGCTGGCATAGGTGCGGTTGACCAGGCCGATACGTGCGGCCTCGCTGCCATCGATGCTGCGCCCGGTGAAGGCCAGCTCGCGCATCATGCCATCGCCGATGATACGCGGCAGACGCTGCAGGGTGCCGACATCCGCGGCCATGCCCATGTCAATTTCCTTGATGGAGAACTGTGCATCGACCGTCGAATAACGCATGTCGCAGGCGCTGACCAGGTCGATGGCACCACCGATGCAATAACCCTGGATCGCCGCCAGTACCGGCTTGCGGCAGTTGTCGACGGCATTGAAGGAGGCCTGCAGCTCGAGAATCTTGCGGCGCAGGGCGTCGGCGTTGCGACCGACGTCCTTGCCCAGCTGCGCGCCGACCGAAGCCAGCAGCATCAGGTCGATGCCCGAGGAGAAATGCTTGCCCGCACCGGAAAGCACCACGACACGCACGGCGTCGGTGGCATCGACCCAACGGAAGATCTCGATGATCTCCCGCCAGAAATCGGCGTTCATCGCGTTGACCTTTTCCGGACGATTGATCTGCACATGGGCGATCTTGTCCGCCAGGTCGACGCGGAAGGCTTTGTAGTCGGACATGGCAGGCATCCTCAGCCGCAGCTCGGCACAATAATTATTTTGTGATTAATAACCGAGCAACTATAACAAGCACGCCATAAAAGTCGATGCTTGCCAGTGTGACGCAGGGCACGCCCCGGATGTTAACGAACGCTTTGAATATCCGTGGTAAGGGTTTGATCTGCCGAGAATCCTGATCCCCGGCAGAGCGACCCTGCGGTCATTCCACCAGGCAATCCACGCAGTACTGCCCCGCCTCGGTCTGCAATCCGTGCACGTCGATGTCGAAGCCCGGGAAGGCCTGGTCGAAGGTCCGCGCGAAGGCCAGATAGTCGAGAATAGAGCGCGTCGCTGCCGTGAAGCGTTCGCCCGGCATGATCAGCGGAATGCCCGGCGGATAAGGCACCAGCATCACCGCCGCGATGCGCCCCTGCAGCTGATCGATGGGCACCGCCTCGACCTCGCCGCGCACCAGCCGGTCATAGGCGTCGGCCGGCTTGATCGCCACCTCGGGCAGCGCCGTGTACATGCTCTTCAGCGCCTTGGCCGTGGCGTTGTCGCGGTAGCAGCCATGCAGCGCATCGCACAGGTCGCGCAAGCCCATGCCCTGGTAGCGCCCGGCGCCGGCATGGGCGATGGACGGCAGCACGTCGATCAGCGGCAGATTGGCATCGAAGCTGCGCTTGAACTCCAGCAATTCGGTCAACAGCGTGCTCCACTTGCCCTTGGTGATGCCCATGGAGAACAGCACCAGGAAGGAGTACAGGCCGGTTTTCTCCACCACCAGACCGCGCTCCCAGAGGAACTTGCTGACCACGGCGGCGGGAATGCCCTGTTGCTCCAGCTTGCCCGCCGCGTTCAGGCCAGGCATGACCAGCGTGACCTTGATCGGATCGAGCAACACGTAGTCGTCGGCCACCTCGCCGAAGCCATGCCAGTCGGCATCCGGCTGCAGCACCCAGTCGCCCGTGGCCAGCTCATCGGCCCCGTCGACCGCCCCCGGCTGCCAGATGCTGAACCACCAGTCGTCAGCACTGAGGTTGCGGCGCACGTTGGCCAGGGCGCGGCGGAAGCTCAGCGCCTCGTCGAAGGTTTCCTGGATCAGCGAACGACCGGCCGGCCCCTCCATCATCGCCGAGGCCACATCCAGCGAGGCGATGATGCCGTACTGCGGCGAGGTCGAGATGTGCATCATGAACGCCTCGTTGAAGCGATCACGGTCGAGCTGGCGCTGCCCGCCATCCTGCACATGGATCATCGACGCCTGGCTGAAGGCCGCCAGCAGCTTGTGCGTCGAATGCGTGGTGAACACCAGCGGCGAGTGCTCGTCGCACTGGGTGCCCATGCCAAAGCGCCCGGCGTAGAAGTCGTGGAAGGCGGCGTAGGCGTACCAGGCCTCGTCGAAGTGCAGCACCTCGACCGAATCGCCCAGGGCCTGCTTGACCATCTCGGCGTTGTAGCAGAGCCCGTCGTAGGTGGAGTTGGTCACCACGGCCAGCTTGACCTTCGGCGCCCGACCGCGCGCCAGCGGGCTGGCGTCGATCTTGGCCTGGATCGACTCCCGGCTGAACTCGCTCAGCGGAATGGGGCCGATGATGCCCAGTTCGTTGCGCTCGGGGCAGAGATACAGGGGAATCGCCCCGGTCATGATGATCGAATGCAGGATCGACTTGTGGCAGTTGCGGTCGACCAGCACCAGGTCGTCACGGCCAACCATCGAGTGCCAGACGATCTTGTTCGCCGTGGAGGTGCCGTTGATCACGAAGAAGGTGTGATCGGCGCCGAAATTGCGCGCAGCCCGTGCTTCGGCCTCGGCCAGCGGCCCGGTGTGATCGAGCAGCGAGCCCAGTTCCGGTACCGACACCGAGAGGTCCGAACGCAGCGTGTTCTCCCCGAAGAACTGGTGGAAGGCCTGGCCCACCGGGCTCTTGCGATAGGCCACGCCACCGCCGTGCCCGGGCGTGTGCCAGGAGTAGTTGGACTGCGCGGTATGCTGCACCAGCGCCTTGAAGAAGGGCGGCAACAGGCCTTCCAGGTAGTTGTGCGCGGCACGCGCCACCTGCCGCGCCAGGAAGGACACGGTGTCTTCGTAGAGGTAGAGGATGCCACGCAGGTGGTTGAGATCGGCCATCGCCTCGGCCGGCGCATTCTCGATGGTGACCTGTTCGCCGAGGGCGAAGATCGGCAACTGCGGCGCCCTGACCCGCGCCACGCGAATCAGCTCGACCATGTCCTGCAGCAGCCGGCTGTTCTCACCGGCGCCTTCGGCGGCGACGAGGATGCAGGCCAGGCCATGGTGGGTCGAGGCGACGATGCGCCCCTCGGCCGCACTGGCCGTGGGCAGGATGCTGAAGCCGTCCTGGGTGAGTTCCTGAGCGATGGCGCGCACCCGATCACCGGCCACGGTGTCGGCCTTGATGTCGCGGTGCACGATTAGGACGGGAAACTTGAGATCTTTATACATTGTGACGTCCTGAAGGCTGGCAGGCCTGGCCTGCCCATCGCTTCAGGTTAGAGGCTCCCCCCTGGCGGCGGAACCCCCTGTGCATCACGCTATAAGAAAAGGTCGCAATTGCGCTGTTCGGTTATTCCGGCGCCTTTTCCAGCTGGGCCCACAATGCCGGGCCACCGGAGGATTTCTCGATGGCGGCGAGCCGCGTCAGATGCGCCGCCAGCTCGTCTTCACTGGCGCGGATGACCCGCGTGCGAGGACGACCGGCATCCAGCCGGCGAATCGGCGTGGCCTGCTGGCGCCCGCTGCCATCGCCATCACCGCCCTCGCCCGCCAGCGACAGGTGGGTCTGCCCACCGGTCATGGCCAGGTAGACGTCGGCCAGAATCTCGGAGTCGAGCAGTGCGCCGTGCAGCTCACGGTTGGAGTTGTCCACGCCGTAACGCTTGCACAGCGCATCCAGGCTGTTGCGCTGCCCCGGATGGCGCTCGCGCGCCATCATCAGGGTATCGAGCACCGAGCAGTAGTCACTGACATCGGCGCGTTCGCTCTGCCCCAGCAGGGCGAACTCGTTGTTGATGAAGCCGACGTCGAACGCCGCGTTGTGGATGATCAGCTGGGCGCCCTTGATGAACTCGTAGAATTCATCGGCCACTTCCCTGAAGCGCGGCTTGTCGGCCACGTAGTCGTTGGTGATGCCGTGGACCGCGATGGCGCCTTCGTCGATCTCACGGTCCGGATTGAGGTAGACATGGAAGTGACGCCCGGTCAGGCGCCGCCCCAGCAACTCGACACAACCGATCTCGATGATCCGGTGCCCGTCCGTGACCGGCATGCCCGTGGTTTCGGTATCCAGCACCACATAGCGGTTGGGGGTGTTATCGGTCGTCACGCCTTGTCTCTCTCATCGTTCAGGTTGCCGCACAAGCGCGACATGTTAACCCAGGTTGCCGGGCATCACTCAGCGCGCTGCGCGCATCTCGTCGACCCCGCGGTTGGCCAACTGGTCGGCACGCTCGTTGCCCGGATGACCAGTGTGACCACGCACCCACTGCCAGCTGACCTGGTGGCGATTCACCTCCTCGTCCAGCTTCTGCCAGAGGTCGGCATTCTTCACCGGCTCCTTCGAGGCGGTTTTCCAGCCACGCTTCTTCCAGTTCGGCATCCATTCCTGGATACCCTTCATCACGTACTGCGAATCGGTCACCAGCTTCACCGCGCAAGGGCGGGTCAGCGCGATCAGGCCGGCAATCGCGGCCATCAGCTCCATGCGATTGTTGGTGGTACTCGGGTCGCCGCCCCACAGTTCCTTCTCCACGCCCTTGTAGACCAGCAACGCGCCCCAGCCGCCGGGGCCGGGATTGCCCTTGCAGGCGCCATCGGTGTAGATCACCACTTCATCGGTTTCAGACATTCATCAGCTCTGTACGGGTTTGACCAACCGGGGCGCGGCGCCTAGCTGTCCAGATCACGCCGGCTGACCTTCGCCACCGGCATCGGCAACAGCTTGCCCATCGGCTCGCGGCGCGCCTGCCGCAGCGGACGCAAGCCGACCACCAGCTTGCGCGCCACCAGCAGGTAGAAGCCGGCACCCGGCAGCTGCCAGGCATCGCCCCAGCGCTCCATCCGGCGCAGGCGCATCTGCCAGGCCAGTGAAGCGAGCGGCGGACGATAGCACCCGAACCGGCGTTTCTCCAACGCAAAGCCGAGCAGCGCCAGCCAGTCGCCAACGCGCCCGGGGTCGATGCAGCGCGCCTTGCTCAGGCCATCGCGCGCGAACAGGCGGCGGGCGCCCCACGCGCTCCAGGGGTGAATGCCCAGAATCAGCAGATGCCCACCGGGCCTGACGCTGCGCGCCGCCTCGCGCAGCAGGCCGTGAGGCGACAGGCTGAAATCCAGGCCGTGCTGCAGCAGCACCACATCGGCGGCGTGCTCGCCCAGCGGCCAGGACTGCTCTTCGCAGACGATCTGCACACCGGGCAGCGGCGCCCCCAGGCGCACGTTGTGCTGAATCTGCCCGGCCTCCGGCGTGCGCTCGGCACCCGGACCGTAACTCACCAGATAGCCGCCGAAGAAACGCGCCAGCTCGTCTTCCAGCAAGCGCCGCTCCTCCTCCAGCAGCAACTGCCCGAGCGGCCCGGAAAGCCAGTCGCGCGCCTCGCTGATGAGCTTGAGCCACTCAGGATCGGCCTGAGCGAATACCTGATCGGTCATCGCTGCCTCCGCATGACAGTCTCTGCATCCAGTGTCTAAGATGCACCTTTATATCCAGCTTAGCGACCCACAATGATTCAGATCGACGCGCTACCGGCCTTCACCGACAACTACCTCTGGCTGCTGCAGGAGCCGACCAGCAAGCGCTGCGCAGTGGTCGACCCGGGCGATGCGGCGCCGGTGCTGGCGTGGCTGGAGGCGCACCCCGGCTGGTGCCTCAGCGACATTCTCATCACCCACCATCACTTCGACCATGTCGGCGGCGTCGAGACGCTGAAGAACGCCACCGGCGCCCGCGTGGCCGGCCCGGCGGCGGAGAAGATCCCGGCACGCGAGCTGGACCTGGGCGACAACGACACGCTCGAGGTGCTCGGCCTGCGCTTCCAGGTCCTTGCCGTTCCGGGGCACACCCTCGGCCACATCGCCTACTACAACGCCGAGCAGCAGCTGCTGTTCTGCGGCGACACCCTGTTCGCCGGTGGCTGTGGCCGCCTGTTCGAAGGAACGCCGCAACAGATGCACGCCTCGCTCGGCCGCCTGGCTGCCCTGCCCGGGAGCACGCAGGTCTACTGCACCCACGAGTACACCCTGAGCAACCTGCGCTTCGCCCATGCCGTGGAGCCGGACAACCCGCGCCTCAGCGAGCGCCTGGCCGAAGTGACGCGCTGGCGCGAGGCGGGCCGCATCAGCCTGCCCTCCTCGATCGAGCTGGAACGGGCTACCAATCCGTTCCTGCGCACCGACGCGCCAGACGTCATCGCGGCGGCTGCGAACCGTGCGGGCGAATCCCTCGACGAAGCCAGCGCGGTGTTCGCCAGCCTGCGTGCGTGGAAGGATAAATTCTGAGTCGCCGACGAACGCGCTGGCGCCTTGCCAGCAGCGGTTTTCTGGCGCCATGACCCAGGCATATTGAACCAAGTGAGAGGGATGCAGGTCACAATTGGCTGGTGAAAACTTGACCAACCTTGACCCGATTCCTAGAATCGCCCGATCTTTTTGTCGGGAAAAACACCTCACCCAATGCCTTTTTTGTCACGTAAGCCATTGAATTTCAAGGCATTGGCGCGAAGCTCTCGAGTGCTCGCGGTGATGTGTTGCATAACCCTGGCCGGCTGCCAGAGCCTGCCCAGCGAGGGCCCGGACGGCGCGACCGATACCTCGCGCGCCGTCGGCCTGGAGCGCGAGCCCGAGTGGCTGAGCAACGAGATCAAGCCGCGCGAGTACAACGATATCTGGGAGCGCCTGCGCGATGGCTTCCAGCTGCAGGACGAGATCGGCGTCAATCCGCGCATCGAACGCCTGCGTCTCTGGTACGCCAGCAACCCCAGGCACGTCAACGCCGTCAGCGAACGCAGCGCGCCGTACATCCACTACATCGTCGAGCGACTGGCAGAGCGCGACATGCCGATGGAACTGGCGCTGCTGCCGGTCATCGAGAGCGCCTACGACCCGCAGGCCTATTCCCCGGCGAACGCCGTCGGCCTGTGGCAGTTCATCCCCTCCACGGGTCGCCACTTCAATCTGCGCCAGACCAACTGGTATGACGGCCGCCGCGACGTCACCGCCTCCACCCAGGCGGCGCTGAACTACCTGAGCCGCCTGCACGAGATGTTCAATGGCGACTGGCTGCTCGCCCTGGCCGCCTACAACGCAGGCGAAGGCCGCGTCAGCCGCGCCATCGAACGCAACGAGAAACTCGGCCTGCCCAGCGACTACTGGAACCTGTCGCTGCCCAAGGAAACCGAAGACTACGTGCCCAAGCTGCTGGCCCTGTCGCAGGTGATCCTCACCCCCGAGGCCTACGGCGTGAACCTGGCGCCGATCGCCGACGCGCCCTACTTCGAACAGATCGCCATCAAGCAGCACATGGACCTGTCCCGCGTGGCCAAGCTGGCCGACCTGGACGAAGAGGAACTGCTGCAACTGAACCCCGCCTACAAGCGCGGCATCACCCTGGACGGCCCGCAGCACCTGCTGGTGCCTACCGACAAGGCGGAAATGCTCAGCGCCAACCTGGCCCTGATGAAGCCCCAGGAGCTGGTCGACTGGCAGACCTATACCGTGCGTTCCGGCGATAGCCTGCATGCCATTGCCAATCGCAATCACCTGACCGTCAGCATGCTCAAGGACGTCAACCGCCTGAGCAGCAACAACCTGCGCATCGGCCAGGTGCTGACCATTCCGGGCAAACCCGGCGCGCAGCCGAGCGAGCCGCTCTACCAGCAACGCAGCACGCTGGCCAGCGCAAGCCGCACCTACAAGGTGAAGAACGGCGACAACCTCTGGCAGATCGCCCGCGAACACCAGGTTGCCGTGCATGACCTGCGCCGCTGGAACGCACTGCTGGGCAACAACCTCAAGGTTGGCCAGGTGCTCAATCTGGCCGCCGCCGAGAGCGCACCCCAGGCCGTCGCCGCGACACGCCGGCAGAACGCCGCACGCGACAAGGCAACCTACTATCGCGTGCAGCAAGGTGACTCGCTCTACGTCATCGCCAAGCGCTTCAAGATCGAGCTCAAGCACCTGCAGGCCTGGAACCCGCGCAGCAACACGCTGCGCCCAGGGCAGATGCTGACGCTCTACCTGCCCTGATCAGCGCTTGCTGATCGCCTCCAGGCAACGCCCGGTCAGCTGGGTAAAACGCTGGAACGCCACGAACTGCTCGTGGCGCAAGGCGCGGCCGGACAAGCGACTGTCGGCATAGAGCACGCCGATCTCCCGCGTACCCGCGACGATCGGTGCGATGAAGAACATGCCACTGCCGAGGCTGCGGCGAATCGGCTGGGTGACCAGCTCGGCCAGGTTGTAGCTGGCCGGCACACCCATCCAGATCGCTTCGCGATGGCGCAGCACGTAGCTGAAGATGTGCGGCTGCTCCGTCTGCTCCGCTGGCAGGACGAAGTCGTCCAGCCAGTGCTGGGTGTCTTCGCCAACCACGCGCTTGGCGCGAAAGCGGCTCTGGCCATCGGCCAGCACCGTGAGCATGACCCGCTCCAGCCCCACCCCCCGATGCAGGCCCTTGAGCAGGGTATCGAGCACCAGGCCGACATCGGCTCGCGCACTGACCATCAGCCCCAGGTCCTGCAGCGCCTGCTGCATCAGCAGCAGGTCCGGCTGCAGCAGCCGCGCGCGCCGCTCCTCCTGCTGCAGACGAATCTGCTCCGGGTCGGTATTGGGTATCAGGCGGCACAGCTTGCTGGCACCGAAGGTCGAGGCGACCTTGACGGCCTCCTCGGCGCTGGCCAGCACCTGCTGCAGGGTTTCCTCCTGGGTCAGCGCGGTGAAGTTGGCCACCTTGGCCAGCACCTCCTCCATCTCTGCGCAATCCCAGCCATCGAGCGCAGCCTCGCTGATACGCACGCCCAACTGCACGGCATAGGCGGCGGGGTCGTGCTGATTGCTCCCGGCCTGCGCCAGGCTGGCGGTCTCACCCAGGTTCCAGCTCTTCAGCAAGGCCTGCGTCAGCTGCCGAAAGCTGGTGCCGAGAACCTCGCGCACCGCTTCATCGACGTCCACCCCTGGCCGCTCGAGCACCGCGACCAGCTCATCGGCCTGCTCGCCAGCGCAGCCCCAGAACGCCAGCTCACCCAGGTGATGCAGCAAGGCGGCGATGAACACCTCTTCGGCGTGCCCGGACAAGGCGTAGCCCGCGATATTGCGCGCCTGCACGGCGGCATGGAAGGAACGCGCGAGCAGCATCTGCAGCTGCTCGCGCGGGGTTCGGGTCAGCAACCCGTCGATCAGGCTGACCGACAGGCCGATCAGGCGCACGTTCTCGAAACCGATCAGGACGATGGCCCTGGAGATGGTCTTGATCGCTTCCTGCGACGGGTTGTAATAGACGCTGTTGCCGACGCGCAGCACCTTGGACGTCAGCGACGCGTCGCGCAGCAGCACATCGGCCAGTTGCTGCACCGAGGCGGAGTCCTGCTGGGCAAGGCGCTGCAGGTCCTGCACGACGGCGGCCAGCGCGGGGAGTTCGGCTTGGTTGAGGCGATCGATCCATGACTGCAAACCATGGCTACGTTCCGGCAAAATCTTACCCTCTAGGTGTATCCTTCAAGTGTATGTCAAAGCGCCACGACTGCTCGCTCGCCAGCCCACTCTTTTTCCTGCCGATACAAGCTGTTACTGTACCGCTCAAGAAGCCCAAACGCCGCCATGGATCGGATCTCACCTCCCGATGCGACCCCTCCTCCTGCTGTTCCTCAGCCTGGCCTTGAGCTTTCCCGCCTCTGCGACTATCAGCGAGAGCCACGGCTACGCCCAGTTCGGGACGCTCAAGTACCCTGCCAGCTTCAGTCATTTCGACTGGGTCAACCCCGACGCGCCCAAGGGCGGCACGTTGCGCGTCATGGCATCCGGCACCTTCGATACGCTCAACCCCTACACGTTCAAGGGTACCAGCCCGATCTCCACTGCACATTTCCTGCAGTACGGCGTCAATGAACTGAACGAACCGCTGATGGTGGGCACCGGCGCCTACGACCCGTCGGGCGACGAGCCGGCCTCCAGCTATGGCCTGATCGCCGGAAGCGTGGAGTACAGCGAAGACCGCAGCTGGGTGGTCTTCAACCTGCGCCCGGAGGCGCGCTTCAACGATGGCAAGCCGATCACGGCCTATGACGTGGCCTTCTCCTATCGCCTGCTGCTTGCCGAAGGCCACCCGCAGTACCGGACCAACCTGCAGGAGGTGAAGCGTGTCGACATCCTCGGCCGTCACCGCATTCGCTTCGTCTTCAAGCGTGCCGGCAACCCCCTGCTGATACTGCGCCTGGGTGAACTGCCGGTCCTGCCGCAGCACTACTGGAAAGGCCGCGACTTCAAGAGCACCACCTTCGAACCACCACTGGGCAGCGGCCCCTACCGCATCGTCGAAGTCGTGCCCGGGCGACGCCTGGTGTTCGAGCGGGTGAAGAACTGGTGGGGCAAGGACCTGCCGGTCAATCGCGGCAAGTACAACTTCGACCGGGTTGAAGTGGAGTTCTACCGCGACAACAACGTGGCCTTCGAAGCGTTCAAGGCCGGTGAATTCGATTTCTACATCGAGAACCAGGCGAAGAACTGGAGCAACGGCTACAACTTCCCGGCCGTCGCCCGCGGCGAGGTGGTTCGCGCCGAGATTCCGCACCGCATCCCGACCCAGACCCAGGCACTGTTCATGAACAGCCGGCGCGCCCTGTTCAGCGACCGTCGGGTGCGCGAGGCACTGGGCCTGATGTTCGACTTCGAGTGGACCAACCGCACGCTGTTCAACAACGCCTACGTGCGTGCCGCCAGCTACTACCCCAACAGCGAGTTCTCGGCGACCGGCAAGCCCGAGGGCGCCGAGTGGCTGCTGCTGTCACCGCACCGCGACAAGCTCCCCGCCCGCCTGTTCACCGAGCCACCGACCCAGCCGGTGACCAACGGCCGTGGCATCCCCCGGGAAACCTTGCGCCGGGCCCTCGGTCTATTGGCCGAAGCCGGCTGGAAGCCGGTCGGTCAGGAGCTGCGCAATGCCCGCGGGCAACGTCTCGAATTCGAGATCATGCTGGTCAACCCCAGCCTCGAGCGCATCCTCCAGCCCTACACCGCCAACCTTGCCAGCATCGGCATACAGGCCAACCTGCGTACCGTGGACCGCGCCCAGTACAAGCAACGCCTCGACCAGTTCGACTACGACATGATTCTGCTGACCCTGCCACAAACCCTCAGCCCGGGCCTGGAGCAGTCGCTGTATTTCCACTCCAGCCAGGTGAACGTCAAGGGCGGCAAGAACTACGCCGGAATCAACGACCCGGTGGTCGACGAGATGATCGACAAACTGCTCTCGGCGCAGACCCGCGACGAACAGATCGCCGCCACCCGCGCCCTCGACCGTGTGCTGCTGTGGCAGTACTACAGCATCCCCAACTGGTACATCAATTATCACCGCCTGGCGTACCGCAATCGGTTCGCCTTCGTCACCACGCCGCCCTACACGCTGGGCCTGCGTACCTGGTGGCTGAAGCCAACGGAGAACGCTCGATGACCCACCCGCTGCGCAGTTTCCTGCTTCACGGCAGCAGCCTCATTCTGCTCGGCCTGGCCGGCCTGGCCTCCGCCGCCCCGCAACACGCCGTCACCCTGTATGACGAACCGCCCAAGTACCCCGCCAACTTCACCCACTTCGAATACGCCAATCCCGATGCGCCCAAGGGCGGCACCTTCCGCGAGGCCGGTTTCGGCGGCTTCGACAGCCTCAACCCGTTCATCAGCAAAGGCGTGGCCGCCGACGACATCGGCCTGATCTACGACACCCTCGCCGTACAGAGCATGGATGAGCCCTTCACCGCCTACGGCCTGATCGCAGAGAAGATCGAGAAAGCACCGGACAATGCCTGGGTGCGCTTCCTGTTGCGCAAGCAAGCGCGCTTTCATGACGGCACCCCCATCACCGCCGAGGACGTCAAGTTCACCTTCGACACCCTGATGGAAAAAGGCGCGCCCATGTACCGCGGCTACTACGCCGACGTCGACCACGTCGAGGTGGAGTCGCCACACAGCGTGCGCTTCGTGTTCAAGCATGCCGGCAACCGCGAGCTGCCGCTGATCGTCGGCCAGCTGCCGGTACTGCCCAAGCACTGGTGGGCCGAGCGCGACTTCGCCAAGGGCAGTCTCGATGCTCCGCTGGGCAGCGGCCCGTACCAGGTAGGCCGGGTCCAGGCCGGGCGCAGCATCCGCTACGAACGGGTCAAGGACTGGTGGGCCAAGGACCTGCCGGTCACCCGTGGCTTCTACAATTTCGACGCCATCCAGATCGACTACTACCGCGACAATACCGTGGCCCTGGAAGCGCTCAAGGCGGGTCAGTTCGACTATTGGCTCGAGACCAGCGCGAAGAACTGGGCCACGGCCTACAACACGCCGGCCGTCGCCAACGGCCAGCTGATCAAGGAAGAGATCCAGAACCGCAACCCCACCGGCATGCAGGGCTTCATCTTCAACACCCGCCGCCCGCAGTTCCAGGACCGCCGGGTGCGAGAGGCACTGGGCCTGCTGTTCGACTTCGAGTGGGCCAACAAGCGCCTGTTCAACGGCGCCTACAGCCGCACCCACAGCTACTTCGACAACTCCGAACTGGGCTCCAGCGGCTTGCCGGGCGACGAGGAACTGGCGATTCTCGAGCCGCTGCGCAACCAGATTCCGCCCGAGGTGTTCAACGAGGAGTTCCGCGTGCCAGTCACCGACGGCAGCGGCATCATCCGCGAGCAGCAGCGCCGCGCCTATCAGCTGCTGCAACAGGCCGGCTGGCGCATCGACGGCGACCGCATGCTCGATGCCAACGGCCAGCCGGTGACGTTCGAATTCCTCCTCGCGCAGACCGAGTTCGAGCGCATCCTGCTGCCCTTCAAGCGCAATCTTTCCGACCTCGGCATCGAACTGGTCATCCGCCGTGTCGACGTCTCGCAGTACATCAACCGCCTGCGCTCGCGTGATTTCGACATGATCGTCGGCGGCTTCGGCCAGTCCAACTCGCCCGGCAACGAGCAGCGCGAGTACTGGCACTCCTCCAGCGCCGACAACCCGGGCAGCCGCAACTACATCGGCCTGAAGGACCCGGCCATCGACCAGCTCGTCGAAGGGCTGATCAACGCCGACTCCCGGCAGGACCTGATCAGTCACACCCGCGCCCTGGATCGCGTGCTGCTGTGGGGCTACTACGTGATCCCCAACTGGCATATCAAGACCTGGCGCGTGGCCTACTGGAATCGCTTCGAGCATCCCAAGGTCACTCCGCTCTACGACATCGGCCTGCATACCTGGTGGGTACGCCCCGGTCTCGAGCAACCGGACGAAGAACAGCAACAACCCGCTGAACAGGCGGAGCAATAAGCATGCTGGCCTATATCATCCGCCGTTTGCTGCTGATCATTCCGACCCTGTTCGGCATCCTGGTGATCAACTTCATCATCATCCAGGCCGCGCCAGGTGGCCCGGTCGAGCAGATGATCGCCAAGCTCGAGGGTTTCGAGGGCGCCACCAGCCGCATCGCCGGTGGCGGCGCCGAAGTCTCGGTGGCCGGCTCCAACTACCGAGGCGCCCAGGGCCTCGACCCGCAGCTGATCAAGGAAATCGAGAAGATGTACGGTTTCGACAAGTCGGCGCCGGAACGCTTCTGGATCATGCTGAAGAACTACGCGCAGCTGGACTTCGGCTCCAGCTTCTTTCGCGACGCCCAGGTCATCGACCTGATCATCGAGAAGATGCCGGTCTCCATATCACTGGGCCTGTGGAGCACCCTGATCATGTACCTGGTCTCCATCCCGCTGGGGATCGCCAAGGCCACCCGGCACGGCAGCGCCTTCGACATCTGGACCAGTTCGGCGATCATCATCGGCTATGCCATTCCCGCCTTCCTCTTCGCCATTCTGCTGATCGTGCTGTTCGCCGGCGGCAGCTACTGGGACTGGTTCCCGTTGCGCGGCCTGACCTCCAACGACTTCGAGTCGCTCAGCCTCGGCGGCAAGATCCTCGACTACCTCTGGCACCTGGTGCTGCCGGTCACGGCACTGGTCATCGGCAACTTCGCCACCCTGACCCTGCTGACCAAGAACAGCTTCCTCGACGAGATCAACAAGCAGTACGTGATCACCGCCCGCGCCAAGGGCCTGACCAACCACCGCGTGCTCTATGGTCACGTCTTCCGCAACGCCATGCTGCTGATCATCGCCGGCTTCCCGGCGGCCTTCATCGGCATCTTCTTCACCGGTTCCCTGCTGATCGAAGTGATCTTCTCCCTCGACGGCCTCGGCCTGATGAGCTTCGAGGCGGCAATCAACCGCGACTATCCGGTGGTCTTCGGCACCCTGTTCATCTTCACCCTGCTGGGGCTGATCGTGAAACTGATCGGTGACATCACCTACACCCTGGTCGACCCCCGTATCGACTTCGAAAGCCGGGAGTGTTGAGCATGAAACTGTCCCCGCTCAATCGCCGCCGTCTCGACCGTTTCAAGGCCCACAAGCGTGGCTGGTGGTCGCTCTGGCTGTTCCTCATCCTGTTCGGCCTGAGCCTCGGCGCCGAACTGATCGCCAACGACAAACCGCTGGCCGTGCGCTACGACGGCGAGTGGTACTTCCCCGTGCTCAAGCGCTACCCGGAGACCGTGTTCGGTGGCGAATTCCCGCTACAGGCCAACTACAAGAGCCCGTACATCCAGGACCTGATCGCAGAGAAGGATGGCTGGATGCTCTGGCCACCGATCCCGTTCAGCTATTCGAGCATCAACTACGACCTGGAAGTCCCGGCCCCGGCGCCGCCCTCGGAGCAGAACTGGCTCGGCACCGACGACCAGGGACGCGACGTGCTGGCGCGGGTCATCTACGGCTTCCGCATCTCGGTGCTGTTCGCCCTGACCCTGACCCTGGCCAGTTCGGTGATCGGCGTCATCGCCGGCGCCCTCCAGGGCTTCTATGGCGGCTGGGTCGACCTGCTCGGCCAGCGCTTCCTGGAAATCTGGTCCGGGCTGCCCGTGCTCTATCTGCTGATCATCCTGGCCAGCTTCGTGCAGCCGAACTTCTGGTGGCTGCTGGGCATCATGCTGCTGTTCTCCTGGATGAGCCTGGTCGACGTGGTCCGCGCCGAGTTCCTCCGTGGGCGCAACCTGGAATACGTGCGCGCCGCACGCGCGCTGGGCATGGGCAATGGCGCGATCATGTTCCGCCACATCCTGCCCAACGCCATGGTCTCGACCATGACCTTCATGCCCTTCATCCTCACCGGCGCGATCGGCACCCTGACCGCCCTGGACTTCCTCGGTTTCGGCCTGCCTCCGGGCGCGCCCTCGCTGGGGGAACTGGTCGCCCAGGGCAAGAGCAACCTGCAGGCGCCCTGGCTGGGTATCAGCGCCTTCGCCGTGCTGGCGCTCATGCTGAGCCTGCTGGTGTTCATCGGCGAGGCCGCCCGCGATGCTTTCGACCCGAGGAAATGACATGAGCCAGAACGAAACCCTGCTGCAAGTTCGCGACCTGGCCGTCGAGTTCGTCATGGGCGAGCAGTGCCAGCGCGTGGTCGAGGGCGTCAGCTTCGACATTCACAAAGGCGAGACCCTGGCCCTGGTCGGCGAAAGCGGCTCGGGCAAGTCGGTCACCGCACATTCCATCCTGCGCCTGCTGCCCTACCCCCTCGCGCGCCACCCGTCCGGCAGCATCGAATACGCCGGTGAAGACCTGCTCAAGCTCGGCGAGGGCCGCCTGCGTGGCATTCGCGGCAACCGTATCGCCATGGTCTTCCAGGAGCCGATGACCTCGCTCAACCCGCTGCACAGCATCGAGAAGCAGATCAACGAGGTGCTGGCCCTGCACAAGGGCCTGCGCGGCAAGGCCGCCAGTGCGCGCACGCTGGAGCTGCTGGAGCTGGTCGGCATTCCCGAGCCGAAGAAACGCCTGAAGGCCTACCCCCACGAACTGTCCGGCGGCCAACGCCAGCGCGTGATGATCGCCATGGCCCTGGCCAACGAGCCGCAACTGCTGATCGCCGACGAACCGACCACCGCGCTGGACGTCACGGTGCAACTGAAAATCCTCGAGCTGCTCAAGGATCTGCAGGCGCGCCTGGGCATGTCGTTGCTGCTGATCAGCCACGATCTCAACCTGGTGCGCAGAATTGCGCATCGCGTATGTGTCATGCAGCGCGGTCGCATCGTCGAACAGGCGTCGTGTGAAGAATTGTTCCAGGCTCCGCAGCATCCCTATACCAGGGAACTGCTCGGTGCCGAGCCCAGCGGCGAACCTGCGGCCAACCCCGTGGGCCAGCCGCTGCTGGAAGTGGACGACCTGCGCGTGTGGTTCCCGATCAAGAAGGGCCTGCTGCGTCGGACGGTGGATCATGTCAAAGCGGTGGACGGCATCAACTTCAGCCTGCCCCAGGGCCAGACCCTGGGCATCGTCGGCGAGAGTGGCTCCGGCAAATCCACCCTGGGCATGGCCATTCTGCGGCTGCTCGCCAGCCAAGGTGACATCCGCTTCCAGGGCCAGCATCTGCAGGGCCTTAGCCAGCAGCAGGTACGTCCGCTGCGCCGGCAGATGCAGGTGGTGTTTCAGGACCCCTTCGGCAGCCTGAGCCCACGCATGTCGGTGAGCCAGATCGTCGGTGAGGGTCTGCGCATTCACGGTATGGGCAACGAGGCGGAACAGGAGCAAGCCATCATCGACGCGCTTTTGGAGGTAGGGCTGGACCCGCAGACGCGGCATCGCTACCCCCACGAGTTTTCTGGCGGACAACGGCAGCGGATTGCCATTGCCCGAGCACTGGTGTTGAAACCGGCGCTGATCCTGCTCGACGAGCCCACTTCGGCGCTCGACCGCACGGTACAGCGTCAGGTGGTGGAGTTGTTGCGCGGCTTGCAGGCCAAGTACAACCTGACCTATCTGTTTATCAGCCATGATCTGGCGGTAGTCAGAGCGCTGAGCCATCAGCTGATGGTGGTCAAGCAGGGCCAGGTAGTCGAACAGGGGTCTGCCGAGTCGATCTTCAGTGCACCGCAACACCCTTATACGCAGCAGTTGCTGGAAGCCGCTTTCATGGCCCCGGCAACGGCTCACTGATCCTTGAAACAGGAAGAGGAATAGCACAATGGGTTTTCTAACCGGTAAGCGCGTACTCATCGTTGGCGTAGCCAGCAAACTGTCCATCGCCTCGGGTATCGCCGCCGCCATGCACCGCGAAGGTGCCGAGCTGGCTTTCACCTACCAGAACGAAAAGCTCAAGGGTCGCGTCGAAGATTTCGCTGCCGGCTGGGGCTCCAGTGCCGACCTGTGCTTCCCTTGCGATGTGGCCAGCGACGAGGAAATCGCCGCGGTATTCGAAGCGCTGAGCAAGAAATGGGACGGCCTGGACTGCATCGTCCACTCCGTCGGTTTCGCTCCGGGTGACCAGCTGAACGGCGACTTCACCGACGTCACCACCCGTGAAGGCTTCAAGATCGCCCACGACATCAGCGCCTACAGCTTCGTCGCCCTGGCCAAGGCCGGTCGCGAGATGATGAAAGGCCGCAACGGCAGCCTGCTCACCCTCTCCTACCTGGGTGCCGAGCGCACCATGCCCAACTACAACGTCATGGGCATGGCCAAGGCCAGCCTGGAAGCCGGCGTTCGCTACCTCGCCGGCAGCCTCGGCCCGGAAGGCACCCGCGTCAACGCCATCTCCGCCGGCCCGATCCGCACCCTGGCCGCCAGCGGCATCGCCAGCTTCCGCAAGATGCTGGCCGCCAACGAGAAGCAGACCCCGCTGCGCCGCAACGTCACCATCGAAGAAGTCGGCAACGCCGGCGCATTCCTCTGCTCCGACCTGGCTTCGGGCATCAGCGGTGAAATCATGTACGTCGACGGCGGCTTCAACACCACCGCCATGGGCGCCATGGAAGACTGATCCGCGCCGCTCCCGGCAGAGCAGTTGCCGGGAGCGTCTCGCTGTCATCCTCGGATGGCAGGCAATAAAAAACCCGCACGCCGTGCGGGTTTTTTATTGCCTGTTCCAGCGCCTCGCCAGAGGCACTGGAGGAGCGACTCAGAAGCGCTCGATATCGGCTTCGGCGGCCAGCTGCTTGCGCAGTGCGGCGAAGTCCTGCTGGCCTTCGCGCGAGGCCAGGAAGTTGCGGTACATGGCCAGTTGCTCGGCCGCCAGCGCTTCTTCCGGCACGTTGACGCCATCCAGGCGCAACAGCACGTAGTCACCCGTGTTCAGGGTCACGCCGGCAAAGGTCGGCTCACCCGCCTTGCTCGGCTTGGCCATGCGGAACAATGCCTGCAGTACCTTGGGCTCCACACCGTCCTGGCTGCGGGTAGCCGCTTCCTGGACCTGCCAGCCGGCAGCCTGGGCCTCGCCAGCCTGGGCTGCGGCCAGGCGCTTCTCACCCTCGGCCTTGGCTGCCGCGCTTGCGCGCTCCTGCAGCAGATGACCACGAATGCTCTCGGCAACCTGCTCCAGCGGCAACTGCTCGGGCTGGTTGTGCTCCTTGACGCGAACGACGACGACGGTGCTCGGGTCCAGCTCGATGGTCGAGCTGTTGGCGCCATCCTCGAGAACCTCGGGGCTGAATGCCGCCTGCAGCACCTGACGATTGGCCGTGATGCCGGTAGCGCCGCCTTCGCGACCAACGGGCTCGCTGACCTTGACCTCGAGACCGAGATCCTGAGCCGGCTGCGCCAGATCCGAAGCCTCGAACGCCGCATCTTCCAGTTGCTTGGTCGCCTCGACGAAACGCTGCTCGACCTGCTGCGCCTTGAAGTCACGCGCCAGCTTGTCCTTGAGGCTGTCGAAGCTCGGCACCTCAGGCGACTGGACACCCAGCAGCTTGATCAGGTGCCAGCCGAACGCGCTCTTCACCGGCGCGGAGACCTGCCCCTGCTGCAGTGCGTAAAGCGCCTCTTCGAAGGCCGGATCGTAGACGCCAGGGCCGGCATAGCCCAGATCACCGCCGTCGGCGGCCGAGCCCGGATCCTGGGAAAACTCCTTGGCCAGTGCCGCGAAGTCTTCGCCAGCGTCGATGCGCGCCTTGATTTCCTCGGCCTTGGCACGGGCCGCCTCGTCATCACCCTCGATGAGGATGTGCGCGGCATGGCGCTGCTCGGCGAGGTTGGCGATCTCGCTCTCGTACGCCGGCTTGAGGTCCTCGTCACTCACTTCGATCTGATCGAAGAAGCTGTCCTTCTTCAGCTCGACGTATTCCAGCACCACCTGTTCAGGGCTCATGAACTCGCTGGCGTGCTCGTCGTAGTAAGCCTTGACGTCGCTGTCGCTGAGCTCGACCGCAGCGGTGTCGGCCTTGATGGTCAGGCTGGCGAAATCACGCGTCTGCCGCTCGAGATTGGCGAAGGCAAGCGCCTGCTGCTCGGTGACGAAGCTGCTGGCACCGATGCCTGCGCGCAGCTGCCCGATCAGCATTTCCTCTTCCAGCATCTGACGGAACTGCAGGCGGGTGTAACCCATCTGGCGAATCACCTGGTCGAAACGCGCCGCGTCGAAGCGGCCGTCGGCCTGAAACTCCGGCGTCTGCAGGATGACCTGGTCGAGCGCGGGCTGCGAGAAGGCGAAACCGGCGTCGCCAGCGGCCTGCAGCAGCAGCTTGCGGTCGATCAGACCTTTGAGCGAAGACTCGCGCAGCAGCTTGTCGTCGAGCAGCGAGGCATCGAAATCACGCCCCAGTTGCTGCAGCAGCTGACGACGCTGCATCTCAACGGCCTGGTTCAACTCGTTGAGGGTAATGGTGTCACCGTTCACGTCCGCAGCGTTGTTGCGATTGCTGGTCCCCGTGACGATGGCTTCGAAACCGGTAAAGGCCATCAGCATGACGATGAGGCCGATGATGGTTTTGGCAATCCAACCGCGTGAATTGTCCCTGATGTTTTGCAGCATGCTTCCCCCAGAACGACTGTACAGAGCCACCAGCCGCGCAGTGTGGGTAATGTCCAGATAGAAGAAAGGCGCATCCTTGGATGCGCCTTCTCGTAACGCGTTAAGCGGTCAGTGCAGAAGACCTGCTCTGCCTCCTAACAGCCGCTGGGCATGGCCCTGACGGCGAGGCAAACCCGGAAGACGCTTAGTTGACGGCGTCTTTCAGAGCCTTGCCAGCTTTGAAGCCTGGGATCTTGGCGGCGGCGATGCTGATCGGCTTGCCGGTCTGCGGGTTGCGGCCAGTGCGAGCAGCACGCTCTTTGACAGCGAAGGTGCCGAAGCCAACCAGGACAACGGAGTCACCAGCCTTCAGGGCGCCAGTGACGGATTCAATCACTGCATCCAGCGCGCGGCCAGCAACAGCTTTCGGGATATCAGCAGATGCAGCGATGGCATCGATCAGTTCCGACTTGTTCACTCTAAGTCCCCTTATTTCTGTTGAGTTTGTTTCTTGATTTTTAGTGTAAGCAAAGCGGGTGCTGGATGGCTCGCCGACACAATAAAAGCCGCTTTATAACAAGGGCTGAAAAATTGTGTCAAGAAAGCCCCCCGGCTAATGCGTGCTGATTCGCTCCTTGGAATCAGACTCGCGCTTGTCATCCGTTGCAACCATCTCGGGAGCCGCATCAGGCAAGGGCTCCGGGGCGTATTGCAGCGCAATTTGCAGGACCTCGTCAATCCATTTAACCGGTTTAATCTGCAGGTCTTGCTTAATATTTTCCGGAATTTCTTTCAGGTCACGCACATTTTCTTCCGGAATGATCACCGTCTTGATCCCACCACGGTGAGCGGCCAGAAGTTTTTCCTTGAGCCCGCCGATCGCCAGCACCTGACCACGCAGGGTGATTTCCCCCGTCATGGCGACGTCCGCGCGCACCGGAATCTGCGTCAGCGCCGACACCAGCGCCGTGCACAGGCCGATGCCTGCACTCGGGCCGTCCTTGGGCGTCGCACCTTCCGGCATATGGATGTGAACGTCGCGCTTCTCGTTGAAATCGCTGGGAATTCCGAGGCTTCTGGCGCGACTGCGGACCACCGTCATGGCAGCCGTCATGGACTCCGCCATGACATCGCCGAGGGAACCGGTCTTGATCAGATTGCCCTTGCCCGGCACCACCGCCGTCTCGATGGTGAGCAGCTCGCCACCCACCTGAGTCCAGGCCAGACCGGTCACCTGACCGATCTGATCCTGCTGCTCGGCAAGGCCATAGCGATGCTTGCGCACGCCCAGGAAGTGCTCCAGCGACTCCGCCGTCACCGTGACCTGGAAGCGCTTCTCGCGCATGTGCTCCTTCACCGCCTTGCGGCACACCTTGGCAATCTGCCGCTCCAGGCTGCGCACACCCGCCTCGCGGGTGTAGTAACGAATGATGTCGCGAATCGCCGCCTCGTCGAATGCCAGTTCGCCCTTCTTCAGGCCGTTGGCCTGGATCTGCTTGGGCGCCAGGTACTTGATGGCGATGTTGACCTTCTCGTCCTCGGTGTAACCCGGCAGACGGATGATTTCCATCCGGTCCAGCAGCGGGCCGGGGATGTTCATCGAGTTGGCCGTGCAGAGGAACATCACGTCCGACAGGTCGTAGTCGACCTCCAGATAGTGATCGTTGAAATTGTGGTTCTGCTCGGGATCGAGGACTTCGAGCAGCGCCGAGGCGGGATCGCCGCGCATGTCCTGCCCCATCTTGTCGATCTCGTCGAGCAGGAACAGCGGGTTGCGCACGCCGACCTTGGTCAGCTTCTGGATCAGGCGCCCAGGCATCGAACCGATGTAGGTGCGGCGATGGCCGCGAATCTCGGCCTCGTCACGCACGCCACCCAGGGCCATGCGCACGAACTTGCGGTTGGTCGCGGTAGCGATGGACTCGGCCAGCGAGGTCTTGCCCACGCCGGGCGGCCCCACCAGGCACAGCACCGGCCCCTTGAGCTTCTTCACCCGCTTCTGCACGGCGAGGTACTCGAGAATGCGTTCCTTGACCTCTTCGAGGCCATAGTGGTCGGCATCGAGGATGCTCTCGGCACGCGCCAGATCGAGGCGCACCTTGCTCTCGGCCTTCCACGGCACGTTCACCAGCCAGTCGATATAGGAGCGCACCACGGTGGCTTCGGCGGACATCGGCGACATCTGCTTGAGCTTGTTCAGCTCCGCATTGGCCTTGGTCAGCGCCTCCTTGGACAGGCCCGCGTTGTCGATGCGCTTGCGCAGCTCATCGAGCTCGTTGTGCCCCTCGTCAATGTCGCCCAGCTCTTTCTGAATGGCCTTCATCTGCTCATTCAGGTAGTACTCGCGCTGGCTGCGCTCCATCTGCTTCTTGACGCGACCACGGATGCGTTTCTCGACCTGCAGCAGGTCGATCTCGGCGTCCAGCAGGGCCAGCACGTGCTCGACACGCGCGGACAGGGAGGTGATTTCGAGGATTTCCTGCTTCTGCTCGATCTTCAGCGCCATGTGCGCGGCCATGGTGTCGACCAGGCGGCTGGGCTCATCGATGCTGTTGAGCGACGAAAGCACCTCGGCGGGCACCTTCTTGCCCAGCTGCACGTACTGCTCGAACTGGCTCAGCAGGCTGCGCGTGAAGACTTCGGACTCGCGCTCGGCGGTTTCGCCCTCTTCGATCAGCAGCACCTCGGCACGGCAGTGGTCATCCACCTCGACGACGCGCTCGATGGAGCCACGCTGCTCGCCCTCGACCAGCACCTTGACGGTGCCATCAGGCAACTTGAGCAGCTGCAGCACGGTGGCGACGGTGCCAACACGATAGAGATCCTGATCATCCGGATCATCGACCGCCGGGTTCTTCTGGGCCACCAGCAAAATCTGCTTGTCACCCGTCATCGCGGCCTCGAGGGCCTCGATGGATTTCTCACGCCCGACGAAAAGCGGGATGACCATGTGCGGATAGACCACAACATCGCGCAAAGGCAGGAGAGGCAATTCGATGGTTGTCTTCATGATTTCGGCTCAGCGGCGGCCATAAGGCCGTAAACAGGCGGGATTACCCTTGGCTTTTAAGATGGGGGCAGTGCCCGTAAAAAACAAGCGCAATGTCCACAAAAGCAAAGGGCCCCTGGGGGCCCCTTGCGTGCATCGTGTGACAGGCGTTACGCGTCTGGCGCGGCCTTCGCGGGCGGCTCGCTGTTCTCGTAGATCAGCAGCGGCTTGGAAGAACCATCGATGACGCTCTCGTCGATCACCACCTTGCTCACGTCCTGCTGGGACGGGATTTCATACATGGTGTCGAGCAGAATGCCCTCCAGGATCGACCGCAGACCACGCGCACCGGTCTTGCGCTCCAGGGCCTTCTGCGCCACTGATTTCAGCGCATCCGGACGGAACTCCAGGTCCACGCCTTCCATCTCGAAGAGCTTGCCGTACTGCTTGGTCAGCGCGTTCTTCGGCTCGGTCAGGATCTGCACCAGGGCCGCCTCGTCCAGCTCTTCGAGGGTCGCGATGACCGGCAGACGACCGACGAACTCGGGAATCAGGCCGAACTTGACCAGATCGTCCGGCTCGACCTCACGCAGCGACTCGCCGATCTTCTTGCCCTCTTCCTTGCTGCGCACCTCGGCACCGAAACCGATACCGCCCTTGGTGGAGCGGGCCTGAATGACCTTCTCCAGGCCAGCGAAGGCGCCGCCGCAGATGAACAGGATGTTGCGCGTGTCGACCTGCAGGAACTCCTGCTGCGGGTGCTTGCGGCCGCCCTGCGGCGGTACCGAAGCCACGGTCCCCTCGATCAGCTTGAGCAGGGCCTGCTGCACGCCCTCGCCCGATACGTCACGGGTGATCGACGGGTTGTCGGACTTGCGCGAGATCTTGTCGATTTCGTCGATGTAGACGATGCCCATCTGGGCCTTCTCGACATCGTAATCGCACTTCTGCAGCAGCTTCTGGATGATGTTCTCGACGTCCTCGCCCACGTAACCGGCCTCGGTCAGCGTGGTCGCGTCGGCGATGGTGAACGGCACATTGAGCAGGCGCGCCAGGGTTTCCGCCAGCAGCGTCTTGCCCGAACCGGTCGGACCGATCAGCAGGATGTTGCTCTTGCCCAGCTCGACATCGTCTTTCTTGTCGCGCTGATTGAGACGCTTGTAGTGGTTGTACACCGCTACCGACAGCACCTTCTTCGCACGCTCCTGACCAATCACATACTGATCGAGGATGCTGCTGATTTCCTTGGGTGCCGGGAGTTTGTGCGCGCTGCTCTCGGCCTGGGCTTCCTGCACCTCCTCGCGGATGATGTCATTGCACAGGTCGACGCATTCGTCGCAGATGAAGACGGAAGGACCGGCGATCAACTTGCGCACTTCGTGCTGGCTCTTGCCGCAGAAGGAGCAATAAAGCAGTTTGCCGCTGTCCTCACCGTTACGGGTGTCAGTCATTCGATCAATCCAATACGGTAGGCTTGAAACACAAGATGAAGGCAAATGCGGGCATTTTCAAGGGCACGAATCGTCCCCGTGCAGAATGCCCGCAGCCGGCGCCTCATCTACACCGGCATTTGACGCTTCTCATGCACCGCATCGACCAGGCCGTACTCGACGGCACGCGACGCGCTCATGAAGTTGTCGCGGTTGGTATCACGCTCGATGGTTTCCAGGCTCTGCCCCGTGTGATGCGCCAGCAACTCGTTCAGGCGCTCACGGATGAAGAGGATTTCCTTGGCATGGATCTCGATATCCGAGGCCTGACCCTGGAAGCCGCCCAACGGCTGGTGGATCATCACGCGCGAGTTCGGCAGGCAGAAACGCTTGCCCTTGGCGCCGCCGGCCAGGAGGAAGGCGCCCATGCTGCAGGCCTGACCGATGCAGGTGGTGGACACGTCCGCCTTGATGAACTGCATGGTGTCGTAGATGGCCATACCGGCCGTCACCGAACCGCCCGGCGAGTTGATGTACAGGTGAATGTCCTTGTCCGGGTTCTCTGCTTCCAGGAACAGCAGCTGGGCGCAGATCAGGTTGGCCATGTAGTCCTCGACCTGGCCCACCAGGAAGATCACACGCTCCTTGAGCAGGCGCGAGTAGATGTCATAGGCACGCTCGCCACGAGCGGACTGCTCGATGACCATCGGCACCAGGCCGCCAGCGGCCTGGATTTCAGGCATGTTTTGCATAAAAGGATTGCGGGACATGTCTTGCGCTCACTCCCTAATAGTCATGTCTCAAATACACATAAGCCAGCACGGAGGCTGGCTTATGGTGGTGTTCTCGAACGAGGTGACCCGATCAGTCGGCTTTAGGAGCTTCCGCCGGCTTGACTGCGTCTTCGTAGGAAACCGCTTTATCGGTCACGTTGGCCTTCTGCAGAACAGTATCTACAACTTGTTCTTCCAGTACAACCGAACGCACTTCGTTCATCTGCTGATCGTTCTTGTAGTACCAGGCGACCACTTGCTCGGGCTCCTGGTAGGCGGAGGCCATCTCTTCGATCAGCTCGCGCACACGGGCCTCGTCAGGCTTCAGCTCGAACTGCTTGACCACTTCCGCGACGATCAGGCCCAGCACGACGCGACGCTTGGCCTGCTCTTCGAACAGCTCGGCCGGCAGCTGGTCAGGCTTGATATTGCCACCGAACTGCTGAACGGCCTGCACGCGCAGACGATCCACTTCGTTGCCGATCAGCGCCTTCGGCACTTCGACCGGGTTGGCAGCCAGCAGGCCGTCCATTACCTGGTTCTTGACCTTGGACTTGATGGCCTGGCGCAGTTCGCGCTCCATGTTCTTGCGAACTTCGGCGCGGAAGCCTTCCAGACCGCCTTCCTTGATACCGAACAGGGCGAAGAACTCGTCGTTCAGCTCAGGCAGCTGCGGTGCGGAAACGCTGTTCACGGTCACGGTGAACTCGGCGGTCTTGCCGGCCAGATCGAGGTTCTGATAGTCCTCGGGGAAGGTCGGGTTGATGACGCGTTCGTCACCCGCCTTGACGCCGACCAGAGCCTCTTCGAAGCCCGGGATCATGCGACCGGAGCCCAGTACCAGCTGAGTGCCCTTGGCGCTGCCGCCGGCGAAGGCTTCGCCGTCGATCTTGCCGACGAAGTCGATGTTCAGCTGGTCGTCGTTCTCGGCAGCACGCTCGACGGTTTCGAAGCGGGTGTTCTGCTTGCGCAGGATGTCCAGCATGTTGTCGACATCGCTGTCAGCCACGTCGGCCTGCAGGCGCTCGATGGCGATGGAGTCGAAGCCGGAAACCTCGAACTCGGGGAAAACTTCGAAGGTCGCGACGTATTCCAGGTCCTTGCCTTTCTCGAAGGACTTCGGCTCTACCGCAGGAGCGCCGGCCGGGTTCAGCTTCTGCTCGACCACGGCTTCATAGAAGGTGGCCTGGATCAGGTCGCCCAGTGCTTCCTGACGAGCGGCGTCTTCGTAACGCTGACGAATGACGCTCATCGGCACCTTGCCAGGACGGAAGCCAGGAACCTTGGCACGACGGGCAGTCTGTTGCAGACGCTTGTTGACTTCGGTCTCGATGCGCTCGACGGGGACGCCGACGGTCATGCGGCGCTCAAGAGCAGAAGTGCTTTCAACAGAAACTTGCATGGATATTCCTCGTTGCACAGACATAAGCCGGCTCGAACCGGCCCCGAATCAAGGCCAAGCATTCTAGAGGGTCGATATGAAGAAGTCACCCTAGAAACAGGCGGCAATGCGGGGGGATTTGTAAGATGGTGCGGACGGAGAGACTCGAACTCTCACACCTTGCGGCGCCAGAACCTAAATCTGGTGTGTCTACCAATTTCACCACGTCCGCGTGGTTTCAAGCTAAAAACAAAAACGCCAGGCTTTTGGCCTGGCGTTCTGGAATATGGGGTGGACGATGGGAATCGAACCCACGACACCAGGAGCCACAATCCTGTGCTCTACCAACTGAGCTACGCCCACCATATTGCATTGCTTACTCAAATTGCCTGACCGCCAAATGGCGCACCCGGCAGGACTCGAACCTGCGACCATCCGCTTAGAAGGCGGATGCTCTATCCAGCTGAGCTACGGGCGCTTATCCATCCGCTAATGCAGACTTAGAAGCTTTCGGCTCCAGCCTCACCACGGGGGCTTGGCTCTTGCCGTCTCACCCAGCGAGTGGCTGTTCCTGAGAAGCGGGGCGAATGTTATAGACGCTTACGCACCTCGTCAACAGAAAAAATCAAAAAAATTCAGCGATATAAAGGAGTTACGCGAAAACGACGGCAGGCGCCTTTGCCCGGGTGAGCACCCATGCGAGAATGCGCGTCCTTTTTTCATCCTTATTAATGGTTAACCAGCGTAATGACCGCACAACTGATCGATGGCAAGGCGATCGCCGCCAGCCTCCGCCAGCAGATTGCCAAACGCGTCGCCGAACGCCGCGAACAAGGCCTTCGCACTCCGGGTCTGGCCGTGATCCTGGTCGGTACCGATCCTGCCTCCCAGGTCTATGTGTCACACAAACGCAAGGATTGCGAGGAAGTCGGCTTCCTCTCGCGCGCCTATGACCTGCCGAGCGACACCAGCCAGACCGATCTGCTGGCCCTGATCGACGAGCTCAACGACGACCCGGCCATCGACGGTATCCTGGTGCAGTTGCCGCTGCCCGAGCATCTGGACAGCTCGCTGCTGCTCGAGCGTATTCGCCCCGACAAGGATGTGGACGGTTTCCACCCCTACAACATCGGCCGCCTGGCCCAGCGCATGCCGCTGCTGCGCCCCTGCACGCCCAAGGGCATCATGACCCTGCTGGAAAGCACCGGCGTCGACCTCTACGGTCTGCACGCGGTGGTGGTCGGCGCCTCGAACATCGTCGGCCGCCCGATGGCCATGGAGCTGCTGCTGGCCGGCTGCACGGTCACCGTCACCCACCGTTTCACCAAGGACCTCGCCGGCCATGTCGGCCAGGCCGACATCGTCGTGGTCGCCGCCGGCAAGCCGGGGCTGGTCAAGGGCGAGTGGATCAAGCCGGGTGCCATCGTCATCGATGTCGGGATCAACCGCCAGGAAGACGGCAAGCTGGTCGGCGACGTGATCTACGAGACCGCCCTGCCTCGCGCCGGCTGGATCACCCCGGTACCGGGCGGTGTCGGCCCGATGACCCGCGCCGGCCTGCTGGAAAACACCCTGCACGCGGCCGAGCACCTGCATGAGTGATCGCTGCGGCTGAATCGAAAACGGCACCCAAGGGTGCCGTTTTTTTTCGCGGCTGAAGCCGCCCCTACAGCACAGGCATCGGCCTCACTTGCGCGCCTGCTCCCAGGACTTGAGCAGCTCGTCATAGGCGATGGTTTCGCCCTTGGGCTTCTCGTTGGCCAGCTTGGGCTTGGGTGCACCCGGCTGATCGAACCAGTACTGCGGATCACGCGGCTCGTTCAGCTTCGGCCCGCACTCGCCAAGCACGTTGGAGCGTTCCAGGCGACCGAGCATGGTGTCCTGCGCGGCAGCCAGACCATCGAGCGCCTGCTGTGGCGTCTTGTCGCCACTCGCGGCTTCGGCGATGAACTGCCACCACAGCTGGGCCAGACGCGGATAGTCCGGCACGTTGGTGCCGGTCGGCGTCCACTGCACGCGAGCCGGGCTGCGGTAGAACTCCACCAGACCGCCAAGCTTCGGCGCTATGTCCGTCATGGCCTGCGAGTTGATGTCCGATTCGCGAATCGGGGTCAGGCCGACCAGGGTCTTCTTCAGCGAGACGGTCTTGGAGGTGACGAACTGGGCGTACAGCCAGGCCGCCAGGCGCTGCTTCTCCGGGGTCGACTTGAGGAAGGTCCAGGAACCGGTGTCCTGGTAGCCGAGCTTCATGCCCTCCTCCCAGTACGGCCCCTTCGGCGACGGCGCCATGCGCCATTTCGGCGTGCCGTCCTCGTTGACCACCGGCAGGCCCGGCTTGGTCATGTCGGCGGTGAAGGCGGTGTACCAGAAGATCTGCTGGGCAATGGCGCCCTGCGCCGGCACCGGACCGGCCTCGGAGAAGGTCATGCCCTGGGCTTCCGGCGGTGCGTACTGACGCATCCAGTCGACGTACTTCTGCGTGGCGAACACTGCCGCCGGGCCGTTGGTGTCGCCGCCACGGGCAACGCTGGAGCCCACCGGGCGGCAGCCGTCGACGCGAATGCCCCACTCGTCCACCGGCAGGCCATTGGGCAGGCCCTTGTCGCCGCCGCCAGCCATGGAGAACCAGGCATCGGTGAAGCGCCAGCCCAGCGACGGGTCTTTCTTGCCGTAGTCCATGTGGCCATAGACGCGCTGGCCATCGATCTCCTTGACGTGCTTGGAGAAGAACTCGGCAATGTCTTCATAGGCCGACCAGTTGACCGGCACGCCCAGCTCGTAGCCGTAGATTTCCTTGAACTTGGCCTTGAGTTCCGGGCGCTCGAACCAGTCGGCGCGGAACCAGTAGAGGTTGGCGAACTGCTGATCCGGCAGCTGGTACAGCTTGCCGTCCGGCCCGGTGGTGAAGGACGTGCCGATGAAGTCCTCGAGATCCAGGGTCGGCGAGGTGTAGTCCTTGGCTTCGCCGGCGATCATGTCGCTGATGGCCACCGCCTTGCCGTAGCGCGCATGGGTGCCGATCAGGTCGGAATCGTTGACCCAGCCGTCGTAGATGTTCTTGTCCGACTGCATCTGCGTCTGCAGCTTCTCGACCACGTCGCCTTCCTGCAGCAGGTCATGGCGCAGCTTGATCCCGGTGATCTCGCTGAACGCCTTGGCCAGCACCTTGGACTCGTACTCGTGGGTGGTGATGGTTTCCGACACCACGCTGATATCCATGCCGCGGAACGGCTCGGCGGCCTTGATGAACCACTGCAGTTCGGCGAGTTGCTGCTCGGGTGTCAGGGTCGAGGGGTTGAACTCCTCGGCGATCCATTTCTTGGCGGCCTCTTCGTAGGCATCCGCCCAGGCCGCACCGCTCAAACCGGACAACGCCAGCAAGGCGGCCAACGCCATGCTATGTCGGGTCTTGTTGTTATTGTCGAACATAGAGACCTCCATCTCAGGATATGGGAGAGGCAAACCGGTGGCAGCCCGGCTCAGCCCCAGCGCATGACTGCGCACAACCACAACAGCGATAGCAGTGACGCTATCCACACGCTCCAGTCGGTCACGCCTATCACCAGCAGGTGCAGGTAGGCGCTACCGAGCAGACCGATGAACAACCGGTCGCCACGGGTCGTGGCGATCGGCAGAAAGCCCTTGCGTTCCACGCAAGGCCAGCGCAGCTCCACCAGCGTCATGCCGGCCAGCAGCACGGCGATGACGGCGAAGAACAGCGCAGTCGGTAGAGTCCAGGCCATCCAGCTCATGACGAACCTCCTTACACGCGACCGAGGGCAAAGCCCTTGGCCACATGATTGCGAACGAACCAGATCACCAGCATGCCGGGAATGATGGTCAGCACCCCGGCGGCGGCCAGCACGCCCCAGTCGATCCCCGACGCGGATACCGTACGGGTCATCACCGCGGCGATGGGCTTGGCGTCCACGGATGTCAGGGTGCGCGCCAGCAGCAGCTCGACCCAGGAGAACATGAAGCAGAAGAAAGCCGTGACGCCGATGCCGGAACGGATCAGCGGGATGAAGATCTTCACGAAGAATTTCGGGAAGCTGTAGCCGTCGATATAGGCCGTCTCGTCGATTTCCTTGGGCACGCTGGACATGAACCCTTCCAGGATCCACACCGCCAGCGGCACGTTGAACAGGCAGTGCGCCAGCGCCACGGCGATGTGGGTGTCGAACAGGCCGATGGACGAATACAGCTGGAAGAACGGCAGCAGGAACACCGCCGGCGGCGCCATGCGGTTGGTCAGCAGCCAGAAGAACAGGTGCTTGTCGCCGAGGAAGCGGTAGCGCGAGAAGGCATAGGCCGCCGGCAGCGCCACGCTGAGCGAAATCAGGGTGTTGAGGCTGACGTAGTACAGCGAGTTGAGATAGCCCTCGTACCAGCTGCGATCGGTGAAGATCACCCGGTAGTTTTCCAGGGTGAAATGCTGCGGCCACAGGCTCAGGCCACCGAGAATCTCGGTGTTGCTCTTGAACGACATGTTCAGCAGCCAGTAGATCGGCACCAGCAGGAAGAGGAAGTAGATCAGCAGAGCCAGGCGTTTGCGTAGCATCATGGTCGGCCTCAGCGATTCTTGTCGTCGTGGGTCATGGCGGTATAGAACAGCCAGGACACCAGCAGGATGATCAGGAAGTAGACCAGCGAGAACGCCGCCGCCGGGCCCAGGTCGAACTGACCGATGGCCATCTGCGTCAGGGTCTGGCTGAGGAAGGTGGTGGCGTTGCCCGGGCCGCCCCCGGTCAGCACGAACGGCTCGGTGTAGATCATGAAGCTGTCCATGAAGCGCAGCATCACCGCGATCAGCAGCACGCTCTTCAGCTTGGGCAGCTGGATATGGCGGAACACCGCCCAGTTCGACGCACGGTCGATGCGCGCCGCCTGGTAGTAGACGTCGGGTATCGCCCGCAAGCCCGAGTAGCACAGCAGCGCCACCAGCGACGTCCAGTGCCAGACGTCCATGATCAGCACCGTCACCCAGGCATCCATGGTGTTGGCGGCATAGTTGTAGCTGAGGCCCAGCTTGTTCAGCGCCCAGCCCATCAGGCCGATGTCGGCACGGCCGAAGATCTGCCAGATGGTGCCCACCACGTTCCATGGAATCAGCAGCGGGATGGCCATCAGGATCAGGCACAGTGACGCCCAGCGCCCTCGGGTCGGCATGCACAGGGCGATGGCGATGCCCAGCGGAATCTCGATCAGCAGCACACAGGCGGAGAAGATGAACTGGCGCAGCAGCGAGTCGTGCAGGCGCGGGTCCTGCAACACCTGGCGATACCAGTCGACGCCGACGAAGTAGCGCGTGGCCGGATCGAAGATGTCCTGCACCGAGTAGTTGACCACCGTCATCATCGGCACGATGGCACTGAAGGCCACCAGCAGGAACACCGGCAGGACCAGCCACCAGGCCTTGTTGTTCTGTACCTTCATGGCGCCACCTCCACCAGGTAGTCATCGGCATAGAGCATCAGCCACTGCGCCGGAAAGCTCAGGTAGACCTGTTCGCGTGGCACCGGCTGGTCCTCCTGCAGGCGTGCCTTGAGCACCTGGCCGTCGAGGTCGAAGGTGAGGATCTTGTAGGTGCCGAGGTCCTCGACGTGCAGCACGCGCCCGCACAGCGCGTCTTCATAGGCGCCGTCCCAGACATGCACGAACTCGGGGCGGATGCCCACCTGCAGCCGCCTTCCGTCCAGTTCGGCCAGGCGCTGGTTGAGCGCGTCGGAAAGCGGCAGCACGGTATCGGCGAAACGCACGCCACCCTCGCAGCGCTGCACGTCGATCAGGTTCATCCCCGGGCTGCCGATGAAGTAGCCGACGAAGGTGTGTCCGGGGCGCTCGAACAGTTCGCGCGGCGTACCGAACTGGACGATCTGCCCGCCGTACATCACCGCGATCTTGTCGGCGAAGGTGGAAGCCTCCAGCTGATCGTGGGTGACGTAGACCATGGTGATGTTGAACTGCTCGTGGATCTGCTTGAGCTTGCGCCGCAGCTTCCACTTCAGGTGCGGGTCGATCACCGTCAGCGGCTCGTCGAAGAGAATCGCCGATACGTCGTCACGCACCAGGCCACGCCCCATGGACACCTTCTGCTTCTCGTCGGCGGTGAGGTTGCGCGCCTTCTTGCGCAGCAGCGGATGGAGTTCGAGCACCTCCGCGATCTCATGCACCTTGCTGGTGATCCGCGCCTCGTCCATGCCCTGGTTACGCAGCGGGAAGGCCAGGTTGTCGAACACCGTCATGGTGTCGTAGACCACCGGGAACTGGAACACTTGGGCGATGTTGCGCTGCTGCGGCGACAATGCGTTGACCGCCTTGCCGTCGAACTGCACCTCGCCCTGGGACGGGCTGAGCAGGCCGGAGATGATGTTGAGCAGGGTCGACTTGCCGCAGCCCGAGGGCCCCAGCAGCGCGTAGGCACCGCCCTGCTGCCAGATGTGGTTCATCTCGCGGATCGCATAATCTTCCGCCGCCTTCGGTGCGCCGCTGTAGCTGTGCGCGAGGTTGTGCAGACGAATCTCGGCCATCAGGCAGCCCTCCCCTGGCGACGACTGGGTGCCTGGACCAATTGCCCATCGGCGGCAAAGACGAACAGCTTGTGGGTCGGGATGTAGATGAGTATCGGCGTATCCACCGCGTACTCGTGCACGCCCGGCAGGTGCAGCACCAGCACGAACTGTTCGTTGCGCACGTGCAGGAAGGTTTCCGAGCCGCTGATCTCGGCCAGCTCCACGGTGACCGCCAGCTCCAGGTCATCGTCGTTCGACGGCACCAGGCCAATATGGCTCGGGCGCACGCCGAAACGGTACTCGCCCTCGGCGATGTCGCGCAGGTCCTGATTGAGCGGAAAGTGCACGCAGTCGGCAAAGCTCACCTCGCTGCCGCTGATCCGCCCCGGCATCAGGTTGATCGCCGGCTCGGAGAACAGCTCGGCGGCCAGCACCTGCTGCGGACGGTGATAGACATCGGCGGTCTTGCCACTCTGCACCACCCGCCCCTCGTGCAGGATGGTGGTGGTGCCACCGAGGGCCAGCGCCTCGTTCGGCTCGGTGGTGGCGTAGATGGCGATGGTGTGGCGCGCCTGGAACAGCTCGCGCATTTCCTGGCGCAACTCCTCGCGCAGCTTGTAGTCGAGGTTGACCAGGGGCTCGTCGAAGAGGATCAGCGACGCGTCCTTGACCAGTGCCCGCGCCATGGCCGTGCGCTGCTGCTGACCACCGGACAGTTCCAGTGGGTAGCGTGACAGCAGGTTGTCGATGCGCAGCATGCGTGCCGTGCTCTCGACCTTGTCGGCGATCAGCTCCCTGGCCATTCCGGCCTGGCGCAGCGGCGACGCGATGTTCTCGAACACCGTCAGGGTCGGGTAGTTGATGAACTGCTGATAGACCATCGACACGTTGCGCTGACGCACCGGGACGCCGGTGACATCGGCGCCGTTCATCAGCACGCGGCCGCTGCTGGGTCGATCCAGGCCGGCCATCAGGCGCATCAGGCTGGTCTTGCCGGCCAGGGTGCGGCCCAGCAGGACGTTGAAAGAGCCGGGTTCGAAACTCAGGCAGGCATCATCGATATGCACCTGGCCGTCGACGATACGGGTGACGTGTTCGAGCTTGAGCGACATGGCCTGTCCTTTTTCTTGTCGTGCCATTCGATTACGAACACCTTAGCGACAAGCATGCCAGGGCCGAAAAACATCAACTATCCATCTGATAAACAAGAAAAAACGCGAAACTCCTGGAAAGCTCATCGCGACCTGAATGAACAGCTTTGCACAAGCGGATGTGAACAACTGAACAGTTCGACTGTTGACTTTGAACAGTTTTGAACAAGACTGGACGGACGCGACGCAGGTCGCGAGCACATCGCGGCGCAGATCGCGAACCTACAAGAAGAGAGCGTCCATGACAGAAGCTGCCCGCGCGCAGGCGCACGACACCATCATCGAGCAATCCTGGTCGCGCTGCCGTGACTACGGCCTGACCCACCAGAGTCCGCCCTGCTTCGACCCGCCCCCTCCCGGTGAACTCTCGGCCCTGCTGGAGAGCCGCCAGGCACTGGTACAGACCACCCACCAGGAAGTGTTGCCCTACTACGGCACCATCCTGGCCAACTCCAACTGCCTGATCATGCTCGCCGACGAGCAGGGCCGGCTGTTGCAGTCCTGGGGCGACCAGCGTTTCATCGAACCGCGCCAGGCCGCGGGCTTCGTCGCCGGCGCCAGCTGGCTGGAGCGCTACACCGGCACCAATGCCATCGGCACCGCGCTCAGCTGCGGCCAGGCCGTGCACATCCAGCACGACGAGCACTTCCTCAAGGCCAACCGCTTCATGACCGGCTCGGCCTCACCGATCTTCGACGAGCAGCGGCGCATGGTTGCCGTGCTCGACGTGTCCAGCGACAGCTACCTGCCGCCCGCGCACACCCTGGGCATGGTCAAGATGATGAGCCAGTCGGTGGAGAACCGCCTGATCCTCAAGCTGTTCGCCGAGCAGTACCACCTGCTCAGCTTCAATACCAGCCTGGACAACCTCGACAGCCCCTGGGCCGGGCTGGTGGTGTTCGACGAGCAGGGCCACGTGGTCTCGGCGAACCGCCGCGCCGACAACCTGCTCGGGCAACCCCTTGCCTACTGCGCCATCGAGCAGCTGTTCGACGTGCCGCTGCAGCAGTTGCTCAACCAGCCGGACAACCTGCCCTTCAACCTGCGCACCAGCGGCCACTTTCGCTTCCACGCACGGGTACGCCGCCCTACCCGGCCAGCCCCCGTTCAACCCCGCGACTTCCGCCCGCCGCTGACCAGCCGCAGCGAGCAGGAGCCGCACCTGCACGCACTCAACCTGGGCGACGCCAGAGTGGACAAGGCCATTCGCCAGGCCGAACGCCTGCTGGAGAAGGACATCCCGATTCTGGTGCAGGGTGAAACCGGCGCCGGCAAGGAGGTCTTCGTCAAGGCCCTGCACCGCTCCAGCTCACGCGCCAGCCAGGCGTTCATCGCGGTCAACTGCGCCGCCATCCCGGCGGAGCTGGTGGAGTCGGAGCTGTTCGGCTACGAGAAAGGCGCCTTCACCGGCGCCAGCCAGAAGGGCCATGTCGGCCTGATCCGCAAGGCGCACAAGGGCACGCTGTTTCTCGACGAAATCGGCGACATGCCGCTGCGCGTCCAGGCCCGATTGCTGCGTGTCCTGCAGGAACGCTGCGTGCAGCCGCTGGGCAGCAGCGAGTTGCACCCGGTGGACGTGCGCCTGATCTCCGCGACCAACCGCCCGTTGCGCCAGGACATCGACAATGGCCAGTTTCGCGCCGACCTCTACTACCGCATCAGCGGCCTGAACCTGGAGCTGCCGCCGCTGCGCGAACGCACCGACAAGGCGGCCCTGTTCCAGAAGCTCTGGGAACAGCACCGCGAACCCAGGCAGTGGGCGGGGCTCAGTCGCGAGGTACTCGAACTGTTCCAGCGCCACCCCTGGCCGGGCAACCTGCGCCAGCTCAGCAGCGTGCTGCGCGTCGCGCTGGCCATGGCCGACGACCAGCCGATTCGCGCCGAACACCTGCCGGACGACTTTTTCACCGACCTGCCCGGCGCGGCGCCGCAGCCGTCACTGCCCGTGGCAGACAGCGACGACCTGGCCAGCCAGTACCAGGCCTGCGGCGGCAATATCTCCTACCTGGCGCGCCACCTCGGCCTGAGCCGCAACACCCTGTACAAGCGCCTGCGTGAACAGGGCGTCAGGCCTTGATCACGCGCCGCACCCAGACAGCCGGCCGCCATCCGCGCTGCATGCCCGCCGCCGCCAGCAGGATGGCCGCGACACCGAACCACTGCAGCGGGCTCAGCCAGTGGTCGAAGGCCAGCCAGTCGACCAGAATCGCCGCCACCGGGTAGATGAATGACAGTGCGCCGGTCACCGCCGTCGGCAGTTTCTGGATCGCGCCATACAGCAGCAGGTACATCAACCCGGTATGCACCAGCCCCAAGGCCAGCAGGCTGGCCCAGGCGACCTCGCCCTGCGGCAGTTCACGCCCCATCAGCGGCGCCAGCAGGATCACCCCGGTCACCAGCTGGATCAGCGCGATCAGGTGCGGCGGCGTGTCGCTGAGGCGTTTGACGATCAATGCGGCGATCGCATAGAGCAGCGCCGCCCCCAGCGCCAACCCGATGCCCATCAGGTAGTTGGCGCCGGCCACGGCACCCCGGCCATGAGCACTGACGATGGCCAGCATGCCGACGAACGCCAGGGCCAGCCAGGCGAGCTTGAGCCAGGTCAGGCGCTCGCCGAGAAACAGCGCCGCCAGCCCCACCAGCATGAACGGCTGAACGTTGTACACCACCGTGCTGACGGCGATGGAGGCCTGCGCGTAGGAGGCGAACAACAGCAGCCAGTTGCCGACGATGGCCACGCCGCTGAGCACGCCCAGCAGCAGCACGCGTCGCCCGAGCAGCTCGGCACGCAACAGACCGAGCGCGGCGCAGACCAGCAGCAACGTGCCGCCACCGATCAGGCAGCGCCAGAACACCACGTCCACCACCGCCTGGCCGGAGAGCAGCACGAACCAGCCGATGGTGCCGGAAATCAGCATGGCGGCGATCATTTCCAGCGAGCCACGCTTGAGCTTGTCGTCCACGGGTCGATCCTCATTGAGATGAGCTGCCATTATGCGAAGGTGCAACTTCTCGCTCCATGGAGAATCTGAGGCAGAATCAAGCCCTCACCTTTTTTACAACGGCAGATTCCGGCTTTTACCTAACGAGGCCTGCAATGACCGATGAAATCGACCAGACCCTGATCGCCGCATTGATGGCCGACTCGCGGCGCTCGCTGAAAGCACTGGCGCAGCTCAGTGGCCTGTCCTCTCCCAGCGTGGCCGAACGCCTGCGCCGCCTGGAGGAGCGCGGCGTGCTGAGGGGCTACACCGTGGAGATCGACCCACGGCATTTCGGCTACCAGTTGCAGGCCATCGTTCGCGTCAGGCCGCTGCCCGGCAAACTGCACGAAGTCGAACGACTGATCCAGGCCACCCCCGAATTCACCGAATGCGACAAGGTCACCGGCGAGGACTGTTTCATCGCGCGCCTGCACGTGCGCTCCATGGAACAGCTGGACGAGGTGCTCGATCGCCTCAACGGCCATGCCGAAACCAACACCGCCATCGTCAAGAAGACCTCGGTCCCGCGCCGATTGCCACCGATGAACTGACAAGGAACGCTCATGCCCTCCTCCCTACGCCCCCTGCTCGCCGCACTCGGCCTCTGCCTGGCCAGCCAGAACGCGCTCGCCGAACTGCGCCCGGCCGTCGATGCCGCCGTGAAGCCCGTGATGCAGGCCTACGCCATCCCCGGCATGGCCATCGCCATCAGCCACAAGGGGCAGCAGCACTTCTTCGACTATGGCGTCGCCTCCCGCGAAAGCGGCCAGGCCGTGGATCGTCACACGCTGTTCGAGCTGGGCTCGATCAGCAAACTGTTCACCGCCACCCTCGGCGCCTACGCGGAGGCGCGTGGCACCCTGAACCTCAGCGACAACGCCAGCCAGTACCTGCCAGCCCTGCAAGGCAGCGCGTTCGACCATATCAGCCTGCTGGACCTGGCGACCTACAGCGCCGGCGGCCTGCCGCTGCAGTTCCCGGACGCGGTAGGCGACGAGCGGCAGATGCTCGACTACTATCGCAACTGGCAGGCCGTCTATCCGGCCGGCACCCGTCGCCTGTATTCCAACCCGAGCATCGGCCTGTTCGGCCACCTGGCGGCGGCCAGCCTGGCCGAACCCTTCCAGCAGGTGATGGAGCAGGACCTGCTGCCACGACTGGGCATGCAGGAAAGCTACGTGCAGATACCGGCCGGGCAGATGCAGCACTACGCCTGGGGCTACCGCGACGACAAGGCCATGCGCGTAGGCCCCGGCGCCCTGGATGGCGAAGCCTACGGGTTGAAATCCAGCGCCACCGACATGCTGCGCTTCATCGAGGTCAACCTGCACCCGGATCGCCTGCCCTCGCCGCTGCACCAGGCCGTCAGCGCCACTCATCGCGGCTACTACCAGGTCGGTGACATGACCCAGGCCCTCGGCTGGGAACGCTACGCCTACCCCATCAGCCTGGAACAGCTGCAGGCTGGCAACTCCGCCGACATGGCCCTGCAGCCGCATCCCGTCGAGCGCTTCGCCGTGGCCAAGCCTGCCGAAGGCGATCTGCTGCTGAACAAGACCGGCTCGACCAATGGCTTCGGCGCCTACATCCTGCTGCTGCCCGCACGGGACACCGGGCTGGTGATACTCGCCAACCGCAACTACCCCAACGCCGAGCGTGTGCGCCTGGCGCTGCAACTGCTCGAGGCCATTGCACCCTAGCCGGCGCAGCTCGTGAGCCAAACACGACGCTGAGGTCAGGCCGAGAAACCACCGTCGATCGTCAGATTGGCGCCGGTGATGTAGGCCGCTTCGGGGCCTGCCAGGTACGCCACGAAACTGGCGATTTCCTCTGCCTTGCCATAACGCGGCAGGGCCATGGTCTGCTTCAGCGACTCGGCGAAATCACCCTGATCGGGGTTCATGTCGGTATCCACCGGGCCAGGCTGAACGTTGTTGACCGTGATGCCGCGCGGCCCCAGGTCACGGGCCAGCCCCTTGGTGAAGCCGGCCACCGCCGCCTTGCTCAAGGCATAGACGGAGCCACCGGCGAACGGCATGCGCTCGGCGTTGGTGCTGCCGATGGTGATGATCCGCCCGCCCTCGCCCATCACCCGGGCAGCCTCCTGGCTGGCGATCACCACGCTGCGCACGTTCACGTCCAGCGTGCGGTCCAGATCCTCGATGCTGAAGGTTTCGATGGGGGCGACGGCCAGCACACCGGCATTGTTCACCAGAATATCGAGGCCACCGAGACTCTCCAGCGTATGGCGGATGGCGGCACGAATCGCCTGTTCGTCACGACTGTCGGCCTGAATCGCGATGGCGCGGCCACCGGCCGCTTCGATCCCGGCCACGACGTCGAGTGCACCCGCAGCAGAGGACACGTAGGTCAGGGCCACTGCAGCGCCTTCCTGCGCCAGGCGCTGGGCGATCGCGGCGCCAATGCCGCGCGAACCACCTTGGATGAATGCGACTTTGCCTTCGAGGGTTTTCTTGATGCTCATGGGAATCTCCTGGAACTGAGGTTTGATTGGGACACGGACTCAGTATTCACCCAGGACTCACAACCAATAAGCCGGCAATTGCTATATTCATTCGATACCAATGGTTTACAGGTGACCCATGGAAACCCTCAGCAGCATCGAATGTTTCGTCCGCACGGCAGAAGCCGGCAGTTTCGCCGAGGCCGCCAGGCGCCTGGGCCTGACCCCCGCCGCTGTCGGCAAGAACGTGGCGCGCCTGGAGTCCAGCCTCGGAGTGCGCCTGTTCCTGCGCAGCACCCGGCGCCTGACGCTGACCGAGGCCGGCGAGCGGTTTCTCGCGCAGGTGAGCGGCGGGCTGGCGAGCATCCAGAGCGCGGTGGCCAATCTCGCCAGCAGCCAGGGCCAGCCCGCTGGCCGGCTCAAGGTGAGCATGGGCGTCGCCTTCGGCCGTGATTACATCCTGCCGCACCTGAGCGACTTCCTCGCCCGCTATCCGGCGATCACCCCAGACTGGCACTTCGACAACCGCGCCGTGGACCTGATCGGAGAAGGCTTCGATGCGGCGATCGGCGGCGGCTTCGAGCTACCGCCCGGTGCGATCGCTCGCCAGTTGGCCCCCGCTCATCGGGTGCTGCTGGCCTCGCCAGGCTATCTCGCCAGGCATGCTGTCATTCGGACGCCGGAGGACCTGGCACGGCATGACGGTATCCTGATCCGCTCGCCGCAGACCGGGCGCGTACGCAGCTGGCCCCTGCGCACGGCGGATGAGCGCCAGGCCACCCTGGAGCTGAACCGGCGCATGACCATGAACGACCCCGAGGCCGCCTGTCATGCCGCCCTGCAGGACCTGGGCATCACCCTGGTCAGCACCGTGCACGCGCTGCCCTACCTGCAGCGCGGTGAGCTGCAACGGGTGCTGCCGGACTGGTACGTGGACACCGGCAGCCTGAGCCTCTACTTCAGTGCGCAGAAGCTGCTGCCGGCCAAGACGCGGGTGTTCATCGACTTCATCGTCGAGCGTTTCCGTGAACACCGCTGGGCGCAGCGTTTCGATGCGCGCAACCCCATGGCCGCCACCACGGAGCCCCCCCGAAAATGACGAAGGCCGCTTCACAGCGGCCTTCGTCGTTCAGCGTCGGGGCTTACTCGGCCAAGCGCCAGGTGGTACCGCCCTTGCCGTCTTCCAGTACCACGCCCATGGCGGTGATCTGGTCACGGATGCGGTCGCTTTCCGCCCAGTTCTTCTCGGCACGCGCCTGCAGGCGCGCGGCGATCAGTGCCTCGACCTCGGCCGCATCGACCTTGCCGGCAGCGCCCGCCTGAAGGAAGGCTTCCGGCTCCAGCTGCAGCACGCCCAGCACGGCGGCCAGCTGCTTGAGCTGGGCGGCCAGGCCGGCAGCGGCCTGCACGTCGGATTCGCGCAGGCGGTTGACCTCACGGATCATCTCGAACAGCACCGCACAGGCTTCCGGCGAGTTGAAGTCATCGTCCATCGCCGCGCCGAAGCGCTCGACGAAGGCTTCGCCACCGGCAGGCGCCAGCTCCGGCAGGCCCTTGAGGCCGTTGTAGAAGCGTTCCAGGGCGCCCTTGGCTTCCTTGAGGCTCTCTTCGGAGTAGTTGATCGGGCTGCGGTAATGGCTGGACACCAGCAGGTAACGCACCACCTCCGGGTGATACTTCTCCAGCACCTCGCGGATGGTGAAGAAATTGCCCAGGCTCTTGGACATCTTCTCGCCATCGACGCGCACCGCCCCGGCATGCATCCAGGCCTTGGCGTACTGCTTGCCGGTCGCCGCCTCGCTCTGCGCGATCTCGTTCTCGTGGTGCGGGAACACCAGGTCCGGGCCACCGCCGTGGATGTCGAAGGTCTCTCCCAGGCAGCAGGTGGACATCACCGAGCACTCGATGTGCCAGCCGGGACGGCCCTTGCCCCACGGCGAGTCCCAGCTCGGCTCACCCGGCTTGGCGCCTTTCCACAGAACGAAGTCCAGCGGATCTTCCTTGATTTCGTCGACTTCGATGCGCGCGCCGATCTTCAGCTCGTCGATCTTGCGCCGCGACAGCTTGCCGTAGGTCTCGAACTTGGTGACGCGGTAGTACACGTCGCCATTGCCCGGCGCATAGGCGAAGCCCTTGTCGATCAGGGTCTGGATCATCTGGTGCATGCCGGCGATATGGCCGGTGGCGCGCGGCTCGATGTCCGGGCGCAGCACGGACAGACGCGCTTCGTCCTCGTGCATCGCGGCGATCATGCGCTCGACCAGCGCCTCGAACGGCTCGCCGTTCTCGTTGGCGCGGCGGATGATCTTGTCGTCGATGTCGGTGATGTTGCGCACGTAGGTCACGTCATAGCCGCGCTGACGCAGCCAGCGGGTGACCACGTCGAAGGCGACCATCACGCGGGCGTGACCGATATGGCAGTAGTCGTACACGGTCATGCCGCACACGTACATGCGCACCTGGTTGCCGATCAGCGGCTGGAAGGCGTCCTTGGTCTTGCTCAGGGTGTTGTAAATGCTCAGCATCTTTCTCTAATTCCTCAAGCACGGCTTGCAAGGCAGCGCGCGATGATCAGGCAACGCGGGGCGAGGTGAGCAAACGCTTTGCCAACCTCGCATCGACGCTGCCCGATCGAGCGCAGCGATTTGCCAGCCGTTATTGCCCCCAGGAGTCGCGCAGGGTCACGGTACGGTTGAACACCAGGGCATCGGCGGTCGAGTCCTTGTCCAGGCAGAAGTAGCCTTCGCGCTCGAACTGGAAGCGATCATCGGCAGTAGCCTGGGCCAGCGACGGCTCGGCACGGCAACCGGTGAGCACCACCAGCGAATCCGGGTTGATGTTGTCGAGGAAGCTGCCGCCCTCTTCCGCTTTCTCCGGGTTGGCCGAACGGAACAGGCGATCGTACAGGCGCACTTCGCAGGCCACGCTCTCGGCCGCCGGCACCCAGTGGATCACGCCCTTGACCTTGCGCCCTTCCGGGTTCTTGCCGAGGGTGTTCTCGTCGTAGGAGCAACGCAGCTCGACGATGTTGCCGGCGGCGTCCTTGACGGCCTCGTCGGCGCGGATCACGTAGCTGCCGCGCAGGCGCACTTCGCCACCGGGGATCAGACGCTTGAAGCCGTCCGGCGGAGTTTCCTCGAAGTCGCTGGCATCGATGTAGATCTCGCGGGAGAACGGCAGCACGCGCACGCCCATGTCCTGCTTCGGGTGGCGCGGCAGCTCGAGGTTCTCGACCTGGCCTTCCGGGTAGTTGGTGATCACCACCTTGAGCGGCTTGAGCACGCACATGGCGCGCGCGGCGTTGGCGTCCAGGTCGTCACGAATGGCGAATTCCAGCATGCCGATATCCACCAGGCCGCCGGCACGGTTGACGCCGATCATGTCGCAGAAGGTGCGGATCGACGCCGGGGTGTAACCGCGACGGCGGTAACCGGACAGCGTCGACATGCGCGGGTCGTCCCAGCCATCGACGTGTTTCTCGTCGACGAGCTGCTTGAGCTTGCGCTTGCTGGTGATGGTGTAGTTCAGGTTCAGGCGGGCGAATTCGTACTGACGCGGCGCCGCCGGCACCGGCAGGTTGGCCAGGAACCATTCGTACAGCGGACGGTGATCCTCGAACTCCAGGGTGCAGATCGAGTGCGTCACGCCCTCGATCGCGTCGGACTGACCGTGGGTGAAGTCGTAGCTCGGGTAGATGCACCACTTGTCGCCCGTCTGGTGGTGATGGGCGTGGCGGATGCGATAGAGGATCGGGTCGCGCAGGTTGATGTTCGGCGAGGCCATGTCGATCTTGGCACGCAGCGAACGGGCGCCGTCCGCGAACTCGCCGGCCTTCATGCGGGCGAACAGGTCCAGGTTCTCCTCCACCGAACGCTCACGGAACGGGCTGTTCTTGCCCGGCTCGGTGAGGTTGCCACGGTATTCGCGCATTTCTTCGGCGTTCAGATCGCAGACGAAGGCCTTGCCCGCCTTGATCAGCTCGATGGCCCAGGCATGCAGCTGGTCGAAGTAGTTGGAGGCGTAGCGCTCCTCGCCCGCCCACTTGAAGCCCAGCCACTCGACGTCGGCCTTGATCGCGTCGATGTATTCCTGGTCTTCCTTGGCCGGGTTGGTGTCGTCGAAACGCAGGTTGCACTGGCCGCCGAACTCTTCGGCCAGGCCGAAGTTCAGACAGATGCTCTTGGCATGACCGATGTGCAGGTAGCCGTTGGGCTCCGGCGGAAAGCGGGTCACGATCTGGGCGTGCTTGCCGCTGTCCAGATCGGCCTGGACGATGGGGCGCAGGAAGTTGGCGGCTTTTTCGACGGTGGGCTTGCTCATGGTGTCCTTAACAATACTGGCGCGGCACAGGGTAGGCCGCCTCGGGCAAAGTCCGTATCATAACCAACCTGTCAAGCCCCTGACAGGGTGCATGCCACCCTGACAAGCGCTGTTCATCCACGAGCCGAGCGCTCGAACCTGCCTCATCACGGATACGATCATGATCAAACTGCACACCAACCACGGCGTCATCACCCTGAACCTGTTCGCCGACAAGGCCCCGGAAACCGTGGCCAACTTCGAGCAATACGTGAAGGAAGGCCACTACGACGGCACCATCTTCCACCGTGTGATCGGCAACTTCATGATCCAGGGCGGCGGTTTCGAGCCGGGCATGAAGCAGAAGCCGACCCGTGCACCGATCAAGAACGAAGCCAACAACGGCGTCGCCAACAAGGTCGGCACCGTCGCCATGGCCCGCACCATGGAGCCGCATTCGGCCAGCGCGCAGTTCTTCATCAACGTCGCCGACAACAGCTTCCTCAACCACAGCGCACCGACCGTTCAGGGCTGGGGCTACGCCGTGTTCGGTGAAGTGGTCGAAGGCATGGACGTGGTCGAGAAGATCAAGGGCGTCTCCACCACCATGAAAGCCGGCCACCAGGACGTACCGGTCGACGACGTGATCATCGAAAAGGCCGAAGTCGTCTGACAGACCGACGAAAAACTACTGCGCTAGGCCATGCGTCGTTGCGGCCGGCCTCGGACTGCTCATTTACAACTCGTAAACTGCGCATCCTCGGCCATCCGCGCCTAGCCTAGCCGTCGCTCGCTACCTTTTTCATCGGCCTGTTGAACGAAATGATCCTGCTGATCTCCGATCTGCACCTCGAAGAGAAACGCCCGGACATCACCCGGGCGTTTCTGCATTTTCTCGCCACGCGCGCGCGCCAGGCCGAGGCGCTGTACATCCTTGGCGACTTCTTCGAGGTCTGGATCGGCGACGACGGCATGTCGCCCTTCCAGCATGAGATCGCCCGCGCCCTGCGCGAGCTGAGCGATGCCGGCACGCGCATCCATCTGATGCACGGCAACCGCGACTTTCTCATCGGCAAGGCATTCTGCCGCGAGGCCGGCTGCACCCTGCTCAGCGATCCCTGCACGGTGCAACTGGGCGGTGAGCGCGTACTGCTGATGCACGGCGACAGCCTGTGCACCCTGGATGTCGGCTACATGAAGCTGCGGCGCTGGCTGCGCAACCCACTATCACTGCTGATCCTGCGCAACCTGCCGCTCGCCACCCGGCAGAAGCTGGCACGCAAGCTGCGCAACGAAAGCCGCGCGCAAACGCGGATGAAGGCCAGCGAGATCGTCGATGTCACGCCGCAGGAAGTGCTCAGGGTCATGGCCGCGCATGGCGTGCGCACGCTGATCCATGGCCACACCCATCGCCCGGCCGTGCATGAGCTGGAAGTGAACGGCCAGCCGGCACGGCGCATCGTGCTGGGCGACTGGGATCGCCAGGGCTGGGCGCTGCAGATCGATGACGAGGGCTTCAACCAGGCGCCGTTCGAGCTTGCTCCCGCAAACGCCTCCGAGCCGTAGCCATACAATCCTGTAGGAGCGGCTTCAGCCGCGAAAACGATGTAGGGCGGGTGAAACCCGCCATCCATCTCCCTCACGGCGGGTCTCACCCGCCCTACCCAGCCAAACGCCTCCAAACCGTAGCCCGTACAAATGCTCAATCTGAGGTCGCCACCGCCGCGGCGGCCTTATGCCGGTACACCACTGTGGAAACGGAACTGCTCGTCCGGCGAGGTGATCAGTTCCTGCTCCACGGCCCGCACCACCTCGATGCGCGCATCGACATCGGCCGCATCGCCGTAAAGGTAAGCGAGCTTGAGATAGCCCCGGTAGTGGCGCCCTTCGCTTTCCAGCAGCCCCGCGTAGAACTTGGCCAGCTCGGCGTCCAGACGCGGCACCAGCGCGGCGAAGCGCTCGCACGAACGCGCCTCGATGAAGGCGCCCACCACCAGCACGTCCACCAGCCGCTCGACTTCGCCATTGCGCAGCAGCGCACGCAGGCCGGCGGCGTAGCGCGAGGCCGATACGTGGCGAATCTCGATACCCCGGCCGCGAATGATCTTGCTCACCTGCTCGAAGTGCACCAGCTCCTCACGGGCCAAACGCGACATTCTCGCGGTCAATTCGGTCTTGGTCAGGTAGCGTCCCATGAGGCTCAGGGCTGTCTGTGCGGCCTTGTACTCCAGATTGCGGTGATCGAGCAGCAGGATTTCCTGCTGACGCAAGGCCTCGTCCAGCCAGGCATCCGGTGTGGCGACGCCGCCAAGAAAGCCGAGAATTTCCTGCAGGATCGACACAGGTTCTTCGCCGTTACTCGGAATATGCTCGGCATTTGACATCATATTTGAAGCGCTCATGGTGCTGGCGAGGTTGAAAATGGCGGGCCATTATACGAGTGACAGGCCCGTCGACCAGCACAGCGTTGATACAGGTCAACGAGCGGCTGAAGCCGGCGCACCTATAGTTGGATAAGCGCTATTCATTCTCAGGGAGACGACCATGCAAGCGATTCGCAGTATTCTGGTGGTGATGGAGCCCCAACACCCGGAAGGCCTGGCACTGAAGCGGGCCAAACTGATAGCTGGAGTCACCCAGTCGCACCTGCACCTGCTGGTGTGCGACAAGAAGGGCGATCACAGCGCCTGGCTCAACGACCTCAGCAGCGGCCTCACCCAGGAGGGCTTCAGCGTCTCCACCCAGCAGTCCTGGCACGACAACCTGCACCAGACCATCATCACCGTGCAGCAGGCCGAAGGCTGCAGCCTGGTGGTCAAGCAGCACCTGCCGGACAACCCCCTGAAGAAAGCCCTGCTCACCCCCGAGGACTGGAAGCTCCTGCGCTACTGTCCGGGACCGGTGCTGATGGTCAAGACCGACCGTCCATGGACCGGCGGCAGCATCCTCGCTGCCGTGGATGTGGGCAATGCCGATGGCGAGCATCGCACCCTGCATGCCGGCATCATCAGCCACGGCTACGATATCGCCGGGCTGGCCAAGGGCACCCTGCACGTCATCACCGCCCACCCGACGCCCATGCTGTCCGCCGTCGATCCGACCTACCAGCTGAAAGAGACCATCGAGGCGCGCTACCGCGAGCAATGCCGCAGCTTCCAGGCCGAGTACGACATCAGCGACGAGCGCCTGCACGTGGTCGAGGGCCCTGCCGACGTGGTGATCCCGCAAATGGCTCACCGCCTCGGCGCCGCCGTCACGGTGATCGGCACGGTGGCGCGCACGGGGCTCTCCGGCGCGCTGATCGGCAACACGGCCGAGGTGGTGCTCGATGCACTGGAAAGCGATGTCCTGGTGCTCAAGCCGGATGAGGTGATCGCCCACCTCGAAGAACTGGTGGCGCAGCGCTGAAGCTGCCCCGGAAATGAAAATGCCGCTCGAGGTCGAGCGGCATTTTTGTATCTGCCGGTGTCGGACTAGACCCTTACTTCCAGGCCTTCGCGCAGGAATTTCGGAGCGATGTAGCGCTCGTAGTGCGCCTCGGACAGGAGGAAGAACTCGCGGTCGATGGCATCGCGCAGCTCGGGCAGGCCCCAGTCGCGAAACTCCGGGAGCAGTACCATGCCGTAAGCCTCCAGCTGATTGATCATGCGCGCGCCGCGCGCGATCAGCTGATACGCCCAGCAATAGGGCGACTGCTGCGGCACGAAGCGGATCTGCCGCTGCTCCAGCTGGCTCCGCAGGCGCTGCTCGTCGAACACCTCCAGCTTGGCCGCCATCACCTGCACCAACAGGACTTCCAGGCGCGTCCAGACGGCGCGCTTCTCCTCGTCGCCGTAGCTGTTCCAGTTGATCACCTCGTGGTGGAAGCGCTTGCAACCGCGGCAGACCACATCGCCATAGACGGTCGAACACAAGCCTACACAAGGCGTCTTGATGCGCTGATTGGACATGGCAAAGCGATATAGACAGCAGAACGGCCGAGCATCTTAGCCCTTTGTCTAATCCAGATCACCCCTACCAATACAGGGACGTCGGCTTAACTTTGTCCGCGCTTTCCAGTAGAATCGGCCCGCCTTTTACGGCGCCAATGTCCGTTGGAAGCTGTTTTCAAAGCGTCACGAGCACAGTCGATCCTGCAGGTACGATGGCGACGCAGCCGCTCGAAGTCCCCCCGAGTGCCTGCGTCAGCCCTCATCAGAACCCGTCCTGCCGGCGTAAAACTTTGAAAGCAGCTTCTACAAGAGACTCATGCAATCTCGGCTGATCGGCTCATAAAGTCGAAAAGCGCCTGATTCGTGAGTATCTGGATCGCGTCCCGGACAACCCTTTGGGACCACTGATGAGGGTAATAACTGTGCTTGAAGCCTATCGCAAACACGTAGCAGAGCGTGCCGCTCAGGGTATCGTGCCCCAGCCGCTGAACGCCGAACAAACCGCAGGCCTGGTCGAGCTGCTGAAAAACCCGCCGGCTGGCGAAGAAGAATTCCTCGTAGACCTGATCACCAACCGCGTGCCGCCAGGCGTGGACGAAGCCGCCTACGTCAAGGCCGGTTTCCTCTCTGCCGTTGCCAAGGGCGAAGCCACTTCCCCGCTGATCAGCAAGCAGCGCGCCGCTGAACTGCTGGGCACCATGCAGGGCGGCTACAACATCGCCACCCTGGTCGACCTGCTGGACGATGCCGCCCTCGGCACCGTTGCCGCCGAGCAGCTCAAGCACACCCTGCTGATGTTCGACGCCTTCCACGATGTCGCCGAGAAAGCCAAGGCCGGCAATGCCAACGCCAAGGCCGTGCTGCAGTCCTGGGCCGATGGCGAGTGGTTCACCAACAAGCCGGCCATCGCCGAGAAATACAGCCTGGCCGTGTTCAAGGTCCCGGGCGAAACCAACACCGACGACCTGTCCCCTGCCCCGGACGCCTGGTCGCGCCCCGACATCCCGCTGCACGCCCTGGCCATGCTGAAAATGGCCCGCGACGGCATCGTGCCGGAGCAGCAAGGCGCCATCGGCCCGCTGAAGCAGATCGAAGAGATCAAGGCCAAGGGCTTCCCGGTCGCCTACGTCGGTGACGTGGTCGGTACCGGTTCGTCCCGCAAGTCCGCCACCAACTCGGTGCTGTGGTTCTTCGGCGACGACATCCCCTACGTTCCGAACAAGCGTGCCGGCGGTTTCTGCTTCGGCACCAAGATCGCTCCGATCTTCTACAACACCATGGAAGATGCCGGCGCCCTGCCGATCGAGTTCGATGTCTCGAACATCAACATGGGCGACGTGATCGATGTCTACCCGTACGCTGGCAAGGTCTGCAAGCACGGCACCGACGACGTCATCACCACCTTCGAACTGAAGACCCCGGTGCTGCTCGACGAAGTCCGCGCTGGCGGCCGTATCCCGCTGATCGTCGGCCGTGGCCTGACCGAGAAGGCGCGTGCCGAGCTGGGCCTGGGCGCTTCCGAGCTGTTCAAGAAGCCGGAGCAACCGGCTGACAGCGGCAAGGGCTTCACCCTGGCGCAGAAGATGGTCGGCAAGGCCTGCGGCGTCGAAGGCGTGCGTCCGGGCACCTACTGCGAACCGAAGATGACCACCGTCGGTTCCCAGGACACCACCGGTCCGATGACCCGCGACGAGCTGAAAGACCTGGCTTGCCTGGGCTTCTCCGCTGACCTGGTGATGCAGTCCTTCTGCCACACTGCGGCCTATCCGAAGCCGATCGACGTCACCACCCACCACACCCTGCCGGATTTCATCCGCACCCGTGGCGGCGTGTCCCTGCGTCCGGGCGACGGCATCATCCACAGCTGGCTGAACCGCATGCTGCTGCCTGACACCGTCGGCACCGGTGGCGATTCGCACACCCGTTTCCCGATCGGCATCAGCTTCCCGGCCGGTTCCGGCCTGGTGGCCTTCGCCGCCGCCACCGGCGTCATGCCGCTGGACATGCCGGAATCCGTTCTGGTGCGCTTCAAGGGCAAGATGCAACCCGGTATCACCCTGCGTGACCTGGTTCATGCGATCCCTTACTACGCCATCCAGAAAGGCCTGCTGACCGTCGAGAAGAAAGGCAAGAAGAACATCTTCTCCGGCCGCATCCTCGAGATCGAAGGCCTGGACAACCTGACCGTCGAGCAGGCGTTCGAGCTGTCCGACGCCTCCGCCGAGCGTTCGGCCGCCGGCTGCACCATCAAACTGCCGGAAGCGGCCATTGCCGAATACCTGCAGTCCAACATCACCCTGCTGCGCTGGATGATCAGCGAAGGCTACGGCGATGCCCGTACCCTGGAGCGTCGTGCCCAGGCGATGGAAGCCTGGCTGGCCAACCCGGTGCTGATGGAAGCCGACAAGGACGCCGAGTACTCGGAAATCATCGAGATCGACCTGGCCGAGCTCAACGAGCCGGTACTGTGCGCCCCGAACGATCCGGACGACGCCCGCCTGCTGTCCACCGTGGCCGGCGACAAGATCGACGAAGTGTTCATCGGTTCGTGCATGACCAACATCGGTCACTTCCGCGCTGCCGGCAAGCTGCTGGACAAGGTCAAGGGCGGCATCCCGACTCGTCTGTGGCTGTCGCCGCCGACCAAGATGGATGCCCACCAGCTGACCGAGGAAGGCTACTACGGCATCTACGGCAAGGCCGGCGCGCGCATGGAAATGCCGGGCTGCTCGCTGTGCATGGGTAACCAGGCTCGCGTCGCTGCCAACTCCACCGTGGTCTCGACCTCCACCCGTAACTTCCCGAACCGTCTGGGCGATGGCGCCAACGTGTACCTGGCCTCTGCCGAACTGGCTGCGGTCGCTTCGATTCTCGGCAAGCTGCCGACCGTCGAGGAGTACATGGCCTACGCGAAGGACATCGACAGCATGGCTGGCGACATCTACCGCTACCTGAGCTTCGACCAGATCGCAGACTTCCGTGAAGCTGCGGCCAACGCCCAGATCCCGGTCGTTCAGGCCTGATCCCAGCGTTGTGACAAGAGCCCCGCCCAGTGCGGGGCTTTTTCATGGGCGCCGGAAAGGACCTTTTGCCGCACTGTCTTGCAGACGTTACGGCAGCAGCTAACGTCATTTGTGGGGATTCCCCCGCAACCTTTCAGGAGCACATCATGAAGCCATGGATCATCGTAGCCCTGTGCCTTTTCGGACTGGTCGGCTGCGCCAGCGAGTACATCATCACGACCACTGACGGCCAGATGCTCACCAGCGATGGCAAGCCCAAGCTTGACTCCGATACCGGCATGCTTCAGTTCACCGATAGTGAAGGCCGCAAGCAACAGATCCCGCAGACCAGCGTGAAGCAGGTTCTGGAGCGCTGAACGCACTGGCATACCCCTTGCTTCAACCCCATGCAAGCAGCCTTTCCAACGACGGATAGGCTCGATCGACAACGGCGTCGTATCTGATCCGGGCATCCGCGCCGGATCGGGTACGACGTTTTTTTTATGGCCAACCATCCCTGCCCACCGTCACTGGTGACGCCATGAGGCGGGCGCGGCGTTCTGATGGACGGCTGCCGTTATTTGCGTGAGCGTTAAGGAAGCGACATGAGCGAACACGACACCCCTCGCGACGACGCCCCGGCCTGGGGCAGCGATGCCCCTGAGAAGAGCGTCCTGAACATCGGCTTCATGGCCCTGAGCGACTCCGCCTCGGTGGTGGTCGCCGCCACTCAGGGCTTCGCCGAGAAGTACGGGCTGAGCCTCAGGCTGCATCGCCAGACGTCCTGGGCCAGCCTGCGCGACCGCCTGCTCAGCGGCGAGCTGGATGCCGCGCACAGCCTGTACGGGTTGATCTACGGGGTGCAGCTGGGCCTCGGTGGCGCCCCCGCCACCGACATGGCCGTGCTGATGGGGCTGAACCAGAACGGCCAGAGCATCAACCTGTCGCACAGCCTGCAGGCGGCCGGCGTGACCAACGGCGAGGCACTCAGGCAACACGTGCACCAGCATGAGGCACGCCTGACCTTCGCCCAGACCTTCCCCACCGGCACCCACGCCATGTGGCTCTACTACTGGCTGGCCAGTCAGGGCATCCATCCGCTGCGCGATGTCGACAGCGTGGTGGTCCCGCCGCCACAGATGATCGAGCACCTCGAAGCGCAGCGCATCGACGGCTTCTGCGTCGGCGAACCCTGGACCGCCAAGGCCGTCGACGAACAGCTGGGCTGCACCGTCACCACCATCCAGGCGATCTGGCCGGACCACCCGGAGAAGGTGCTGGGTTGCACCCGCGCCTTCGTCGAGCAGAACCCCAACACCGCGCGCGCCCTGATCATGGCCGTGCTCGACGCCGCCCGTTTCATCGACGACAACGAAGAGAACAAGCGCAGCACCGCCCAGCTGCTCAGCGGCAGCGAATACGTCAACGCCCCGGTGTCGGCCATCACGCCACGCTTCCTTGGCCAGTATCAGGACGGCCTGGGGCACACCTGGCAGGACGAGCACCCGCTGCGCTTCCACGCGGGCGGCCTGGTCAACCAGCCCTACCTGTCCGATGCCATGTGGTTCATGACCCAGTTCCGCCGCTGGGGCCTGCTGCGCAGCGACCCGGACTACCTCGGCATCGCCCGCCAGGTGCAGCAACTGGCGCTGTATCGCCAGGCCGCCAGCGCGCTGGGCATTGCCGTACCCGCCGAGATGCGCAGCTCCACGCTTCAGGACGGCACCTGCTGGGACGGCAGCGACCCGGCCGCCTATGCCCGCAGCTTCCACCTCCACGCCCTGGCCGACAGCCCGGCTGCCGCCCTGTAACTGCCCGGAGAGCCATCGATGCTGCGTATCCTGCTGATCAACGACACGCCCAAGAAGGTCGGCCGCCTCAAGACCGCGCTGGTCGAGGCCGGCTTCGAGGTGATCGACGAATCAGGGCTGACCATCGACCTGCCCGAGCGCGTCGAGGCGGTGCGCCCCGACGTCATCCTGATCGACACCGAGTCGCCCGGACGCGACGTCATGGAACAGGTGGTCCTGGTCAGCCGCGACCAGCCACGGCCGATCGTCATGTTCACCGACGAGCACGACCCCGGCGTGATGCGCCAGGCGATCCAGAGCGGTGTCAGCGCCTACATCGTCGAGGGCATCCACGCCCAGCGCCTGCAGCCGATCCTCGACGTCGCCATGGCGCGCTTCGAGAGCGACCAGGCCTTGCGCGCGCAGTTGCAGGCCCGCGACGCACAGCTGGCCGAACGCAAGCGCGTGGAGCTGGCCAAGGGCCTGCTGATGAAGATGAAGAGCTGCAACGAAGAGGATGCCTACACCCTGATGCGGCGCCAGGCCATGAGCCGCCAGCAGAAGCTGATCCAGGTCGCCGAACAGATCATCGCCATGCACGACATGCTCGGCGGCTGAGCAACTGTACCGCTGAAACAGTTCACTGTACCGGTACGGACTGTATCAGTCAGGCAACTGTTACAGTCGCCTTCGCCGGCGCCTGTGTATGCCCCGTCCCGCCGGCCTCGGCTAGGGTAGACAACCCCTAGCCGAGGAACCCTTCATGACCGAACACGACCTGCTGGCCGAAGCCGACCGCCGCGCCCTCGCCTACCTGGACGGTACCCCCACGCGCCGGGTCTTCCCCGACGCCCCTGCCATCGCCGCCCTGGCCGCCTTCGACCAGCCACTGCCGGAGCAGGGTCACGCCGCCGAGCAGGTGCTGCGCCAGCTCGATGACATCGGCTCACCCGCGACGGTGGCAAGCAACGGCGGGCGCTACTTCGGCTTCGTCATCGGCGCGACGCTGCCGGCGGCGGCCGCCGCCGAACGCCTGGTGCTGGCCTGGGACCAGTGCGCCTCGTCCTTCAACAACTCGCCGGTGGTCGACCAGCTCGAACGGGTCGCCGGGCGCTGGGTATGCCAGGCCCTGGGACTGCCGGCGCAGAGCGCGGTCGGCTTCGGCACCAGCGCCACCGCCTGCACCCTGACCTGCATCGCCGCCGCTCGGCGCAAGCTGCTCGCCGAGCAGGGCTGGGATTTCGATGGTGATGGCCTGACCGGTGCGCCAGCGCTGCGCGTGGTGCTCTCGGAAACGGCGCACGTCACCGTGAAGAAGGCCCTGCGCGTGCTCGGCTTCGGCATGAATCAGCTGATCTACGCACCGGTCGACGAACGCGGGCGCATCGACCCGGCGCGTCTGCCGCCGCTGGATGCACGCAGCCTGCTGATCCTGCAGGCCGGCGAGGTCAACAGCGGCGAGTTCGACCCGTTCGCCGAACTGATCCCCAGGGCCCGCGCCGCTGGCGCCTGGGTGCATGTCGACGGCGCCTTCGGGCTCTGGGCGCGGGCCTCGTCGTCGGCGCACCTGGCCGCCGGCATCGAGCAGGCCGACAGCTGGACCTGCGATGGGCACAAATGGCTCAACACCCCTTACGACAGTGCCATGGCCATCTGCCGGGACGCCAGCGCCCTGGCTGCGGCGATGAACAGCGACGCCGCCTACGCCATGGCCAGTGCCCACGCGCAGACCAACCTGACCCTGGAGTTCTCCCGCCGGGCGCGCGGCGTGGCGATCTGGGCGGCACTGGCCAACCTCGGCCGCGACGGCCTGCGGCGTATGATCGACCGACACATTCGCCAGGCCCGCCTGCTCGCCGACGCCCTCAGCGCCGGTGGCTACCAGGTGCTCAACCAGGTGCCGCTGAATCAGGTGCTGGTACGCGCCGACTCGGACGCACAGACAGACGCCATCCGCGAGGCGGTCCAGGGCAGTGGCGAGGCCTGGTTCGGCCCGACCCGCTGGCAGGGACGCCCGGCGTTCCGCCTGAGCGTCTCGTCCTGGCGTACCACTGACGAGGACATCCAGGCCCTGGCCGAACTGCTGCTGCGACTCAAGCGCCAGAGCGGCGCATAGCGCGCTGGACAGCCTGGCGGCCACAGGCGTATCGTCGCCGCCAGGTCACAGCAGTGACCAACGTCGCTCGGACGGTTCCGGGCGCTTACGTATCCGAGGAAATCATGGCAGAGAACGCCAAGCGCCGCTTTGCGCGCATCGATCGTCTCCCCCCCTACGTCTTCAACATCACCGCCGAACTGAAGATGGCTGCACGCCGTCGCGGTGAAGACATCATCGACTTCTCCATGGGCAACCCCGACGGTGCGACTCCGCCGCACATCGTCGAGAAGCTCGTGCAGGTCGCCCAGCGCGAAGACACCCACGGATACTCCACCTCCCGCGGTATTCCACGCCTGCGCCGCGCCATCTCGCGCTGGTACAAGGACCGCTACGACGTGGAGATCGATCCGGAAAGCGAAGCCATCGTCACCATCGGCTCCAAGGAAGGCCTGGCGCACCTGATGCTGGCCACCCTGGATCATGGCGACACCGTGCTGGTGCCCAACCCCAGCTACCCGATCCACATCTACGGCGCGGTGATCGCCGGCGCCCAGGTGCGTTCGGTACCGCTGGTGCCGGGCGTGGACTTCTTCGCGGAGCTGGAACGCGCCATCCGCGAGTCGATTCCCAAGCCGAAGATGATGATCCTGGGCTTCCCCTCCAACCCCACCGCGCAGTGCGTGGAGCTGGACTTCTTCGAGCGCGTGGTCGCCCTGGCCAAGCAGTACGACGTACTGGTGGTGCATGACCTGGCCTATGCCGACATCGTCTATGACGGCTGGAAGGCCCCGTCGATCATGCAGGTGCCAGGCGCCAAGGACATCGCGGTGGAGTTCTTCACCCTGTCCAAGAGCTACAACATGGCCGGCTGGCGCATCGGTTTCATGGTCGGCAACCCCGAGCTGGTCAACGCCCTGGCGCGAATCAAGAGCTACCACGACTACGGCACCTTCACGCCCCTGCAGGTGGCCGCCATCGCCGCCCTGGAAGGCGACCAGCAATGCGTGCGCGATATCGCCGAGCAGTACCGCCAGCGTCGCAACCTGCTGGTCAAGGGGCTGCACGAGATCGGCTGGATGGTAGAGAAGCCCAAGGCCTCGATGTACGTCTGGGCCAAGATTCCCGAGGCCTACGCGCATCTGGGCTCGCTGGAGTTCGCCAAGAAGCTGCTGGCCGAAGCCAAGGTCTGCGTGTCGCCCGGTCTGGGCTTCGGTGACTACGGCGACGACCACGTCCGCTTCGCCCTGATCGAGAACCAGGACCGTACGCGCCAGGCGCTGCGCGGGATCAAGGCGATGTTCAGGGCCGACGGCCTGCTGCCGGGCAAGCCCGCCAGAGCCGAGCAGGAACAGTGACAGAGGGCGCCACAAGGCGCCCTTTCTCCATCAGCGGCAAAGCTGACAAGATCTGCGACAATTCATGATGTTTGCCAACCTCAGCTGGTAGTTCCGGGGAATTGCCCGGCAGAGTGAACGCCCGTACACTGCGCGCCCCTTCCCTGACGGTCGTACCTCGATGCTCTTCGTTCTGCGCATGCTGCTGATGGGCGTGCATTTCATCTTCGCCGGGCTGCTCGGCCTGCTGCTCGGCCTGTGCCGCCCCTTCAACCCGGACAACAGCCGCCTCTGCGCACGCCTCTACTCGCTGCCCGCGCTGTGCCTGCTGCGCCTCAAGCTCAAGGCCGACGTCCGCCCGCTGCTGGAACACCAGCGTTCATGCGTGATCATCGCCAACCATCAGTCCAACTTCGACCTGTACGTGCTGGGCCGCGTGGTGCCCAGGCGCACGGTGAGCATCGGCAAGAAGAGCCTCAAATGGGTGCCGTTCTTCGGCCAGCTGTACTGGCTGGCGGGCAACGTGCTGATCGACCGCAGCAACGCCCTGGCTGCCAAGCGCGCCATGCTGACCACCACCGCAACCCTGCGTGATCACGACACCTCGATCTGGGTGTTCCCGGAGGGCACGCGCAATCTCGGCCGTGGCCTGCTGCCATTCAAGAAAGGCGCCTTCCAGATGGCGATCAACGCCGGTGTCCCGATCATTCCGGTGTGCGTGAGCAACTATGCCAGGTCCATGCGTCTCAACCGCTGGAACAGCGGCCGCATCCTGATCCGCTCGCTGCCGGCCATCCCCACTGCCGGCCTGAGCCTGGACGACATGCCGGCGCTGATGGAGCGCTGCCAGCAGGCCATGCGCGAGTGCATCAACAGCATGGACGCGGAACTGGCCAGCGCCTGACTGGCAGGCGGGTTGTCGGTGCGCACCGACAACCCGCGGCAACCATCAAAACGATCGATAGTTACTCTGCTGCACATCCATTATTCAATCGAAATGCCTTGAGCGATTCTGTGCCCACGCCTACCCAAGACCTGGAGCACGGACATGTCACGCCTCGCACAAGCGGCCCGCAACGGCGCCCTCGCAGCCATCGGCCTGTATCTGATCAGCACCTCCACGGTGCTGGTGCTGAGCTATGCCAGCCTGAAGCCAAGCACGCCGACCTTCGAACAGTCGGCGCCGCTGCAGACGCTGATCAGCCAGCTGCCGGCGCTGTTGCGCGCCCTCTCGCCAAGCTGAGGTGCGGCCATGCTCAGAACCCAACGGAGCCGCCTGCTGATGCTTGCCGGCATGGCCCTGCTGACCACCCTGCTGGCCCTGGTCGGCATCGGCAAGGGCTCGGCTGGCGCGGTGGCACGCAACATCGAGTGCAGCCACAAGCTCGCCCATCACCTCGACCTGGCCGAGAGCCTCAAGCGGCAGCGCAGCAGCCCGCCACCCAGCCGCGACGAGCGCTTCTCGCCCTACTTCCTGCCCGTCAGGCAGGCATGAAAAAGCCCGGAAATCCGGGCTTTCTGACTGCGAATCAGGCTCAGACCTTGGCTTTCTTGCCCTGGGCGACGAAACGCATCATCCACTCGCCCACCACACTGCCCTGCTGGGCGTGCTTGAGGCTGTCCACCCCTTGCTGATAGACCTGCTCGCCAAGGTGCTGCTGACGCAGCTCGAGCAGCGCCCGCGAGTAATCGTGGATGAACTCGGGGTGGCCCTGGAAGCACAGCACCTGATCCTCGATGTGGTACGCACCGATCGGGCAGAAGTCGCTGGACGCCAGCAGCGTGGCCTTCTCCGGCAGGCGAGTGACCTGGTCCTGGTGGCTGATCAGCAGTTGCAGCTCGTCCAGCGCCGGGCTCATCCACTCCGGGTTGCCCTGCAGGCGATAGCTGTGCACGCCAACGCCCCAGCCCTGCTCGGCACGCTCGGCCTTGCCGCCCAGCAACAGCGCCAGCAGCTGGTGACCGAAGCAGATGCCCAGCAGCTTGTCGCCACGCTGGTAGCGCTCGAGCAGGTACTGCTTGAGGGTCTGGATCCATGGCTCGCTGCCGAACGAATCCGCCTTGCTGCCGGTCACCAGGTAGGCGTCGAACTGCTCGCTGTCGGGCGGGTAATGCCCCTCCACCACGTTGTAGACACTGAACTCCGCCGCAACCGGTTGCTGAGCGAAAAGCTGCTCGAACATACGGCCATAGCCCTGATACTGGTCGACCAGTTCGGGACGGAGGATGTCAGTTTCCAGGATGCAGATACGCAGTGACATGAGGTTTCCTGTGTGAGCACGAAGGTAGGACGATTTGTGCGTTTTTCTTAACACATGCCCCCACACAAAGAAATAGCCAAGCCTGATTTACACGCATATTCGGCGTTCCGGAGCCCTGTGCAAGGCTGCGAACATTCGTCAATTAAAATTGACATCGCCCTGACGCAATGGCGCTGCACGAGGCGCTATCAGCCGCTTCGATAGTTACCATGCACACCATTCACTTCTGTGATGGCGAGCCTGCGGTGAATATCACTTCACCGGGCAGTCGCCCTCATCACACAGAAGGAAATCGATCATGAGCATTTATGCCGCGCTCGCCAGCTTCGCCGCTGCTTCCGCCTTCCAGACCTCCGCCCCGGCTCGCCCTGCCCCTGCGGCACCGGCAAACCGCGACGTCCGTTCCAGCTGACGACCCGTAAGGAGAGCCGCCATGCACAGCCAACTCAGCCTGGACGCCTATGGCGTCACCTACGTTCACCTGCAAGACGACGGCCTGCAGTTCGAGAGCGAAGCCGCCCTGCAGCTCGATGACGGCAGCATGCTGACCCTGCGCATGCCGACCCGCTACAGCGAGATGCTGGCCATTCACGAAGCGGTGTGCATTCAGCAGGGCTGGTGCCAGGCGGCCTGACGGACGCTCCCCAAAAAAGAAACGGCCCATCGGGCCGTCTCTTTGCACACCAGTCGCCTCAGAAGCACTCGCCCTTGGCCGCCTTCTCCAGCAGCAGCGCCGGCGGCAGGAAGCGCTCGCCATATTGCTCGGCCAGGTACTGCGCGCGGGCGACGAAGTCCTTCACCCCGTACTGATTGATGTACTGCAGCGCACCGCCCGTCCAGGCGGCGAAGCCAATGCCGAAGATCGAGCCGACGTTGGCATCGGCCACCGACTGCAGCACGCCCTCCTCGACGCAACGTACCGTTTCGATGGCCTGGATGAACAGGATCCGGTCGCGGACATCCTGCTGCGGAATCTGCGCATCGGCCTTTTCGAAACGCGCCTTGAGCTCGGGCCACAGGTGCTTCTTGCCAGCGGCCGGGTAGTCGTAGAAGCCCATGCCCGCCGCCTTGCCTGGACGCTTGTACTCGCCCAGCATCATGTCGATGACCGCGAAAGCCGGGTGCTCGGGGATGGATTTGCCCTCTGCCGCCAGGTCCTTGATGGTCTGCTGGCGGATGTGATTCATCAGGCTCATCGACACTTCATCGCTGATCGCCAGCGGGCCGACCGGCATGCCGGCGTTGCGTGCCTCGTTCTCGATCATCGCTGCGCTGACGCCTTCGCCAAGCATGGCCAGGCCTTCGTTGGTGAAGGTGCCGAACACCCGCGAGGTGAAGAAGCCACGGCTGTCGTTGACCACGATGGGGGTCTTCTTGATCTGCATGACGTAGTCGAAACCACGCGCCAGCGTCTCATCGGAGGTCTTCTCGCCGCGGATGATTTCCACCAGCGGCATCTTGTCCACCGGACTGAAGAAATGCAGGCCGATGAAGTTCTCCGGCCTGGCCACGGCAGTCGCCAGGCCGGTGATCGGCAGCGTCGAGGTATTGGAGGCGATCACCGCATCGCCCAGCGCGGCGGCTTCTGCGGCGGCGGTGACCTTGCCCTTGAGCGCACGATCCTCGAATACCGCTTCGATGATCAGGTCGCAGCCGTCGAAGTCCGCCTCGCTGTCGCTCGCCTTGATCAGCCCGAGGAACGCGTCGCGCTGCTCGGCGCTCATGTGCCCCCTGCCGACCTTCTTGTCCAGCAGCCTGGCCGAGTAGCCCTTGCCCTTCTCCGCCGCTTCGACGGACACGTCCTTGAGCACCACCTCGATACCCGCCGCTGCCGATACGTAGGCGATACCCGCACCCATCATGCCCGCGCCGAGCACGCCGACCTTCTTCGTCCGGGTCTTCGGGTAACCCTGCGGGCGCGAACCGCCGGCATTGATCTCATTGAGCTGAAACCAGAAGGTGCCGATCATGTTCTTCGCCACCTGGCCGCAGGTCAGCTCGGTGAAGTAGCGCGCCTCGATGATCTGCGCGGTGTCGAAGTCGACCTGCGCGCCCTCGACCGCCGCGCACATGATTTTCTCCGGCGCGGGGAAGCAGCCCCGGGTCTTGTCGCGCAACACGCTCGGGGCAATGGCCAGCATCTGCGCCACGTTCGGTGAACTCGGCGTCCCCCCCGGAATCTTGTAGCCCTGCACGTCCCAGGGCTGCCGCGCGGTCGGGTTGGCGACGATCCAGGCACGCGCCTTGGCCAGCATCTCCTCGCGGTCGCCGGCCAGCTCATGGATCAGCCCGGCCTTGAGCGCTGCCTCCGGGCGCACCTTCTTGCCTTCGGCCAGGTACGGCAGCGCCTTTTCCAGGCCGAGGATGCGCACCATGCGCACCACGCCGCCGCCACCGGGCAGCAGCCCCAGGGTGACCTCCGGCAGGCCGAGCTGCACATGGGGCTCGTTCAGGGCGATGCGCTGGTGGCAGGCCAGGGCGATCTCCCAGCCGCCACCCAGCGCGGCGCCGTTGATGGCCGCGACCACCGGCTTGCCGAGGGTCTCGAGACGGCGCAGCTGGCCCTTGATCTTGAGGATCATCTCGTAGAAACCCTGGGCGTCGGCCGGGGTGACCTGGATCAGTTCGTTGAGGTCGCCGCCGGCGAAGAAGGTCTTCTTCGCCGAGGTGACGATGATCCCCGCGATGGTGTCCTTTTCCGCCTCCAGGCGGTCGACGATCTCGGCCATGGCCTCGCGGTACACCGCGTTCATGGTGTTGGCACTCTGGCCGGGCATGTCCATGGTCAGGACGACGATAGCGTCCTGGCCTTTTTCGTAGCGGATGGCGTCAGTCATTTTTTCACGTCCCAAATATTCGGGGAGTGCTTCAGGGGCGTCACGCGCGCAGCTCAGGCAAGGCGGAAATCATTGGACTTCCAGCGCCGCGTGGCCGAGCGCAGTCGCCCGTGACAGCTCCTAGATACGTTCGATGATGGTGGCGATACCCATGCCACCGCCCACGCAAAGGGTGGCCAGGCCATAGCGCAGCTGGCGCTTCTCCAGTTCGTCGAGCAGCGTGCCGAGGATCGCGCAGCCAGTGGCGCCCAGCGGGTGGCCCATGGCGATCGCGCCGCCATTGACGTTGACCTTGTCCTCGCTCACGCCCATGTCCTTCATGAACTTCATCACCACCGAGGCGAATGCCTCGTTGACCTCGAACAGATCGATGTCATCCACCGCCAGCCCCGCCTTGGCCAGCGCCTTGCGCGTGGCGGGCGCCGGACCGGTGAGCATGATGGTCGGATCGGTACTGGTCACCGCCGTGGCGACGATGCGCGCACGTGGTTTCAGGCCCAGTTCGCTGCCCTTGGCCGCGGAGCCGATCAGCATCAGCGCGGCGCCGTCGACGATGCCGGAGCTGTTGCCCGGCGTGTGCACATGCTCGATACGCTCGACATGACTGTAGACGCGCAAGGCGGTGGCATCGAAGCCCATCTGCCCCATCATCTCGAAGCTGGGCTTGAGCTTGTTCAGCCCCTCCAGCGTCGAGTCGCCCCGGATGAATTCGTCATGTTCGAGCAGCAGGATGCCGTTCTGGTCGCGGACCGGCACCAGGGACCTGGCGAATGCGCCATTGCCGCTGGCGCGTGCGGCCTTCTGCTGCGAACGCAGGGCGAAGGCATCGACGTCCGCGCGGGTGAACCCTTCCAGCGTCGCGATCAGGTCGGCGCCGATGCCCTGCGGCACGAAATTGGAGTGAATGTTGGTTTCCGGGTCCATCACCCAGGCGCCGCCGTCGGAGCCCATGGGCACGCGTGACATCGACTCGACGCCACCGACCACCACCAGGTCCTCGAAGCCGGAGCGCACCTTCATCGCCCCCATGTTCACCGCCTCCAGCCCCGAGGCACAGAAGCGATTGAGCTGCACGCCCGCCACGCATACGTCCCAGTCGGCCACCATCGCGGCGGTCTTGGCGATGTCGGCGCCCTGGTCGCCTACCGGCGTCACGCAGCCCAGCACGATGTCGTCCACCTGGCTGGTATCCAGATCGTTACGGGCTTGCAGGGCAGTCAGCAGGCCGGCGACCAGCTGGACGGGCTTGACGCTGTACAGCGCGCCGTCCTTCTTGCCCTTGCCACGCGGCGTGCGTACCGCGTCGAAAATATAAGCTTCGGTCATGGCATCCTCGGAAGGTCATGCGGCGCTGGCGATCACGGCGCCGCGCCGGTTCTTGTTTGAGCGTCCCTACCTTAGCGCCACGAGGCCAGCGCTCAATGACCGAAGCGCTCAGCGCCATTGACCACTGAGCTCAGACGAACGGTCGTTTGTTCGTCAACGGGCACATGGGCCCGAGCAACCTGTCTGCCACAAGGCATGCGGCCTGCGCGCCTGGCGCGCGTCATAGCGCGTGTTTCCTAGCAGCCAGCCATTAGCAACCAAGTCATCTAAGAAAGCGCAGACGGCAGCCCTAGAGTTAGTCATGCACCTTGACGAAAACCGGTGCAGGGAACCGTCGCTGGGTCATGCCGGGGCGGTCGATGGAACTACGCCCAGGCAGCAGCTCGCCAGGCAGACCGGCAGGCGTCCGACACGACGCCCATAACAACAAGAGGCATATGGCCATGAACAAGCAGCCGAAATACCGTCAGGCTGGCGTCATTCTCTTCGCCACGGCGGTCATACTGATCCTTCCCAACCTGACCCGTCTGGTCAGCTGACCCAGCAACGACCCCGCTGCTGTGCAGACGCCGTGGTGCGCTTGGCACAGGGCGGGTGCTTTCCCATGACCTGCTGACACCCCGTCTGGACGGCGCGCCCGCATCGGGCAAAGATAGTTCGATCCCTCGCCAGCCCCGGAGCCAGACATGCGCCTCGCCATTCTCTTCCTTACCGGCCTGTTCACCCTTGCCGGCGCCCACGCCGCGGAAGTGGACCAGGCTGCCGCACTCGAGACGCTGCAAGACGAAGACAGCCTGCTGATCGACGTGCGCAGCGCCGAGGAATTCGCCGACGGTGCCCTGCCCGGCGCTATCAACCTCGAACATGATCGGATCGCGGAACGCATCGCCAGCGTGGCCCCCGACAAGGACCGCCCGCTCGTGCTGTACTGCCGCAGCGGGCGGCGCTCCTCATTCGCGCAGGACAAGCTGCAGGCACTGGGCTACAGCCGGGTGATCAACGCAGGCGCGTATGACGACCTGCTGCCGCTCCTGGAGCGCGGCGAATGAGGGGGCTGCTGGTCAGCCTGATGTTTCTTGGCTGTTCCCTCTCGCTGCAGGCCGGCGAGTTCGCCGCACAACTGAACGCTGGCACGCGCAGCTGGAGCAGCAGCGAACTGTTGCACCACCCTCAGGCCCGCGACATCGAGATCGCCGACGACGTCAGCTACAAGCGCCCCATGCGCTACCGTGCGGTCCCGATCCGCGCGCTGCTCGAAGGCGTGACGGCGGGCGATCACCTGCAGGCGGTGGCATCGGACGGCTTCGCCGCCGAGCTTCCGGCCGCCCTGCTGCTGGCCGACGAGGGGGCCAAGGCCTGGCTGGCCATCGAAGACCCGGACGAGCCGTGGCCACCGCTGGCCCAGGGCAAGGCCAGCGCGGGGCCGTTCTACCTGGTCTGGACCGACCCGCACGCCAGCCAGATCAGCCCCGAGCAGTGGCCCTTCCAGGTCGTCAGGATTCGCCAGCTCGCAGCGGTGGAGCAACGCTTCCCCGCCCTGCTCCCGGCCAGTGACGCGAGCAGCGAGGTGCAGGCCGGCTTCGCCCTGTTCCAGAAGAACTGCATGGCCTGCCACCGCCTCAATGGCGCCGGTGATTCCGCGTTCGGCCCCGATCTGAATATCCCCTACAACCCCACCGAGTACTTCACCGGCGACTTCCTGCGCCAGTACATCCGTGACCCGCAAAGCCTGCGGCGCTGGCCGCAGGCACACATGCCCGGCTTCTCCGAACAGGTGCTCGACGCCACGCAGCTGCAGCAGCTGATCGCCTACCTGCAGCACATGGCCACGCGCAAGCTCCCGCCGCCGGGCTAGTGCGGCAGGCTCTCCTCCAGCGCCTCGCGGATCAGGCTCTGCAGCAACTGCACCGGCTCGCTCGGCTGCGTCTCGGCGCGGTGCAGGGCCAGCTCCAGCGTCGGCAGCGGCGGCAACCCGCTGCTGCCGCTCGGCAGGACCTCGACGCCGGCCGGCAGGCACAACGCCGTACGCACGGTGATGCCCAGGCGCGCACGCGCGGCGGCCCACAGTCCCCCCAGGTTGGCGCTGGAAAACGCCACGCGCCAGGGCAAACCGGCACGATCCAGCGCCGCGCACGGCTCGGAACGGAACAGCCAGGCCGGCGTGGCCCGTGCGGGCACGGTGCTGGGCATGGCCAACACCCTGGTGTTCGCCGGCATGTTCCTCACCCCGACGCTGGTCGCCGCCGGCCTGCGCCACGGTGACTGGCCGCTGGTGTGGGGCGTGGCGGCCCTGCTGACGCTGGCAGCCTGGCCGCTGCTGCGCGCGGCGCGCGGCTGAGCGGCCCTACTGCTGGCGCACCTGCAGCAACGGCGCGACCTGCACCTGCGCATGCATCTGCTCGCAACCACCGCCACGGCGCATGCCGCGCACCGGGCAGGCATCGAGGTAGTCCAGGCCGACCGCCAGCTTCAGGTGACGCTCAGGGCGTGCCAGGCAGTTGGTCACGTCGAAGCTGTACCAGGCATCGCCGACCCAGGCCTCGGCCCAGGCATGGCTGGCCAGGTGCTCGGCATCGTCCGTGTAGAGGTAGCCCGACACGTAGCGCGCCGGCACCCCCAGACTGCGAGCACAGGCGAGGAAGGCATGGGTGTGGTCCTGGCAGACACCGCGACGACCGGCGAAGGCCTCGGCGGCGCTGGTATCCACCTCGGTGACGCCCGGCTGATAGACGATATGGGCATTGAGCGCATGCATCAGGTCGATCAGGCCGTTGCGGTCGCTATGCGCCCTGGCGTGCTGCGCGGCGAACTCGCGAATGGCGTCATCCGCCTGGGTCAGGCGGGTGAAGCGCAGGAACGGCAACGCCGACTGCTGCTCGTGCTCGGCCTCGCACGTCTCGTCGATCTCCACCTGGCCCCGGGCGCCGATGACGATGGCCTCGTGCGGCTCGTCCAGGGTCAGCACATGCAGGATGTTGCCGTACGGATCGATCTGCGCATGCACCGGGCGCGGCAGATCGAGCTGCCAGCTGAGCACCTGCTGTCGCTCGCTGTCATGCGGGGTCAGGCGCAGGTACTGGATACTCGCGCGCACCTGATCATCGTAACGGTAGGTGGTGTCATGACTGATCGAAAGTCTCATGCGACCTCCAGATAGGACGTGTGGATGGTGTTGCCCAGCTGGCGCACCAGCAGGATGAAGTCGGTCAGCCAGGCGTGCAGACCTTCGTCGAGCACTTCGTCGATGCTGGTGTAGCGCAGGCGCGCATCCAGTTCGGCGGCCAGGCGTTGCGCGGGGCGACCGTTCTCCCCCGGTAGACCGGCGAGCATCAGGTTGAGTTCTTCCATGCAGGCGCGCAGCGAACGCGGCACGTCCGGACGCAGCAGCAGCAGCTCGGCGACCTTGCGCGTGCGCGGCGAGCCACGGTAGATCTCGGCGAAGGCCTCGAACGAGGACAGCGCACGCAGCAGCGCGCTCCACTGGTAGTAACTGCGCGCCGTGCGCTCCTCCAGTTCGTCGATCTCTTCGCCGAGCATTTCATAGCGCGCATCGAGCAGACGCAGGGTGTTGTCGGCACGCTCGATGAAGGTGCCCAGGCGGATGAAGCGATAGGCCTCGCCACGCATGATGGTGCCGAAGGTGGCGCCACGGAACAGGTGCGAGCGCTCCTTGACCCACTCGCAGAAGCGACTGATGCCGTAACGCCCCAGGCCCTGCTCGGCGATGCCGCGCATTTCCAGCCAGGTGGCGTTGATGTTCTCCCACATGTCGGCGGTGATGCGCCCGCGCACCGCGTGCGCATTGCTGCGCGCCGCCTGCAGGCAGCAGTAGATGCTGCCGGGGTTGCTCGCATCGAGGGCGAAGAAGTGCAGCATGCGCTCGGCATGCAGCGGGCCATGACGCTCCAGGTATTCGTCCAGCGTGCCGGTGATGAGCAGCGGCATGGCCAGTTCGTCGAGGCCGTCGCCACGGCCGTCCTGCGGCATCAGCGACAGCGAGTAGCTGACGTCGAGCATGCGCGCGAGGTTCTCGGCACGCTCCAGGTAGCGCGACATCCAGTACAGATCGGAGGCAGTACGACTGAGCATGATTAGTCCTCCACCACCCAGGTGTCCTTGGTCCCGCCGCCTTGCGACGAGTTGACCACCAGCGAGCCTTCGCGCAGGGCTACGCGCGTCAGGCCGCCAGGCACCAGGCGGGTTTCGCGGCCGGTCAGGACGAACGGACGCAGATCGATATGGCGCGGTGCGATGCCGCGCTCGACGAAGGTCGGGCAGGTCGACAGGCTCAGCGTCGGCTGGGCGATGTAGGCCTCCGGCTTGGCGATCAGGCGGGCACGGAAGGTCTCGATCTCGGCCTTGCTCGCCGCCGGCCCGACCAGCATGCCGTAGCCACCGGAGCCCTGGGTTTCCTTGACCACCAGCTCGGACAGGTTGGCCAGCACGTGGGACAGCTCCTCCGGCTTGCGGCACTGCCAGGTCGGTACGTTCTTGAGAATCGGCTCCTCGTCCAGGTAGAAGCGGATCATGTCGCCGACGAAGGGATAGACCGACTTGTCGTCCGCGACGCCGGTGCCAATGGCGTTGGCCAGCACCACGTTGCGCGAGCGATAGGCCGACAGCAGCCCGGCGACGCCGAGCATCGATTCGGGATTGAAGGCCAGCGGATCGAGGAAGGCGTCGTCGAGACGGCGGTAGATCACGTCGACCTGGCGCGCCCCCGCGGTGGTGCGCATGTAGACCTTGTCGTCACGCACGAACAGGTCCGCCCCCTCCACCAGCTCCACACCCATCTCGCGGGCCAGGAAGGCGTGCTCGAAATAGGCGCTGTTGAAACGCCCCGGGGTCAGCACCACGACCGTGGGGTTGTCCAGCGGGCTGGAGCTCTTCAGCGCATCGAGCAGCAGGTTCGGGTAGTGATCCACCGGCGCCACGCGCTGCGCGGCGAACAACTCGGGGAACAGGCGCATCATCATCTTGCGGTCTTCGAGCATGTAGCTGACGCCGCTCGGCGTGCGCAGGTTGTCCTCGAGCACGTAGTAGCTGCCGTCGCCATCGCGCACCAGGTCCACCCCGGCGATGTGCGCGTAGATGTCGCGATGCAGGTCGAGCCCCTGCATGGCCATCTGGTACCCCTCGTTGGCCAGCACCTGTTCGGCCGGGATGATGCCCGCCTTGATGATGCGCTGGTCATGGTAGAGGTCGGCGAGGAACAGGTTGAGCGCCTGCACCCGCTGGATGCAGCCACGCTCGACGATGCGCCACTCGCTGGCGGGTATGGCGCGTGGAACGATGTCGAAGGGAATCAGCCGCTCGGTGCCCTGATCGTCGCCGTAGAGGGTGAAGGTGATACCCGCGCGGTGGAACAACAGATCGGCTTCGCGCCGGCGCTGGGCCAGCAGCTCGTCCGGCGTTTCCGCCAGCCAGCGGGCGAACTCTCGGTAGTGCGGGCGGACAGCGCCACTCGCGTCGTACATCTCGTCATAAAAGGTGCGGGCCATGCCGTACTCCTTGTCACCCGGACTTGCAGCATCCTCTGCAAGGCCCGAGCCAGCACTATTAATCCTTTAATTTCAACAACCTAGCAAATGATCGAATACTCCACGCACCATCAAGGTGCGGCGCGATGTTGCCGTCACAACCTGTCGCCCCATTAGGTGGCGCAGGAGCGGCGAACGCCTCGCGATGCAGGCAGAGAGCCGGCACCACCCGCTCCACGCCGGACGCGGCCAGCTGTCCGTCACATTGCGTGACCGCCCGGTCAAGTGCAATCGCTTTCGCACGCAGGCGACGGCATGACCTGCCCCCGGCTGAAGCGCCCCCTCACTGCCTGGAGGCAAGAAACTCGGCAACGACCTGCACGGCCGTGTCGAGGTGCTGCTCATGAGTGTAGCCCGACGCCTTCAGCGGCTTGAGGTCGTGGTCGGCGGCAGCCAGCCAGTGCAGGTCGATGGCCGAGGACAGTGCGTAGGCGGCGACCGCCTCACGATTACCCAGCGCATCGCGTTCGCCCTGGACGATCAGCGTCGGCGTGCGCAGCTCGGCCAGGTGGGCAACGCGGGGCTTTTCCGGTTTTCCGGCAGCATAGAAAGGGTAGCCCAGGCAAACCAGGGCAGCCGCCCCCAGTTCGTCTGCCAGCAGACTGGCCATGCGCCCGCCCATGGACTTGCCGCCGATGGCCAGGGGCCCTGCGACGCGTTGGCGCACCTGGGCATGGACGTCACGCCATTGCTGCAGCAGTTGCGCCTGGGGATTGGGGGGGCGCTTGCGCCCATCCACACGGCGCTGGGCCATGTAGGCGAACTCGAAGCGCACCACGCGCACGCCGCACGCGGCGAGCCCCTGCGCCATGCGCTGCATGAACGGACTGTCCATCGCTGCGCCTGCCCCGTGCGCCAGGATCAGAGTGGCCGTTGCCGCCTGCGGCGGTTCGTCCCACAGCCAGGGCAGCCCCTGCTCACATTGATCGGCGTCAATAAACCCAGATGGCCCTTTGCTCATGCTTGCCTCGCGTCGATATCCGTGGTGTTCATGGCCTGCTCATGCCTAGGGGTGCCACGGATGTCGGCCGCTCTGCCATAACCGTGGATGGAAGCCCAGACATGAACACAACAACCCGTTCCGCCTACAACTACAGGGTGGTTCGCCAGTTCGCCATTATGACGGTGGTTTGGGGCATCGTCGGCATGGGACTCGGCGTATTCATCGCCGCCCAGCTGGCCTGGCCCGAACTGAACTTCAACCTACCCTGGACCAGCTTCGGCCGGCTCCGCCCACTGCACACCAATGCGGTGATCTTCGCCTTCGGTGGCTGCGCACTGTTCGCCACCAGTTACTACGCGGTGCAACGCACCAGCCAAACCACGCTGTTCGCACCCAAGCTGGCTGCCTTCACCTTCTGGGGCTGGCAACTGGTGATCGTGCTGGCCGCGATCAGCCTGCCGCTGGGCTGGACCAGCTCCAAGGAATACGCCGAGCTCGAGTGGCCGATCGATATCCTCATCACCATCGTGTGGGTGTCCTACGCCATCGTCTTCTTCGGCACCGTCATGCAACGCAAGGTCAGCCACATCTATGTGGGTAACTGGTTCTTCGGCGGTTTCATTCTCACCGTGGCGATCCTCCACCTGATCAACAACATGGAGATTCCGGTCACCCTGACCAAGTCCTACTCGCTGTACGCGGGTGCGACCGATGCGATGATCCAGTGGTGGTACGGCCACAACGCCGTGGGCTTCTTCCTGACCGCCGGCTTCCTGGGGATGATGTACTACTTCGTGCCCAAGCAGGCAGGTCGTCCGGTCTATTCCTACCGCCTGTCCATCGTCCACTTCTGGGCGCTGATCGCGGTCTACATCTGGGCCGGTCCGCACCATCTGCACTACACCGCGCTACCGGACTGGGCCCAGTCCCTCGGCATGGTGATGTCGCTGATTCTCCTGGCACCGAGCTGGGGCGGCATGATCAACGGCATGATGACCCTCTCCGGCGCCTGGCATAAGCTGCGCACCGACCCGATCCTGCGCTTCCTGGTGGTGTCCCTGGCCTTCTACGGCATGTCCACCTTCGAAGGCCCGATGATGGCCATCAAGACCGTCAACGCCCTGTCCCACTACACCGACTGGACCATCGGCCACGTGCACGCCGGTGCCCTGGGCTGGGTCGCCATGGTGTCGATCGGCTCGCTGTATCACCTGATTCCCAAGGTCTTCGGTCGCGAGCAGATGCACAGCATCGGCCTGATCAACGGCCACTTCTGGCTGGCCACCATCGGCACCGTGCTCTACATCGCCTCGATGTGGGTCAACGGCATCACTCAGGGCCTGATGTGGCGTGCAGTCAACGAAGACGGCACCCTCACCTACTCCTTCGTCGAAGCGCTGGAAGCCAGCCATGTCGGCTTCGTGGTGCGGGTGATCGGTGGCGCCATCTTCTTCAGCGGCATGCTGCTGATGGCCTGGAACGTCTGGCTGACCGTGCGTAGCGCCGAGTCGACCGAGATGGAAGCCGCTGCGCAGTTCTCGGTAGAAGGAGCCCACTGATGAAACACGAGATTCTCGAGAAGAACATCGGCCTGATGGCGCTGGTGATGATCCTGGCGGTCAGCATCGGTGGCCTGACCCAGATCGTTCCTCTGTTCTTCCAGGACGTCACCAACGAGCCGGTCGAAGGCCTCAAGCCTTACAACGCCCTGCAGCTCGAAGGTCGCGACATCTACATCCGCGAGGGCTGCGTCGGCTGCCACTCGCAGATGATCCGCCCGTTCCGCGCCGAGACCGAGCGCTACGGCCACTACTCCGTCGCCGGCGAAAGCGTCTGGGATCACCCCTTCCTGTGGGGCTCCAAGCGTACCGGTCCGGACCTGGCCCGCGTCGGCGGCCGCTACTCGGACGAGTGGCATCGCGCTCACCTGTACAACCCGCGCAACGTCGTGCCCGAGTCGAAGATGCCGGCCTACCCCTGGCTGGTGGAAAGCACCCTCGACGGCCAGGACACCGCCAAGAAGATGAGTGCCCTGCGCACCCTTGGCGTGCCCTACAGTGACGAGGACATCGCCGGGGCCGGTGATGCGGTCAAGGGCAAGAGCGAGATGGACGCGCTGGTCGCCTACCTCCAGGTGCTTGGCACCGCCGTGAAGAACAAGAGGTAAGCGCCATGTTGGAATTCATCGATGTGGGCACGCTGCGCGGGCTGGGTACCGCGCTGGTACTGATCGCCTTCACCGCAGTCACCTTCTGGGCCTATAGCGGCGAGCGCCGCGACGAGTTCAACGCAGCGGCCAACCTGCCGTTCGCCGACGACAAGCCCGATGTCTGGAGTAACGAAGCATGACCGCCTTCTGGAGCCTATACATCACCCTGCTCACCGTGGGCACGCTGATCGCGCTGTTCTGGCTGATCTTCGCCACCCGCAAGAGCGAAGTGCACAAGAACCCGACCGAGCAGACCATGGGTCATGCCTTCGATGGCATCGAGGAGTATGACAACCCGCTACCCAAGTGGTGGTTCATGCTGTTCCTCGGCACCCTGGTGTTCGGCGCGGCTTACCTGCTGCTCTACCCGGGCCTGGGCAACTTCAAGGGCCTGCTGCCGGGTTACAAGGACGGCTGGACCCAGGTCAACCAGTGGCAACGCGAGATGGATCGTGCCGATGAGCTGTACGGGCCGATCTTCGCCAAGTTCGCCGCCATGCCCATCGAGGACGTGGCCAAGGACGAGCAAGCCCTGAAGATGGGTGGCCGCCTGTTCGCCTCCAACTGCTCGGTGTGCCACGGTTCCGACGCCAAGGGCAGCTACGGCTTCCCCAACCTGGCCGACGACAGCTGGCGCTGGGGCGGCGAGCCGGAGACCATCAAGACCACCATCCTCAAGGGGCGTCACGGCATGATGCCGCCGCAGGGTGCGGTGATCGGCGAAGACGGCGTGCGCAACGCTGCCGCCTACGTCCTGACCCAGCTGGCGGGTCGCGAACTGCCGGAAGGTGAAGTCGCCGACGTCGCAGCAGGCGAGAAGATCTTCTCCACCACCTGCTTCGCCTGCCACGGCGCCAGCGGCACGGGCACCCCTGCCCTGGGTGCACCGGACCTGACCCGTCCGAGCGCATTCATCTACGGCAGCAGCTTCGCCCAGTTGCAGCAGACCATCCGCTATGGTCGCAGTGGCAACATGCCGCCTCAGGAAGACTTCCTGGGTAACGACAAGGCCCACCTGCTGGCGGCCTATGTGCTGAAACTGAGCCAGGGCAAGAACGAGTAACTCCCGCTTTGCCGGCGATCATCCCCTGGTCGCCGGCCCCTCCCCGCACCTGTGCGACCCAGTGTCGCACCTGCCGACCAATAGCCCTGCAATTTTCTTGATCTGGGCTAAGCTGCCTTTCAGTCGCCATCTGACACAACTCCAAGGCGATCCCTTCTTAGCGCTGCGCAAACTGGTTGCGCCAAAGCTGCCAGAGCTGTCTCCGGGGCCTGCCCGCAGTCCCCTTGAAAGGCTCTGAAACCCCGTTCGTGTCGGCATGTTGCGTTGCAATGGCTACCTGCTTTCTCCATACTTGCCGCCGATTTTTGCCCCATAAAACTCCATTAACCGTGGAACCCCTAGCATGAGCACAGCAATCAGTCAGACTGCTTATAACTATAAGGTGGTCCGCCAGTTCGCCATTATGACGGTGATCTGGGGGGTCATTGGGATGGGTCTAGGCGTGTTCATCGCCGCACAACTCGTGTGGCCAGAACTCAACCTGGGCCTGCCGTGGACCAGCTTCGGCCGTCTGCGTCCCTTGCATACCAACGCGGTGATCTTCGCTTTCGGCGGATGCGCCCTCTTCGCGACCTCGTACTACGTGGTCCAGCGCACCTGTCAAACGCGTCTGGTCTCCGACGGTCTGGCTGCCTTCACCTTCTGGGGTTGGCAAGCGGTCATCGTCCTGGCGGTGATCACCCTGCCCATGGGCTACACCAGCTCCAAGGAATACGCCGAGCTCGAGTGGCCGATCGACATCCTCCTGGGCGTGGTCTGGGTCACCTACCTGCTGGTGTTCTTCGGCACCATCATGAAGCGCAAGACCAAGCACATCTATGTGGGCAACTGGTTCTTCGGCGCCTTCATCCTGGTCACCGCGATGCTGCACATCGTCAACAGCATGGAAGTACCGGTCACCCTGACCAAGTCCTACTCCATGTATGCCGGTGCCACCGACGCCATGATCCAGTGGTGGTACGGTCACAACGCCGTGGGCTTCTTCCTGACCACCGGCTTCCTGGGCATGATGTATTACTTCGTACCCAAGCAGGCCGAGCGTCCGATCTACTCCTATCGCCTGTCCATCGTGCACTTCTGGGCGCTGATCACCCTGTACATCTGGGCCGGCCCGCACCACCTGCACTACACCGCACTGCCGGACTGGGCCCAGTCCCTCGGCATGGCGATGTCCGTGATCCTGCTGGCGCCGAGCTGGGGTGGCATGATCAACGGCATGATGAGCCTGTCCGGCGCCTGGCATAAGCTGCGCACCGACCCGATCCTGCGCTTCCTGGTGGTATCCCTGGCCTTCTACGGCATGTCCACCTTCGAAGGCCCGATGATGGCCATCAAGACCGTCAACGCCCTGTCCCACTACACCGACTGGACCATCGGCCACGTGCACGCTGGCGCCCTCGGCTGGGTAGCGATGATCTCCATCGGTTCGCTGTATCACCTGATTCCGAAGGTGTTCGGTCGCGAGCAGATGCACAGCATCGGCCTGATCAACGCGCACTTCTGGCTGGCCACCATCGGCACCGTGCTCTACATCGCCTCGATGTGGGTCAACGGCATCACCCAGGGTCTGATGTGGCGCGCGGTCAACGAAGACGGCACCCTCACCTACTCCTTCGTCGAAGCGCTGGAAGCCAGCCATGCGGGCTATGTCGTGCGCATGATCGGTGGTGCCTTCTTCGTCACCGGCATGCTGCTGATGGCCTACAACACCTACCGCACCGTGCGTGCCGCCAAGCCGGCTGAATACGATGCGGCTGCGCAGATTCCCGCCGGAGTAGCTCACTGATGAAACACGAAATCATCGAGAAGAATATCGGCCTGATGGCGCTGCTGATGGTGATTGCCGTCAGCATCGGTGGCCTGACCCAGATCGTCCCGCTGTTCTTCCAGGACGTCACCAACGAGCCGGTCGAAGGCCTCAAGCCCTACACCGCGCTGGAACTGGAAGGCCGTGACATCTACATCGCCAACGGTTGCGTTGGCTGCCACTCGCAGATGATCCGTCCGTTCCGCGCCGAGACCGAGCGCTACGGCCACTACTCCGTCGCCGGTGAAAGCGTCTGGGACCACCCCTTCCTGTGGGGTTCCAAGCGTACCGGTCCGGACCTGGCCCGCGTCGGCGGCCGTTACTCGGACGAGTGGCACCGCGCCCACCTGTACAACCCGCGCAACGTAGTGCCTGAGTCGAAGATGCCGGCCTACCCCTGGCTGGTCGAGAACAAGCTCGATGGCAAGGACACCGCGAAGAAGATGGAAGTCATGCGTGGCTTCGGCATCCCCTACACCGACGAAGATATCGCCGGTGCTCGCGATGCCGTGAAAGGCAAGACCGAAATGGACGCGCTGGTCGCGTACCTGCAGGTTCTCGGCACTTCCATCAAGAACAAACGGTAAGACGCCATGGATATCGGGACTATTCGCGGAATCGGCACGGCGGTGGTGTTCATCGCCTTCATCAGCGTGGTGCTCTGGGCCTACAGCAGCAAGCGCAAGTCGGGCTTCGACGAGGCCGCCAACCTGCCCTTCGCGGATGATCCCGAAACCAAGCGCGACCAAGACTCTTCCAGGAGCAATAACCAATGACCACGTTCTGGAGTTGGTACGTAACCATCCTCTCCCTGGGCACCATCTTCGCCCTGACCTGGCTGATCTTCGGCACCCGCAAGGGCCAGCGCCAGGAAGTGACCGACGAAACCGTCGGCCACAGCTTCGATGGCATCGAGGAGTATGACAACCCGCTGCCGAAGTGGTGGTTCATGCTGTTCGTCGCCACCATCATCTTCGCCCTCGGCTACCTGGCCCTCTACCCGGGCCTGGGCAACTGGAAGGGCCTGCTGCCGGGCTACGACTACGTCGACAGCGAGAGCAAGACCCCCTTCGCTGCCGGCGTACAGATCGCCGACGGTTCCATGCGTCACGCGGGCTGGACCGGCGTGCACCAGTGGGAGAAGGAAATGGCGCGCGCCGACGAGCAATACGGCCCGCTGTTCGCCAAGTACGCCGCCATGCCCATCGAGGAAGTGGCCAAGGACGAGCAAGCCCTGAAAATGGGTGGCCGTCTGTTCGCTTCCAACTGCTCGGTGTGCCACGGTTCCGATGCCAAGGGCAGCTACGGCTTCCCCAACCTGACCGACAACGAATGGCGCTGGGGCGGCGAGCCGGAAACCATCAAGACCACCATCCTCAAGGGTCGCGAAGGCGCCATGACGCCTCAGGGTCCGGTCATCGGCGAAGATGGCGTGCGCAACGTCGCCGCCTACGTCCTGACCCAGCTGGCGGGTCGTGAGCTGCCGGAAGGCACCGAAGCCGACATCGAAGCGGGCCAGAAGGTCTTCGCCGGTACCTGCTTCGCCTGCCACGGCGCCGACGGCAAGGGTACCCCTGCCCTGGGCGCCCCGAACCTGACCAACCCGGCAGCGTTCATCTACGGCAGCAGCTACGCGCAACTGCAGCAGACCATCCGCTACGGTCGTCACGGCAAGATGCCGGCCCAGGAAGAATTCCTCGGCAACGACAAGGTTCACCTGCTGGCCGCTTACGTCTATAGCCTGTCGCACAAGGCGCAGGAGCAGTAAGCGTAGAAGGACTCTTTTGACAAGGGTCAATGAACGCCCGGGTCGCGACTGCTGGTCGCACCCGGGCGTTGTCTTTCAGGCGTACCATATAGCCACCGTGAACTGACCCTGACCGGCACGCATCGGCCCGGGCTGCCAACCAACCGCCGTGGTATGCATTGATGAGCGAACAGATTCCCGTCCAGGACATCACCCCTCCTTCCGCCAAGAATGCCAGCGTCGATCTGTACGCCAGCCGCGAGAAGATCTACACCCGCGCATTCACCGGCCTGTTCCGCAACCTGCGTCGCGCAGGCGGAGCACTGCTGTTCATTCTGTTCTTCGGCACCGTCTGGCTGAACTGGGAAGGCCGTCAGGCCGTCTGGTGGAACCTGCCGGAGCGCAAGTTCCACATCTTCGGCGCCACCTACTGGCCACAGGACTTCATGCTGCTGTCCTGGCTGCTGATCATCTGCGCCTTCGGCCTGTTCTTCATCACCGTGTTCGCAGGCCGTGTCTGGTGCGGCTACACCTGCCCGCAGAGCGTGTTCACCTGGGTGTTCATGTGGGCCGAGAAGGTCACCGAGGGCGACCGCAACCAGCGCATGAAGCTGGACAAGCAGCAGATGAGCGGCCACAAGCTGGCACGCAAGGTGGCCAAGCACGGTATCTGGCTGGGCGTGTCCCTGCTCACCGCGATCACCTTCGTCGGCTACTTCACTCCCATCCGCGATCTGATTCCCGAGCTGCTGACGCTGCAGGCCGGCGGCTGGGCGCTGTTCTGGGTCGGCTTCTTCACCCTGGCCACCTATGGCAACGCCGGCTACCTGCGCGAACAGGTATGTATCTACATGTGTCCCTACGCGCGTTTCCAGAGCGTGATGTTCGACCAGGACACCCTGATCGTCTCCTACGATCCGCGTCGCGGCGAGTCTCGCGGCCCGCGCAAGAAGGACGCCGACTACAAGGCCCAGGGCCTGGGCGACTGCATCGACTGCAAGATGTGCGTGCACGTCTGCCCCACCGGCATCGACATCCGTGACGGCCTGCAGATCGAGTGCATCGGTTGCGCCGCCTGCATCGACGCCTGCGACAGCATCATGGAGAAGATGAACTATCCCAAGGGGCTGATCAGCTACACCACTGAACACAACCTGTCCGGACGCAAGACCCACCTGCTGCGCCCGCGCCTGATCGGGTACGCTGTCGCGCTCGTCGCCATGATCGGCCTGTTCGCCTGGGCCGTGGCCAACCGCCCGCTGGTCGAGCTGGACGTGCTCAAGGACCGTGTGCTGTTCCGCGAGAACGAGCGCGGCCACATCGAGAACGTCTACACCCTGAAGATCATGAACAAGGCGCAGCACGACATGACCTACGTGATCACCGCCGACGGTCTCGACGGCCTGGTCTACGAAGGCAAGCGCGAGGTTCGCGCCCTGGCGGGCGAGGTCTACTCCTTCCCGGTGGAACTCTCCATCGCGCCGGAGAAGCTGCCTTCCAGCGCCAACAACATCGTCTTCCACGTACAATCCGCGGATGACCCCAGTATCAAGAACGACGCCGACAGCCGCTTCATCGGCCCAAGCGTCCGCTGACAACGGAAAGAGCATGACCGAACACGCACCATCGCCAGCAAAACCCTGGTACAAGCAGTTCTGGCCCTGGTTCATCATCGCCCTGCTGGGCTACTCCGTGGTGCAGGGCCTGGCCCTGCTCACGCTGGCCACGCGCAATCCACCCGGGCTGATTTCCGATGACTACTACGACGTCGGCAAGGGCATCAACCAATCGCTGGAGCGCGAGCAACTGGCCGAGCGCCTGCAACTCCACGGCGAGCTGGTGCTCGATGGCGCCACCGGCGTCGCGACCCTGGTGCTGGAGGGCAACAGCCGCCCGCAGCAGATCGTCCTCAACCTGATCTCGCCGACCCAGCCGGAGCGCGATCGTCGCGTCATTCTACAGCCCGGCGCCGATGGCCAGTACCGTGGCCAGATGGTCGACCAGGTCAGCGGCCGGCGCTTCGTCGAACTGCTGGGCCAGGAAGGCAGCCAGAGCTGGCGCCTGTTCGAGGAAGAGAACATTGCCGACGGCAAGGCCATCATGATCGGTGACAATCCCTCCTACTGATCATGCCCGCCCCTACGCCCTGCTATCACTGCGGACTGCCGGTTCCCACCGGCAGCCATTTCCATGCCACGGTCCTCGGCCAGCCCCGTGACCTCTGCTGCCCCGGCTGCCAGGCCGTAGCGGAAGCCATCGTCGCCGGCGGCCTCGAGCACTACTACAGCCACCGCAGCGAAAACGCCGCCAACCCGCAGACCCTGCCCAAGGCCCTGCCCGACGAGCTGGCGCTGTACGACCGCAGTGACGTGCAACAGCCCTTCGTGCAGCACGAGGGCGAGCTGAGCGAAACCCAGCTGCTGATCGAAGGCATCAGCTGCGCCGCCTGCGGCTGGCTGATCGAGAAACACCTGCGTGGCGTACCCGGCGTGGCCGAGGCGCACCTGAACCTGTCCAACCACCGCCTGCAGGTGCGCTGGCAGGATAGCCAGATCCCGCTCAGCCAGTTGCTCGCCGAGCTGCGCCGCATCGGCTATGCCGCTCACCCCTGGCACGCGGACGAGGCCGCCGAGCGGCTGGCGGCGGAGAACCGCAGGCGCATGCGCGAGCTGGGCGTGGCCGGCCTGCTGTGGATGCAGGTGATGATGGCGGCCATGGCCACCTGGCCGGAATTCAACGTCGACCTGACGCCCGAGCTGGACAAGATCCTGCGCTGGACCAGCCTGTTCCTTACCACGCCCATCGTCTTCTACTGCTGCGGGCAGTTCTTCCGCGGCGCCCTGCGCGACCTGCGCACCCGCCACCTGACCATGGACATCTCCGTCTCCCTGGCGATCGGCGGGGCCTACGTCGCGGGCATCTGGTCCACCGTCACCGGAGTCGGCGAGCTGTACTTCGACGCCGTGGGCATGTTCGCCCTGTTCCTCCTCGCCGGACGCTATCTGGAGCGGCGTGCGCGCGAGAGAACCGCTGCGGCGACCGCGCAACTGGTCCAGTTGCTGCCTGCGTCCTGCCTGCGCCTGGCCGATGACGGCCAGAGCCAGCGCATCCTGCTCAGCGAACTGCAGGTCGGCGAACGGGTGCTGGTGCAACCCGGTTCGCTGGTACCTGCCGACGGGCGCATTCTCGCCGGCCAGTCCAGCGTCGACGAATCCCTGCTGACCGGCGAATACCTGCCGCAGGCGCGCGCTATCGGCGACAGCGTCACCGCCGGCACCCTGAACGTCGAAGGCCCGCTGACCGTGGAAGTCCAGGCCCTGGGCGATGCCACGCGGCTGTCCGCCATCGTCCGCCTGCTCGAACGTGCGCAGAGCGAGAAGCCACGCCTGGCGGAGATCGCCGATCGCGTTTCGCAGTGGTTCCTGCTGTTCATCCTGCTGGCCGCCGCCCTGGTCGGTTTCATCTGGTGGGAAATCGACTCCAGTCGCGCCTTCTGGGTCGTGCTCGCCCTGCTGGTCGCCACCTGCCCCTGCGCACTGGCCCTGGCCACACCGACGGCGCTGACCACCGCGACCGGCAGCCTGCACAAGCTGGGCATGCTGCTGACCCGTGGCCATGTCCTCGAAGGGCTCAACCATATCGACACGCTGGTGCTGGACAAGACCGGCACGCTCACCGAGGGACGCCTCACCCTGAGCGCCATCCATCCGCTGCGCGAACTGGATCAGGACAGCTGCCTGGCGCTGGCCGCCGCCCTGGAAAACCGCTCCGAGCACCCCATCGCCCGCGCCTTCGGCCAGGCACCACGGGCCGCCGATGCGGTCGACAGCCATCCGGGCCTGGGCCTGCAGGGCAGCGTCGACGGCCGTCTGCTGCGCATCGGCGAGGCCCGCTTCGTCTGCGCGCTGAGCGGCCAGGAGGTACCGGAGATTGCCGGAGAGCACGGCCAGTGGTTGCTGCTGGGCGACGAACAGGGGCCACTGGCCTGGTTCGTCCTCGACGATCGCCTGCGCGACGACGCTCCCGAGCTGATCGCCGCCGCCCGCGAGCGTGGCTGGCACATCCACCTGCTGTCGGGCGACAGCTCGCCGATGGTCGCCGAGGTGGCGCACCAGCTCGGTATCGAGGACGCCCGTGGCGGCCTGACACCGGACGCCAAGCTGGCAGTGCTCAAGCAGCTGCATGGCGAGGGGCGCCGTGTGCTGATGCTCGGCGATGGCGTCAACGATGTGCCGGTCCTGGCGGCAGCCGATATCAGCGTGGCCATGGGCTCGGCCTCCGACCTGGCCAAGACCAGCGCCGATGCGGTCCTGCTGTCCAACCGCCTGGGTAGCCTGGTACAGGGTCTGGCCATGGCCAGGCGCACGCGACGGATCATCATCGAGAACCTGTGCTGGGCGACGCTGTACAATGGCATGGTCCTGCCCTTCGCCGCGCTCGGCTGGATCACCCCCATCTGGGCGGCGGTCGGCATGTCGTTCAGCTCACTGCTGGTCGTGCTCAATGCCCTGCGCCTGAGCCGCAGCCCGAACAGCTAGGCACGAACCGCGCTCGGCGCTGTGCGTGCCTACCCATACGCCCCACGGAGACCGCATGCCCGCGCTCTACATCCTGATCCCCGTCGCCATCGCCCTGGTCGCCTTCGCCATCTGGCTGTTCTTCTGGGCCGTGGACAGCGGCCAGTACGACGACCTCGACGGCCCCGCGCACAGCATTCTCTTCGATGACGAAGACCCGCTGCACAAGGCGGGCGTGGAACAGGCCGAAGAGCAGAGCAAGCAGGACAAGCCCGATGCTTGAGCTGGCGCCCCTGCTGGTGTCAGCCCTGATTCTCGGCCTGCTCGGCGGCGGCCATTGCCTGGGCATGTGCGGCGGCCTGATGGGTGCCCTGACCCTGGCCATTCCTCCCCAACAACGTGCTCGCCGCCTGCAGCTGCTGCTGGCCTACAACCTCGGGCGCATCCTCAGTTACAGCGCCGCCGGGCTGCTGCTCGGCCTGGCGGGCTGGGCCGTGCGCGGCAGCGCCGCCGAGGTCGTCATGCGCAGCCTCGCGGCCCTGCTGCTGATCGCCATGGGCCTGTACCTGGCCGGCTGGTGGAGTGGCCTGACCCGCATCGAGGCGCTCGGCCGTGGCCTGTGGCGGTATATCCAGCCGCTCACCCGCCGCTTCATGCCGGTCAGCAGCCTGCCGCGCGCGCTGGTGCTCGGCGGCCTGTGGGGCTGGCTGCCCTGCGGCCTGGTCTACAGCACCCTGCTGTGGGCCTCCAGCCAGGGCGATGCCCGCGTCAGTGCCCTGCTGATGCTGGCGTTCGGTTTCGGCACCTGGCCGGTCCTGCTGGCCACCGGCCTCGCCGCCGAACGCATCACCGCCCTGCTGCGCCAGCGCGGCATCCGCATGGCGGGTGGCCTGCTGGTCATCCTGTTCGGCCTCTGGACCCTGCCCGGTCCGCACCAGCACTGGCTGATGGGGCATTGAAGGCGGCTGCAAGCCAGAAGCTGCAAGCTGCAAGCAGATGCACGATAGAAAGTGGCCGGATCGCTTTGGCGCCCGGCAGCGACGACAGCTCGACGCCCCACGCGCCCTTGATTCAGATCAAGCCGCCCGCCCAGCTGCATCCCTAGACTGGCCGCACAGCCTGACCAGGATTATTTCCCATGCTCGAAGCCATCCAGTGGGACGCCGATCTGATCCGCCGCTACGATCTCGCCGGCCCACGCTACACCTCCTACCCGACTGCCGTGCAGTTCCACGACGACATCGGTCCGTTCGACCTGCTGCACGCCCTGCGTGACAGCCGCAAGGCCGGCCGCCCGCTGTCGCTGTACGTGCACATCCCGTTCTGCGCGCACATCTGCTACTACTGCGCCTGCAACAAGGTGATCACCAAGGACCGTGGCCGCGCCCTGCCCTACCTGGAGAAGCTCGAGCGCGAGATCGAGATGGTCAGCCGCTACATCGGCAAGGAGCAGGTCATCGAGCAGCTGCACTTCGGCGGCGGCACGCCCACCTTTCTCAACCACGACGAGCTGCGCCGGCTGATGCAGCACCTGCGTCAGCACTTCAACCTGCTGGATGACGATTCAGGCGACTACAGCATCGAGATCGACCCCCGCGAAGCGGACTGGTCGACCATGGGCCTGCTGCGCGAGCTGGGCTTCAATCGCGTCAGCCTGGGCGTGCAGGATCTCGACCCGGAGGTGCAGCGTGCGGTCAATCGCCTGCAGACGCTGGAAGAAACCCGCGCCATCATCGAGGCCGCGCGCACCCTGCAGTTCCGCTCGGTGAACATCGACCTGATCTACGGCCTGCCCAAGCAGACGCCGGAGCGCTTCGCCCGTACCGTCGCGGAGGTGATCGCCCTGCAACCGGACCGCCTCTCGGTGTTCAACTACGCCCACCTGCCCGAGCGCTTCATGCCGCAGCGGCGCATCAACAGCGAGGACCTGCCAGCGGCAGCCGACAAGCTGGCGATGCTCCAGGCCAGCATCGAGCAGCTGGCCAACGCGGGCTACCGCTACATCGGCATGGACCACTTCGCCCTGCCGGATGACGAACTGGCGATTGCCCAGGAAGAAGGCACCCTGCAGCGCAACTTCCAGGGCTACACCACCCACGGCCATTGCGACCTGATCGGCCTGGGCGTGTCGGCCATCAGCCAGGTCGGCGACCTCTACAGCCAGAACGACAGCGACATCGCCAGCTACCAGCAAAGCCTCGGCAACGGCCAGCTGGCCACCCGTCGCGGCCTGCACTGCAACGCCGACGACCGCCTGCGCCGCGCGGTGATCCAGCAGCTGATCTGTCATTTCGAACTGGATTTCCGCGGTATCGAGCACGCCTACGCCATCGACTTCCGCGACTATTTCGCGGCTCTCTGGCCAGACCTGCAACGCCTGCATGACGACGGCCTGATCGAACTGGGCGAACACGGCATCCGCGTGCGCCCTGCCGGACGCCTGCTGGTGCGCTCGCTGTGCATGCTGTTCGACCGCTACCTGAACGACCAGGTGCGCCAACGCTTCTCACGGGTGATCTGAAGCGCCGAGCGCCAGCGCTGCCTGAGCGCTGGCAGGCGAGTCAGGCCACGGACAGGCTCGCCACCGTCTGCATCTGCTGCTCGGTGAGGTTGCTCTCACGGATCAGCTTGATCAGATTGGCATTGGCCGAGGTCAGGGCGCCGTTGAGTGACGCCAGCTCACTTTGCAGCCCTTCCAGTTGCTGGCGCTTCGCCTCCGGATCGAGGCTCTGATCGCTCATCAGCGCCTCGATCTGTGCCTGTTTCTCGGCGATCTGCGCGCGCAGCTCACGGATCATCTTCAGCAGGTCCTTGATCGCCCTGGGCAGGTCGCTGTCATCGATGTCCTTGTTCTTCTCGGCACTCGCCGACATGCTCTTGCCCAGGTTGGAAAGGCTCACGCGAAGCCCTTCGCGCACCTCCTCCGGGCTCCGTTCCACTGCGGTATTTTGTCGCTGAACACCCTGGACGAGATTGCCCAGCGGGCCGCCGATATCGATACGCATCACGCTGCTCCCTGCCTTGGACGATAGTGCTACAGTCTGCATCGGCCGCCGCAGGGCAAACTTGAGCATCCGGTCAGGCCTCAGATGGCTAGCCCCTGCCTGCCCCGCTGCGGTACCCTTACAAGCATTGCGTGTATATCGGGAAGCCCAACGATGTCCGAGAGCATCAAGTTGCGTACGCAACATCAAGCCCATTGCAAGGATTGCAGCCTGGCTGCCCTGTGCCTGCCCATTTCGCTGAACATGGAGGACATGGACGCGCTGGACGACATCGTCAAGCGTGGCCGTCCGCTGAAGAAAGGCGAGTTCCTGTTCCGCCAGGGCGATGCCTTCGGCTCCGTTTTCGCGGTGCGTTCCGGCGCCCTGAAGACCTTCGGCCTGAGCGATGGCGGCGAGGAGCAGATCACCGGCTTCCACCTGCCCAGTGAACTGGTCGGCCTGTCCGGCGTCGATGGCGAGCGCTACCCGGTCTCCGCCCAGGCCCTGGAAACCACCTCCGTGTGCGAGATTCCCTTCGAGCGCCTGGACGACCTGGCCCTGCAACTGCCGCAACTGCGCCGCCAGCTGATGCGCATCATGAGCCGCGAGATTCGTGACGATCAGCAGATGATGCTGCTGCTCTCGAAGAAGACCGCCGACGAACGCATCGCGACGTTCCTGGTCAACCTCTCGGCCCGTTTCCGCGCACGCGGTTTCTCGGCCAACCAGTTCCGCCTGGCCATGTCGCGCAACGAAATTGGTAACTATTTGGGCCTTGCGGTCGAGACGGTGTCTCGCGTATTTACCCGCTTTCAGCAGAACAAGCTGCTCGAAGCCGAGGGCAAGGAAGTGCACATTCTCGATCCCATCGAGCTGTGCGCCCTGGCCGGCGGCAATCTAGACGTTTGAGTTCGCACGATTCTCGCGGGCTCAACGCATTCAGGACCCCACGATGATTTTCGACGAATTCAGCATCAAGACCCTGATCCGCCCGGTACCGGACTTTCCCAAGCCGGGCGTGATCTTCCGCGACATTACTCCGCTGTTCCAGTCGCCACGCGCGCTGCGTCTGGTGGCCGACAGCTTCATCCAGCGCTACGTCGAAGCCGAATTCAGCCATATCGGCGCCATGGATGCACGTGGCTTCCTGATCGGCTCGATCATCGCCTATGAGCTGAACAAGCCGCTGGTGCTGTTCCGCAAGCAGGGCAAGCTGCCGGCGGATGTCCTCAGCGAGGGCTACCAGACCGAGTACGGCGAAGCCTTCCTCGAAGTGCATGCCGACAGCCTCTGCGAGGGCGACTCGGTGCTGGTCTTCGATGACCTGATCGCCACTGGCGGTACCCTGATCGCCGCCGCCAACCTGGTGCGGCGCATGGGCGCCGATGTGTTCGAGGCCGCCGCCATCATCGATCTGCCCGAGCTGGGCGGTTCGCAGAAACTCCAGGATGCCGGCATCGCCACCTTCACCCTGACCGCCTTCGCTCTCGACGACCATTGAGCCTCCGGGCCCGCCCTCTCGCGGCGGGTCACGCTCGGGTACCCATCGACCCTTCTCGCTGAAATGACCATGCAAGCATTCGAACTCGACCAATCACCCGACTGGCGCAAGCGCCTGGGTGCCCGGATGGACAGCCTGACCACGCAACGCGTGGTCACCCTGCTGATCATCATCAACGCCGCCATTCTCGGTCTGCAGACCTCGCCGTCGCTCATGGCGGACTGGGGCAAGCCACTGCTGATCCTCGACAGCCTGATCCTCGCCTGCTTCGTGATCGAGCTGGCGCTGCGCTTCGCGGCCCACGGCGTCGCCCTGCTGCGCAATCCCTGGGCGGTATTCGACTGCGTGGTGGTGGCCATCGCCCTGGTGCCCGCCAGCGGCCCCTTCGCCGTATTGCGCGCCCTGCGCGTACTGCGGGTGCTGCGTCTGGTCTCGATCAACCCGAGCATGCGCAAGGTGGTACAGGCCCTGCTCGCCTCGCTGCCCGGCATGGGCAGCATCGTCATGCTGATGGGGCTGGTGTTCTACGTCGCGGCGGTGATGGCCACGCAGCTGTTCGGCGCGAGCTTCCCTGAGTGGTTCGGTAACATCGGCGCCAGCCTGTACACCCTGTTCCAGGTGATGACCCTGGAAAGCTGGTCGATGGGCATCGTGCGCCCGATCATGGAACAGCACCCGTTGGCCTGGCTGTTCTTTGTGCCCTACATCCTCGTCGCCACCTTCATGATGCTCAACCTGTTCATCGCGGTGATCGTCAACGCCATGCAGAGCACTCACGAGCCGAGCGCCGAGGAGCTGGCCGCCGCCGCACGTGAACAGGCCATTCTCGATGAACTGCGCGCCCTGCGCAGTGAAGTGGCCGAACTGCGCCGCAATACGCCCTGATCCGCGCTACCGCGCGCCCGGCGTCTCGCGTCGGGTCGCGCCCCTCCCCAGGCAGCCTGGCAGCACACCCGCCTTAAGTTGGCGGCGCCAGGCGCCGCCACACCCGATAGTTACATCGTTCAATGACACAGTTGGCCTGTCGAGGTCCCGGCACCTCGACCCGAATGCTGTCACCCGGAGCCGCACGATAACCGGGAGCGCCAACTCCCCTTAAGAGGACACGAACGATGAGCGCCAGCGCCACCCTGCCCCAAACGAAATCCAGCTTCCCGGTTCGCCGCATGGATTTCAGCTTCAGCGAGACACCGAAATACTGGTTCTACGACGACCCTTTCATGAGCCAGTTCATGAACAACCTGTCGTCGCTTTTTCCCTACGGCGAGAAGTTCTTCGTCGACAGCGTACGGGCGGTCCGCGACCAGGTCAGCGAGCCGCAGCTGAAGAAGGACATCAGTGCCTTCATCGGCCAGGAGGCCATGCACTCCAAGGAGCACGCGGCGTACAACGACTACGCCAATGCCCACGATATCGATCTGGAGCGCCTGGAGCTGCGCATCAAGGTGCTGCTGGAATGGGTCACCCGCTTCAGCACCAAGAAGCATCGTCTGGCCGCCACCTGCGCCCTGGAACACTTCACCGCGACCATGGCCGAGCAACTGCTCAAGCGCGAAGACCTCACCACGCAGATGAACGACCCCAAGCTCTATCAGCTGTGGATGTGGCACGCGATCGAGGAGAACGAGCACAAGGCGGTCTGCTACGACGTCTACCAGAAGGTCTACGGCGGCTACTTCACCCGGACCCTGGTAATGCTGCTGACCACCGTGATCTTCTTCGGCGTGATCGGCTGGTTCCAGATCCACCTGCTGCGCAAGGATGGTCAGCTGTTCAACTGGCGCAGCTGGGGCTTCGGCCTGAAGAAGCTGTTCGGCCCGCGCAACGGCTTCTTCACCAAGCTGATCGGCCCGTACCTGGACTACTACCGCCCGGGCTTCCATCCGAAGGATCACGACACCGAGAAGCTGGAGAACCGCTGGCGCGAGCGCCTCGGCTTCAACAGCTGATACCCCTGCAGGGCGGCCCAGGCCGCCCTTTTTCATGCAAGTGCGCAGCCGCGAAAGGCATCGCGGCTGAAGCCGCTCCTGCAAAAGTCTTCCATGCCCTGCACATCTCACCGCAGCCGGCGTCCCTCAGCCCAGCCGCAGCTGCCCCATGCTCTGCAGCACGCTGGCGCCGGTGAACAGCATGACGATCTGCTCCTCGGCCAATGCACAGATCGCCTCGCGCCGATGCGGCTGGCCGATGTAGTCCAGCGACTGCTCGAACAGACTGCGGCTGATCAGCCCCGAAACCTGGCGCACGGCCGCCGCACTGACGATCCCCGGCAGCAGCTTGAACTCGACGATGTCCGCGGCCATGTCGTCGGCGAAATCATCCATCACCCGGCGCAGGGCCTCGCGCAGCACCGGTGAGGCGCCATGCAGTTCGCGGACACCGATGATGAAGGCCTCCGGGTGCGCGGCGACGAAGTCGAAGAACAGCTGCACCGTCTCGTGACAGACGCGCCGCCCACGCCCCAGGTCGATCCCCAGCAGCCTGGGCAGTGCCGGCCCCTGCTCCTTGACCGCGCGCTGTGCCGCCTCGCGGCGCAGGTCACGCAACGGCTGGCGCAACAAGCGGGTGATCTCGCCGATCACGTTCAGGCCGAGATCGTCGACATCACGAAAGTGCCGGTAGAAGGTATTGGGGTTGAGGCCCGCCTCGCGGGCCAGTTCGCGCAGCCCCAGGCTGCTGAGGCTGCGGCTGGTTGAGGTGAGGCGTAACGCCGCCTCCATCAGCAGGCGCTTGCCGGGCGCCTCGCTGGCCTTGTCACGCACCTGAGCTTCGTCGTCGTGCATCCCTTCCCCTATCTAAAGTTGGCTTGCTGGCCCGATGCCTTGCCGCCGAGTATACACATGTCTACCTTGGTATACAGATGTAGACACCAACAAGAACGACAAGCAGGAGTCCGGCCATGAATGCGCCCGTGTCACCCCCTACCGCTGCCCGCCATTGCAAGATCGCCATCCTCGGCAGCGGCTTTTCCGGCCTCGGCATGGCCATCCGCCTCAGGCAGCAGGGCGAGCAGGACTTCCTGCTGTTCGAAAAGGAGGCCGGCGTCGGCGGTACCTGGCGCGTGAACAATTACCCAGGCTGCGGCTGCGACGTGCAATCGCACCTGTACTCCTTCTCCTTCGAACCGAATCCGAACTGGACGCGCATGTTCGCCAAACAGCCGGAAATCAGGGCCTACCTGGAAGGCTGCTGGGAGAAATATCGCCTGCAGGACAAGACCCGGCTCGGCACCGAGGTGGTGGAGATCCGCTGGGACGAGCAGGCCGAGCTGTGGCACCTGCAGGATCGCGCAGGCAACCGCTACAGCGCGCAGTTCGTGGTGTCGGGGATGGGCGCCTTGTCCACGCCATCGATTCCCGCGCTCAAGGGCCTGGAGAACTTCAGTGGCGAGGTGTTCCACTCGCAGCAGTGGAACCACGACTACGACCTCTCCGGCAAACGCGTGGCGGTGATCGGCACCGGTGCCTCGGCCATCCAGTTCGTGCCGCAGATCCAGAAGCAGGTCGAGCACCTCGACCTCTACCAGCGCACCGCTCCGTGGATCATGCCCAAGCCGGATCGCGCCATCCGCGACAACGAGCGCAGCCGCTTCAAGCGCTTCCCGCTGGCGCAGAAACTCTGGCGCGGCGCCCTCTACGGCATCCTCGAGAGCCGGGTGATCGCCTTCGCCTTTGCCCCGCGCCTGCTGCGCATGGCCCAGGGAATCGCCAAGCTGTACATCAAGAAGCAGATCAAGGACCCGGTGCTGCGCGCCAAGGTCACCCCGGACTACACCATGGGCTGCAAGCGGGTACTGATCTCCAATGACTACTACCCGGCGCTGACCCAGGCCAATGTCGACGTGATCACCGATGGCATCGCCGAAATCCTGCCACATGGCGTGCGCACCAGCGACGGCCAGGAACGCGCCGTCGACGCGATCATCTTCGGCACCGGCTTCACCCCCAGCGATCCGTTGCCACGCGGCACGGTGTTCGGCCGTGGCGGCGTCGACCTGCTCGACACCTGGCCGGAAGGCCCGGAAGCCTACAAGGGCACCATGACCGCCGGCTTCCCCAACCTGTTCTTCCTGATGGGACCGAACACCGGCCTGGGCCACAACTCCATGGTCTACATGATCGAGTCGCAGATCACCTACGTGCTCGGTGCGCTGCGTCAGATCGACGACGGGCGCCTGCAGAGCCTGGAGCCCAAGCGCGAAGCGCAGGATGCCTTCAACAGGAAGATCCAGGGCACCCTCGGCGCCACGGTGTGGAACGCCGGCGGCTGCATGAGCTGGTACCTGCATCCGGTCAGCGGACGCAACTGCACGGTATGGCCCGGCTTCACCTGGCGCTATCGCATGCTGACCCGCCACTTCGACCCGCATGCCTACCACTTCAGCCGCAAGCAGGCCGCCCACCCGGCGCAAAGCAACGCCATCACCCTCGATGCCCAGGAGGTCAGCGCATGAAATCCTTCGAAAACAAGGTAGCCGCCATCACCGGCGCCGGCTCCGGCATCGGCCGCGCCCTCGCCTGGCACCTGGCTCGCCAGGGCTGCCACCTGGCGCTCTCCGACGTCAACGTCGAGGGCCTCAGGGAAACCGCCGAGCAGGCGCGCAAGCTGGGCGTCACCGTCAGCGAACAGCGCGTCGACGTTGCCGACCGCGCCGCCGTCGAAGCCTGGGCGGAGCAGATCGTCGTCGAGTTCGGCCGGGTCAACGCCATCTTCAACAATGCCGGCGTCGCCCAGGGCGGCACGGTGGAAGGCAACGACCACGCCGACTACGAGTGGATCATGAACATCAACTTCTGGGGCGTGGTCAACGGCACCAAGGCCTTCCTGCCCTATCTCAAGAATGCCGGCCAGGGCCATGTGATCAACGTTTCCAGCGTCTTCGGGCTGTTCTCGCAGCCCGGCATGAGCGCCTACAACGCCAGCAAGTTCGCCGTGCGCGGCTTCACCGAGTCGCTGCGTCAGGAGCTGGACATGGCCAACTGCGGGGTTTCCGCCAGCTGCGTCCACCCCGGCGGCATCCGCACCAACATCGCCAAGACCGCCCGCATGAACGACAGCCTGGCCAAGGTCACCGGCCAGGCCGCCGAGCAGGCACGCCAGCAGTTCAACGACCAGTTGCTGCGCACCACGCCGGAGCAGGCGGCCAAGGTCATCGTCAACGGCGTGCTGGCCAACAAGCGGCGCATCCTCATCGGTGCCGACGCCCATGTGCTGGACTGGATGCAGCGCAGCATGCCGGCGCTGTATCAGCGCCTGGTCACCCTGTCGATGCGCCTGGCCGCACGCTTCGCTCCGAGGCCGCGCAATGCCGGCAAGGCCAGCGAAGCGACCGAATAGCAGGCCGCGTGCGAACACAGGGCCGGCTCACTGCCGGCCCTGTGCGTTTGTCGGGTAGTGCCCGGGGCGTCCGCAGCTGCGCTAAGGTATGGCAATAGACGCACCCTCATCCACGCGGCGCCGCCACCGGCCCCGGCTGGAACCTCGGTGCGGCGTCGGCACCGAGGGCGGCACCTTGATTCAGAAGGTGGCCTCATGAGCGTACTCACCTGCACCCACCGCGACCACACCATCCGCGCCAGTGTCATGGAGCACCCCGGCCTGCCCACGCCCTGGGCCGGCGGTTGCCAGATCACCGATCCTGCCGGCCACACCAGCAAGCGCCAGACGCTGCCGGTGGACTACGCCTTCATGGATGACCTGGACAAGGCCCAGCACGCCTCCATCGCGCACGGCAGATGGCTGGTGGACCAGAAACTGGACCACGGTCGCAACTGGCACTGACCGCGCCCTGCGTGCACGAGCGGGGCGCCAGCCCGCCAGCCGCGCAGCGGCTCCTGGCGCTCCCGCTGCAGCCCTGGGCTAGCTGCGGTCGCGCAGCGGATCGAGCAACGGCTTGAGGCCGTTGTGATCGATCTCCTGCATCAGTGCCAGCAGCTGGCCCAGCTCGCCCTTGGGAAAACCCGCGCGAGCGAACCAGTTGAGGTAGTGCCCGGGCAGGTCGGCGATCAACCGGTCCTTGTACTTGCCGTACGGCATGCGGCGGGTCACCAGGAGTTTCAGCGCTTCGGGGTTCATCGTTCGCTCGGGTCGTCGAAAAACAATCCGCCCATTGTGCCAGGCCTCAGCGACTCAATGCCTCACGCACGAACTCCAGGCGGTCCTGGCCGAAGTACATGTCGTCTCCGACGAAGCAGGTCGGCGCACCGAACACGCCACGCCTGACCGCTTCCTCGGTGGTCGCCTTCAGCGCGTCCTTCACTGCGGGCTCGCCGATCTGCTGCTGCAACGCCGCAGCGTCGAGGCCGGCCGCCGCCAGTACTTCCGCGACCCTGGCAGGGTCGCCCATGTTCACGCCATCCACCCAGGTCGCCTGGAACAGCGCCTGCAGGGCATCGTCGAGGCGCTCGGGCTGGTGCAGCTGCACCGCCACCAGCAGGCGCATGAGGCTCAGGGTGTTGATCGGAAAATGCGGATTGAAACGCATCGGCACGCCGTAGCGCTCGGCGTAACGCGCCAGGTCGCGAATCATGTAACGCCCCTTGGCCGGAATCATCGCCGGCGAGGCGTTACCGGTCGCCTGAAAGACGCCGCCCAGCAGCATCGGCCGATAGACCAGCGCAGCGCCACAGTCGCGGCACAGCGCCGGTAGCTGGGTATGGGCCAGGTAGGAGGCCGGGCTGCCCAGGTCGAAGAAGAACTCCACCGTCTTGCTCATCAGCTTCACTCGCTCGTTGTTGTGGTTATCGGCTTGCACAGGTTACCAGCGCTCCATCCACGGCCGCAGGTCCAGCTCGAACGTCCAGGCATCGCGAGGCTGGGCGTGCAGGAACCAGTAGCTGTCGGCGATGTGCTCAGGGTCGAGGATGCCATCCTGATCCTTCCTGGCATACAGCTCGGGGAAGCTGTCACGAATGAAGGCCGTGTCGATCGCCCCGTCCACCACCACATGGGCCACGTGGACGTTCAACGGCCCCAGCTCGCGCGCCATGCTCTGCGCCAGGGCGCGAATGCCGTGCTTGGCCCCGGCGAAGGCGGCGAAGCCGGCGGCGCCACGCAGGCCTGCAGTCGCCCCGGTGAAGAGAATGGTGCCGCGACCACGCCCGACCATGCGCCTGGCCACCGCCTGGCTGGTGAGGAAGCCGGCGAAGCAGGCCATTTCCCAGATCTTGAAATACTTGCGTGCGGTTTCATCGAGAATGCTGCAGGGCACGTTAGCGCCGATGTTGAAGACCATCACCTCGATGGGGCCGATATCCCGCTCGATGTGCTCGACCAGTTCGGCCACCTGTTCTTCACGCCGCGCATCGGAAGCAAAGCCATGGGCTTCGCCGCCCTCGTTACGGATCTGCTCCAGCAACGGCTGTAACTTGTCCAGGCTACGCCGGGTGACGCAGGCCACATAGCCTTCGCGGGCGAAACGCCGGGCAATGGCGCCGCCGGTGGCATCACCGGCGCCGATGATCAAAGCGACTTTCTTGTTCTCGTTCATGGCTTTCTCCTTTTAACTAACGATCGTTAGCTGAACGAACGTTATGCTATGCTCCCGGACAGGTCAAGCCACCCTCATCCACGGAGCCTCTCATGCGTTATTCCGCCGAACACAAGGCCGAAACCCGCGAACGTCTGCTCGCCAGCAGCGGCGCCATCGCCAAGCAGCAGGGCTTTGCCGTGACTGGCGTGGATGCGCTGATGAAAACCATAGGCCTGACCGGCGCGGCGTTCTACAGCCACTTCCCGAGCAAGGACGAGCTGTTCGCCGAGCTGATCGAACGCGAGCTGCGTATCAGCCTGCAGCGCCTGGGGGGCGAGCCGGGCGCTGCCGGGCATGACAAGCTGCAGCGCTGCCTGGCGGCCTACCTCAGCCTGGCGCATGTCGAGCAACCCGACAAAGGCTGCGTGTTGCCGAGCCTGGGCGCCGAGATCGCGCGTGCCGACGAGCGCGTCCGGCAGCGCACCGAGCAGCAGATTCTGCAACTGCAGGAAACCTGGGCCGAGATCATCGGCGACCGTCAGCTGGCCTGGACGATCCTCGCGCAATGCCTGGGCAGCCTGCTGCTGGCACGCATGCTGGCCAGTCAGGACACGCGCCAGCAGGTGCTGGATGCCAGCCTGGACATGCTCGAACACACATTGAAGCCTGTCGGCTGAGCACGTATGCCGTTAACCTAGACGGAACATCCCTGCCAGGACCGCACCATGTCCCACCCCCCTTCCCCGCTGGTTGGCGAAAGCCCCCTGCATGCGATCGAGGTCCGCATCCTCGGTTGCCTGATCGAGAAGCAGCTGACCACCCCGGAAAGCTATCCGCTGACGCTCAATGCCGTGCAACTGGCCTGCAACCAGAAGACCAGCCGTGAACCGCTGATGAACCTCGAATCCGGCGAAGTCGGGCGCTACCTGCGCAGCCTGGAAGGTCGGCAACTGGTGCACCTGCAGATGGGCAGCCGGGCGGACCGCTGGGAACAGCGCTGCGACAAGCAACTGGAACTGGTCAAGCCGCAGACGGTGCTGCTCGGCCTGCTCATGCTGCGCGGACCGCAGACGCTCAACGAACTGCTGACCCGCAGCAACCGCATGTACGACTTCGATGACGTGGCCGAAATCCAGCACCAGCTGGAACGCCTGATCGGTCGCGGCCTGGCCATGCTGCTGCCGCGCCAGACGGGCCAGCGCGAGGACCGCTACATGCATCTGCTGGGTGAACCGGCGGACCTCGAAAGCCTGCTGGCCAGCCGCCCGAGTGGCCGCAGCGAGGCCGCGGCACCTAACGAAGATCGCCTGGTCGAACTGGAAGCGCGCATCGCTGCGCTGGAAGAACGTCTGGCGCGCCTAGAAGGCGCGCAATGACCGCTACCCCCATGGAAAAGGAGCCCAACGCGTTGAACCTCAAGACTCGTTTCAGCCTGATCATTGTCACTGCCCTGCTCGCAGCCGGCTGCAGCAGCACCGCGGAAAAATCCCAACCGGCAGTCACCCCTGCCGACCCCAGTCAGGGCTGCACCTCCTCGGCGGTGGAGCACCTGAAGGGCGAGACCGCGACCCCCGAGCTGCTGGAGCAGGCACGCCAGCAGGCGGGCGCCAGTACCGCGCGCATACTGACACCCGGCAGCGTGGTGACCCTGGAATACAATAGACAGCGTCTCAACCTCAACGTCGATGACCAACGCGTGATCACCCGCGTTTCCTGCGGCTGATTGCAGCGCTGCGGATCGCTCCGCAGCGCTTGCGCCGACACTGCCCACCACCCTTGCACAGGCCAACGCCATGACCTCCCAAGTGGAACCCTGCGCCGAGCTGATGCTGGACAACCAGCTGTGCTTCGCCCTCTATTCCACCTCGCTGATGATGACCAAGACCTACAAGCCATTGCTGCAGGCACTCGGTCTTACCTACCCGCAGTATCTGGCAATGCTGGTGCTGTGGGAGAACGAGGGCATTACCGTCAGCGAGATCAGCGCGCGCATGCTGACCGATCCCGGCTCGCTGACGCCGCTGCTCAAGCGCCTGGAGAGCGAAGGCCTGCTGCAGCGCCAGCGCAGCAGCCAGGATGAGCGTGTCGTGCAGCTGTACCTGACCGACAAGGGCCGTGCCCTTCACGAGCAGGCCAAGGCCTTGCCGGCGTGCATCCTCAAGGCCTCCGGCCTCAACATCGACCAGCTGGGCGACCTGCGCGATGACCTGGTGGCCTTGCGCAAGCACCTGCAGGACGCCCTCTGAAGCAACGCCTGCTTCTGCCCGGCCTGCGCATGAAAAAAGACCCCGCGACCGTCACCGGTCGCGGGGTCTTGCTTTGTCGAGCGGGTGGCGGCCACGGCCCGCACTGCCGTGAACAGGACGCCAGGGCTCATGCCTGATTGCGCACCTGCTCCCAGGTCAGATCCAGGCACTTGCGTGCTTTTTCCACCAGTTCGTCCACTTCCGCCTGGCTGATCACCAGCGGCGGCGCGATGATCATGGTGTCGCCCACGGCGCGCATGATCAGACCGTTATTAAAGCAGT
>NZ_SBHZ01000040.1 GCF_004521985.1 Ectopseudomonas khazarica
CAACCCCCGCCCCCTCAAGCACCCATCACATCCGCCGGCCCCAGCCTTGTGGGAGGAGCTTCAGCCGCGACGCCCCTCGAAAAGCCCAGCATGACCACTCCCCCACGCAGGGCAACCCCCTGCCCCGGATTGCATCCGGGCTACGTCACCCCCTGTAGGAGCGGCTTCAGCCGCGATCGATCACAAGGACTCAGCGCCGAAGCAGCCCCTGTACACCCCTGCCCCCTAGAGCACCCATCACATCCACCTGCCCCAGCCTGGTGGGAGGGGCTTCAGCCGCGACGCCCCTCGAAAAGCCCAGCACGACCACGCCCCCACGCAGGGCAAACCCTGCCCCGGATTGCATCCGGGCTACGCCACGCCCCTGCAGGAGCGGCTTCAGCCGCGATTGATCACAAGGGCTCAGCGCCGAAGCAACCCTGTACACCCCCCGCCCCCTCGAGCACCCATCACATCCGCCGGCCCCAGCCTTGTGGG
>NZ_SBHZ01000041.1 GCF_004521985.1 Ectopseudomonas khazarica
GTTCTGGAATCGCGCTTCCATAAAACAAAAAATCCCTGTCACCATCGTCTACATTCTCTTGTTTAGCGTTTTTCTACGTTTATTCTTCCGTCACACAGATAAATTCATCCGTTGCCAATCTGGCAACGGATGTTATCATATTGCCAATTTGTCAACGGACGTGATGAAGAATGCACCTGATAACTCAAAAAGCATTGAAAGATGCTGCGGAAAAATACCCGCAACATAAAACGGAGTTGGTGGCTCTTGGGAACACGATTGCTAAGGGATATTTCAAAAAACCTGAGTCATTAAAAGCAGTATTCCCATCTCTGGATAACTTCAAATATCTGGATAAGCATTATGTTTTCAATGTTGGGGGCAATGAATTACGTGTTGTAGCAATGGTCTTTTTTGAATCGCAAAAGTGCTACATACGTGAAGTTATGACGCATAAAGAATACGATTTCTTTACCGCTGTTCATCGTACTAAGG
>NZ_SBHZ01000042.1 GCF_004521985.1 Ectopseudomonas khazarica
CTGTCCCGCTGTCGACATATTGCCATTTCATCGTATTGCCGGTCCAAAAGCGCACCGACGCGTGAAGGCACATCGGCGCGACGATACGCTGGCACGGTCTACCCCGATTTGGAATTGCGTCGTGTTAGGAAAACGAACTACGATCTGATACGGCACGAGGTCGCTCTCCCAGATAGATAGTTATCTGCTTAAAGGTTGTCGGAAGTTTTGCAAGATTGGATAGGAAACATACTTCGTCATTTCGATTCAATGATTGCGCGCTGCCCCTGTTAAGAGCATAATATCGAAAAGGAGTTAATAAGATGCTGCCAGTCGACGAGTTATTGTTTTTATTTGTACTTATGGGGTCTTGTTTCGCTTGGAAGACCTTCAAAAAATCGTTTGAATTTCGTCCTGCTGAACGTGGCGTGGATGCAGAAGGCGCGGGCCGGAATCGAGACAGCTTCTATGAAGAGGCTGTAAA
>NZ_SBHZ01000043.1 GCF_004521985.1 Ectopseudomonas khazarica
CCCCATGGGCGCTGAGGAAGCCGAACACGTCCTCCTGGGCGTTCTCGCGGGGCTCGCTCTCCTCGAAGAAGGCCGACACCGGCACCTCGAGCAGGCGCGCGATCTCGCGCAGCCGGCCCGCACCGACCCGGTTCTGGCCCTTCTCGTATTTCTGGACCTGCTGGAACGTGACGCCGACGGCGTTGCCGAGCGCGGTCTGGCTGAGGCCGCGGGCCTTCCGCAACGCGGTGATGCGAATACCGACCAGTCGATCGACGTCGGTGGTCTGCTTCGGCATGATCTGACTGGTCACGTCCTTGTCCGCGCTTTGAACAGCGTCCCCTTGCGGATCCGGTGTTCCCGCCTCGCCATCGCGCCGCTTCACCGTCCGACCCTCGATCTCATAACGCGCCTATACCTAACGTGCGGTGTCGCACGCTAGAGCAGCAACCGAATGCATTGCAAACGGCAACGGCTCTAAGC
>NZ_SBHZ01000044.1 GCF_004521985.1 Ectopseudomonas khazarica
GCGAAGGCTAAGGTCGCGGCGCCCAGGTCGAGGTCGAACAGGCGATTGCCGAGGCGCGATTGGTAGTAGTAGTCGCGCTTGGGCTGCGCGGTGGCGACGATCTCGATCTGACGGCTGTTGAGGCCGAAGCCCTCGTAGATCGTGCGAATCTGCGGCTCGGTCGCCTGTGGGTTGGGCAGGAAGATGCGGCTGGCGCAGCTTTCGATGATCGCGGGCGCGATGCTCGAATCCTTGATGTCCGCCAGGCTCTGCGTGGCGAAGATGACGCTGACGTTCTTCTTGCGCAGCGTCTTGAGCCACTGGCGGATGCGCGCGGCGAACACCGGATCGTCGAGGAACAGCCAGGCTTCATCGAGGATCAGCAGCGTCGGCGCACCGTCAAAGCGCTCATCGAAGCGCGCAAAGAGGTAGTGCAGCACGGCCATGACGGCGGCCTTGCTGTGCATCAGC
>NZ_SBHZ01000045.1 GCF_004521985.1 Ectopseudomonas khazarica
CCGTATAGTCGCAAAACTCGGTGACGGAGCCGAGATTATGCGTTGAGACCAGCATCGTGCGGCCTTCATCGCGCAGTTCCCGCAGTAGATCGATGATTCGCGCTTCGGTTTTTACATCCACGCCGGTAAAAGGTTCATCCAGCAGGATCACCTGTCCATCCTGAGCGATGGCCCTGGCAAGAAACACACGTTTTTTCTGCCCGCCGGACAGCTCGCCAATCTGCCTGTGACGATACTCCTGCATATCCACCCGCGCCAGCGCGGCGTCAACACAGGCGTGATCATGCGCAGTGGGACGGCGTAGCCAGCCCATATGGCCGTAGCGTCCCATCATCACCACATCTTCTACCAGCACCGGAAATGACCAGTCCACTTCTTCCGATTGCGGAACATAAGCAATGAGGTTTTTTTTCAGTGCCTTGTTGACTGACTGTTGCAGGATAGTGA
>NZ_SBHZ01000046.1 GCF_004521985.1 Ectopseudomonas khazarica
CATCTCCAGAAACAGCGGCTACAGCGCCGTTGCTTCTGCTGCCTATCGTTCCGGTTCACTGATGCTTGATGAGCGTACCGGACTGACTCACGACTACACCCGCAAAAGCGGTGTGGCTGAAGCTGTGATTCTGACTCCCGCGACAGCCCCTGCCTGGTGTACGAACCGTGCCGAACTCTGGAATGCCGTTGAGAAGGCCGAACGCCGGAAGAACTCACAACTTGCGCGGGAAATTGAACTCGCCATCCCCCGCGAACTACCGCAGGATGCCGCACGGGAAACCGTTCTCGCCTTTGTCAGAGAAAACTTTGTCAGTCAGGGCATGATTGCTGATGTGGCGTTCCATCACATGGATAAAACAAATCCCCATGCGCACATCATGCTGACCACGAGAGCTGTCGGACCTGCTGGATTCGGTGGAAAGGTCAGGGA
>NZ_SBHZ01000047.1 GCF_004521985.1 Ectopseudomonas khazarica
GTATAATTGTAAAGATAAACGTATCAGTAGTATTGTCGGCGAATCTATTATATTCTTGAATATCTATAGAAGGTTCACTATTATAAAACCATACTTTCTCCATCTGGTGACTACGATCATTTACATTCCAGTGACCATGTTGCAGGAAATAGATGATATGCAGGCCAAAATCGTTATCTATTTGCGAATCATTATCCAGTTTATCAAATTCAACTATCTTTGCACGATGTGTTTTATCAACCTTGCCATGGTGTTGATGACTGTTAACTTTATCTGAATGCTTATCTTGATGGCTTGAAGAGATGTTTCTAATCTGATTGTCAATTGCTTTCATAAATAACCTGTGATATTTTTGAATTGTTTGTAACAAAATAAATGATACTTGTCTGAAAAACAGATTTACGACGATATAAAATAATAATACTTATATG
>NZ_SBHZ01000048.1 GCF_004521985.1 Ectopseudomonas khazarica
GGTGGGCGGCGGCGACGATGTCGGCGATCGAGTCGAAGGCGCCGACCTCGTGGAACGCCACCGCATCGACCGCGATGCCGTGGACCCGCGCCTCGGCCTCGGCGAGGTGCCCGAAGATCGCCAGAGCATGCGCCCGGACGGCGGGCGCGAGGTCCGCCCGCTCGAGATCCGCGCGGAGCTCGGACCAGGACCGGTGGCTGTGATGCGGCGGGTGGTCCGAGTGCCCGTGCGTGTGGGCGTGATCGTGCGTATGGGGGTGATCGTGGTGGGCCGCATGGCCGCCGTGCCGATGCGGCGCAGGCATCTCCGCCCCGGGGGCCGAGACCGCGAAGCGCAGGCCCCGCAGGATGCCGTCGTTGTGCTGCGATGCCGTGCAGGCGATGCGCGGATCGACGGCCCGCACGCTGGCGCGCACGCCCTCAAGATG
>NZ_SBHZ01000004.1 GCF_004521985.1 Ectopseudomonas khazarica
CACCCCGACGCACAAGCCCCGCCCGTTGATCGACCTGGCCATCAGTATCCTGATCCCTTCGTTCATCCTGATGAAACTGAGCGGCGAACACCGCCTGGGGGCCGATGGCGCGCTGTTGCTCGCCCTGGCATTCCCGCTGGGCTGGGGGGCGTTCGAGCTGATCAAGTACCGCAAATTCAACTTCATCGCCCTGCTCGGTCTGATCAGCGTAGCGCTGACCGGCGGCATCGGCCTGCTGCATCTGGATACCCAGTGGCTGGCCGTGAAGGAGGCTGCCATTCCGGGCCTGATCGGCATCGCCGTGCTGGTTTCCACGCGCACGCGCTACCCGCTGATTCGCACCCTGCTGTTCAACAAGACGGTGCTCAACGTCGACAAGATCCACGAGCGCCTGGAGCAGGGCGGCCACGTCGAACACTTCGAGACCCGTCTGCTGCGCGCCACCTACTGGCTCAGCGGCACCTTCTTCTTTTCCTCGTTCATGAACTACGTGCTGGCCAAGTGGATCGTCACCAGCCCCGCCGGCACCGAGGCCTTCAATGACGAACTGGGGCGCATGACACTGCTCAGCTACCCGATGATCGCCATTCCCTCGATGATCATGCTGATGGCCATCTTCTACTACCTGTGGAAAACCATTCATGGCCTGACCGGGCTGAGCCTGGAAGAGATCATGGCCAACACCGGCCAGGAGTCGTAAGCCCGGGAGCAGGCTGGCCCCTGCGCCGGCCTTGCTGAGCATGCTCGGTCTCTCCGCCTACCCGGCCCTGTTCCTCTCCGCTCTCGGTGCGGCGACGCTGTTGCCGCTTCAGTCCGAGGCGGTTCTGGTCGCCCTGCTGCTGGCGGGCGAACATCCTGCCTGGGCCCTGCTGCTGGTGGCGACGCTGGGCAACGTGCTGGGCTCATGGATCAACTGGCTGCTGGGGCGCTCCATCGAGCACTATCGGCACCGGCGCTGGTTCCCGGTCAGCCCGGCCCGCCTGCAGCAGGCTCAGGCCTGGTACGCGCGCTATGGGCGCTGGTCGCTGCTGCTGAGCTGGATGCCGGTGATCGGCGACCCGCTGACCCTGGTCGCAGGCGTGATGCGTGAACGCCTGTGGACCTTCCTGATCATCGTCACGCTGGCCAAGGCAGGCCGCTACATGGTGCTGGCGGCGCTCACCCTGGCCTGGCCATGAGCGCTGCCACAGCGGCCGCGCGCTCTGCCCGCTTGCCAGTTGAGTGCACAGGGCCGCTCGCCGATACTGCGCAGCGCGCCATGCCGTCACGGCCCGACCGTTACGGCAGCCATACGGCCCCTGGGTCGACCAACAGCAGCCTCGAACGAGGCATGCGGCCCTCATCCGAGGCCTAGCGAACGAGGAATACCGGTGTCCGTCGTAGAAGCCAAACCCAAGCTGAAACGCAGCGATCTGATCTGGACCCTGATCGGACTCTGCGCCGTGGTGTTGTCTGGTGTCCTACTCTACCGCGAACTGCGCACCATTTCCCTGGACGAGATCAAGGGCAGCCTCGAAGCGATTTCCCACCTGAACTGGGCGCTGGCCGCCGTGGCCACCCTGGGCGCCTACTGGGCGCTGGCCTGGTATGACCGCATCGCCGTCGCGCACCTGGGCAAGCAGATTCCCTGGCGCTTCATCACCCTGTGCTCCTTCACCACCTATGCGCTGGCCCACAACATCGGCGCCTCGGTGTTCTCCGGCGCGGTGGTGCGTTATCGCGCCTACAGCAGCAAGGGCCTGACACCCCAGGAAATCGGCGTGCTCATCGTCTTCTGCTCCTTCACCTTCGTGCTGGGCACACTGCTCGCCAGTGGCTGCGTGCTGATCGCACAACCCGAACTCATTCACCGCGTCGCCAGGATCACGCCACTGGTGTCGGTGATCATCGGCAGCCTGCTGCTGGGCGTGGTCGGTCTCTACGTGCTCGGCTCCTGGCGCCAGTTCAAGCCCTGGACGCTGGGCAAGGTGCATGTCGAATATCCGCGTCTGCGCATCGTCAGCCGCCAGTTGCTGGCCGGCCCGCTGGAGCTGCTCTGCGCCGCGGCGATCATCTACTTCGCCCTGCCGGCGGACAACCACCCGGGCTATCTGGTGGTGCTCGGCGTGTTCCTCGCCTCGTTCTCCCTGGCCCTGCTGTCCCATGCCCCCGGCGGGCTCGGCGTACTGGAAGTGACCTTCCTCGCCGCACTACCGGAGATCCCTGCAGCCGACGTGCTGGCCGCGCTGATCGTGTTCCGCGTCTTCTACCTGCTGCTGCCGTTCGCCCTGTCGCTGCTGGTGGTGCTGGGCTTCGAATGGACGCAGTGGCAGGAGCGGCGCAAGGCGAGCTGATCGCCGACTCGCCGCATCGGCGAGGCTGACATAGAATACGCGGCCGTTTTTCAGGCCCGCCGTCGCGGCGGCTGCCTTCCGGGTCGTCGCGATGCGGCGTCATACCTCTTCCCGGTCACTTTCAGGCTCTGCGTTCCATGTCCTTCTCTACCCCCGCCCGCGCCTGCGGCATCGACTTCGGTACCTCCAACTCCACCGTCGGCTGGCTGCGTCCCGGCCAGGACAGCCTGCTGGCCCTGGAAGACGGCAAGATCACCCTGCCCTCGGTCATCTTCTTCAACACCGAAGAACGCCGCCCGGTCTATGGCCGCCTGGCCCTGCACGAATACCTCGAAGGCTATGAAGGCCGCCTGATGCGCTCGCTGAAGAGCCTGCTGGGCTCCAAGCTGCTGAAAAGCGAAACCACCGTGCTGGGCAGCGCCCTGCCGTTCAAGGACCTGCTCGGTTTCTTCATCGGCGAACTGAAGGCACGCGCCGAAGCCCAGGCCGAGCGCCCCTTCGAGGAGGTGGTACTGGGTCGCCCGGTGTTCTTCGTCGACGACGACCCGGCCGCCGATCAGGAGGCGCAGAACACCCTGGTGGCCGTGGCGCACAAGCTCGGTTTCAAGGAAGTGTCGTTCCAGTACGAACCCATCGCTGCGGCATTCGACTACGAGTCGAGCCTGGCGCGTGAGGAGCTGGTGCTGATCGTCGACATCGGCGGTGGTACCTCCGACTTTTCCCTGGTCCGTCTGGCACCGGAGCGCCATCAGCTGGCCGAGCGTCAGGCCGACATCCTCGCCACCGGCGGCGTGCACATCGGCGGTACCGACTTCGACAAGCAACTGTCGCTGGCTGGGGTGATGCCGCTGTTCGGCTACGGCAGCCGGATGAAGAGCGATGCCTTCATGCCGACCAGCTATCACCTCAACCTGGCCACCTGGCACACCATCAACGCCCTGTACGCGCAGAAGACCCAGCTAGCGCTGCAGAACATGCGCTACGACATCGTCGACGCCACCGGCATCGATCGCCTGTTCGGCCTGATCGAGCAGCGCGCCGGACACTGGCTGGCGATGCAGGTGGAAGAGAGCAAGATCGCCCTCAGCGAAGAGGACTCGCGCCCCATCGACCTGTCGCGCGTCGAGCCGGGCCTGGTCGCCGAGCTGACCCGTGCGCTGTTCGAAAGCGCCATCGAGCCGCTGCTCGAACGCATCCGCGCCAGCCTCACGCAGTTGCTGGCCGATGCCGGCGTCAGCGCCGACCAGGTCGACACGCTGTTCTTCACCGGCGGCTCCAGCGGCGTGCCGGCCCTGCGCCAGAGCGTGGCGGCGATGCTGCCCAACGCACGCAGCGTGGAGGGCAACACCTTCGGCAGCATCGGCAGCGGCCTGGCCATCGAGGCCAAGAAGCGCTACGGCTAGGCCGACCGCCCTCTTCGGCCACGCCTCGCGGAACAGGCTCTGGGTTATGCTTGCCGCCCAATCGAACGACCAAGGAAGCACCTGATGAAAGCCCAGCTGGAAGAACTGATCGGCAAGATAAGCTCCGGCTGCCTGGCCGAGGACGAGATCGTCCGCATCGCCGACGAGGCCACGCAGGCCTATGCCGACCCGGCCGCCTTTCTCGCGGCCAACCCGGACATCAACTACGACGACGAATTTCCCATCCCGCTGGGCGAGTGGGTAGTGGTCGGCAGCCTGCCGGACACCGTGCTGTTCCAGGCTGACAGCTACGAAGAGCTGTTCCAGCGCATCACCGAGTCGTTCGGCCCGCAGGTGCAGTTCGTGCTCAAGGCCAAGCAACTGGCCAAGACCGAGCCGCTCAAGGCGCTCAACCGCATCCAGGTGCAGCTCTCCGCCCTGTCGCCGGAAACCGGTGGCTACGTGCTGGTGGATTTCAGCGAACCGCTGGATGACGAGCTGCAGGCCGTGCTGGTGTACGCCAACGACCTGCCCAGGGTGATGGCGCTGGCCGTGGAGGCAGGCATCTACGCCGCCCCTGCCCTGCAAGCCCTGCAGGCCGCACAGCAGCAGGAATGAACGGCGCACCGCTGCCCGCACTGACGCCCGAACTGCTGGTCAGCGACCTGCCGGGCAGTCTGGCGTTCTACCTGCAGACGCTGGGTTTCCGCCTGCTCTTCGAACGCCCTGAGGCCGGCTTCGCCGCCATCGCCCTGGGCGAGGCGGCGCTGATGCTGGAGCAGATCGCCCCGGATGCGCCGCAGGACGATCCGTGGACGGTAGGGCCACTCGACCGCCCACTGGGGCGCGGCATCAACTTGCAGATCAGCGTCAGCGACCTGCAACCGCTGCAGCAGAGGCTGCTGGAACACGGCATCCCCCTGCGCCTGCCCGCAGAAACCCTGAGCTACCGCGTCGACGATCATCGGCTCAGCGTACGCCAGCTGATGATTCAGGATCCGGACGGCTACCTGCTGCGATTCAGCCAGGTGCTCGGCACCTCCCCGCTCTAGCGCACACAGGCGCGGCGCACTCAGCCCTTGGCGCCGGGCGCGTCCTGCGCGCCGAGCTTGCTTTCCAGCAGCTGGTTGAAGGCCTCGACGGTCAACGGCGGGTAGTAGAAATAACCCTGGACCTCGTCGATGCCCTCGGCCTCCACCAGGGTCAGCTGCGCGGCAGTCTCGACCCCTTCGGCCGTGGTCTGCAGCGACAGCGCGCGGCACAGCCCGGCGATGGACGAGAGCAGCGCGCGCCCGCGTGGCGACTGTTCGAGGTCCGAGATGAAACTGCGGTCGATCTTGACCCGGTCCAGCGGCAGGTCCTTGAGGTAGCCGAGGGATGAATAGCCGGTGCCGAAGTCATCGAGCGCGATGCGGAAGCCCGCGTCACGCAACGCCTGCAGGCGCGCCCTGGCGAAGTCGGCATCCGCCAGCAGTATGGACTCGGTGACCTCCAGCTCCAGCGCAGCGGGCGAGGCGCCACTGCGCTGCATGCTCTCGCAGAGTACCGGCAGCAGCGCCTCGTCATGCAACTGCCGCGCGGACAGGTTGATCGCCAGCGTCAGCGGCCAGCCGCGCGCGTGCCAGTCATCGAGCAGCGTCGCCGCCTCGCGCACCAGCCAGTGGCCGATCGGGACGATCAGCCCCAGTTCCTCGGCGATGGGAATGAACACATCCGGCGGCACCCGGCCAAAGGCGGCGGTGTCCCAGCGCAGCAGCGCCTCGGCGCCCACGATCTGCCGGCCGTCCATGCCGATCTTCGGCTGCAGGGCCAGGCTCAGCTCATGCTGCTCCAGGGCACTGCGCAGCAGGTTGGCGAGCTTGACGCGGTGCAGCAGCTGTTCGCTGAGTTCCGGCCGGTACAGGGCGTACTGATTGCGCCCTTCACGCTTGGCCACGTACATCGCGGCATCGGCGTGACGCAACAGCTCGCCCGCCTCGTTGCCATGCTCGGGAGCCAGGGCGATGCCGATGCTGGGCGTGGCCGTGAGCACGTGGCCGGCCAGCTCCACCGGTTCGTTGAGTGCCTTGATCAGCTTGTCGGCGACCAGCACCACCTCGTCGTGGCAATGCAATTCCAGCAGCACGACGAATTCGTCGCCGCCCCAGCGCGCCACCAGATCGCGCTGGCGCAGGGAACGCACCAGGCGCGTGGCGACCTGCTGCAGCAGCGCATCGCCGACGTCGTGGCCGAAGGCATCGTTGACCTGCTTGAAGTCGTCCAGGTCGACGAACAGCAGCGCCAGGCAGCGATCGTCATGCTGATGTTGCAAGGCGCGCTGCAGGCGCTCCTGGAACTGCAGACGATTGGGCAGCTGGGTCAGCACGTCGAGACGCGCCAGATGACGCAGATGATCGGCCGCCCGCCGCCGCTCGCTGATATCGCGCAGCGACAGCACCAGATGCCGCGCCTGGCGGTCACGGGCGCGCACCAGGGTGCTGCTCAGCTCGACCGGAATGCGCTGGCCATCGCGCCGCTGGCAGATCAGCTCGCCCTGCCAGTGATCGGTGGCGAACAGGTGATCCCAGGGACACTGCTCATCGGCATCGAGCAACAGGCGCTCCAGCTCGAGATCAGGCAGCTCGCCGGCGCCGATGCCGACCAGTTCGAGAAAGGCCGCATTGGCCTGCAGCGCATGCCTGTCACTGGCCAGCACCACGTTGGCATCACGGTTGTTGGCGAAGGCGGCGGCCAGCAGGCGCAGATGCTCCTCGGCCTCATGCTGGCGACTGATGTCCTTGCAGGTGCCGGTGATGCGCCGTGCCAGGCCATCCGCGTCGCGCTCCACGGCGCGGCCCTGGGTGCGAAACCACAGCCAGCCCTGCTCGGGCTCGCGACGCATGCGAAATTCCAGATCGTAATACTCGCAGCGCCCGCAGCGGTGCTCCTCCCAGGCCTGCAGCGCGTTGCCCCGGTCATCCGGGTGCAGGCGGGCGATCCAGTCCGACCAGAGCAGCGCCTCCTCGAGCGCCACGCCCGGCTCGCTGGAGAAGTGGTGCAGGCGCATCAGGTCGTCCTCGGCAAGCCACTCCCAGATCAGCTCGCCGCTGCCCCAGAGCGCCAGCTGCAGCCGGCGCTGGTTCTCCGACGCGGCCAGCGCCTGCTGCAGGTCGACAGTGGTCTGGTACAGCTCCCGCGATTTATCGGTCAGCAGCCGCTCGGCCGTCTTGCGCGCTTGCCGTTCACGGTCCAGACGGCGCTGCCACAGTGCGTCGCTCAAGGTCGGGAAATCTCGAAGCGGGTGATGCTGAGCCCCTCGCGCGTCGGCAGGTCGACGCGCTGAACGCCATTGCGCTCGCCATAGTGCTCGATGCAGCCACGGATGAGGCCCTCGGCCAGATCGGCCAGGCCGCGGCTGGAGCGGTACTCCAGCACCAGGCAGGCCGGGGTGTGGGTCAGCGTTTCGAAAACCGGCAGCTGGGCCTGGGGATAGAGCTTGTGCACCTCGCGATGGACGTGCCCGTCAACCTGGCTGAGCAGGTCGAAACTGTCGCGGCAGTGCTCGAACATCTCGGGATACAGCTCGACGAAACGCCGGAACAGGTACTCGCCATAGTCCTGCAGCAGCGCCGGCACGCTGTTGCCGGTCAGCCTGGAGAGCGTCGCCAGCAGCGCCTGCATCTCTGCATAGGGGTAGTAGCCCACCGCGGTATAGGCGCCATCGTTGGCGAGCGTCGTCTGCGTCAGCATCTGGTCGGCCAGCTCGGGCGAGAAGCGCTGCTCGACCATCTCCAGAAACTCGGTGAAAACCATGCCCAGCATCATCCATCCCCACTGACGTCCATCACCACTAGAGGGTATAGATGACTGCGGCGGATGCAGCCAGCCGAGCGCCTGGCGACGCTGGCCGGCGGGCTCGGCTGCTTTGCCTAGAAGCCCACCAGCAGCATCCACAGCGGCAGGGACAGCGCCGCCAGCAAGGTGGACAGGGAAATCGCCGCGCTGACGCTGCGACTGTCCTGCGCCGTGCGGGCGAAGGCCATCACGTTGACGCCACTGGGGCATGCCGCGAGCAAGACCAGCACGCTGCGCGCCGTGTCGTTCAGGCCGGACAACTGCCCGCTGAACCACCACACCAGTGCGGGAAACAGCAGCAGCTTGACCAGCGCCACGCCCCAGGCCTCGGCGGTCGGGCGCAGGCGATAGCGCGACAGGCTGGCACCGAGCACGATCAGCGCGCAGGGCAAGGCAGCCTGGCCCAGCCAGGTGACCGCCCGCCACAGGCTGTCCGGCACGCTCAGGCCGGACAGGTTGAGCAAGGCGCCCAGGGCCAGGCCGATGATCATCGGGTTGGCCAGGTTCTTCAGCAGCGCCCGGGCGTCGACCCGCTCATGGCTGCCGAAGGCCGCGTAGAAACTCTGCAGGGAAAACAGCGTGAGGCTGTGGAAGACCAGGATGGCGAAGACGTAGAGCAGGCCATCGTTGCCCATCAGGCTGGCGATCAGCGGGATCCCCACCAGCACGTTGTTGGAGAACGCGGCGACCAGCCCCAGCGGCGTTGCCGTGCCCCGGCGCCAGTGCGCCAGCAGATTGACCAGGAAGAACACCAGCAACACCGGCACGTAGTAGGCCAGCAGCAGTACCGGCGACAGGCCCTGCGCCAGCGGGGCCTTGGCGATGCCGGCGAACAGCAGGGTGGGCATGAACAGCTTGAAAGTGATGTTGGCCAGGCCGGCCGCCGACTCGGCGGTGAGCCACTGGCGCCAGCCCAGCAGGTAGCCGAGAACGATCAGAGCGAAGATCGGCAGAATGGCCTGTGCCGCGAGCATGCTGGAGCTGCCTCCGGAAACGACTGGAGAGGACGGATCGAGCACGACCCGCGAGGGCCGCCAAGCATACGCCTGCGCGACGACCAGCGCGATGCCCTGCGAAACCTGCGCAGCGTCTCCGCGGCGACGCCCGAAAGCACCGAGATAGAGCCCCGCAACCAAGTATTGAAGGTATCGATGATCACTATCAGGCCAGTCAAGTTCTTATCCGCGCCCTGGTCTCCGAGAATTGACCCCGAAGCCACTTATTACTCCCTGCGGAGACATCGACATGAAAACCCAACTGACCCTCGCCGCCCTGGCCCTGAGCCTGATGACCACCAGCGTCTTTGCCGCTTCCAGCAGCGCGCCCTTCCCGCTGGTGGGTGAAGCCAAGGAAAGCCAGGTGCAGCAGCAACCCATCGAGCCCCTGGCCGAGAATGGCGCCGAGCGCACCCCGGGCATGCAACGCCTGCAACTGGCCGAAGACGGCGCCGACCGTACCCCCGGCGCCCAGCGCTTTCAGCTGGTGGAAGGCGGCTATGATCGCACCCCGGGTGGCCAACGCGTCCAGCTGGCCGAAGGCGGCTCCGATCGCCTGATCGAGCAGCGCGGGCACACCGCCTGAGTGCTCTGGCAACACCCCCAAGCCCGGCGCACGCCGGGCTTTTTTACGCCTGCGGATCGCTCATGGCGGCAGGTGGCAGGCGGTAGATCCAGATGCGTCGCAATACCGTGGCGAACTGCGCCCACAGGCTGCCGCAGTTGTAGTGCTGGCCGTAGCGCACACAGATCAGCCGCACCTCACGGGCTAGCTCGGCGTAGCGCCGCGCCGGCAGGTCCGGAAACAGATGGTGCTCGATCTGATGACTCAGATTGCCGGTGAGGATGTGCAGCAACGGCCCGCCGGAGAGATTGCTCGAGCCACGCAGCTGGCGCAGGTACCAGTGCCCGCGCGTCTCCCCTTCGAGCACCTCGGGCGGGAAGACCGCCGCCTGCTCGGTGAAGTGGCCGCAGAAGATCACCAGGAAGGTCCACAGGTTGCGCAGCAGGTTGGCCAGCAGGTTTCCCGTCAGCACGGCCAGGGCATTGGCACCGAGCAGCAGCGCCAGCAGCGGGAACAGCAGGTAGTCCTTGCCCCATTGCCGCATCAGCTTGGTGCCGAACTGACGCGCCAGTGGGCGCACCTCCTGCACACTGATACGCCCCTTGAGCAGCTTGTCCAGGCGCAGGTGCTGAATCGCCACCGCGTACTGGAAGAGCAACGCCTGGAGGGTCACCCACAGCGGCTGCCAGCGGTAGAAGGGTTTCCAGCGCTGCTCGGGAAACAGGCGCACCACGCCGTAACCGACGTCATCGTCCATGCCCAGCACGTTGGTATAGGTGTGATGCACATGGTTGTGGGTGTGCCGCCAGAAGTCGGCCGGGCCGACGATATCCCACTCGTAGTGACGGCCGGCGAATTCCGGATCGTTCATCCAGTCGTACTGGCCGTGCATCACGTTATGGCCCAGCTCCATGTTCTCGAGGATCTTGCCCAAGCCCAGCAGCAGGGTGCCGAGCAGCCAGGTCGGCGGGAACCAGCCGAGCATCAGCAGCGCGCGACCGCTCCAGCAGCACAGGCGCACGACGCTGCGCACCCGGCGGATGTAGCGGGCGTCGGCTTCGCCCAGGTCGGCCAGGGTTCGCCGGCGCAGGCTGTCCAGCTCCTGGCCGAATGCCTTGAGTTCGGCGAGGCTCAGCTCGCGGTCCTGACGCACGCTCACAGATCGATCTCCACGTCTCCATGCGGGGCGCTGACACACAGACGAATGGGTTGATTGGGTTCGGCGAACAGTTCGCCCGTGCGCAGGTCGCGCACCGTGCCGGCCAGCAGCTGGCAGGTACAACGGGTGCAGATGCCCTGGCGGCAACCATGCTGCGGGCGCAGGCCCGCCGCCTCGGCCTGCTCCAGCAGGCTCCGCGCGGTAAGGCCCTGTGCCTGCACGGCGCTGCGGGCGAAGGTCAGCCACACCTGACGAGCCTCCCCCGGAGCCTGAACCGCCAGCGGACTGAAGCTTTCCGCCTGCACGCTCGCGCCTCGCCCCGCCTCGCGCCACCAGCCACAGGCCTGCTCCACGAACCCACGCGGGCCGCAGACCAGCAGGTGCTCGCCCGGCAGCGCGGCCAGCCGTTCGGCGGCAAGCCGACCACCGGCCTCGGCACTGCAGGCCCAGTACACCCGGAAATTGCCATGCCGTTCGGCCAGTGCCTGCAGCTCACCGGCAAAGGCCTGCTGCCCCGGATGACGCACCTGGTGCCACAGCGTCAGCGGCGCCTTGAAACCACGGGCAAGGGCATCGCGCAGCAAACCCAGCAACGGCGTGATACCGCTGCCAGCGGCCAGCAGCAGTACGCCTCCCGGCTCGCCCGGCCAGACGAAATCGCCACCGGCCTGGCCCAGTTCGATCACCTCGCCGACCGCCAGGTGATCGAGCACGCGGTTGGACAGACGCCCGCCCGGCTGACGCTTGATCGCCAGCTCGACCTGCCCGTCGGACGACACCGAGGTCAGGCTGTAGCTGCGCCCGTGGCGCACGCCATCCTGCTCCAGATACAGCTGGACATGCTGACCCGCGCGCCAGCCACGTGCGTTGCCGTTGCAACGCAGGCGCAGCGCCAGCATGTCGTCTGCCACCCAGCGGCGCGCCTCGACCCGGGCGAAAACACGGTTGAGGCGCAGCACCGGGTGCAGCAGGCGCAGGCCCAGATCGACATCCGCCTCGCGCAGCCAGCCGGACGCACAGAGCCGGCGCAGCGGCTGCAGGCAACGCGCAGCACGCCGGCTCGCGGAGAGGGAAAGCAAAGCCATCGAAGACAATCCGGTGAACACTTGTTCACAAGGCTGACAGATGACCCGCAATTCAGTCAACACCTGTTCACTGAATGATGCCCCAGCATGGTTCGACGCTGGCGCCGCGCATTTGCTAGAGTGCGCCATCGTTCAACGAACCGACCCGCATGACGCCACGCGCCGAACAGAAGCAGCAGACCCGCCAATCCCTGATGGCCGCCGCACTGACCCTGATGGAGAGCGGGCGTGGCTTCGGCAGCCTGAGCCTGAGGGAAGTCACGCGCGTCGCCGGCATCGTGCCCACCGGCTTCTATCGCCACTTCGCCGACATGGACGAACTGGGCCTGGCGCTGGTGGCGGAAGTCGGGGAAACCTTCCGCGCGGCGATTCGCCAGGTGCGTCGGCATGAGTTCGAGATGCGCGGCATGATCGACGCCTCGGTGCGCATCTTCCTCGCCGAAGTGGCCGCCAACCATGGCCAGTTCCTCTTCCTCGCCCGCGAGCAGTACGGTGGCTCGCAGCCGGTACGCCAGGCGATCAGCGCCCTGCGCGAGCGCATCACCAACGACCTGGCGGCCGACCTCAAGCTGATGAATCGCATGCCGCATCTCGACGATGCCGCACTCGACGTGGTCTCCGACCTGGTGGTCAAGACGGTGTTCGCCACCCTGCCCGAACTGATCGACCCGCCCGCCGAAACCCTGCCGGCGCACCTCAGCGCCGAGGCCAAGATCATTCAGCAGCTGCGCTTCATCATGGTCGGCGGCAAGCACTGGCAGGGCCTGGGCAAGCCCAGCGCATGACGCGCACCAATCAGGTGCGCCAACCAGCAAAACGCACCAAATAGTTCCTGACCATACGGACAAGTTATCCACAGGCCGCAGCAATGCGCCGTCCTGCGGCACTCTGCGGCCTTGGCAAGCCACTTGCACTATTTCCGGGCACATTGCCCCGGAATAGATACCCATGCTGGTGATCCACAGTCGAATCGCGCCACAAGCGAACCCTGATGCCGAACTGGAACTGACCTTCGAGGCCCGCAGCAAGAGCCGCCTGCGCTGCTTCACCACGGCTGGCGAAGAAGTTGGCCTGTTCCTCGAGCGCGGCCAGCCGGCACTGGTGGATGGCGAATGCCTGCAGGCCAGGGATGGGCGCGTGGTGCGCGTGCGCGCCAAGGCCGAACCCCTGCTGCACGTCACCTGCAGCAGCCCGTTCGAACTGATGCGCGCCGCCTACCACCTGGGCAACCGCCATGTCGCCCTGCAGCTGGGCGAAGGCTGGCTGCGCCTGCCCGATGATTACGTGCTCAAGGCCATGCTCGAACAGCTGGGCGCCAGGGTCGAGGCTGTGCAGGCACCTTACCAGCCCGAGCAGGGTGCCTACGGCGGCGGTCACCATCACTCGCATCAGGGTGACGAGGAATTCAACTACGGCCCGCGCCTGCACCAGTTCGGTGTGCGCACGTGACGCCACACACAGCCGCCGGGACATACCCCGAGGTCCACTCGTGAAGCCGGCCTGGGCCCTGCTGCGCCTGGCCAGCCCGCAACTGCCGATCGGTGGCTACAGCTATTCGCAAGGACTGGAATGGGCCATCGACAGCGGCCTGATCGTTGACGCCGACAGCGCCGAACGCTGGCTGGCCGATCAGCTCATGCTCAACCTTGCGCGCTTCGAAGCGCCGCTGCTGCTGGCCCACTGCCGCGCGGCGGACGCAGCCGACTGGTCGCGCCTGCAGGCACTGGCCGAACAGCACCGTGCCAGCCGCGAAACCCGTGAGCTGGCCCTGGAAAGCCGGCAGATGGGCTATTCGCTGCGGCAACTGCTCGCAGGCCTGCCCGAACTGGACGACGACGCCCGCACCTTGCTCGATACCCAGGACGAGCCCGGCCTGGCGCTGGCCTGGGCACTGGCGGCGCGCGCCTGGCACATCACCCCGGACGATGCCCTGGCCGCCTGGCTCTGGGGCTGGCTGGAAAACCAGCTGGCCGTGCTGATGAAGGTCCTGCCGCTGGGCCAGCAAGCCGCCCAACGCCTGACCAGTCGCCTGTTGCCGCAGCTCGATGGCGCGCAGCAGCAGGCCGCCGATCTTTCCCCCGAACACTGGGGCAGCGCCGCGTTCGGCCTGGCCCTGGCGAGCATGGCGCACGAGCGCCAATACTCGCGTCTCTTCCGCTCCTGACGAGGATTGCACAGATGAACAGCCAACCCCTGCGTGTCGGTATCGGCGGCCCGGTCGGTTCCGGCAAGACCGCCCTGACCCTGGCCCTGTGCCGCGCCCTGCGCGAGCGCTACAACATCGCCGTGGTCACCAACGACATCTACACCCAGGAAGACGCCCAGTTCCTGGTGCGCAACGAGGCCCTGGAACCCGAGCGCATCATCGGCGTGGAGACCGGCGGCTGCCCCCACACCGCCATTCGCGAGGACGCCTCGATCAACCTGGAAGCCGTCGAGCAGCTCAATCGCCGCTTCCCCGGCCTCGACCTGGTCATCGTCGAGTCCGGTGGCGACAACCTGTCCGCCACCTTCAGCCCGGAACTGTCGGACCTGACCCTGTACGTGATCGACGTGTCCGCCGGCGACAAGTTGCCCCGCAAGGGCGGCCCCGGCATCTGCAAGTCCGACCTGCTGGTGATCAACAAGGTCGACCTGGCCCCCATGGTCGGCGCCTCGCTGGAGGTGATGGAACGCGACACCCTGAAGATGCGCGGTGACAAGCCGTTCGTCTTCAGCAACCAGAAGGTCGGTCAGGGTCTCGACGAGATCATCGCCTTCATCGAACGCCAGGGCATGCTCACGGCGGCCTGATTCCCACCTCAAGGAGAACCTCATGAATCTGCGCAAAACCGTCTACGCCATCGCCCTGTTCTGCACCCCGGCGCTGGCCTTCGCCCACCCGGGCCATGGCGAGTCCGGTCTCATGGCCGGCCTGGCACACCCGGTGTTCGGCCTTGATCACCTGCTGGCGATGTTCGCCGTCGGCCTGTGGGCCGCGCAGCAAAGCGGCGCGGCGCGCTGGCTGCTGCCGCTGACCTTCGTCGGCAGCATGCTGGTCGGTGGCCTGCTGGGCTTCGCCGGGGTGGAGATTCCTCTCATGGAGACCGGAATCGCCGGCTCGGTCCTGGCCTTCGGCCTGCTGGTGGCCGTGGCCGCACGCCTGCCGATGCTCCTGTCCGTTGGTCTGACCGCGGTGTTCGCCCTGACCCATGGCGTCGCCCACGGCCTCGAACTGCCCGACCTGGCCAGCCCTCTCGGCTACGCGACCGGCTTCATCGTCGCTACTGCCGCGCTGCATGCCATCGGCTTCGCCCTGGTGCGCTTCCTGCCGCGTGCGGCGGCTCCGCTGGTACGCATCGCCGGTGGCGCGTCGGCAGCAGCCGGGGTCTGGCTGCTCGCCAGCTGAGGTTCATCCCGAGCAGAAGGGGCGTTCGCGCGGCGAGGCCAACAGGCCCGACGCGGCCATCGCGGTGGCGCGGCGCCCCTTGCCACAACACTTGCCAACACCCCTGCGCTGGGGCACAAAGTCCCGAACCGCTTTCGAGACTTCACCCATGCTGCGTCTCACCCGATTCCTGCTCGCCCCCCTGCTGCTGATCGGCGTCGTCATCCTGCTGCTGGCGCTGACCAGCCACCCGGCGCCCACCCCGCCCGTGCTTGCGGACCTGGGCCAGCGTCCGCTGGTCATCGCCCATCGTGGCGGCAAGGGCCTGTGGCCGGAAAACACCCTGTTCGCCTTCGAGCGAGCCGCTGCACTCGGCGTCGACATGCTGGAGATGGACCTGCAACTGAGCCAGGACGCCAAGCTGGTGGTGATGCATGACGACACGCTGGAGCGCACCACCAATGGCGAAGGCCAGGTCGCGCACTACAGCCTCGCCGAACTGCAGGCCCTGGACGCCGGCTACAACTGGACCGCCGATGGTGGCCAGAGCCATCCTTACCGTGGCCAGGGCACGCGCATCGCCGCGCTGGAAGAGGTATTCGAACGCTTCCCGCTGATCCCCAAGGTGCTCGACATCAAGGTCCCCGACGTCGGCATGGAAGCGGTGCTCTGCGAGATGCTGGCCGCCTACGACCAGCTCGACCGGGTCATCGTCGGCAGCTTTCATGAACGCAGCCTGGCGCGCTTCCGCCAGCTCTGCCCGGAGGTTGCCACGTCCGCCGGCCCGGTCTCGGTGCGCATGCTGCTGGCGCTGAACTGGCTGGGCCTGAGCGACCTGCTGTCGCCCTCCTATGCCGTGCTGCAGATTCCTCCGCAGCACAGTGGTCTCGACCTGGCGACGCCACGCCTGGTGCGCAATGCACAGGCCCGTGGGCTGAACGTTCAGCTGTGGACGATCAACGAGCAGCCCGCCATGCGCCGCCTGCTGCAGATGGGCGTCAACGGCCTGATCACCGATTACCCGGACCGCGCCCTGCAGCTGCTCGGCCGTCCGACACAGCTCGGCGCGCTCCCCGGCGAGTAGCCTGGCGAGAAATTCGACACCCCCGGCAACGCCAGACAGCACGCGCCCCGAGCGACCTCATGAGCAGCTTGTCCACAGCTCCATCAACAGTTTCCGGGGATAATTTTCCAGCTCGCCTGCCGGCAGTGGAAAACACTGGACAATCCGCCGCGACCATGCCGCAGAAAATGCCTGATCAGAAATTCACCAAAGCGCTGCAAGCCCCGAAATATAAGGCCTCAGGCAATGCTTACAGAAGTTATCAACAGCACCACCCACAGCAGCCGTGGACAACCTAGAGCCTGCCACGCCATTCAGCGACAAACTGTCAAGCCCTTGTGTAGAAAGGAAAAACCCCGCTGCTCAGATCTTGTCCGCTACCCTGCAAGCGGCGCCAAATCCGCCTGCCAGGCAAGCACCACCAGCTTTTCCACAGTTATTCCCACAGCCTTGGTGGAAAACTTTATTTTCACCGGGTTGGCATGCCGGCTGCTTGCTGAGCTGGCCTTCGTTCTCCTGCCCGTTAAGGACACCTGATGTTCAGCTTCTTCCTCGCCGCCCTGCTCCTTGGCTTCGTGTTCAATGCCGCCCCGGGCGCCGTCTTCAGCGAGACCTTGCGGCGCGGCCTGCGTGACGGCTACCGACCGGCGCTGCTGGTGCAGATCGGTTCGCTGGTGGGTGACGCCACCTGGGCCGCCCTCGGCCTCACCGGTCTGGCCCTGCTGCTCGACAGCGCCCAGATTCGCTACCCGCTGACGCTGGCCAGCGCGCTGTACCTGGCCTGGCTCGGCTATCAGTCGCTGCGCGACGCCCGCTGTCCGCCGCAACCCAGCGCCGACGACCAGGCGGCTGCCGGCGGCGCCTTTGCTGCAGGGGCCGCGCTGTCGCTGAGCAACCCGCAGAACATCGTGTACTGGGCCGCCATGGGTGGCGCGATGGCGGCCATTGGCGTCGCCCAGCCGACGCCGACGCACCTGGCGGTGTTCTTCAGCGGGTTCATGCTGTCGTCGCTGCTCTGGTGTTTCATCTGCGCCGGCCTGGTGGACTGGTTCCGCCGCGCCGCCTCGCTGCTCTGGCATCGCCTGACCTACGCGGCCTGCGGCGTGATGCTGCTGGGCCTGGCCGGGATGAGTGCGCTGGAACTGGTCTGATCGACTATCGCCGCCATCGAAACAATCTAACGGCGCGTTCGCCGCAACGCGGCTAGCCTGACCAGCATGTCCCTGCGTCAGGAAGCCGCACCATGTCCCTCAACGACCTGTTCAAGCAGTTCCTCGCCAGCTACGCCTGCGCCACCTGCGGCATTGATACGCGCCACTGACACTTGGTCATGACGCGGCGGGCCGCTACCCTTGACGCATTTGCTCAAGGAGTCCGTGCATGTCCCTGCGTAGCGTCTGTGTCTTCTGTGGCGCCAGTCCCGGCGCCAGCCCGATCTACCGCCAGGCAGCCGAAGAGCTTGGCCAGTACCTCGCTCAGCGTGGCATCCGCCTGATCTACGGCGGCGGCGCGGTCGGCCTGATGGGCGTCGTCGCCGATGCCGCCCTGAATGCCGGTGGCGAGGTCATCGGCATCATCCCGCAGAGCCTGGAGCGTGCCGAGATCGGCCACCGTGGCCTGACCTGCCTGGAAGTGGTCGACGGCATGCACGCGCGCAAGGCACGCATGGCCGAGCTGGCGGACGCCTTCATCGCCCTTCCCGGCGGCCTGGGCACGCTGGAGGAACTGTTCGAGGTCTGGACCTGGGGCCAGCTGGGCTATCACTCCAAGCCGCTGGGCCTGCTGGAAGTGAACGGTTTCTACAGCAAGCTCGGTGACTTCCTCGATCACCTCGTCGCCGAGCGCTTCGTGCGTCCGCAACACCGCGAGATGCTGCAGATCGCCAGCAGCCCGCAGAACCTGATCGATGCGCTGGCCGAGTGGCAACCCAGTGCAGCGCCCAAGTGGGTCGATCGCTCACCAAGCTGATTTGTTCACGTCAGGCAGGCGGGTGCGGTGCTAACCTTGGCGCCTTGTCCTTACATGGAAGCCGCAAGATGGCCGGAAGCAGCCTGCTCGCCCTGATCGATGACATCAGTGCCGTACTCGACGATATCGCCAGCATGACCAAGGTCGCCGCGCGCAAGACCGCCGGCGTGCTGGGCGACGACCTGGCCCTCAATGCCCAGCAGGTCACCGGCGTCAGGGCGGACCGCGAGCTGCCCGTGGTGTGGGCGGTGGCCAAGGGCTCGCTGCTGAACAAGGCGATCCTGGTGCCGGCCGCGCTGCTGATCAGTGCAGTGGCGCCCTGGCTGGTGGTGCCGCTGCTGATGTTCGGCGGCCTGTTCCTCTGCTACGAGGGCGCGGAAAAACTGCTGCACAAGCTGCTGCACCGTCACGAGGACGACGGCAAGCAGGCGCACCTGGAGGCCCTGGCCGATCCCGACATCGACCTGGTGGCCTTCGAACGCGACAAGATCCGTGGCGCGGTGCGCACGGACTTCATCCTCTCCGCAGAGATCATCGCCATCACCCTGGGCACCGTGGCCAGCGCCAGCTTCGTCAATCAGCTGGCGGTGCTCAGCACCATCGCCCTGGTGATCACCCTTGGCGTCTACGGCCTGGTGGCCGGCATCGTCAAGCTGGACGACGCCGGGCTCTACCTCAGCCAACGCAGCAGCGCCTTCGCCCAGAGCCTGGGCCGCGGCCTGCTGGCCCTGGCGCCCTGGCTGATGAAGACACTCTCGGTCGTCGGCACGGCGGCGATGTTCATGGTCGGTGGCGGCATCCTCAGTCACGGCCTGCCCCCGGTCGAAGCCGCCCTGCATCACGCCGCCGAGTGGGCCGCGCAGGATGTCGGCCTGCTCTCCGCACTGCTGCCGACCCTGTTCAATGCTCTGCTGGGCATCGTCGCCGGTCTGCTCAGCGTCCCGCTGGTGGGCCTCGGCGCCCGCCTGTGGCGCGCGCTGCGTCCCTCGACGGCCGCCTGAGCCGCTCATTTTCCAGCCAGCCGACAGCCGCTCAGGGCAGCCGCTGTCGGCGCTGACTTTCCCCAAGCTTATCCACAGCTTGCTCCACACCTTCCGTGGATAAGCCCGGCGCCCCGCCCGGCACCTCGCGCGCAGCCCTGCATCGATAACTCAAGCAGTTAATTTTCAAGGTTTTTTGCTTGATTCCCGAGCTGCCGCGAACGCCTGAACAAAAGCTGACCAGGGGCTCGAAAACGGCCAGCGACGCGCCCTGGAACGAGCCATGCAGACCTTGCCCACACAGTTATCCACAGATTCTCGGGATAACGCCGCCGTGGCGTTCGGTCGCAGTCACAGGACGTCGCCGCTGTGCGAATCTTTTAGGACCTGACCGATTTATCAGAATCTGGAGGCTTCAAGATGTTGCGTAACGTTGCTCTGATGGCACTGCTCGGCCTGGCCAGCACACCGCTGTTCGCTGCCGAGTGCTCGGTGGATGTCGAATCGACCGACCAGATGACCTACAACACCCAGGCCATCTCCATCAGCAAGAGCTGCAAGACCTTCACCGTCAACCTCAAGCACACCGGCAGCCTGCCCAAGACCGCCATGGGCCACAACCTGGTGCTGAGCAAGACCGCCGACATGCCCGGCATCGCCACCGACGGCATTGGCGCCGGCCCCGACGCCGCCTACGTCAAGGCCGGTGACGAGCGCGTGATCGCCCACACCGGCCTGATCGGCGGCGGCGAAAGCACCTCGGTGACCTTCGATGTGAGCAAGCTGGCCGCTGGCGAGGATTACAGCTTCTTCTGCTCCTTCCCGGGTCACTACGCGCTGATGAAAGGCAGCGTGAAGCTGGTCGACTGATACCTCGACCTCTCAGCCCAGCGGCAGCACCGTCACCTGCACTTCAGGGTCGTGGCTGCCGCCCCCCAGAATGACCCCGCGCAACGGCGACACATCGGAGAAGTCCCGGCCCCAGGCCAGGGTGATGTGCTCCAGCGCCGGACGCACGTTGTTGGTCGGATCGAAATCCACCCAGCCCTGACGCGGGCAGTACAACGACACCCAGGCATGCGAGGCGTCGGCCCCGATCAGACGTGGCTGACCGGGCGGCGGCTGGGTCAGCAGGTAGCCACTGACGTAACGCGCCGCCAGCCCCCGCGAGCGCAGGCAGGCGAGCATCAGGTGGGCGAAGTCCTGGCAGACCCCGCGTTTTTCCTCGAGCACCTGCAGCAGCGGCGTCGCCACCTGGGTCGCGCCCGCGTCGAAACTGAACTCCTCGAAGATCTTCTGCATCAGCGCCTGGCCCGCTTGCAGCAGCGGCCTGCCCGGCGTGAAGCAGTCATCGGCATAGTCGGCGAATACCTGCTTGAGCCGCACGTAGGGCGACTCGAAGCGATAGCGCGCGGCCTCCAGCAGGTCCGGCGCCAGCCGCGTACCGGCATAGCTGAGCGCCGCGCAGGCGGCCTCCCAGGGCGGTGAATCGTCGAGATCGAGGGGCGGCCGCGCCAGCACTTCGATACGCAGGCGCGCACTGACGCTGAGCGCCTCGTGCGGACGCTCGAACACCAGGCGGGTCAGCGGATTGCCGAACACGTCCAGGCCATCGCGGCGCTGGCAGGGCTGCGGGTCGACGCGCAGCGCCTGCTCATGGCTGCGCTGCCAGGGGCACTGGCGCGGCCACAGGTGGGCCAGCTGCTGGGCCAGGGAGACCGGCGCCGAGTAACGGTAGTGGGTGTCGTGTAGCACCTGATACAGCGCACTGCTCATGAGGATTGCGTCCGCTGGCTGACATCGACGTGGGCGAAGAAGCGCAGCCCGAGGTGATCCGATACCGTCCCGGCCGCTTCGCTGATGGCCACCAGCAGGTCGGCCAGGCCCTCGAGCACCGCGCGGGTACTGCCGGGGCCGAACAGTGGATTCTCCAGGCTGGCCAGGCTGAAGGCGCTAAGCTGCTGTTCCAGGTAGGTCAGATAGCGCTCGGCAGGCAGCTCGAAGCGCTCGTCCAGCCGCGCCAGCGACGCCAGCAGGGTGCGCAGCTGGAACAGCACCGCATGCGGGTTCTGCTCGTCGAGCAGGAGCAGGTCGAGCACCGGGATCAGCTGCGCCGACGCCAGGTAGCGGGTGCGATAGGTGATGCTGCTGTTGCCCAGTTCCAGCAGCCACTCCAGCGCCGACTGGTCGGTAGCCGCGCCGCTGCGCAGGAAACCGGCGAAGCTGTCGCAGAGAAACTGCAGGCGTTCGATGTAGCGGCCGAGCATGAGAAAGCGCCAGCCGTCGTCACGGGTCATGTCATCCAGGGCGAAGCCGGACAACGCCGCCAGGGACATCAGCAGGCGATTGAGAAAGTCCAGCAACTCGCCGAAATCGGCAGGCTGGGCCTCGAGCAACTGAGCCTCCCCCTGCAACTCCACCAGCGCCTGCCAGTTGGCCTGGGACAGCTTGCCGCGCACGCTGCCCGCCGCCCATTGCAGGCGCTGCAGGTTGGCCCGCAGGCTGGCCGGCCAGTCGCTGCCCAGCAGGGCCTGCAACAGGCGCGGCTCCAGCGCGCCCTCCTCGGCCGCTGCCAGCAGGCCCAGTTCCTCGGCCAGCGCCAGCGCGCTCTGCAGGGCCTGCGGGTCATCGTCGTCGTCGACATAGCGCGCCAGCATGATGCGCAGCAGGCGGGCGCTGTCCTCGCAGCGCTCGGCATAACGGCCGAACCAGTACAGGTTCTCCACCACCCGCGAGGGCAGGAAGGGGTCACTGCGCACCAGGTCGGCGGTGCCCAGGGTGCGCTGCGTCTGCCACGGCTCGCCACCGCTCTGCCGCGTACCGAGCACCCAGGTGTCCTTGCTGGCCCCACCGCGCTGCATCGACACCACCTCGGCGTCGGCCTCAGCGGCCACACGCGTCAGGCCACCGGGCATCACCCGGTAACCGTCGGCGCTGGCCACGGCGTACACACGCATGCCGATGGCACGCGGCTGCAGGCCAGTGCCATCCCATACCGGCGCCTGCGATAGCTTGGCCCGTGCCTGCGCCACGTAGGCGTAAGGGCGCAGCTTGAGACGCGCCGCCAGCTTGGCGCGCTGCGCCTCGTTCAGGTCGCGGCCGAACACCGGGGTGAAGCTCTGCGAGGGGAACGCCGGACGCACCAGCAGTTCATCGAGCTTTTCCAGCGCCTCCTCCAGCACCGGCGGCTCGCCGCACCACCAGCTGGCGATGGATGGCAGCAGCAACTCCTCGCCCAGCAGATGCTCGCTGATCGCCGGCAGGAAGCCGGGCAGGCCAGGTGACTCCAGCACGCCGCTGCCGAGGGCATTGGCCACCAGCACGCGGCCACGGCGCACCGCTTCGAGCAGGCCCGGCACGCCGAGGGCGGAATCGGTGCGCAGCTCCAGCGGGTCGCAGTAATCGTCGTCGAGGCGGCGCAGCACCGCGTGCACGCGGCGCAGGCCAGCCAGGGTCTTGAGATAGAGCGTGGCATCCCGCACGGTCAGGTCGCTGCCTTCGACCAGCGGATAGCCCAGCTGGCGCGCCAGGTACAGGTGCTCGAAATAGCTCTCGTTGAAACGCCCCGGCGTCAGCAGCACCACCAGCGGGGTCTCGCCGCCGCTCGGCGCCTGGCGGGCCAGGGTGTCCTGCAGGGTCCGGAAGAAACCGGCCAGGTACTGCACGCGCAGGTCACGGTACAACTCGGGAAAGGCCCGCGAGACGATCTGCCGGTTCTCCAGCGCGTAGCCGGCACCGGAGGGCGCCTGGGTGCGATCGGCGGTCACCCACCAGCGGCCGTCCGGCGCACGGGCCAGGTCCACCGCGTACAGGTGCAGCCAGGTGCCCCCCGGCGCCTGCACGCCCTGACAGGGCCAGAGAAAGTTGTTGTGACCGAACACCAGCTCCGTCGGCAGCAGGCCTTCGGCAATCAGCTTCTGCGGCCCGTAGAGATCGGCCACGACGCGATTGAGCAGGGTCGCGCGCTGGGCCACGCCGGCGGCGATCTGCTGCCACTCGTCGGCCGGGATCAGGTTCGGCAGCAGGTCCAGCTCCCAGGGCCGGTCGGCCCCGTCGGGATCGGCGTAGACGTTGTAGGTGACGCCGTTCTCCTGAATCTGCCGGGCCAGCATGGCCTCGCGCTGGGCCAGTTGCTCCGGGCGGCTGCGCTCGAGTTGCTCGAACAGGCGGCGCCAGTGCGGGCGCACCTTGCCCTTGGCGTCGAGCAGTTCGTGGTAGCCCCCGGCAGGAGGCGGATAATCGGCTAGCAGGTCGGGCATGGCAGGCTCGGCAGTGACAAGGCAGCGTGACGCAAATTGACGGCTGCATCCGTGACAGGCGCTTCAGCAGCGACGGTTCGCGGCCAAGGCCCCTGCCACAGACGGGATGGGCGTCAGACGCGACGCAGATCCAGGGTCATCGGTAGTTCATTATTGTCCATCGGTTGCAGCACGGGACGCTTGCCCGGGCTGTGGCCGAGGCGGAAGAAGCGCGCCAGACGCCGGCTTTCCGCCTCGTAGGCGTTGACCGGCAGGCTGTCGTAGTTGCGCCCGCCCGGATGCGCCACATGGTACTGGCAACCGCCCAGCGAGCGCTGCATCCAGGTGTCGATCAGGTCGAACACCAGCGGGGCATGCACGCCGATGGTCGGTTGCAGGCAACTGGCCGGCTGCCAGGCCCGGAAACGCACGCCGCCGACGAACTCACCGACCTTGCCGGTGGGCCGCAGCGGCACCGGCACGCCGTTGCAGGTCAGCAGGTAACGGTCCGGCGCCATGCCGGCGAGCTTCACCTGCATGCGTTCCAGTGACGAGTCGACGTAACGCACCGTACCGCCGATGGCGCCCTCCTCGCCCAGCACATGCCAGGGCTCCAGCGCCTGACGCAGCTCCAGGTCGATGCCCTTGACGGCGAAATCGCCGGCCTTGGGAAAGCGGAACTCCAGGTGCGGGGCGAACCATTCGCTGCGCAGTCGATAGCCGAAGCTGCCCAGCTCCTGCAGCACGTCGGCGAAATCCTGCTCGACGAAATGCGGCAGCAGGAAGCGGTCATGCAGCTCGGTCCCCCAGCGCACCAGCTTGGCCGGGCGATAGGGCTCCTGCCAGAAGCGTGCGATCAGCGCGCGCAGCAGCAACTGCTGGGCCAGGCTCATCTGCGCATGTGGCGGCATCTCGAAGGCACGCAGTTCGAGCAGGCCGAGTCGCCCGCTGGCGGAGTCCGGCGAGTACAGCTTGTCGATGCAGAATTCGGCGCGGTGGGTGTTGCCGGTCACGTCCACCAGCAGGTTGCGCAACAACCGGTCGACCAGCCACGGCGGAGCATCGCGCCCCGGCTCGGGCATCTGCGCGAAGGCGATCTCCAGTTCGTACAGGGCATCGTTGCGCGCCTCGTCCATCCGTGGCGCCTGCGAGGTCGGGCCGATGAACAGGCCGCTGAACAGGTAGGACAGCGACGGGTGGTTGTGCCAGTAGCTGATCAGGCTGCGCAGCAGGTCGGGACGCCGCAGGAAGGGCGAGTCGCCCGGCGTCGCCCCGCCGAGGACGAAGTGGTTGCCGCCGCCGGTGCCGGTGTGACGGCCATCGATCATGAACTTCTCGCTGGACAGCCGCGACTGCCGCGCCGCCTCGTAGAGAAACTCGCAGCGCTCCACCAGCTCGTCCCAGCTGGCCGCCGGATGGATGTTTACCTCGATCACCCCCGGATCGGGGGTCACGCGGAAGTACTGCAGGCGCGGGTCGAGCGGCGGCTCGTAGCCTTCCAGCAGCACCGGGCAATCGAGCTCGGCCGCCACCGCCTCGATGGCCGCGACCAACTCCAGGTAGTCCTCGAGATGGCTCAGCGGCGGCATGAACAGATACAGCCGCCCCTCACGCGGCTCGGCGCACAGTGCCGTGCGCACGATGCCGGCGGCCGACTGACCGCTGGCCGGGCGCGCACTCTGCGGGCCGCTGCCAGCAGCGACACTGGCGCCACGCCAGACCCCGCGCAACTGGCGCTGGATCTGCGCCGCGGCGGGCAGCGGCGGCTGCGCCTGGCTCGGGTCGACCGGGTTGATGTAGGGGTAATCGGCCTGGCTGACCCAGGGCAGCGAGTCCAGCGGCAGGCGGTAGCCCAGCGGCGAGTCGCCCGGCAGCAGGCGGCAGTGCTCGTCGCGCAGGAACCAGCGCCCGCTCTGCCAGCCCTCGCCGACCACCTGGCGCGCCAGTGGCAGGACATGGCCGACCACCGCGTCGAGCCCCTGGTCGAACACCTTGCGCAGGCGTTCGCGCTCCAGCGGATCGCTCAGGCGTGGATCGTCCGGCGTGACGTTGTCCGGCAGCTTGCGCTCGCGCCACAGGTAGTAGAACCAGTCCTCGAAGGCCGGAAAGACGTTGTCGGCCTCCACCTGCAGGTGGGCGGCCAGGCTGGCGAGGAAGCGCTCGGCGGTCTCGGCCGTGGCGCCATAGCCGCGCTTCTCGTCAGCCAGCAGCCTGGGGTCGTGCCACAGGGGCTGGCCATCGCGGCGCCAGAAGCAGTTCAGCGACCAGCGCGGCAGCTGCTCGCCGGGGTACCACTTGCCCTGGCCGAAATGCACCAGCGCATTGGCCGCATAGTGATCACGCAGGCGGTAGAACAGGTCGGCAGCCAGGCGCCGCTTGTTCGGGCCCAGCGCAGCGGTGTTCCACTCGTCGTCGTCCGGGTAGTCGAGCGCGACGAAGGTCGGCTCGCCGCCCATGGTCAGGCGCACGTCATGCGCCTGCAGGTCATCGTCGATCTGCCGCCCCAGCGCCTGGATCGCCTGCCACTGCGCCTCGCTGTAGGGCTTGGTGACGCGTGGCGCCTCCCACACCCGTTCGACGCTCATCAGGTGCTCGAACTCCACCTCGCACTCGTCCAGCCCGCCGCTGATCGGCGCCGCCGACGACGGTTCCGGGCTGCAGGCCAGCGGAATGTGCCCCTCGCCCGCGAACAGGCCACTGGTGGGATCGAGACCGATCCAGCCGGCGCCGGGCAGGTAGACCTCGCACCAGGCGTGCAGGTCGGTGAAGTCCTGGTCGGTGCCGGAAGGACCATCGAGGGATTTGACGTCGGCCGTGAGCTGGATCAGGTAACCGGACACGAAGCGCGCCGCCAGGCCGAGGTGGCGCAGCAACTGCACCAGCAGCCAGGCCGAGTCACGGCACGAGCCGGCGGCCAGCTGCAACGACTCTTCCGGCGTCTGCACGCCCGGTTCCATGCGGATCAGGTAGCGGATGTCGGCGGACAGCCGCTGGTTCAGCTCGACCAGGAAATCGACGCTGGGTGTCGGGCTGCGCTCGATCCCGGCCAGGTACCTGGCGAACAGCGGCGTGGCCGGCAGCTTGACCAGATAGGGCGCCAGCTCGCGCTGCTCGCCCTCGGTGTAGGCGAAGGGAATGCGCTCGGCGTAGGGCTCGAGAAAGAAGTCGAAGGGGTTGAACACCGCCATCTCGGCGACCAGGTCCACCTCGACCTTGAATTCACGGGTCTTCTCGGGGAAGACCAGGCGCGCCAGGTAGTTGCCCTGCGGGTCCTGCTGCCAGTTGACGAAGTGCTCGCCCGGCTCGACCTTCAGCGCATAGGAGAGGATGCGCGTACGGCTGTGCGGCGCCGGGCGCAGACGCACCACCTGCGGACCAAGGTTCACCGCACGGTCGTAGCGGTAGTGGGTGACGTGATGCAGCGCGACATGAATCGACACGGCGGCCTCCTGCTAGCCTGGACGATGAGCTGTGCAGCGCAAGACTTATGCCACAGACCGTGCGTCGCTGCCCACCGCGTCTGCCGCCGAATGCGCGCACCACAACGGAGCCTGGCACGCACCAGCCCCCTGCGCACGCACCAGTTCGACTCACGCGGTGCTCAATTTGCTTCACTGCACTTCTGCCTTAGACTGCGACGACTTCATGCAAGGACGTATGCCATGCCCCTCCGCTCCAGTCGCCTGTTCCCCGTTGGCCTGCTGGTTCTGACCCTCAGCCCGCTGTTGCAGGCGCAGGACCCGTTGCTCGAAGCCCTCGAGCGTGCCGAACCCACGGGCGCCGAACGCCAGGTACGCGGCGTACTGCGGGCACGCGACCAGGCCGTGCTCTCCAGCGAATTGCCGGGGCGCATCGTCGAGATGCCGTTCGCCGACGGCGAGGCCTTCGCCAAGGGCGATGTACTGGTGCGTTTCGATTGCAGCGCCTACCAGGCCCAGCTCAACGCCGCGCAGGCCGCCGCACGTGCCACCCGTGAGGAACTGAGCCACAAGAAGCAACTGGCGGCGCTGAATTCGGTGGGGCGCTTCGAGGTGGCGCTGGCCGAGGCGCGCCAGGCGCAGGCACAAGCCGAGGCCCAGGTGTATCAGGTGCAGGTCAAGCGCTGCAGCGTCAGTGCCCCATTCGCCGGGCGCGTGGTGCAACGCCGCGCCCAGCCCCACGAAAGCGTCGCAAACGGTGCGCCGCTGCTGGATGTGGTCGACAACGGCACCCTGGAAATCTATCTGCTGATACCGTCCAGCTGGCTGAGCAGGGTCCAGCCCGGGCAACGCTTCGCCTTCACCCCGGATGAAACCGGCGAGCCGCTCGAGGCCAGGGTGAAACGCCTGGGTGCACGCATCGACGAGGGCAGTCAGACCCTGCTGCTGATCGGCAGCCTGCCCGAGAAGGCGGACGGGCTGCTCTCCGGCATGAGCGGCAGCGCGCGCTTCACGGAGGCGCCATGACCGCCCAGGCGCCTGGGCCAGCCGAGCAGGTATTCGCCCGCTTCCTGGCCCTGCAGCACCAGGCCCGGGCCGCGGCGGACATCGACAGCCTGGCCTATGCGCTGGTCAACGACGCACAGGCACTGTTCGGCTTTCGTCATGCGGCCTTGCTGATCGCGGGCCGGGTGCGCGCACTCACCGCGATCAGCGTCGTCGAAGCGCATTCTCCCTTCGTCGCCTTCGTCGAAGAGGCCACGCGCCAGCTGCTTGCCCAGGGCCGCTCCAGCCAGGCCCAGGTGGTGACCGCCGACTCGCTCAGCGAGCAGACGCGTGGCGACTGGCAGGCGCTCTCCGCAGGCTCGGTGTTCTGGCTGCCCCTGCTCGACCGCAAGCAGGCGCTTTTCGGCGGCTTGTGGATCGCCCGTGAACAGCCGTGGAGCGCGGCCGAACAGGCACTGCTGCTGCAACTGGGTGACTGCTACGCCCATGCCTGGCTCGCCCTGCAACCGCACAAGCCGTGGCACCTGCGCTGGCCACGCCGCCGCATCATCGCCGTGGCGACGGTGGCCTTGCTCCTGCTGCTGCTGCCGATTCGCCAGTCGGTTCTGGCTCCCGCCGAAGTGGTGCCACTCGACGGCCAGGTCATCGCCGCGCCCTTGGACGGCGTGATCGCGACGTTCCAGGTCAAGCCCAACCAGGCGGTCAGCAAGGGTGAGGTGCTGGTGCGCTTCGAGGCCACCTCCATCCGCGCCCAGGCCGATGTCGCCGAGCGCAGCCTGCAGGTGGCCGAAGCCGAGCTCAAGGCCAACAGCCAGCGCGCCTTCAGCGATGCCGAGTCCAGCGCGCGCATCGACCTGCTCGCCGCGCGCGCGGCGCAGAAACGTGCCGAGCGCGACTATGCCCGCGAGCTGCTGGCACGCACCGAGGTCAGAGCCGAGCGCGACGGCATTGCCGTGTTCGCCGATGCCCAGCGCTGGGTCGGCAAGCCGGTACAGACGGGCGAGCGCCTGATGGAGATCGCAGACCCCAGGCGCGCCGAGCTGCGCATCGACCTCGCTGTGGCCGACGCGCTGAACTTCCAGCCCGGCGCGGAGGTCGGCCTGTTCCTCGACAGCGACCCGCTGCATCGCCACGACGCCCGGCTGCAACGCCTGGCATACGAGGCGCAGCCACTGAGCAACGGCCAGCTGGCCTACCGCCTGGACGCCGGTTTCGTCGCAGCGCCACCGCGCATCGGCCTGCGTGGCACCGCCAAGCTCTACGGCGAACGCGTGCCGCTGGCGCTGTTCCTGCTGCGCCGCCCGCTGGCAGCGCTGCGCCAGACACTGGGGCTGTGAATGCGCCTGCCAAGCCTGCGTGCCGACCTGCAGCTTTCCAGCTCGGCCTCCGCGCTGGACGGCGCCCCGCAATGGACGCTGGCCGACCCGCTGCGCGGGCGCTACTTCAAGATCGGTGCCGAGGCCATGCGCCTGCTGCGGCACTGGCAGCTGGGCGATCCCGCGCAGGTGCTGCAGGCGGCGAACAATGAACCCGGCCAGGCGCTGGCGGGCGCCGACCTGGAAAGCATGCTGCGCTTCCTCAGTACCCACGACCTGATCACGGCAGCGGATGCGCAACAGCGCAGCAGCTACGCGAGCAAGGCGGCGCAACAGCGCCAGGGCCTGTGGAAAGGCCTGCTGCACCAGTACCTGTTCTTTCGCATCCCGCTGTGGCGCCCCAACGCCTTTCTCGACCGCACCTGGCCTGCGCTGGAACGCCATGGCCCCGCGCTGCTGCGCCGTGGCCTGCCCATCCTGCTGCTGCTCGGCCTGTTTCTCGTCGCACGCGACTGGGACCGCTTCATCTCCAGCTTCCCGCACCTGTTCAGCCTGGGTGGCGCCATCGCCTTCGGCTGTGCCCTGGCGTTCGCCAAGCTGTGCCACGAGTTCGGTCACGCCTACATGGCCAAGCGCGCGGGCTGTCGGGTACAGAGCATGGGGCTGGCGTTCATGGTGCTGCTGCCCATGTTCTATACCGATGTCAGCGATGCCTGGCGTGTCAACGATCGCCGCTCCCGCCTGCTGATCGGCGCCGGTGGCGTGCTCGCCGAACTGCTGCTGGCCTGCCTCGCCCTGCTGGCCTGGTCCCTGCTGCCGGACGGCCCCCTGCGCACCGCCACCTTCATGCTGGCCAGCGCCACCTGGATCACCACCCTGCTGATCAACCTCAATCCTTTCATGCGCTTCGACGGCTACTTCCTGCTCAGCGACCTGTGGGGCGTCGACAACCTGCAGCAACGGGCCTTCGCCCTCTGTCGCTGGCGCCTGCGTGAAGCCCTGTTCGGCTACGCGGAGCCCGCCCCCGAACCCTGGACGGCGACGATGCGCAGACGCCTGCTGATCTGGGGCTATGGCTCCTGGCTATGGCGCGCCGCCCTGTTTCTCGGCATTGCCCTGGCCGTCTACCACATGTTCTTCAAGCTGCTGGGCATCGTCCTGATGCTGGTGGAGCTGCTCTGGTTCATCGGCCTGCCGATCTGGCGCGAATGCCAGGAATGGTGGCGACGGCGCGATCAGGCCGCCCCGGGCAAGACCCTGCTCACGGCGGTCGGACTGCTGATGCTGTCGGCCCTGCTGGTGCTGCCATGGCGTACCGCCGTCGACGTGCCGAGCGTGCTCGAGGCCGCCAGCAGCACGGCTCTCTATCCCCCGTTGTCCGCGCGCCTGAAGCAGCTGCATGTCCACGACGGCCAGGCGGTGCAGCAAGGTGAACTGCTGCTGGAGCTGGAGTCTCCGGACCTCGAGTCGCGCCAGGCCATCGTGCGCCAGGAAATCCAGATACTGCAGCTGCAGCTGCGCCGTCAGGCCGGTCGCAGCGAGACGGTGGGCGACGCTGCCGTGCTCGAACAGCGCCTGGCGACATCGGTCGCCGAGTACCGTGGCCTGGCTGCGCAACGCGAACGCCTGCAGCTGCGCGCACCGGAAAACGGCGTGGTGCGGGACCTGCAGCCGAACCTGGCGCCAGGCCGCTGGCTCAAGTCAGGCGACCCGCTGCTGCGCGTCGTGGCGCCCGGCGTCCGCCTGCGCGGCTACCTGGCCGAAGACGGGCTCTGGCGTGTGCAGCCAGGCAGCAAAGGACGCTTCATCGCCGACGACCCGGCGCGCGCCGCGCTGGCGGTCCGCCTCGATGACGTGGACGACACTGGCGTCGCCTATCTGCAGCTGGAGGCACTGGCCTCCGACCACCACGGCCCCATCGCCGTACGCCGCGACGCCCAGCAGCGGGCGGCCCCCTTGCAGGCGCAGTACGGCGCCCGCCTCAGTCTGCTGGAGGCGGCGGACGAACCCTCGCTGCCCGTACGTGGCGTCGTCGTCCTCGAAGGGACGGGGCAGTCCATACTCGGTGCCACCTGGCGCCGCCTGGCCGCACTGGGCGTCCGCGAAAGCGGCTTCTGATGCCAGCGGTTGCGCCGCTCACCCCAAGACGCGCCTGCAGAAAGAACCTGCCGCCTGTAAGGAAATAGTGGCAAGTCCGTATCACCGATCTATATTCAAGGGGCGCACATGCAGTGCGCCCGACAAGCCAACGACTGCGCCTGTTTCGTTCACGAACAAGGTGCGCAAGGAAGCTCCACACCGTGTCCACCTCTGACGTGCATCTGCGCCCCATCACGGCAACCGACCTGACGTTTCTGCTCGACCTGTATGCCAGCACCCGCGCGCAGGAGCTCGACCCGCTGCCCTGGAGCCAGGCCGAGAAAGCGGCATTCCTGCAGCAACAGTTCGATGCCCAGCACCGCCACTACCAGGCCCACTATCGGGGCGCCGAGTTCTCGCTGATCCTTCAGGGTGAGCAACCCATCGGCCGTCTCTACCTGTTTCGCGGGCCCGGCACCCACAACCTGATGGACCTGTCCTTGCTGCCGGCCTGGCGTGGCCGGGGCATCGGCCGCGCCCTCCTCGCCGGCCTGGTCGATGAGGCCGACAGGCTGGGGAAAGCGATTCGCCTCTACGTCGAGTCCGACAACCCTGCCCGACGCCTGTATGAACATTTCGGTTTCATCGTGACCGGCCAGCACCCGATCTATCTGGAGATGCACCGCACCCCCGCACGGAGTCTGAGCGCATGAACGACGTCCCCAGCCAGGCAGACCTGCAACAGGCCCTGGGCCAGACCTGGCGCCTCAGCTGGGAAGGACATCCCGGTGTCGACGTGCAACTGGTCGAAGTGAGCCAGGGCAAGGCCATGAACCCGCGCCATCAGTGCTACGACGCCATCTTTCGACAGCCCGCCGGGGTCGACCTGCCGCAATTCAGCTATACCTTGCACAGCCCGGGCGAGGCGTCATGGTGGGTCATGCTCACCCCGATCGGCCCGGACGACGACGGGGCCCGCCTGTTGCAGGCCGTTTTCCATACACGGACATCCGCGCCACGGACCTGAGCCATCACGACAACCCGTCGGTCACACCGGCGTCACACAGCAGGGAGCAACAACATGGAACCGTTCCTCGGCGAAATCAAAATGGTCGCCTTCAACTTCGCACCGCGTGGCTATGCGCTGTGTCAGGGCCAGCTGATGCCCATCGCACAGAACACTGCCCTTTTCTCACTGCTCGGCACGCTGTATGGCGGCAATGGCCAGACCACCTTCGGCCTGCCCGACTACCGTGGGCGCAGCCCGGTAGGGATGGGGCAAGGGCCAGGCCTGGACGTGATTGTCCAGGGCGAGATGGCCGGCCGCGAAAATGTCACCCTGACCACCGCAGAGCTGCCGATGCACGCGCCCGTCGCGCATTTCACCGGCCAGGCCAGCAACGGCGCCCTGACCATCAGTGCCGCCGTGGCCACCAATCCGACCGCCGCGATGGTGCCACCCACGGCAGGCAACACCACCTACCTCTCCGCCACGACCGCGAAAGCCGGTCCTGCCAGTGTGGTGTTCGCGGGTTTGTTCACCGATACTCCACCCGACTCGACGAAAGCCAACCTGGGCGGGCTCAGCGGGCAGGCCAGCATCACACCGCAGGGAACGGTCACCATCTCGCCCGTCGGTGGCAGCCAGTCGTTCGGTATCCGCAATCCCTTCCTCGGCACCAACTTCGTGATCGCGACCGAAGGGGTCTTCCCGTCGCGAGGCTGAGTCGAGCAAGCACCTGAAGGTCGGCCCGCCAGGCGGGCCGCCACTTACGTAAAGCAACGCCGGGAGCAGATGATGAAACGCAGAGCCACCGTCACAGCGACACCCCAGGCCCCGGCGGGCCCTGCCTGGCTACTGGCCCTCGAACCGCGCATGATGTTCGACGGGGCGGTTGCCGCCACGGTTGCCGATACGGTCCAGGCCGACCCCACGCCCCAGGCGGACAGTGCCAGCGACAGCCAGGTCGATGACAGTGCCGCTGCCGCGCCAGCCGCCAGCAGCGATCAGCGCCAGGAGATCGTCTTCATCGACGGCAACGTGCAGGACTATGCACAACTCATCGCCGGCGTCAGCGAAGGTAGCGAGGTCGTCGTACTGGATGGCAGCCAGGATGGGCTTCAGCAGATTGCCGACTATCTGAACGGGCGCTCCGGCATCGATGCGATCCATATCGTCAGCCATGGTTTGTCAGGACAGATCACGCTGGGCAGCCTGACCCTGGATGCCAGCAACCTGCAAGATCACAGCTCCACGCTGGAGGCCATCGGCAGCAAACTGGGCGGGGATGGCGACATCCTGCTCTATGGCTGCGATATCGCCCTAGGCGACAAGGGCCAGTCCTTCATCAGCCAGATTGCCGCCATCACCCAGGCCGACGTTGCAGCATCCACCGACGCGACCGGCAGCAGCATCAACGCCAGGAACTGGGTGCTGGAGACCTCGACCGGCACCATAGAGGCCGGCATGCCGTTCTCGCTTGCCGCGCAGAACGCGTTTACCGGCCAGTTGTTTTCCGGAACGCTGAATTTTTCCGGTACCGACACGATCCTGGGTACTCCGGTGACCGACGGCCAAGCCCAGTCGAGCGACATTCCTGGCGTGACGATAGAGATCTTTTCCGCCAACTCCGGCAACTCCAATAACGGCGCGGCGTGGAAGTACTACAGCGATCTGTTCACGGATGGGACCGGCAGCCAGGACGAAGGTATCGTCGACGATTCCGGGAATGGCTCGCCCATCGTCGTGATTCGCAGCCAGGACGGGAGCGAGTTCTCGTTCACCGGAATCAAGATCGTCGACTACCTTGGCGCGCACTCTCAGATCAAATTCGAAGCCTTCCAGAACGGTGTCTCCAGAGGCAGCGTCACACTCGCGACCGACAGCGACTACATCTCGGACTTCACCCAGGGCAATGGGCTGACGGCATCGATATTCCAGTACGCAGACGAAATCCGTATCACGGATCCAAATGGTCAACCTCTGTATATCGGCATCGACAATGTGGGTTTCGCGGATGCGGTCGCCCCCAACGCAGCTCCCGCCGTCAGCAACCTCAACGGCGACAGCGTGGCTTGGGGCGGCGCAGGCAATACCGTCCGCCTCGACGTGGGCAACAATGCCAGCCTGGCCGATGCCGAGCTGGATGCGCTGAACGGCGGCAATGGCGACTGGTCCGGCGCCAGCCTGGTGATCCAGCGCAGCGGCACGGCGATAGGCAGCGACGTGCTGGGCTTCGACACCAGCGGCGGCCTGTTCACCGTCAGTGGCAGCAACCTGCAGTCGGGCGGGCTGACCTTCGCCACCTTCACCAACAGCGGTGGCGTGCTGACCATCACCTTCACCAGCAGTGGCACCACGGCCACCTCAGCACTGGTCAACGACGTGGCGCAGCGCATCACCTACCGCAGCGACACGCCCGCCGGCGACGCCACCGTGGCGGTCACGGTGAACGATGGCGCTGGCGGCAACGCCAGTGCCAATGTCACGGTGACCAGCGACACCATCTACGTCACCAATGCCACGGATACCGCGACCATCGACCGCAGCAATGGCGTGAGCTTCAGCGAGGCGGTGGCCATCGCCGCCGCCGACAGCACCGGCAGCCAGACCATCGTCTTCGCCAGCAGCCTGGCCGGGCAGACGCTCAACCTCAATGCCGTGTCGCTCAACGAGAGCCTGACCTTCGACATGGATCAGGCCAGCGGCCTGGTCCTGACTGGCGGTACCCTCAGCCTGGCCGGCGGCACCACCCAGACCTTCACCAACGGCAGCGGCGATACGGCGACCATCTCCAGCGTGGTCGCCGGCATCGGCAGCCTGAACAAGAGCGGTAGCGGCAGCCTGACCCTGACGGCCAACAACACCAGCACGGGCAGCAGCACCGTGTTCGCCGGCACGCTGATCGTGGACGGCAACACCAGCAGCACGACCACCGTGGCAAGCGGTGCCACGCTGGCCGGCAGCGGCTCGCTGGGGGGCAACGTCACCGTGCAGAGCGGCGGCACCCTGTCCCCCGGCAATGGCGGTGCAGGCAGCCTCAACATCAACGGCAACCTCAGCCTGGCCGCAGGCAGCACCCTGGCCCTGGACATCAACGGCACGACGGCGGGTAGCGGCTATGACCGGGTGCTGGTCAATGGCTCGGCCAATCTCTCCGGCGCGACCCTGGCCGTCACTCATGGCTACACGGCTGGCAGTGGCGACCGCTACACGGTGATCGTCAACGACGGTGGCGATGCGATTACCGGTACCTTCACCGGCATCAGCGAGGGCGGCACGATCACGGCGGGCGGCAACGGCACCGAACTGACCACCAGCTACGCCGGCGGCACCGGCAATGACCTGACCCTGACCGCACCTGCCGCACCGGTGGTCACCAACATCACCTCCAGCACGGCCGACGGCACCTACAAGATCGGCGACGTCATCACCGTGACCGTACAGTTCGACACCTCGGTCAACGTGACCGGCACGCCGACCCTGACCCTGGAAACCGGTGCCACCGATCGCATACTCAACTACGTGTCCGGTTCAGGCACCGACACCCTGAGCTTCAGCTACACCGTACAGGCCGGAGACCTCTCCGCCGACCTCGATTACGCCTCCACCTCGGCCCTCAGCCTCAACGGCGGCACCATTCAGGACGGCACCAGCCAGTCGGCCATCCTCACCCTGCCGACCCCAGGCGCCGCAGGTTCCCTGGGCGCGAACAAGGCCCTGGTGGTCGATGGCGTGCGCCCTGCGGCGAGCAGCATCACCCTCAGCGACACGGCCCTGCGGATCGGCGAGACGGCGACCGTCACCGTGACGTTCAATGAGGCAGTCACCAATTTGACCATTGCCGACTTCAGCGTCGCCAACGGCGCGCTGAGCGGCCTCAGCAGCAGTTACGGCGGGATCACCTGGACCGCCACATTCACCCCCGGCAGCAATGTCAGCGATGCTTCCAACCTCATCACCCTGGACAACACCGGGGTGAACGACCTGGCCGGCAACAGCGGCAGTGGCAGCACCGACTCGGGCAACTATGCCATCGACACCCAGCGCCCCAGCGCCACCGTGGTGGTGGCTGACAGCACGCTCAAGGCCGGCCAGAGCACCACCGTCACCATTACCTTCAACGAGGCGGTCAGCGGTTTGACCACGGCGGACTTCAGCGTCGCCAACGGCGCGCTGAGCAACCTCGCCAGCGTCGACGGCGGGATCACCTGGACCGCCACCCTGACACCGAGCGCCAACGTCACCGCCGCCGGCAACCTCATCACCCTGGACAACACCGGCTACACCGATGCGGCCGGCAACTCCGGCTCCGGCAGCACCGACTCGAACAGCTACAGCATCGACACCCAGCGCCCGAGCGCCACTGTGGTGGTGGCCGACAGCACGCTCAAGGCCGGCCAGAGCACTAGCGTCACCATCACCTTCAGCGAAGCGGTGAGCGGCCTGACCACGGCAGACTTCAGCGTCGCCAACGGCGCGCTGAGCAACCTCGCCAGCAGCGACGGCGGTATTACCTGGACCGCCACCCTGACCCCCAATGCCAACGTCACCGACACCAGCAACGTCATCACCCTGGACAACACCGGCTACACCGACACCGCAGGCAACACCGGCTCCGGCAGCACCGACTCCAACAACTACGCCATCGACAGCAAGGCTCCGGCCGTCACCAGCGTCAGCGTGCCCGCCAACGGCACCTACCTGGCCGGCGACAACCTCGACTTCACGGTGAACTTCGACGAGGCCGTGACCGTCGACACCAGTGGCGGTACACCGCGCCTGGCGATCACGCTGGATGGCGGCGGCGTCGTCTACGCCAGCTACCTCAGCGGTTCGGGCAGCAGCGCACTGGTGTTCCGCCTGACCGTCGCCAACGGCCAGCAGGACACCGACGGCATCACCGTTGCCGGCGGCCTGGACGCCAACGGCGCGAGCCTGCGCGATGGCGCCGGCAACGATGCACAGACGGCACTGAACGCCGTGGGCTCCACCAGCGGCGTGCTGGTGGACGCCGCCGCACCGGAAGTCACCGGCATCGCTCTCGACGGCAGCTCACCGACCACCAGCGACACCCTCGGCTTCACCGTCAGCTTCAACGAGGCGGTCAGCGGCGTCGATCTGGGCGACTTCGCCCTGACCACCAGCGGCAGTGCCAGCGGCACCCTGCTGTCCCTGGTGCAAGTGGATGCCCGCACCTACCGCGTCACCGTCGGCGGCGTCAGCGGTCAGGGCACGCTCGGCTTGTCACTGGTGGCGGCAGGCAGCGGCATCGTCGACGGCATCGGCAACGCCCTGCAGGGCGGCTTCAGCAGCGCCGCTTACACACTGGGCGGGCTGACGACCGGCGACCCGGAGTTCCGCACCAACCCTGGCCCCAGCGCACCGCCAGTGATGACGCCGACACCTCAACCCGACGTGCCCGTCGCACCGCCGCCGCCCACCACCTCGCCGCTGCTGCCGCCGCCGTTGTTCGAGCAACCGACGCTGGGCAGCGGCGTTCCCACTGTGGGCACCATCTTCCTCAACCCCAACGTTCTGGCTCCCAGCTTCATCGCGCAGGTCTTCGCCAGCAGCGACAGCGGTGCCGGCAATGGCAGCGGCACCGGCTTCCTCGGCTTCGGTGGCGGCGACGGAGGGGTGTTCGGCAGCAGCAGCCTCTCCGGCATCTTTACCAAGGATGTGCAGCAGGAGAGCCAAAAGCTGGAGGTTTTCGATGGCAAGAAATGGGGGGCCGGGGGTGGCGGCTTCCTCTCGGCCCCGACGCTGGGCCAGCAATTGCAGGCGCTGAACGAAGGTGAGCAACGCCAGCACCAGGAACTGGCCCAGGCGCTGCAACAGATCGCAGCGGCCCAGGCACAGATCTGATCGACCGATAACAACGAGAAAGCAGTGAGTCGGAGCCGTGACAAGGGGGCGGCCCAAGGATGAAAAAGAGCCAAACACTAGGGGTAGTGAGCATGCTGGCGCTGGCGATCAGCGGCTGTGCGGTGACCAGCCAGCCCATCGAGCGTAGCGTCAGCGAGCAACGGGCGCAGAGCGACCTGCAGGCGATGTTCGCCGACCAGGAGCCGCTCAACGGCCCGCTGACCCTGCACGAGGCCATGGCGCGTGCGGTGAAGTACAACCTCGAGGCGCGCCTCAAGGTGATGGAAGAGGCCATGGCCCAACGCCAGGTCGATCTCGCCACCTTCGACATGCTGCCGCGCATGGCGCTGTCGGCGGGTTATGCAGGGCGCAACAACGTCAGCGCGTCGAGCAGCCAGAGCATCGAAACCGGCACCCAGTCGCTCGAACCCTCCACCTCGCAGGATCGCGACCGCGGCGTGGCCGACCTGACCATGGTGTGGAACGTGCTCGACTTCGGTGTCAGCTACGTCAGCGCCAAGCAGCAGGGCGACCAGCGCCTGATCGTGCAGGAGCGTCGGCGCAAGGTGGTGCACACCATCATTCAGGACGTGCGCTCCGCCTACTGGCGCGCCGTCGCCGCCGATCGCCTGCTCAGCCAGATCGACAGCCTCATGACACGCGTGGCCGAGGCCCGGGACAACAGCCAGCGCCTGAGTGAACAGCGCATCGGCGACCCGATCCAGGCCCTGAGCTATCAGCGCGCCCTGATCGAGGCCACTCGCCAGCTGGAGGAACAACGCCGCGCCCTGTCACTGGCCAAGACCGAGCTGGCGACGCTGATCAACCTGCCCCTGGGCACCCAGGTCGAACTGGCGCCCGAGACCGGCTACCAGGTCCCGGAGCTGAAGGTGGAACTGGGCACGCTGGAACAGGAGGCCCTGGCCAGCCGCCCCGAACTGCGCGAGCAGGACTACCAGGCGCGCATCAGCGCCGCCGAGACACGCAAGGCCATGCTGCGCCTGCTACCGGGCCTGGAGTTCTCGGCCGGCGGCCACTACGACAGCAACTCGTTCCTGGTCAACCAGAGCTGGGCGGACTACGGCGTGAAGGTCACCTGGAACCTGTTCAACGTCCTCTCGGCACCGGCCGCCATCGATGTCGCCAAGGCGGGCCAGGAGGTCGCCGACGCCCGCCGCCAGGCCATGTCGATGGCGATTCTCGCCCAGCTGCACGTGGCCAACGCCAACTTCCGCGAAGCGCAGCGCCAGTTCCGCACCAGCCAGCAACTGGCCGGGCTGGACGGCCAGATCGTCGAGCAACTGCGCAACCGCTACAAGGCGCAGGGCATCGGTGAACTGGAGCTGATCCAGGGCGAACTGAACACGCTGCAGGCGGACCTGCGCCGCGACCTGGCCTACGCGGAGCTGCGCAACAGCTACGGCCAGCTGTTCGCCAGCGTCGGTCTCGACCCGCTGCCGGAGACCATCGCCGCCGACAGCGTCGAGGCCATCGCGGCCGCGCTCGCCAGCCGCGAAGCACAGTGGCAGGCAGGCCAGCTGTAAAGCGCTCGGCCCGCGCCGTCGCGGCGCGCTGCAGTCCGCGCCAGGCTGCGGGCGGACAGAAAAACGCCAGCTCGAGGCTGGCGTTTTCATTCAGCGTGGCGCGACGGGCCTGGGCTTCTTCTTGCCACCACCGCTCGCTTTGCCACCTTTCTTCTGCTCCTGCATCTTGGCGAAGGCAGCCGCCTTGGCCTGCTCGCGCTTGTCCCAGGGCTTGGCACCGTCGCTGCCACGGGGCGGCAGGCCGTTGTGCTGGGTGAGGATCTTGCCACCGGCGCCGGCCTTCTTGCTGCCCACGGGCGTGGAGTTCTTGCGCCGCGCGCTCTGGTAGCTGCCGTCACCCACAGGCTGGGTAGCGGGGATCAGCTGGTGCTTGGCCGGGCCGATCAGGTCAGCACGGCCCATGCGCTGCAGTGCTTCGCGCAGCAGTGGCCAGCCCTTCGGGTCGTGGTAGCGCAGGAAGGCCTTGTGCAGGCGACGCTGCTGCTCGCTCTTGACGATCTCGACGCCGTCGCTCTTGTAGGTGACCTTGCGCAGCGGGTTCTTGCCCGAGTGATACATGGCCGTGGCCGTGGCCATTGGCGAGGGATAGAACGCCTGCACCTGGTCGGCGCGGAAACCGTTGCGCTTGAGCCACAGGGCGAGGTTCATCATGTCCTCGTCGGTAGTCCCCGGGTGCGCCGCGATGAAGTACGGGATCAGGTACTGCTCCTTGCCCGCTTCCTTCGAGAACTTCTCGAACATCTGCTTGAAGCGGTCATAGCTGCCGATGCCCGGCTTCATCATCTTGTCCAGCGGGCCGCGCTCGGTGTGCTCCGGGGCGATCTTCAGGTAACCGCCGACGTGATGGGTGACCAGCTCCTTGACGTATTCCGGCGACTCGACGGCCAGGTCGTAGCGCAGGCCGGAGGCGATCAGGATCTTCTTCACGCCGGGCAGCGCACGTGCCTTGCGGTACAGCTCGATCAGCGACGAGTGGTCGGTGTTGAGGTTCTCGCAGATACCCGGGAACACGCACGACGGCTTGCGGCAGTGACGCTCGATCTCCGGGTCCTTGCAGGCGATGCGGTACATGTTGGCGGTAGGGCCGCCCAGGTCGGAAACGACCCCGGTAAAGCCCGGCACCTTGTCGCGCATCTCTTCGATCTCGCGGATGATCGAGTCGTGCGAACGGTTCTGGATGATGCGGCCTTCGTGCTCGGTGATCGAGCAGAAGGTGCAGCCGCCGAAGCAGCCACGCATGATGTTCACCGAGAAACGGATCATCTCGTACGCCGGGATGCGCTCGCCGCCGTAGGCCGGATGCGGCACACGGGCGTAGGGCATGCCGAACACGTAGTCCATTTCCTCGGTGCTCATGGGGATGGGTGGCGGGTTGAACCACACGTCCACCTCGCCATGCCTCTGCACCAGCGCACGGGCGTTGCCGGGGTTGGTCTCCAGGTGCAGCACACGGTTGGCGTGGGCGTAGAGCACCGGGTCGTTACGCACCTTCTCGAACGACGGCAGGCGGATCACCGTCTTGTCGCGGGTCATGCGCGGGCTTTCGAGAATCTGCACCACCTTGGCTTCGTTGGGGTCTTCGACCTCGCCACCCTTGCCCTGCTCGATGGCGCAGGCCTCGGTGTCCTGCGTATTGACGTAGGGGTTGATGATCTTGTCGACACGGCCCGGACGGTCGATGCGCGTGGAGTCCACCTCGAACCAGCCCTGCGGGGTATCGCGCCGGATGAAAGCGGTGCCGCGCACGTCGCTGATGCTCTCGATCGACTCGCCGCGCGACAGGCGCTGGGCCACCTCGACCACGGCGCGCTCGGCGTTGCCGTAGAGCAGGATGTCGGCGGTGGCGTCCATCAGGATCGAACGACGCACCTTGTCCTGCCAGTAGTCGTAGTGGGCGATGCGGCGCAGCGAGGCCTCGATGCCGCCGAGAATCACCGGTACGTGGCTGTAGGCCTCCTTGCAGCGCTGGCTGTAGACCAGGCTGGCGCGATCCGGGCGCTTGCCGGCCAGGCCGCCAGGGGTATAGGCGTCGTCGGAGCGAATCTTCTTGTCGGCGGTGTAGCGGTTGATCATCGAATCCATGTTGCCGGCGGCGACGCCGAAGAACAGGTTCGGCTCGCCGAGCTTCATGAAGTCGTCTTTGCTGCGCCAGTCCGGCTGGCTGATGATGCCGACGCGAAAGCCCTGGGCCTCCAGCAGGCGGCCGATGATGGCCATGCCGAACGAGGGATGATCGACGTAGGCATCACCGGTGACGATGATGATGTCGCAACTGTCCCAGCCGAGCTGATCCATTTCTTCCCGGCTCATCGGCAGGAACGGCGCTGGCCCGAAACACTCGGCCCAGTACTTGGGATAGTCGAACAGCGGCTTGGCGGCTTGCATATTTTTTGATCAGCGGGCTATCACGAGGGGCGCGGATCATAGCACAAATTTTGACCAAACCAGACTAATTCACTGGGTTTAATGCCTCGGCAGCGGCCTCCCGCGCCACTGCAACTTGAGGAAAACCTGGCATTTTCCTGCAATAGCACCAGGCCATATTTGTTTTCGATCAATAACGTTCCTGTGCATATACTCAAAACACTCGGACACCGCCTATCAGGATGCCTATGCTGAAGCGTTTCGCCTTATCGCTCGCTCTCTTGCTGTGGCTGGCCTCCACCAGCCAGGCGGCCCCCGTCATCACTCTGAGCGCGACCAGCAGCGGCTCGGCGCTCAACGCCAACGTCGAGCTGCTGGAGGATTCGCACGGCACGCTGAGCATCGACGACATCACCTCAGCCGCACAGCAATCGCGCTTTCAGGCGGCCAACGGGCGGGCCAGCGTGGGCCAGAGCCTGAATCCCTGGTGGATCAAACTCAGCCTGCAACGCGACAGCAGCGCACCGACGGACTGGGTGCTGGAAGTCGGCTCGGTCACCCAGCTCGATCTGCAGCTCTACCTGCCCGATGGCCAGGGTGGCTGGCAGATGCGCCAGGCGGGAGAGCGCGTGGCCTTCAGCGAGAGCCGCGACCTCGCATACCGGCGCATGGTGTTCGACCTGCCGGCGCTGGGCGAACCGCCGCTGACCCTGTACCTGCGTGCGTTCGACCCGGCCGGCAACTCCTTTCCCCTGCGCATCTGGCAGAGCGACGACCTCACGCAACTGGCGATCCGCGAGAATCTCGGGCTGGGCGTCATCTACGGCGTGGTCTTCGCCCTGCTGCTGTACAACCTGTTCATTCTCATCTCGCTGCGTGACAAGGCCTACTTCTGGTACGTGCTGACGACGGCCTTCGCCCTGCTGTTCATCATCAGCATGACCGGCCATGGCGCACAGTACCTGTGGCCGAACCACCCCGTTCCGGTCTGGCTCGACCGCATCACCCTGCCGTCGCTGTGGGGCCTGTTCGCCAGCCGTTTCACCCAGACGCTGCTGCAAACCAAGCTCTACGTCCGCTGGGCCCATCACCTGCTGAACATGGCCTGCGTGATCTACCTGATCGCCATCGGCCTGACCCTGTTCGAGCAGCGCTACCTGGCCGCCTGGGCCATCGCCCTGCTGTCGCTGACCAGCATTCCCGCCGCGCTGGGCAGCGCCGTGATCCGCTGGCGCCAGGGCTTCTTCCCGGCGCAGCTGTACCTCTACGGCTACGGCCTGGTGCTGGGCAGCGTCGCCATTCTGCTGCTGCGCACCACCGGCGTGCTGCAACCGGCCGAGTGGAACGCCTATGTGTTCCCCCTGGCCGTCGCGGCCGAGTCGATCCTGTTCTCCTTCGCCCTGGCCTATCGCATCCAGATCCTCAAGCAGGAGCGCGCCGACGCCCTGCAGCAGGCGGACCGCGAAAAGACCGCGCGCCTCGCGCAACTGCAGGCCAGCGCGGACGAGCTGCAGGCGGCGGTGACCGCACGCACCGCCGAGCTGGCCGCGACCAACGACCAGCTCCGCGAGCGCGAGCACGAGTTGCAGCACGCCGCCTTCCACGACCCGCTGACCGAACTGCCCAACCGCCGCTACCTGGTCGAGCGCTGCGAGTCGGCCCTGGCGCATGCCGAGCGCCACCAGGAGAGCGTGGCGCTGCTGCTGATCGACCTGGACCACTTCAAGCCGATCAACGACCGCTTCGGCCACGCCGCCGGCGACCTGATGCTGCAGGTCATCGCCAAGCGGCTGCGCGAGCACGTGCGCGCCGGCGATGCCGTCTCGCGCCTGGGGGGAGACGAGTTCGCGGCGCTGATCTGTGGCAGCGATGCGGAAAACCAGGCCAGGGAAATCGCCGCACGCCTGGTCAGCGAGCTGTCCGTACCGGTGCACTACGGTGCCGAACGCCTGCGCGTCACGGTCAGCATCGGCGCCGCGCTCTACCCCTGCCATGCACAGAGCTTCACCGGCCTGTACAAGGCTGCGGACGCCGCGCTCTACCGCGTCAAGGAGCTGGGCCGTTCAGGCTCGCGGATACATGGCGACGATGGCGAACTCAGCGAACAGGCCTGCCTACAGCTGGATGTGCTCAAGGTGCCGAGCGGGCTGGCCTGATCAGCCGATGTAGCGGCGCGGCACGCGAGCCGTGACCTTGGTCAGCAACTCGTAGCCGATGGTGCCGCAGGCGATCGCGACCTCGTCCACCGGCAGGTTGCTGCCCCACAGCTCCACCGGCGAGTCGATGCCCGCCTCGGGCACGTCGGTGATGTCCACCGCCAGCATGTCCATCGACACCCGCCCCGCCAGCATCGCCAACTGACCCTCGACCAGCACCGGCGTGCCGCTGGGGGCGTGGCGGGGATAGCCGTCGGCGTAACCGCAACTGACCGTGGCTATGCGCGAGTCACGCTCGGCGACCCAGGCAGCGCCATAACCGACAGACTCGCCAGCCGCCACCTCATGCACGGCGATGACCCGCGCAGCCAGGGTCATCGCCGGCTTCAGGGCCAGCTCACTGGCGCTGAGATCGGCGAACGGCGTCGCGCCGTAGAGCATGATGCCGGGGCGCAGCCAGTCCATGTGCGCGGCGGGAATGGTCAGCACGGCGGCCGAGTTGGCCAGCGAGCGATGCGTGAAGTCCAAGTCCAGCAACCCGAGGAAGCATTCGACCTGCTGCTCGGTGAGCGGATGGCCGCGCTCGTCGGCGCAGGCGAAATGGCTGAGCAGATTGAGCTCGGCGACCTGCGGGGCATCCGCCAGGCGCGCATGCCACTGGCGCAGTTCGGCGGCGTCGAAGCCCAGGCGGTGCATGCCGGAATCCAGCTTCAGCCAGACGTTCAGCGGGCGCGGCAGCTCACTGCCCAGCAGAGCCTCGACCTGCGCCGCGCTCTGCAGCACCAGGTCGAAGCCGAGCTGAGCGGCGATGGCATATTCGCCGGCCTCGAAGCAGCCCTCCAGCAACAGGATGCGCGCCTCGTCGTGCATGGCGCGCACTTCCGCAGCCTCCTCCAGGCTGGCCACCGCGAAACCGTCGGCGATGTCGCGCAGCGCAGTCACCACCTCGCGCACGCCATGCCCGTAGGCATTGGCCTTGACCACCGCGAACGCCTGGCGGCCCGGCGCGCAGCGCTTGGCAAGGCTGTAGTTGTGGACGATGGCGGAGAGGTCGACGATGGCAGCAAGCGGACGCATGGCAGAGGGCCTGAACGAAAAACGGGTGCCCATCTTAACCCTTGGGCACCCGTTTTCATTGATCTGCGCCAGACCATCGTTGCCGTGAGCGCTGAGGGGCAGGAAGCCCGGCGCGCAGCAACGATTTACTCGTCGTCGAACTGGTAGCTACCCGGTGCCAGATTCTCGAAGCGCGAGAACTTGCCGAGGAAGGCCAGGCGCGCGGTCCCCAGCGGGCCGTTACGCTGCTTGCCGATGATGATCTCGGCCACGCCCTTGTACTCGGTCTCGGGGTGGTAGACCTCGTCGCGATAGACGAACAGGATGATGTCGGCGTCCTGCTCGATCGCCCCGGATTCACGCAGGTCGGAGTTGATCGGGCGCTTGTTGGGACGCTGTTCGAGGCCCCGGTTGAGCTGCGACAGGGCGATCACCGGGCAGTTGAATTCCTTGGCCAGGGCCTTGAGCGAGCGCGAGATCTCGGAAATCTCGTTGACCCGGCTGTCGCCGCTGGAACCCGGAATCTGCATCAACTGCAGGTAGTCGACCATGATCAGGCCGATCTCGCCATGCTCACGCGCCAGGCGCCGCGTACGCGCACGCATCTCGCTCGGGGAGATGCCGGCGGTATCGTCGATGAACAGCTTGCGGTCGTTGAGCAGGTTCACCGCACTGGTCAGTCGCGGCCAGTCGTCATCGTCGAGCTGACCGGCACGCACCTTGGTCTGGTCAATGCGCCCCAGCGAGGCGAGCATACGAATGACGATGGACTCCGACGGCATCTCCAGCGAGTAGACGAGGATCGACTTGTCGCTGCGCATCAGCGCGTTTTCCACCAGGTTCATGGCGAAGGTGGTCTTACCCATCGACGGACGGCCGGCGACGATGATCATGTCGGCCGGCTGCAGGCCGCTGGTCAGGTTGTCCAGATCGTCGAAGCCGGTGGACAGACCGGTGATCGCGTCACCGTTGTTGAACAGCTCGTCGATACGGTCGATGGCCTTGACCAGGATATCGTTGATGCCCACCGGGCCACCGGTCTTCGGCCGGTCCTCGGCGATCTCGAAGATCTTGCGCTCGGCCTCGTCGAGGATCTCCTCGCCGGTGCGCCCCTCGGGGGCATAGGCGCTGTCAGCGATCTCGTTGCTGATGCCGATCAGCTTACGCAGGGTCGCACGTTCACGGATGATCTGCGCGTAGGCCTTGATGTTGGCCACCGACGGCGTGTTCTTCGCCAGTTCGCCCAGGTAGGCCAGACCGCCGACCTGCGACAGCTGACCTTCCTTGTCCAGCTGCTCGGACAGGGTCACGACGTCGAACGGCGCATTGCGCTCGGCCAGCTTGAAGATCGCCCGGAAGATCAGGCGATGGTCGTGGCGATAGAAGTCACCATCGGAAACGCCATCGAGCACGCGCTCCCAGGCATTGTTGTCCAGCATCAGACCACCCAGCACCGCCTGCTCCGCCTCGATGGAGTGCGGTGGCACCTTCAGGGCCGCAGTTTGCAGGTCGTATTGTTCGGGGATGCTGATGTCGTTCATAGGCTCGAAAAGAAAGTGCAGCGATAGAAAAACAAAGGGCACGGATCGCAGAAGCGATACCGTGCCCGATTGTCAGCAGACCTGCACCGAAGCGCAAGCCCGCTTGGCGGCTACTGCTTAGGCAGCGACCACGATCACCTTGACGGTGGCTTCGACGTCGGTGTGCAGGTGCAGTGCAACGTCGTACTCGCCGACCAGACGGATAGTACCGTTGGGCAGACGAACTTCAGCCTTGGCCACTTCAACGCCGGAGGCGGTCAGGGCGTCAGCGATGTCGTGGGTACCGATCGAACCGAACAGCTTGCCTTCATCGCCAGCAACGGCGGTGATGGTGACTTCCAGCTCAGCCAGTTGAGCAGCGCGAGCTTCAGCGGAAGCTTTCTTCTCGGCAGCGGCTTTTTCCAGCTCGGCGCGGCGGGCTTCGAACGCAGCTACGTTTTCAGCGGTAGCAGCGGTGGCCTTGCCTTGCGGCAGCAGGAAGTTACGGCCGTAACCGGCTTTAACGTTCACTTTGTCGCCCAGGTTGCCCAGATTGGCGATTTTTTCCAGCAGGATGACTTCCATTTGGGTCTTACCTCTTAACTTTTAACCTTCACCGTTCGCAGAGCCCGGGCCGTTCTTGCGCGCCAGGCGACCGCGAAAATCAAACAGACTGTCGACGATGGCCAAGACCACCAGCAAGGGATAGATCAGCTGCATGAACAGCAGCAACGTGATGTACAGGCCCACCAGCCAGAAGCGAGCGAGGCCACCCTTTTCCACCAGGCCATGCACCAGGGCGACCCCGGCGAACAGCAACGGCACGCTGCACAGCGGCGTGAGCATGGCCAGTTGCGGCCCGAGGTTCGGACCCAGCAGCATGCCCGCCAGCAGCAACAGCGCCTGCGGCAGGGGCAGTCTCAGGGCGCGGAACTCGCTCCCGAAACCACCCGGGTTGTACAACACGGCCTGCCAGTAACGCCCAAGTATCAGGCTCAGCAAGCTCAGGATCTGCAGCAGGGCCGCCAGCAAACCGGTCAGCACTGGCGCAATCAGGGCCTCGAGACGCTCGCGTTCGTTCACCGTCATCTGCTGGTGAACCCCATCCAGCATGTTCGGCAGCAGCTTCTGCAGCTCGCCGGCCATGGCCGCGATGGGTTCGCGGAACACTGCCCCAAGGACAACCCCATACACCAGGCCCAGCACCACACTGCTCAGCAGTATGCGGTTCCAGGTCCAGCTGGCGCGCAACAACAACGCCAGTCCCAGCGACCCGACCAACACCAGCAAGGTGCGTGGTTCGCCGAAATACCACCAGGCAATCGCCGGTAGCATGGCCCAGGCCACGATGCCCAGGGCATCGTTGGCACCGCGCCGCAACAGCACCAGGCTGCCAGCGGCGGCACTCAACCAGAACAACAGCGGCATCGCTGCCGATCCCACCACCACGAGGGTGGCCTGCATGCGGCCGCGCATGATGTATTCAGCCAGGGCACGCATGCGATCTATTCCTTAACTCTTTTCGACTATCCGATCTCAGCGGCCGTGGCTGTCGGTGTAGGGCAGCAGGGCCAGGAAGCGGGCGCGCTTGATAGCGGTGGCCAGCTGACGCTGATAACGAGCCTTGGTACCGGTGATACGGCTGGGAACGATCTTGCCGGTTTCCGAGATGTAGGCTTTCAGGGTGTTGAGATCTTTGAAATCGATCTCTTTCACGTCTTCAGCGGTGAAACGGCAGAATTTACGACGACGGAAGAAACGTGCCATGTGATTGGCTCCTCAATAGATCCGTGGATTACTCGTCAGCGTTGTCGCTGTCGTTGCTGTCGCTGTCATCGCTGTCGTTGGACTCAGCGTTTTCAGGACGTTCACGACGCTCGCGGCGCTCACTGCGGTTTTCTTCGGCCTTCAGCATCTCGGACTGACCGGTTACGGCCTCGTCGCGACGGATGACCAGGTTACGGATCACGGCGTCGTTGTAGCGGAAGCTGTCTTCCAGCTCGGCCAGGGCCTTGCCGGTGCACTCTACGTTGAGCATCACGTAGTGGGCTTTGTGGACGTTGTTGATGGCGTAAGCCAGCTGACGACGGCCCCAGTCTTCCAGGCGGTGAATCTTGCCACCGTCTTCTTCGATCAGCTTGGTGTAACGCTCGACCATGCCGCCGACTTGCTCGCTCTGGTCCGGGTGAACCAGAAAGATGATTTCGTAATGACGCATAAATGCTCCTTACGGGTTGTAGCCTGCCAACTAAGGTGGTCAGGCAAGGAGTGGGTTTTCTCGTGATGAGCTCACCGGACGTAAGGCATAGAAAAGCCTGCCGTCACGGCAAGGGGCGCCATTCTAGAGAAGCCCCCTGCCGCACGCAAGGTGAACTGGCGATTATTTGAACAGTCAGCCGCGCACCCTGGCCTGGCGCTGGCGCACCGCCTCGAACAGGCAGACGCCGGTGGCGACCGATACGTTCAGGCTGCTGACGCTGCCGCCCATGGGCAGCTTGACCAGGTAATCGCAATGCTCGCGGGTCAGGCGGCGCATGCCCTTGCCTTCGGCGCCCATCACCAGCACCGTCGGCCCGGTCATGTCGAGCTGGTACAGCTCCTGCTCCACCTCACCGGCGGTGCCGACGACCCACAGGCCTTTCTTCTGCAGCTTCTCCAGGGTCCGCGCCAAGTTCGTCACCGCGACCAGCGGAATGACCTCGGCGGCGCCGCAGGCCACCTTGCGCACGGTGGCGTTGAGAGTGGCCGACTTGTCCTTGGGCACGATCACCGCCTGCGCACCCGCGGCATCGGCCGTACGCAGACAGGCCCCCAGGTTGTGCGGATCGGTGACACCGTCGAGCACCAGCAGCAAGGGCACGCCCTCGCTACGTTCGAGCAGCTCGTCGAGCATGTTCTCGCCCCAGACCTGGCTCGGACTGACCTCGGCGACCACGCCCTGGTGCACGCCCTCGGCCCACTCGTCGAGTTCCTGGCGCTCCTTGTGCCCGACCGGCACGCGGTGCTGCGCCGCCAGCTCCAGCATCGGCTGGATACGCGGCGCCTGGCGGCTCTCGGCCAGCCACAACTGCTTGACCCGCTTGGGGTGATGGCGCAGCAGCGCCTCCACGGCATGCACGCCGTAGACCTTCTCCAACTGACTCATCGTTTCGCCTTACGCTTGCTCGGCTTGCCGCCAGCGGTCGCCTCGGCCTTGCCCTTGGGTGCAGGCGCGCCCTTGCGATGGCTGGACGATTTCTTCGCCGGTGCCTTGGCGCCGCCCTTCTTCGCTCCATCGAGCAGGGCCTTCTTCACCTCGCGGCTTTTCTGCACGTCGGTATTGCCCATGCCGCCGCGCTTGCCCGTGCGACGGGCGTCATCACCCTTGCCGGCCTTACCCTGGCTCAGCTCGAAGTCGATCTTGCGTTCGTCGAGGTCGACCCGCATCACCTTGACCTCGACGCTGTCGCCCAGGCGGAAGCTGCGACCACTGCGCTCGCCGGACAGGCGATGATGGACGGGATCGAAGTGGTAGTAGTCGGCCGGCAACGCGGTCACGTGCACCAGGCCCTCGACATAGATGTCGCGCAGCTCGACGAAGATGCCGAAGCCGGTCACCGCGGTGATCACGCCTTCGAAGGTCTCGCCGACGCGATCCTGCATGAACTCGCACTTGAGCCAGTTGACCACGTCACGGGTGGCCTCGTCGGCGCGGCGCTCGGTCATCGAGCACTGCTCGCCGAGTTTCTCCAGGGCCGCCTCGTCGTACGGATAGATGCGCGCCTTGGGCATGGCCGCCGCACCGGCGCGCTCGACATGCGAGGTTTCCCGCTTGGAGCGAATCATGCTGCGAATGGCGCGGTGCACCAGCAGGTCGGGATAGCGACGGATCGGCGAAGTGAAGTGGGTGTAGGCCTCGTAGTTGAGACCGAAGTGCCCTTCGTTCTGCGCGCTGTACACCGCCTGGCTGAGCGATCGCAGCATCACGGTCTGGATCAGGTGGAAGTCCGGACGCTCGCGGATGCTCTCCAGCAGGCGCTGGTAGTCCTTCGGCGACGGGCCATCCTTGGACTTGCCGCGCTGCAGCGACAGGCCAAGCTCACCGAGGAACTGCTTGAGCTTTTCCAGGCGCTCCGGCGGCGGGCCATCGTGCACGCGATACAGCGAGGGAATCTCGTGATCCTGCATGAAGCGTGCGGTGGCCACGTTGGCGGCCAGCATGCACTCCTCGATCAGCTTGTGCGCATCGTTGCGCTGGGTCGGACGGATCTCGTCGATCTTGCGATCGGAGCCGAAGACGATGCGCGTTTCCTGCGTATCGAAATCGATGGCGCCGCGCTCGTGACGTGCGGCGACCAGCACCTGATAGAGCGCATACAGCTCCTTGAGGTGCGGCAGGACCGCCTTGTACTCGCTGCGCAGGGCCTTGCCTTCGGCGCCCTTGGGATCTTCCAGCATGTAGCTGACCTTGTTGTAGGTCAGCCGCGCATGGGAGTGGATCACCGCCTCGTAGAACTTGTAGTCGACCATCTGGCCGCTCTTGGACATGCTCATCTCGCAGACCATGGCCAGACGATCGACATGCGGGTTGAGCGAGCACAGGCCGTTGGACAGCTCCTCCGGCAGCATCGGCACGACGCGCTCGGGGAAGTACACCGAGTTGCCACGCTCCACCGCTTCGGCATCCAGCGCCGAACCGACCTTCACGTAATGCGACACGTCGGCGATGGCCACGTACAGCTTCCAGCCACCGGAGAACAGCTTCCAGCGGCTGCTGTTCTTCTCGCAGTAGACGGCGTCGTCGAAGTCGCGCGCATCCTCGCCATCGATGGTGACGAACGGCAGATGACGCAGATCGACGCGCTTCTCCTTGTCCTTCTCTTCCACCTCGGGCTTGAGCTTGCGCGCTTCCTTGATCACGGCCTCGGGCCAGACATGCGGAATGTCGTAGCTGCGCAGCGCCACGTCGATTTCCATGCCCGGCGCCATGTAGTTGCCGATCACCTCGACGATGTCGCCCTGCGGCTGGAAGCGCTGCGTCGGCCAGTGGGTGATCTTGATCTCGACGAACTGACCGATGCGCGCACCGGCGGTGCGGCCCGGAGTGACCAGCACTTCCTGCTGAATCTTCGGGTTGTCCGCGACCACGAAGCCGATACCGTTCTCTTCGTAGTAGCGACCGACGACGCTCTCGTGAGCACGCTCGATCACCTCGACGATACCGCCCTCGCGGCGCCCGCGACGGTCGAAACCGGCCACGCGCACCAGGGCCCGGTCGCCGTCGAAGACCAGGCGCATCTGCGCCGGGCTGAGGAACAGGTCGTCACTGCCGTCGTCCGGCACCAGGAAGCCGAAACCGTCGCGGTGACCGCTGATGCGACCGCAGATCAGGTCGAGCTTGTCCACCGGGGCATAGCTGCCTCGCCGGGTATAGATCAGTTGACCGTCGCGCTCCATGGCGCGCAGGCGGCGGCGCAGGGCTTCGAGCTGGTCTTCGGTTTCGAGACCGAACTCTTCGACCAGCTGCTCGCGGCTGGCGGGCGAACCACGTTCGGCCAGATGGGCCAGGATCAGTTCGCGGCTGGGAATGGGGTTTTCGTATTTTTCCGCCTCGCGGGCGGCCTCGGGATCGAGGGATTGCCAATCGGCCATTTAAAGGGGGTTACCTATGCGTATGTATAAAGGTGTGTGTGCCATATGCCTATTGAAGCGCGAAATCGGCATCCGGGGCAGCTTTTCCGGCGACAATAATTTTTTTGGGGTCAGGGGTTTACAAGGTAAATGCCCGCCCGTATAGTTCGCGCCCACAGCGTCGAGGAGACGTTGTAACACGAAGCAGATGATGATTCATCGGTTTCAGTGCCCAGGTGGCGGAATTGGTAGACGCGCTGGTTTCAGGTATCAGTGGTGGCAACACCGTGGAAGTTCGAGTCTTCTCCTGGGCACCAAATTCGTGAAGCAGATTGATAACCTGTTTCACAATAACGGACGCAGTGATCCGTATCGGCAACGATGAACATTGCAGTGTGCCCAGGTGGCGGAATTGGTAGACGCGCTGGTTTCAGGTATCAGTGGTGGCAACACCGTGGAAGTTCGAGTCTTCTCCTGGGCACCAAAATTCAAGAAAACCGAGTCGAAAGACTCGGTTTTTTTATGCCCGCAGAAAAAGGCCGCCAGCAGGCGGCCTCCACACTCAGACCTTGAACTGCCCCAGACTGGCCTTGAGCTGCGCCGCCAGCTCGTCCAGCGCTCGCGCATTGCCGGCGATGGCCGTCACCGCTTCTGCGGCACGCCGCGCCTCGGCATGAATCACCTCGACCCGCTCACGCACCGCCCCGGCGCCCTGCGCCTGGTGCGCCGCCGCCTGCGTCGCGGCATTGATGGCGCCATGCACCTCATCCACCGACTGCTGCACCGATTGCTGCAGGCGCGCACTGTCGCGCAGCACCTCGAGCCCTTCGTTGCCCTGGGTGCCCGCCTGGGTGATGGCCGCCACCGCTTCCTGTGCGCCCCGCTGCAGGGCAGCGATGTGCGTCTGGATGTCGCCGGTGGATTGCTGGGTCTTGCTGGCCAGGGCACGCACCTCGTCCGCCACCACGGCGAAACCGCGACCGCTTTCCCCGGCCCGTGCCGCCTCGATGGCCGCGTTCAGCGCCAGCAGGTTGGTCTGCTCGGCGATGGACTGAATCACGGTCAACACCACCTCGATCTGCTCGCTCTGCTTGGCCAGGCGCTCGATCACCGCCGAACCGTCCGCCACACGGGCGACCAGCCCCTCGATCAGAGCGGATAGCCGCTGAGCGATCGCCGCATTCTCATGCGCCGCCTGGCGAATGGTGTCGACGCGCTGCAGCGCCTCCTGCATCGCCTGGCTCTCGGACTGCGCCTCATCCGCCATCTGCTCCAGCGCCTGCAGGCTGCCCGCCACCTCGTCACGCTGGCGACCGGCCGCCGCTTCCGCCGCCACGCCGCGCTCGGTCAGGCTGCGAATCTGCTCGCCGGTGCGCAGCGCCACCTCGCCGGACTCGCGCACGATGGGTTGCAACTTGGCGATGAAGCGATTGACCGCCCCCGCCATCTCACCCACTTCATCCTGGCTGCGAACATCCACGCGGCGCGTCAGGTCGCCCTCACCCGCCGCCAGATCGTTGAGCGCATCGCTGAGCAGGCGCAGGCGGCTGAGCACCCGCCAGCCCAGCACCAGCGCCACCGCCATCAGCGCCACGGCACCAACCACCAGCAAACCCAGGGCGATGTTCCAGCGCAGCGTGTCCGCTGCGGCACGCACCGACTCGCCGCCATTGCGCGCCATTTCGTCGGTGTAGCGCTCGGCCGACTTCAGCCGCTCACGCAAGGCCCGCGCCGCCTCTTCCGACGCCCCCGACAGGCTGCTGTCGACCAGCTCGCCCGCGCCGTTGACCAGCCCGTTGAAGCGCCCGTCGAGTGCCGCCAGCTCACGCTCGACCACCTCCAGCGAGAGCCCCATCTGGATCTTGCCGATCTGCGCGCCCATCGGATTGATTTCCGCCTCGACGATGTACACCCGCGGATCACGCGAGGCGGCGTCGACCAACTTGTCCAGCGGCGAACTGCCCTGCCCCGCCGCGACCAGCTCGCGCACCCGTGAGTTGCTGCGGTTGAAATTGCGCGTCAGGCGCTTGCCCTCGGCGTCGTAGACCACCGCGAAGAGCACCGCCGGGTCCTGCTGCGCGATACGGGTCAGGGCCGTCAGCGCCGGAACGTCCAGGTCCCATATGGCCTTGGGCGCCACCCCGGCGAGCAGCCGCGCCAGCGATTGCCCGGACTGCTTGAGACTGCCCTCGAGCACCTCGCGCAGTTGCGCCTGCTCGCTCTTGAGCTGCCCGGAAAGGCCCTCGGTAAGGCGTGCGCGAGTGCTCTGCGAGAGCGCCGCCAGGCCCTGGCTCATCTCCTGCTCGGCCAGGTTCAGCTCGTCGCCCAGGCGCCTGCTTTCGCCGCCCAGACGCTGGGCGAGATCCTCGACCATGCCATTGACCGACGCCCCCATCAGCCACACCGCAAGCCCGACTTGCACCAACATGGCCAGACCCAGGGCAACGTACACCGGGCGCAGCAGACGACTGCGCAACATCGAAACGATGGCGAACACGGGCAACACTCCTCAACGACCGTAATCGTGTTAACGGCGACTTCCGGGATAAATTTAGCTCAAGCAAGCTTCATACCCGGCACCCGGATACGAAAAGACCGCCCGGAGGCGGTCTTTTCAGTGATCGAACGGGCGATCAGGCGAACGGGTGACGCAGGACGATGGTCTCGTTGCGGTCCGGGCCGGTGGAGATGATGTCGATCGGCGCACCGACCAGCTCCTCGACGCGCTTGATATAGGCACGAGCAGCGGCCGGCAGGTCGTCCAGGCTCTTGGCGCCCAGGGTCGACTCGCTCCAGCCCGGCATTTCCTCGTACACCGGCTGCAGGCCGATGTAGCTGTCGGCATCGGTCGGCGCATCGCTCAGCACCTGGCCGTTGGCATCCTTGTAGCCGGTGCAGATGCGGATGGTTTCCAGGCCGTCGAGCACGTCCAGCTTGGTCAGGCACAGGCCGGAGATGCTGTTGATCTCGATGGCGCGACGCAGGATCACGGCATCGAACCAGCCGCAGCGACGGGCACGACCGGTGGTCGCACCGAACTCGTGACCACGCTTGGCCAGGAAGGCACCGATGTCGTCGAACAGCTCGGTCGGGAACGGACCGGAACCCACACGGGTGGTGTAGGCCTTGGTGATACCGAGGATGTAGTCGAGGTACAGCGGGCCGAAACCGGAACCGGTGGCGATACCGCCGGCGGTGGTGTTGGAGCTGGTGACGTAGGGGTAGGTGCCGTGGTCGATGTCCAGCAGCGAGCCCTGGGCCCCCTCGAACATGATGTCCTTGCCGCCCTTGCGCAGGTCATGCAGCACTGCGGTGACGTCGGCCATCATCGGCTTGAGCAGCTCGGCGTATTCCATGCACTCGTCCAGAGTCTTCTGGAAGTCGATGGCCGGCTCCTTGTAGAAGTTGACCAGCTGGAAGTTGTGGTAGTCCAGCAGCTCGCCGAGCTTGGCGGCGAAACGCTCGCGATGAAACAGGTCACCGACCCGCAGGCCACGACGCGCTACCTTGTCCTCGTACGCCGGGCCGATGCCACGACCGGTGGTACCGATCTTGGCATCGCCACGGGCCTTCTCGCGCGCCTGATCCAGGGCGACGTGATAGGACAGGATCAGCGGGCAAGCCGGGCTGATGCGCAGGCGTTCGCGCACGGGCACGCCCTTCTCTTCCAGCTTGTTGATTTCGCGCAGCAGGGCGTCAGGCGCGACGACCACGCCGTTGCCGATCAGGCACTCGACACCCTCACGCAGGATGCCGGACGGAATCAGGTGCAGGACGGTCTTCTCACCATCGATCACCAGAGTGTGGCCGGCATTGTGGCCACCCTGGTAACGCACGACTGCAGCGGCCTGCTCGGTGAGCAGGTCGACGATCTTGCCCTTGCCCTCATCACCCCACTGGGTGCCCAGGACGACGACATTCTTACCCATAAACTTGTCCTCTTCGCGCAAGCTTCGATGCCGGCAGCTGGCCGGCGAAAATGAATTCAGGACGCCAGGGGCGTCACCTGCCAACGTCCATCGCGCAGCGCCAGCAGCCGATCACAGCCTGCCTCGTGCGCATCCGCCTCGCTCTGCCCGGGCAGAGCCTGAACCACGCGCTCGCCCTCACCACGCAGACGACGAACGGCCTGCCACAGATAGAGGTCATGATTGTCCGGCGCCCAGATGCCTTTGACAGTCTCATCCAGGCGCATATCCCCCAGGGTCACCAGGGTTTTCAGATCGGTGGAGAAGCCCGTCGCCGGGCGCGCCCGACCGAATACGGCTCCCGTGTCGTCGTAACGCCCGCCCTGAGCGATGGCTCCGCCTTCGCCCGGCACGAACGCCGCGAACACCACACCGGTGTGATAGTTGTAGCCACGCAGCTCACCCAGGTCGAAATACAGCGGCAACTCGGGATAACGCAGTTCCAGCGCATCGGCGATGGCGACCAGCTCATCGAGCGCGGCATGCACCGCATCGGGCGCCTCGACCAGCGCGGCCTGGGCCAGGTCCAGCACCTCGCGGCCACCGCACAGCTCGGCCAGGGAACGCAGCATGCTGCCCAGACCGGCCGGCAAGGCGGCGGTCAGCGCTTCGATCTCGTCCATGGCCTTGCGCTGCAAGGCATCGAACAGCTGTTGCTCGGCCTCGCCGGAGAGACCGGCGGCACGCGCCAGGCCACGGTAGATGCCGACATGACCGAGGTCCATGTGCACGTCCGGCACGGCGGCCAGCTCCAGGGTCTCGACCAGCAGGCTGATCACCTCGATGTCGCTGGCCGGGCTGGCGTCGCCATAGAGTTCGGCACCCAGCTGAATGGGGCTGCGCGACGTGGTCAGGGCACGCGGCTTGGCGTGCAGCACACTGCCCGCGTAGCACAGGCGGCTCGGCCCCTCGCGACGCAGCGTGTGCGCGTCGATGCGCGCCACCTGCGGCGTGATGTCGGCACGAAAGCCCATCTGCCGGCCGGACAGCGGATCGGTGACCTTGAACGTACGCAGGTCAAGATCCTGGCCAGCGCCAGTCAGCAGGGATTCCAGGTACTCGATATGCGGGGTGACGACGAACTCGTAACCCCAACGCTGGAACAGGTCCAGCACCTGACGGCGTGCCGCCTCGATGCGCGCCGCTTCCGGCGGCAGTACTTCTTCGATGCCATCTGGCAGCAGCCAGCGGTCTACCGTTGCCATTTCGCCATTCCCCTCTCGATCCGGGCGGCACAAGCCTTCAGTGAAGCAGATAGAGAAGAGCCGTACCCAGCAGCATGCTGGCCAGCCCCATAAGACGCAGTCGGCGGTCGGGCAGCCGGGCTGCCTGCATTACCGCCCCGCGCCAGTGGCGCGGATAGAGGAAGGGCAGGATGCCTTCCAGCACCAGTACCAGACACAGAGCGATGCCGAGTTCCTGCCACATGATTCCCACAGACGCAAAAAAGCCGGGATTTTCCCGGCTGCCGCATCATACCACGCTAAAAGCCTCGAGCCACAAGCTTCAAGCCGCAAGTAGACGACCAGCGCCTGCTTGCGGCTTGTTGCGGCTCAAGGTTTGGCTTTTTCCAGGTAGCGGAAGAAATCGCTACTCGGGTCCAGCACCAGCACATCGCGCTTGTCAGCGAAGCTTTCGCGATAGGCCTTGAGGCTACGGTAGAAGGCGTAGAACTCCTGGTCCTGGCCGTAGGCACGGGCGTAGATGGCGGCTGCCTGGGCATCACCGTCACCGCGCAGCTCTTCGGCCTGGCGATAGGCCTCGGCCAGCAGCACGCGGCGCTGACGGTCGGCGTCGGCACGAATGCCTTCAGCCAGCTCGCGACCCTTGGCGCGATGCTCGCGCGCCTCACGCTCACGCTCGGTGCTCATCCGCTCGAAGACGCTGCGGTTGACCTCACGCGGCAGATCGATGGCCTTGACCCGCACATCGACCACTTCGATACCCAGCTCGCGCTCGGCGGCGCGGTTGAGCGTCGAGGTCACATCGGCCATCAGCGCATCACGCTCGCCAGACACAGACTCGTGCAGGGTGCGCTTGCCGAACTGGTCACGCAGCGAGGCCTCCAGACGACGCGCCAGGCGCTCGTCGGCGACCTGCTTCAGGCCCGAGGTGGACTGATAGAAGCGCTCGGCATCCTTCACCCGCCACTTGGCGTAGGCGTCGACCATCAGCGCCTTCTTCTCCAGGGTGAGGAAGCGCGACGACGTCGAATCCAGGGTCAGCAGGCGAGCGTCGAAGATGCGCACCTGGTTCACGTACGGAATCTTCACGTGCAGGCCCGGCTTGACGTCCGGGTTGACCACACGGCCGAACTGCAGCAATACCGCACGTTCGGTCTGCGCCACGATGTAGAAGCTGTTCCACGCCACCAGCGCCAGAACCACGGCCACGATCAGGCCGATCAGGGACTTGTTGCTCATCAACGGCCCTCCCGGGAACGCAGGTTGCGCTGCGACAGATCGCTGCTCAGCGGCACGGCCGGATCACGCGTTGTCGCAGTACTGCTGTTGGCAGAAGCGGACGAGGACGAAACGCCACCGCGACCGTCAATCATCTTGTCCAGCGGCAGGTACAGCAGGTTGTTCTGCCCCTTGTCGCCAGTGACCAGAACCTTGCTGGTGTTGCTCATCATCTCCTGCATGGTGTCCAGGTACAGACGCTCACGCGTGACCTCGGGCGCCTTGCGATACTCGGTGACCAACTTGGTGAAGCGATCAGCCTCACCCTCGGCACGTGCGATGACTTCATCACGATAACCGTTGGCTTCCTCCAGCAGACGCTGGGCCTGGCCGCGCGCCTCGGGAATCACGCCATTGGCATAGGACTCGGCCTGGTTCTTCTCGCGTTGTTCGTCCTCGCGGGCACGAATCACGTCGTCGAAGGCTTCCTGGACTTCACGCGGTGCCGCGGCGCTCTGGATGTTCACCTGGGTGATGGTGATACCGGTGCGGTAGTTGTCGAGGAAACGCTGCAGGCGCTCGTGCACCTCACTGGCCATCAGTTCACGACCTTCGGTCAATACCTGATCCATCTCGGTGGAACCCACCACGTGGCGCACGGCACTGTCGGTCGCATGCTGCAGGCTGACTTCCGGCTGATCCACGTTGAGCACGAAGTCCTGCAGGTTGCTGATGCGGTACTGCACGGTCAGCGGCACTTCGATGATGTTCTCGTCCTCGGTCAGCATCGCGCCCTGCTTGCTGTAGGCACGCTCACGAGTGACGTTTTCCTGGAACTTGCGATCGATCGGCGGGAAGTAGATGTTCAGGCCGGGACCAACGGTTTCATGGTACTTGCCGAAGCGCAGCACCACGGCCTGCTCCTGCTCGTCCACCACGTAGATCGCACTGTACAGCCAGATCACCGCCAGCAGGCCGAGGCCCACGAACAGCAGGCCGAAACCGCCACCGCCGCCACTGCGGCCAGAGTCGTCGTCACCGCGCTTCTTGCCGCCACCAAAAAGCCCGTTCAGGCTTTCTTGCAACTTGCGGAACGCTTCGTCGAGATCCGGCGGGCCCTGCCGGCCACCGCCTTTGCGGCCGCCCCAAGGGTCTTGATTGTTCGAGTTGCCACCCGGCTCATTCCAAGCCATAGCGTTCTCCGTACTGATAAAGCGAAGGCGCGCCCACGGCGCGCCGGCCAATGCTACCCAAAGCCCCCGGCCGACAGCAAAGCCGCCGCCACAGGCTTTATTGCAAAGTATGTTGCTCGATGAACAGCTGAGGCTCCATGCCTTCGCGACTCACCAGGCGATTGAGCTCGACCCTCGGCAAACGCACCGACAGCAGACTACGCCCCTGCTCGTCATGCCCTTCGTCCTGCACCGCCCCCAGTTCGAAGAACTGCGCGCGCAGGCGCCCCAGACGTTGCGGCAACTGCAGCGTACCGACGAACAGGTCGTCCGCCAGCAACTCAGCCACCGCCTGCCGCAACAGCTCCAGACCGCGCCCCTCGCGCGCCGACAACCAGACGCGCAACGGCTTGCCATCGGCATCGCGCTGAATCTGTGGCTCGACACCTTCCAACAAATCCAGCTTGTTGTACACCTCGAGCATCGGCAATTCGTTCGCACCGATCTCCTTGAGCACCGCCTGCACCTGCTCGATCTGCGCCATGCGCTCGGGCTCATGGGCATCGATCACGTGCAGCAGCAGATCGGAGTTGCTCGACTCTTCAAGCGTAGCGCGAAAGGCCTCGACCAGCTTGTGCGGCAGGTGGCGGATGAAGCCCACGGTGTCGGCCAGGACGATCGGCCCGAGGTCGTCGAGTTCGAGCCGGCGCAGGGTCGGATCGAGCGTGGCGAACAGCTGGTCCGCGGCGTACACCTCGGAGGTGGTCAGCGCATTGAACAGCGTGGACTTGCCGGCGTTGGTGTAACCCACCAGGGAAACCGAAGGGATGTCCGCGCGCTTGCGCCCGCGGCGCGCCTGCTCACGCTGACTGCGCACCTTCTCCAGCTTCTGCTTGATCTGGCGGATGCGTACACGCAGCAGACGACGGTCGGTCTCCAGCTGGGTTTCACCCGGACCGCGCAGACCGATCCCGCCCTTCTGCCGCTCCAGGTGGGTCCAGCCACGCACCAGGCGCGTGCTCATGTGATCGAGCTGCGCCAGCTCGACCTGCAGCTTGCCTTCGTGGGTACGGGCGCGCTGGGCGAAGATATCGAGGATCAACCCGGTACGATCGAGCACGCGACATTCGAACGCACGCTCGAGGTTGCGCTCCTGGCTCGGTGTCAGGGTGTGATTGAAGATGACCAGTTCGGCCTCGCTGGCCCTGACCTGGTCGCGCAGCTCCTCGACCTTGCCACTCCCGATGAGGTACTTGGCGGTCAGGCGACTGCTGGGCACGCTGAGAAAAGCGACCATGTCGGCGCCTGCCGACATGGCCAACTCCTGGAACTCCTGGGGATCTTCGCTCGCCTCGGAGTCTTGGCCTTCCAGATGAACCAGGATGGCCCGCTCACCGCCCTCATGACGCTCGAAGAACAATGCAGCCCCCTATCAGGCGTTACCCGGCTCGGCATCACCCTGTTCGGAGTCGCCAGCGCTCGGCAGGCGTACCGGACGGCTGGGCACGACGGTGGAAATGGCATGTTTGTAGACCATCTGGCTGACAGTGTTCTTCAGCAGGATGACGAACTGGTCGAAGGACTCGATCTGGCCCTGCAGCTTGATGCCGTTGACCAGATAGATGGAAACAGGGACGCGTTCCTTACGCAGGGTATTCAGGTAAGGGTCTTGTAGCGAATGCCCTTTTGACATGTGCCGCACTCCTTTCGAGGATCAATTTCAATAATTTTAGTAGGTAAACAATAGCTTCGGACCGTCACACCCCCAAGGATAGACGGCCAGCGGCAAGGTCTCAGTTCAATATGGAGACGCTTTCCAGGTATTTCAAGGCGCGAGACAGATTGTCGCAGGCCAGGCTGTCCAGCCAGTGCAGCCCGTCCCAGCCTCGCAGCCAGGTGAACTGACGCTTGGCCAGTTGCCGAGTGGCGATGATGCCGCGCTCGACCATTTGTTCACGGGACAACCCACCGTCGAGGTATTCCCATACCTGGCGATAACCTACCGCCCGTATAGACGGCAGCCCTGCGTGCAAGTCACTTCGTCTGCGCAGGGCTTCGACCTCGTCCACGAAACCCTGTTCCAACATCGCTTGAAATCGTTGTGCGATGCGCTCATGCAGAACCTGGCGCTGCGCCGGAGCGATAGCAAGCTGCGCAACAGTATAGGGCAATTGCCCGCCGGCCGATGTGCCCGTATCGGAGTTTCCGGCGGCCTGACGACGGCGGTGCTCGCTCATGCTCAGGCCGCTCACGCGATAGACCTCCAGGGCCCGGGTCAGACGCTGAGGGTCATTGGGGTGAATGCGCGCCGCCGACTCCGGATCGACCGCAGCCAGCTCGCGGTGCAGGGCCTCCCAGCCCTCGGCCGCGGCCCGCGCCTCCAGCTCGGCGCGCACGGCCGGGTCGGCACTGGGCATGTCGGCCAGCCCCTCCAGCAATGCCTTGTAATAAAGCATGGTGCCGCCCACCAGCAGCGGGATGCGTCCGCGTGCCGCGCTGGCGGCCATGGCGGCCAGCGCATCGGCGCGAAATTCCGCGGCGGAATAGCTCTCGGCGGGATCGCGAATATCGATCAGGGCATGCGGAAAGGCGTCAAGAATGGCGCGCTCCGGCTTGGCGGTGCCGATGTCCATGCCCCGGTAGATCAGCGCGGAGTCGACGCTGATCAGGTCGCACGGCAGCAGGCGCGCCAGTTCCAAGGCCAGGTCGGTCTTGCCGGCGGCGGTCGGGCCCATCAGAAAGATTGCGGGGGGAAGCGAAGACATCGGCATGACTCGAAACACGAAGACGGGAGAAGCCCTGGCGACAGGGCCTCACTGACTCAATTACTGGCCGCGCATGAACAACTTGTCGAGCTGATCCATACTCAGCTGCGTCCAGGTCGGACGGCCATGGTTGCACTGGCCGCTGCGCTCGGTCTGCTCCATGTCACGCAGCAGGGCGTTCATCTCGGGAATGGTCAGGCGCCGGTTGGCACGCACGGAACCGTGACAGGCCATGGTCGCCAGCAGCTCGTTGAGGTGCGCCTGGATACGGTCGCTGGTGCCGTACTCGAGCAGGTCGGCCAGCACGTCACGCACCAGCTGCGTCGCTTCGGCCTGCTTGAGCAGAGCCGGAATCTGGCGAATCGCCAGGCTTTCCTCACCCAGACGCTGCAGCTCGAAGCCCAGACGCTGGAACCATTCGCCGTGCTCCTCGGCGCAATCCGCCTCGCGCTGGCTGACGGCGAGCGACTCCGGCACCAGCAGCGGCTGGCCACGCAAGCCTTCGCTGGCCATGGCGTGCTTGAGCCGCTCATAGGTGATGCGCTCGTGCGCCGCATGCATGTCCACCACCACCATGCCCTGGGCGTTCTCGGCGAGGATGTAGACCCCCTTGAGCTGCGCCACGGCGTAGCCGAGCGGTGGAATGTCGCCCTGCTCCTGCGGCAGGGGCTGCGCCGGCGCCGTCGGCAGCGGCGAGAAATACTCGCGATACGTCGCCTGGGCCTCGCCCGCCGAAACGCCAGGATTGCCGGCAGGCTGCTGGTAACCGGCACCACTGCCGCGCCAGGCCGGCTGGACACTGGGCGCTGGCGCTTCGAGAACGCTGGCCGCCAGGCCCATCTCGCCCTGCGGGCCGAACTCACCCGCGGCCTGCCCGGTCGGGCGCATCATCGGCGAGACAGTGGCCGGCGCAGCGACCTGATCCTCCGGGCGCACATCGGCCAGCGCACGGTGCAGAGTGCCGTAGAGGAAGTCGTGCACCATGCGGCTGTCACGAAAGCGCACCTCGTGCTTGGTCGGATGGACGTTGACGTCCACCGTCGCCGGGTCGATTTCCAGGAACAGCACGAAGGTCGGATGCCGGCCGTTGAACAGCACGTCGCGGTAGGCCTGGCGCACCGCGTGGGCGACCAGCTTGTCGCGCACCATGCGCCCGTTGACGTAGAAATACTGCAGGTCCGCCTGGCTGCGCGAGAAGGTCGGCAGGCCGACCCAGCCCCACAGGCGCAGGCCGCCACGTTCGATCTCGATGGGCAGCGCCTGCTCGAGGAAGGCCGGGCCACAGACCGAGGCCACGCGGCGCGCGCGGCTGATGTCGTCCCCGGCCTCATGCAGGCTGAGCACGGTCTTGCCGTTGTGGCGCAGATGGAATGCCACGTCGAAACGGGCCAGCGCCAGGCGCTTGATCACCTCCTGCAGGTGGTCGAACTCGGTTTTCTCCGCCCGCAGGAACTTGCGCCGCGCCGGCGTGTTGAAGAACAGGTCACGGACTTCCACCGAGGTGCCGACCGGGTGCGCGGCAGGCTGCACCCGCGGCTCCATGTCGCGGCCCTCGGTCTCCACCTGCCAGGCCTGGTCGGCATCGGCGGTACGCGATGTCAGGGTCAGGCGCGACACCGAGCTGATCGACGCCAGTGCCTCGCCACGAAAGCCCATGCTGAGCACCGCTTCGAGGTCTTCCAGTTCGCGAATCTTGCTGGTGGCGTGGCGCGCCAGGGCCAGTGGCAGATCGTCCGGGGCGATGCCGCCGCCGTCGTCGCGCACCTTGAGCAGCTTGACGCCGCCCTGCTCGACTTCCACGTCGATGCGCCGCGCACCGGAGTCCAGGCTGTTTTCCAGCAGTTCCTTGGCCACCGAGGCGGGGCGCTCGACGACCTCGCCCGCAGCGATCTGGTTGGCCAGGCGCGGGCTGAGCAAATGAATACGGGACATGACACTCATTACTGGGCTGCCAGGGACGTGGCGGGTATCTGCAGTTTCTGACCGACCTTGATCACGTCGCCCTTGAGTTTGTTGGTACTGCGCAGCGTCGCCAGGCTGATCTGGTAACGCTGTGCGATCAGCGCCAGGCTCTCGCCACGGGACACCACGTGCTCACGCGGCCCGCTGGCGATCTTGCCTGCGTCGCGCAGCCAGGCGACATAGGTGCCGGGCGGCGGGTTCTCATGGAAGAACTGCTTGACCCCGGAGGTGATCGAACGCGCCAGTGCCTGCTGGTGACTGGCGCTGTGCAGCTTCTTCGCTTCGTTGGGGTTGGAGATGAAACCGGTTTCCACCAGGATCGACGGGATGTCCGGCGATTTCAGCACCATGAACCCGGCCTGCTCCACCCGGCGCTTGTGCAGCGGCGTGATGCTGCCCATGTTCGACAGCACCTTCTGCCCCACGTTGAGGCTGGACGACAGCGAGGCCGTCATCGACAGGTCCAGCAGCACGCCGGCGAGCATCTTGTCCTTGTCGTCCAGGCTGACGTTGCCGGCACCGCCGATGAGGTCGGACTGGTTCTCCGCGTCGGCCAGCCAGCGCGCCGTCTCTGACGTGGCGCCGCGCTCGGACAAGGCATAGACGGAGGCGCCGAATGCCGACGAGCGTGGCGCGGCGTCGGCATGAATCGAGACGAACAGATCGGCGCCTTTCTTGCGGGCGATCTCGGTGCGTTTGCGCAGCGGAATGAAGTAATCGCCGGTGCGCACCAGCTCGGCGCGGAAGCCCTTCTCGGCGTTGACCTGGCGCTGCAGCTCCTTGGCGATGGCCAGGGTCACGTGCTTTTCGTACTGGCCCTTGACCGGCGACAGGGCGCCCGGGTCTTCACCGCCATGACCGGCATCGATGGCGATGACGATATCGCGCTTGCCACCCGGCACGGGTGTCAGCTTGGGCGGCGGCTGGGTCGGCGTGACGGGCACCGGCGGCGAAGTGTTGGCGACGCTCGGTGTCTGGGTGCTCGGCGGCGCACTGCCCTGATCGAACAGGTCGACCACCAGGCGATGCCCGTATTGCTGGTTCGGCGCCAGGGAAAAGCTCTTCGGCGTGACCGGCGCGGACAGGTCGATGACCACCCGCAGATCGTCCGCGCCGCGCTGGGCGGAACGCACCCCGGTGATCGGGGTATTGGCCAACGACAGCTGGTCGAGGTTGGTGGCCAGCTTGGCGCCACTGACGTCGATGACGATGCGATCCGGCGCCGCGAGGGTGAAGACGCTGTGCTGCACCGGCCCGGACAGGTCGAAGACCAGGCGCGTGTTGTCGGGAGCACGCCAGAGGCGCACGCCGCGCACATCCGAGGCAGCCAGGGCCTCGGCAGCCAGAGCCGCCAACAAAACACCCACAGCGGTAACCAGCGCGCCTATGCGCATACCCAACCCCATCGATTCTTGCTTTATTGTTTGCTGCTCAGGGCCTCGCACCAGGCATCCCCTCGAGCCCCATGCCCCTGCAGCAACAGCGAACGGCCGCCCGCTTGGGGGGTAATGGTAATGTCCATGTCGGGCTTTGGCAAAACACCCGCACCGCGCTGCGGCCACTCGATCAGGCAAAGGGCAGCGCCATCGAAATAATCGCGGATACCGAGGAACTCCAGCTCCTCGGGATCGACCAGTCGATACAGGTCGAAATGGAACGCCCGCAGTTCACCGATCTCGTAGGGTTCGACCAGGGTGAAGGTCGGGCTCTTCACCGCCCCGCAATGCCCCAGGCCACGCAGGATGCCGCGTGACAGGGTGGTCTTGCCCGCCCCCAGGTCGCCGTGCAGGTAGATCACTCCCGCGCCACCGCTGACCTCGGCGATACGCGCACCCAGGGCCAGCATCGCTGCTTCATCGGCAGCTTCGAGTCTCACTTCAGACAAGGACACAACTCCTCCAGTAACTGACGAATGGCGCACGGCAGATCGCCGGCAGCCAGACCACGCCCTTGCCGGGCCAGCAACTCGCCAGCCCGCGCATGCAACCAGACCGCGAGGCAGGTCGCATCGAATGCAGCCATGCCCTGCGCCAACAGGGCGCCGATCAGCCCGGCCAGCACATCGCCCAGCCCGGCGCCGGCCATCGCCGGGTGTCCGCGATCACACAGGGCCAGGCGACCATCGGGCGCCGCGATCAGGCTGCCAGCGCCCTTGAGCACCACGACCAGGCCATAGCGTTGCGCCAGCGCGCGGGCGGCGGCGGGGCGGTCGGCCTGCACGCTGGCGGTGTCCTGCCCCAGCAGGCGCGCCGCCTCTGCGGGATGCGGCGTCAGCACGCCCTGCCTGGGCGCGGGAACCTGCCCCGCCGCCAGCAGGTTCAGCGCATCGGCGTCCCAGACCTGCGGCGCGCCGAGCCCCGCGACGCTCGACAGCAGGCTGCGCGACCAGGCGCCCTGCCCCAGCCCCGGGCCCAGCACACAGACATCGGCGCGCTCGGCCAGTGCCAGCAGCTGATTGGCCGATGCCACCGCCGTACACATGATCTCGGGCCGCCGCACCAGGGCGGCGGCAACATGCTCGGCGCGGGTCGCCAGCGTCACCATCCCGGCACCGGCGCGCAGCGCGCTGTCGGCGCAGAGCAGCGCCGCACCGCCCATGCCCAGATCGCCGCCAACCACCAGCAGATGACCGAACTGCCCCTTGTGCGCCACCGGCGAGCGCGGCGCCAGGCGCGGCAGGCAGCGTTCATCCAGGCGCTGCGCCACGCTGGGAGCCTGCGCCAGCAACTGCGCATCGGCCTGCAGGTCGTCGAACTGCAGCTCGCCGCACAGCGCCGGCCCTTGCCCGGTCAGCAAGCCCAGCTTGAGCGCGATGAAGGTCATGGTCAGGTCGGCGCGAACCGCCACGCCGAGGCACGCCCCCGTATCGGCCAGCAGGCCGGAGGGAATATCCACCGCCAGCACGGGCAGCCCGGCCTGATTGATCGCGCCAATCGCCTGCGCATAAGGCTCGCACACGGCGCCTGCCAGCCCGGTGCCGAGTAGCGCATCGACCAGCACACCGGCCAGCGGCAGCCCCTCGTCCCAGGGCAGGATGTCCACACCGGCCGCATCGGCCTCGGCGCAGGCTTGCGCGGCGTCGCCCTGCAGGGCTGCCGGATCGCCGACCGCCAGCACCCGGACACGCCAGCCGGCACGTTGCGCCAGCGCCGCGATCAGATAGCCGTCACCGGCATTGTTGCCGCGCCCGGCCAGCACCGTTATCTCACCGGCCTCGGGCCAGCGCCGGCGCAGGGCACGCCAGGCCGCATGGGCGGCGCGCTGCATCAACTCGAAGCCCGGCGTGCCGGCGGCGATCAGTTGTGCATCCAGCGCGCGCACCTGCTGCGCGCTGTGCAGAGTCGAAGGCAGGGAAGCGGAGGATAGATGCATGGCTCGCTCGGAACGGATGTCTGGCAGAATTATACCCACCTCAATCCTCTGCGCCCGCCTCATGTCCGACCATAGCCTCGATCTCAATGCCCTGGCCCAGTCCATCAAGGACTGGGGACGCGAGCTCGGGTTCCAGCAGGTGGGCATCGCCGATGTCGAGCTGAGCGAGCATGAAGCCCACCTCAAGCGCTGGCTCGCCGCCGGCTACCAGGGCGAGATGGACTACATGGCCGCGCATGGCGACAAGCGCTCACGCCCGGCCGAGCTGGTGCCCGGCACGCTGCGCGTGGTGTCGCTGCGCATGGACTACCTGCCTGGCGACACCCAGATGGCCCAGCGCCTGAAGGAACCCGAGCAGGCCTACGTATCGCGCTACGCACTCGGTCGCGACTACCACAAGCTGATCCGCAAGCGCCTGCAACAGCTGGCCGAGCGCATCCAGCAGCAGATCGGGACGTTCGGCTATCGCGCCTTCGTCGACAGCGCCCCGGTGCTGGAGAAGGCCATCGCCGAGAAGGCCGGCCTGGGCTGGATCGGCAAGAATACCCTGGTGCTCAACCGCAAGGCGGGCAGCTACTTCTTTCTCGGCGAACTGTTCGTCGACCTGCCTCTGCCGTTGGATGCGCCCCATGCGAGCGAGCACTGCGGGCGCTGCAGCGCGTGCATGGACATCTGCCCCACGGCCGCCTTCGCCGGGCCCTACCAGCTCGACGCGCGGCGCTGCATCTCCTACCTGACCATCGAGCTCAAGGGCTCGATCCCCGTCGAGCTGCGCACACCGATCGGCAACCGGGTGTTCGGCTGCGACGACTGCCAGATCGTCTGCCCCTGGAACCGCTTCGCCCGCCCCACCGAGCAGGGCGACTTCCAGCCACGCCATGGCCTCGACAACAGCGCCCTGGCCGAACTGTTCCTGTGGACGGAGCCGGAGTTTCTCGCCCGCACCGAGGGCTCGCCCCTGCGCCGCGCCGGCTACGAGCGCTGGCTGCGCAACCTGGCGGTCGGCCTGGGCAACGCCCCCTCGACCATCCCGGTGCTGGAGGCGCTGAATGCCCGCCGCGACCACCCCTCGGAGCTGGTGCGCGAGCATGTGGAGTGGGCGCTGCAGCAGCATGAACGATAGGTGACAGGCTTCAGGCGGCAGGCAAAAGCAGCGCGGCCATCCGCTCCACTCCTGGCCTGCTGCGGCCTTCAGACCTTGAGGAAATGCTCGCGGTAGTGGCGCAGCTCGGCGACGGATTCGCGAATGTCGTCCAGCGCCTGATGCGTGGCGCTTTTCTGGAAGCTGTCCTTGACCTCCGGCGCCCACATGCCGGCCAGGATCTTCAGCGTCGACACATCCAGGTAGCGGTAGTGGAAGTAGGCTTCCAGGGCCGGCATGTACTTGTAGAGGAAGCGCCGGTCCTGACCGATGCTGTTGCCGCAGATCGGCGACTTGCCCTTCGGCACCCACTGTTCGAGAAAGGCAATGGTCTGCGCCTCGGCGGTGGCCGCATCGATGCGACTTTCGCGCACGCGCTGGGTCAGGCCGCTCTCGCCATGGGTACGGGTATTCCACTCGTCCATGCCGGCCAGCGTCTCGTCGCTCTGGTGAATGGCGATCACCGGGCCTTCGGCCAGCACGTTGAGCTCGCTGTCGGTGACGATGGTGGCCATTTCGATGATCACATCGCGCTCCGGCTCCAGGCCGGTCATTTCCAGGTCGATCCAGATCAGATTGTTGGGGTTTTGCATGGTAAGGGGCTCCTAGGCTCAGCCGGCAAGTCTAGCGGATATCCACAGCCTTCATCTGCCACAGATACAAGGACGTCTGCCGCCCCTCGTCGACCGCGAGCGTGCGGTCGGCCGGCACACCAGGAATCTCGAAGGTGTTGCTGATCAGCCAGCTGCCAGGGCGCATCTCACCTTCCGCCTTGCGCCACAGACGCGGCATCGGAACGGGCGACAGGAAACAGTAGGCGATGTCGAAGTCGGCCAGGTCGACCCGCCAGAGGCTCTGGTAACGGATGCTGCAGTTCTCCTGCAGCAGGCAGCGCAGCCAGGCGAAGACGAAGAGCAGCGGCGCCGTTTCCACGCCGACGAACTGCCCACGCGGGCAGTGTCGCGCCAGCTGCAGCAACGTACCCGCCGTGCCGCAGCCCAGGTCGACGAAGCGCAGCGGCGGCTCGCGCTCGCTCAGGCAGCGCTGCAGTTGCTGCTGCGCCCTGCGCCCGCTCAGGTACAGCGGCACGCGCTCGCGCAGACTGTTCCAGTTGACCAGCAGCAGCACCACGAACGCCAGCAGGAACAGCCAGGCAGGCAACTCGGCACGCTGCGCCAGCAACAGCGCCGGCAGGAACGCCAGGTTGATCCACCACCACCAGCGCGACAGACCAAGCCGCCAGCCGATCAGTGCCGCCAGCATGCCTTGCAGCAAGGCCACCGACAGCAGCGGAAGACGCCAGGACAGCAACGCCAGCAGGTACACCAGCACGACCACCAGCGCCAGCGCCAGGCCCTGCGCCAGCAGGGCCCGCACCAGTGGCACAGGTGCCAGCATTCTCTCATCGCCCATCACCGCCCTCCCCCATCTGGCGCCGCAGCGCCACCAGGCGCTCATGCTAAACTCGCCGCGATCTAGTCTCCACCACCCGGAAAGCCAATGGCCAAACGCCAACTCAACCGCCGCCAGAGCTGGCGTATCGAAAAGATTCAGGGCGAGCGCGCCGCCCGTGCGGCCAAGCGCGAGTCACGCGCCGTCGAAGCCCTGGAAGGTGGTGACCTCGGCCCCGAGCAGACGGGCCTGGTGATTGCCCATTTCGGCGTTCAGGTGGAAGTCGAGGGCCTGCAGGATGAACTGGCCGGCCAGATCTTTCGCTGCCACCTGCGAGCCAACCTGCCCGCCCTGGTCACCGGTGATCGGGTGGTGTGGCGCCCCGGCAACCAGGGCGACGGCGTCATCGTCGCGCAACTGCCACGCGACAGCGAGCTGTGCCGCCCCGACATGCGCGGCCAGCTCAAGCCGGTGGCGGCCAACGTCGACCAGATCGTCATCGTCTTCGCACCCATGCCCGAGCCGCACGCCAACCTGATCGACCGCTACCTGGTGGCGGCGGAGCATGCCGGGATACGCCCGCTGCTGCTGTTGAACAAGGCGGACCTGATCGATGAGCAGAACCAGGTCGCGCTGGAGGCACTGCTCAAGGTCTACCGCCAGCTGGAGTACCCGCTGCTCGAGGTGTCGGCGCACCAGGGCGATGGCATGGAGCAGCTGAAAAAGCGCCTCGACGGCCACGTCAGCGTCTTCGTCGGCCAGTCCGGGGTAGGCAAGTCATCGCTGGTCAACGGCCTGCTGCCAGGGGTCGACACCCGCGTCGGCGCTCTCTCGGAGCTGACCGGCAAGGGCACCCACACCACCACCACGGCGCGGCTGTTCCACTTCCCCGGTGGCGGCCAGCTGATCGACTCGCCCGGCATCCGTGAGTTCGGCCTCGGCCATGTCAGCCGGGATGACGTGGAGGCGGGCTTCATCGAGTTCCACGACCTGCTCGGCCGCTGCCGCTTCCGCGACTGCAAGCACGACCGCGAACCCGGCTGCGCGCTGCTCCAGGCCTTGGACGAGGGGCGCATCCAGCCGCAGCGCATGGCGAGCTACCGGCACATCCTCGCCAGCCTGCCCGAAGACGATTACTGACGGTTGAGCTGGTCCAGCGGGCTGTTGCTGCTGTCGAAGATGTTCAACTGCTCACGCAGCTGGTCGGCCGGCAGCGCCTCGCCGGTGTTGCCAGGCGCGCCTTCGGCAGGCGGCTGATCCGGCGTCGCCGGCTCGCCTCCGGCGCCCTGTTCACCTTCGATGTTGCGCTGCGCACGCTTGGTCAGCACAACGATATCGATGCGCCGGTTGACCGGGTTCAGCGGGTCCTCGCGGTCGAACAGCGCCGACGAGGCATAGCCTACTACCCGCGCTACCTGCTCGTCCGGGTAGCCCCCGGCGACCAGGGTACGGCGCGCGGCGTTGGCACGGTTGGCAGACAGCTCCCAGTTGCCGAAATCACCGCGCCCGACGAAGGGCTTGGCATCGGTGTGGCCGCTGACGCTGATCTTGTTCGGCACGGCGCGAATGGTATCGGCCATGGCCAGCAGGATGTCCTCGAAATACGGCTGCAGCTCGGCACTACCGAGGGCGAACATCGGCCGGTTGGCGGCATCCATGATCTGGATGCGCAGGCCGTCCTGGGTGATCTCGAACAGGATCTGGTCCTTGAAGCGCTGCAGCTCGGGGTTTTCCTCGACCTTGTTCTGCAGTTCCTGCAACAGCAGCTCCAGGCGCTCCTGCTCCATCTTGTCGGCCAGGGTCTCGATCTGATCGGTGCTGACACCGGTTTCGTCCGGCTGACTCTCCGGCGTCTCGGAGATGTCCGGGTTGAGCGTTCGCTCGGGGGCCGGCGTCGGCGTACCGCCGAGGTCGATCGCGTAGGGGCTGGCGCTCTCGGTGAAGCCGATGGGGTCCTGAAAGTAACCGGAAATCGCGCGCTTCTGCTCGGGCGTGGCCGAGGACATCAGCCACATCACCAGAAAGAACGCCATCATCGCCGTGGCGAAGTCGGCGAAAGCGATCTTCCAGGCACCGCCATGATGGCCGCCAGCGCTTTTCTTGACGCGCTTGACGATGATGGGTTGGTTGTTTTCCATGGCTTAGTTGCCGCGCATGGCCTGCTCGAGCTCGCTGAAGCTCGGGCGATGGGCCGGGAACAGCACCTTGCGCCCGAACTCTACCGCCAGGGTCGGCGGCATGCCCGAAGCCGACGCCACCAGGGTCGCCTTGATCGCCTCGTAGAGGTTCAGCTCTTCCTTGGCGTCGTGCTCCAGCGCGCCGGACAGCGGGCCGAAGAAGCCGTAGGAAGCCAGAATGCCGAGGAAGGTACCGACCAGGGCCGTCCCCACCTTTTCGCCGATCTGCGCGTTATCCGCCTCGGCGAGAATCGACATGGTGATCACGATACCCAGTACCGCCGCGACGATACCCATGGCCGGCATGCCGTCGGCGACCTTGGCGACCGCATGGGCCGGGTGCTCGACTTCTTCCTTGAGGCTGGCCAGTTCCATGTCGAACAGACCCTCGAGCTCGTGCGGAGCCATGTTGCCGGACGACATGATGCGCAGGTAGTCGCAGATGAACGCGGTCATGCGGGCATCCTTGAGCACCGCGGGATACTTGCTGAAGATCGGGCTGGCATTCGGGTCTTCGACATCCGCCTCGATGGCCATCATCCCCTCGCGCCGGCTCTTGTTGAGGATCTCGTAGAGCAGCTTGAGCACTTCCAGGTAGTAGGTGTGGGTGAAGCGCGAGCCGAACATGCTCAGCGACTTCTTGAACACCGTCATGAACATGCTGCCGGGGTTGGCCTGCAGGAACGCCCCCAGGGCCGCACCACCGATGATGAGCACCTCGAACGGGTGGACCAGTGCCATCAGTTGCCCGCCCGAAAGGACGAACCCACCGAACACGCAGCCGAAGACGACGATGATGCCTATGATTTTTGCCATAAAGGAACGCTTGCAGAGCCAAGAGGATGGGTTATTAAAAACAACCCTTCTAATTATCGGAGCTTATGCGCCAGACTATAGCCAGTTAAGGTCAAAAGCCAGTTCGGCTCAACCCACATGTCGACGCCAAAGCCCCTGCCGCGCACCCTGGACGCCTGGTTGCAACAACTGGCCAAGCTGCCGTTGCCGATCGAACAGCAGCAGCATGTGCGCTTGCGTCGCATCCTGGGCGACAGCCGCCGTACCTGGCGCGAAATTGCCGAAGCCATCGAGTCCAGTCCGTCGTTCGCCCTGCAGGTCCTGCGCGAGGCCAACCAGTCGAACAACAGCCTGAGCGAGCCGGCCGAAAGCGTCGAAACCGCGCTCTCGCGTCTCGGCCTGAGTCGTTGCGAAGCCTTGCTGAGCCAGGCGCCAGCGCTGCCGGAAGACGAGATCCCCCTGGCGTTTCGCCAGATCCTGATGATCAGCCAGCACGCCAGCCAGCAGGCTCGCGGCCTGTTCGGCGCCCGCCTGGCGCGCCTGTGGAACGAGCTGCACGGCTGCAGCCTGCTGTTCCTCGCCCCCCTGTGGCCGTTGCTGTGCGCCCACCCGCAGCTGTTCGAAGCCTGGGAACAGCGCGTGCTGCTGAAAGGCGAACGCCCCAGGGTGGTGGAGAAGGAGCTGCTCGGCGTACCGCTGATACAGCTCTGCGTGCGCCTGGCCGAGCGCTGGCGCCTGCCGGAATGGATCGTGCGCGGCTACCGCCTGCTGGAACGCGATCGCCGCCAGCTGATCAAGGCGCTGCACATCGCACGCGACTATGAACATCCTCTGCACCAGCAACAGATGCTCGACGCGGACACGCCGCTGCGCCACTGGCTGACCCAGCCCAGCAACTGCGTGCTGCTGGCCAACGGCCTGGCCGTCTCCGCCCACCATGCATGGGACACGCCCCACACCCTGCGCTGGCAGCGGCTCACCGGGCTGTACCTGCAACTGCCGCTGAACGAGCTGCAGCAGGAAGTGCATCAGCATGCCGTGAGCAGTGCCCGCCTGCTGCATGACAGTGCATTGTGGCACCCGGCGCAGGCGCTGCTCTGGCCCTGGGACGCGCACCGCCTGAAACCGGCCCGCAGCAGCAGTGCCGCCCCACCCCAGCGCGACGACCTCGCCGCCTGGCGCCAGCAGTGTGCACGCCTGCTCGCCGAACCCAGTGCCTTCGCCAATGTGCCGCAACTGACTGCCTGCGCCCGCGACGCCCTGCAGGCCTGTGGCCTGAAGCGGGTTCTCGTGCTGCTCGCCGACCGCCAGCACAGTCGCCTGCAAACCCAGCAACAGGCCGGGCTGGACGCCAGCGCGGCAACGCTCAGCCTGGATCCCGCACAGAGCCAGGTCCTCAGGCGCCTGCTCAGCGAGCCGGGCCAGCTGCGTCTCACGCCCGCCAACGTCGCCAAGTTCTCCGCGCTGCTGCCGGGCAACCTCAAGGCCCTGTTTCCCAGCGAGCATCTGCTGCTGCGCTCCCTGGCCAGCAACGGCCGGGTGGTCATGCTGCTGGTGGCCGACCAGGGCGGCCAGCCGCTCAACGAGGTCAGCCTGCAGGCGTTCGGCAAGACCGTGCAGTGCATCGAGCGCGCCCTGGGCAGCTTCGCCCGCCGTGGACGCTGACGCCCCTCGGTTTCCGCTACAATCGACCTCTTTTCATTTAGGGACGCTGCCATGTCCGCCTTCGACAACCTGCCTCTGGTGATCGAGCCCGCTGAACTGGAAGCGCGCCTGGACGCGCCCGAGCTGATCCTGCTCGACCTCAGCAGCGCAGCACGCTACGCCAGTGGCCACATACCCGGCGCGCGCTGGGCCGACGCCAAGCGCACGCAGCTGGGCCAGCCGCCGGCACCCGGCCTGCTGCCCGAACGGGCGCAACTCGAAGCGTTGTTCGCCGATATCGGCCATCGCCCGGATGCCACTTACGTGGTCTACGACGACGAAGGCGGCCCCTGGGCCGGGCGCTTCATCTGGCTGCTCGACGTGATCGGCCATGCCCGCCAGCACTTCCTCAACGGCGGCCTGCAGGCCTGGCTCAGCGACGGCCGGTCCCTGAGCCAGACAACCCCCGAGGTCTCGCGTACCCAGGTGTCGCTGACGCTGAGCGACGAACCCACTGCCACCCGCGAATACATCCAGCAGCGCCTGGACGCCGCCGACCTGGCCATCTGGGATGTACGCGGCGCGGATGAATACCACGGCGAGAAACTCAGCTCCGCACGCGGCGGGCACATCCCGGGCGCCACGCACTTCGAATGGACCGCCGCAATGGACCCGCAGCGCGGCATGCGCATCCGCACGGATATCGGCGACGTCCTGCACGATCTCGGCATCACCCCGGACAAGGAAGTGATCACTCACTGCCAGACCCATCGCCGCTCGGGTTTCAGCTACGTGGTCGCCAAGGCGGTGGGTTATCCGCGCGTGAAGGCCTACGCTGGTTCCTGGTCCGAATGGGGCAACCTGCCCGATACACCTGTCGAACGCTGACGCCGTCGACCATCAGTTGTACCCGGCACGGGGATGCCTGCGCCGACTCAGAACCCTCAAGGAAACACGATGAAACAACGTCTCTTCATTCTCAGTCAGTACCTGCTGCCTCATCACCTGCTGTCTCGCCTGATCGGCTACGTTGCCGAATGCCGTATCGGCTGGCTGAAGAACCCGCTGATCTCGTGGTTCGCCAAGCAGTACCAGGTCGACATGAGCGAAGCGCAGGTGGAAGACCTGCGTGCCTTCGAACACTTCAACGCCTTCTTCACCCGTGCGCTGAAAGACGGTGCCCGTCCACTGGACGAGACGGCGGGCGCGATCCTCTGCCCGGCCGACGGCGCGATCAGCCAGCTGGGTGCCATCGAGCATGGTCGTATCTTCCAGGCCAAGGGCCACAGTTTCAGCGCGGTGGAACTGCTCGGTGGCGACACCGAGCGTGCCGCGCCCTTCATGGGCGGTCAGTTCGCGACCGTCTACCTCTCGCCGAAGGACTACCACCGCGTCCATATGCCGCTGGGCGGCACACTGAAGGAAATGGTCTACGTACCGGGGCGCCTGTTCTCGGTGAACCAGACCACGGCCGAGAACGTGCCGGAACTGTTTGCCCGCAACGAACGCGTGGTCTGCCTGTTCGACACCGAGCGCGGCCCGATGGCCGTGGTGCTGGTCGGCGCGATGATCGTCGCCAGCGTCGAGACTGTCTGGGCCGGCCTGGTCACCCCGCCCAAGCGCGAGCTGAAGAGCACCCGCTACGATGCCGAATCCCGCGGCCCGATCGAACTGGCCAAGGGCGCGGAAATGGGCCGTTTCAAGCTGGGTTCCACCGCCATCGTGCTGTTCGGCCCGGAGCAGATGAAATGGGCCGAAGAGCTGAGCGCCGGCAGCGCAGTGCGCATGGGGCAGGCGCTGGGCCATGCCCTGGACTGAAATCCGCACGAACTGAACCCGCATGTCGACCCTTTGGTCATAAATCCGTAGGCTGCCGAGGCAGACCGTCCTTGAGGACGGCTGCCAGCGCAGCCAGATGCTGCTAGAGTTCGAAAGACTATTACTAGAGCCGCTTGTCATCGTGTGGCCGGAGTATCCGAGTTCGATGGATAGACAGAGTCCCCACCTTCAGTTGTTGCGCGTCCCCACACCGAGCAAGCAAAGCCTCAGCTTCTGCGACGGCACTCCTCGCGACCTCAAGCGCTGGATTGCCGCACTGCCCAAGGCGAACATCGGTGAGACCGCGCGCCAGCTGTATCAGAGCCTGGTGGAACTCAATCAACTGGTCACGCCATCGGACAACCGCCTGCAACTGCTGGAAATGCTGCGCCCGGAAGTGAGCTTCGTCTGCCAGCACCTGGAGCGCCACTTCCTCAACCAGGCCATCGTCCTCGACGAACGTCCGCGCAAGGTCGCCAACCTCTGCCAGGCCCTGCAGAACCACCTCGCCGTCGGCTACAAGCTGATCATTTCCCGCGTCCTCGAGCGCACCGGCAAGGACCGCGACCAGTTGCTCGCGGTCGCCCTGCAGCGTGCCAGCCACAGCCTTTGCAGCCCGTTGATTCGCGCCAGCCAGCTGTACTGCCCGGTGCCGGAAGGGCTCTGGCTGGAGCTGCATCAGCTCTATCAGATCGCCGTCGAACAGCGCCTGCAGCGCCAGGTCATCCGCGATCCGCTGGCCCGTCACACCCAGGGTCTGAGCACCGAGCAGACCTACGTGACCGCGCTGCTGCTCGGCTGCGCACGCACCAACCAGATGCGCCAGAACGGCATCGCCCGCCTGGCCGAAGCGCTGGAACCCTGGAGCGCCCTGGTCAAGCTGCAGGCGGGTGATCACCCTGACAGCCTGTTCGTCCTCGCCCCACAGGTCGACGGGCCGCCGCGTTACAAGTCCCTGTACCAGAGCGGTGAACTGCACAACCTGCTGGGCATCGACACGCAGCCGCTGGTCGATGCGATCAAGGATCATCTGGAACTGCCGGAAGAGGAGCGCGGCCAGTCGCGCCTGGCGATTCCCGACGGCATCAGCCTGGACCTGCTGCAGCATGTCGCGGCCGCCTGGGGAGACATCGCCGAACGCACCTTCCAGCGCACGCCGGGCCAGGGCAATCTGACCCTGTGCATCGGCATGACGGCGCTGCACTTCTTCCTCGCTGGCCGCCGCTCCTTCGCCGACGTGCTCAAGCGCCCGGTCGAACTCGGCGCCGCAGTGTTCAAGCCGACCACCGGCGAACCGGACGTCTGGTCCAACGCATTCGACGCGCAGCGCAACGCGGTGGACGACATCCACTTCGAGGAAATCCAGTACACCAAGGTCACGCCCGGCGAGCAGGCACAGCCCGAGAACAGCGGCGAGACCTACCCGACCTACCCGCTGGCCATCGTCAACCACAGTCCGGGCGGCTATTGCCTATCCTGGCCCAAGGACGTGCCCAGCCAGCTGCAGGCCGGCGAGCTGCTGGGCGTGCAGGACAGCCCGAGCCAGGGCTGGAGCGTGGCGATCGTGCGCTGGATTCGCCAGGTCCGGGGCGGCGGCACGCAGATGGGCATCGAGCTGATCGCCCCGCATGCCCGCCCTTGCGGCCTGCAACTGCTGCGCAAGGCCGAGCAGAACAGCCAGTACCTGCGTGCGCTGCTGCTGCCGGAAATCAGCGCCATCTCGCGCCCGGCCAGCCTGATCACGCCACGCCTGCCCTTCCAGGAAGGCAGCAAGGTGCTGATCAACGACCATGGCGAGGAGCATCGTGCGGTGCTGACGCGCAAACAGGTCAGCACCGGCAGTTTCAGCCAGTTCGAATATCGCCGTGTCGGTGAGGAAGAGGGCGCGGCCGGGACGCCGGTCACAGCCTCGCAAAGCCAGAAGCCTGCTGGGGAGGAAGATTTTGACTCGCTCTGGAAGTCGCTGTAGGCTCCGACCCACTCACCATTTGTCGCCTTTTCGCGCCCGTTCGGCGCGGTATTGACCCTTCTATGGCCATCGAAAAAAAAACCATCCGCCTGCTGATTCTCGAGGATTCGCAGAACGAAGCCGAGCGCCTGGTCAGTCTGTTCCGCAATGCCGGACACGCGACGCGTGTCCATCGCCTGACCTCCAGCGAAGACCTCGCTGAAGCCCTGCAGCACACCTGGGACCTGCTCATCTGTGCACCGAGCAGCGAACGCCTCGACCCGAGCGAGGCGATTGGCGCCATCCGCCGCCAGGCCAAGGACATCCCCGTGGTGCAACTGGTCGACGGCAACGACTCCGAGACCATCACCGAGGCCCTGCTGTTCGGCGCTCAGGATGCCTTGCCGCAAGGCGAGGATGAACGCCTGGTCCTGGTAGCCAAGCGCGAGCTGGCCAACCTCGAGGAACGCCGCGCCCGTCGCGCCGCCGAAGTGGCCCTGCGTGAGGCGGAAAAACGCTGCCAGCTGCTGCTGGAGAGTTCGGTAGACGCCATTACCTACGTGCACGACGGCATGCACATCTATGCCAACCGCGCCTACCTGGAGCTGTTCCGCTACGAAGATGGCGACGAGCTCGAAGGCATGCCGATGATCGACCTGATCGCCAGTGCCGATCAGAGTGCCTTCAAGGACTTCCTGAAGAACTACCAGAGCGCCGAGGGCGACGCCGAGCTGAGCTGCCAGGGCATGCGTGCTGACGGCAGCGGCTTCGCCGCCCAGATGAGCTTCTCGCCGGCCACCTACGACGGCGAGCCGTGCATCCAGGTGGTCATCCGCGCGGAAACCTCGAATGCCGAACTGGAAGAAAAGCTGCGCGAAATCAGCAGCCAGGATCTGGTGACCGGCCTGTTCAACCGCAACCATTTCCTCGAGCTGATGGATGGCGCCGCCGAGCGTGCCGTCAGCACTGGCCAGCCGTCGACGCTCGCCTACATCCGCGTCGACCGCTACGCCGGCATGCAGGGCGAGATCGGCCTGGCCGGCATCGACCTGCTGCTGACCGACCTGGCCGGCCTGCTGCGCGCGTACTTCCCAGCGGACACCCAGCTGGCCCGCTTTGGCGACGACGTGTTCACGGCGCTGCTGCCGGGCCAGTCCCCCGAGCAATGCGAGGCCAGCCTCAGCGCCCTGCTGAAGAAGATCGAGGGGCACCTGTTCGATGTCAGCGGGCGCACCGCCCAGACCACGCTGTCGATCGGCGTCGCCGGCCTCAGCGAGAAGACCGCCAAGGCCCAGGTAGTCATCGATCGTGCCCACCGCTGCGCGGACGAGCTGGCCGATGGCAACGCCATCAAGCTGTTCAACCCGGCTGCCGAGCTGGCTGCCGCGGCCAATCGCGGCAACCTGCTGGCGATGGTGCAGCAGGCGCTGGAGAACAACAGCTTCCGCCTGCTGTTCCAGCCGATCATCAGCCTGCGCGGCGACGCCCACGAGCACTACGAAGTCCTGCTGCGCCTGCTCAACCCGCAAGGCGAGGAGGTCCCGCCGACGCAGTTCCTGACCGCTGCCAGGGATGCCGGGCTGGGTGAAAAGATCGACCGCTGGGTGATCCTCAACTCGATCAAGCTGCTTGCCGATCACCGCTCGAAAGGCCACAACACCCGCCTGTTCGTGCACCTGTCCAGCTCCAGCCTGCAGGATCAGACCCTGCTGCCCTGGCTCAGCGTGGCGCTCAAGGCCGCTCGCCTGCCGTCCGACTCGCTGGTGTTCCAGTTCAGCGAGCCTGATGCCATCGCTTACCTGAAGCAGGCCAAGGCACTGACCCACGGGCTCGCGGAGCTACACTGCAAGGTCGCCCTGAGCCAGTTCGGCTGTGCGCTGAACCCGTTCAACACGCTCAAGCACCTGCAGGTGGACTTCGTCAAAGTCGACGGCTCCTTCTCCCAGGACCTGAACAACGCCGACAACCAGGAAGCCCTCAAGACCCTGCTCAGCAGCCTGCACGCCCAGGCCAAGCTGACCATCGTGCCCTTCGTCGAGAGCGCCAGCGTGCTGGCCACCTTGTGGCAGGCCGGGGTCAACTTCATCCAGGGTTACTACCTGCAGGGCCCGAGCCAGTCGATGGACTACGACTTCTCGGCCGGCGACGAATAAGAGCAGTTGCAAGCTTCAAGCAAGAAGCCAGGGCACACAGCGATCAGCTTTGAACTTGAAGCTTGCGGCTTGTAACTGCTTTATTCCTGCCCCTCGCGATCACGGAAGCCCAGCAGGTAAAGAATGCCGTCCAGACCGAGCGTGGAGATCGCCTGCTTGGCCGACTGCTTGACCAGCGGCTTGGCCCGGAAGGCCACGCCGAGCCCGGCCAGGCCGAGCATCGGCAGGTCATTGGCGCCATCGCCGACGGCGATGGTCTGCTCCAGCTGCAGACCTTCCTTCTGCGCCAGCTCACGCAGCAGGTCCGCCTTGCGCTGGGCATCGACGATGGGCTCGACGGCCACACCGGTCACCTTGCCGTTCTCGATCTGCAGTTCGTTGGCGAACACGTAGTCGATGCCGAGCTTGGCTTGCAGCTGGCGGGCGAAGTAAGTGAAACCACCGGAGAGAATCGCCGTCTTGTAGCCCAGGCGCTTGAGCTCGGCGAACAGCACTTCGGCACCTTCGGTCAGGCGCAGCGAGGCGCCGATCTCTTCCAGCACATCCTCGGACAGGCCCTGCAGCAGGCTCAGGCGCTCCTTGAAGCTGGCACGGAAATCCAGCTCGCCGCGCATCGCCCGCTCGGTGATCTCGGCGACCTGCTCACCGACCCCGGCCGCCTTGGCCAGTTCGTCGATGACCTCGGCCTCGATCAGCGTCGAGTCCATGTCGAACACCGCCAGGCGACGGTTACGGCGGAACACCGAGTCGCGCTGGAAGGCGATGTCGACGTTGAGCGCCTGCGCCACGCTGAGGAACTCGGCACGCAGCGCGACGGGGTCGGCCGGCTCGCCACGCACGGAGAATTCGATGCAGCCCTTGCCCTGCTCGGCGGGCATGTCCAGCGGCATGCGCCCGGACAGGCGATCGATGTGATCGATGTTCAACCCGTACTTGGCGGTGATTGCACTGACCCGCTGCAACTGCTCGGCGCTGACCTTACGCGTCAGCAGGGTGACGATATGGCGGGCCTTGCCCTGGCCACCGACCCACTGCCGATAGTCCTCTTCGGAAACCGGGGTGAAACGCACCTGCTGCTCAAGCTCGTAGGCGGTGAACAGCAGGTCCTTGAGCACGGCCTGGGAACGGCCGTTGTCCGGAATCTCGATGAGGATGCCGAACGACAGGGTGTCATGGATCACCGCCTGGCCGATATCGAGGATATTCACCCCGCCCTGGGCCAGTACGCCGGTGATGGCGGCGGTGAGTCCGGGGCGATCCTCGCCGGTGATGTTGATCAGGACGATCTCGCGCAAGACGCACCCTCCAAGGCAGACGATTGAGGCGGGCCAGTGACGAATGAGCCACCGACCGACGAAAAGGCGCACATTCTACCCAGTTTCCTGCCGATCCGGGCAGCCGCGCGCTTTGCCCGCCCCAGGCCGCTCGCTATACTGCGCGGCATCTTCAGTCGACAAGAGCCGAGCTCTGTGAACCGGCCCGCGCCCGTCAAGCCCGACAATTTCTTCATCATGATCTTCCACGCGCTGCGCCAGCGGCGGGTGCCTCTGGTGCTGCGCATCGCCAGCCACAGCCTGCTGCTGGTAGCGCTGGCGATGCTCATCTATGCCTGGGTCATGGGCATGCAGTTCAAGCAGGCCATGCAGCAGCAGGCCGACGCCCTGGGCCAGAGCCTGATCACCCAGACCGCCGCCTCCGCCACCGAGCTGCTGGTGTCCAACGACATCCTCAGCCTCAACGTGCTGCTCAACAACCTGGCGAAGAACCCGCTGGTGGCCCATGCGGCCATCTACAGCGTGGACAACCGCATCCTCGCCGAGTCCGGCACCCGCCCGACCCGCAGCATGCTGGGCGAAAGCGACGGCCTGTACTCCACGCAGATCACCTTCCAGGAAGTGATCGCCGGGCAGTTGCGCATCAGCCTGGACATGCGCCAGTTCCAGCAACCGATGACCATCAGCCTGCAGAGCATGGGCATTCTCAGCCTGATCCTGCTGGCCCTGACCCTGTCGCTGAGCATGCGCCTCGGTCGGCATATCTCCACGCCGCTGCTGCAGCTGCGGCTCTGGCTGCGCGACCCGGACGACCCGGCACCAGGCGCGGGGCGCAATGACGAGATCGGTGACCTGGCGCGCCAGCTGCAGGCGCGCCTGGTACCGGAAAAGCCCGAACCCGAGCCGGAAGAGTTGGAAGAGCTGGAAGACGACGCCCTGCTTGAGGCCGACGACTACCCGCAGGAAAGCGACGACGTCGACGTCGAGCAGGAAGCGCAGCCGCTGGCGGAGCACGGCATCGACGCAGACGCAGCCGATGATGACGACGAGGCCCTCAAGCCCTGGCCCGATTCGATCGAACCGGAGGACCCTTTCGCCGACCTGCGTGACGAAGCGGACGACAGTGCGCCCAGCGCCCCGCCCCAGCCGCAGCGCCAGGCACAGGCCAGCGCCGTGCTGGCCATCCAGCTCGGCGCCCAGGAACAGCTGCGACGCCTGCCGCGCACACGCCTGCTGGACCTGCTGGAGCGCTACCGCGCCTGTCTGGAACAGGCCTCCGCGCTGTACCAGGGGCAACTGCACACGCTCAAGGACGGCAGCAGCCTGATGCTGTTCCACGAGCGCGAGTGCGGCGAGGACTACCTGACCCACGCCATCTGCTGCGGCGAGCTGATGCGCGCCCTCGGCCACGCCCTGCAGATCGAGGTGGCCGACAGCGGCATCACCCTGCAACTGCAGCTGGGCCTGACCCTCGGCAGCGACCTGGAAGCACTCGGCCAGGCCGAACTGCTGCTCAGCGACAGCGCCCTGGACGCCCTCGCCCTGTCGCAACACAGCCGCAACCTGCTGCTGGTCGAGCAACGGGTCGCACAGGACAGCCTGGCCCGCCAGCGTGCACGCATTCGACCGATCGCCAGCCCCGAGGGTGCGAGCTGCGTCGAACGCCTGCTCGACCCCTATCCGGCCCTGCTGGAAAGACAGCTGACGCGCATGCACGAAAGCCGGGCGCACTGACGCCCGGTATCGGCCTAGGCGCTGACCTGGGCCCGCCGCTGCGGCGTCGGCACTCCGTAGCGCTGCAGCCAGTCCTTCCAGCGCACGCGCTCGTCACGCACCAGCCAGCCGTCCTGCTCGGCGAAGCTTTCCGACAGCCACAGCCCTCGCGTGCTGACCGCCTGCAGCTCGCCCTTGCGCAGGGTGAACAGACCGCCACTGGGCGCCCCCTGATGCAGGGCCAGCAAGTAGATATCCGGGCGCCGACGCTCCAGGCGGGCGACCAGGCGCCCATCCTCCAGGCACTCATCGACATGGAACAGGCTCAGCTGCCGGACGTCGCGCGGCAGCTCCAGGCTCATGTCATAGACCAGTTGCAGGGACGCGGTGGGCAGATGCACATAGGCACGCGGGCGCTCCAGCAAGGTCAGGTTGCCGCACTGCACCGGCCGCGCCGCCCCTGACAGCGGGCTGAGGCGAAAGTGGCTGGCCTCGCGGTAGCGCAGGGCGCCCTGGTAGGGCGTCGGCAGCCAGGTATCGGCAAAGCGCCCGGCCAGCCAGCCCTCGGCACTTTCCAGCAGGCACTCCTCGGCGACTTCCTGGATGGCGGTGAGTAGCGGCAGGTTCAGTTCGTGCGCGGGTACGTAGCCGGAGATCAGCTTGAGCACGGTGTCGCCACGATCCGGGCGACGCTGGCGCACCAGCAACCAGTAGTCGCGCCCATGCAGGCGCAGGGTCAGACGTACCGACACACCGAGATTGGCCAGCTCCACGGCGAAGCGCGAGCTGTCGGCCACCTCGACCGGGCGGCGGCGTTCCAGCATCTGCTGGAAGTTCAGGGGCACGCCCAGGCTCTGATAACGCAGGCCATCGGCCGTGGCCTCGACGAACAATGGCAGCGTCTTGAAGTTACTCGGGTCCTTGCGGATCAGCGTACGCGACATCTCGACTCCTTGTTCCGGCTTGGCGCGGATGCGACCGGGCAGCCGCCCTCCACACGAGGATCAGGGTGAAACGAAACCGCTCAAGGCTGCCCCAAGGCCGGCGCCGAACACAAGCCCGGCCTGTAAGAGGACGTGACCGCAGCCGCTCAGCGCAGGCCCTGCAACACGGCGGCGACGGTGGCCACGTTGGCGGCCAGGTGCGCCGGCGTGATGGTGCCGACGATGGCGCTGCCGACGCCCGGGTGCGCGAAGATCAGCTCGAAACTGGCGCGCACCGGATCGACCCCCTCGGCCAGGCAGGCATGGCCGCTGGCCAGAGCCTTCTTGATCAGAATGCCCTTGGCGTGAGTGGCAGCGTAGTCCAGCACCGGCTTTTCGCCCTGCTCGCTCAGGTTGTAGGTGACCATGGCGCAGTCACCCTCTTCCAGCGCCAGCAGGCCCCCCTCGACGGTCTTGCCGGAAATCCCGTAGCCGAGGATCTTGCCCTCGCGCTTGAGCGCCGCCAGCGTGTCGTACACCCCGGTGTCACGCAGTACCGCCAGGTCGTTACCATCGGAGTGCACCAGCAGCAGGTCGATACGATCGGTCTCCAGGCGCTTGAGGCTGCGCTCCACCGAGAGGCGGGTATGCGCGGCGGAGAAGTCGAAGCGCGACTGCCCCTGCTCGAACTCTTCGCCGGTCTTGCTGACGATCACCCACTCGTCGCGCTGGCCACGCAGCAGCGGGCCGAGACGCTGCTCGCTGACACCATAGGCCGGCGCGGTATCGATCAGGTTGATACCCAGTTCACGCGCCTGGCGCAGCAAGGCGCTCGCCTGCGCGTCATCGGGGATGGTGAAGCCATTGGGGTACTTCACCCCCTGGTCGCGCCCGAGCTTGACCGTGCCCAGCCCCAGCGGCGATACGTGCAGGCCGGTAGAGCCCAGCGGGCGATGCAGATCGTGCAGGGTGGCGCTCATGGCAGCAGCGTCTCCCATACCGGCTGCCCCAGTGCCGGGCGTGGCAGATCGGGCAACGACCCATGATGCGCCGGCGTCACCCCGTCGCGCTGTAGCGTCGCCAGCACCCGGTCGGCGAAGTCCGGCGCCAGCGCCAGCTTGGTCGGCCAGCCCACCAGCAGGTTCTGCTGTTCGGCGAGAAAGGCATTGTCCGGGCGCACCAGCCCCGATTGCGCGGGCTCGGCGCGGTCCACGCGCAAGGTCGCCCAACGCGTCTGGCTCTGGTCCACCCAGGGCAGCAGCGCCGCCATCTCCTTCTGCGCCGCCGCGACCTGCGCGCCTTCGTCGCGCGCCACGCCGTCGGCCTCGGCCAGGTCGCCACCGAGGTACCAGACCCATTGGCCATCGGCCGCCGGATGGGTGGTGACGGTGACGCGCGGCTTCGGTCCGCCGCCGAGACAATGGGCATACAGCGGCTTCAGCGCCGGCCCCTTGGCCAGCACCATGTGCAGCGGCCGCAGCTGCTGAGCCGGCTGCTCGATGCCCAGGGCCGCGAGCAATTCGGCATTGCCGGCCCCGGCACTGAGCACCACGCGCTGGGCGCGAATCTCGCGGCCATCGACGATCAGCCCGCACAGTTCATCGCCGTCACGCAGCGGCTCGACCTGCCGGCCAGCCAGCAGTCCATCGCCGGCCAGCTCGGCCAGGCGGGCGATCAGGCTGGGCACATCGAGCACCAGCTCGGCGAGCCGATAGACCTTGCCCTTGAACTTCGGGTGCTGCAGCGCCGGCGGCAACTGCTCGCCCTTGACCTGGTCGACGCGCCCGCGCACCGCCTTGCTGGCGAAGAAGCTGGTGAGGTTGCCGGCCAGGGTGCCCGGCGACCACAGGTAATGAGCGTCGGAAAGGATACGCACGCCGGACAGGTCCAGCTCGCCAGCGCCGGCCAGCGCCTCGCGCCAGCGTCGCGGCATGTCGGCGATGGCTTCGGAAGCACCGGTCAGCGCGCCGTGCAGGGCGTACTTGGCGCCACCGTGGATGATGCCCTGCGACTTCAGACTCTGCCCGCCGCCCAGGCTGCCGCACTCCACCAGAACGGTGGCGAAGCCCTGGCGACGCAGGCGTGCATTGAGCCAGAGGCCGGCGATACCACCGCCGACGATCAGGACATCGGTGCTGAGAGACTGGGACATGAACGGGCCTCGGCAAAAAACAGGCGCGCAGTATAACCCGCCTGCCCTCGCGCCCGTCGGCCGATCAGTGCCCGGTCGACTGGGAGAACAGCTGGATCACCACCACGCCGCTGACGATCAGGCCCATGCCCAGCATGGCCGGCAGATCGGGTTTCTGCTGGTAGATGAAGGCGGCGGCGATGCTCACCAGCACGATGCCCAGGCCGGCCCAGATGGCATAGGCAATGCCCACCGGGATGGTGCGCACCACCAGCGTCAGCATCCAGAACGCGATGCCATAGCCGCCCACCACCAGCAACAGCGGCAGCGGCTTGTTGAAGCCTTCGATGGCCTTCATCGAGGTGGTGGCGAGCACTTCGGCGGCAATGGCAATGGCCAGGTAGAAGTATCCGGGCATGATGGCGACTCCTGAAAGAATGCCCGGGATTCTAAGGACTTCGACGATGGGATAAAGTCATTACCTATCAACGTAACAGATAGGTTGACCATGAACTGGAACCTCGACCAGCTCCATCTGTTCGTCCGCACGGCGGAAAGCCGCTCGTTCTCGGCGGTGGCACGGGAAACCGGGCGCGCCCAGTCCGCCGTGAGCACGGCGATCGCCCTGCTCGAAAGCGACCTCGGCGTGACCCTGTTCGAGCGCAGCAGCGGGCGGCAGCCACGCCTGACCGAGGCCGGCAGCGCCCTGCTGGAAGAGGCGCGCAGCGTGCTGCAGCAATGCGAGCGCCTGGATGGTCGCGCACTCGGCCTGGCCCGGGGGCAGGAGGCACGCCTGCGCCTGGCGCAGGACGAGGCCATGCCCTACCAGCCGGTGCTGGCCAGCCTGGAGGCCCTGGCCGAGGCCTTCCCGCTACTGGAGGTACAGCTCGCCAGCGGCGCACAGGGCGACGTGGCGCGCAAGCTGCTGCAGCGTCAGGCGGACCTTGGCCTGCTGTTTCACCATGAGCAGATGCCACGCGAGCTGGAGAGTCAGCACCTGGGCAGCATCGAGATGGTCACCGTGTGCAGCCCGCACCACCCCCTGGCCAGGCTCGCCAGCGTGGAGCGCCGCGATCTCGCCGAGCATCGCCAGCTGCTGATGACGCCCCAGGACAGTCACTATCCCGGCGGCGAGCAGATCAGCCCGCTGGTGTGGCGCGCCGACAGCTTCTACGCGATGGCCGAGCTGGTGGTTCGCGGCCTTGGCTGGGCCTGGCTGCCGCGTCACGTGGCGCAGTATCCGACCTACCAGGGCCACCTGCAGGAACTGCGCAGCGACTGGGCGCCGTTGCCACTGGTGGTGGAGCTGGTCCGCCGCCGCGACGGCGCGCTCGGCCCCGCCGCCAACTGGCTGGCGGACTGCCTGGCACGCGAGCTGTTGCGCCCACCGGCATGATCGCCCTTCCAGCACCCGGCCGGCAGCGATAAGCTGCGCGCCCATGAACAGACACCTCTACACCCTGCTGCTGCACCTGGCCCTGCCACTGATCGCCCTGCGCCTGGCGCTGCGCGCACGCAAGGCGCCCGCCTACGCGCGCCGTATCAAGGAGCGTTTTTCCTTCGCCCTGCCGCCGCTGAAACCCGGCGGCATCTGGGTGCATGCCGTGTCGGTCGGTGAAAGCATCGCCGCCGCGCCGATGATCCGCGCCTTGCAGGCGCGTTACCCCGAGCTGCCGATCACCGTCACCTGCATGACCCCGACCGGCTCCGAACGCATCCAGGCCCTGTTCGGCGACAGCGTGCAGCACTGCTACCTGCCCTACGACCTGCCCTGGGCCGCCGCACGCTTCCTCGACCGGGTCCGCCCGCGCCTGGCCGTGGTGATGGAAACCGAACTGTGGCCGAACCACATTCATCAGTGCGCCAGGCGCGGTATTCCGGTAGCGCTGGCCAATGCGCGCCTGTCCGAACGCTCGGCACGTGGCTATGCACGCTTTGGCAAACTCACCGCACCGATGCTCGCCGAACTGTCGCTGATCGCCGTGCAGACCCAGGCCGAAGCGCAACGCTTTCTCGACCTGGGCGCACGCCCTGACTGCGTGGAAGTGACCGGTTCGATCAAGTTCGACCTGAAGATCGACGCCGAGCTGCTGCAGCGTGCAGCCGAGCTGCGCCGCCAGTGGCAGGCCGAGCAACGCCCGGTGTGGATCGCCGCCAGCACCCATGCGGGCGAAGACGAGATCGTCCTCGCCGCCCATCGCCAATTGCTGGAGACGCGGCCGAATGCGCTGCTGATCCTGGTACCGCGCCACCCCGAGCGCTTCAACTCGGTCCATGAACTTTGCCTCAGCGATGGACTGACGACACGCCGCCGCGCCACGGGTGAAGCCGTGCAAACCGGCGACCAGGTGCTGCTCGGCGACACCATGGGTGAGCTGCTGTTTCTCTATGCGCTGGCGGACATCGCCTTCGTCGGCGGCAGCCTGGTGGCCAACGGCGGGCACAACCTGCTCGAGCCCGCTGCGCTGGGCAAGCCGGTGCTGAGCGGCCCGCACCTGTTCAACTTCCTCGAGATCGCCGCGCAACTGCGCGCGGCCGGCGCGCTGAGCGAAGTGGCGAACGCCGCGCAACTGGCTGAGCGCACCGCCACCCTGCTGGACACCCCGGCCGAAGCCCAGCGCATGAGCGCAGCCGGCCTGGCCGTGCTCAAGGCCAACCAGGGCGCCCTGGAGCGTCTGCTCGACGGCCTGCGCCGCCTGCTCTAGCCCATGCCGGTGGAGTGCAGGGCGCCGCGACGATAGCGCCGAAAACGAAAAAGCCCGACTCAGGTCGGGCTTTTTCTTTGCTCACAACGGATCAGAAATCCTGATTGTTCTGCAGGCGCGCCTCGGCGGCAGTGGCCAGATCCGGCGGCAGAAAGTCCTTGTCCGGGTTGTAGTCCGGCTTGAGGAAGCTGCCCAGGGCATCCAGGTCGGCCGGGCTGAGGGTGCCAGCCGCCTGCTTCAGGCGCAGGTTGTTGAGGATGTAGTCGTAGCGCGCATCGTTGTAGTTGCGCACGGCGCTGTACAGCTGACGCTGGGCGTCGAGCACATCGACGATGTTGCGGGTACCTACCTGGTAGCCGATCTCGGTGGCCTCCAGCGCACTCTGGTTGGAGATGATCGACTGGCGCCGCGCCTGCACGGTTTCCACGTCGGTGTTCACCGCACGGAACAGGTTGCGGGTGTTCTGCACCACCTGACGACGCAGACTCTCGCGCAGTTGCTCGCTCTGCCCCAGACGCTGGTATGCCTCACGCACCTGCGAGCTGGTCAGGCCGCCGCTGTACAGCGGGATGTTCAGTTGCAGGCCGATGGAGCGCTGCGCAACGTCACCGCTGTAACGCGGCGCACCAAAGGTGCCCGAGTTGGTGAAGCCCAGGCTGTCGTTGTCGCCCTTCTGATAGCTGGCCACGGCATCCAGGGTCGGCGCATGGCCGGCCTTGCGCTGGCGCAGGTTTTCCTCGGCGGCCGTCACGGCGTACAGGCTGGCTTGCAGGTTGAGGTTCTGCGTGGCAGCGGTATCGACCCAGGACTTGGCGTCGTTCGGCGTCGGCGCCAGCACCGGCAGGGAGTGGACGATCCCCTCGACGGCGACATAGTCACGGTTGGTCAGCGCGATCAGCGCTTCGAAGGCGTCGTCCACCGCGCGCTCGGCGAGCAGGCGGTTGGCGCGGGCCGTGTCGAAACCGGCCTGCGCCTCGAGCACATCGGTCTTGTCGGAGAGGCCGACGTCGAAACGCTCGTTGGCCTGGTCCAGCTGGCGCTTGAATGCCGCTTCCTCGGCCTTGGTCGAGGCCAGGTTGTCCTGGGCACGGAGCACGGCGAAGTAGGTCTCGGCGCTCTGCAGGATCAGGTTCTGCTCGGTGGCGGACAGTTCCAGGGCCGCCTGCTCGCTGGTGGCTTCTGCCGCCTGCAGCTGGAACCAGCGGTCGGCGCGGAACAGCGGCTGGCTGAGATTGGCCTGATAGACCAGGCCGCTGCGCGAGAGGGTGGCACTCGGCGAATCGACGTTCGTGCGCGTATCGCCATAGTTGGCACCGGCGGAGAGGTTGGGCAACAGGCCGGCCCTGGCCTGCGGCACCACTTCACGACGCGCCTGATAGTCGGCACGGGCGGCGGCGATATCGGCGTTGTTCTTCGCGGCCTCCTGGTAAACGGTGACCAGGTCGGTCTTGCTGGCCAGCGGTGCCTCTTCGGCCTGAGCCAGGCCCACCGTCGCGGCGGCCACGGCGAGGGCCAGGGAAAGTCTGCGCAACATGAATGTCGATCCTTGAATAGGCGGTAATCGCCAAGGCTACGGGGCGCCGCGGGCGAGGGTCAAGCGCGCCATGGGCGTGAACAGTCTAGCTGGCGGCAAGCTATGTTGCTCGTCGGGAACAATCGGCCCGGCGCAGCGATGATGGTCCGTTTCCGACGCACGGGTCGAGTTTTTTTGACCTCCGGGTTGGTTTTATTCCATCAGCTTGATTAGACTGCCCGAGTTCTTGTCGGGGTGCCCCAAATGCGGGGCTGAGATTGGCAGCTGCCGGATCCCGTTGAACCTGATCAGGTTAAGGCCTGCGTAGGGAACAAGATGTCCTCGCCAACGTCCGGCGAGTCCTCTCGACACCGCCTGTGGTGTATCTCGCGCCCCTCGTCCGCTCAGGTTCCAACTCCGACACCTATCCCGGAGAGAGCCTTGATGAGCACACAACAACAAAAGAACCTGAGTGAATCGGCACAGGTCGACCAGCAGTCGGTACAGCCCTTCCCCCGTTCGCAGAAAATCTACGTCCAGGGCTCGCGCCCGGACATCCGCGTGCCGATGCGCGAGATCAGCCTGGACGTGACGCCGACCGATTTCGGTGGCGAGATCAACGCCCCGGTCACCGTCTATGACACCTCCGGCCCGTACACCGACCCGAACGTCAGCATCGACGTGCGCAAGGGCCTGGCCGACGTGCGCAGCGCCTGGATCGAGGATCGCGGCGACACCGAGAAACTGCCCGGCCTCTCCTCCGAGTTCGGCCAGCGCCGCCTCAACGACGCCGAACTCTCCGCCATGCGCTTCGCCCACGTGCGCAACCCGCGCCGGGCCAAGGCCGGCCACAACGTCAGCCAGATGCACTACGCCAAGCAGGGCATCATCACGCCCGAGATGGAGTACGTCGCCATCCGCGAGAACATGAAACTGGCCGAGGCACGCGAAGCCGGCCTGCTCGACGAGCAGCATGCCGGGCACAGCTTCGGCGCCAACATCCCGAAAGAGATCACCCCGGAGTTCGTGCGCAGCGAAGTCGCCCGCGGCCGCGCCATCATCCCGGCCAACATCAACCACGTGGAGCTGGAGCCGATGATCATCGGCCGCAACTTCCTGGTGAAGATCAACGGCAACATCGGCAACAGCGCCCTGGGTTCCTCCATCGAGGAAGAAGTGGCCAAGCTGACCTGGGGCATTCGCTGGGGTTCGGACACCGTCATGGACCTGTCCACCGGCAAGCACATCCATGAAACCCGCGAGTGGATCATCCGCAACTCGCCGGTGCCGATCGGTACCGTACCGATCTACCAGGCCCTGGAAAAGGTCGGCGGCATCGCCGAGGACCTGACCTGGGAGCTGTTCCGCGACACCCTGATCGAACAGGCAGAGCAAGGCGTGGACTACTTCACCATCCACGCCGGCGTGCTGCTGCGCTACGTGCCGCTGACCGCCAAGCGGGTCACCGGCATCGTCAGCCGTGGCGGCTCGATCATGGCCAAGTGGTGCCTGGCGCATCACAAGGAGAACTTCCTCTACACCCACTTCGATGACATCTGCGAAATCATGAAGGCCTACGATGTGTCCTTCTCCTTGGGTGACGGCCTGCGTCCGGGTTCGATCGCCGATGCCAACGACGCCGCCCAGTTCGGTGAGCTGGAAACCCTCGGCGAGCTGACCAAGATCGCCTGGAAGCACGATGTGCAGTGCATGATCGAAGGCCCCGGCCACGTGCCGATGCAGCTGATCAAGGAGAACATGGACAAGCAGCTGGAATGCTGCGACGAGGCGCCGTTCTACACCCTCGGCCCGCTGACCACCGACATCGCTCCGGGCTACGACCACATCACCAGCGGCATCGGCGCCGCGATGATCGGCTGGTTCGGCTGCGCCATGCTCTGCTACGTCACGCCCAAGGAGCACCTCGGCCTGCCGAACAAGGATGACGTCAAGACCGGCATCATCACCTACAAGATCGCGGCCCACGCCGCCGACCTGGCCAAGGGCCACCCCGGCGCGCAGATCCGCGACAACGCGCTGAGCAAGGCACGCTTCGAGTTCCGCTGGGAAGACCAGTTCAACCTCGGCCTGGACCCGGACACCGCCCGCGCCTTCCACGACGAGACCCTGCCCAAGGATTCGGCCAAGGTGGCGCACTTCTGCTCCATGTGCGGTCCGAAGTTCTGCTCGATGAAGATCACCCAGGAAGTCCGCGACTACGCCAAGGAACAGCGCATCAATGCCGTCGACCTGGACGCCGAGCAAGGCATGCAGGCCAAGGCCGAGGAGTTCAAGGCGCAGGGCAGCCAGCTCTACCAGCGCGTGTAGCAGGCCGTCATGGAAGCTTGATCTGGCGGCACTATGCTCGCTAGTGTGACGGGTAACGGGCCGCAGTCGGCGGACCACAGGTCTGCCGGGCCCGTTACGACCATCAGGAGTGTCCATGGACAAGAACGACATCGAAATCCTCGCGCGCGAAGCGTGCTTTCGCGGCTTCTACCGGCTCGACCGGATCAAGTTGCGCCACCGGCAATATGCCGGCGACATGGGCCCGCAACTGACCCGTGAGCTGTTCGTGCGCCACGACGCCGTCTGCGTGCTGCCCTACGACCCGCAACGCGACGAAGTGGTGCTGATCGAGCAGTTCCGTGTCGGCGCGATGGACAAGGCGGCCAACCCCTGGCTGCTGGAACTGGTCGCCGGCCTGATCGACAAGGACGAGGAGCCCGAGGAGGTCGCCCGGCGCGAAGCGGTCGAGGAAGCCGATCTGATGCTCGGCCCGCTGTGGCCGATCACCCAGTATTTCCCCTCGCCAGGCGGCTCCGACGAGTTCGTCCACCTGTTCCTCGGCCGTTGCGACAGCAGTGGCGCGGGCGGCGTACATGGTCTGCCCGAGGAAGGCGAGGACATCCGCGTGCATGTGCTGCCGCTGGAAGACGCCCTGGCTGCCGTGCGTGACGGGCGCATCAACAACGCGGCCAGCATCATCGCTCTGCAATGGCTGGCACTGAACCGCGACGAAGTACGAGGCATGTGGTCGTGAACCTGCTACGCGAGCGCTATCGGGTCGACCTGGTCGAGCTGCAGGCCGCTTGCGAGGCCAACTACGCCCGCCTGATGCGCCTGCTGCCGCGCATGCGCGAACAGAGCGAGAGCCGCCGTGTCGCCCTCAGCCAGGGCGAGCACCTGCTCGGCATCCTGGCGCTGGAGGTGCTGGAAAGCTGCCCCTACACCACGACGCTGCGCGTTCGCCAGGAGCACAGCCTGCCCTGGTTGCCCGTGCCACAGCTGGAAGTCAGGGTCTATCACGACGCGCGCATGGCCGAAGTGGTCGGCGCCGAGAATGCCCGCCGCCTGCACATTCGCTACCCCTACCCCAACGCGGCGATGCATCAACCGGATGAAAAGAGCCAGCTCAACCTGTTCCTCGGCGAATGGCTGAGCCACTGCCTGGCCTGCGGTCATGAACCCCAGCCGGTGATGTAGCCCCGCCCACCCGGCGATCAAGCTTTTCACTCCCTGGCCGATAGCGCGACGTTGTGCCAGTTTCTGTGATCTGTGTCCGCTTCCTGGGTTTTCCCTTTGCTGCGGCAGCCACCATAATTGCTCTGATTGAGCCCTAGGAGACGGTCTTGCCGAGCCTGCCCATCCCATCCGCTGATTCTTCGGTCCTGCTGGTGCAGTTGTCCGACAGTCACCTGTTCGCCGAAGCGAACGGCAAGCTGCTGGGCATGGATACCTGCGACAGCTTGCAACGCGTGATCGAGCAGGTGCAGCAGGAGCAGCCGCAGATCGACCTGATCCTGGCCACCGGCGATCTGTCGCAGGACGGCAGCGTGGCGTCCTACGAGCGTTTCCGGCAGCTCACCGCAGCGATCGGCGCGCCGTGCCGCTGGCTGGCCGGCAACCATGACGAAACCCCGCCCATGCAGGCCGTGTGCAAGGACAGCGAGCTGCTGCAGCCGGTGATCGACCTCGGCGCCTGGCGCATCATCATGCTCGACTCGTCGATCCCCGGCGCCGTTCCCGGTTTTCTGGCCGACAGCCAGCTCGAACTGCTGCAGCGCGCCCTCGCCGAAGCGCCGCAACGCCACCACCTGGTCTGCCTGCACCACCACCCGGTGGCCATCGGCTGCAAATGGATGGACCCCATCGGCCTGCGCAATCCCGATGCGCTGTTCGCCATCCTCGACCGCCACCCGCAGGCGCGCGCCGTGCTCTGGGGGCATATCCACCAGGAATTCGACCAGCCGCGCGGCAACCTGCGCCTGCTCGCCTCGCCGTCGACCTGCGTGCAGTTCGCCCCCGGCAGCGAGGAGTTCCAGGTCGGCAGCGAGGCCCCCGGCTATCGCTGGCTGCGCCTGCACGCCGATGGCACGCTGGACACCGGGATATCCCGCGTCACCGGCATCCACTTCGAAGTGGATTACAGCGTCAAGGGCTATTGAGCCAGCGGCAAGCGAGACGTGCAGCCCAACGGCCACCGCCCGGCTTTTTCTTGCAGCCTGCAGCTTGCAGCTTGTAACCGCTTTTTGTAGTAGCCTCCCGCTCCATGACTGCATCCATCCTCTATATCCACGGCCTGAACAGCTCGCCGGCCTCGCACAAGGCCAGCCAGCTGAGTCGCGCCATGGCCCGCCTGGGCCTGGACGACCGGCTGCGCGTGCCGGCGCTGCATCATCACCCGCGCCAGGCCATGGCCCAGTTGCAGGCGCTCGTCGCCGAACTGGGCGCCCCCGTGCTGGTGGGCAGCTCCCTGGGTGGCTACTACGCCACCTGCCTGGCCGAGCAGCATGGCCTCAAGGCACTGCTGATCAACCCGGCGGTACGGCCTCACCTGCGCTTCGACGGCTACCTCGGCCCGCAGAAGAACTACTACAGCGACGAGACCTGGGAGCTCACCGAGGATCACGTCGCGGCGCTGGCCGAATTCGAGGTCGCGCCCCCCGTCGATGCCGAGCGCTATCAGGTGTGGCTGCAGACCGCTGACGAAACCCTCGACTACCGCGACGCCGAGCGTTATTACCGCGCCGGCGCGCTGCGCATCCAGGCCGGTGGCGACCACGGTTTCCAGGGATTCGCCGAGCGTCTTCCGATACTCTTCGCTTTTGCCGGCATTGACGCCACACTCTGGCGCGATATCGACTTTTCCGCATTCAATTGATGAACAAGAGAGCCCATGGCCCAGCAGAACGCCTATAACGCCGATGCCATCGAAGTCCTTTCCGGCCTCGACCCGGTGCGCAAGCGCCCGGGCATGTACACCGACACCACGCGCCCCAACCACCTCGCCCAGGAAGTGATCGACAACAGCGTCGACGAAGCCTTGGCCGGTCACGCCAAGTCGATCCAGGTGATCCTGCACGAGGACAACTCGCTGGAAGTGCTCGACGACGGCCGCGGCATGCCGGTGGACATCCACCCGGAAGAAGGCGTTCCCGGCGTCGAGCTGATCCTCACCAAGCTGCACGCCGGCGGCAAGTTCAGCAACAAGAACTACCAGTTCTCCGGTGGTCTGCACGGCGTCGGCATCAGCGTGGTCAACGCCCTGTCGACGCGCGTGGTGGTGACCGTCAAGCGTGACGGCAGCGAGTACCAGATGAGCTTCGCCGACGGCTTCAAGGCCAGCGACCTGCAGGTGATCGGCAGCGTCGGCAAGCGCAACACCGGCACCAGCGTGCACTTCTGGCCGGACGCCAAGTACTTCGACTCCTTCAAGTTCTCGGTCAGCCGCCTCAAGCACGTGCTCAAGGCCAAGGCCGTGCTGTGCCCGGGGCTGTCCGTCACCTTCGAGGACAAGGCCGCCGGCGACAAGGTCGAGTGGCACTACGAGGACGGCCTGCGCTCCTACCTGGTCGATGCCGTCAGCGAGTTCGAACGCCTGCCCGCCGAGCCCTTCTGCGGCACGCTGGCCGGCAACAAGGAAGCGGTGGACTGGGCCCTGCTGTGGCTGCCGGAAGGCGGCGACGCCGTGCAGGAAAGCTACGTCAACCTGATCCCCACCGCGCAGGGCGGCACCCACGTCAATGGCTTGCGCCAGGGCCTGCTGGACGCCATGCGCGAGTTCTGCGAGTTCCGCAACCTGCTGCCGCGCGGCGTCAAGCTGGCCCCGGAAGACGTCTGGGAACGCATCGCCTTCGTCCTCTCGATGAAGATGCAGGACGCCCAGTTCTCCGGCCAGACCAAGGAGCGCCTGTCCTCCCGTGAGGCCGCTGCCTTCGTCTCCGGCGTGGTCAAGGACGCGTTCAGCCTGTGGCTCAACGCCAACCCGGAAACCGGCCTGGCCCTGGCCGAACTGGCCATCAGCAATGCCGGCCGACGTCTCAAGGCGGGCAAGAAGGTCGAACGCAAGAAGATCACTCAGGGCCCGGCACTGCCTGGCAAACTGGCTGACTGCGCCGGGCAGAACCCGCTGCGCTGCGAGCTGTTCTTGGTCGAGGGTGACTCCGCCGGCGGCAGCGCCAAGCAGGCGCGCGACAAGGAATTCCAGGCCATCATGCCGCTGCGCGGCAAGATCCTGAACACCTGGGAAGTCGATGGCAGCGAGGTGCTGGCCTCGCAGGAAGTGCATGACATCGCCGTGGCCATCGGTATCGATCCGGGCTCGAGCGATCTCTCCGGCCTGCGCTACGGCAAGATCTGCATCCTCGCCGACGCCGACTCCGACGGCCTGCACATCGCCACCCTGCTCTGCGCCCTGTTCGTGCGCCACTTCCGTACGCTGGTCGATGCCGGCCATGTCTACGTCGCCATGCCGCCGCTGTACCGCATCGACCTGGGCAAGGAGATCTTCTACGCCCTGGACGACGCCGAACGCGACGGCATTCTCGACCGCCTGGTGGCCGAGAAGCGCCGCGGCAAGCCACAGGTCACGCGCTTCAAGGGCCTCGGTGAGATGAACCCGCCCCAGCTGCGCGAAACCACCATGGACCCGAACACCCGGCGTCTGGTGCAGCTGACCCTGGACGACTTCGAAGGCACCCGCGAAGTGATGGACATGCTCCTGGCGAAGAAACGCGCCGGCGACCGCAAGAGCTGGCTGGAAACCAAGGGCAACCTGGCCGAGGTTCTGGCTTGATGCGCCATCACCTCCTCGCACTCGGTCTGTTGGCCGGCGTGGCCAACGCCGAGCCGGTGCAGCAGGAAGAGCTGCAGCTGCAGCGCGAGTTCCCGGTAACCCAGATGCCCAGCGGCCACCTGTCCGGCCTGGCGATGTGCGGTGAAGCCCTGTGGGCGGTGTCCGATCGTGACGACGATCGCCTCTACCAGCTGCACCAGGAGGATGACCTGCTGCGTGCCGAGGCGGAGACCTTCGTCGCCCCCGAACCGCCGGAAAGCACCCTGCCCTGGGGCCTGCGCATGCGCAACTGGGCGGCCGGGCTGGTACGCGGCGGCAAGCTGGACTTCGAAGGCCTGTCCTGCGACACGCAGGGCAATCGCTACCTGATCAGCGAGACCCGCGCCGCCGTGCTGCAGGTCGCCAGCAATGGCAGCACCGAGTGGCTCAACCTGCCCGGCGCCGTGGTCCGCCAGGCCCGCGCCAGCGGCATGCTGCTGCATTTCAACCAGGGCTTCGAGGGCATTGCCGTCGACCCTGCCGGTGAACGCCTGTGGCTCGCTGCCGAACAGCGCCGTCGTGGCCTGGCCGTGCTGCATCGGCGTGGCAGCAGCTGGCGCTGCACGGGAGGCTGCGTGCTGACCAGCGAAGGCGGCGACGAGCCCTCGCCAGCCGCCCTGGGCGGGCAGATGGCCGCACGCGACTTCTCCGGCCTGGCCTACTTCGGCGAGAAACTCTTCACCCTCGAGCGGCAGTCCCACCGCATCTGTCGGCGCGCGCTGGGCGACGGCGTGGCGGAGCTGTGCTGGTCGTTCGCCGACGAGGCCTTGCGCGAGCCCCGTCGCTACGCCCAGGACTACGGCATGGCCGAGGCCCTGTGGATCGACAAGGAAGGCGCCTGGATCGGCCTCGACAATGGCGAACAGCCCCGTGGCGATGGCGAGCAACGCCCGATCGTCTGGCGCTTTGCCGCGCCCAGGGGCGGCTGGAGCCAGCGCTCGTGAGCGAGCAGGCGCCTGGCCGCCGCGCCGGACGGGTCATGCTGGTGCTCGCCTGGGGCGCCGGCCTGCTGCTGGCCACGCACTTCTTCGGCAACTGGGAAGACAGCCAGCGCAACCCGAACCAGACGCCACAGTCCGTGCATGGCAACGGCTTCGTCGAGGTCAGCCTGGCCAGCAGTCGCCAGGGCCACTACCTGGTGAACGGCGAGATCGACGGCCAGGAAGTGACCTTCCTGCTCGACACCGGCGCCACCGCCGTGGCCGTCCCCGAGGCCCTGGCGCGCAAGCTCGGCCTGAAGCGCGGCGCGCCGATCACCCTGAGTACCGCCAATGGCCGCAGCACGGGCCATCGCACACGCCTGGCGACCCTGCGCCTGGGCGATATCGAACTGCGCGACGTCGCGGCCCTGATCGCCCCCGGCATGGACGGCGACGAAGTGCTGCTGGGGATGAGCGCGCTGCAACAACTCGAATTCAGTCAGAAGGGCGGCACCCTGGTGCTGCGCCAATCAACCTTGCAATGAGGCCCGCATGAGCGAATCCCTCGATTTGAGCCTGGAAGGCGTGGAACGTCGGTCACTCGCCGACTTCACCGAGCAGGCCTATCTCAACTACTCCATGTACGTGATCATGGACCGCGCCCTGCCGCACATCGGCGACGGCCTCAAGCCCGTACAGCGGCGTATCGTCTATGCCATGAGCGAACTGGGCCTGGACGCCGACGCCAAGCACAAGAAATCCGCGCGGACCGTCGGTGACGTGCTCGGCAAGTTCCACCCGCACGGCGACAGCGCCTGCTACGAAGCCATGGTGCTGATGGCGCAGCCGTTCAGCTACCGCTACACCCTGGTCGACGGCCAGGGCAACTGGGGTGCGCCGGACGATCCCAAGTCCTTCGCCGCCATGCGCTATACCGAGGCACGCCTGTCGCGCTACTCGGAAGTGCTGCTGGCCGAGCTTGGCCAGGGCACCGTCGACTGGGTACCGAACTTCGACGGCACCCTCAACGAGCCGGCGACACTGCCGGCACGCCTGCCCAACCTGCTGCTCAACGGCACCACCGGTATCGCCGTGGGCATGGCCACCGACGTGCCGCCGCACAACCTGCGGGAAGTCGCCGCCGCCTGCGTACGCCTGCTGGACGAGCCGGGCGCGACCGTCGAGCAGCTCTGCGAGCACATCCAGGGCCCGGATTTCCCCACCGAAGCGGAAGTCATCACGCCCAAGGCGGACCTGCTGAAGATCTACGAGAACGGTCGCGGCTCGGTGCGCATGCGCGCCGTGTATCGCGTCGAGGACGGCGACATCGTCGTCACCGCCCTGCCGCACCAGGTCTCCGGCTCCAAGGTACTGGAGCAGATCGCCGCGCAGATGCAGGCCAAGAAGCTGCCGATGGTCGCCGACCTGCGCGACGAGTCGGACCACGAGAACCCGACTCGCATCGTCATCATCCCGCGCTCCAACCGCGTCGACGTCGACGAGCTGATGACCCACCTGTTCGCCACCACCGACCTGGAGTCCAGCTACCGGGTCAACACCAACGTCATCGGCCTCGACGGCAAGCCGCAGGTCAAGGACCTGCGCACGCTGCTGCGCGAATGGCTGGAATACCGGGTCGGCACCGTGCGTCGCCGCCTGCAGTTCCGCCTGGACAAGGTGGAGAAGCGCCTGCACCTGTTGGAAGGCTTGCTGATCGCCTTCCTCAACCTCGATGAAGTGATCCGCATCATCCGCACCGAGGACCATCCCAAGCCGGTGCTGATGGAGACTTTCGGCCTCACCGACGTGCAGGCCGACTACATCCTCGACACCCGCCTGCGCCAACTGGCCCGCCTGGAAGAAATGAAGATCCGCGGCGAGCAGGACGAACTGGCCAGGGAGCGCGAGAAGCTGCTGGCCCTGCTCGGCAGCGAAGCCAAGCTGAAGAAGCTGGTGCGCAAGGAAATCATCGAGGACGCCGAGAAGTACGGCGACGACCGCCGCTCGCCGATCGTCGCGCGCGCCGAGGCCAAGGCCCTGTCGGAAACCGAGCTGATGCCGACCGAACCGGTCACCGTGGTGCTCTCGGAAAAAGGCTGGGTGCGTTGCGCCAAGGGGCACGACATCGATGCCACCGGCCTCTCCTACAAGGCCGGCGACGGCTTCAAGGCCGCCGCACCGGGGCGCTCCAACCAGTACGCGGTGTTCATCGACTCCACCGGGCGCAGCTACTCGCTGACCGCCCATTCGCTGCCCTCGGCACGTGGCCAGGGCGAACCGCTGACCGGCCGCCTGACCCCGCCACCGGGCGCCAGTTTCGAATGCGTGATGCTGCCGGAAGACAGCGCCCTGTACGTGATCGCCTCCGATGCCGGCTACGGCTTCGTGGTCAAGGGCGAGGACCTGCAGGCCAAGAACAAGGCCGGCAAGGCCCTGCTGACCCTGCCCAACGGCGCCAGGGTGGTACCGCCCAAGCCGGTGACGAACCTGGAGGACGACTGGCTGGCCGCAGTGACGACCGAAGGTCGCCTGCTGCTGTTCAAGGTCACCGACCTGCCGCAACTGGGCAAAGGCAAGGGCAACAAGATCATCGGTATCCCCGGCGAGCGCGTGGCCTCACGCGAGGAGTACCTGACCGATCTGGCCGTCCTGCCCAATGGCGCCAGTTTGGTTTTACAGGCCGGGAAGCGTACCCTGACACTCAAAGCCGACGATCTGGAACACTACAAGGGTGAGCGCGGCCGCCGTGGCAACAAGCTGCCTCGCGGCTTCCAGCGCGTCGACCAGCTCCTGGTGGAATAGCGTCGGCAGACATGCCGTCCATTCGTGATATCCGCGCTACCGGCAAGCGGCCAAGGCTGGAGTCGTAGCGCGGTTTGACGGATGATACGCGCCCTGGGTCATGCGCAAATGACCTCACCTGCATGATATGGGATCGATGTGCAGCTGCCCCAGAAGCGGCTGCCGGGAACGAATGATGACTGTAGTACGCCCCCTGGCCGTGCTTCTGATGACGCTGCTCACGCTCAGTGGTTGCAGCCTGCTGCAGCAGAAGCCCGTACCGCTCTATCAACTGGACAGTGGCAGCGCCGAGACGCCGACCAAGGACAACGGTGTCACGGTCCTGGTCGGCCCGATCAGCGTGGCCGACTACCTGCGCCAGCAGAACCTGCTGCAACGCCAGGCCGACGGCAGCCTGGTGGCCGCGCAGAACGCTCGCTGGGCCAGCGGCCTGGCCAACGACATCGACCAGCAGATGCTGCGTCAGCTGGCCTGGCGCCTGGATAGCCAGCGCCTGGTTCTGGCCCCTGCGGCACCGGGCTTCAGTGCCGATGCCCAGGTCATGCTGACCATTACCCGCCTCGACTCCGGCCCCACTCAACCGGCCGTGCTGGAGGCCCAGTGGCGCCTGCTCGACCGTCGCGGGCAACTGCGCGACAGCCGCCTGATCCGCCTGGAAGAAGCTCACAGCGGCACGCTGGCCGAACAGGTAAAGGCGCAGAGCACGCTGGTGCAGCGCCTGGCCAGCGAGCTGGCCGTCGCCATCCAGCCGATCGCCATCGCCGAGGACCCGACGCCGGAGCCGCCGCGCCGCAAGCCGCCCGTCGCCAAGGCCAAGCCGGAAGAGCCCGCCGGGCCGAAGATCCCGGTGGCCGAGCCGATCAAGATCGATACGGAAGTCTTCCGTTTCTAAGCAAAAAGCCCGCAGATGCGGGCTTTTTTCATGGAGTCTCCGCGCTATTTCAGCTCGCTGGAGCTCTTGCCCAGCAGGCGCCTGGCGACGATCAGCAACTGGATCTGCTGGGTGCCCTCGAAGATATCGAGGATCTTCGAATCCCGCGCCCACTTCTCCAGCAGCTCATCCTCGGCATAACCGCTGGCGCCCGCCAGTTCGACGCACTTGAGCGTCACCTCGCTGGCAACGCGCCCGGCCTTGGCCTTGGCCATCGACGCCTCTCTGGAGTTGGGCAGCTTGTTGTCGGCCATCCAGGCCGCCTTGAGCGTCAGCAGACGCGCAGCCTCCCATTCGGCTTCCAGGCGGTAGAGCGTCGCTTCGGCATGGCTGACGCTGAGCAGCGGCCGGCCATGGTCCAGGCGACAACCGGCCTCGCGCAGCAGCTCACGGGTGCGGTCGAGCGCGGCCTTGGCCACACCGACCGCCATCCCCGCGACCAGCGGCCGGGTATTGTCGAAGGTTTCCATGACCCCGGCGAAGCCCTTCTGCACATCGACCTCCGCGTTGCCCAGCAGGTTGGCCGCTGGCACGCGGCAGTCAGTGAAACTGATCGATGCCGTGTCCGAGGCCTTGATGCCAAGCTTCTTCTCCAGACGCGTCACCGTCATGCCGGGCGTGCCCTTCTCCACCACGAACGACTTGATCGCCGCTCGTCCCAGACTGCGATCGAGACTGGCCCAGACCACCACGGCATCGGCACGCTCGCCGGAGGTGACGAAGATCTTCTCGCCATTGATCACATAATGATCACCGTCCTTCACGGCAGTGGCGCGAATCGCTGCGGAGTCCGAGCCACAGCCCGGCTCGGTGATGGCCATCGCGGCCCAGGTCCTGCCCAGGCGGGCCAGCTGCTCGTCATTGGCGACCGCGGCGATGGCGGCGTTGCCCAGCCCCTGACGCGGCATGGCCAGGAGCAGGCCGACATCGCCCCAGCACAGCTCCATCACGCCCAGCAGCGCGGCCATGTTGCCGCCATTCTTGACGCCCTCCTGCTGCTCACGCGCCGCGCCACGCTTGCTCGCCGAGCCGGCACCGACGGCATCGGGCGAGCCCTCGTTCATGCCGTCGAGCAGCGCAGCCAACATGTCCAGCTCCTTCGGATAGGCATGCTCGGCCTTGTCGTACTTGCGCGAGATCGGCCGCAGATAGCGGGCCGCGACCTGATGGGCCTGGCGCTGCAGGCCGGCGAACTTCTTCGGGGTTTCCAGATTCATGATGAGCTACCTGTCAGAGATGAAGACCACCGGCGAGCACCGCCAGGCTGCGCAGGTCGCGGTACCAGCGCTCGACCGGGTGCTCCTGGGTGAAACCGTGACCGCCGAGCAACTGCACCGCGTCGCAACCGATCTTCATCGCCTTCTCGGTACAGAGCAGGTGAGCCAGATAGGCTTCGCGGTGAAACGGCCTGCCGCTCTCGGCCAGCGCACAGGCGCGCCACAGCATCAGGCGCATGGATTCGAGTTCGATGGCCATCTCGGCGATCATGAAGGCCACGCCCTGGCGATGACTGATCGGTTCACCGAAGGCCTGCCGCTCGTTGCAGTAAGGCACCACGTAGTCCAGCGCGGCCTGCGCGGTGCCCACCGCCAGGGCACAGAAGGCCAGCGCCGAGTAATCGAGAAAGGCGCGAAAATCGAAATCGTCCGCCGCCAGGCGCTGCCCGGCGGGCACCTTGACCGACTTGAACTGGATACGCGCCAGTTCGCAGGCCTTGAGCCCCATGGCCGGATCGGCCTGCCGCGTGATGCCCTTGCTGGCCGCGTCGACGAGGAACAACGCAGCTCCGTCGCTGGCCTGTGCCGTCACCAGCAGGCGACTGGCGGACATGCCGCCAAGCACCAGCACCTTCTCGCCATCGAGCAGGTAATGCTTGCCACGTCGCCGGGCGCGGGTCGCAGGCGCTTGCGGGTCCGCCAGGACGGCCGCTTCGCTCACCGCCAGGGCATGCAGCGGGGCCCCTTCGTCGCTGACGAAGGCGGGCAACCACTCGGCCTGCTGCTCTGGGGAGCCCCAACGGCGAATGCAGTTGGCCGCTGACAACGGCCCCAGCAGCGTGGCCGCCAGAGAGAAGTCGCCCTGGGCCAGGCTCTCGGCGATCAGCGCGTTGCTCAGCACGGTGCGCTCGCCGGCCAGACCGCCCTGCGCTTCACTGACCCCGTAATGCACCAGCCCCAACTCGCGGGCCTGGTTCAGCAGCGCTGCCGGCACCCGCCCCGCGCCATCGGCCTCGTGCGCCGCCGGGCGCAACACGTCCAGCGCGAAGCCCTGGAGCATGTCCACCAGCATCTGCTGATCATCGGAGAGTGTCAGGTCGAACAGGTCGTCGCCCTGCGGGCGTTCGATACGCGGCTTGCCGGACGCGCGCTGGGCGACCAGGCGAAAGCTGGCGCGACTGCCGCTGTAGATGAACTTCTCGAAGGGTTTGCGCAAGTTCAGGCGGTCCGGCCAGTCGGCCTGCGCCACCTTGCTCAGCACGCTCAGGGCCTGGCCCTGTACATCGACTTTCATGGCATCTCGCTCCACGCGGGTGATGCCACCGATGATGCGCCGGCCGCTGGCGAGCGACTATGACCCTCAAGCCGCGAGCATACGGCAGTCGGGTCAAGCCGGAAGCAGCGTGGGCATGGCTGGCGCCAGGCCCACTGCCGGCATCACTTGTTGCGGATCTTCTCGACGATGGCCGTGGTGGAGCTGTTCTCCACCAGGCCGAGGACGCGGACCTCGCCACCATAGGCCTGGACGATGTCGGCGCCCACCACCTGGTCGACGCCATAGTCGCCGCCCTTGACCAGCACGTCCGGCTGCACCTGCTTGAGCAGGCGCTCCGGGGTGTCCTCGCTGAAGCTCACCACCCAGTCCACCGCACCGAGGCCGGCGAGCACCGCCATGCGACGGTCGACGGCGTTGATCGGCCGGCCCGGGCCTTTCAGGCGACTGACCGAGGCGTCGTCATTGATCGCCACGATCAGCCGGTCGCCCTGCGCGCGCGCCTGCTCCAGGTAGGTCACGTGGCCGGCATGGAGGATGTCGAAGCAGCCGTTGGTGAAGACGATCCTCTCGCCATGGGCACGCGCGTCCTCGATGGCGATGAGCAGCTGGTCCAGGCTCAGCACGCCGCGCTCGGAGCCTTCCTCGCGCTGGACCGCGCGGCGCAATTCCGGAGTGCTGATCGCCGCCGTACCCAGCTTGCCGACGACGATGCCCGCTGCGAGATTGGCCAGGGCCACGGCATTCGGCAGCTCCTCGCCGGCGGCGATGGACGCCGCCAGGGTGGAGATCACGGTATCACCCGCGCCGGTCACGTCGAACACTTCGCGGGCACGCGCCGGCAGGTGCAGCGGCGCATGCTCCGGGCGCAGCAGGGTCATGCCATGCTCGCCACGGGTCACCAGCAGGGCGCCCAGTTCCAGCTCGCGCATCAGCCTGGCGCCCTTGCTGACCAGCTCGGCCTCGTCGACGCAGCCGCCGACGATGGTCTCGAACTCGTGCAGGTTGGGGGTGATCAGGCTGGCGCCGCGGTAGATGGAGAAATCCTTGCCCTTGGGGTCGGCCAGCACCGCGATGCCGCGGGCACGCGCCAGCTGGATCAGCGCCTGATGATTCTGCAGCGCGCCCTTGCCGTAATCGGAAAGCACCAGCACCTTGACCCCGGCGAGCAACTGCTCGACCTCACGGGCCAGTGCCGCGCTGTCAGTATCGAAAGGCTCCTCGAAATCCATGCGCAGCAGTTGCTGGTGGCGGCTCATCACCCGCAACTTGACGATGGTCGGCTGCTTGTCGAGACGCTGGAAGTGGGTTTCCACGCCCACCCCACGCAGGCTGTCGCTGAGGCTGTCGGCGGCTTCGTCCACGCCGGTCACGCCGACCAGCAGGGCACGCGAACCGAGCGCCGCGATATTCAGGGCGACGTTGGCAGCGCCACCGGGACGATCCTCGATCTGGTCGACCCGCACCACCGGCACCGGCGCCTCCGGAGAGATCCGTGAGGTACCGCCATGCCAGTAGCGATCGAGCATCACGTCGCCCACCACCAGAACGGCGGCTTGGTCATAGCGGGGCATGGTCAGTTTCATTGCGGCTCCAGAAGGGGAGAAAAACGGGAAAAATCATAGCATGACCAACTCGGGGTACGACTCAGCGCTGGCGTACCCAGAACAGCTCGTGCCGGCGCACCGCCTTGCGGAAGAACTCGTCCTCGCCCGTGGCGGGCCAGCGACGCCCAGCCAGCAGCCGCTGGATCAGGCGGCGCAGGCGTTTCTTCATTGGCAGCGCGCCCTGCAGGTCATGCTGCAGGGCCAGCGCCATGGCCTTGTCCAGCTGCCGCTCGGCATCGAGCGACGGGCTCCACAGGCGATCGGCCGGCAGCGCACTGATCGCCGGCGGCAGGGGGACGCCCATGCCCGCCGGGCCCATCGGCCAGCGGTCGTTGTCATGCAGGTGGTTGGCGTACAGCAGCAGGGTCTGCGGCTGCCAGCGAGTCTGCGCGCAGGCCTCGAGCACGGCGCGCGTGCTGGCGACGTGATCGTGATGCGGGTCCAGCTCCGGGTGCGGGGTCAGCAGCACCTCGGGGCGGTAATGCTCGATCACGGCGGCCAGATCGGCGATCAGGTTGTCCCAGGTCGGCTGGCCGTCGGCATCGGCGGGCAGAGACAACGGATTGTGCCGGCGCACGCTGCGCACGTCGCATTCGCCGGACTCGCGCGAGGCGAACGGCGTCTGCGGCTGCTCGGCCATGGCAGGCAATTGCAGGCAGTAGTAGCCAAGCTGGACGCAGCGCGCCTGCGCCACGCCGCCCCAGAGTGGCGCGGCCAGGCTGTCCCAGGCACGCAGGCGGCCCTTCAGACGGGCCGCAGCGACCTGGTCCAGACCCAGGCGCTGATAGCCCTGCGCCTCGATCTCGCCCTGAGTCAGGGTGACGATGGCCGTCTCGGACGAGCGGCTGTACTGACCGAAGGCCGCCAGTTCGGCATCGTCGGCATGTGGCGCGATGATCAGCATGCGCTGCGCGGCGAAGTCGGGATTGCGCATGGCATGCAGGCGCAGCCCGCCGTCGATGCGACAGAAGCGCGGGACGATGCTCAGCCCATGCGCCTGTTGCCCGGACAGGTTGAGGTAACGCCGCCCCGCCACGCCACGCTCGAAGTCCTGGCGGTCATCGCCGATCCGCACGTGGGGATCGAGCCAGCGCCCGAGCCAGGTCGCCTGCAGGCGCAGCTCGAGCAGCAGGGTGTCGTAACCCGCGAGATCGGCCTCGACCTGCAACGCACCCTGCTCGATACGCACCGGCACACTGACGCAATCGGCCGGGAAGTCATACTGGTAGTCATCGCGCGGCGAATAGAACAGATGATCGGCGAACCAGGCCTCATGCGCGATCCAGCCCAGCACCAGGAGCAGTGGCGGCAGCCACCAGGCGACGAAGACGCCCAGCAGCGCCAGCGCCAGCAGGGCCAGCAGCAGGACCGTGCGCTTGTTGCGCCGGTGGCGTTTGAGCAGTTGTTGCTTGCGTCCGTTCATCGCCTCACACCTGATAGACCGGCACCCGGTTGCACCAGCGGTCCTTGTACTCGCGATCGGCACGGCCGAAGGAGTAGCGCAGCGGCTTGCCCAGCGCCCGCGCCTGTTCCCACTCGCGCTGCGTGTTGACGAAGCTGAGCACGCTGCCGGGGCTGAACTCGCGCTGCTGCGGATCGACCCCGCCGTTGATGTACTCGAGGCTGATCCACTGCGGCGCCTCCACGCGATAGAGCACCTGGATCGCGACCGGCTCGTCATTCAGGTAGATCAGCGAACCGGTCATGAACTCGCGCAACAGGCCGAACACCTCGGCCAGGTGATCCTTGCCCGTGGCTTCGAAGCCCCAGCGGCGCTGGAACAGGTCGGCGTAGATGCGCGCCTGCTCCTGCGCAGTCAGCTCCAGCATCGGCCGGATCACGCCGCCCGCCTCTTCCAGCAGGCGCTGTTCGCGACGCTGGTTGTAGCGGAATTTCTTGCTGTACTGCTCCGGCTCACGCGCCAGCGCCAGGCCCTCGGGCTGCTCGCTGACACCGAGAAGCCCGGCGGCGTTCAGTTCGGACAGGTAGCGTGCACGGTGGCGCAGCGCGACCTGTGCGCCAGCCGCCAGCGGCAGGATGATTTCGGCATTGCCCAGATCGAACAGGCCGCGCTTGCCGCGTTGCTTCAGCACATCCTTGGACAGGGCCAGGTGCCGCCCCCAGGTGGCGATGGCCGCATGCAGCTGGCCATCGACCTGCCAGCCCAGGTAGCGCACGGCGATACCGGCCAGCCCGGCCAGCCGTGCTACCACCTCGGGATGCGTCGCCACGCTGCCGCCGAAACGCGCCCACGCGTCGGCATAATCGGCTGCCGAAATCGGCGCCCAGCCCCGTTCACGCCAGAATTGCAGATGACTCAACATCAGGCGTCGTGCTCGTCAGTGACGACCGCATCGCCTTCTTCGAACTGCTTGGCATGCAGACGCGCGTAATAGCCGTTCTGCGCCAGCAGTTCGGCGTGACTGCCACGCTCGACGATCTGCCCCTGATCCATCACCAGAATCAGGTCGGCCTTCTCGATAGTGGTCAGACGGTGCGCGATGACCAGCGTGGTACGACCCTGCATCACCTGATCCAGCGCGGCCTGGATATGCCGCTCGGATTCGGTATCGAGCGCCGACGTGGCCTCGTCGAGGATCAGCAGTGGCGCATCCTTGAGCAGCGCGCGGGCGATGGCCAGGCGCTGACGCTGGCCACCGGAAAGCAGCACGCCATTCTCGCCGACCAGGGTGTCGTAACCCTGGGGCATCTTCTCGATGAACTCGGCGGCATAGGCATCACCCGCAGCCTGACGCACGGACTCCAGCGGCGCACCGGCCAGGTCGCCATAGGCGATATTGTTGCGCACGGTGTCGTTGAACAGGGTGACGTGCTGGGTCACCAGCGCGATGTGCCGACGCAGGTTACGCAGGGTGTAGTCCTCGACGTCCAGGCCGTCGAGCAGAATCTGCCCCTGCTCGTGATGGTAGAAGCGCGGAATCAGGTTGGCCAGGGTCGACTTGCCACTGCCGGAACGGCCGACCAGCGCCACCATCTGCCCGGGCTCGGCGACGAAGGAGATGTTTTCCAGCACCGGTTTCTCGGTGCCCGGATAACTGAAGCTGAGGTCACGCACCTCGAGCCGGCCGCTGACACGCTCACGCGCCTGCGTACCATGATCGACCTCGGGCTCCTCGTCGAGCTGCTCGAAGATGCTCTCGGCACCAGCCACGCCCTTCTGGATGGTCGAGCTGACCTCGGACAACTGCCGAATAGGCTTGGGCAGCAGGCCAGCCAGGGTGATGTAGGCCACCAGGTCGCCCGCCGACGAATCACCGCGCAACAAAAGGACGAGGAACATCAATGTGGCCATGGCGCTGTAGATCACCAGCTGCAGCGATGGCGTATAGACGGCGCCTGTACGAACCATCTTCAACTGCTTGTTCCGGTTCTCCTCGCTGGCATCGAAGAAGCGCTGTTTCTCGTAGTCTTCGCCACCGAAGCTGCGCACCACGCGATAACCCTGGATGCTCTCGGACGTCACATGCGTGACGTCGCCCATGCTGGTCTGAATCTTCTTGCTCTGCTTGCGAAACTTCTTGCTGGTGCTGGTCACCATCACGCCAATCACGGGCAGGATCGCCACCATGACCAGGGTCAGCTTCCAGTTCATCCACAGCAACGTGGCAAACAGGAAAATGACCGTCATCCCCTCACGCACCACGACCTTGATCGCATCGGTGGCCGCACCGGTGACCATGGTCACGTTATAGGTGATCCGCGAGATCAGGTGCCCGGAGTTGTGGTTATCGAAATAGCGATTGGGCAGGGTCAGCAGGTTGTTGAACAGCGCGATACGCAGGTCCTGCACCAAGCCCATGGAAACCTTGGCCAGATAGTAGTTGCCCAGGAAGGAACCGATCCCTTGCCACAGCGCGATCAGGACGATCAGCAGGGGCACCGCCTGCAGCAGCTTGAGATGCGCCAGCCAGGGCGCATGCTCGAGCAACCAGGGTACGCCACCAAACAGACTGGCTTCGGGGTTCGACAAGCCATCGACGAAGTACTTCAGGATGTACCCCAGCATTGGCTGGGTAGAAGCGAAAATCAAAAAGCCGATGATACTGATGGTGAACAGGCCCCAGTAAGGAACCACATAGCGCAGCAATCGCAGATACACCTTCATGCTGGATTGCTGGTCGGAATTGGCCATTCGGCTCGCCTCGTACACTGGCAGGATTAGCAAAAGACGGATTGTACCAGCCCAGTACGCCAAGGAATCCATGCACTCAGGAACTTTCACGCTCGCAGGCATGGAGCCAAAGCGAAATCAAAACGACATCACAGCATATCTACAATCAGCCGCCCGGCAGCCTGAAGAAAGCCCTGCCGCCCAGCAATGACGATTAGCGTCAGTTCGACGCGCCTGGCGGAACGATATGAATCCTCGGCAACAGCTCATCTACCTGGCCTTTGGTGCCGAAATTTACCAGCGCGAAGCGATATTCAGCATCGTCTCGTCGCTGTCTCGATGCTCTGATCGCAACTGGGACATCCGGGTATTCACCGATACCCCACGACTCTACACCGACCTCCCCGTGACAACGGCCCCCATCGAAGCACACTGGAGTGGCCCACACCGCTACCACTTCCGCATCAAGCACGCTGTTCTGAGGCACGTACTCCGTGAGCACAGGACCGCAGTACTCGTCGACACCGATACGTTCTTCCACGACTCCCCCGGAAAGCTGTTCGAACGCATCCAGCCAGGCCAGTTACTGTGCAACACGATCGGTTCGCCGCTTATCGACAGCGATCACCCGAAGACATTCAAAGCAGCACTGCTGGGAAAGAACCTGCTGGACTCATCACTGCTCCAGACGAACTCTGGCGTAATTGGCCTGCATTCGAATGACGCACACATACTGGAGCAGTCCATCTCACTGATGGATGAGCTACATACAGAGGCGCGCGATATGTACTCGTTCGAGGAGATCTGCCTCGCAGTTTCAGCCCATGGACGCCTGAGACTGAGCGAATGCCCGGACCTCCTGCATCACTACTGGAGTCGCAAATCCCAGTTCAGGGCCAAGATCAGCGCCTGGTACGAGAAACATCAGAGCGCCCCGCTCAGTGAAGCGGCACTTGGCGACATCCGTAACGTCACGGTACACCTGCCTCGCCCACCACAACCACTACGCGGCCTGCACAAGATCGCCACACTGGCACTACCCGCAGAGCAACGTCAGTTCGCCCGCGAGTCACTCTATGGGTGCTACCGCTACCCGAACGAATTCGACCGCGCCTGCACCACCGTCTGGTGGGAGAAAGCACTGGAAAATGCCGAGCGACGAAAGGGTCACAGGTTCAATGCACACTCATTAAATCGGTGGCTGAACCACCCGGTTTTGCGTACTCTGGCAGGCTCGTTTCATCACGATCTGACTCAACATCTCTGCAAGCTGCGCTCCCAGGGCAGTATTCCCTGAAAGGCTTTACCCTGCGCAAGAACTGAAATACCCACCCTGCCTATATGACCATGCCATCCATGCAAGCCTTGTCGCACACTGCCTTTGAACAACTGGTAGCCAATGCCCAGAGTGTTGAGGAAGACAGCTACGGCCCCAAGGTCTACCTGTTCGACAATGGTGACTACCTGAAGCTATTCAGGCGTAAACGCCTTCTTTCCTCTGCCTTGCTCACCCCTTACTCGGTGCGTTTCTGGCGGAATGCGGAGCGGCTTCAACGTCTGGGCATCCCAACGGTTACGCCGCTGGAGCTCTTCAGACTCCCAAACGCAGGATGGACTGCAGTTCGCTACAGAGCACTGGAGGGAACGACGCTGAAGTCGGTCTACGCACAGGAGCAGGGAATGGATTCGGCCTTGCTCGAACAGCTCGCCGGATTCTTCAGGAACCTGCACAGAAAAGGGGTCTATTTCCGCTCGATGCACCTGGGCAATATCGTTTTGACCCCCAACGGCGCGCTCGGCCTTATCGATATCGCAGACCTGACATTCCAGTCACGCGCCCTGTCGCACAACAAGGCGCGGCGGAACCTGGCTCATTTCGAGCGTTACCTGAAACACAACGGCCTTACCGCAGGATTTCCATTCAACGCCCTGTGCGAAAAAGTTCTGGCGCCCTAGGCGCCAGATGTGACCTCTGGCGCAGCAGCCGTGGCCTTGCGCGTGTTCGATGCCTTGCACAGCACGGCCAGATGAATGGCGATAGGAATCCATATCAGGAACCAGTGTTCCTTGGGCCTCGACATGAAAGAGCCCCCTTCGGTCATTCCCGCCACAAAACCGTAGACCAGCAGAGTCGAGCTGATCAGCACCAGACCAGACCCACGCATGCGCCAGGCACTGAGCAGGCTGTACACGTAAAGGGTCAGCCAAAGCGCCCCCCCAACCAAACCGGTCTGATATATGACACCCAACGTCAGATTATGGGGATCCGCCAGCAACGTATCCGCACCATCCGGCAGTACGATATCGATGCCTGTGCCATAACCATGGCCGAGCCAGAGCACCGGCATGATCTGCTTCCACGTCTCCGCCCAGATGAACGGCCGGTAGGACAGCCCCCTGTCCAGCAAGTCGGCGCCGAAAAACCACACGCCCGTCGCACCGATACCGGCTAATGCCAGCACAAGCCAGAGCCCCCGCCTATCTGCGACCATGACCAGCAACCAGATAAAGCATGCGAACAAGGCCATGAAGGGAGTCCGCGAGCCTGTCAGGAACAGCAACAGGACCAGGGGAACCAGCATCATGAGTTTCAGGGGCCATTGTTTCGCAGAGCTCATGAGCGCCCCCAGCCAAAGGGCGGCAAAAAAACCGTACACATGCGAGGTCAATAACGGGTTGTACAAGGCACCGTAGCCTTCCAGGCGCGGATGTCGGCTATCACCCCAGAGATAAGCAACGATACTGATCAGCGCCGCGAGGGCAGCAACAGCTCCAGCCAGCCCCACGGAATGCACCAGACGCCGCATATCGACATCGCCCAGCGCAGCAACACCCAGAAGCAACATGCAGATGTACAACGGATGCTTGAGTTTCGAGTAGTCAACGTTCCCGGAGTACCAGGCCAGCGACAGCGCGACGTATGCCGAAAAAGCGACAAACAGCCAGAACAGCGGAGCCTGCCGCAAAAAAAGGAATCGGCGCCAGCAGACGAGCGCGACGATAAGGGTCGGCAAGGCGAAGCTCAGATAGTACAACTTGTGATAAAGCGAACGCTCTCCGACCCAGAACATTCCTGTCAGCAGCAATACCAACGCAGCCGGCAGCCAGTACCGAACATACCCCTTGAACAACGATTCACACCACATACGTGAAAGTCCAACCTACGAAACTTGCCTGGCAAACCTGGGCGTCAATTAGGAAAACAACAAGCGCCAAATGCCACGAATGACCTTGGCGTTCCACTTGCGCACTGGCAGCTCGCTCAGCAGTTCTCGTGCGAGAGCCTTGTCCCGGCTCGAGGCCTTGAGAAACATGGAAATCATGTATTTCAATCTGACATCCGCGTAGGCCGGGTGGTCGGAGAACAGCGCATAAGTCTTCTGCATGTTCTCCACCATGAAGCGCAAGTGCTTATACGTGTTGCTCTCGTGCTTGCGGTAATCCGCCAATACGTCCGGAAGAATATCGATGACGTACCCGGCCTTGAGAATACTGAGGCAGATGTACACGTCTTCCAGGCGAATATCCGGATTGAAGCCACCTACGGCCTCCAGAGCCTCACGCCTGAACATGAGGGTAGCCGCTTGCGGCCCAGGCTTAAGATCAAGGAAGTGGTCATCAAAGTTAAGTCGCCGAAAAGGCAGGTGACGCTGTTTCTGCTCCTTGTCCGGCAACGGCATGCCAGAAGCGTCGATGATATCGATATTGGCCGAGCAGATGCCCACTTCAGGCTTGCCCTGCATGTAATCGACCTGAACAGCCAGGCGCTGAGGACGCATGATATCGTCAGAGCCAAAAGGCACGATGAGGCTGCCCTTACTCCTGGCAATCGCCGCATTGAGCGTTCTGCTCAAACCGCTGTTCTGTTGAGCCTGGAAATCGAAGCCATATTCCGCTTGAAGGCGAGTGATGCGCTCGACACTGTCATCACTGGAGCCATCGTCGACCACCAGCAGCTCGAAATTGGCATAGGTCTGCCCCATCACACTGCGAATGCTGGCTTCGATATAGGGTGCGTGATTGTAGGACGCGATGATGACCGAAACGAGTGGCAAATCTCGCTCTGCACAGTCGCGGGGCAACTGATCTGATTCACTCACCGGCACTCTCCATCAACCTATTCAAGAACATTGTCATCACCACTACAGCCGCCGTGTACTGCACGACGGGCCAAAGATGTCACGGAAACAGTACCTAGAAGCCCAGCCACGCCAACCAACCTGCTGGTTGCTCAACGGGCCTGAGTGCCGGCTGCATCACCTCGACGATCTTGCGACCGATCTGATTGAAACCATACTGCGCCTCTGCCGTTGAGCGGCCAGCTTGTGCAATGCGCTGCGCCAGTTCCGGGTCCGATCGTAGCAAGGCCAGTTTTTCCCGCAGCTGCTCCACCGTCCGGAACAGCACGACATTCTGCATGTCGACGAACCCGATGGCCGAGCTTTCCAGCTCACCGTGATCATAGGCGAGCAGCACGCAGCCACAGGCCATGGCCTCGAAGTTCTTGATCATGTATTCGCCCATTCCCACATCCGCACTCACGAAGAAACGAATACGGTTCAGGGTGTCGCAATACTCCTCGCCGGACTTGGTCTTGGTCACGAGCAGATCCTCGTGCCGCCCCAGTTCCTCGAGCAGCGCCTTGCGGCCGCTGTACGCCACACTCTTGGTACTGCCGACGAAACCCAGTTCGATATCGCGCGTTCGGCCTTGATAAGAGAGCAAGGCCTGGTCGTATCCCTTGGGTACGAAACAGGCGTCGAAGCCTTCGTCTCGCAAACGCTGGCTGACCTGGGCGCCCGAGCTGATGATGCGTACCCATGGCATACGCCGGTAGTGAGCACTGAACTTCCCCGTGTACTTGCAAGGGATGTAGTTCTGGTAGGCATCGTGTTCCAGAATCACCACATTGGGCAGGGTACGAATGAAGCGCCATTGACGCATTTCTTTCTTGAACCGCAGAAAGAAAAGAATCCGGTCGTACCGCGAAACATCCACATGCTCGCGGAAGTATCGCTTCAGGTTAGCCTGCTCATCGCTGCTCAGCCAACGGGTGTCGCAACTACTGCACGCATCAGCGATACCGTCATACAGCCGATCCAGTATCGCTCGTTGCTCGGCCTGGACCAGGAAAAGAACGTTCACTGACACACCTCGAAAAACGCTGCTGACAACCTTGATGAGGCCGACGGTTCATGCGGCCCCTCCCCTTTACACACCGGTCTCTCTGCCACCCGGCCAAGAACCACTAAGCACCTACTCCGGGATATCCAGCAGTTGGGCGAGATACTGTCTATGTTGCTTGCTCAACACTCGGCTCCACGGCTGCGCACTCAGGCTCGCGCCTTGAGGAATTGCTTTGCGCCGCAACTCTTCTGCGTATCCGCGACCACAAGCCTCCGCATAGCGATCGGCATGCATCACCGACGCGTAATATGCCAGCTTGGCATGGGAGCGAACCCGGGACGGTAGAAACAGGCTTCGCACTCTGAAGTTCAGGCGATGCCACCACGCAGGTCTCGGCTTGCTCTGCGGAACCTCACGAGAGGCCTGAACCAACGCCTCCGAGAACGTTTCTCCGTGCTGCATGAAGAATGCGCCGACGATGTGGCGCCAGTAGTTCTTGCCGGAGAAATAGTGCTTGAGCACACCGACAGACTCGGCGGGTCTCCCCAGGTGCCTGGCCGCGACGCCCACGGCGAATTGCTCGATGATATGAATGTCAGGAACCATCGGATGCATCTCATCGATCAACGCCAGTGTCTCATCCATGATCCGAGAGGCATCCGCCTGGAATCCCAGCACACCGGAATTGATCAGCAACATGTTCTGATCCACACCGTGACGATCCGCCAGATGAGGCGCCAGCAAATCATGCAGCACCTTGCCTTTGTGCTCTTTCCACACGCCTTCGATCTCGTCCACCAGCCAGGGAGCGTTCGCCAGGCGCTCGAACAGCGTCAACGGCGAGGACGTGAAGAAGGTATCGGTGTCGATGAATATGCTCTGATCCGCATACGCCAGGGCATCACGAATGGCCGCCGCCTTGCGCCGGTGCAGGTAGGACGCTGGTCCGGTCCACTCCTTCAATGTGGCCGCATCGAGTTCGATCACCTCCACCGGCCAGCCAGCGAACTGGGCGGGCTCATCGGTGTAGAGCAGAATCCGCGGACATTTTCCCTGCGCGTGGTAGTAGGCCGAGAGAATGCTGTACTTGGCCTCCCGGTGATACTCAGGCTTCCCGCCATAAACGAGATAAACCAGCTGCCGAGGTTCACGGCTGGGCATTATGCAATCTCCTGCATGAGAAGGCGTACGCTGGGAAGCGACCAGAAATGCGCACACGCAACCTCGTCCGTGAAACAGCGTTGAACCCGAATCACGCCGTCCTGAGCGGAGCCGGAGCGGGATGTCTCGATCAGGCGAGCGCTCAGCACCGCGTCATCGCCAAGGGGGAACAGCGCCTCAGCGGCCCCTACCACCTCTGGAGCCCCACCACACTCCGTTGCCAGCACCGCGACCCTAGCCGCCATCGCCTCCAGCAACACCATGCCGAACGGCTCGTGGTCGGAGGTCAGGGCGAACACGTCGAACGCCTTGAAATAGCGCCGGCCGTTGGCCACCTGGCCAAGAAAGCGCACGGCATCGCCGACACCCAGTTCGGCTGCCAGGGCCTTGAGCTGGGCCTCCAGCCGGCCACTGCCCATGATCGCCAGCAAACTGCCGGCCGGCAGTTGCGGCAATGCCTGGGCGAAGCCGCGAATCAACGTGGCCTGGTCCTTGTCCGGATGCAGGCGACCGACGTTGCCGACCACCCAGGCGTCCGCCGGCAAACCCAGATGCTCACGGGCCTGCTCGCGGCAAACCTGTTCGGCCTGCACGGCCGCGATGTCGATGCGGTTGTACAGGGTCTCGATACGCTCGGCTGGCCAGGAGGGCAGGCAGGCGCGCATGTCGTCGCGTACGGCGTTGGACACGCCGAGCAGGCTCAGGCGCTTGCGCAAGCAGTTGGCGAACAGCTGCCGGGAGCGCCGCTTGTAGTCGCCGAACGCATGGTGCACGCCGATCACCGGCAACGCACTGCCCAGCAGCGCGACGTAGATCGGCTTGAAGCGGTGTGCGATGCACAGGGCGAAGTCGCGCGAGGCCGCGATGCGGCGGAAATCACGGATCGCCCCCAACTTGAGACCACGGACCTGCGCGCTGGAATAGTCGAGGAAGATCACCTCGTCGGAGGCCGAGCCGCGCTCGATCTCGGCCGAAGGCGCGCCGGTCAGGTAGACGGTGCAGACCTTGTACGGCGTGCCCTTGAACAGCACCGCGTATTGCCGCGCGCAATCCAGAAACGGGCCGTCATAGCCGTGACAGAACTGCAGGACCCAGCGCTGCGCCGGGCCCGGGGCCTGTTCAGACGCCGTCATACCAGTCCTTGCCGTCCTTGACCACGAGGATGTCTTCCATGATCAGGTACTGCAGGTCCGAGCCGTAGAACATGTTCAGGGCATCGGTCGGCGAGCAGATCATCGGCTCGCCGCGACGGTTGAGCGAGGTGTTCAGCGATACACCGTTGCCGGTGAGCTTCTCCAGCTCCAGCATCAGGTCGTACCAGCGCGGGTTGTACTGGCGCTCCAGCACCTGGGCACGCGAGGTACCGTCCTCGTGCACCACTTCACCCACACGCTCCTTCCACTCGTCGTTGACCTCGAAGGTGAAGGTCATGAACGGGCTCGGGTGATCGACCTTGAGCATCTTCGCCGCCACGCTGTCGAGCATCGACGGGCAGAAGGGTCTCCAGCGCTCGCGGAACTTGATCTGCTCGTTGATGCGGTCAGCCACGCCCGGCACGCTCGGGCAGCCGATGATCGAACGCCCGCCGAGGGCGCGCGGACCGAACTCCATACGGCCCTGGAACCAGGCCACCGGGTTGCCGTCGACCATGATCCGGGCGATGCGCTCCGGGGTGTTGTCGATGCGCTTGAATACCGGCTGGTGCGGGTGCCTGGCGCAGGCGGCGATGACGTCTTCGTTGGAATAGGAGGGGCCGAGGTAGACGTGCTCCATCTTCTCCACCGGCACGCCACGCTGGTTCGACACGTAAGCTGCCGCACCGACGGCGGTCCCCGCGTCGCCGGAAGCCGGCTGCACAAACAGCTCCTTGACGTCGTCGCGGGCGATGATCTTCTGGTTCAGCTTGACGTTCAGCGCGCAGCCACCGGCGAAGGCGATCTTGCCGGTTTCCTTGAGGATGTCGCCGAGGTAGTGCTCCATCATCTGCAGCGCCAGCTTCTCGAACAGCGCCTGCATGCTGGCGGCATAATGGATGTAGGGGTCGTCGGCGATGTCGCCCTCACGCTTCGGCCCGAGCCACTCGATCAGCTTGGGCGAGAAGTAGTAGCCCTTGCCGTTTTCCTTGTAGCGGCGGAAACCGATGACGTTGGCGTACTCGGTGTTGATGATCAGCTCGCCGTTCTCGAACTTGGCCAGGCGCGAGAAATCGTACTTGGCGGCATCGCCGTAGGGCGCCATGCCCATGACCTTGAACTCGCCGTCGAGCATCTCGAAACCGAGGTATTCGGTGATCGCGCCATACAGGCCGCCGAGCGAGTCCGGATCGAAGAACTCCTTGATCTTGTGGATCTTGCCGTTCTCGCCGTAGCCGAAGAAGGTGGTGGCGTACTCGCCCTTGCCATCGATGCCGAGGATCGCGGTCTTTTCCGTGAAACCCGAGCAGTGGTAGGCACTGGAGGCGTGCGCCAGGTGGTGCTCGACCGGCTCGATCTTGACCTTCTTCAGATCGAAGCCGAGCTGCACCAGGCACCACTCGATACGCTTCTTGTAGCGCTTGTAGCGGCGGTTGCCGAACAGGATCGCATCGAGGGCGCGATCCGGCGCGTAGGCGTAGCGCTTGGCGTACTGCCAGCGAGCCTTCTCGAAGATGCTGATGGGGGCGAAGGGAATGGCCACCACATCGACGTCAGAGGGCTTGATACCCGCCTGTTCCAGACAGAACTTGGCCGACTCGTAGGGCATGCGGTTCTTCGCATGCTTGTCGCGCACGAAGCGCTCCTCTTCCACCGCCGCGATCAGTTTGCCGTCGATGTACAGCGCGGCGGAGGGATCGTGACTGAGGGCGCCGGACAGGCCGAGAATGGTCAATGCCACAGGTTTGAGCCTCTAATTCGGGCAGGTGCCTGGCACCTGCGGTAAACGTTGGTCGAGCAACTGGTGCAAGGCGGAGTCCGCCGGCCAGTTGCGCAGGAAACGGGCGCGGTCGCGGGCATAGGCCCGAGCGAAGCTGCGCGCACTGCGATGCTGACGCATGGCATCCAGGTCGATCAGCGACCAGGCGCCCTGCACCTCATCCCAGAACAGGTTGTGCCCCTTGAAATCACCATGGCTGATGCGTTCACGCAGCATCGCCGCGAACAGTCGATCCAGCGCCAGCAGCTCGATTTCCGGGGGCGTTGCCTGCTGATATGCCTCGAAACGCGCGATTATATCCTGCCCACCACAATAGTCGGTAATCAGGTACGCACGTCCACGCAGCCAGCACCAGCGGCGCTCGATTACCGCCAGCGGCGTCGGCGTGACGATGCCCAGCAACTGCAGGCGATTGCCTTCGCGCCAGCTGTGCCAGGCTCGGCTCGGACGCCAGAAGCGCTTGAACCAGTGCAGCAGGTTCTTCACGTTGTAGCGCTTGACCACCAGCGGCCTGCCATCGACATCGACGCGCGCCACCGTGGCCGCGCCACCCGTCTTGTAGATATGCCCGCCCTCGATGCGCGCATCCAGCTCGGCCAGCAGCGGCTGCAGGGCCGGCTCGGCCTCACGACGCAGCACGCGCAGGCCGAAGGCGCCAATGCGCGCGGTGAACAGGCTGCACTCACGCGCCGCCTTTCTCAGGTAGTCACGCAGGCGCCAGCGGCGCACCTTGGCCACCTCGGCCTGGAGCATCTCCAGCGGCAGCGCGTGTTCGCCATTGGCCAGCAGGTAATGGATCAGCAGCTCCTCGAGGCAGGGCTCCAGCTCGGCTGGCAACTGGGCGAAGAACACTCCCAGGTTCTCCAGCACACGCGCCCGCGACAGCGGCTGGCCAGGCGTCTCGGCGCATACCCCGCCACCGTCGATCAGGTACAGGCTGCCGTCATGACGCAACAGGTTGTCCAGATGCAGGTCGGCCTGCCACAGGCCTTGCGCATGCAGGCTGCCGACCGTCGCCAGCGCCTCCCCCAGCACCGCCTGCTGCGCATCCGTCAGCAGTGGTTCGGCGGCGACGGCCTGCCAGGCCGACCAAAGGCTTTGCGCCCCCGAGAGATACTCGAACAGCAACCAGCCGCCCTGCCCCTCGACGAAGCCATGCGCCAGCAGCGCCGGCGTCGGCAGCCCCTGCCCGGCCAGCAGGCGGGCGCCATCCAGCTCGCGCTGATAATGGCGCTGCGCGCGACCGCCAACCAGCAGCTTGGCCAGCACCTCGCGCCCTTGCCAGGTGGCCACGCCCACGTAGCGCTGGCCCGGCAGCACCCGCAGCCACTCGCTCACCTGCACGGTGGTATCGGCCATCTGCACCTGCAGCGGCAGTGCCGGCGTACGCCCAGCCTGGCTCAGGTCCCGCAGCGACATCAGCGTGCCTCCTTGTAGCGCTTGCGCGCTTCCAGCTGATGCCACCAGGTGTCTACGCTGTCACTGTGGCCCAGGTACGCCGCCAGCAGGGTGCGGACGTTCGCCTCGCTCCAGACGCTCGCGCGACGCAGCAGCGGTTCCAGGTCCTTGATCCGGTCGCGGCGGCCGAAAAGCAACGGGCGGGTCTTCTCCAGATCGATCAGTTGCGCCTCGAAACCGCCCCCCTGCTCACGCAAGAAGATGTGCTTGGGGTAGAAGCAGCCATGCATCTGCCCTGCCCGGTGCAGGACGCCCGCCAGGTCGCCCGTGGCCCGCAGGATCGCATTCTGCTGCGCCGCACCCAGCGTCGGCCATTGCGCCAGCCAGCTGTCCAGATCCTGCCAGCCGTCCAGCGCACGCGTCAGCAAGATCGCGCGGCGCTCGCCGGGCATGCGCCGCTCGCCGAAGAAGGCGGCCTGCAACGCCGGAATCGCCAGCTCGGCGTAACGACGGATGTTGCGGAACTCACGGGCGAAGGTCGGCTCTCCCCATGGATGCAGGACGCTGCGCGTCAGGTGGTTGCTCTGCCGCTTGAGGTAGAACGCCCGCTCACCCAGGTCCAACCGATAGACGCTGCTCCAGCCGCCCCGCTCGGTGTTCGGTTCATCCACGGCCTCCAGCTTCAACGCCCAGAGTGCATCGAAACTGGCCAGACCATGCTGCTCGAGCAGCGCGCGATCCTGCTGCGAGACGAAATCCGTCATTCCCTACCCTCGAAAAATTTCAGCACCTGACGCAGGCGCCGCTTGTCGCGTGCGCCGAGGCGGTCACGGCCACGGTACTGCAGATAGAAACGCAGGCGCTGCGTTCGCGACAGCACGCGCTTGGCTACCTTGTCGAGGCAGGCCAGGTCCTTGACGATGCGATAGCGCAGCAGGGGGCCCCACCAGAAGCTGCCGGTGGGACAGTCGATGAAGAACAGCTCGGCCTTCTCGTTGACCAGCAGGTTGCGCCACTTCAGGTCATTGTGGGTGAAGTGGTGATCGTGCAACGTCCGCGTGCCCTTGGCCAGCTGTCGGCTGACGCGCATGACCCAGTCAGGGTCGGCCAGACGCTCGTCCTCACGATTGGCAAGCTCGGCAAGGTCAAGGGTGCCTTCCAGCTCGCGCGTCACCAGCGCCCCCCGCACGAAGGCACCAGCATTCCTCTCAAGCCCGTAGGCAACTATGGGAGCCGTCGGGATACCCCACTTGGCGAACAGCTTCAGGTTCTGCCATTCCGCCTTGACCCGCGGCCGCCCAAGATAGCGACGCAACCCCTTTCCGGCGCCCCAATATCGCTTGACGTAATAACGCACGCCTTCGCGCTCGATCCGGATGACTTCCGATAGAGGGTCCTTGGTGAGCCGCTCCCCCTGCAGAGCGAACACAGCCTCGAGCGAGCCAAAGGCCGCCAGCAGAATCGGCTCATTCACGTGATGCTTCCACGCCGACATAACTAGCAACCCCTCACATCGGCGAGCGCACTCAAGATACGTCGCAAGGGAATGAAAGGCCGCCAGACCGTATTACCCATCCACTTGAAACTGATCACTGGATTGATGACCTGGTTGAGATCGTTGAAACCGGGACGCCAGGTGAAATCGTTACGACGACGCGTGATGGTGAATGTGCGCAGCCCAAGAAGCGAGCCAAGATGCCCGCCCCCCGAATCGTTACTGATGACCACGGAGCAGGTGCGCAGATAGTCGACCAGCCCTTTGAGGTCGGCGAATGCATGCACCGTGCAGCCCGGATACTGCGCGCTCAACGCCTGTTGCTCCGGCGGAATGCCGACGAACTCCACCTGCCAGCCCTTCACTGCCAGGTGTCGGGCCAGGCGCCTGAAGCCGGAGGTCGAGAAATTCTTGCTGACATGGGGAGTGGTCGGGAAGATCGCCACGCGGCGCTCGGCATCATCCGCGGGTTTCGGCAATGCCTGAAACCCGGTGATCGGCGCTGCCAGATCCAAACCCAGAATTTCTTCGGCGTACAGATCGATCCACTGCACCATCGTCTTGCCTGCCTTGGGGTTGCGGCAGATCACGTTGTGCGCCCCGGGGATCACCTGCCCCCTGAGCGATACCGGCTGCTCCTCTGGCTTGAACTGGCGCGGCAGTTTCTTGCCGGCCAGGTAGGCAACGTTATCCAGCTTCGTTTCCACCAGCCAATCGACAGCGCAGATCACCAGATCATTGCACGCTGCCAAGCCGACAACGTCTGGCGGTGCATCACCAGCCACGATCAGGCCTGGCAGATATTCACGTATCGAAGCCAGCGAAACGGAGGCCAAGGTGATCTGCGCACCAGCGGCCTGCAGGCGCCAGGCCAGGCGCAGGAACAACGTGGTATCCCCCAGTGCCGGGCACGGCACAAGCGCGACCTTCATCCCCGGGACGATCAATGTCTTTCTATCCGACATCTACAGTCGATCTCCATAGCGCTGCTTGCGCTCATACAGTTTCGCCGCCTTGCGCTCCAGCCAGGCGAGCAGGCGCGCTTCGTCGCGCAGCACCTGGCGCAGCGGGCGCTGGAAGTAGGTGCGCAGGAAGCGCAGCTTGTCGCGGCGGGTCAGGCCGATGTCCAGGGCCGAGAAATACAGGGCAGCCAGGTCCTTGTCGCGCCAGCGGCGCGGGGTTCGCTCGCGCACCTGGGCACGATGCAGATCGATGACCGACAGGCGCAGGTCACCCGCCTGGATCGGCCGGTCGGTGTGCAACAGGAAGTGGCAGATATAGCAGTCGCGGTGATTGACCCCGGCACGGTGCATGGTACCGGTCATCTGCGCCACTTCGCGGATCAGCGCCCACTTGAGTTCGGGCCGGGGTGGCTGCTGCGCCCAGTTGAGGCTGAGCTGCTCCAGATCCACGGTCGGCGCCAGCTCCTCGGTGATGATGAACGAGTGCTGGCGCGCCGGGTTGCTGCCGCGCTCACCGTAGGCCACCGCCGTCATGGTCGCCACGCCGGCTTCGCCGAGGCGCTGGATCGCCTGCCACTCCTGAGCGGCGCCCAGTACGGGGGCCTTGGCGGTCAGCAGGTTCTTGACGATCTCGCCCCAACCGATGCCGCGATGAATCTTGACGAAATAACCGCGGCCGTCGACTTCGGTGCGCAGCGTACGGCGCCCCTCCAGCTCGCGGTAGACCTGCCCCTGCAGCGCCTCGACGGCAGCGAAGGCGTCACGGTTCGCCCACAGGCGCTTGAAGGGTTCGGCGAGAATCAGCTTCACGGGCACCTCGGGGCCAGGATCACATCCGCAGCCTTCTGCGGCATGGAATAGAGGTCGGCACTGTCGGCATAGGCCAGGCCGTTGCGCCCCCAGAACGCGCGGCGCTCGGGGTCGGCCAGCATGTCGGCCAGGGTGCGATTGAGGCGTTCCTGCTCGAAGGGGCTGGGCAGCACCCGCCCGCAATCGGCCTCGGCGATGTAGTGGGCGTAGCCACAGACATCGGTGACCAGCACCGGCAGACCGGAAACCAGCGCCTCCAGCAGCACGGTGCCGGTGTTCTCGTTGTAGGCCGGATGGATCAGCAGGTCGGCACCGAGCAGGAAGCGCGGGATGTCGCTGCGCCCCTTGAGTATCTGCACCTGGTCGGACAGGCCCAGGGCCTTGACCTGCAGCAGGAAGGGCTTGGGGTCGTCCTGGCCGATGGCGATCAGCCGGGTGCGCTTGCGCAGCTCCCGCGGCAGCGCGGCCAGCGCCTTGAGGCTGCGGTCCAGGCCCTTGGTCTTGAACCCCGAACCGATCTGCACCAGCAGCAGGTCGTCGTCGCCCAGCTGAAACTCGCGGCGGAAGTCCGCACGCATCTCGGCGGCGTTCGCCGGCGCCCGGCGATCCTGGGCAATACCGGGTGGCAGCAGGTGGAAACGCTGCAGCGGGGTCTTGTAGTGCTTGATGAACAGGGGCTGCTGCACCTCGGAGATCATCAGAATCTCGGTCTTCGACTCCGGCGCGAATACCGCGCGTTCGTAGTCGGCGAAGTGCTTGTAGCGCCCCCAGCGCCGGTAGATCGGATTGCGCAGGGTCTGCGCCTTGTCCTCGAAGCAACCATCGGCGGCGTAGTAGACGTCCAGCCCCGGCATCTTGTTGAAACCGATCACCCGGTCGACCGGATCACGCGCCAGGTCGGCCTGCAGCCAGGCGCTGAATTTCTCGTTGCGACGGTGGTTGAACAGTGCCCGCACCGGCGCCACGCGCACGTCGAAGCCTGCGGGAGTGTCGCCTTCCCAGATCGGGGTGTAGACACGAATGGCGTGGCCGCGCGCCTGGCACTCCAGGGCGATGCGCATGAAGTCACGCTGAAGCCCGCCGAACGGGAAGTACTTGTAGAGAACGAAGGCCAGCTGCATAGCCGCTCCTTAAAGGGTGCCAGGAGGCGCCAGCAGCAGTGCCTCCAGTTCCAGGCCGACACGCTCGGCGCCCAGGCCGTCGAAGCAGGGCTTGTCGCGATCACCGCTGCCCGCACCCGGGCCACTGGCACACAGATGAATCTGGCCACGGCCATAGGCGCCGACCTTGCCCGGCAAGGTCGGCCCGTAAAGGGAAATGTTGGGCACATCCAGCGCCGCCGCCAGGTGGCCCAGCCCGGTGTCGACGGACACGCAGGCACTGGCCCCGGCGATCACCTTGGCCACTCCGGCCAGGTTCAGCTTCGGCAGCACGGCCGCATGCGCGAGCCCGGCGGCGATGCGCTCGGCACGCGCCTTCTCGGCCTCGCTGCCCCAGGGCAGGCGCACAGCCCAGCCCAGTTCGTCCATGCGTTCGGCCAGCGCGCGCCAATCGGCCTCAGGCCAGTGCTTGCTGGCCCAGGTGGTACCGTGGAGAAACACCAGATAGGGCGGCGCCGCAGCGTCCATCAGTGCCGCTCGGTCGAGGCCGTAGTCAGCGCTGCCCGATGGCAGTGCATAACCCAGCGCCTTGGCGAACAGCTGGCGCACTCGTTCCAGGGCATGCTGCTCCTTGGCCACCGCGTAGCGACGATCGTAGAAGCGGCTGGCCAACGGCTCCCGCGCCGAATCACGATCCAGCCCGGCCACGGGGGCCTGCACATAGCGTGTCAGCCAGGCGCTCTTGAGCAGCCCCTGGGCGTCGATCACCAGGTCGTAGCGGGTCTCGCGCAGGCGCTGCTTGAAGCGTGCCCACTCGCCACTGTGCCAGGTGCGCAGCGGGTGCTTGCGCCAACGGCGGATGGCCACCGGAATTACCTGGGCCACGGCCGGATGCCAGGCAGGAATCTCGGCGAAGCCTTCTTCCACGACCCAGTCGAAGCGGATACCGGGGATAGCGCGAGCCGCATCGGTCAGCGCCGGCAGGGTGTGTACCACGTCGCCCAGCGACGACGTCTTGATGATCAGTACCCGCAAGATCAGTCGCCCTCGACCAGGGTCAGGGTTTCACCGACCAATCGATCCAGCGCCTCGATCACCGGGCGCGGCTTGAGTTCGCGCAGGCAGTTGTAGTGCCCGTAACGGCAGGTACGTTCGAAGCAGGGGCTGCATTCCAGGCCCAGGCGGACGATCTCGACACGATCGGCCAAAGGCGGGGTGAACCCCGGCGAGGTGGAACCGTAGACGGCCACCAGCGGGCGATTCAGTGCCGCGGCCACATGCATCAACCCGGAGTCGTTGGACACCACGGCGGTGGCGGCGGACATCAGGTCGATGGCCTCGGCCAGGCTGGTCTGCCCGGAGAGGTTGCTGACTTCCTCGCGCAGCCCGGGGATCAGGCGCATGCGGATGTCTTCGCCACCGGCATGGTCGTTCTTCGAACCGAACAGCCAGACCTGCCAGCCCTGGCGGATCTTGACCTCGGCGACCTTGGCGTAGTGCTCCGCCGGCCAACGCTTGGCCTCGCCGAACTCGGCGCCAGGGCACAGCGCCAGCACCGGACGATCCAGCTGCAGACCGAACTTGGCCAGTGCCTCGCCACGGCTGGCCTCGTCGATCACCAGGCGCGGCTGCGGATAGGGCTGCGGCAGCTCGGCGCCGGGCTCGAAGGCCAGCGCCATGAAGCGCTCGATCATCAGCGGATAGCGCGCCTTGTCCAGCGTGCGGATATCGTTGAGCAGGCCATAGCGCATCTCGCCCTTCCAGCCCGTGCGTTTGGCGATGCCGGCGAACCAGGGCACCAGGGCGGACTTCAGCGAATTGGGCAGCAGAATGGCCTGGTCGTACTGACCGGCTAGCGACTTGCCGATGCGTCGACGCGCACCCAGGTCGAGCACGCCATGGCCCAGCGGCAGGCTCAGCGCCGCACGCACCTCGGGCATGCGCTCGAGTATGGGCCGGCTCCAGTCCGGCGCCAGCACGTCGATCTCGCACGCCGGATGACGCTGCTTCAGGCACTGGAACAGCGTCTGCGCCATCACCATGTCGCCCACCCAACTGGGCCCAACGATCAGTATCTTCATATCCTTTCCAGAAACGACCGGGGAGGCTCAGCGCCTCCCCGTCATAGCCCAGATGACCGGCTTACTTGACCCGCGTACGCCACTCGGCGTGCGCACTGGTCTTGCCGGTTACCAGGTCGAAATAGGCTTTCTGCAGTTTTTCGGTAACCGGGCCACGACGGCCGATACCGATCTGACGGCCATCCACTTCGCGGATCGGCGTGACTTCGGCGGCGGTGCCGGTGAAGAAGGCCTCGTCGCAGATGTACACCTCGTCACGGGTGATGCGCTTCTCGACCACCTTGATACCCAGCTCGTCGGCCAGGGTGAGGATGGTGTTGCGGGTGATGCCGTTGAGGCAGGAGGTCACCTCCGGGGTGTACACCACGCCATCCTTGACCAGGAAGATGTTCTCGCCCGAACCCTCGGCCACGTAGCCTTCCGGGTCCAGCAGCATGGCCTCGTCGGCGCCGCCGGAAATCGCTTCCTGCAGGGCCAGCATCGAGTTGATGTAGTTGCCGTTGGCCTTGGCGCGGGTCATGGAGATGTTGACGTGGTGACGGGTGTAGGAGCTGGTGCGCACCTTGATACCGGTCTGCAGGGCTTCTTCGCCCATGTAGGCGCCCCAGTGCCAGGCGGCGACGATCACGTGCACCTTCAGGCCGGCGGCACGCAGGCCCATGCCTTCGCTGCCGAAGAACACCATCGGGCGCAGGTAGGCGCTTTCCAGGCCATTCTCACGCACGGCGGCGCGCTGCGCCTCGTTGATCTCTTCCTTGGAGAAGGGAATCTGCATGTTGAAGATGTGCGCGGAGTCGAACAGGCGATCGGTGTGCGCCTGCAGGCGGAAGATCGAGGTGCCGTCCGGCGTGTTGTAGGCGCGCACGCCCTCGAACACACCCATGCCGTAGTGCAGGGTATGGGTCAGCACATGGGTAGTCGCTTCGCGCCACGGTACCAGTTCACCGTCGTACCAGATCACGCCATCACGGTCGGACATCGACATCTTGCCTGCTCCTCAATTCGCTTCGCGGTTCGATCATTCGTACGGCCCTGCGGCCATCAACCCAGTTCCAGCTGGCGCCACAGCCGCATCACGGCGTGGCGCTCATCCTGGAACTGATCACCCGGCACCACCCCGGGCTGCTTCTGCAGCGCCTGGCGGTGAGCGGCCGAGCGGTAAACCTTGTAGACCTCGCGGAGCAACCCGGCATCTTCCGCCGACATCAGACCGACCCGCTCGAGCCCCTCGAGGATGCGGATGTTGTCGGTGAATTCAAGCAGTTGCGGGTGTTGCCACGACCAGGCCAGAGCCGCGTATTGCACCATAAATTCGATATCGACGATACCACCGGCATCCTGCTTCAGATCGAAGGAGCTCGCCGCATCGAAGGCGTTTTCCCCGGTGCCGGCCGCCGTGGCGCGGGTACCGAGGTTGTCGCGCATCTTCGCGCGCATCTCGCTGACTTCGCCGCGCAGCGCGACCACGTCACGCTGGCGCCCGAGCACCTCGGCGCGCACCCGGGCGAACTCGCCCGCCAGGCGCGGGCAGCCCACCAGCACCCGCGCACGGACCAGCGCCTGGTGCTCCCAGGTCCAGGCTTCGTTTTCCTGGTAACGCTGGAAGGCCCCCAGCGAACTGACCAGCAGCCCGGCCGCGCCGGATGGACGCAGGCGCATGTCCACGTCGTACAGCGCGCCGGAGGTGGTCTGGGTCGTCAGCAGGTGGATGATGCGCTGCCCCAGCCGGGTGAAGAACTGCGCCCCGTCGATAGGCTTGGCGCCGTCGGTCTCGGCCTGCGGGTCGCCATCATGGATGAACACCAGGTCCAGGTCCGAGCCATGACCGAACTCCAGGCCGCCGACCTTGCCGTAGCCGACGATGATGAAATCCGGAGCGCAAGGCGTACCATCGGCACGCGACGGGCGGCCGTGGCGCTGCACCGTGTGCTGCCAGGCCAGCGCCAGCACCTGATCGAGAATCGCCTCGGCCAGCCAGGTCAGGTAGTCCGACACCTTCATCAGCGGCAACGTACCGGCGATCTCCGACGCCGCCACGCGCAGGCTGTGCGCCAGCTTGAAGTGGCGCAGCGCTTCCATCTGCTGCTCGAGGTCCTCTTCGGGAATACGGATCAGCCGCTCGCGCAGCTCGGCGGCGAGTTCCGGCGCCAGCGGCGGCGAGTACAGCCGCCCCTCGTTGAGCAGTTCGTCGAGCAGCAGCGGGAAGCGCGCGATCTGCTCGGCAATCCACGGGCTGGCCGCACACAGGGTGATCAGGCGTTCCAGCGCACCGGGGTTCTCGCTGAGCAACACCAGGTAGGCGGAACGTCGCGCCACCTTTTCCACCAGCGGCAGCACGCGCTCCAGCACCAGGTCGGGGCTGTCGTGCTCGATGGTCTGGGCCAGCAGGCGCGGAATGAAGGCATCCAGCCGCTCACGCCCGAGGCGCTGCATGGCCCGCACCTGCGGACCATTGCGCAGGTCGACCAGGCGCCGGAAGGCCGCTCCGGCCTCGCCGAACCCGGCCTCCTGCAACTGCTGCACGGCGGCCTCCTCATCCAGCGCGCCTTCCCAGAGCGGCAGCCATTCGGCGCCGACACAGGCCTCGCTGCCCTGCGCCTCGTCCTCGTCGGGATCGGCGATCACCTGCTGGAAGTGCCACTCGATGCGCCCACGCCAGTGCATCAGGCGCTCGTGGAAACTCGCCCAGTCGGCGAAGCCCATGATCGCCGCCACGCGCGCCTGGTCGAGCGGGTCCGCCGGGAGCATCTGCGTCTGCCGGTCACCGATGCCCTGCAGGGCATGCTCGGCGTAGCGCAGGAACTCGTAGCCCTCTTTCATTTCAGCGACCACCGCCGGCGGCAGGTAGCCCTGCCCCTGCAGCGTGGCCAGCACCTTGAGCAGCGGCCGCTGCTGCAGGCTGAGATCGCGCCCGCCATGGATCAGCTGGAAGGCCTGGGCGATGAACTCGATCTCGCGGATACCACCGGCGCCGAGCTTGATGTTCTCGCTCATGCCCTTGCGCCGCACCTCCTGCTGGATCAGCTGCTTCATCGAGCGCAGTGCCTCGATGGCGGAGAAATCCAGGTAGCGGCGATAGACGAAGGGCCGCAGCATCTCCAGCAGCTCGGCGCCCGCCTGCTGGTCACCGCCGACCACGCGCGCCTTGATCATCGCGTAGCGCTCCCAGTCGCGCCCCTGATCCTGGTAGTACTGCTCCAGGGCATTGAAGCTGAACACCAGCGCACCGGAGGAACCATAGGGGCGCAGGCGCATGTCGGTACGGAAGACGAAGCCGTCGACGGTGATCGCGTCCAGCGCCTTGATCAGCTTCTGCCCCAGGCGGATGAAGAACTCCTGGTTGTCCAGCGGGCGCTTCACGCCCTCGGTCTCGCCGCCCTCCGGGTAGCCGAAGATCAGGTCGATGTCCGAGGACAGATTGAGCTCGTGCGCGCCGAGCTTGCCCATGCCGAGGATGACCATGTGCTGCGCCTGGCCGCTGCGCCGGCCGGCCGGGGTGCCGAACTGCTCGCAATGGCGCGGATAGAGCCAGTGGTAGGCCAGGTCGATGCAGGCGTCGGCCAGGTCGGAGAGGTCGCGGCAGGTTTCGCCGAGCGCCGCCTGACGGCTGAAGTCACGCCAGATGATGCGCAACTGCTGGCGGCTGCGGAAGCGCCGCAGGCAACGCCCCAGCGCCTCCTCATCGGCACAGTCGGCCAACAGCGCCTGCAGCTGCTGACGCAGCTCGCCCGGCGCCAGGCTGCGCTCCAGCTCCCCCGACTCGGCAAGCGCGCTGAACATCTGTGGATCACGCTGCGCCTGCTCTGCGACGAAATCACTCAGGGCCGCGACCTGTCGCCAGGCGTCATGCCGCGCCTGCGGCCAGGCGGCGAAGCGCGCAGACAGCCCCTCATGCTCGGCCAGCGCGGTCTGCAGCGACTGCTCGGCGCGTTCGGACAGGGCAATAAGGGAAGGGGGCAACTCGACCAGCAACGGCAGGCTCATGGTCTATCCTTTTGGCGGACTGCCGGACGCACGGTGCAAACGCCCGGAACCCCGCTCCTGCGGGGCACGCGCGGCCGGCAGCGCCGCGAATTGTAGTTTTACTACTAAAGAATTGTATCCAGAGGGCTGAATCCGCCGTCGAAATGTAGTAAAACTACAAGCGGCCGGTCCTACCCCCGGTAAATCCAAGAATTTCAACTTGCCCGCCCAAAAAGCCGGCGAGACCCAACTGGCCTCCGATTCTGGAAGCCTTTCCGCCCTGGAGCAAGCCATGCAAGACCTCGATCCGATCGAAACCCAGGAATGGCTGGACGCCCTTGAATCCGTCCTCGACCGTGAGGGTGAAGACCGAGCCCATTACCTGATGACCCGTCTGGGCGAGCTGGCCACCCGTAGCGGTGCGCAACTGCCCTACGCGATCACCACGCCGTACCGCAACTCCATTCCGGTTACCCATGAAGCGCGCATGCCCGGCGACCTGTTCATGGAACGCCGCATCCGCTCGCTGGTGCGCTGGAACGCCCTGGCCATGGTGATGCGCACCAACCTGGACGACCCGGATCTGGGCGGCCACATCTCCAGCTTCGCCTCCTCGGCGACGCTCTATGACATCGGTTTCAACTACTTCTTCCAGGCCCCGACCGACGAGCACGGCGGCGACCTGGTGTTCTATCAGGGCCACGCCAGCCCTGGCGTCTACGCCCGCGCCTTCATGGAAGGCCGCATCGACGAAGACCAGATGAAGAACTTCCGTCGCGAAGTCGACGGCAAGGGCCTGTCCTCCTATCCGCACCCCTGGCTGATGCCGGACTTCTGGCAGTTCCCGACCGTATCCATGGGTCTGGGCCCGATCCAGGCGATCTACCAGGCGCGTTTCATGAAGTACCTGGAAGCGCGCGGCTTCATCCCGGCCGGCAAGCAGAAGGTCTGGTGCTTCATGGGCGACGGCGAGTGCGACGAGCCGGAATCCCTCGGTGCCATCTCCCTGGCGGGCCGCGAGAAGCTGGACAACCTGATCTTCGTCATCAACTGCAACCTGCAGCGCCTCGACGGCCCGGTTCGCGGCAACGGCAAGATCATTCAGGAACTCGAAGGCGTGTTCCGTGGCGCCCAGTGGAACGTCAACAAGGTGGTCTGGGGCCGCTTCTGGGACCCGCTGTTCGCCAAGGACAAGGACGGCGCCCTGCAGCGTCGCATGGACGAAGTGGTCGACGGTGAATACCAGAACTACAAGGCCAAAGACGGCGCCTACGTACGCCAGCATTTCTTCAACAGCCCCGAGCTGCAGGAGATGGTCAAGGACCTCTCCGACGACGAGATCTGGAAGCTCAACCGTGGCGGCCACGACCCGTACAAGGTCTACGCGGCCTATCATCAGGCGGTCAACCACAGCGGCCAGCCGACCGTGATCCTGGCCAAGACCATCAAGGGCTACGGTACCGGCGCCGGTGAAGCGAAAAACACCGCGCACAACACCAAGAAGGTCGATGTCGACAGCCTGCGCCAGTTCCGCGACCGCTTCGACATTCCGGTCAAGGACGAAGAGCTGGAGAACCTGCCGTTCGTTCGTCCGGAGCCGGGCAGCCCCGAGTACAAGTACCTGCACGAGCGCCGCAACGCGCTGGGCGGCTTCGTACCGCAGCGTCGCCAGCAGAGCTTCAGCATCCCCACCCCGCCGCTGGATACCCTCAAGGCCATCCTCGACGGTTCGGGCGATCGTGAAATCTCCACCACCATGGCCTTCGTGCGCATCCTCGCGCAGCTGGTCAAGGACAAGGAACTCGGCCAGCGCATCGTCCCGATCATTCCGGACGAGGCCCGTACCTTCGGTATGGAAGGCATGTTCCGCCAGCTCGGCATCTACTCCTCGGTCGGTCAGCTCTACGAGCCGGTCGATAAAGACCAGGTGATGTTCTACAAAGAGGACAAGAAAGGTCAGATCCTCGAGGAAGGCATCAACGAAGCCGGCGCCATGAGTTCCTTCATCGCCGCAGGCACCTCGTACTCCTGCCACAACCAGCCGATGCTGCCGTTCTACATCTTCTACTCGATGTTCGGCTTCCAGCGTATCGGCGACCTGGCCTGGGCCGCTGGCGACAGCCGCACCCGTGGCTTCCTGATCGGCGGCACCGCCGGTCGTACCACCCTCAATGGCGAGGGTCTGCAGCACGAAGACGGTCACAGCCACATGCTGGCGGCGACCATTCCCAACTGCCGCACCTACGACCCGACCTACGGCTACGAGCTCGCCGTGATCATCCGCGAAGGCATTCGCCAGATGACCGAAGAGCAGCAGGACGTCTTCTACTACATCACCGTGATGAACGAGTCCTACCAGCAGCCGTCCATGCCGGAAGGTGTCGAGCAAGGCATCATCAAGGGCATGTACCTGCTCGAGGAAGACAAGAAGGAAGCCGCGCACCACGTGCAGCTGCTGGGTTCCGGCACCATCCTGCGCGAAGTCCGCGAAGCGGCGAAGATCCTCCGCGACGAGTTCAACATCGGCGCCGATGTGTGGAGCGTCACCAGCTTCAACGAACTGCGTCGCGACGGCCTGGCCGTGGAGCGCAGCAACCGCCTGCACCCGGGCCAGAAGCCCAAGAAGACCTACCTCGAAGAGTGCCTGAACGGTCGCAAGGGGCCGGTCATCGCCTCCACCGACTACATGAAGCTGTTCGCCGAGCAGGTTCGTCAGTGGATCCCGAGCAAGGAATACAAGGTCCTGGGCACCGACGGCTTCGGCCGCAGCGACAGCCGCAAGCAGCTGCGCCACTTCTTCGAAGTGGACCGCAACTGGGTCGTGCTGGCCGCCCTGGAAGCCCTGGTAGACCGTGGCGAGATCGAAGCCAAGGTGCTGGCAGATGCCATCGCCAAGTTCGGCATCGACGCCGATAAAGCCAACCCCCTGGACTGCTAAGGAGCGTAGCGATGAGTGAGTTGATTCGCGTACCCGACCTCGGCGGTGAAGGCGAGGTCATTGAACTGCTGGTGAAGGTCGGCGACCGTATCGAAGCCGAGCAGAGCGTACTGACCCTGGAGTCCGACAAGGCCTCCATGGAAGTGCCCTCGCCCAAGGCCGGCGTGATCAAGGAACTGAAGGTCAAGATCGGTGATCGCCTGAAGGAAGGCGACGAGTTGCTGGTGCTGGAAGTCGAAGGTGCCGCGCAAGCGGCGCCTGCGCCGAAAGCCGCGGCGGCACCGGCCGAAGCCCCGAAAGCGGCCGCTCCGGCTGCTGCCCCGGCGGCTGCGACCAGCAGCAGCGTGCAGGACGTGCACGTGCCGGACATCGGTTCCGACGCCAAGGGCAAGGTCATCGAGATCATGGTCAAGGTCGGCGACCGCATCGAAGCCGACCAGAGCCTGCTGACACTGGAGTCCGACAAGGCCTCCATGGAAATCCCCGCGCCGGCCGCCGGCGTGGTGGAAGCACTGCTGGTCAAGCTGGATGACGAGATCGGCACCGGCGACCTGATCCTCAAGCTCAAGGTCGAAGGCGCCGCCCCGGCTGCCGCGAAAGCCGAAGCCGCTCCCGCTGCTGCTCCGGCAGCGGCCGCCGCGCCGACCGGCAGCAGCGTGCAGGACGTGCACGTGCCGGACATCGGTTCCAGCGCCAAGGGCAAGGTCATCGAGATCATGGTCAAGGCCGGCGACAGCATCGAAGCCGACCAGAGCCTGCTGACCCTGGAGTCCGACAAGGCCTCCATGGAAATCCCCGCGCCGGCTGCCGGTGTGGTGGAAGCAGTGCTGGTCAAGCTGGATGACGAGATCGGCACCGGCGACCTGATCCTCAAGCTCAAGGTGGCCGGTTCTGCCCCGGCAGCTGCGCCGGCGCAAGCCAGCCAGGAAGTGCACCGCGTGCCGGAAGGCGCCGCCCCGGAAGTGGCCGCCGAAGTGCGCGCCATTGCCTCGCTGTCGGCGGCGGCTGCCGAAGTCGCCAACGCGCCCAAGCGCGACGGTGCCAAGGTGCATGCCGGCCCGGCCGTGCGTCAGCTGGCCCGTGATTTCGGCGTCGAACTGGCGGACATCGCCGGCACCGGCCCGAAAGGCCGCATCCTCAAGGAAGACGTGCAGGTTCACGTCAAGGCGATGATGCAGAAGGCCAAGGCCGCACCGCAGGCTGCTGCAGCCGCTGCCACCGGCGGTGCCGGCATTCCGCCGATCCCGACCGTGGACTTCAGCAAGTTCGGCGAAATCGAAGAAGTGCCGATGACCCGCCTGATGCAGGTCGGCGCCGCCAACCTGCACCGCAGCTGGCTCAACGTGCCGCACGTCACTCAGTTCGAGTCCGCCGACATCACCGACCTGGAAGCCTTCCGCGTCGCGCAGAAGGCCGTGGCCGAGAAGGCCGGCGTCAAGCTGACCGTGCTGCCGCTGCTGCTCAAGTCGTGCGCGCACCTGCTCAAGGAGCTGCCGGACTTCAACAGTTCGCTGGCCCCGAGCGGCAAGGCGATCATCCGCAAGAAGTACGTGAACATCGGCTTCGCCGTGGACACCCCGGATGGCCTGCTGGTACCGGTGATCAAGAACGTCGACCAGAAGAGCCTGCTGCAGCTGGCTGGCGAAGCCGCCGAACTGGCTGACAAGGCCCGCAAGAAGAAGCTCTCTGCCGATGACATGCAGGGTGCCTGCTTCACCATCTCCAGCCTCGGTCACATTGGCGGCACCGGCTTCACGCCGATCGTCAACGCGCCGGAGGTGGCGATCCTCGGTGTGAGCAAGGCCAGCATGCAACCGGTCTGGGATGGCAAGGCCTTCCAGCCGCGCCTGATGCTGCCGCTGTCGCTGTCCTACGATCACCGCGTGATCAATGGCGCCGCTGCCGCCCGCTTCACCCTGCGCCTGTCGCAGCTGCTGGCGGACATCCGCACCATCCTGCTGTAAATCGTTTCGAGCACGCCACGCTCGCATCCTCAACCCCGTCTGTTCAGGCGGGGTTTTTTTTGTCACCTACCACCCCTGGCAGGGACCCTTCGGGCCGTTGCAAGCAACGTCAAAAACTTCTCCCGGAAGTTTTTTGTCACCTGCCCTGGAGCTGATCCTTCCTCCCGTTCTCAGCCCTTCTGCACGTTGCGAATCAGAAAGCTCAGTGCCTTGGCCAGTTCGCCCGCGCCCTGGTGATCGCGCACGATCGTCAGCAACGGGCTGCCGTCAGCCGGGTTGAACAGCACGCAACGGATACCGCTGGTCGGGCATTCATAGCGGATGAACGGATCGACACCGAACACCGCGAGCCGCTGATTGTGCACGGCGATGGCGCTGCCCTCCGCCCCACGACGCTCCTCGCGCAGGATCAGTTCACCGGTATCGGCGACGCTGAAGCGATAGAGCAGGTCCTCCGGCTGAGCCTGCCCGACCTGGTAGCCGGCGCGCAGGGCGTAGGTTTCAAGCAGTGCGTTGCTGTGCGCCAGCAGCGCCTGGCGTTCGTTGCCGGTGAGGTAGAGACGCTTGAGTCCGTCGAGGTAGACGACCTGCTCATCGCCTTGCAGCGCCTTGCTCTGGTCGGCGCTGGAAACAGCGGGCAAGGCGGCGGAAAGCGCCCCGCCCAGCACGATGGCCATCAGTTTTCTTGTCAGTCTCGCTTGCATGATGCACCCTTGCCGAACGCTATAGTGAAGTAGGCCTGAGCCCTAGCCTCCGTCCATGTCACCGCGCCCTGCGGCGGTGGTGACTCTGTACCGAGAACGGATGCCTCGCCTGGTCAGCATACTGGAAGCCCAACGCCCAATGAAAAGCCATCCCGATGCCGGCCCCCGTTCGGCAGCCGAGGTTGTGACGCAGTTGCCAGTGCCATCACGGCTCGGCATGTTGCGTTTCGAGCGCTTGAACGAGCCAAGCTGGGCACTGCTGTTTCTCGACCCGGCCTGCGAACGCAAGCTGGGCATCAGCGCCGCCGATCTGTGTGCGCTGATCGACGCCCCCTACGCCAGCCTGATGGAGCCCGAGGCACGCTATCGCCTGCACGACAGCATCCAGCAACAGTTGCTGCAGGGACAGCACTACCTGGTGCGCTACACCCTGCACACGCCACAGGGCGCACTGAACCTGCTGGAGATGGGCGAGCCCTTCAGGCAGCACAACCGTCAGCTGCTGCGTGGCTACCTGCTGATCGCCGATGAACGCCTCGCCGCCCATACCCCCGACGAGAGCGAGCTGCTGGCGCAGAACCAGAACCTGCGCAACGCCTTGCAGCAGTATCAGCGCACTCAGCGCGACCACCTGCAGCACCTGGCCCGCTCGCATACCCAGCAGCAGCTGATCGTGCGCCTGTCGCGCCAGCGCTATGTCTCCAGCGATCCGCAGCAGGAGGCGGCCGAGCTCATCACCCAGGCTGCCTGCGAGGTTTACGGCGTCGCCCGTGCGGGCATCTGGCACCTGAACAGCCAGAGCCTCGACTGCATCTCGCTGTACCGCCGCGACCTGGATCGCCACGAACAACTGCCGCCGATCGATGCGCGCAGCTTCCCCCACTACCTGGAAGCGCTGCACAGCGGCCGCGCCATCGATGCCCACGACGCGCAACACGACCTGCGCACCCGCGAACTGAAGCCGACCTACCTGGAGCCGCTGGGGATCAGTTCCATGCTCGATGCCAGCATCCGCATCGAAGGCGAGGTGGTGGGCATCCTCTGCCTCGAGCACATCGGCGCCAAGCGCATCTGGCAGGCCGACGAGATCGCCTTCGCCGGGGAGCTGGCCGACCAGTTCGCCCAGGTCCTGATCAATCAGGAGAAGCGCTCCGCCACCAACGCGCTGCACCTGTTCCAGCGCGCCGTGGAGCAGAGCGCCAGCGCCTTCCTGCTGGTCGACCGCGACGGTCGCGTGGAGTACGTCAACCCGAGCTTCACCGCCATCACCCTGTACAGCAGCGACGAAGTCTGCGGCCACCGCCTGTCCGAGCTGCCGGCGCTGTCCAACCTCAGCGACCTGCTGTTCGACGCCGATTCCAGCCTGGCCGAGCACAGCAGCTGGCAAGGCGAGTTCCGCAGCCGGCGCAAGAGCCAGGAGCCGTACTGGGGCCATCTGTCGATCTCCAAGGTCTACGGCGACGATGGCGAGCTGACCCACTACATCGGCATCTACGAAGACATCACCGACGCCAAGCTGGCGCAGCAACGTATCGAGCGCCTGGCCTACACCGACAACCTGACCAACCTCGGCAACCGGCCCGCCTTCATCCGCAGCCTGGAAGAGCGTTTCGCGCGCCATGCCCGGCGCCCCATGGGGCTGCTGCTGGTGGACATCGACAACTTCAAGCGCATCAACGACAGCCTCGGCCACCAGACCGGCGACAAGCTGCTCTCGGCCCTGGCCCGGCGCCTGCGCAACAGCCTTGGCACCCAGGGCACGCTGGCGCGCTTCGCCAGCAACGAGTTCGCCATCCTCCTCGATGGCAGCGATCAGGACGGCGGTATGCGCATCGCCCAGCAGGTCCTGCAGACGCTGGACAAGCCGCTGTTCGTCGACAACCAGTTGATCAGCATCACCGGCTCCGTCGGCCTGGCCATCGCCCCGGAGCACGGCGACGACCCACAGACCCTGATGAAGCACGCCGGCCTGGCCCTGCACAAGGCCAAGGCCAACGGCAAGCACCAGGTGCAGCTGTTCACCGAAGCCCTGAACGCCGAGGCCAACTACAAGCTGTTCGTCGAGAACAACCTGCGCCGCGCCCTGACCCAGAACGAACTGGAAGTCTTCTACCAGCCCAAGCTCTGCCTGAAGAGCGGGCAACTGCTCGGCATGGAAGCGCTGCTGCGCTGGCAGCACCCGGAAAAGGGCATGATCCGCCCGGACCAGTTCATCAGCGTGGCCGAGGAAACCGGCCTGATCATCCCCATCGGCAAGTGGGTGGTGCGCCAGGCCTGCCGCATGAGCAAGCAGATCGCCGCCATCGGCCTGGGGCAGCTGCAGGTGGCGATCAACCTGTCGCCCAAGCAGTTCTCCGACCCCGACCTGGTCGGTTCCGTCGCCGCCATCCTCAACGAGGAACAGCTCGACCCTCGGCTGCTGGAGCTGGAGCTGACCGAGAGCCTGCTGCTGGAAGCCACCGAAGACACCCGCCACCAGCTCGGCCGCCTGAAGAGCCTGGGCCTGACCCTGGCGATGGATGACTTCGGTACGGGCTACTCCTCGCTGAGCTACCTGAAGAAATTCCCCATCGACGTGATCAAGATCGATCGCAGCTTCATCAAGGACATTCCCGACAACCAGGACGACATGGAGATCACCTCGGCGGTGATCGCCATGGCCCACAACCTCAAGCTCAAGGTGGTCGCCGAGGGCATCGAGACCGGCGCCCAGCTCGGCTTCCTGCGGCGCCAGCAATGCGATGTCGGCCAGGGCTACCTGTTCGACAAACCGATCTCGGGCCGTGAGCTGATCGACAGCCTGCGCCGCTACCCCTGCCGCCCACAGGCCGACCAGCGGCTGTAATACGCGGCGTCACACCAAGTCAAAGACCTGCCCACCTTCAGGAGACCGCCATGGTTCTGCGTTCCCAGATACTCGTCCACAAGCTGGCCCTGCCGAGCGCCGAACAGGCTCTGCCGGGGCGCAACGAGCCGCTGCCGGTGGCCGATGTCCATCACCTCAACGGCCACCCGATCAAGCCGCCCTTCCCTGCCGGGTTGCAGCAGGCCGTATTCGGCCTGGGTTGCTTCTGGGGGGCCGAGCGACGCTTCTGGCAGCAGCCAGGCGTGTACAGCACGGCGGTGGGCTATGCCGGCGGCCTGACCCCCAACCCGACCTACGAGGAAGTCTGCTCGGGCCTGACCGGGCACACCGAAGTGGTGCTGGTGGTGTTCGATCCGCAGCAGACCAGCTTCGAGGCCCTGCTCAAGGTGTTCTGGGAAGCGCACAACCCGACCCAGGGCATGCGCCAGGGCAACGACCAGGGCACCCAGTACCGTTCGGCGATCTACTGCCACGACGCCGCGCAACTGAACGCGGCCCTGGCCAGCCAGGCGCGCTTCCAGGCCGAGCTGGACAAGGCGGGCCTGGGCACCATCACCACCGAGATCGGCAATGCGCCGACCTTCTACTACGCCGAGACCTATCACCAGCAGTACCTGGCGAAGAACCCCAACGGCTATTGCGGCCTCGGCGGAACAGGCGTATGTCTACCCCCTGAATCCTGAAACCGGTAGACCCTCGTGGAAGTCAGCAGCCTCGCCAGCCAGGTATCCACCCAGGCATCTGCGCAGATCTCCGCGCAGATGTCGCTTCTGCTGCTGCGCAAGACGCTGGACCTGCAGGCCGCCAACATCGCCGGCCTGGTGCAGTCGGCTGCGCCGGCCAGCGCGCCGAGCAATCCGCCCCACCTCGGCAACAGCATCGACGTGATGGCCTGATGACCGCCCGCGCCTGTCGGACTACACTGCCGGCAAATAGCCATCCTTGTGCGTACACGGCATGTCCGCCAGCCCTGTCTACATTTCTCCCGAGCAGTTGTGCATCGGCCTCTACGTTCAGCTGGAGCTGAGCTGGTGGGAGCACGACTTCGCCTTCAGCAACTTCAAGATCAAGGATGAAGCGCAGATTCGCGCCCTGCGCGCGCTGAACCTCGAACGGTTGCGCTACGACCCGGCACGCAGCGACTGCGCGCCGCTGGAGCCGGCCGACAGCCCCGGCGAAGCCGCAGTCGAGGCACCACCTGTCGACCCGCAGCACCAGGCCCGCCAGGAGCGTGCGCAGAAACTGCGTCACCTGCGCAGCCGCCTGGCGGAGGTCGACCGGCGCTTCAGCGAAGCCAGCCAACGCATCAAGACCCTCAACCAGACCCTGCGCAGCCGTCCCGAGGACGCCGTACAGCAGGCCGGCGCCATCGTCAGCGAAATGGTCGAGACACTCCTTGGCGCACCCGGCGTGGTGCTGCACGGCATCACCGGCAAAGCCGCCGAAGACAGCTACTTTCATGCCCTCAACGTCACCGTGCTGGCGCTGTTGCTCGGGCGCCAGCTGGGTCTCGACAGCGAGGCCTGCCACAGCCTGGGCCTGGGGGCGCTGCTGCACGACATCGGCAAGCTGGAGGTACCGAGCAAGGTGCTGCTCAAGCCGGAGCCGCTGACCCGCCCGGAACAGCAGCTGCTGCAGATGCACACCGATTTCGGCCTGCGCATGGGGCAGAAGCTCATGCTCGACGACGAGGTGCTGCGCATCATCCACGAGCACCATGAGCACTGTGACGGCTCGGGCTATCCGCGCGGCTTGCGCGAGGCGGGCATCGGCCGCCTCAGTCGCCTGGTGGCCATCACCAATCACTTCGACGGCCTGTGCAACCCGCTCGACCCGCGCCAGGCCCTGAGCCCGCACGAGGCGCTGGTGCAGATGTTCAAGCAGCAGCGCGAACAGTTCGACGAGGTGGCGCTGAAGGCCTTCGTCCGCGTCATGGGCATCTACCCGCCTGGCAGCCTGGTGCAGCTGGAAGACGAGCGCTACGCGCTGGTGCTGGGCATGAACCCGACCCAGGCACTGAGGCCGACGCTGATCCTCTACGACGCCAGCGTGGCCAAGCACGAAGCGCTGATCGTCGACCTGGCCGAAGACAGCGACCTGGCCATCGCGCGCAGCCTGCGCCCGTCACAACTGCCGCTGGAAGTGCTGGAGTACCTCAGCCCGCGGCGCAACCTGAGCTATCACATCGAACCGAACCACGCGCGCGGTTGAGCCCTGGCAGCCTGGATGCACTCCGGGGCTCGGCGGCCACGGGTCCCGGACTTCATCCGGGCTACGCGTTCATGGTTTGCCGCTTGCCGCTTCTTCTACCAACCAGTCCAGACGCCAGCCGCCCTGACTCTGCCCGAGCGCATCGGCCAACCAGGGCAGCAGTTGCTTGAGCTCGTCCTCCAGGCCCCATGGCGGATTGCTGATCACCAGCCCGGAGCCGCTCAGGCGACTGGCATCGTCCGGGGCATGGACGTACAGCTCGGCACGCAGCAGCTTGGGCGCGTTGCTCTTGCTCAGGCCGGCGTAGAAGCGCGCAAGCTGGCGCTCATCCTTGATCGGGTACCAGATCGCCACGATGGCCTGGCGCATGCGCCCATGCGCCTCGTTGAGCGCCTCGACGCAGCGCTGCAATTCGTCCGCCTGCTCGAACGGCGGGTCGATCAGCAGCAACACGCGCTTCTCGCGGGTGGGCATCAGGGCGCGGGGCACGTGCCAGCCCTCGCCCAGGTGCACGGCCACGCGGCGGTCACCACGCATGTTGTCCTTGAGCAGACGACCATCCTCGGGGTGCTTCTCGTTGAGCAGCAGGCGATCCTGCTCGCGGCTGAGCAGCCGCGCGAGCTCCGGCGAGCCAGGGTAGTAGCGCAGCGTGCCATCGGGGTTCATCGCCCGCACCACGTCCAGGTAGGCTTCGACCGCATCCGGCAACTGCTCGGCCTGCCACAGACGGCCGATGCCCTCCAGGTACTCGCCGGTGCGATTGGCCTGATCGCCTTGCAGGTCGTACAGGCCGATCCCGGCATGGCTGTCGAGGTAGGCGAAAGGCGCCTCCTTCTTCGACAGCAGGGCGATCAGGCGGGTCAGCAGCAGGTGCTTGAGCACATCGGCATGGTTGCCGGCATGGAAGGCGTGGCGGTAGTTCATGAGGGTCTCCGAAACAGCCGTCGAGTTTACTCGTTGAGCGGACTTTGCGCGCGCATCAGCTCCAGCAACAGGGACAACGGCGGGTGCTCGCCGGCATCGCGGCGCCGCGCCAGCAGCGTGGTGGTCGCCCCCAGCTGCGGGGCGATGGCCTGATACTGCACCAGGTGCACACGTGGATGGCGCTCGAGCAGGCTGCGTGGCAGCAGGCCGATGCCCATGCCCGCCGCGATACCGGCGAAGATCGCATCGATCGAACCATAGCTCTGCCGCGCCGCCACCTGCAGGTCGCTGGTGAGCGCCCAGCGCTCCAGGCGCTCGCGGTAATGACAGCCTTCGGGAAAGCCGAGCAGCGTTTGCGGGCGCGCGCCCAGGCTGGCGGCGTCCTGGGCGGGTGGCAGGACCAGCATCAGCTCCTCCTGCCAGATCGGCAGGCAATCGAGCTGCGGATGCTCGAACGGCCCACCGATCAGGCCGGCATCCAGCTCCCCGGCCAGCACCTCCTCGACCAGGCGCCGACTCGGCCCGGTGCTCAGTTGCAGGTTGACCCGTGGCGCACGCTGATGGAACGCCGCGAGCAGCTCGGGCAGACGCACGGCAGCGGTGGTCTCCATGGAGCCCAGACGCAAGTCACCGCTCCACACATCCTCCTGCACGCTGCGCCAGGCCAGCTGGCAGAGCTGCTCGAGGTGCTCGGCATGCGGTCGCAGGCGCTCGCCCGCCTGGCTCAGGCGCAGCCGCTGGCCCTGACGGCGGAACAGGCGCGTGTCGAGCTGCTGCTCCAGCTGGCGCAGGCGCGCCGAGACGTTCGACGGCACGCAATTGAGCCGCACACCGGCGGCACTGAGGGAGCCCTCACGCGCGACGGCGAGGAAATAGCGCAGCAGTTGCGGGTTGAGACGTTGCCAGGCATCCATGATCTTTCACCAAAAGTGAAAACTGAGCGCAGTATTTTTCACTAACAGTCCATACAGAACAACGACTATGGTGCGCAGCACGACCGGAGGCCCGATGCTCAAACTCGACCGCGACTGCTTCCAGGCCATCCTCGCCGCCGCCCTGGCACTGGTGGCGGTGCATGCCCTGGGCCGTTTCGCCTACACCCCGCTGCTGCCGCTGCTGCTCGACGATGGCCTGTTCAGTCTGGCCCAGGGCGCCCAGCTGGCCACCTGGAACTATCTGGGCTACCTGCTCGGCGCCTTGCTCGCCCTGCCCATGGCCAGCCCCCGGGGGCTGCGCCTGGGCCTGCCGGTCGCGCTGCTGCTCAACGCCGGGCTGACCCTGGCCCAGGTATTCACCCGCGACATCGACATGCTGGCCTTCCTGCGCCTGAGCAACGGCATCAGCAACGGTGTGGTCTTCGTCCTCGCCCCGGCACTGGTGCTGGAATGGCTGGCCGTGCGTCAGGCCACGGCACTGAGTGGCCTGGTCTACCTGGGCCTGGGAGGCGGCATGCTGCTGTGCGGCGCGCTGGTCGTGCTCACGCCCTGGCAGGGGCCGCTGCGCTGGCTGCCCATCGCGCTGGTCGCCCTGCCCCTTGCCCTGATCAGCGCCGGAATGTTGCGACGCCTGGCCCAGCAGCTGCCCGCCAGCGCCCAGGCCAGTGCATCGGGGCGACTGATCGACCGTCGCAGCCTGCCGCTGCTGCTCGCCTACCTGGGCGCCGGCCTGGGCTACATCCTGCCGCTGACCTTTCTCCCCGCACTGGCCCGCGAACAGCTTCCGCCCGGCCATCCCCTGCTGATCGGCAACTGGTGGTGGACCGCCCTGGCCTGCCTGATCTCCGCGACCCTGTGGAATCGTGTCGGTGCCTGGCTCGGCGACCGCCGTGCCCTGCAGGTCAACTACGTGCTGCAACTGCTGGGGACCGCCCTGCCGGTTCTGCTGCCCGGCCCTGTCGGTGTGCTGGGCAGCGCCGTGCTGGTCGGCGGTACCTTCCTCGGCACCGTCCTGCTGACGCAGCGCCTGGCCCGCGCGCTCAAACCGAGCCAGGGACCGCGCCTGGCCGCGCTGTTGATCAGCCTCTACGGCGGCAGCCAACTGGTCGGCCCCTGGTTCGTCGAGCACTGGACCGCCGCCGGTCACAGCCTGACCAGCAGCTTCTCGATCGGCGCCCTGGCCTTGCTCTGGTCATTGTTCTGGACCTGGCGGGCGCCCACCCCCGACTCACCTACCGAAAGGAAGCTCGCCCCATGCTCGTGAATGACCTGTTTGGCAGCCCGCTGCCACTGATCCAGGCGCCCATGGCCGGTTCGCAGAATCACCGCCTGGCCGCCGCCGTCTGCGAGGCCGGAGGCCTGGGTTCGATCCCCTGTGCGATGCTCACGCCGGCCGCCCTGCGCCAGGAGCTGGAGGCGCTGCGCGGCCTGACGCAGCGACCGTTCAACCTCAACTTCTTCAGCCACGTGCAACCTGAGCCGGATGCCGCCCGGGAAGCGACCTGGCGTGAGGCACTGGCCCCGTACTACCAGGAATTCGGCGTGGATCAGGCAACGATCGCAGGCGGCCCCGGGCGCCTGCCGTTCAATGCCGAGGCGGCGGAACTGGTCGAGGAGTTTCGCCCGGCCGTGGTGAGCTTCCACTTCGGCCTGCCGGACGACGCCCTGCTGCAACGGGTGCGCGACAGTGGCGCCAGGGTCCTTTCCAGCGCCACCACGCTGGCGGAAGCCCTGTGGCTGCAGGAACGCGGCGTCGACGCGGTGATCGCCCAGGGGCTGGAGGCCGGTGGTCATCGCGGGCACTTTCTCGATCACGACCTGAGCCGCCAGCTGGGGACTTTCGCCCTGCTGCCGCAGCTCGTGGATGCCCTCGACGTCCCGGTGATCGCCACGGGCGGCATCAGCGATGCACGTGGGGTGGCGGCGGCCATGGCACTTGGCGCCGCAGGCGTGCAGGTCGGCAGTGCCTACCTGCTGTGTCCGGAGGCGAGCACCAGCGCCCTCCACCGCGCGGCCCTGCAGAGCCCGGCAGCGCAACACACGGCACTGACCAACCTGTTCAGCGGTCGGCCCGCGCGTGGCATCGTCAATCGCCTGATGCGCGAGCAGGGCCCGCTCAGTCCCCTGACGCCCACCTTCCCCCTGGCAACGGCGGCCATCGCGCCGCTGCGCGCGGCAGCCGAAGCGCGGGGCGACAGCGACTTCTCGCCACTCTGGGCCGGGCAGAACGTCGCCAACTGCCGGCCGATGCCGGCCGCCGAGCTGACCCGCGCGCTGGCGCGGGGCTTCGAGTCCCATCGCGACTGAGGCCGCTCCTGCGGTGCCGGGATCGGCAGGGTGGTGTGGCGCTTTATCACCGTGACTGATGATGCTGGGCAGTCGGGCAACGGACTGCCTAGACTCGGACGATCATCAGGAGACCCGTTCCATGTCCGAGACCCTGCTCAGCGCCCGCAACCTGGCCTTCGAACTCTATGAAGTACTCGACGCCGAAGCCCTGACCCAACGCCCACGGTTCGCCGATCACAACCGCGAGACCTTCGATGCGGCAATCAGCACCGCGCGCGGCATCGCCGAACAACTGTTCGCCCCGCACAACCGCAAGAGCGACGAACACGAGCCGCAGTACGTGGACGGCAGCGCCGTGCTGATCCCAGAGGTCGAGCCCGCGCTGCGCGCGTTCCACGAAGCCGGTTTCCTCAACGCCACACGGGATTTCGAGCAGGGCGGCATGCAGCTGCCCAACCTGCTGTCGCAGGCCTGCTTCGCTCACTTCCAGTCCGCCAACTGCGCCACCAGCTCGTACTCGATGCTGACCATGGGCGTGGCCAACCTGATCGAAGCCTTCGGCAGCGACGAGCAGAAAGAGCGCTTCCTGCAGCCGATCATCGACGGTCGCTTCTTCGGCACCATGGCCCTGACCGAGCCGCACGCCGGCTCCTCGCTGTCGGACATCCGCACCAGGGCCGAGCCGCATGCCGATGGCAGCTATCGCATCAAGGGCAACAAGATCTTCATCTCCGGCGGCGACCAGCCGATCTCCGAGAACATCGTGCACATGGTGCTGGCCAAGCTGCCGGATGCACCGCCCGGGGTGAAGGGCATCAGCCTGTTCATCGTGCCCAAGTTCCACGTCGACGCCGATGGCAGCCTGGGCCCGCGCAACGACGTGACCCTGGCCGGGCTGTTCCACAAGATGGGCTGGCGCGGCACCACCTCCACCGCGCTGAACTTCGGCGACAACGGCGAATGCGTCGGTTATCTGGTAGGCAAACCGCACGCGGGTCTGTCCTACATGTTCCAGATGATGAACGAGGCGCGCATCGGCGTCGGCATGGGCGCCATCATGCTCGGCTACGCCGGGTACCTCTATTCGCTGGATTACGCACGCAACCGTCCGCAGGGCCGCCAGCCGGACGGCAAGGACCCGTCCAGCGCGCAGATCTCGATCATCGAGCACGCCGATGTGCGGCGCATGCTGCTGACGCAGAAGGCCTATGTCGAAGGCGCCTTCGACCTCGGCCTGTACGCCGCGCGGCTGTTCGACGACACCCACACCCTGGAAACCGCCGAGGAGCGCACCCAGGCACTGGAGCTGCTCGACCTGCTGACCCCCATCGTCAAGTCCTGGCCCTCGGAGTTCTGCCTCAAGGCCAACGAACTGGCGATCCAGATCCTCGGCGGCCACGGCTACACCCGCGAGTACCCGGTGGAACAGTACTACCGCGACAACCGGCTCAACCCGATTCACGAGGGCACCCACGGTATCCAGTCGCTCGACCTGCTCGGGCGCAAGGTCTCGCAGAACGGCGGCGCCGCGCTCAAGCAGTTGCTCAAGCTGATCAACGCATGCTGCCAGCGCGCCAGCCAGCACGAGTCGCTCACGGCCCTGCGCCAGCCGCTGGAGCAACTGGTGGCGCGCCTGCAAGCGGTCACCCTGGCACTGCTCGGCGACCTGATGAGCGGCAAGGTCAATCAAGGCCTGGCCAACTCGGCGCTGTACCTCAAGGTGTTCGGCCACACCGTGATCGGCTGGCGCTGGCTGGAGCAGGCGATTCACGCCGAACAGGGCCTGGCGCGCACCGACAACGCCGAGGAACAGGCCTTCTACCGTGGCAAGCTGCAGGCCGCGCGTTACTTCCTGACCTGGGAAGTGCCGGGCTGCCACCACGATCTGGCCGTGCTCGAGGCACGCGACGACACCTGCCTGGGCATGCAGGACGGCTGGTTCTAAAGAGCAGCCACAAGTTGCAAGCCTCAAGCGACAAGAGAAAGCGGCAGCGCACTCCGCTCAAGCTTGTGGCTTGTGGCTTGTGGCTTGTGGCTTGTGGCTTGTGGCTTGTGGCTTGTGAAAATGTAATAACCTTTTTGACAGCGGTACGAAGGCTACGGTTAGAATCCCTGGCACGCGCCATGCATGACGGCGCTCCATCCACCCAGCCAGGAGTATGCGCATTTGGATGCCAGCGCCATCAACAATCTGTTCTTGATCGGCGCCTTGTTGGTAGCGGCCAGCATTCTGGTCAGCGCTTTCGGGACACGTTTCGGCATCCCCATCCTGGTGATCTTCCTGGGCGTCGGCATGCTCGCCGGCACCGACGGCCCTGGCGGCATCATCTTCAACAACTACCCCCTGGCCTATCTGGTCGGCAACCTGGCGTTGGCGGTGATCCTGCTCGACGGCGGCATGCGCACGCGGGTCTCCAGTTTCCGTGTGGCCCTGTGGCCGTCGCTGTCGCTGGCCACCGTGGGGGTGATGATCACCGCCGGCCTGACCGGCCTGGCGGCAGCCTGGCTGTTCGACCTGACCCTGCTGGAAGGCCTGCTGATCGGCGCCATCGTCGGCTCCACGGATGCGGCGGCGGTGTTCTCCCTGCTCGGCGGCCGCGGCCTCAACGAACGGGTCAGCTCCACCCTGGAGATCGAATCCGGCAGCAACGACCCGATGGCGGTGTTCCTCACCATCACCCTGATCGCCATGCTCGCCAGCGGCCAGACCGGTTTCAGCTGGGACCTGCCGATCCAGCTGGTGCAGCAGTTCGGCCTCGGCACCCTGCTGGGCCTGGGCGGCGGCTGGCTGCTGCTCAACCTGATCAACCGCATGGAGCTGGCCACCGGCCTGTATCCGCTGCTGGTGGTCAGCGGCGGCCTGATCATCTTCGCCATCACCACGGCGGTGGGGGGCAGCGGCATCCTGGCCATCTACCTGTGCGGCCTGCTCCTGGGCAATCGCCCGATTCGCTCGCGCCACGGCATCCTGCACATGCTCGACGGCCTCACCTGGCTGGCACAGATCGGCATGTTCCTGGTACTCGGCCTGCTGGTCACGCCGCACGAGCTGCTGCCCATCGCCCTGCCGGCGCTGGCCCTGGCGCTGTGGATGATCCTCTTCGCCCGGCCGCTGTCGATCTTCCTCGGTCTGCTGCCATTTCGCGCCTTCCACGACCGCGAGCGGATGTTCATCGCCTGGGTCGGGCTGCGCGGCGCCGTGCCGATCATTCTCGCCGTGTTCCCGCTGATGGCCGGGCTGCCCAACGCCCAGCTGTTCTTCAACGTGGCCTTCTTCATCGTGATCATCTCCCTGCTGCTGCAGGGCACCAGCCTGCCGCTGGCGGCCAAGCTGATGCGCGTCACCGTACCGCCGGAGCCGGCACCGGTGTCGCGCGCCGGCCTGGAAGTGCACCCGACCAGCCAGTGGGAACTGTTCGTCTATCGCCTGGGCGCGGAGAAGTGGTGCATCGGCGCCGCCCTGCGCGAACTGAACATGCCCGAGGGCACGCGTATCGCGGCGCTGTTCCGTGGCCGCGAGCTGCTGCACCCATCGGGCAGCACGCGCCTGGAAGCCGGCGACCTGCTCTGCGTGATCGGCCACGAACATGACCTGCCAGCCCTCGGCAAGCTGTTCAGCCAGGCGCCCAAGCGCGGCCAGGACCTGCGTTTCTTCGGCGATTTCGTGCTCGAGGGCGATGCCGAGCTGAATGCGGTGGCAGCGCTCTACGGCCTCAAGCTCGGCGAGGTCGAAGGCAACCAGCCGCTGGGCCGCTTCATCGCGCAGGAGATCGGCGGCGAACCGATCGTCGGCGACCAGGTGGAATGGCAGGGCATGACCTGGACCGTGGCCGCCATGGAAGGGAACAAGGTACGCAAGGTTGGCGTCAGATTCCCCGAAGGCGCTCGCCCAGGCCCTGGGCTGCACTTCTAGAAAACCGCTGCAAGGACTCTGCTAGCATCAGCAGCAGACACGGGCCTCAGGCCTGTGCCTGCGTCACGTCGCCAGCACCTTTCGTCGCCACCGCCATCGGTAGATCACTGCACCATGCACCTGTCGCGCCTGCCCCTCGTTGCCGTCCTGTTCGCCCTGTGCCTCGGCCTGCCGCCAGCGTTCGCCGACGAACCACCCAAAGCCGAGAACGTCCAGCAGAGCCTGGACAGCCTGGCCGACCGCAAGCTGCCGGAAGCCGAGCAACTGGCCATGAAGCAGACGCTGGAACAGACGCTGCGCATGCTCAGGGATCGCGACGACGCCGAGAAACGCCTGGGCGATCTGCGCAAGCAACTGGACGAGGCGCCACGCCTCATCACCGAGTCCCAGCGCGAGCTGAGCAGGCTCAAGGCCAGCCCTGAACGGCCCATCGCCGAGCGCCACGCGCGTACCACCCTGCCCCAGCTGGAGCAGTTGCTGAACGAACGCTCCAGCCAGCTCAGCGACTGGAACAAGGCCATCATCGAGGCCAACAGCCTGGTGATTACCGCACAGACCCGCCCGGAGCGCGCACAAGCGGAGATCAGCCAGAACCAGGCGCGCAGCCAACTGATCAACGACAGCCTGAAGAGCGGCCGCTACGACGGCAAGTCGCTGAGCCGGGAACGCCGCGACCAGCTCAATGCGGAACTCGCGCTGCTCGCGGCGCAGACCCAGCTGCGCCGCCAGGAGCTGGCCGGCAACAGCCTGCTGCAGGACCTCGGCAGCGCCCAGCGCGCCCTGCTCGAAGAGCGCATCAACCGTGCCGAGCAGGAGCGTCAGGCCTTGCAGAGCCTGATCAACGAACGCCGCCGCGCCGAGTCGGAACAGACCGTCGCCGAACAGTCGCGGGAGGCCGAACGCGCCAGCTCGGACAAGCTGCTGGCCAAGGAGAGCACGCTCAATCTCAAGCTTTCCGACTACCTGCTGCGGGCCACGGACCGCCTCAACCGCCTGACCGAGCAGAACCTGCAGACGCGCCAGCAGCTGGACAACCTGGCCCAGGCAGAACAGGCACTGGATGAACAGATCCGGGTCCTGCAGGGCAGCCTGCTGCTGTCGAAGATTCTCTATCAGCAGAAGCAGGCGCTGCCGCAGCTCAAGCTGGAGGACGGCTCGCTCGCCGATGAAATCGCCGACATCCGCCTGTACCAGTTCGAGCTGAACAAGCAGCGCGAAGAGATTCGCGACCCGTCGCGCTACGTCAACGATCTGCTGGACAACCAGCCGGGGGAGCAGGTCAGCCCCGAGCTGCGCAGCGCCCTGCTCGACCAGCTCGATACCCGCCGCGAACTGCTCGATCGCCTCAGCCGCTCGCTGAATGCGCTGCTCAACGAATCGATCACCCTGCAGCTCAACCAGAAGGAACTGCAGAGCACCTCCAGCAGCCTGCGCGCCACCATCGACGAGCAGATGTTCTGGATCCCGAGCAACAAGCCACTCGACCTCGACTGGCTGAAGTCGGCGCCGCACTACCTGCAACAGCAGCTCACCGACATGCCCTGGGCGATCGCCATCAGCGAACTGGGCGCGGGCCTGATCGACCGCCCCCTGGTGTTCCTGCCGCTGATCCTGCTCTGCGCCCTGATCCTCTGGCGCCGCCAGTACCTGTTCCGCAAGCTCGGCAGCCTGCACGGCGATATCGGCCACTACAAGCTCGACAGCCAGCTGCATACCCCACTGGCCCTGGGGCTGAACCTGATCCTGGCGTTGCCGGTGGCGCTGTTCCTCGCGCTCTGCGGCTATGCCCTGCTGCACGATGCACGCGGCCAGAATCTCTACCTGGGTGGCGCGCTGTACGAGATGGCGGAAGCCTGGCTGGTGTTCTACACCCTGCACCGGATTCTCTCGCCGGACGGCGTGGCCATCCTGCACTTCCACTGGCCACCGGCCAACGTCGCCTTCTTCCGCCAGCACCTGCGCCGCCTGGGCCTGGTGGTGATGGCGCTGGTGGCGGTCGTGAGCATCGCCGAACACCAGCCGGCGAGCCTCGCCAACGACGTGATCGGCATCGCCGTGGTGCTGACCTGCTACGCCCTGATGGCCTGGCAGCTGTTTCACCTGCAGTTCAGCGCGCCGCTGCGCAAGAACACCTCGGCGCTACGTACCGCTATCGGCCTGGCGTTCAACCTGCTGCCACTGGCACTGATCGGCGCCGTCGCCTTCGGTTACTACTACACGGCGCTCAAGCTGACCGATCGCCTGATCGACACCCTCTACCTGGTGATTATCTGGCTGGTGCTGGAGGCGACACTGGTACGCGGCCTCAGCGTCGCGGCGCGGCGCCTGGCCTATCAGCGTGCGCTGGCCAAGCGCCAGACGCAGAGCAAGGACGGCCCGGAAGGCGAGGTGGCGGTGGAGGAGCCGACGCTCGACATCGAGCAGGTCAACCAGCAGTCGCTGCGCCTGATCCGCCTGGCCCTGCTGGGTGGCTTCCTGGTGTGCCTGTACTGGGTCTGGGCCGAGCTGATCGGCGTATTCACCTACCTCGACACGGTCAACCTCTACGAGTACAGCAGCGGCACCGGCGAGGCCGCCACCCTGGTGCCGATCAGCCTGATGGACGTGATCGGCGCGCTGATCATCGTCGCCATCACCGTGGCCCTGGCGCGCAACCTGCCCGGCCTGCTCGAGGTGCTGGTGCTGTCACGCATGCGCCTGGCCCAGGGCAGCGCCTACGCCACCACCACGCTGCTGTCCTACGCCCTGGTCGCCATCGGCATCGTCACCACCCTGTCCACCCTGGGCGTGAGCTGGGACAAACTGCAATGGCTGGTGGCCGCGCTCTCGGTCGGCCTGGGTTTCGGCCTGCAGGAAATCTTCGCCAACTTCATATCCGGCCTGATCATCCTGTTCGAGCGCCCGGTGCGCATCGGCGACGTGGTGACCATCGGCAACCTGTCCGGCACGGTGAGCAAGATCCGCATCCGCGCGACCACCATCACCGATTTCGACCACAAGGAAATCATCGTTCCGAACAAGACCTTCATCACCGGCCAGCTGATCAACTGGTCGCTGAGCGACACCGTGACCCGCGTCACCCTCAAGGTCGGTGTCGGCTACGGCTCGGACCTCGACCTGGTGCGCAAACTGCTGCTGCAGGCTGCCCAGGAAAACACTCGGGTGCTGAAAGACCCGGCGCCGATTGCCTACTTCCTGAATTTCGGCGAAAGCACCCTGGATCACGAGCTGCGCATTCACGTGCGCGACCTCGGCGACCGCAACCCGGCCACCGACGAAATCAACCGTTTCATCGACAAGGAATTCCCCAGGAACGGCATCAACATCGCCTTCCGCCAGGTCGAGGTGTACGTGAAGAACCTGGAGCATGGCGAGCAGAAGCTCGACCAGAAGGACCTGATCAAGGCTGCTGCGGCGGGTGCCGCAGCGGTGCAAGACACGCCCCCTCCCCCCGCCACGCCCTGACCCGCAGAGGAGCCCCAGGTGAAACGCCTCGACGCGCTGACCTTCGACAACCGCTTCGCCCGCCTGGGTGATGCCTTCTCCACCGAGGTGCTGCCCGAGCCCATCGAGCAACCGCGCCTGGTGGTGGCGAGCGAGTCGGCCATGGCCCTGCTCGATCTCGATCCGGCCGAGGCGCAGCGCAGCGAGTTCACCGAGCTGTTCGCCGGGCACAAGCTGTGGGGCGAAGCCGAACCGCGTGCGATGGTCTACTCCGGGCACCAGTTCGGCGGCTACACGCCACGCCTGGGCGACGGCCGAGGCCTGCTGCTGGGCGAGGTACTGAACACGGCCGGCGAGCACTGGGACCTGCACCTCAAGGGCGCCGGCATGACCCCCTATTCGCGCATGGGTGACGGCCGCGCGGTGCTGCGCTCGTCGATCCGCGAGTTTCTCGCCAGCGAACACCTGCACGCGCTCGGCATCCCCAGCTCACGGGCGCTGTGCGTGACCGCCTCGAGCACCCCGGTGTGGCGCGAGAAGCAGGAAAGCGCCGCCATGGTCCTGCGCCTGGCCCGCAGCCATGTGCGCTTCGGTCACTTCGAGTACTTCTACTACACGCGCCAGCACGAGCAGCTGAAAATGCTCGGCGAGCACGTGCTGAGCTGCCACTTCCCGCACTGCCTGGAACAGGACGATCCCTGGCTGGCGATGCTGCGCGAGGTGATCGAACGCACCGCGCAGATGATCGCCCACTGGCAGGCCTACGGCTTCTGCCACGGGGTGATGAACACCGACAACATGTCGATCCTCGGCATCACCTTCGACTACGGCCCCTATGCCTTCCTCGACGATTTCGATGCCCAGCACATCTGCAATCACTCCGACGACAGTGGCCGCTACAGCTTCAGCAACCAGGTCCCCATCGCCCACTGGAACCTCGCGGCCCTGGCCCAGGCGCTGACCCCCTTCGTCGCCGTGGAGCGCCTGCGCGAGACGCTGGAGCTGTTCCTGCCGCTGTATCAGGCCCACTACCTGGACCTGATGCGCAGGCGCCTGGGCTTCACCCGGGCCGAGGACGACGACGAGGCGCTGGTCCAGCGCCTGCTGCAGCTGATGCAGGCCGGCAAGGCCACCGACTACACACTGTTCTTCCGCAACCTGGGGGAGCGTGCGCCCGCAGACGCGCTGCAGGTGGTGCGCGAAGACTTCGTCGACCTCGCCGGCTTCGACGCCTGGGGCGGCGACTACCTCGCCCGCTGCGCACGCGAGGGCGGCGAGCAGGCCGAGCGGCAGGCGCGCATGCAGGCGTGCAACCCCAAGTACATCCTGCGCAACTACCTGGCCCAGCAGGCCATCGAGGCCGCCGAACGAGGCGACTACGGCCCGGTACGTGAGCTGCACGCGGTGCTGTCACGGCCGTTCGACGAGCAGCCGGACATGCAGCGCTACGCCGAGCGCCCGCCGCAGTGGGGCAAGCACCTGGAGATCAGCTGCTCGTCCTGAGCGGCTGTCGAAGCCCCGGACAACCCCGCTGGCCGTCTTATCTGTTAAATCGAAAAGGCATATCAATCTGCCCAAACATTCTTAGACTATCTAAGAGAAGCCCTCTATCTTGGCGCCCAGCCAGGCCGCCCCGTGCGTGCCCGATACCTCACACGAGATTCGCTGCCAAGGATTTTCATGCCCTGGGACTCCCTGCCCCTGCTGTTCGTCGGCGCCCTGCTGATCTGGGTGCTCTACGCCTTCGTGCGGGAAAAGTGGAGCCCGGACATCGTCGCTGCCATCGCCGTGGCTGCGCTGCTGGTCAGCCAGTTGCTGACGCCAGGGGAAGTGCTCAGCGTGCTGTCCAACTCGGCACCGGTCACCATCGCCTGCATGTTCGTGCTCTCCGCCGCCCTGGAACGTACCGGCTGCATCGACGCGCTGGGCAACTGGCTGGGCAACCTGGTCGGCACCAGCCCGATCCGCGTGCTCTCCGGCCTCACCGTCACCGCGCTGGTGGTCTCGGCCTGCCTCAACAACACCCCGGTCGTGGCCATCCTCACCCCGGTGGCCATCGCCCTGGCGCGGCGCGCAGGCACCCTGCCATCCAAGCTGCTCATCCCGCTGTCCTATGCCACCATCCTCGGCGGCACCCTGACCATGATCGGCACCTCGACCAACATTCTGGTCGACGGAGTGGCACGCAAGGCGGGCCTGGAGCCCTTCGGCATCTTCGAGATCACGGGCGCCGGGCTGATCATGGCCGCGTTCGGCATGGCCTACCTGCTGACCATCGGCCGGCGCCTGCTGCCGGAGCGCGAGACCCTCTCGCGCCAGCTGCGCCCGGACCTGTCACGCACCTTCATGACCGAACTGCTGGTCCCGCACGACTCGCCGATGATCGGCAAGACCCTGCACGAGGCCAACCTCAACGGCGGCAGCGGCCTGCAGGTGCTCAAGCTGTTTCGCGACGAACAGGAGCTGACCGAGCCGGGCCCCAACACCCTGCTGGCCAGCGGCGATCGCCTGATGCTCCACGGCCAGGTGAAGAACGTGGTGGAACTGCGTGAAAGCGGTCACCTGAGCTTCAACCGCGGCGACGCCTTCGAGACCATCAGCAGCCACGACGTGATCCTCGCCGAGGCCATCGTCGGGCGTAACTCGCGCTACAGCCACCGGCCGATGCGCGACCTCGACCTGACCGCACGCTACGGCATCGCGGTCCTGGCGATCCACCGCCAGGACGAGAACGTGCAGGGCAACCTCGACGACTTCCAGCTGCAGTTCGGCGACGTGATGCTGGTGGAAGGCACGCCGGCGCAGATCAAGCGCTTCGCCGACAACGGCGAACTGATCAGCCTCAACGCCGTGCAGGAACGCGCCTTCCGCCGCGACAAGGCGCCGATCGCGATCATCGCCACGCTGGCGGTGATGCTGCTGGCCGCCTTCGGCGTGATGCCCATCGAGGGCCTGGCGATCATCGGCGCCGTCACCGTCCTGGCAACCCGCTGCCTCGACGTCGAGGACGCCTACAAGGCGGTGGACTGGAAGATCCTCAGCCTGATCTTCGGCATGCTGGCCATCAGCATCGCCATGGACAAGGTCGGCCTGGTCAGGCTGCTGGTGGAGAACGTCATGGGCTGGCTGCCCTGGGCCGGCCCCCTGCTGATGCTCAGCGTGATCTATCTGTTCACCTCGGTCCTCACCGAGATGCTGTCGAACAACGCCGTCGCCGTGCTGGTGACGCCGATCGCCATCGGCCTGGCCCAGCACCTCGGCGTCGACCCTCGCGCCTTCGTGGTCGCGGTGATGTTCGCCGCCAGCGCCAGCTTCGCCACCCCGATCGGCTATCAGACCAACACCTTCGTCTACAACGCGGGGGGATACCGCTTCACCGACTTCATGAAGGTCGGCGTGCCGCTCAATCTGCTGCTCTGGGCCGTGGCCACCGTGGTCATCCCCTGGTTCTTCCCGCTGACGCCGATCTGACTTGATATCCGCCGGTGGCGACTCCATCTGCTCGACATGTTCCCTGGAGCGTCGCCGTCATGTCCGATCCCCTGCTGATTCCCTGCCCGCACTGCAACGGGCTCAACCGCATCCCAGGCGAGCGCCTGCACGACAGCCCGCGCTGCGGCCGCTGCAAGGCGCAGGTGCTGCCGGCAGCCCCCATCGAGCTGACGCAGAGCAACTTCGCCAGCCAGCTCAAGGGCGACCTGCCCCTGCTGGTGGATGTCTGGGCGAGCTGGTGCGGCCCTTGCCAGGCGTTCGCCCCCACCTTCCAGCAGGCCGCGACGCAGCTGCAAGGACGTTGCCGCCTGGGCAAGCTGGACAGCGAGGCCAATGCCCAGCTGTCCGGCCAGCTGGGCATCCGCTCGATCCCCAGCCTCATCCTGTTCAGGGGCGGTGTGGAAGTGGCCCGCCAGAGCGGCGCCATGCCCTTGCCGCAACTGCTGGCCTGGCTGCGCCAGCAAGGCCTGTGAGCGCTTCGGTCAACGCGCTCGGGCGCTGAGGTCAATTGCAGGGCAGGGTCCAGCCTTTAGGCTGGGGCGATCATCGCCCATGGAGTCGCGCCATGCCTCTGCCCACGGAAATCGCTCGTCAGCTGACCGAAGAACAGATCGCCTTCGTCCACCGCAGCGGCCTCAAGGCCGAGGTTCTGGAGCCCGGCTTCGTGCGCCTGCGCATGCCCCTGCAAGGCAACCAGAACCACATCGGCAGCATGTACGCGGGCGCCCTCTTCACCCTGGCGGAAATTCCGGGCGGCGCCCTGTTCCTGACCAGCTTCGACACCCAGCGCTTCTATCCCATCGTCACCGAAATGAACCTGCGTTTCCGGCGCCCGGCCAGCGGAGACATCCAGGTCGAAGCGCGCCTGTCGCCCGAGGAAATCCAGGGCCTGGAGGAGCAGGCGCGCCAGCAGGGCAAGGCGTCCTACCTGCTGGAACTGCAACTGACCGACGGCAACGGAGAAGTGGTCGCGGAAAGTCGCGGCCACTATCAATTGCGTTTACGCTGAACGACGCCGCCACCGGCATTCGCAATCGGTAACAGTTCCCGGCCTTGCCATAGGTCAAAAGAGCGGCTATCTGAACAGGCACAATAAAATTGCCGACGGGTATCGGCAGGAGAGCCGTCACCATGTTCAACCACATTCTTATCGCCCACGACCTGCGCGACACCGCCGACATGGCCCTGTGCCGTGCCACCCAGCTGGCCAAGCAGCACAACGCCCGCCTGACCATCCTGCACGTCCTGGACCCGAGCCAGAGCAGCGAGCAGCACGAGAAAGCCCGCCAGGCCCTGGACCGCAGCCTGACCCAGTACGCACCAGCCGGGACCGCGCTGCGCATGCTCAGCGGCAAACCCTCGGAAGTGGTCTTGCAGCAGGTGCAGGAAACCGGCTGCGACCTGCTGGTGCTGGGCGGCCATCACCAGCGCCATGACTTCTTCTCCGGCACCAGCCTGGACCGCATCGCCCGCCGCTGTACCGTGCCGCTGCTGCTGGTCGCGCGCAACGACTTCGCCCCCTACCAGCGAGCACTGGCCGCCATCGACTTCTCGCTGTGCGCCTGCAGCGCCCTGGGACAGGCCTATCGGCTGCTGCCCGAAGGCGCCGAGCTGCACGCGCTGCACGTCTTCGAGCCGGACAAGGGCACGCCTCAGCAGGTCGAACAGCAACTCGAGACACAGCGCGGCCTGATCGACCAGCTCCTGCACGACGAGTCGCAGAGCCTGCCACCAGGCGGCCCCTCGCTCAGCCACGAGGTGCTGCAGGGCGGCATCCTGCGCAGCCTGCAGGAGCAGATCAAGAGTCGCCGCGGCGAGCTGCTGGTCCTCGGCAGCCACGGTCGCAGCGCCTTCTCCCAGGCGCTGCTCGGCAGCCTGGCCCAGCACTTCCTGCACAAGGCGCCGTGCGACGTGTTCGTGGTGCGCTGATGAACAAAAGGCGCCCAAGGGCGCCTTCTCTTTGCCGGATGATCAGGCCTGGTTGAGCAGGTCGTGCAGCTCGACGAACTGCTGAGTCAGCTTGTGCCGTGCATCCAGATGGATCAGCGGCGTGCACACCTGGTGCGACTCACGCATCTTCACCGAGCTCATCAGGTTGACCGGCAGCACCGGCAACCCCTCGGCAAGCAGCTCGTCCAGCAGTTGCTGCGGCAGCGAGGCGCGCGGCTGGAACTGATTGACCACGATGCCCTCCACCTCCAGCGCCTCGTTGTGATCCTCGCGCAGCTCTTCGATCTCGGCCAGCAGGCCGTACAGCGCATTACGCGAGAAGCTGTCGCAGTCGAAGGGGATCAGCACCCGGTCAGCCGCGATCAGTGCGGACACCGTGTAGAAGTTCAGCGCAGGCGGCGTATCCAGGTAGATGTGGTCGTAATCCTCGGCCAGCTCGTCGAGCAGTTTGCGCAGCTTGTTGATCTTGTGCTTCTGCTCCAGCTTGGGCTGCAGCTCCGCCAGTTCCGCCGTCGCGGTGACCACATGGAGGTTGTCGAAGGGGGTTTCGTAGATGTCCACCTTGCCTTTCTTGGAGAACGGCCCGGACGCCAGGGTCTGCTTGAAGAAGTCGGCAATGCCAACGGGGATTTCCTCACCGGTCAGCCCGGTCAGGTAGTGGGTCGAGTTGGCCTGGGCGTCGAGGTCGATCAGCAACGTCCGATAACCCTGCGCGGCACTCACCGCAGCGAGATTGCACGCGATGCTGGACTTGCCTACGCCCCCTTTCTGGTTGAACACCACACGTCGCATCGTTGCTCTCCCTGATCTCGAATGTTCCGAATTCTATGCAAAGCCCATGACAAGCACGAGACGCAGACCACATCGCCATCATCCGCCCATCAGAAGACACTGCGCAACATTTGCACAGTGCCGCGCGCATCTAGATAATGCCCGACCGAACTAGTACCGGCACTATGCCATGGCACTGACTGATACCGCTTCTTTCAGGCGTCCTGTCGTGCCCATCAGTCTGCCCGGAGTGGCGAAAAGCCTCGTGCTATGAATTTCCAGATCGAAGGATTGCGCGCCTGGGCCCCGGGCCTGGAGTCAGTGGATGATTGGCGTGCCTGGAGCAGCGCCCCCAGGGTCGTGCCCGACGACCAGCAACAGCCTGACGTGAGTTTTCTGCCGGCCATGCAGCGCCGGCGCCTCAGCCGACTGGCGCGGATGATGTTCCATGTGGCCTGGCCGCTGGCCGATGAGCAAGGCCACCTGCCGCTGGTGTTCGCCTCCCGCCACGGTGAAACGCCACGGACGCTGGCCATTCTCGGCGACCTGGCGCGGGACGAGCCGCTGTCTCCGACCCAGTTCAGCCTGTCGGTGCACAACGCCGTCATCGGCCTGTGGTCGATACTGCGCGGCGACACCAGTGAAATGACGGCCATGGCCGCCGCCGGAGACGGCCTGGAACAAGCCATGCTCGAGGCCGGCGGGCTGCTTGCGGAAGGTGCCCCCGCAGTGCTGCTGGTCATCGCCGAAGAATTGCCGCCCGACCTCTACACGCCCTACATAGATGACGTACCCTTCTCCTACGCGATGGCGCTACTGCTGAAACCGGGCAAAACCTGGACCTTGAGCCTCGCTCCCGCCGAATCCGGCTTACCCGCCGCCTGGCCACATCCGCTGAATCTGCTACGCGCCCTTCACGGCGAGCAGCGAACACTGACTCATTACTGCAAAGGCCGCCAATGGACCTGGTCACGCAACGAGGACTGAGCCCTTACAGCCCGCCCTATGTCTGGAGGCTGGTCGCCACGGCACTGAGCTTTGCCCTGTTCGGCATCGGTGGCGTGCTCCTGCGCGTGCTGGTGTTCCCCCTGCTCGCGCTCCTGCCTGGCGATACCCTGCAACGGCGTACCCGTGCCCGTGCCGTGGTCAGCTGGACCTTTCGCGTGTTCGTCCAGTTCATGTACCGCATGGGCGTACTCACCTACGAGGTCGAGGGTGCGGAGCGACTGGGTCGTCCCGGACAGATGGTGATCGCCAACCACCCCTCGCTGATCGATGTCGTCGTGCTCATCGCCTTCATCCGCGACGCCAACTGCGTCGTCAAGCAGAGCCTGTGGGAAAACCCCTGCATGCGTGGACCGATTCGCGCAGCCCAGTACATCAGCAACAGCGGCAGCCTGGACATGCTCGACGAAGCCGCCGGGGCCCTGCACAACGGCGAGACGCTGATCGTCTTTCCCGAAGGCACACGCACCGTCCCCGGTTGCAACCCGGCGTTTCACCGGGGAGCTGCAGCAATCGCCGTGCGCGGCGCCAGCATCGTCACGCCGGTGGTGATCAGCGTAACGCCGACGACCCTGACGAAGGCCGAACCCTGGTACAGCATTCCGTCGCGCCGTTTCCACTTTCGCCTGCGAGTCGGGGAGGATATCGACCCGCGGCAATTCACCGAGCAGGCTCCATTGCCTATTGCATCGCGCAAGCTCAATGACCATCTGCACCAACACTTCATGAAGGAGCTCGCAACAGATGAGCGATCTGCAACTTGAAATCAAGAACCTGATCATTGATGCCCTTGGCTTCGAAGACATGAGCGCCGACGACATCGACGCTGATCTCACGCTGTTCGGCGAGGGGCTGGGGCTGGACTCGGTCGATGCACTGGAACTTGGCCTGGCGATCCAGAAGCGCTTCGGCATCAAGATCGACGCCGAAGCCAAGGACACCCGCAAGCACTTCGCCAATGTCGCCAGCCTGGCCGAGTTCATCTCTGCCCGCCAAGCCGCCTGAGGATCGCCGCCCATGCAAAACCGCGATGAAATCTTCGCCACCTTGCGCAGCGCGCTGGTGGAGTTGTTCGAGTTGGACGCCGAGCGTGTGACCCTGGATGCGAACCTCTACGAAGACCTGGAAATCGACAGCATCGACGCCGTCGACCTGATCGACCACATCAAGCGCCAGACAGGCCGCAAGCTCGCCGCCGAAGAGTTCAAGAGCGTACGTACGGTGGGCGACGTGGTGGAAGCGGTCTATCGGCTGATCAACACCCCCCAGGCACAAGACTGACACCATGGCTCGGCTGTTTGGCCTGCTCCTGCTACTGGCTGGCGTGCTCTACCCCTTCGCCGTGTATTTCGGCATGGAGCATCTTTCACCACGCTGGTTCGCGGTGCTGCTCGGCGGGCTGTGGCTGGCCCGCGCATTGACGGCCAGTCGCCGCCCTGGCGGCCTGTGGCTGGCGATCTCGGCGCTGGCGTTCTGCCTGTTGCTCGGCATCGCGGGCGACCCGGCCCTGCTGCGCTGGTATCCGGTCCTGCTCAACCTGATGCTGCTGGCCCTGTTCGGCCTCAGCCTCAGGTTCGGCCCGCCGCTGGTAGAGCGCATGGCTCGCTTGCGTGAACCGGAACTGCCGGCAGTCGCCGTGCGCTACACGCGCAAGGTGACCCAGGTCTGGGCGCTGTTCTTTCTCGGCAACACCCTGGTGCTGATGGCGCTGGCGATGTGGGCACCGCTGTCGTGGTGGACGCTGTATACCGGTTTGATCTCTTACGGCCTCATCGGCCTGTTGTTCGCGGGTGAATGGCTGGTGCGCCAGCAAGTAAGGAAACACGCATGAGTTGGTTGCCCCTCACCGAGCTGCTGCTGGAGGCTCATCCCGAGCGCCAGGTTGCCGTGGAGCCGAATCTGGATCACGCGCAACTGCGCCTGCGGGCGCTGTCGCTGGCCGCAGCGCTGCAAGCGCGCGGAGCACAGCGCGTTGCACTGTACCTGGAAGATGCCGGCGAACTGAGCATCGCCCTGCTCGGTGCCTGGCGTGCCGGCGTTCAGGTGCTGCTACCGGCCGATGCCCAGGCACAGACCCGCCAGCGCCTGGCGCAGCAGGTCGACCTGTGGCTGGACGACCTCGACGGGCTCGATGCCGAGCCACTGGCCGCCGCACGCCTGCGCCCCGAAGACTGTCGCCTGACCCTGTGCACATCTGGCTCGAGTGGTGAGCCCAAGCTGATCGACAAGAACCTGGTGCAGCTGAGCAACGAGGTCAGCGCGCTGGAAAGGTTGTGGGGCGACAGCCTCGGCCAGGCGACCATCCTCGGCAGCGTGGCCTGCCAGCATATCTACGGGTTGCTGTTTCGCCTGCTCTGGCCGCTGTGCGCCGGCCGGCCCTTCTACCGCCAGGCCCTGCCATTTCCCGAAGACCTGCAGCGCGTCAGCCTGAGCCAGAGCGCGTTTGCCTGGGTGGCCAGCCCTGCCTTGCTCAAGCGCATGGGCGACAACCTCGACTGGGCTGCCCTGGCCCAGGTAAAGCGAGTGTTCTCCTCGGGCGGAGCCTTGCCTCAGGATGCAGCGGACAGCTTGCATCAGCGTCTTGGCCAACTGCCCAGCGAAATATACGGCAGCTCGGAAACCGGCGGTATCGGCTGGCGCCAGGGAGACACACCCTGGCAGGCATTCCCGGGCGTCGAGCTCGGCCTCGATGAAAACGGTGCCCTGCTCGTCGCCTCTCCCTATCTGCCTGCCGGACACGTGGAGCACAGCATGGATGCCGCCGAGCTGCAGGCCGACGGCCGTTTTCTCCTGCGGGGTCGACTCGACCGGATCGTCAAGCTGGAAGAGAAGCGCATCTCGCTGCCGATGATCGAGCAGGCGCTGATCAGCCACGAATGGGTTGCCGATGCCCGTGTAGGTGTGATCCAGGAGGGCCGAGCCTTCCTGGGTGCCGTGCTGGCGCTGAGCCCTGAGGGCATGCATGCGTTACGCAACCGGGGCCGCCGCACACTGACCGAAACCCTGCGCCGGCACCTGGCCGAACACAGCGAGGTCATGGCCCTGCCCCGGCGCTGGCGCTTGCTGCTGGAGCTGCCCTACAGCAGCCAGGGCAAACTGCCGCAGAAAGCGATCGACGCACTGCTGCTGGCACCGCGACCGACCCGCGTGGAGCCCAGCAGCTGTGAAGAACGTGATGGCGAGTGGCTGCTGCAACTGTCCGTGCCGCCGGATCTTGCCCACTTCACCGGCCACTTCCCGCAGACCCCGGTGCTACCAGGTGTAGTTCAGGTCGACTGGGCCCAGCATCTGGCCCGTCAGCTGATCAGCGACCTGCCACCGCGCTTCGCCGGCATGGAGGTGCTCAAGTTCCAGCAACTGGTGCGCCCTGGCGACACCTTGCAGCTGTCCCTGCGTTTCGATGCAGAACGGTGCAAGCTGTACTTTGCCTACCGCAATGGCGAGGCGGCCTGCTCCTCCGGACGTATTCTGCTGGAGCCTGCCCATGGCTGAGGCCAGCTTCGCCCCCTGCGCAGTGATCCCCGTGTACGACCACGAACAGCCGTTGCCTCATGTGGTCGGCGCACTGCGCAATGCCGGCCTGCCCTGCGTGCTGGTGGACGACGGCTCGCACGCGAGTTGCGCCGCGGTCATGGATGAGCTGGCCCGCCAACCGCAGGTCGAGCTGCTGCGTCTACCCAGCAATCAGGGCAAAGGCGCAGCGGTAGCGGCTGGCCTGCGCGAGGCAGCGCGTCTGGGCCATAGCCATGCGCTGCAGGTGGATGCCGACGGCCAGCATGACCTGAGCACGCTCGAAGCCTTCATCGACACTGCCAGGCAGTATCCCCAGGCCGTGATCTGCGGCTACCCCGAGTACGACGCGAGCGTACCCAAGGGTCGCCTCTACGCCCGCTACCTGACCCATGTCTGGGTGTGGATCAACTGCCTGTCATTGCAGATCCGCGACTCCATGTGCGGCTTTCGCATCTATCCGCTGGCACAGACCCTGGCCGTGCTGGACAGCTGTCGCATCGGACAGCGCATGGACTTCGACACCGAAATACTGGTGCGCATGGCCTGGCGCGAGCAGCCCATGCACTGGCTGCCGACCCGCGTGCACTATCCGGAGGATGGCCTGTCGCACTTTCGCCTGTGGCACGACAACGTGCTGATCTCGGGCATGCACGCCCGGCTCTTCTTCGGCATGTTGGTACGTGCTCCCCGGATCATCTGGCGCAGGTTGGTCGCATGAAGGCGATGCGGCAGAGCGATCACTGGGCCCGGCAGGGCGAGCGCGGCAGCTTCCTGCTGATGCGTCTTACCGCGGCTGCCGTACGCCTGCTGGGCAGGCGCCCGCTGACCCCGCTGCTGTATCTGATCGTCCTGTACTTCTTCATCTTCGGGCGCCGGGCGCGCAGCAGCATCAGACAATATCAGCAGTACCTCGCGACCTGGAGCGGGCGGCCGCAGTTGAACCCGAGGCCCGGCTCGGTGCTGCGTCAGTTCCTCGCCTTCGCCGACAGCCTGCTGGACAAGCTCGACGTGTGGAACGGCCGCCTGCCGTTGCAGCAACTGCAGCTCGTCGACCCCGACAACCTGCGCGCCCGACTGCATGATGGCAGCCGCGGGCAATTGCTGGTCGGCGCCCACCTGGGCAACCTGGAGGTCTGCCGAGCCCTGGCCGAGCTTGGCGAGCGCGTACGCATGAACGTGCTGGTACACACCAAGCATGCCGAGCGGTTCAACCGCCTGCTCGGCGAAGCAGGCGCCAGCCGCCTGCGCCTGATCCAGGTCAGCGAGCTGGATCCGGCAATCATGTTGCAGTTGGCCGAACGCCTGGAGCGCGGCGAATGGCTGGCCATCGCCGGTGATCGTGTGCCGCTGCATGGCGGTCGCCATGCCGTGGTCGATTTCCTTGGCCACCCAGCCGCCTTTCCACAGGGCCCCTGGCTCTTGGCCGGGCTGCTGCAATGCCCGGTAAGCCTGATGCATTGCCTGAAGATCGATGGCCACTATCAGGTGCGTCTCGAACACTTTGCCGACAGCGTGCGCTGGACACGCCGCGATCGCGAGCGGGTCATCGCCGAGTGGGCACAACGCTACGCGCAGCGGCTGGGTGAGCACTGCCTGGACGCGCCACAACAATGGTTCAACTTCTACCCCTTCTGGAAGCAAGATGACGACATACCAGCCTGAGCCGGTGATCTTCGGCGAGCGCCACCTGAACATCGAGGACATCGTCGCCCTGTCGCAGCGCCAGGCGCGCGCGAGCCTGCAGGACGACGCCGCCTATCGCGAGAAAATCGCCAAGGGCGCGCGCTTTCTCGACACCCTGCTGGACAAGGAGGGCGTGATCTACGGCGTCACCACCGGCTACGGAGACTCCTGCGTGGTGGCCGTGCCGCTGCATCAGGTCGAGGCGCTGCCCAAGCACCTGTTCACCTTCCATGGCTGTGGCCTGGGCAAGCTGCTCGATGCCGCAAGCACCCGCGCCGTGCTTGCAGCCCGCCTGCAGTCGCTGTGCCACGGGGTATCCGGGGTACGTGTGGAGCTGCTCGAACGCCTCCAGGCCTTCATCGAACAGGACGTGCTGCCGCTGATCCCGGAGGAAGGCTCGGTTGGCGCCAGCGGCGACCTGACGCCACTGTCCTACGTCGCCGCGACGCTGGCCGGTGAACGTGAGGTGCTCTACAAGGGTGAGCGCCGCAGTGCCGCCGACGTGCACCGGGAACTGGGCTGGACGCCCCTGACCCTGCGCCCGAAGGAAGCCCTGGCACTGATGAACGGCACCGCTGTGATGACGGCACTGGCCTGCCTGGCCTACGCCCGCGCCGACTACCTGTTGAAGCTGGCCACACGCATCACCGCGCTCAACGTCATCGCCCTGGAAGGCAACCCGGAGCACTTCGACGAGCGTCTGTTCGCCGCCAAGCCGCACCCGGGACAGACCCAGGTCGCAGCCTGGATTCGCCAGGATCTGGCAGTCGAGGCACCGCTGCCGCCGCTGCATCGCCTGCAGGATCGCTACTCGATCCGCTGCGCCCCGCATGTGCTCGGCGTGCTGGCTGACAGCCTGGGCCTGCTGCGCCAGTTCATCGAGATCGAGCTCAACAGCGCCAACGACAACCCGCTGTTCGACGCCGAAACCGAGCGTACCCTGCACGGCGGCCACTTCTACGGCGGGCACATCGCCTTCGCCATGGACAGCCTGAAGAACCTGGTCGGTAACGTCGCCGACCTGCTCGACCGTCAGCTCGCCCTGCTGGTCGACAGCCGCTACAACCATGGCCTGCCGAGCAACCTGTCCGGTGCACCGGCGGCAACCGCGATGATCAACCATGGTTTCAAGGCCGTGCAGATCGGCGCCAGCGCCTGGACGGCCGAAGCCCTGAAGAACACGCTGCCGGCCAGCGTATTCTCGCGCTCCACCGAGTGCCACAACCAGGACAAGGTGAGCATGGGCACCATCGCCGCACGCGATGCGCTGCGCAGCCTCGAGCTGACCGAGCAGGTCGCCGCCGCCACCCTGCTGGCGGCCAACCAGGGGGTGTGGCTGCGCGAGCGCGCCGGCAAGCGCGACATTCCGGCGCCGCTGGCGGCAATGCGCGAGCAACTGGCCGGCGACTTCCCCCCGGTGATCGAAGACCGGGCGCTGGAGGGCGAGCTGCGTCTGTGCCTGGAGCGTATCCGCAACCAGCACTGGAGGCTGTATGCCTGAATCCGTTCTGCTCCCCCCCGTGGCCATCGAGCGAGCTGGGTGTGCCCGCGAAGGAGCTCGGCATGCGTAAGTCAGGCGTGTTGCAGGCCGAGGTCGAACTGCAGGTGCAGTTCTACGACGTGGACATGATGGAGATCGTCTGGCACGGCCACTACGTCAAGTACTTCGAGCAGGCGCGTTGCGCCCTGCTCGACAAGCTGGGCCACAACTATCGGCAGATGCGCGACTCCGGCTACGCCTGGCCGGTGATCGACCTGCAGGTGCGCTACGTGCGCGGCGCCCAGTTCGGCCAGCGCCTCGTCGTGCGGGCCGATCTCGTCGAGTGGGAGAGTCGCCTGAAGATCAACTACCTGATCAGCGATGCCGAAACCGGTGAGCGAATGACTCGTGGCAGCAGCGTGCAGGTCGCGGTGGAAATCGCCACGCGGGAAATGCAGTTCGCCTCGCCACAGATCTTCATCGATGCCGTACAGAGGGCCATCGCGTGAAACGCCCGTCGAGCGGAGCATCGGCACGGGCCACCAGTGCACGGGGCCTCGTGGCGCGGATCGTCTCCGGGCTGCTGCTCGCCACCCTTGCGCCGCTCGTTCATGCCTTCGACCTCGATGAGCTCAGTGCCCGACTGTCCCAGCCTCAGGTTGTACGTGGCGATTTCGTTCAGGAGAAACACCTGCGTGCCCTGCCACAACCGCTGACCAGTCGCGGCACCTTCGTTCTGGCCAAGGAGCTGGGCTTGCTCTGGCTGCTCGCAAGCCCGCTGCGCCAGGACTACCGTATCGACGCACAAGGTATTGCCAGGCGCACCAAGCAGGGCTGGCAACCGATCGCTCAGCGAAGCGCCACCGCCCAGCAGAACCGCCTCTTCCTTGCGGTGCTCAAAGGTGACAGCAGCGGCCTGCGCGAGGATTTCGAGCTCAGCCTGAGCGGCAGCGCCGAGGCCTGGCAGCTCGAGCTGACACCACGCAGCATGCTGCTCAAGCAGGTGTTCAGCCGCATCCTGATCGACGGCGGCGACCTGGTGCAACGCATCGAGCTGCAGGAAACCCAGGGTGACAGCACCGTGCTGCGTCTCGAAAACAGCCGAGCCGATCAATCCCTCAGCGATGTGGAGCGGCATGACTTTCAGAGCTGAACACTGGGGCTCACGGCTCTTTCCGCTCGCCCTGCTCCTGCTCATCGCAGTTGCCGTCTGGCAGTGGCGTGGTGCCGCACCGATTTCCGCCAACCTGCTGGAGCTGGTGCCCAGCGGCACGCCGGACGCGCTCGAAGAGCAGGCCGTGCAGCGCATGCAGGAGCCGCTCAACCGCGAACTGCTGGTGCTGATCAGTCACCCTCGACGCGAACAGGCCATGGCGCTCGCAGCCGAGCTGGGCAAGCGCTGGCAGCAGCAGGCACCGTTCGAGAAGGTGCAATGGGCTGCCCAGCTCGACCTGGGCAGCCTGCGCCAGCAGCTGCAGGAGCAGCGCCTGGCGCTGCTGCCGGCTGCCGAACGCGAGTTGCTGATCGACGATCCCGAAGCATTCATCGAAAGGCGCGTGCAGGACCTGTTCGACCCGTTCCGCAGCCAGGGCCTGGTCGCCACCAATGACGATCTCCTGGGTCTGAGCACCCTGATCGAGAAGAGCCTGCCTCACATCCACAACCTGCAGGTCGATCTCAGCGGCGCCCTGATCGCCGAAAGCGAAGGCACTACCTGGGCGCTGCTGCGCGCGCGCACCACAGCCGGGGCCTTCGACGGCAACCTGGCGATGAGCGTGGACGATCTGGTCTCACAGGCGCGCCAGGAGGTACAAGCGCGCGGCGGGCAATTGCTCGCCAGCAGCGGGCTGCTCTATTCAGCCCATGGCCAGCGCGAGGCCACACGCGAGATCAGCCTGATGGGCAGCATCGCCAGCGTCGGCGCCGTGCTCCTGATGCTGCTGGTGTTCCGCCGGATACGCATCGTGCTGGCCTTCATTCCGGCCGCTATCGGCGTGCTCGCCGGGCTCACCGCCTGCGTCGCGGTCTTCGGCCATATTCATGTGATGACACTGGTGCTGGGCGCCAGCCTGATCGGCGTGGCCATCGACTACCCCCTGCATCTGTTGTCCAAGAGCTGGACGCTGCAACCATGGGACAGCAGGCGTGCGCTGCGCGCCACGCTGCTTGGCCTGACGCTGGGCCTGCTGAGCAACGTCATCGGTTATCTGGCGCTGGCCTTCACCCCGTTTCCGGCACTCAAGCAGGTGGCCGTCTTCTCTGCCGCCGGCCTGCTCGGCACCTACCTGAGCACCCTGTACCTGCTGCCACCGCTGCTTGGCAAGGCCGAGATCCGCCCCAGGCAGGCGCCCATGGCGCTGGCACAGAGCCTGATCGACTGGCGCCACGCCCTGCTGCGCCGGGTACCGACACCCTGGCTGCTGTTGATCTTCGCGCTGTTCTGCCTGGGTGGCGTGCTGCAGCTGTCGCACAAGGACGACCTGCGCCAGTGGGCCAGCATACCGCCGCAACTGCTGGAGCAATCGACAGCCATCGGTCGGATCATCGGCACCCGCCCCACCAGCCAGTTCTTCCTGGTTCGCGGGCAGGACGAGGAACAACTGCTGCAACGCCAGCAGCTGCTGAGCAAGCGTCTCGATACGCTGGTGGAACAGGGACAGTTGACGAGTTACCTGGCGCTGAGCCAGCTGGTCGCCACCGAAACGCAACAGCAGCGGCTGCGTCAGGCCGTGGGGGCGCTCACCGAGCACAGCGGCGCACTCACTGCACTCGGCATCCCCCTCACGGCCATCGCAGCGGAGGTCCGCCATCTGCAGAGCCTGCCAACCCCGGATATCGAGGCGGTGCTCGCAGCACCGCTGGGCGAACCCTGGCGACCACTCTGGCTGGGGCAGACGGAAGATGGCCAGGTTGCCGGGCTGATCAGCCTGCAGGGCCTGAATGACGGCAGCCTGCTTGCCACCCAGGCCGACGGACTCGAAGGCGTGAAACTGGTCGACCGCCTCGGCGAACTCAATCGCCTGTTCGCCGCCACCCAGGTCAGTGCGGCCGAGCTCAAACTGGCCTCCTGCCTGCTGATCTTCATCCTGCTGTGCATCCCTTTCGGCGTACGCGGCGCGGCCCGCGTACTGGCCGTTTCGCTGCTGGCAGCGCTGGCCAGCCTGGCCTGTCTCGGCTGGCTGGGGCAACCGCTGACCTTGTTCAGCCTGTTCGGCCTGCTGCTGGTCACGGCCATCGGCGTGGACTACGCCATCCTGGTCCGCGAACGGGTCGGCGGTGCAGCAACCAGCCTGCTCGGCACCCTGCTGTCGGCCCTGACCACCTGGCTGTCATTCGGCCTGCTGGCGGTATCGAGCACGCCTGCGGTCAGCAACTTCGGCCTGACCATCAGCATCGGCCTGGTCTTCAGCTTCCTCCTGGCGCCCTGGGCGGGCGAGCGCCAGGCCGAGGCGCAGCCGACATGATCCGCCCCGTTATCCATAACCCCCGGCGCCAGGCGCGCCAGGCATGCCCACAACCATGAGGCGAAGAAGTCGTCATGCAATCTCCTGAAATCGAACAGCGTCAGATCGTCGTTATCGGTGCAGGCCCGTCCGGAGCAATCGCGGCAGCCATTCTCAAACGCCAGGGGCATGACGTACTGGTGCTCGAGCGACAGCGGTTCCCTCGCTTTTCCATCGGCGAGAGCCTGCTGTCGCACTGCCTCGATTTCATCGAAGAGGCCGGCATGCTCGAGGCCGTCCAGGCGGCCGGCTTCCAGACCAAGCATGGTGCAGCCTTCGCCTGGGGCGAGCGCTACACGGAGTTCGACTTCCGCGACAAGTTCACCGCCGGCCACGGTTCCACCTACCAGGTGGTGCGCGCCGACTTCGACAAGCTGCTGGCCGACGAGGCCGCCCGCCAGGGTGTGGAAATACGCTATGAAGAGGAAATCTTCGCGGCGGACTTCACGGGCGACTGTCCGCGCCTGTCGGTACGCCGTCTTGCCGATGCTCACGAGTATCAGGTCGAGTGCGCGTTCGTCCTCGATGGCAGCGGCTATGGCCGGGTGCTGCCGCGCCTGCTCGACCTCGACACACCGTCCTCCTTCCCGGTGCGTCGGGCGGTGTTCACCCACATCGAGGACCACATCGACCCGGCCAGCGGTTTCGACCGCGAGAAGATTCTTATCACCACCCACCCGACATTGCGTGATGTGTGGTTCTGGACCATTCCCTTCAGCAATGGCCGTTGCTCGCTGGGCGTGGTCGCCGCCGCCGAACACTATGCCGACTACCCGCAGGATCTCGACGCCTGCCTGCGCCGGTTCGTCGAGGAAACGCCTTCGCTGGGCAGGGTGCTGGGCAACGCCGTGTGGGACACCCCGGCACGCGAGATCAACGGCTACTCGGCCAACGTCAGCAGCCTGCATGGCCGTGGTTTCGCCCTGCTGGGCAATGCTGCCGAGTTTCTCGACCCGGTATTCAGCTCCGGGGTCACCATCGCCATGCGCTCGGCGAGCATGGCCGCCGGCCTGCTGCACCGCCAGTTGAGCGGCGAGGCGGTGGACTGGGAGCAGGAGTTCGCCCTGCCGCTCAAGCGTGGTGTGGATACGTTCCGCGTCTACGTGCAGGGTTGGTACGATGGTTCCTTCCAGGACGTGATCTACTACGAGAAGGCGTCCCCGGAAATTCGCCGAATGATCAGCTCGATCCTCGCCGGCTACGCCTGGGACATCCAGAACCCCTATGTGGCAGAGCCCAAACGCCGACTCGGTGTACTGGCCGAGCTCTGCGCCCTGAACTGACAAAGGAACGTCGATGAACAGCGCCCCACCCGTTTCGCCCACCTACGTCGAGGAAACACGCTTCGGCTTCTGGTTCCTGCAAAGCCATGTGTGGCAACACCATGTGCTGCGCGTGGCGATCAACGACCTGCTGCGCCTGGTCGGTGAGCCGTTGCCACAGGCAGCGGTGCTGCTCGATGCCGGCTGTGGCCAGGGGCGCTCTTTCCGCCTGCTGCAGCAGGCATTCGCACCGGCCCGCATGATTGGCCTGGATGCCGACCCGCATAGCCTCGACTGCTCACGCCGTGAAGCCGAGCAACTGGACCTGGAGGTCGAGCTGGTAGCCAGCGACTGCGCCGCCATCGACCTGCCCGACAACAGCGTCGACCTGCTGTTCTGTCACCAGACGCTGCACCACCTGGTGGAGCAGGAGAAGGCTCTCGGCGAATTCTGGCGCGTGCTCAAACCCGGCGGTCGGCTGCTGCTGGCCGAGTCGACCAAGTACTACATCGACACCTGGGTGATCCGCTGGCTGTTCCGCCATCCGATGCACGTGCAGCGCAGCGCCCAGCAGTACCTGGACATGCTCGCCGCCCAGGGCTTCGAGTTCACCGACAATGACGTCTCCTACCCGTACCTGTGGTGGAGTCGCTCCAGGGACTTCGGACTGCTCGAGCGCTGGGGACTGATGCGGCCGAAGCCGGTGGGCCAGCGCGACGAGACCCTGCTCAACGTGGTGGCACGCAAACCGCTATGAGCCGCATCGTTCTGCTTCTCGCCAGCCTTCTGCTCGCGGCCTGTGCCGCGCGTACCCCGCTGCCCGAAGTACCGCCACCACTCGTCGCGCCACTGCCACTGACGCTGCAGATCCAGCGCCAGCACAGCGATGGGCGGCAGGACTGGCTGCTGGTGATCCAGCGCGAAGGCCAGGTCCTGCGCTGGTCACTGCTCGACCCACTGGGGATTCCCCTGGCTCGCCAGCGCCTGCAAGCCGGCACGTGGCAGAATGACGGCCTGCTGCCACCCAACCCGGAAGCCAGGGAACTGTTCGCCGCCCTGCTGTTCGCCCTCAGTGACGCCGCCGCATTGCCGCACAGCTACCCCGCCGGCACCTGGCTGCGGCGAGCCGACGGTGGGCGCGATCTGACGCCGCACTGGCAGGTAAACTACAGCGCCCCGCTGAGCTTCAGCCTCGACAGGCCCGGGCTGAGCTACCGGATAAGCGTACTGAACCAGGAAGAACGTAATTGATGCCCAGCTACCTCAACGCACTCGGAGTTGTCTGCGCCCTAGGCGCCGGCAAACAGGCCGTGGCCGATGCGCTGTTCGCTGGCGACAGCAGCGGCATGCGCGCGGAAGATGGCTGGGTGAGCGGGCGCCAGCTGACCGTGGGTGCCGTGCATGCCGAACTGCCGGCCATGCCTGCCGGCTTCGAGGCCATGCACAGCCGCAACAATCAGTTGCTGCTGGCCGCAGCACTGCAGATCGAGCCCGAACTGCGTGCGGCGATCGAGCGCTACGGCAGCACACGCGTCGGCCTGGTGCTGGGCACCAGTACGTCAGGCATTCGCGAGGCGGGCGAGCACATAGCCCGCTACGTCCGGGACGGTGAGCTGCCGCGCGAATACAGCTACGCCCAGCAGGAAATGGCCGCGCCGGCGACCTTCCTCGCCGACTGGCTGGGCCTGGCAGGTCCCGTCTACTGCCAGTCGACCGCCTGCACATCCGGCGCCCGCGCGCTGCTCAGCGCCCATCGCCTGCTGCAGCAAGGCACTTGCGACGCAGTGATCTGCGGCGGCGTGGACAGCCTGTGCCGCCTGACGCTCAATGGCTTCTCGTCGCTCGAAGCGGTAGCCGCCGAACCCTGCAACCCTTTCTCGGCCAATCGCAACGGCATCAACATCGGCGAAGCAGCCGCGCTGTTCCTGATGAGCCGCGAGCATGCGCCCATCGCCTTCCTCGGCGGCGGCGCCAGTTCCGACGCCCATCATATTTCCGCCCCGCACCCGGACGGTCTCGGGGCACTCGGCGCGATGCAGAAAGCCCTTAGCAACGCCGGGCTGGCGCCCGAGCAGATCGACTACCTGAACCTGCACGGCACCGCGACCCGACACAACGACTCGATGGAAAGCGCAGCCGTGCACAGCCTGTTCCCCGCTGGAGTGGCCTGTTCCTCGAGCAAACCCATGACCGGGCATACCCTGGGCGCTGCCGGCGCACTGGAGGCGGCCTTCTGCTGGCTGACCCTGAGCGAGCACAACCCCGACGCCCTGCTGCCCCCTCACCTCTGGGACGAACACCCTGACCCGCTGCTGCAACCACTGCAGCTGACCCGGCCGGGTGAGCGCCTGCAACGTCAGCAAGGCCGGCACCTGATGAGCAACTCCTTCGCCTTCGGCGGCAACAACATCGCACTGATTCTCGGAGATGCCCCATGAACCTGTGGCCTGTAGCCGAGCTGGTGCCGCACGCTGGCAACATGGTGCTGCTCGATGAAGTGCTGAGCTGCGACACGGAAGCGATCGAGGTACGCCTGGTGGTCCGTCCGGACAGCCTGCTCAGCGACAGCGACGGCAACCTGCCGGCCTGGAGCGGCATCGAGCTGATGGCCCAGGCCATCGCCGCATTCGCCGGCATCCAGGCCAAGCGCGCAGGCCAGCCTGTAGAGCTTGGTTTTCTGCTGGGCACGCGCAAGTATGCCTGCAACGTCGAGCGTTTTCCGGCTGGCAGCGAGCTGCGCATCCGCGCCCTGTGCTCGCTGCAGGACGAAAACGGCATGGGCGTGTTCGAGTGTCATCTCGACGGCCCCGCCATCCATGCCGAAGCTCGCCTCAATGTATTCCGCCCGCCGCAACCGGCGGTCTATCTACAAGAACCGCAAGAACAATCCCATGACTGAAACCGTTCTCGTCACTGGCTCCAGCCGCGGCATCGGCCGGGCCATCGCCCTGCGCCTGGCCCGCTCGGGCCACGACATCGTCCTGCACTGCCGCTCGCGCCGCGATGAAGCCGAAGCCGTGCAGGGGCAAATCCTCGAAATGGGCCGCCAGGCGCGCATCCTGCAGTTCGATGTATCCGACCGCGCTGCCTGCCGCGCGGCCCTGGAGCGCGACATCGAGGCGCATGGTGCCTACTACGGCGTAGTGTGCAATGCCGGCCTGACCCGTGACGGTGCCTTCCCGGCCCTGTCCGAGGACGACTGGGATCAGGTGCTGCGCACCAACCTGGACGGGTTCTACAACGTCCTGCATCCGCTGACCATGCCGATGATCCGCCGCCGCGCCGCCGGGCGCATCGTCTGCATCACCTCGGTCTCAGGGCTGGTCGGCAACCGTGGCCAGGTCAACTACAGCGCCTCCAAGGCCGGCATCATCGGTGCGGCCAAGGCACTGGCCATCGAACTGGGCAAGCGCAAGATCACGGTCAACTGCGTGGCTCCAGGGCTGATCGACACCGAGATTCTCGACGAACTGGTGCCGGTGGAGGAAATTCTCAAGATGATTCCTGCGGCGCGCATGGGCACCCCCGAAGAGGTGGCCGGCGCCGTCAACTTCCTGATGTCCGAGGAGGCGGCGTACATCACCCGCCAGGTACTCGCGGTCAATGGTGGTCTGTGCTGATGAAACGTGTAGTCGTCACCGGCATGGCCGGCATCACCTCGCTGGGCAGCGACTGGCCGACCATTTCGGCCAACTTCAAGGCCGGCAAGAGCGGCATCCGGCGCATGGACGAGTGGGATCGCTTCACCGAGTTGAACACCCGTCTGGGCGGGCCTGTGGATGATTTCCTCCAGCCCAGGCACTGGAACCGCAAGCAGACGCGCAGTATGGGCCGCGTATCGAAGCTGGCCGTGTTCGCCGCCGAACGTGCCCTGGAACAGGCCGGCCTGCTCGGTGATCCGTGCATATCCGACGGACGCATGGGCGTGGCCTGTGGGTCTTCCACCGGCAGTACCGAGGAAGTCAAGGCGTTCGGCAACATGCTGCTGAACTCGGTGGCCGATGGGCTCAACGCCAACTCCTACATCCGCATGATGCCGCACACCACGGCGGCCAACATCAGCATCTTCTTCGGCCTCAAGGGTCGCCTGATCCCCACGTCCAGCGCCTGCACCAGTGGCAGCCAGGGCATCGGCTATGCCTATGAGGCGATCAAGTTCGGCCGTCTGAAGATGATGCTCGCCGGCGGCGCCGAGGAGCTCTGCCCCACCGAAGCGATGGTGTTCGACGCCCTGTATGCCACCAGCCTGAAGAACGACGCCCCGCATACCAGTCCGCGCCCCTACGACAGCGGTCGTGATGGCCTGGTGATCGGCGAAGGCGCTGGCATCCTGGTACTGGAAGAGCTCGAACACGCCCTCGCCCGTGGCGCCACCATCCACGCCGAGATCGTCGGTTTCGGCTGCAACGCCGATGGCCAGCACGCCACCAAACCCGTGCAGGAAACCATGCGTGGTGCCATGCAGCTGGCACTGGATGATGCCGGCCTCGAGCCCTCGGCGATCGGCTACGTCAATGGTCACGGTACAGCCACCGAGCAGGGCGATGTGGCCGAGACCCAGGCGACCAGCAGCCTGTTCGGCCCACGCATGCCGATCAGCTCGCAGAAGAGCTACTTCGGCCATACACTCGGAGCCTGCGGCGCACTGGAGTCCTGGTTCAGCATCGAAATGATGAACGCCGACAGCTACGCGCACACCCTGAACCTCGATCACGTCGACCCGGCGTGCGGCGAGCTGGACTACCTGTGCGGCGAGTTCCGCAGCATGCGTCACGAGTACGTGATGAACAACAACTTCGCTTTCGGTGGGGTCAACACCTCGCTGATCTTCAAACGCTGGCGCCAACCATGAACCTGATGACCACCCGAACCCTGTCACGCCTTGTCTTCATCCTGCTGCTCGCCGGCCTCGCCGCCTGCAGCCGTGTGCAACCGATCCTGACCGTGCACCAGCAACTGCCCGCCACGACCACACTGAACGACGAGCAGCTGCGCACGCCGCTGATCCGGGCGCTGACACGGGCCAAGTGGACGATCGAGGAGGAGGAAGCCAATCGCATCCTGGCCCGCATCGACTTCCGCCAGCACAGTGCCTCCATTACCATCGACTACGCAGGCGGGCGCTATGACATCCGCTATCGTGACAGCCACGATCTGGACTACGCGGATGGCAAGATTCACAAGCGCTACAACGCTCTGGTGAAGAAGCTCAACCGGGTGATCCTGCAGGAAGTCCGCATCGCGCAAAACCTCAACGGCTCGTTGCAATAACATCACCAAGGAGAGAGCTTGATGAAACACAAGTACTGGATCGCCACCGTCTTCTGCGCCAGCCTGCTGCCCGGCATCAGCCAGGCGCGTGATACCGCGCATTTCCTCGACTTTCAGACGGTGGTGAACGAAGCCATCCAGGCCGGCCGCCTCGACGGCTCGGTGAAGTTCTACCTGAACAAGACCCCGGCTGGCGCGCAGATCATCAACGCCAACGTCACCACCAGCCAGAAGACCAACGCCTTCAACAAGACCGACGAAGCCGCCTGCAGCTGGGTGCTGCAGTCCGCCCTGATCAAGCTGCAGAACGCTGCCAAGGCCGCCGGCGCCAACGCGGTGGTCGACCTGGCCAGCAACTACAAGAACAAGGAATACCGTGACGACACCAAGTACGAATGCCACGCCGGCGCAATCATGGCGGGTGTCGCACTGAAGGCCAAATACGCCAAGGTGAAGTAATCCTGTGTTGCAACCGGGGCCACCGTATGGTGGCCTTTTCATTCAGGGGCCGGCGATGGCCGCTTCAGAACACGAACGGCACGAACATGCGGCTGCGCCTCATGTAGTCGCGGTAGGGCTGACCGAAGTACGCCAGGCACTCGCGCTCCTCGCAACGGGCCGCGCACCACAGCAGCACGCTGGAAAGCGAGGCCAGCAGCAGGATCATCGCATCGATGCGCTTGCAGGCGATGCCCCAGGCCAGCAGTAGCAGCGAGCAGTACATCGGATGGCGGATGTAGCGGAAGACACCGCCCGTCACCAGCCTGGAGGTGCGCTCGAAGGCGAACAGCTCGTCATCCTGGCGCTGCTCTCCGGCCCGCCCGAAGCGGCGCATCTGATACACCCCGGCGAACAGCACCAGCAGCGACAGGCTGAGCAGCACCCAGGCAACCTGCTGATGCAGCTCGCCACGATCACCGAACCAGTAGGGCGCATTGCACAGCAGCATCACCAGCATCACTTCCCAGGCGAGAAAGCGATAGAAACCATGGCTGCGCGGATTGCCCAACGTGCGCCAGGAAATCCCCAGCAGCACCGCGCTGAGTATCACAAAAGCCACCACCTGCCAGATCGTCACTCGGTCCTCCCTCTGCCCCGTGGGGCGCTTCCCTCTGTTACACTGCGTCGCTCGTACGCCCTGACCCGTCGCCATGGATCGCACCCAACTGCACTCACTGCTGCCGCATCAGGGCGACGCGCTCTGGCTGGATGCGTTGATCGATCACGATACCCATGGCATTCGCGGCCTGAGCGGCTGGCATCATCTCGACAAGCTTGGCGAAGATGCCTCTCCCGCCCTGCTGTTCGAAGCCGCCGCCCAGCTTTGCGCGGCACATGGTGCCTTATACGGCGAGACCGATGCCATCGAAATGGCCCTGGTCGGCAAACTTTCCCAGCTGTATCTGTATCCGCTCACACGCCGTGACGAGCCGCTTCTGGTCAGTGCCCGACAGGAAGCCCTGAGCCCGGCTGGCGCGCTCTACGCCTTTGCCATCCACGCCGGCACGCAACCACTGATCGACGGCAAACTGCTGCTGGTGCTCGTCAATGCTTGAGTTGCGCAACATCAGCTTTCGCTATCCGGGCGCACAGAGCCCGGCCCTCCAGAACATCGACCTGCAGCTGCAGGAAGGCCAGTGCCTGGGTCTGCTCGGCAGCAACGGAGCGGGGAAGACCACGCTGCTCGCCCTGCTCAGCGAAACCCTGGCCATGCAGCACGGCGACATTCGCTGGGACGGCCCGCGCAGCCTGGGCCTGGTGCCGCAGCAGCTGGCCTTCTACGCGGAACTGACGGTTGCCGAGAACCTGGCGCTGTTCGCCGATCTCCACCGCCTGCAAGGCGCCCGGCGGCGCCTGCGCCTGGAGCTGTGCATCCACAGCACGGCACTCGAGGACAAGCTGACCCGCCGCGCCGCGCGCCTGTCCGGCGGCGAGCAGCGGCGCCTGAACTTTGCCATCGGCCTGCTCCAGCCTGCGCGCCTGTACCTGTTCGACGAGGCCACCGTGGGTGTCGATGCCAGCAGCCGACAACTGCTGCTCGACGCCGTCGAACGGCTCACCGGCGACGGCCACGGCGTGATCTACACCAGCCACTACCTGGACGAGATCGAGCGGGTGGCCAGCCGCATCCTGCTGTTGCACGAGGGCCGCGTACAGCTCGACGTGGACAAACAGCAGTTGCTCGATGCCGGCCACAGCCTGCAGCTGGAATGGCCGCAACAGGTGCCGGACGGTTTCAGCGAACTGCTCGCGCAGTTGCAGTTGCACGCCGAGCCCCTGCCAGGCGGAGTGCGCATCAGCGACCTCGATGCCACGCAGTTGCAGGCCATCACCCAGTTCGTCTGCGTCCAGGCCCAGCCCCCAAGCCTGCTGCGCTTCGGCCGGCCGTCACTGGAGCAGCTCTACCTGAGCCTCAACGGAGGCCGGCTATGAGCCCCATGCTGGCGCTGATCCGCAAGGAATACCTGCTGCTGCTGCGCGACCCGCACGCGCTGGCCGTGCTGTTCATCATGCCGGTCCTGTTTCTGCTGCTGATGGCGGCGGCCTTGTCCAACTACCTGAGCGACCAGCCGCCGGCGCTGGATCTGGTGCTCGAGGCCCCACAACCTGGTGAAGCCAGTGCTTTCTTCCGGCAGGCCCTGCAGGAACAATTGCCAGGCAGCCGGGTGCTCGCCCGGAGCGACGAAGCCCTGCCGCATATCATCCTCGCCGCCGACTTCGCCGAAACATTGCTGGACACTCCGCATATCGGTCCGGTGCTGACCTATCCGGCACGCGTCGACAGACAGACCCGCCAGCGCCTGCGCGCCGCGGTCAATATCGCCCTGGCCCAGACCCGCCTGCTCGCCTACCTGGAAGACAGCAATGCGCTGGGGCAAGACCTGGACGCAGAGCAGCGTCTGCAGCTGATTCGTCAGCGCACGCAAAGCCAGATCCGCGAACTGCAGGTACTGGCCAGCGGCGAACTCAGCGGCAAGGCCAACGCCAGCCAGTTGAGCGTGCCGGCCTGGTTGATTTTCGGCATGTTCTTCGTCGCCCTGCCGATGGCGGGCGGTTTCCAGCGCGAACAACAGAGCGGCGCTCTGCTCCGCTTCCGCGCCCTGGGCCTGAGCCCGTCCAGTCTGCTGCTGAGCAAGTTGCTGCCCTATATCAGCATCAATCTGCTGCAGTTCGCGCTGCTGCTGAGCATTGGCGTGCATGCCCTGCCCTGGCTCGGACTTGCCGGCCTCGAGCTGCCGGGCTCGGTACTGGCCTATCTTCTGCTCGCCCTGAGCCTGAGCCTGGCGGCCTGCAGCCTCGGGCTGCTGCTGGCGGCGTTGGCGCGCAGCGGCGAGCAGGCATTGCTGCTGGGGGGCGGCATCAATATCATCCTCGCCGCAATCGGCGGCATCATGGTGCCCAAGAGCGTGATGCCCGAGGCCATGAGCCAGCTGGCAGAAGTTTCCCCGATGAGCTGGGCGCTGGACGCGTTCCTGACCCTGCTGGTGGGCCAGGGCGGCCTTGCCGATATCGCGCCCGACTGTGCCCGCCTTCTGCTGTTCGCCCTGTTGCTGGGCAGCGTCGGGCTTTTCCTGTTCCGCAAACGAGTGCAGCAAACGCAATGGACCACACACTACTAGAACAAGAACTCAAGCAACTGCTGATCCGTGAATGCGACAAGGAAGACGACATCGACTGGCAGAGCATCGAGGATGACGAGCCCCTGTTCGGCCAACAGAGCCGCATCGCCATGGACAGCCTCGATGCCCTACAGGTATCGCTCGCCCTGCAACAGCACTATGGCGTACGCATCGAAGGCGCCAAGGACGGGCGACGCATCCTCAACAGCATCGCCAGCATCGCGGCGTTCATCCGGCAACAGCAGTGACGCCCATCTACCTGCAGCGTGGCGCTCTGCACAGCGCTCTGGGGCCTGACCTGCGCACGGCCAGCAGGGCTCTGCAGCAGGGCTCACGCCCCGTGCCGTCGTCATTCGAACTGCATGAGTTGCAGCAGCCGCGCGCCTACCTGCGGGTCAGCGGGAGCCAGGAAAGTCTCGACCAGCGCTTCGATCGCCTGATCCTCGAGACCCTGGAGCAAGACACGAGCGATCTGCACGACTGCCTGCTGATCATCGCCAGCACCAGCCTCGATATCAACGACCTGGAAACACTGGCAGCCACGCAGGGAGGCTTCCAGGCCGAGCATTCGACCTCACTCGACCTGCTGGCCGCCGCGCTGCAGCAACGCTGGAGCTTCGCTGACGCTTTCACCCTGAATACCGCCTGCACCAGCGCCGCCAATGCCCTGCTGTACGGTGCCCGCATGCTCGCGGCCGGCTTGTACCGGCGCGTGCTGGTGCTGGCGTTCGAAACGCCCAGCGCCATTGCCCAGCAAGGTTTCGGGGCACTCGACCTGACCAGCCCCAGCGGCGACTATCGGCCGTTCCACCCGCAGCGCGATGGCCTGGTTCTCGGTGAAGCCTATGCGGCCGCGCTGCTGTCACCGGCGCCCGGTGACGCCCCTCTGGCGAAACTGCTCGGCGGTTTCAGCGCCTGCGATACCAGCAACCTGACCACCACCCGCGAAGACGGCAGCCATATCGACTGGGTCATGCGCGAAGCCCTGCGCAGCGCTGGCATAGGGGCCGACGAGATCGAACTGGTCAAACTGCACGGCACCGCTACCGGCGCCAACGACCGAGCCGAGAGCAACGGTGTGCGCCTGCTGTTCGCCGACCGGCTGCCACGTCTCTGTGTACTCAAACCCTGGCTCGGTCACTCCCTGGGGGCCTGCGGCCTCAGTGAGACCCTGCTGCTCATGAACAACCTCGCCTGCCTGCCCGGCCTGGACTACGCCGGCGAAGCCATCCTGCCTCTTGCCAGCGAAGCGACCGGCATGGCTGCGGACGGCCTGCTGCTGGCGAACTTCTTCGGCTTTGGCGGTAACAATGCCAGCCTGGTGCTGCAAGGCTGCCCGGGAGGCGAGCGATGAAACGGGTGATCGCAGCCTGCAGCGTCAGCGGTGATGCCGCCTGCACCGACAAGGAACTGAAAGCGGCGCTGGGCCAGTGGCTGCAGACGCCGCCGCGGCGCATAGACCGCATGATCCTGCAGGCCCTGCTCTGCACCGCGCCGCTGAAGGCCAAGGCGCACAAACGCTGCGGCCTGTACCTGGCTTCCCGCCACCCGGACCGCGCCACCATGGGGGCGCTGCTCGATGCCGTTTGCGTTCACCAGCGCCAGCCGAAACCCTTCGAGTTCGTCAACAGCGTGAGCAACGCCGCCGGCTTCCACATCGCTGCGCAGCTGGGGCTGGACGGTCCGAACCTGTTCATCGGCGCCGGCACCAGGGTCTGGCCACAACTGCAGGCGCTGGCGGCGCTGGATCTGGCGGACGGCCTGATCGACCAGGCACTGCTGGCAGTGATCAACGAGAACGGAAGCTTCCTGGCCCAGGCCGTGTTGCTCGACGGCGCCACACATGCACGGGACTTCGACGAGCTGAGCGCCGGCACTCAGGTGCTGTGCCTGCAGATGCAGGGTGGCTGACGCGCACCCCATCCTGCTTCAGCCCTTGCGCCTGGACCAGGCGCCGAGCTCTTTCATCAACACCCGCTCCTGATCGGCGATCGCCCGCAACCTGTCGGCGATCGGCCGGAAATCCGCCACCTCCCCCGTGCTGCGACTGGCGCGTACGCAGGCCGACGCGAACTGGCGCCAGTCATCGCCCACCGCGGTCAGACGCGTCGAGGCTTCCAGCAGGCTGGCGTCACCGATCTTTTCGCCGGCCTCCTGCAGGAAACTGGCGTACATGAAGCGAAAGCCGGCGCCGCCGGTACCGATCTCTTCCTGCATGCGCACGATGTGGGTGAGGTACAGGCGGTTGTACTTGGTCTGCGCGGGGTCGAGTTTCTCGACGCACTTGGCCAGATGCTGGATGCCGCGAATGCCGATCCACGGCAACGGCATGCCATCGAGGATGCGTGAGGTGGAGAGCACGCTCTGGCGAATCAGGCGCTCCCAGTCCTGCTCCGGCGGCACGTCATCGAGGTAGTACATCAACCCCTTGGCCGCCAGCGCACCCTTGGCGAAACGGGCCTTCTGCAGGTCGGCGCCGGCACAGCGCACGGGCGCCTCGAACACCGGGTCGCTGAGCAGGTACTCGTCACCATCGCGGCCGTAGGCCAGCAGATTGTGGGCGTTGAAATGAAAGCGCATTTCCGGCGGGAAATACGGCAACCAGAACACCGAGCTCTGCAGACCGGCCAGGCGGCCACTGTCCAGCGCCGCATCCAGCGCGATCCGGCCCTGCTCCGGGCTGGCGAAGGTGCGACTGGTCAACCTTGCTCCCAGGCGCTTGCTCAGGGTCTTGATCAGGTGGCGCGGCGGCATGCGGTAGGCAATCAACGGCATGCCGCCGAGTTTGACGATCGGCAGATAAGCGAAGGCCAGACCGGAGGCCAGGCCGAATGCCATCGGCTCGCTCATCGGCAAACCGGCATGGGTCAGCAGGCTGGCCATGACACCGCTCTCGCAGTGGGCACTCTGGCGGTGCTGGAAGGCAGTCATGGCAACTCTCTCTGGTAGCGACGCAACTCGTCGACGGTCAGGCCGAAAGCCTCGGCGTAGCGCGCCAGCACCGAGGTACTCAGGCGACGATAGATGTCCGGACGAAAATGGCGGCGTACCCGCCATTGCCACAACCCGGTGATCTGAGCCAATGCCGGCTCATCCATGCGATAGCGATACATCAGGCACTTCAGTGGCGACAGCTCTCCACGCCGCCACTGCGCCAGGGCCTCGGCCTCCTGGGCCTCGAGCTCGGCGACCGCCAGCCGGGTAGCGTAAGCCTCCGGCTCCCAGCCATCACTTTGCGCACATTGATAGTGCCCGCTCTCATCTACCGCGTAGACCAGCTTGCTGTGGCCACCATAGGTGGAGCTGTGGTCCTGGGGGACTTCGTCAAGCTTCATCGCCAACCACCGTCAGGTGCATGAACGCACTCGAAAAGCGCCCACTTTCAGGCACGTAGCAGAGCAGGCGCTGGCCACTGCGCAAGCGCCCGCCGTTGAACAGCTCTTCGAGAATGATGAAGATCGAGGCCGCTCCGGTGTTGCCCTTGCTGGTCAGGTTGGTGAACCAGCGCGCCTGCGGAATCGGCAGATCGACGTTGGCCAGCCCTGCGGCCAGCGGCTCGCGGAAGAACTCGGAGGAATAGTGCGGAAGGAACCAGTCGATGTCGGCGACGCGCAACTCGCGGCGCGCCATGATGCGCTTGAGCGCCTCCTCGACGGTGTACTTGACGATGTTTTCGTTGAGCAGCTTGACGTTCTGCTTGATCGCCATGATCGACTGCTTCGCACGTGCCTCGGCGTCGTAGTGGCTCCAGCCACGCAAGCCGCCCGCTTCCATGTCGGCACCGGCATACATGCACGCCGGCATCTGGTCAGCGAAGGAATAGATGTCCAGCCAGTCGACACGCAGGCTCAGACCGACAGCGTTCGGCTGGCCCTGGAGCAGCACGGCACCAGCGCCGTCGGAAAGCATCCAGCGCAGAAAGTCCTTCTCGAAGGCGATCTCCGGATGGTTCTCCAGCTCCTCGACACGGCTTTCGTACTCGGCGTTGAAATTGCGCGCCTGCATCAACGTGGAGGCGACCTCCGAACCGCAGGCCACGGCACTGCGGCTCTCGCCGCTGGCCACGCTCATCCAGGCGTACTTCAATGCCGTCATGCCGCACAGACAGATACCTGCCGTGGTCGCCACCTCGCAGGAAGGATTGCCCAGCTCGCCATGCACCATCACCGCATGCCCCGGCATCACCTGGTCAGGCGACGAGGTGCTGGCCACCAGGCAGTCGAGCTGATCGAGCGCGAACCCTTCGCCCTGCAACGCACGGATGGCCTCGGCACTGAGCTGAGCATTGCTCATGCTCGGCTCGCCGGTACCGGGGTCGATCACATAGTGACGCTGCTGGATACCGTTGCGACGCAGCACCAGCTTGCGCGCCCGCGATGGCTTGCCACCGACCATGCCGAGGCGCGTCTCCATCTGCTCGTTGTCCACGGGATCGTGCGGCAGGTATGCACTGATGCGATTGATGAATACGGGGTGAGCCACTGCAATACCTCGGGTCACATCACTCGCCGGACGGGCCGGCAAAGTAGGCTTTCTCTCGCTGGATACGCGCCTTGAACAGCGGCGCCAGCAACTTCTTCAACAGCGCCGTGATCGGCACCACGGTGAGAATCAGGCACAGCAGAAAAACGATATAGACCACCAGCCCGACACCTCGCCGGCGACTCTGCTGCGGCCCGAGAGCGGACAACAGGCGACTCCACAGGGTGAAGCTGCGATTGCCCACCTTCTCGCTGGCGATCAGCTTCTCGTCCACCTTGACCGCGCCCAGACCGGCGAGCATCGGTGCCTCGATGGGCTGCTGGTCAGCAAGCAGCCGGCGTGTCATCGCGTCGCCGAAACGACTCGCTGCCGCCAGTTCCTGCTCGTCGATACCGGCACGCGGCACCCAGCTGTAGGGCTTCTGGCGGCCGGTGAACATCCACAGCGGCGTGGCCAGAAAGCTCGCTGCCGTACCACAGGCATCAGTCAGCACGACGTTGTCCACCAGTCGTGCGCCCAGCGCCTGAAGGCGCGCCTTGACCTTCTCCTGGGCCATCAGCCACATGTTGCGGCAACCGATCAGGGTCACCACTGGCGTGTCCTTCAGCAGGGACGCGGCTTCGGCTGAAGCGAGAAAGCTGGTGCACGGCAGCGAGGGCGACAGAAACCAGACCTGATAGGCCAGGATCACCAGGTCGTAGCGTTTTCCGCTGTCCACCGCGAGCGGCAGCAACGGCTGCGGCTTCATCAGGACGGTTTCCGGGAAGATACGGAAGAAGCCGAGAAACGGCCAGGGAAAGGGAAACGGCTCGGCGGGTTCGAGCGCGAGAAAATCCACCTCGATGCCATCGTGTTCGCGCAGGGGCGCACAGACCGATTGCGCCAAGCGGTCTAATTGGCCAGTCTGGGAAAAATGGACGACTAAAACATGACGCATTCGCGGCGCATTCCCTGCAAAATGTCCGAATTATGCCACAGAGACTTCTTCAAACCGTAACCTGCCTGCGCCAGTCATGCCTACTGGTTCTGCTACTCGCGTGCCAAACGCTGCAAGCAGCGGACCTGCTGATCGAGGTAGAGGGCAAGGCCCCTCAGGCAGCCCTGTATCTCGCACTGGTGCCAGCCGATCAGCCGGACTGGCAGCCCAGCCTGCGCGAGCTGCACGGTACGCAAATGCCGCTGCGCCTGCAGGACCTGCCTCCGGGACGCTATGCCGTGCAGTTGTTCGAGGACAGCAATGGCAACGGCCTGCTGGACGTCAGCCCACGCGGCATTCCCCAGGAGCCGGTGGGCTTTTCCCGCAACCCGGCGCTCTTCGGCGGCAAGCCCTCCCCGCAGGACAGCCAGTTCGAACACGGCATGACGGATAGCGTGATCCGCGTACGCCTGCATCCACCGCGCAAGAAGCAGGAGCGCCTGGCGCCGAACACGCCGCGCAAAGGGGACCGCTAACACGAACGGAGTCGCCGCATCCCGCCGGCAAGCGATTTAGTGGTGATACTGCGCCGACAGCTCGTGCACGGCCTCGAAGAAGGCGCCGGCATGGGCCGGGTCGACTTCCGGGGTGATGCCGTGGCCGAGGTTGAACACGTGGCCGCTACCGGCGCCGTAGGCCGCCAGGATGCGCGCCACTTCGGCGCGGATCGCCTCGGGCTTGGCGTAGAGCACCGCCGGGTCCATGTTGCCCTGCAGTGCCACCTTGGCGCCGACGCGGGCGCGGGCGCTGCCTATGTCGCAGGTCCAGTCCAGGCCCAGGGCTTCGGCGCCGCTGTCGGCCATCGACTCGAGCCACAACCCGCCGCCCTTGGTGAACAGGATCACCGGGACCTGGCGACCTTCATGCTCGCGGATCAGGCCAGCGACAATCTTCTTCATGTAGGCCAGGGAGAACTCCTGATAGGCCGCTGCCGACAGCGCGCCGCCCCAGGAGTCGAAAATCTGCACCGCCTGCGCCCCCGCCAGGATTTGCCCGTTCAGGTAGGCAGTGACCGACTGCGCCAGCTTGTCCAGCAGCGCATGCATGGCCTGCGGGTTGTCGTAAAGCATGGCCTTGGTCTTGCGGAAATCCTTGCTCGAGCCGCCTTCGACCATGTAGGTCGCCAGCGTCCACGGGCTGCCGGAGAAACCGATCAGCGGCACCCGACCACCGAGCTCGCGGCGGATGGTGCGCACGGCGTCCATCACGTAGCCCAGGTCCTTCTCCGCGTCGGTGACCGGCAGCGCCTCGATGTCGGCCAGGTTGCTGACCACCTTCTTGAAACGCGGACCTTCGCCGGTCTCGAAGTACAGCCCCTGCCCCATCGCATCGGGGATGGTGAGGATGTCGGAGAAGAGGATCGCCGCGTCCAGTTGCGGATAGCGATCCAGCGGCTGGATGGTGACCTCGCAGGCCAGCTCCGGGTTCTTCATCAGGCTCACGAAGTCGCCGGCCTTGGCCCGGGTCGCGCGGTATTCCGGCAGATAGCGGCCGGCCTGGCGCATCATCCAGATCGGCGTGACATCCACAGGTTGCTTGAGCAGGGCGCGCAGGAAACGGTCGTTCTTCAGGGCGGTCATGGCAGAGTCCTGGAAAAAAAGTGCGGGCATTTTCGCAGAGCGCAAAACAAAAGGCACGGCGGGTGCCGTGCCTTTCGTCCATCGCGACCATATGCCGCGCCGTTTCACCAGGCCTTGTAGGGCAGGAACTTGCCGTTGAGCACGATCTGCACGCGGTCACCCTTGGGATCGGCGACACGGGAAATGTCCATGCTGAAGTCGATGGCGCTCATGATGCCGTCGCCGAACTCCTCATGGATCAGTTCCTTGATGGTCTCACCGTAGACGTTGATCATCTCGTAGAAGCGATAGATCAGCGGGTCGGTGGGAATGGCCTTGTCCCAATGCTTGTGCGGGAAGGCCTGCAGCGCCGCCGAGACCTCCTCGGGCAGTTCCAGCATCTCGCACAGGGCGTCGGCCTGTGCCTTGGGCATGCTGTTCATGCCCAGGCACGCCGAGGTGGTCCACACCGGCGACATGCCGATACCCTGGCCAAGGGCTGCCCAGTCGAGACCGAGGCGCTCCCTGGCGGCGTTGATGGTGCTGCGCATCTGTTGTTTATCCATGGTGAAACTCCTTCACAGGGGTCAGAGGTACGACCCTGGTAGCAGCGGCTGGCTCCTCCAGGGCGGGGTTGATCTCGGGCGGGAAGCCCTGCTCGTCGGCCAGGGTGCAGCCGCGCAATGCGTGCGAGCGGTTCACCAGGAAGTCCACGAGGTGATTGCGAATGCGGTAGTACGCCGGGTGGTGGATTACCTGGTCGCGCTGTCGTGGGCGTGGCAGGTCGATGCGTACCGACTCGGCGATGCGTGCCTGCGGGCCGTTGGTCATCAGCAGGATGCGGTCGGAGAGCAGGATCGCCTCGTCGACATCGTGGGTGATCATGAACACCGTCTGCCGGGTGGCACTCCAGATCTTGATCAGCTCGTCCTGGATCACCCCCCGGGTCAGGGCATCCAGCGCGCCGAACGGCTCGTCGAGCAGGAGCAGTTGCGGCTGGGTGGCGAAGGCGCGGGCGATACTCACGCGCTGACGCATGCCGCCGGACAACTGCGACGGCTTGCGCGCCTCGGAGCCGCCCAGGCCGACCATCTCCAGGTACTTGTGACTGTGCGCGCGGCGTTGCTCCCTGGACCACTCGGGGAAGCGTGCACGCACGCCGAACTCGACGTTCTCCAGCGCGCTGAGCCAGGGCAGCAGGCTGTAGTTCTGGAACACCACGCCGCGCTCCAGGCTCGGCCCGGCGACTTCCTTGCCGGCCATTTCCAGGGTGCCTTCGCTGAAGCTGTCGAGCCCGGCCAGGGCGTTGAGAATGGTCGACTTGCCGCAGCCTGAGTGGCCGATGATGCAGACGAACTCACCCTGTTCGAGGCCGAAGCTGACATCCTCGAACACCGTCAGCGGCTCCGTGCCGGGTTGCGCGAAGCGCTTGGCCAGGCACCGCGCATCGAGAAAATAACGGGACATGGCATCACTCCTGATAACTGACGAGACGGGCGACGCTGCCCAGCAGAAGATCGAGCAGCATGCCCACCACGCCGATCATCAGGATCGAGAAAATCACGCTGGACAGGTCCAGGTTGTTCCACTCGTTCCACACGTAGTAGCCGATGCCGGTGCCGCCGACGAGCATTTCGGCGGCGACGATCACCAGCCAGGCGATACCCACGGAGATACGCATGCCGGTGAGGATGGTCGGCATCGCGGCGGGCAGGATGACGCTGAACGCCGTGCGCAACGGGCCGAGCTCATGGGTACGGGCGACGTTGATCCAGTCGCGGCGCACGCCAGCGACGCCGAACGCGGTGTTGAGCAGCATCGGCCATACCGAGCAGATGAAGATCACGAAGATCGCCGAGGTCTGCGAATCCTTGATCACGAACAGCGCCAGCGGCATCCAGGCCAGCGGCGAGATCGGTCGCAGGACCTGGATGAAGGGGTTGAGCGCGCGGTACATCAGTGGCGACATGCCGATGACGAAACCGAGCGGAATCGCCACCAGCGCCGCCAGCAGATAGCCGCTCAGCACCCGATAGAGCGAGTGCCCCAGCTGGATACCTATGCCCTTGTCGTTCGGCCCGTTGTCGTAGAAAGGCTGGCTCAGCTCGGCGTAGGCATGCGCCAGCACCACCGAAGGCGGCGGCACGCTGGCGCGCTGCTCGGCCTCGCCCATGAGCAGCGCGTACTCGTCGTCGGCCGCCACCTCGGCGCTGGGCGGCACCCGGCACAACGCCTCCCAGATGCCCAGCAGCAGCACCAGCAGCAGGACCGAGATGATCGCCGAGCGCAGTGGCAATGAAGCCTTCATCATGACCTCCGCAGGGCGAAGCTGGACAGGTAGCCCTCCGGGTCGGCCGGATCGAACGGCTTGCCCATCACGCTGAAGGACTTGTAGGCGTCGCCCGGCACCGGCAGGCCGAGGTCTTGCATGACCTTGCCGGCGTCGGCGGCGAGGAACACCCGCTCGGCGATGGTGCGGTAGTCCACGTCGCCTTCCAGGTAGCCCCAGCGCTTCATCTGAGTGAGGATCCACACCGCCATCGACTGCCAGGGGAACGGGTCGAAGTCGATCCGCTCGGGCTCGTCGTGAATCTTGCCCAGACCATCGGCAAAGCGCCCGCTGAGCACCTGCTGCACCACCGCCACCGGCTGGTTGAGGTAGTTCTTGGTGGAGATCGCCTCGGCCACTGCCTTGCGGTTCTCCGCCCTGGACGAATACTGCGTGGCATCGACCAGCGCATGCAGCAGGGCGCCGTAGGTGTTGGGGTTGTCGCTGGCGAACTGCTGGCTGCAGGCGAAGGCGCAGCACGGGTGGCCCGGCCACAGGTCCTTGGTCAGCAGGTGGATGAAGCCGACCTTCTCCCACACCGCGCGCTGGTTGAACGGGTCCGGCGAGAGAAAGCCATCGAGATTGCCGGCGCGAAGGTTGGCAACCATCTCCGGTGGCGGCACGACGCGAATCTGGATATCGCGATCCGGGTCCAGGCCATGCTCGGCGACGTAATAGCGCAGCAGGAAGTTGTGCATCGAATACTCGAACGGCACGCCGAAACGCATACCCTTCCACAGCTTCGGATCACGCTTGTCCTGGTGCTGCATACCCAGCACGATGGCCTGGCCGTTGACGTTCTCCAGCGCCGGCATGACGAACGGCGTCTGCGTCGAGCCCAGGCCCAGGCTGATGGCCAGGGGCATAGGCGAGAGCATGTGCGAGGCGTCGTATTCTCCGGCCAGCGACTTGTCGCGCGCCACCGCCCAACCAGCGGTCTTGACCGTTTCCACCTCCAGCCCGTACTTGGCATAGAAGCCCATGGGGTCGGCCATGATGATCGGCGTGGCGCAAGTGATGGGCACGAAGCCGATCTTCAGCGTCTTCTTCTCCAGGGGCCCGAGGCTGTCCTTGACCGCCGCCTTGACGGCATCGAGGGGAATCATGCTGCCGAGGATCGCCGCCGCCACACCGCCGCCGATCATGCCCATGAAACTGCGCCGGGAAAATTCGTTGTGGCCGAACACGCCACGGACGATGGCACTTTCCACGGCGCGGTCGAGCATCTGCTCGCTGCTCTCCGGCAAGGCCGCCGCGCTCGGGGCGCAACGCTGACACTCGCAGCCGGCAGCATGGGCCAGCTCACTATCGGGGCTGAACGGATCGTCCAGGCTGTTGACGCTCATCGTGACTACTCCTGCTGTCGCGTGCCCCAAACTGGTGAGGCTGACGCTGAGTGGAATGACCGCTCTCGGCCGGTTCGACTCAGGCACTGCAGGAGCTGTACCACTTCATAAAACAGCGCAACCTACTGATAAATAAACGTTTTATCTAATAACGAGAACAACGGAATATCGTAATCAACGAGATATCGTCAGCAGCAGAAACGACAAGTCGTCAAATGGCACGCTGCTTGATTGCACCTTGAGCAGACAACCGCCTCGGACAACGCCATGCCTGACTCGACGACCGCCAGCCACCTGCTGGTGCAGCACATGCACAGCGCCAGCCTGCTCATCGACCCGGCCGCCGACCGTATCCTGCAGGCCAACCCGGCCTGCTGCGAGCTGCTCGGCTGGCCCATGCACGCCTTGCTGGCACAACGCGCCAGCCGTCTCTGGGCGCACGATCTGGGCGCCCTGGTGACCTTCACCGAGGAGGTCCAGGCACGCGGCCATGCCTGGCGCGACAGCCTTGGCCTGCTGAGTCAGGACGGTGAGCGCCGGGAAGTGGAAATCAGCGGCAGCCACCTGCAGCACGATGGCGTTGCGCTGCTCGGCCTGCTGATTCAGGAGCGCCGTCGCCTCGACGCACTGCGCGGGCTGGCCGAGGCCGAGCGTTATCAGCGCCGCGGCCTGCTGGAATGGCAGGGGGTGGAACGCATCTTTCGCCAGTTCGAGCGACAGAACCAGCTGATCCTCGGTGCCGCCGGCGAAGGCATCTACGGCGTCAATCGCAACGGCGAGACCACCTTCGTCAACCCGGCGGCCGAACGCATTCTCGGCTGGCGCGCCGAGGACCTGATCGGGCACAGCATCCATCAGCTGATCCATCACCACCACCCCGATGGCAGCGCCTACGATGGCCATACCTGCCCCATCTATGCCGCGTTCAACGATGGCGAGGTGCACCAGGTGGCGGACGAGGTGTTCTGGAACAAGGATGGCAAGCCCATCCCGGTGGAGTACACCAGCACGCCGCTGCGTGACGACGGTGAGCTGGTCGGCGCCGTGGTGGTGTTTCGCGACATCAGCGAGCGCCTGGAAACCGAGCGCCGCCTGCGCCAGGCACTGAGCGAGGTGCAGCAGCTCAAGCAGCGCCTGGAACTGGAGAACGCCTACCTGCAGGAGGAGATTCGCGGCGAGTATGCGCAACACGACCTGGTGGGGCGCAGCGCGGCCATGCAGCAGGTCATCCACCAGATCGAACTGGTCGCCCCGACCGGCGCCAACGTGCTGATCAGCGGCGAGTCGGGTACCGGCAAGGAGCTGATCGCCCGCGCCATTCACGACAACAGCGGGCGCAGCCGCCGGCCGCTGATCCGGGTCAATTGCGCCGCGGTACCGCGCGAGCTGTTCGAGAGCGAGTTCTTCGGCCATATCCGTGGCGCGTTCACCGGCGCGCTGAACGACCGGGTCGGCCGCTTCGAACTGGCCGATGGCGGCACGCTGTTTCTCGACGAGGTCGGCGAGATTCCGCTGGAACTGCAGAGCAAACTGCTGCGCGTGCTGCAGGAGCAGCAGCTGGAACGGGTCGGCGATACCCGCACGCGCCAGGTGGACGTACGGGTGATCGCCGCCACCAACCGCGACCTGCGCCAGGAGGTGCGCGCAGGACGCTTTCGTGAAGACCTGTATTTCCGCCTCAACGTCTTCCCCATCGAGTCGGCACCGCTGCGCCAGCGAACGGACGACATCGCGTTGCTCGCCCAGCACTTCCTCGGCCGCGTCTGCCGCCAGTTGAACCGACCCGAACCGAGCCTGCGCCTGGCCGATATCCAGCGCCTGCAGGCCTACTCCTGGCCCGGTAACATCCGCGAACTGGAAAACCTGATCGAACGCGCGGTGATCATCTCACCCGGCACACGCCTGCGACTGGACCTGCCCAGCGACGCACCGGCGGAGCCGCTGACGCCAATAGCGAGGGAGCAGGAAGCACGCATCCTCACTCAAGGCGAACAGCGCAGACAGATGCGCGACAACCTGATCGCCGCGCTCAGTGCCTGCGCGGGCAGGATATCGGGTAAGGACGGGGCGGCGCGGTTGCTGGAGCTCAAGCCCACCACCCTGCGCTCACGCCTGGAGAGTTTCGCCATCGACCCGCGCGACTACCGACCGCAGCCGCGCAGGTCTCGGGCGAATCAGACGCCGAGGTAGTCGAGGATACCTTCAGCGGCGTTGCGGCCTTCGAAGATCGCGGTCACCACCAGGTCGGAACCGCGCACCATGTCGCCACCGGCGAAGATCTTCGGGTTGCTGGTCTGGTGCTTGAACTGACCCTGCTCGGGCGCCACGACGCGGCCCTGGCTGTCGGTCTGGATCTCGAACTGCTCGAACCAGGGGGCCGGGCTCGGGCGGAAACCGAAGGCGATCAGCACGGCCTCTGCCGGGATGACTTCCTCGGAACCCGGAATCGGCTCGGGGCTGCGGCGGCCACGGGCATCCGGCTCGCCGAGACGGGTCTCGACCACCTTGATGCCTTCCACCTTGCCTTCACCGACGATGGCGATGGGCTGGCGGTTGAAGAGGAACTTCACGCCCTCTTCCTTGGCGTTCTTCACTTCCTTGCGCGAGCCCGGCATGTTCTCTTCGTCACGCCGATAGGCGCAGGTCACCGCCTTGGCGCCCTGACGGATCGAGGTGCGGTTGCAGTCCATCGCGGTGTCGCCACCGCCGAGCACCACGACGCGCTTGCCCTTCATGTCGATGAAGTCTTCCGGCGATTTCTCGAAGCCCAGGTTGCGGTTGACGTTGGCGATGAGGAAATCCAGTGCGTCGTAGACGCCCGGCAGGTCCTCGCCCGGGAAACCGCCCTTCATGTAGGTGTAGGTGCCCATGCCCATGAACACGGCATCGTACTCATCCAGCAGCTGCTGCATGGTCACGTCCTTGCCGATTTCGGTGTTCAGGCGGAACTCGATGCCCATGCCGCTGAAGACTTCGCGGCGGCGGCTGAGTACGGTCTTCTCCAGCTTGAACTCGGGAATGCCGAAGGTCAGCAGGCCACCGATCTCCGGGTTCTTGTCGAACACCACCGGGGTCACGCCGTTACGCACCAGCACGTCGGCACAGCCCAGACCGGCCGGGCCGGCACCGATCACGGCGACGCGCTTGCCGGTCGGCTTGACCTTGGACATGTCCGGACGCCAGCCCATGGCGAAGGCGGTGTCGGTGATGTACTTCTCCACCGAACCGATGGTCACCGCACCGAAACCGTCGTTGAGGGTACAGGCGCCCTCGCACAGACGGTCCTGCGGGCACACCCGACCGCAGACTTCCGGCAGGGTATTGGTCTGGTGGCTCAGTTCGGCCGCCGCGAGGATGTTGCCCTCCGAAACCAGCTTGAGCCAGTTCGGAATGAAGTTGTGCACCGGGCATTTCCACTCGCAATACGGGTTGCCGCAGCCCAGACAGCGATGCGCCTGGTCGGAGGCCTGCGCCGGCTTGAAGTTGTCGTAGATCTCGACGAATTCCTTCTTGCGCTGACGCAGCAGTTTCTTCTTCGGGTCTTTGCGCCCGACTTCGATGAACTGGAAGTCGTTGTTCAGACGTTCAGTCATTGCATTACCTCATAACAGCAGCGGCAAGCTTCAAGCTGCAAGCTGCAAGACGATCACGTTGGATCGGCAAGCCCGGAGCTGCTTCTGACTTGCAGCGTGGGGCTTGCCGCTTGCGGCTTTATTGCGGGTTGGCACGGGTGCTGGACAGCAGCGACTTCAGGCTGGCCGCTTTCGGCTTGACCAACCAGAACTTGCGCAGGTAGTCGTCCAGGTTCTCCAGCAGGTTATGGCCCCACTCACTGCCGGTTTCCGCGACGTACTCGGCCAATACGCTTTCCAGGTGGCTGCGATAAGCCTCCATCGCCTCGTTGTTGATGCGCTGGATTTCCACCAGCTCATGGTTGACGCGATCGTAGAAGCCGTTGTCCAGGTCGAGCACGTAGGCGAAGCCGCCGGTCATGCCCGAACCGAAGTTGTAGCCGGTCTTGCCCAGCACGCAGACGAAGCCGCCGGTCATGTACTCGCAGCAATGGTCGCCGGTGCCTTCCACCACGGCGTGAGCGCCGGAGTTACGCACAGCGAAACGCTCGCCGGCGGTGCCGGTGGCGAACAGTTTGCCGCCGGTGGCACCGTACAGGCAGGTGTTGCCAATGATGGCGCTGTCTTCGGTGGCGAACGGGCTGCCAGCAGGCGGGGTGATGACGATCTTGCCGCCCGTCATGCCCTTGCCCACGTAGTCGTTGGCGTCGCCTTCCAGGCACAGGTTCAGGCCGCCGGCGTTCCATACGCCGAAGCTCTGACCGGCAGTGCCCTTGAAGCGGAAGGTGATCGGTGCGCCGTTCATGCCCTGGTTGCCGTGGGCACGGGCGATCTCGCCGGACACACGGGCACCGATGGAACGGTCGCAGTTGCCGATCTTCAGCTCGTACTCGCCGCCCGTCTTGCCGGCGATGGCGTCCTTGGCCAGTTCGACCATCTTCTCGGCCAGCAGACCTTCGTCGAACGGCGGGTTCTTCGGCACCTGGCAGTACTGCGGCTTGTCGGCCGGGATATGCGCACTGGCGAGCAGCGGCGACAGATCCAGGTTGCCCTGCTTGGCAGTCTCACCCGGCAGCACCTCGAGCAGATCAGTACGCCCGATCAGGTCCTCGAGGCGGCTGACGCCGAGCTTGGCCAGCCACTCGCGGGTTTCCTCGGCGACGTAGGTGAAGAAATTCATCACCATCTCGACGGTACCTATGAAGTGGTCCTTGCGCAGCTTGTCGTTCTGCGTGGCCACGCCGGTGGCGCAGTTGTTCAGGTGGCAGATGCGCAGGTACTTGCAGCCCAGGGCGACCATCGGCGCGGTGCCGAAGCCGAAGCTCTCGGCACCGAGGATGGCGGCCTTGATCACGTCCAGGCCGGTCTTCAGACCACCATCGGTCTGTACCCGCACCTTGCCGCGCAGGTCGTTGCCGCGCAGGGTCTGGTGGGTCTCGGCCAGGCCCAGTTCCCACGGCGCGCCGGCATAACGGATGGAGGTCAGCGGCGAGGCACCGGTGCCGCCGTCGTAGCCGGAAATGGTGATCAGGTCGGCGTAGGCCTTGGCCACGCCGGCGGCGATGGTGCCTACCCCGGCCTCGGCCACCAGCTTGACCGAGACCAGCGCCTGCGGGTTGACCTGCTTGAGGTCATAGATCAGCTGCGCCAAGTCTTCGATCGAGTAGATGTCGTGGTGCGGCGGCGGCGAGATCAGGGTCACGCCCGGCACGGCATAGCGCAGCTTGGCGATCAGGCCGTTGACCTTGCCACCCGGCAGCTGGCCACCCTCACCGGGCTTGGCGCCCTGGGCCACCTTGATCTGCAGCACTTCGGCGTTGACCAGGTATTCCGGGGTCACGCCAAAGCGGCCGGTGGCCACCTGCTTGATCTTCGAACTCTTGACGGTGCCGTAGCGCGCCGGGTCCTCACCACCCTCACCGGAGTTGGAGCGGCCACCCAGGCGGTTCATCGCTTCGGCCAGTGCCTCGTGCGCCTCGGGCGACAGGGCGCCCAGGGAGATACCGGCGGCATCGAAGCGCTTGAAGATCGACTCCAGCGGCTCGACCGCATCGAGGGCAATCGGTGTGGCGGATTCCTTGACCTTGAGCAGGTCGCGGATCATCGAGGCCGGACGGGTATCGACCAGCGCCGAGTATTCCTTGTACTTCTCGTAGTTGCCCTGCTGCACGGCGTCCTGCAGCGTACGCACGACGTCCGGGTTGTAGGCGTGGTATTCGCCACCGTAGACGAACTTGAGCAGACCGCCCTGCTGGATCGCCTTGCGGTTGTTCCAGGCTTCGAAGGAGAGCAGCTTCTGCTCGCTTTCGATGTCGACGAAACGCGCGCCCTGGATGCGGCTGGCGACGCCACGGAAGCACAGCCCGGTGACTTCATCGGCCAGGCCGACCGCTTCGAACAGCTGCGCGCCACGGTAGGAGGCCACGGTGGAGATACCCATCTTCGACAGGATCTTCAGCAGGCCCTTGGAGATGCCCTTGCGGTAGTGCTTGAACACTTCGTACAGGTCGCCCAGCACTTCGCCGGTTCGGATCAGGTCACCCAGCACTTCGTAGGCGAGGAACGGATACACCGCCGACGCACCGAAGCCCAGCAACACCGCGTAGTGGTGCGGATCACGTGCCGTGGCGGTTTCCACCAGGATGTTGCAGTCGCAACGCAGACCTTTCTCAGTCAGGCGATGGTGCACGGCACCGGTGACCAGCGCCGCATGCGCCGGCAGCTTGCCCGGGGCAATGTGACGGTCCGTCAGTACCAGCAGCACCTTGCCGGCGCGCACGGCTTCCTCGGCCTGGTCGGCCATGTTGCGCACGGCCGCTTCCAGTCCCAGCGCCTCGTCGTAGTTCATGTCGATGACATGACGATCGAAGCCAGGGCGATCCAGATTCATCAGCGCGCGCCACTTGGCCGGCGAGATCACCGGGCTGCTGAGGATCACGCGGGTGGCGTGCTCGGGCGACTCGCTGAAGATGTTGCGCTCGGCGCCCAGGCAGATCTCCAGGGACATAACGATCGCTTCACGCAGCGGGTCGATCGGCGGGTTGGTGACCTGGGCGAACTGCTGACGGAAGTAGTCGTAAGGCGAACGCACGCGCTGGCTGAGCACCGCCATCGGGGTGTCGTCGCCCATGGAGCCGACCGCCTCCTGGCCCTGCTCGCCGAGCGGACGCAGCACCTGGTCACGCTCCTCGAAGGTGACCTGGAACATCTTCATGTACTGCTTGAGCTGATCCGGGTCGTAGAAGGCCGAACCATGGTCGCGGTCTTCCAGCGTCGCCTTGATGCGCTGGGCATGCTTGCGCAGCCACAGCTTGTAGGGGTGACGCGACTTCAGGCGGCTGTCGATGGACTCGGTGTCCAGCACCTGGCCAGTCTCGGTGTCGACCGCGAGGATCTGCCCCGGACCGACACGGCCCTTGGCGATGACGTCCTCGGGCTGGTAGTCCCAGACACCGATTTCCGAGGCCAGGGTGATGTAGCCGTTCTTGGTGGTCACCCAGCGCGCCGGGCGCAGACCGTTACGGTCGAGCAGGCACACGGCATGGCGACCGTCGGTCAGGACCACGCCGGCGGGGCCGTCCCACGGTTCCATGTGCATGGAGTTGTACTCGTAGAACGCACGCAGGTCGGCGTCCATGGTCTCGACGTTCTGCCAGGCCGGCGGAATGATCATGCGCAGGCCACGGAACAGGTCGATGCCGCCGGTGACCATCAGCTCGAGCATGTTGTCCATGCTCGAGGAGTCGGAGCCGACGCGGTTGACCAGCGGGCCGAGCTCGTCCAGGTCGGGGATCAGTTCGTTGGCGAACTTGGTGCGACGCGCCTGCGCCCAGTTGCGGTTGCCGGTGATGGTGTTGATCTCGCCGTTGTGGGCGAGATAGCGGAAGGGCTGCGCCAGCGGCCACTTCGGCAGGGTGTTGGTGGAGAAGCGCTGGTGGAAGACCGCGATGGCAGTCTGCAGGCGCTCGTCACCCAGGTCCGGGTAGAACTGCTGCAGGTCCGCCGGCATCATCAGGCCTTTGTAGATGATGGTCTTGTGCGAGAAGCTGCAGATGTAGTGATCGCTGTCGTCGGCATTGGCCACCGAGGAGCGACGGCGCGCGCTGAACAGCTTGATGGCGAATTCCTGGTCGCTGAGACCCTCGCCACCGATGAACACCTGCTCGATCTGCGGCAGGCGCTCCAGCGCCAGCTGGCCGAGTACGCTGGTATCGACCGGCACCTTGCGCCAGCCGACCAGTTGCAGGCCGGCCGCGAGGATTTCGCGGTTCATGTTCTCGCGCGCGGCCTCGGCCTTGGCCGCATCCTGATTGAGGAACACCATGCCGACGGCGTATTGCGCGGGCAGATCGACGCCGAAATGCTCCTGGGCCATCGCACGCAGGAACTGATCAGGCTTCTGGATCAGCAGGCCACAACCATCACCGGTCTTGCCGTCGGCGTTGATACCGCCGCGGTGAGTCATGCAGGTGAGGGCCTCAATAGCGGTCTTGAGCAGGTGATGACTAGCCTCACCTTGCATGTGGGCGATCAAACCGAAGCCGCAGTTATCCTTGAACTCATCAGGACGGTACAAACCTGCTTTCATAGGGGAAACTCTCACCAGGCTGCCTAGACCTCAGGCAAATTACTTTCTAATTCAATTGCTTAAACCCGAAAAGCAGGCACGCGCCAGCTTTGCGTAGGCAAAAGGGAGGTCATTGTACATATCCACCCATGGCGTCACAAATTTTCGTGACGAGGGGGTGAAAATTAATGTCGCAAAAACGAAGGATGGGACCGCGAGGTCGTGCTAAAGACCAGGCGGTCACCTTGAAGGCGGGGGGGCTTAGCGGCTCATTTCCTGCTGGATGCTGCCCAGGGTGCGCGGCCAGGGTTTACCCGCCTGCAGCTTGGCAGGCAGGGTTTTCACGGCAGCCTGGGCAGCGTCACGAGTGGCGAAGCTACCATAGGTCAGCACGTACAGAGGCTGGCCCTGGTGGATTTTCTTGAAGTAGCGGTACTCGCTCCCGCCCTCGCGCGCCAGCGCCTGGATATTCGACTCCGAACGCGAACCCACTACCTGCAATGCATAGCGCGATGCAGGCTGCTGGGCATACCAGCTACCCGCAGCATTGGCCGCAGCCACAGGCTTGGCAGGCTCTGGTTTGGCAGGCGCAGGCTTGGCTGCCGGCGCAGGAGCAGGAGCAGCCGGCTTGGATGCGACAGGCTCAGGCTGCTTCGCAGGTGCAGGTGCAGGTGCAGGTGCAGGTGCAGGTGCAGGTGCAGGTGCAGGTGCAGGTGCAGGTGCAGCGGGGATTGCAGCGGTTGGCGCCGTTACGGTCGAGGGGACAGTGGCAGCAGGCGGCTCGAAAGCGTCGAGTTCCTCACCCGCAGCCTCGGCCAGTGGCTGACGAATGACAGCCTGCGACTCGCCGACCAGAGGCAACGGCAGCGGCTGGCTTGCACCGGCGAACTCGATGGCCGGCGCGTGCTCTTCCGTCGTCGCCAGCGGCGCTGGCGCCTCAGCCTCGACAGCAGGCGAAGCCGGCTGCAGCGGCAATGACGCATTGCTGGCAACGGGTGCCGAGGAAGCGCTGTCACGCCCCTGCATGAACCAGGCAGCGGCGACACCGAGAACAACCACCGCCAGGGCGAGCAGGTGCTTCTTCGGCAAGGCAAAGCCACCCCCTGCACCACGCTCGGCGGAACGCTGCGCGAGCATCTGCTCGACCAGCAGCTCGCGAGCCTCCTGATTGATCGCCCCCGGCCAGCCTTGCGCCCGCACATGGATATCCTCGACCTGATCGTCGCTGAGCAGGTCGATCCCCTGCCCGGCGCCCTCGAGGCGCTGCGCCAGGTATTCACGCGTCTCGTCCTCGGCGTAGGGTTGCAGCTCGATCGCGTGATAGCACTCCTCACCACCTGCGAGGGCCTCCAGCCGGGCCAGCAAACCCTGTTCGGCAAACAGGAACAGATGGGGACGCCCCTCGCCATTGCCGGCCGCCAGGGCCAGAACCGCGTTCAGGGCAGCGTCATCCAGCTGATCGGCGTCATCGACCAGCAGATAGACCTCCTGCCCCGTCAGCGCCAGCTGCCCGACCTGAGCCAGGATCGCGCTCACATCGGCCTGGGCGACGGACAACCCCTGAGCCACCTGACGCAGCAGTGCATCACTGCCCGTCACGCCCTGCGCAACGACCACCGTCTGCACGGCCTGTTTGTTGGTACTGGCAACCAACGCCTGACGCAGCAGTGTCTTGCCGCTGCCTTCCGGCCCGACAACGGCCAGCAGCAACTGGCTGTAGCGCGCCAGATGATGCAGCTGCCCCAGCACCGGCTTTCTCTGCGCCGGGAAGAACTTGAAACCGGGCACTCGTGGCGCGAAGGGGTCGTGACTGAACTGGTAATGCGTCAGGAAAGCTTCGTCAGCATGCAAACTGGTCATGAATCACTCTTCAAGAGTTGGACGACTGAGCCAGCGCCGCATAATCGCTACGCAGCGTGGCATCGAGAATTTCACGCGGGTAATCGGCGGTCACCACGGCCTCGCCCAGACGCCTGAGCAATACCAGGCGAAGCTGGCCATCGAGAACCTTCTTGTCCACCGCCATGTGCTCGAGAAACTGCTCGGGCGCCATGTCTTCAGGGGGTACGACAGGCAAACCGGCGGCCTGCAGCAGACGCACGCCCCGATCCCGATCCACCGCGGACAACCAGCCGAGACGATAGGACATCTCCAGCGCCATGACCGTTCCAGCGGCAACGGCCTCGCCATGCAGCCAGACCCCGTAGCCCTGCTCCGTCTCGATGGCGTGACCGAACGTATGCCCCAGATTCAGGGTCGCACGAATGCCGGACTCGCGCTCGTCGGCACCCACCACCCGCGCCTTGGCCGCACACGAGCGCTCGATGGCATAGGTCAGCGCCGCCCCATCCAGCGCGCGCAGAGCCGCCATGTTGTCCTCCAGCCAGCCCAGGAACGGCTCATCGCAGATCAAGCCGTACTTGATCACCTCGGCCAGGCCGGCCGACAGCTCGCGCGCCGGCAAGGTGCTCAGGCTGGCCGTATCGATCAGCACCGCCCTGGGCTGATAGAACGCGCCCACCATGTTCTTGCCCAGCGGGTGATTGATCCCGGTCTTGCCGCCGACGGAGGAGTCGACCTGCGACAGCAAGGTGGTCGGCACCTGGATGAAATCCACGCCGCGCTGATAGCAAGCAGCGGCAAACCCGGCCATATCGCCGATCACGCCGCCACCCAGCGCCACCACGGTGGTGCGTCGGTCGTGGCGCGCGCTCAGCAGCCCGTCGAAAATCAGCTGCAGGGTCTCCCAGTTCTTGAACGCCTCACCATCGGGCAACACCACCGACGCGACCTTGAAGCCGTCCAGCGAACGCATCAAGGCATCGAGATAGAGCGGCGCGACCGTTTCATTGGTGACCACTGCCACCTGCCGACCGGCGATATGCCGGGCAAGCAGCTCAGGCCGGCCGAGCAGGCCGTCACCGATGTAGATGGGATAACTGCGCTCGCCGAGTTCAACGTGAAGAGTCTGCATGAGGCCCCCAGAATAAAAAGGCCTTAAGAATAGCGCAGTTCGCCCCGCGCTTTAACGGGGCGAAAGAGCTTCAAGACGCGAGAGAATTTCCTGCACCACCATACGCGGCGGACGCTCGTCCGTCTCGATGATGATATCGGCCACTTCCCGATACAGCGGGTCGCGCAGTGTCATCAGGTCTCGCAGCACCTGAGCAGGGTTGGCCGTGCGTAACAAGGGACGATTGCGGTCACGCGAGGTGCGATCGATCTGCTGATCGACCGAGGTATGCAGGTAGACCACACGCCCGCCGGCATGCAGTGCCTGGCGGTTCTCCGGGCGCATGACCGCGCCGCCGCCAGTGGCAAGCACCAGGCCATCCTGCATCGACAGCTCGGCGATGACGGCCTGCTCCCGCTCGCGAAAACCCTGCTCTCCCTCGACATCGAAGATCCAGGGAATATCGGCCCCCGTACGCTGCTCGATCTCCTTGTCGGAGTCCTTGAAGGGCACACGCAGTTCTTTTGCAAGCAGACGCCCGATGGTGCTCTTTCCAGCACCCATCGGGCCTACGAGGATTACGTTCCGCACTTAGATCATCGATTCACGGCAATAGAATTGTTGTTCATGATGCGCGGAGTGATGAAAACCAGCAACTCGGTCTTTTCGTCCTGCACGATGTCGCGACGGAACACGCGACCGATGAACGGCAGGTCACCGAGGAAAGGCACCTTCTCGGTCGCCTTGGTCTGGGTATTCTCGAATACGCCACCGATCACGATGGTTTCACCATCGTTGACCAGCACCTTGGCATTGACCTCGTTCTTGTTGATCGGCGGAACGCCGTTGAGGGCGGCCTGGAAGTTCGGGGCGTCCTTGGTCACCTTGACTTCCATGATGATGCGGTTGTCCGGCGTGATCTGCGGCGTCACTTCCAGCGACAGAGCCGCTTCCTTGAAGGACGTGCTGGTCGCACCACTGGAACTGGCCTCTTGGTAAGGCACTTCCTGCCCTTTGAGGATCTTCGCGGTCTCCTTGTCGGAAGTCACGACCTTGGGCTGGGAGATGACCTCACCGTTACCGGTCGCTTCCATGGCAGAAAGCTGCAGGTCCAACGTGATATTGTCCGTCAGAAAGCCAATGCCGATGCCCGCTGTACTGTTCGCAACCCCCATGTCGACGAACGGCACAGGAGCCGTACCGTCCTCCAGCGTGAAGCTACCGACAGTGTCAGAGCCCGGCAACAACGCCCGCCCGTCATCATCAAATGACGTAGCACCATCCTTGCCGTACACACTCCAGTTACCACGACGGGAAGCGCCGCCCCAGCGCACACCCAGCGCCTTGTTGTAATCAACATTGGCCTCCACGATTCGCGCCTCGATCATCACCTGACGCACCGGGATATCCAGCTGGGCAATAATGCGGCGCAGCTCGTCCAGACGCTCCTGGGTTTGATAGGCAATGATGCTGTTGGTGCGATCGTCCACCGTGATAGACCCACGATCATCGGCCGCGCCATCGGCACTGGTCACCGACTGGAACAGCTTGGCCATATCGGTCGCCTTGGCGTAGTTCACCTGAATCAGTTCACGACGCAGCGGAGCGAGCTCGGCGATCTGTTTCTGCGACTCGAGCTCCTGGCGCTCGCGGGCGGCGATTTCGTCGGCCGGCGCGACCAGCAACACGTTGCCTACCTTGCGCTTGTCCAGGCCCTTGGTCTTGAGCACCAGGTCCAGCGCCTGATCCCATGGCACGTTCTGCAGGCGCAGGGTGATATTGCCCGCGACGGTGTCACTGGCCACCAGGTTCAGATCGGTGAAGTCAGCGATCAACTGCAGCACGGAACGAACATCGATGTCCTGGAAATTCAGCGACAGCTTCTCGCCCGTGTAGGCAAAACGATCCGCATTGCGACGCTCGACATCTTCCTGGGTCAGCGGCTTGACGCTGAGGGTCAGCTTGTTCTCGGTCTGATAGGCGAGGTAATCGTAAAAGCCTACCGGCTCGATGACGATGCTTGCCTTGTCTGAACTACCGCTGGCACTGACGAACTGGACCGGCGTGGCGAAGTCCTTCACGTCCAGGCGTACACGCAAGGACTCAGGCAGCTCGGTCTTGGCGAAGTCGAGACGGATCTTGCCACCCTGCTCCTGGATATCAGGTGCGACGGACTTGTCGGAAAGGGTAATGACGACGTTGCCTTCGCCCTGCTCGCCCCGCTGGAAGTCGATATTGCTGATCGCCTTCGTCTGGGGACCATAGGTCTTCTTCGCAGGAGCGGGAGCTACCGCAGCGGGCGCGGCAGCCTGACGAGAGGCAGCAGCGGCGTCACCAACAAGGACAAACAGGTCGTTGCCTTCGACACGTGTGCTATAGGGCGCCAGGCTCGTCAGATTGACGATCAGGCGCGTGCGGTCTTTGGCTTCGACGATGGTGACGCTACGCGCATTGCCGACACCCAGTTCCCGGTTCTTGGCACCGAGCTTGTTCGATACACCCGGAAGGTCCAGGGCGATGCGAGCGGGCTGCTCGATGGTATAGCCTCGCGGCGCCGTCACCGGCTCATCGAAAGACAGTTTCAACTCGACCCGGTCACCAGGCAGGCTGGCGACATCCAGGCCTTGCAGGTTGGCTGCCAGGACTACTGGCGACAGCAGCGCTGCCATGAAGGCGACACTAAGACGCGAAAGAGAGCCGTTCATTTTCGTATCCCGTTTGGCAGACAGATTATTTATAGTCATTTCTCACCTCGCCCCGTCAGGAGCGCTCCTTCAAGGTCAGGCTGCGCGGTCGCTCAAGCCAGCCACCCTCGCCATCCGGAACAATTTCCATTACATCGACCTTGGACTCGTCGATCAGAATGATCTTGCCGTGGTTGCGCCCCAGGTAATCACCTACTTTCACACGATGCACACCACCGGCGCCGTTAACCAATGCAAACAATTCACGGTCATTGCGCAACGTGCCGACCATTTCAAAGGTTTCGATATTGAAGCCTTCGAGGAACTGCTTGACGCGACTCTCGTCCGGCTTGATTTCGGCCGAGCCTTTCTGCCGAGCGACAACGTCGATCTTGACTGGCGGTTGAAACGGGCTACGCAACGAGGCTGCACGATAGGTGAAGCTCTCGTACGGCTGAAAGGTGGGTAGCGGTTCGATGGCCCCTTTCGGCTTGGCACGGACTTCGTCCATGTAGCTGCGCAGATCATCGAAATCGCCACTGGAGCCACAGCCGGCAATGCCCAACAACCCTGCTACCAGAAGAGCGCGAGAGAAACTCATCATTGAGCCCCCTTGTCGTTGTAGCGGTAGGTCTTCGCCATGATCTGCATGCTCAAACGGGTTGAACTATCGGCACTGGCCGGAGCCAGCTCGAAATCATGCAAAGTCACGATACGAGGCAAGCTGGCTACACCACTGACGAAGGTGGCCAGGTCGTGATAACTGCCACTTACCTTGATCTGGATCGGCAACTCGATATAGAACTGCTGAGCCACTTCAGGCAGCAACTTGATCTCCTCGAACTCCAGGCCGCTTCCCAAGCCCGTGCGCGTAATATCTTCGAGAAGCCCGGGAACTTCGGTATCGCTCGGCAGCTGCCGCAGCAGCGCACCGAAGGACACCTCCATCTCCTCCATCTGTTCCTTATAGGCCTCCAGATTCGCAGCCTGAAAGGCCTTGATGGAAAACTGATCCTTGAGCGTCACTTCCTCGCCCTGACGCTGCTCCAGCATGGCCTGCAGGTCTTTCAGGTGAAAGTTGTAGCCGAGCCCGAGCACGATGATAAACAGCAGCAAGCCGGCGATGAACCTGACCGCAGCCGGCCAGGAGCCGACATTGTTCATGTCGAGATCATTGAGATCGATACTGCGCAGGCCTTCCAGCGAACTCTTGATACTCATCGCGCGGCCTCCGCTTTTTCCTGACCAGGCTGAGTCTGCTGAACCGTCAGCTGGAACACGTTCGCCTGATCCAGAGCGCCAGCCGTAACGGCCTTGACCTCGGTGAGGTTAGGCGCCGTCAACCATTCGGAACCATCCAGATTGCGCATGAGATTTGAAACCCGGTTGTTCGACTCGGCAGCACCGACGATTGCAATGTTCTTGCCGCTCATCTTGACACTGGTGAAATACACACCGTCCGGCAGCGTCCTTACCAACTGATCGAATACGCGACCAATGATCGGCCGGTTGCCCTGCAGGTCCTGGATGATCTTCATCCGCTCCAGCAGTTGCTGACGACGGGTCTTGAGCTCACTGATTTCCTTGATCCGCGCATCAAGGACGGCAATTTCCTTCTGGATGAAGTCATTGCGAGCGTTCTGGTTGTCGATCGCGGCATTGAGCATCTGATCGCCAAGGAACACCAGGCCGGCCGCGACAATAAACACGCCTGCGAGGCTGACCAGAAAGCGCTGCTTGCGCTCCTCGCGCAACTGCTCGCGCCAGGGAAGTAGGTTGATCCGCGCCATCAGTCGAAACTCCTCATCGCCAGGCCACAGGCAATCATCAGTGCCGGCGCATCACTGGCCAGCGCACCGGCGTTGACCTTGCTGCTGAGCGCCATGTCGGCAAAGGGATTGGCTACCAGCGTCTGCGTACCGATCTTCTGCTGAATCAGCCGATCGAGATCCGGAATGGACGCGGTACCACCTGCCAGGAGGATGTAGTCCACATCGTTGAACTGGCCGGCAGCGAAGAAGAACTGCAGCGAACGAGAGACCTGCTGAACCACCGCTTCCTTGAACGGCTGCAAGACCTCGCTGTCATAGTCATCCGGAAGACCGCCCTGCTTCTTGGCAAGACCAGCTTCCTCCACCGACAGACCATAGCGACGCTGAATTTCCTCGGTCAGTTGCTTGCCACCGAAGAGCTGCTCGCGGGTATAGATGGTGCGCCCGTTGTGCAACACGCTGAGCGTGGTCATGGTCGCGCCGATGTCGACCACGGCGACCGTCAGCTCGTCATGACCGCCACCGAGCTGCGCTTCCAGCAGGCCGTAGGCACGCTCGAGCGCATAGGCTTCGACATCGACCACCTTGGCGGTCACGCCAGCCAACGCCAGTGCCGCCTCGCGCACCTCGACGTTCTCCTTGCGGCATGCCGCGAGCAGGACTTCGACCCGCTCCGGGTTACGCGGCGCAGGGCCCTGCACTTCGAAATCGATCGCGACTTCTTCGAGCGGATAAGGAATGTACTGATCGGCTTCGATCTTCAGCTGGTTTTCCAGCTCGTCCTCGGAAAGACCCGCTTCCATCTCGATGGTCTTGGTGATGACTGCCGATCCCGCGACGGCGACGGCCGCGGTCTTGACGCCGGTCTTGGCCTTGGCCAACACGCGCGAGAGCGCCTGACCGACCCCCTCCAGCTCGGCGATGTTCTTTTCAACTACTGCGTTCGGCGGGAGTGGCTCGACTGCGTAAGCCTCTACCTTGTAGCGGCTTCCCGAGCGACTCAGTTCGAGGAGCTTGACCGAAGTCGAGCTGATATCGATCCCCAGCAGCGTATTCGCTTTCTTAGTGAAGAGCCCTAGCACGACCGTTTTCCTATTGGCATCCGCGACTTACGGACTATTTATGTTTTTCCACATTAAATATCAGTCTTGACAGAAGCGCAAATGGCTCCCCGGGAAAAAAAACGCTTATAATGTGATCAGCTTTTCCCTTTTTGCCACGACTCCTGCTTAACTCATTCTTTTACTTGGAATTCCAAACATTTTGATGCGCCTGCTGAAGTTCATCTGGTGGTCCTGCGTTGCCGTTTTTTGTGGGCTGTTGCTCAGTTTCAGCGGTGCGTTTCTTTATCTTAGCCCGACCCTTCCGTCCGTCGAGTCACTGCGGCAAGTGCAGCTGCAGATACCGCTGCGCGTCTACAGCAGCGATGCCAAGCTGATTGCCGAGTTTGGCGAGATGCGCCGCTCCCCCATTCGCTTCGACGAAATCCCCAAGGATTTCATCAGTGCGCTACTGGCAGCCGAAGACGACAATTTCGCCAATCATTATGGCGTCGATGTGACCAGCCTGATGCGCGCTGCCACGCAATTATTGAAAAGCGGGCAGATTCAGAGCGGCGGCAGCACCATCACCATGCAGGTGGCGAAGAACTTCTTCCTCACCAACGAGCGCAGCTTCTCGCGCAAGGCCACCGAGATTCTCCTGGCGCTGCAGATCGAGCGCGAATTGAGCAAGGACGAGATCCTCGAGCTGTACGTCAACAAGATCTACCTCGGCCACCGCGCCTACGGCATCGAGGCGGCGGCGCAGGTCTACTACGGCAAATCGATCCGCGACCTGAGCCTGGCGCAGATGGCGATGATCGCCGGCCTGCCCAAGGCCCCCTCGCGCTACAATCCGCTGGTCAACCCGACCCGCGCCAAGGAACGCCGCGACTGGATCCTCGGTCGCCTGTTCCGTCTTGGCCGCATCGACCAGGCCAGCTACGAGTCGGCACTGGCCGAAGAGGTCGATGCTCGCTATCACGTGCCGGCACCGGAGATCAGCGCACCCTATATCGCCGAGATGGCACGTGCGGAGATGGTCGGTCGTTACGGCAGCGAGGCCTATACCGAAGGCTTCAATGTCACCACCACGGTACCGAGCAACCTGCAGGAAATGGCCAACACCGCCTTGCGCGACGGCCTGATGGCCTATGACCAGCGCCATGGCTACCGTGGCCCGGAAAGTCGCCTGCCAGGCATGACACGCGAAGCCTGGCTGACAGAGCTGAGCAAGTTCCGCGGCATCGGCGGACTGGAGCCGGCCGTGGTCACTCAGGTGGAGAAAAGCGGCATCCTGGTGCTGCCGCGCAACGGCGAAGAACAGGCCGTGGCCTGGGACAGCATGAAATGGGCACGCCCCTTCCTCAGCACCAACAGCATGGGTCCTCGCCCGCAGCAACCCGCCGATGTCGTCCAGGTAGGCGATGTGGTCAGGGTGCAGCGCCAGGCTGACGGCAGCCTGGTCTTCTCGCAGATTCCGGCGGCACAGAGCGCGCTGGTCTCCCTCGACCCCTACAGCGGCGCCATCCAGTCGCTGGTCGGCGGCTTCTCCTTCGACCAGAGCAACTACAATCGCGCCGTACAGGCCAAGCGCCAGCCCGGCTCCAGCTTCAAACCCTTCGTCTACAGCGCCGCCCTGGACAGCGGCTACACCGCCGCGACCCTGGTCAACGACGCACCGATCATCCTCTCCGACGATTACCTGTCGCAGAAGTGGCGCCCGAAGAACGACAACAACACCTTCCTCGGCCCCATCCGCATGCGCGAAGCGCTGTACCGGTCGCGCAACCTGGTGTCCATTCGCCTGCTGCAGGACATGGGCGTCGACCAGACGGTGAACTACATCCAGCGCTTCGGCTTCGCCGAACAGGACCTGCCACGCAACCTGTCCCTGGCGCTGGGCACCGCCAGCCTGACCCCGATGGAGATCGCCGAGGGCTGGGCCACCTTCGCCAATGGCGGCTACAAGATCGAGCCCTATCTGATCGAACGCATCGACGATCGCAACGGCAAGCCGCTGTTCCGCGCCAACCCGGCACGCGTACCGGGCAGCAAACCGAGCGAGGAGAACGCCAACCTGGCCGTGAATGCAACGGACGACCTGCCCCAGGAAGAACCCAAGGTCGCCGAGCAGATCATCGACGAGCGTACCGCCTACATCATGACCAGCATGCTGCAGGACGTGATCAAGCGCGGTACCGGCCGCCGCGCCCTGGCCCTGGGCCGCAACGACCTGGCCGGCAAGACCGGGACCACCAACGACTCCAAGGACAGCTGGTTCTCCGGCTACAACGCCGACTACGTGACCACCGTCTGGTCCGGCTTCGACCAGCCGGAAAGCCTGGGACGCCACGAGTACGGCGGCACCGTCGCCCTGCCCATCTGGATGAGCTACATGGGCGCCGCACTCAAGGACCGCCCCAGCCACGTGCCCAAGGAACCCAAGGGCATCCTCACGCTGCGGGTCGATCCGGTCAGCGGCCGCGCCGCCACGCCGAGCACGCCGGACGCCTACTTCGAGCTGTTCAAGAGCGAAGACTCGCCACCACCGATGAGCGAGTTCGAGCCCGGCATGGGCATCCCCGGCAGCCCGCTGCCGGCTGACGAGATGGCACCGATCGATCTGTTCTGATCGGTGCGCCGCCCCCCAGGGGCGGCAAACGACAGACAACAAAAAACCCGCCTAGGCGGGTTTTTTGTTGTCTGCATCCAGGGGATCAGCCGTTGAACACGTCATCCACCGACTGCAGCGGGTAGTGCTTCGGATACGGCAGCGTCGCCACGCCGGACTCGATGGCAGCCTTGGCCACCGCATCGCAGACCACGGTGATCAGACGCTGATCCATCGGTTTCGGAATGATGTACTCGCGACCGAATTCCAGCTTGATGCCACCGTAGGCGTCGCAGACGTCCTGCGGCACCGGCAGCTTGGCCAGATCACGCAGCGCCAGCGCGGCAGCGATCTTCATTTCCTCGTTGATGCGGGTCGCACGAACGTCCAGCGCGCCACGGAAGATGAAGGGGAAGCCCAGCACGTTGTTGACCTGGTTCGGGTAGTCGGAACGACCGGTCGCCATGATCACGTCGTTGCGGGTCTCGTGCGCCAGCTCCGGCTTGATTTCCGGATCCGGGTTGGAGCAGGCGAAGACGATCGGGTTGGCCGCCATGCGCTTGAGATCTTCCGGGCTCAGCAGGTTGGCACCGGACAGGCCGACGAACACATCGGCACCTTCAAGCGCGTCGGACAGGGTGCGCTTGTCGGTCTCGGTGGCGAATACCGCCTTGTACTGGTTCAGATCGTCGCGGCCTGCGTGAATCACGCCCTTGCGGTCGATCATGAAGATGTTCTCGACCTTGGCACCCATGCTCACCAGCAGCTTCATGCAGGAGATGGCGGCAGCACCAGCGCCCAGGCAGACGATCTTCGCCTCTTCCAGGCTCTTGCCGGCGATTTCCAGGGCATTGAGCATGCCGGCGGCGGTAACGATCGCGGTACCGTGCTGGTCATCGTGGAATACCGGGATATCGCACTGTTCGATCAGCGCGCGCTCGATCTCGAAGCACTCGGGGGCCTTGATATCTTCCAAGTTGATGCCACCGAAGGTGATGGAGATGCGTTTCACGGTGTCGATGAAGGCCTGCGGGCTTTCCGAATCGACCTCGATATCGAACACGTCGATACCGGCGAAACGCTTGAACAGCACGCCTTTACCTTCCATCACCGGCTTGGACGCCAGCGGGCCGAGGTTACCCAGGCCGAGGATGGCGGTGCCATCGGAAATCACTGCCACCAGGTTGCCTTTACCGGTGTAGCGGTAGGCCAGCTCGGCATCGCGGGCGATTTCACGCACCGGCTCGGCGACACCCGGGCTGTAGGCCAGCGACAGGTCGCGGGCAGTGGCGGTGGCTTTGGTCAACTCGACGCTCAGTTTGCCGGGGCGCGGCTGGGCGTGATACTCGAGAGCGGCAGTTTTCAAATCAGACATAGTGGCATTTCCGCTTTTGTTGGCTGTTGAACGGGCAGCGGCCGAGGATACGCAAGTTGTATACAGCTGCACAAGACTGTTCGGTCGCGATTGAAGCGCCCCACTAGCGCAGCGTTTTCAACCACTGCCCTGCACGCGGCTCACCAGCGGGGTAGAGCCCGTTGAGCAAGCGCAGCTGCGCCTCGCCATCGCTCGGCAACGGCGAGTTGCGAGCAAGGCTCGCCATGCCCTGCCCTGCCTTGGCCCGCACCAGATGCAGACGCACCGGCTCAGCCAGCTTGCGCTCGGTCGCCTTGAGCGGACGATAGCTGCGGATCACTTCGAGGAAACGCTCGTCTTCGCTCTCCAGCGAAGCGCGCCCCTTGACCGCGGCGACGAACAGATAGGCACTGTCACCACGGTAGATCACCGCCACCCGGCGCGCCGCCTGCCCCTGCAAGATGGCCGTGTAGCCGCGCAACGTCCCCAGGCGCAGCTCTTCACCGGCCACCAGGCGCTGATTGCCGACCCGCTTGCGCAGGTACTCGGCAGGCGCGAGCGCCTTGTCCGCCGGCTCCAGCGTCATGGCGATGAACGCCTGCTCATCCGGGGTATGGCCGATCAGCACATCGGCGCGATTGACCAGTTGCCAGCCCTGCGGGTAGGTCAGGGTGAAATCCAGCTCGCCATGGTAGAAGTGGCGCCCACGACGAATCCCGCTGGCTGCCGAATCACCGAACACCAGGCCATCGAGCTGCTGCAGGAACGCATCGCGCCCCACTTCCTGATTGCCACCGACCAGCGCCCGCGCCGGACCGATCACCTCCTGCAGGCGGCGATCGTTGTCAGGGTGGGTGTCGAACAGACCGTGATAGCCGCCCTGCGCGGGCGCCTCACCACGCCTGGCGGCCTGCTCACGGGCGAAGTCCTCCTGACTCTTGAGCACCTTGACCACTTCGATCATCGCCTGCGGGTCATAGCCGCTGCGTGCCAGGTACTGTGCGCCGAGGCCGTCCGCCTCCAGCTCCATGTCACGGCCATAGCCACGCACGAAGGCATTGCCCATGACGCTGGTCAGGTCGCCGACAGCGCCAACCCCGGTGCCGATGGCCGCCGCCTGGCCGAGCAGCCCCCAGGCGGTCGACTGGCTCTGCTGACGCACGCTGTGGCGCGCCGTCACGTGACCGATCTCATGGCCGAGCACGGCGGCCAGTTCCGCCTCGGAGTTGAGGTAGGCGAGCAGCCCACGGTGAATGTAGATATAGCCGCCCGGCAGGGCGAAGGCATTGACGTCCGGGCTGTCGACCAGGGTGAAGACGTAGCTGAGCTGATTGCGATGACTGTTGCGCGCCACCCGCTCGCCCACCCGCTGGATGTAGGCCTGCAACTTGGCGTCCGCATAAGGCGGGTTCTGCTTGAGGATTTCCTGGTTGTAGCGGGCACCGAGGTCGAGCTCCTGGCGCTCGCTCATCATCACGAAATCGGTGCGCCCCGTGGCAGGGTTGACGGCACAGCCCGTCAGCCAGGCGCAGAACAGGCACAGCATCAATGCACGCATCATGGCAACACCTCCAGCATCGCCGAGTGGGTCAGTGGCAGCATCCAGCGCGCCTGGCCCGACTGCAGACCACCCCGTGACTGGCGGTCGATCACCCAGCCGCGGGCCTCGACTCTTCGCCCCGCGAGCGCCTGCATCGCCGGCAGATCGAATGCATCCAGGAGCGCCGGCGCCACGCGCAGCACGCGGCCACCGTCCAGCTCCAGCCACAGGCCGCCACGATTGCGCTGCACCCTGGCCACACGCCCACTCAGCAAGGCAAACCCGCCGCTGCGGACCTGCCCGGCCGAACGGACCCGGTAATCCCGCCAGAGCCCCAGGCGCCGATCACGCGCCTCGCGCTCGGCGACCGCCTGACAGCGTACCAGTTCGACATTCGGCGCCACCGCGACCATGAAACCCAGGCCTTCGCCGAGCAGCTGCGCCTCGAGATTACGTCCCTGAGCGTCGTAGAGGTGCGCCAGGGTGCGTCCATAGCGATCCTTGCGCTGCTCGCCGGGCAACAGGCCAACGCGCCCCTCACTGGCATCCACCAGCGCCTGCAGACGGCGCTTGGCCTGCACGGCATAGGGCTCGTCGCTGCGCCCCTTGCGCCCCAGCTCAGGGGCGTTGATGCCAATCAGGCGAATGCTGCGCCCATCGACCAGGCGCAGGGTGTCGCCGTCGACCACCTGGCGCACGGCGAAGCGGGGCAGATCCTCGCGCAGCGGGCAAAAGGCCTGCGCCAGCTCGACGCAGAACAGAGAAACGAAAAAGGCGCCCACCAGGGACGCCTTTTTCAGTAGCACGGAGTGGCGCATGCCAGATTCCGTCTTGCTTCGGCCGCTTACTTGGCGCCGAATACGCCGAAGCGCTGCTTGAAGCGATCGATACGGCCGCCGGTGTCCAGCACTTTCTGCTTACCGGTGTAGAACGGGTGGCACTCGGAACAGACGTCGAGGCTCAGGTTCTTGCCCAGGGTGGAGCGGGTCTTGATGACGTTGCCGCAGGAGCAGGTGGCGTCGATCTCGACGTAGTTCGGATGGATATCGGCTTTCATGATGCTTTCCTCGGGGTAGTCGTGCCGCCACCCAACCAATGTCAGGCACCGCACAGAAATAGGCCGCGCATCTTACCAGACACGTGAAGCGATGCAAGCCAGACAGGGCACCGGCCGTCGCGTGTTACCATCGGCCACCTGTCATTGGAGCTTCCGGCTTGCCCGACCTGATCCTGCGCCTCGCCCTGCCCTCGCCCCTGCGCCGCCTGTTCGACTACCGCGCCCCTGCCGGTGTACCGCGTAGCGCGCTGCAGCCTGGCGCACGCCTGCGTGTGCCGTTCGGCCGGCGCGAGATGATCGGCGTACTGGTGGAGGTCGACAACCAGAGCGACGTGCCGGCCGACAAGCTCAAGCCTGCGCTGCAGCTGCTCGACGCCCGCCCGCCGCTGCCGGCAGCGCTGTTCAAGCTGTGCCTGTGGACCGCCCAGTATTACCAGCACAGCCTCGGCGACACGCTGAGCTGGGCATTGCCGGTGCTGCTGCGCCAGGGCGAACCGGCCGAGGCGCGGCAGGAGCGCTTCTGGCTGGCCACCAGCGGCGCCAGCGTAGACGACCCGCGCCTGGCCCGGGCACCGCGCCAGCGCGATGCGCTCAAGGCGCTGGCCCAGCACCCGCACGGCGTCGCCCACAGCCTGCTCAGTCAGTTGCAGCTCAACCGCGACAGCCTGCAGCTGCTGCATGAGAAAGGCCTGGTGCGCGTCGAGGTGCGCCGCAACAAACCACAGGCGAAGCCCGCCCACTGGCTGGCGCAACCGGAGCTGCCACTCAACGCCGAGCAACGCGCGGCGGTCAACGCTGTCGCCTCGGGCTGGGGGCAGTTCAACGCCTTCCTGCTCGCAGGCATCACCGGCAGCGGCAAGACCGAGGTCTACCTGCAACTGATCCATCAATGCCTGGAAGCCGGCAAGCAGGCCCTGGTGCTGATCCCCGAGATCAACCTCGGGCCGCAGACCTGCGAGCGCTTCGCCCGTCGCTTCAATGCGCGCATCGCCCTGCTGCATTCGGCGGTGAACGACCGCGAACGCCTGGACGCCTGGCTGGCGGCCCGCGACGGCGAGGCGGACATCATCATCGGCACCCGCTCGGCGCTGTTCACCCCCATGCTGAACCCGGGGCTGATCATCGTCGACGAAGAACACGACGCCTCCTATAAACAGCAGGAGGGTTTGCGCTACCACGCCCGCGACCTGGCCCTGGTGCGGGCGCGCCAGGAAGACGTGCCCATCGTGCTCGGCTCGGCCACGCCGTCGCTGGAGAGCCTGCACAACGCCCATAGCGGCCGCTATGCCCTGCTCAAGCTCACGCAGCGGGCGGGTGGCGCCAGCCAGCCACGCTTCCTGCGCCTGGACGTGAAGAGCCGACCGCTGGACGCCGGCATCTCCGGGCCGATGCAGCAGGCCATCGCCCAGACCCTGGCGGCCGGCCAGCAGGTGCTGGTGTTTCTCAACCGCCGCGGCTTCGCCCCGGCCCTGCTCTGCCACGACTGCGGCTGGCTGTCGGAGTGCCCGCGCTGCGATGCGCGCATGACCGTGCATCAGCGCTACCAGGAACTGCGCTGCCATCACTGCGGGCACGTCGAGCGCCAGCCGAGCAACTGCCCGAAATGCCAGCACGTCGACCTGCGCCCGGTCGGCGCCGGCACCGAGCGTGCCGAGGAGCGCCTGGCGGTACTGTTTCCCGATTACCCGGTGCTGCGCATCGACCGCGACAGCACCTCGCGCAAGGGCGCCATGGATCGCCTGTTCGCCACCATCAACAAGGGTGAGCCGTGCATCCTGGTCGGCACGCAGATGCTCGCCAAGGGCCATCACTTCCCACGGGTGACGCTGGTAGCGATCCTCGATGCCGACGGCGGCCTGTTCTCCGCGGATTTTCGCGCCAGCGAGCGCATGGCCCAGTTGATCGTGCAGGTCGCCGGGCGTGCCGGACGCGCCGAAGAGCCGGGCAAGGTGATCATCCAGAGCCACCTGGCCGACCACCCGTTGCTGGTGCAACTGACCGAGCAAGGCTACTTCGCCTTCGCCGAACAGGCCCTGAGCGAGCGCCGCGCCGCCGGCCTGCCGCCGTTCTGCCACCTGGCCCTGCTGCGCGCCGAGGCGCATAAGCCGGGGCAAGCAGAAGGATTCCTCGATGAAGCCTGCAGCGAGGCGGAGTACCTGCTGGGCGAGCTGGGCCTGTCCGGCATCGAGTTGCTCGGCCCCGTTCCCGCCCCGATGGAGCGCCGTGCCGGGCGCTTCCGCGCGCAGCTGCTGCTGCAAGGCAGCACCCGCGCCGCCCTGCATCGCCTGCTCACCCCCTGGCTACAGGCACTGGAGCAGATGCCCAGCGGCCGCGCGGTGCGCTGGTCGCTGGATGTCGACCCGATCGACCTTTTTTGAGCTTCTAGCTGCAAACCACAAGCTTCAAGCAAGAACGGCGACGTGCTTTTCCTTGCCGCTTGTGGCTTGCAGCTTGTCGCTGCTCTTATAATGCACAGTTTTCGACCAAAGCCCCCAAGGCAGCCCCGAGCCGAACATGAAAGACAGCATTCGCCACCTGATCCAGCAAGCCCTCGACCGCCTCACCGCCGAAGGCGTGCTGCCTGAAGGTCTGACGCCGGCCATCCAGGTGGAGAACACCAAGGACAAGAGCCACGGCGACTTCGCCAGCAACATTGCCATGATGCTGGCCAAGCCGGCCGCCATGAAGCCGCGCGACCTGGCGGAGAAACTGATCGCCGCCCTGCCGGCCGATACGCAGATCACCAAGGTGGAGATCGCCGGCCCCGGCTTCCTCAACTTCTTCCAGAACAGCGACGCCCTCGCTCAACGCCTTGAGGCTGCGCTGGCCGACGCCAGGCTCGGCGTGCGCAAGAATGGCGCCGCGCAGCGCGTGGTGGTCGACCTCTCGGCACCCAACCTGGCCAAGGAGATGCACGTCGGCCACCTGCGCTCGACCATCATCGGCGATGGCGTGGCCCGTGTGCTGGAGTTCCTCGGCGACACCGTGATCCGCCAGAACCACGTCGGCGACTGGGGCACCCAGTTCGGCATGCTGCTGGCCTACATGCAGGAAAACCCGGCGGCCGCCGAGAGCGAGCTGGCCGACCTGGAAGGCTTCTACCGCGCCGCCAAGAAGCGCTTCGACGAGTCCCCCGAGTTCGCCGACCGCGCCCGTGAGCTGGTGGTGCAGCTGCAGGCTGGCGACGCCGAATGCCTGCGCCTGTGGAACCGCTTCAACGACATCTCCCTGAGCCACTGCCAGGCGCTGTACGACCGCCTCGGCGTCAAGCTGAGCATGGCCGACGTCAAGGGCGAGAGCGCCTACAACGACGACCTGCCGCAGGTGGTCGCGGATCTGGCCGCCAAGGGCCTGCTGACCGAGGACAATGGCGCGCAGTGCGTGTTCATGGACGAATTCAAGAACAGCGAAGGCAACCCGCTGCCACTGATCGTGCAGAAGGCCGGTGGCGGCTACCTGTACGCCACCACCGACCTGGCCGCCACCCGCTATCGCGCCGGCACGCTCAAGGCCGACCGCGTGCTGTACTTCGTCGACCAGCGCCAGGCCCTGCACTTCCAGATGGTCTTCGCCTGCGCCCGTCTGGCCGGCTTCGTGCCAGCCAGCATGGAAATGGAGCACATGGGCTTCGGCACCATGAACGGCCCAGACGGCCGCCCGTTCAAGACCCGCGACGGCGGCACGGTGAAACTGGTGCACCTGCTCGACGAAGCCGAGCAGCGCGCCTATGCGCTGGTCAAGAGCAAGAACCCGGAGCTGGGCGACGACGAGCTGCGCCAGATCGCCCGCGTGGTCGGCATCGCCTCGGTGAAGTACGCCGACCTGTCCAAGCACCGCGCCAGCGACTACAGCTTCAACTTCGACCTGATGCTGAGCTTCGAGGGCAACACCGCGCCCTACCTGCTGTACGCCTACACCCGCGTGGCTGGTGTATTCCGCAAGCTGGGCAAGGGCATCGAGGAAATCGGCGGGCAGATCGCCCTGGTCGCCGAGCAGGAGCAGGCCCTGGCCGCCAAGCTGGCGCAGTTTAATGAACTGCTGAGCAGCGTCGCCGAGAAAGGCACGCCGCACATGCTGTGCAGCTACCTGTACGACATCGCCGGCCTGTTCTCCAGCTTCTACGAGAACTGCCCGATCCTCGCTGCCGAAGACGAGGCCACGCGCGACAGCCGTCTGCGCCTGACCGCGCTCACCGGCCGTACCCTCAAGCAGGGCCTGGAGCTGCTCGGCCTGGACACCCTGGAGCGGATGTAAATGGCCGCGCGCAAGAAACCGGCGCCCAAGCGCGGCGCCAGTCGCTACCAGGCTCCGGCCAAGAAACCCGTACCGGGCTGGATCTGGCTGGTCTGCGGCCTGGTGGTCGGCGGTTTCTTCATGTTCCTGTTCAGCCTCGAACCCGGTCGCGACGAGATCAAGCGCGACCGTGGCGAGCAGGCGCGCAGCACCAAGCCGGAACCCAAGCCGAGCAAGCCGGAACCGGCCAAGCCCAAGTACGACTTCTACACCCTGCTGCCGGAGTCCGAGGTGATCCTGCCGCAGGCACTGGAAGAAACACCGCCGCCAACCGCCGCGCAGAAACCGGTCACCCCCGAGGAAGCCGCGAAGATCGACACCGCTCGCGCCGAGGCCGCACTCAACGGCCAGGTACCGCCGCCCCCGCCGCCGGTCATCGCCAGCGCACCGGTCACCACGCAGTTCTTCCTGCAGGCCGGCTCGTTCCGCAAGCGCGATGACGCCGACACCCTGCGCGCGCAGATCATCCTGCTGGGGCAGAACGTGCGCGTGGAGACCGGCAAGGTACGCGAGGAAACCTGGCACCGCGTGCTGGTCGGCCCGTTCGCCAGCCGCGAGCAGCTGGCGTCGGCGCAGAAGACCCTGGCCGGCAATGGTTTCAGCAACCTGCTGTTACAGCAGCGCCAGGTCCGCTGATCGTCGATTCGCCCGCTGCCGGTTGAAAAGCCGCAGCGGGCACCCCATCTGAGTTTCCATCCGGGCAATTCGCCCCGCAGCGTGGAGATTCACCCTTGACCACCATCGTTTCAGTGCGCCGTCATGGCAAGGTCGTGATGGCTGGCGACGGCCAGGTATCGCTCGGCAACACCGTCATGAAGGGCAACGCCAAGAAGGTGCGCCGCCTGTACCACGGCCAGGTGCTGGCCGGTTTCGCCGGCGCCACCGCCGATGCCTTTACCCTGTTCGAGCGTTTCGAAGGCCAGCTGGAAAAACACCAGGGCCATCTGGTACGCGCCGCCGTGGAACTGGCCAAGGACTGGCGTACCGACCGCAGCCTGAGCCGCCTGGAAGCCATGCTGGCAGTGGCCAACAAGGATGCATCGCTGATCATCACCGGCAACGGCGACGTGGTCGAACCCGAAGAAGGCCTGATCGCCATGGGCTCCGGCGGCAACTTCGCCCAGGCCGCCGCGCGCGCGCTGCTGATGAAGACCGACCTGTCCGCCCGTGAGGTGGCCGAGACCGCGTTGGGCATCGCCGGCGACATCTGCGTGTTCACAAATCATCACCAGACCATCGAGGAACTGGACGCCGCCGAGTAGCGTCCACCGCCTCACCGTTTTCGTTTATTGCGAGCCAAATTCCATGTCCATGACGCCCCGCGAGATCGTCCACGAACTCAATCGCCATATCATCGGCCAGGACGACGCCAAGCGCGCCGTCGCCATCGCCCTGCGCAACCGCTGGCGGCGCATGCAACTGCCGACCGACCTGCGCCAGGAAGTCACGCCGAAGAACATCCTGATGATCGGCCCCACCGGTGTCGGCAAGACCGAGATCGCCCGGCGTCTGGCCAAGCTGGCCAACGCGCCGTTCCTCAAGGTGGAAGCGACCAAGTTCACCGAGGTCGGCTACGTCGGCCGTGACGTCGAGTCGATCATCCGCGACCTGGCCGATGCAGCGGTGAAAATGCTGCGCGAGCAGGAAATGGTCAAGGTCCGCCACCGCGCCGAGGACGCCGCCGAGGAGCGCATCCTCGACGCCCTGCTGCCACCGGCACGCCAGGGCTTCGGCGACGAGCCGGCGCGCAGCGAGGACTCCAACACCCGCCAGCTGTTCCGCAAGCGCCTGCGCGAAGGCCAACTGAACGACAAGGAAATCGACATCGAGGTCGCCGAGTCGCCCATGGGCGTCGAGATCATGACCCCGCCGGGCATGGAGGAAATGACCAACCAGCTGCAGAACCTGTTCTCCAGCATGGGCAAGGGCAAGAAGAAGAGCCGCAAGCTCAAGGTCGTCGATGCGCTGAAGCTGGTGCGCGACGAGGAAGCCGCCCGCCTGGTCAATGAGGAAGAACTCAAGGCCCGCGCGCTGGAGGCCGTCGAGCAGCATGGCATCGTCTTCATCGACGAGATCGACAAGGTCGCCAAGCGCGCCAACGCCGGCGGCGCCGACGTCTCCCGCGAAGGCGTGCAGCGCGACCTGCTGCCGCTGATCGAGGGCTGCACGGTCAACACCAAGCTGGGCATGGTCAAGACCGACCACATCCTGTTCATCGCCTCCGGCGCCTTCCACCTGAGCAAACCCAGTGACCTGGTGCCCGAGCTGCAGGGGCGTCTGCCGATTCGCGTCGAACTCAAGGCGCTGAGCCCGCAGGACTTCGAGCGCATTCTGCGCGAGCCGCACGCCTCGCTCACCGAGCAGTACAGCGAACTGCTGAAGACCGAGGGGCTGCACATCGAGTTCGCCGACGACGGCATCAAGCGTCTGGCCGAGATTGCCTGGCAGGTCAACGAGAAGACCGAGAACATCGGTGCGCGCCGCCTGCACACCCTGCTCGAGCGCCTGCTGGAAGAGGTGTCCTTCAGTGCCGGCGACCTGGCCGGGCAGCAGAACGGCGAACCGATCCGCATCGACGCCGACTACGTCAACGGCCACCTGGGCGAACTGGCCCAGGACGAAGACCTGTCGCGCTATATTCTCTGACAGCACTCACGCCACGTAGCCCGGATGACATCCGGGGACGTTTACGACAGCGTCCCGGATTGCATCCGGGCTACATCGTTTCAGGAGCCGCACATGCCCATCCCCAGCGCGATCAAACTGCACAAGGCCTCGAAGACCCTGGAGCTGCGCTATGGGGAAACGAGCTACCAGCTCAGCGCCGAATTCCTCCGCGTGCACTCGCCCTCGGCCGAGGTGCAGGGGCATGGCCAGCCGATCCTGCAGACCGGCAAACTTGGTGTCGGCCTGGAGCGCATCGAGCCGGCCGGCAACTATGCACTGAAACTGTGCTTCGACGACGGTCATGACAGCGGCCTGTTCACCTGGGACTACCTGCACGAACTGGCCACGCGCCAGAGCGAGCTGTGGGCCGACTATCTGGCGCAACTGAGCGCGGCCGGAAAATCCCGCGATCCCAACGAATCGGTCGTCCGCCTGATGCTCTGAGGCGCCAGGCAAACCCTTGCCGCAGAGCGCCCGGCACCCTCACCACCGATCACGTTAGCGACAGTTAGGGCGAGTTTTCTAATCTATCGCGGCATACTCCTGCGCCATCGACTGGCTTGCTTAACTGCACAAACTCGGGTAACCAAGGAACTGGCAGGTTCCCTGCATTTGGCTGTGCCAGGTGCAACGAAATGTGCGGACTCGATCCGCCCCCGGTAACCCGAGCAGTACCAGGCCCTGTTCAGCCGCGCGCCTTCGCAGGCCGGTATTCGTCTCAGGACAATGGAGCGTCGTAGATGAGTGACAAGAACAACGATGACCTGAAACGCCAGGCCTCGGAAAATACGCTGGGACTCAACCCGGTGATTGGCATCCGCGGCAAGGATCTTTTGACCTCTGCCCGCATGGTGCTCGCTCAGGCACTCAAGCAACCCTTCCATAGTGCCAAGCATGTGGCCCACTTCGGCCTCGAACTGAAGAACGTCCTGCTCGGCCAGTCCGCGCTCCAGCCCGAAGACGGCGACCGCCGCTTCAACGATCCGGCCTGGAGCCAGAATCCGCTCTACCGCCGTTACCTGCAGACCTACCTGGCCTGGCGCAAGGAGCTGCACGACTGGATCGAACACAGCTCGCTGTCCGAACAGGATGCCAGTCGCGGCCACTTCGTCATCAACCTGATGACCGAAGCCATGGCGCCGTCCAACAGCATGGCCAACCCGGCCGCCGTCAAACGCTTCTTCGAAACGGGCGGCAAGAGCCTGCTCGACGGCCTCTCGCACCTGGCCAAGGACATGGTCAACAACGGCGGCATGCCCAGCCAGGTGAACATGGAAGCCTTCGAGGTGGGCAAGAACCTCGCCACCACCGAGGGCGCCGTGGTGTTTCGCAACGACGTGCTGGAGCTGATCCAGTACAAGCCGATCACCGAGAGCGTGCACGAGCGCCCGTTGCTGGTGGTGCCACCACAGATCAACAAGTTCTACGTATTCGACCTGTCGCCGGACAAGAGCCTGGCGCGCTTCCTCCTGCGCAGCCAGGTGCAGACCTTCGTGGTCAGCTGGCGCAACCCGACCAAGGCGCAGCGCGAGTGGGGCCTGTCGACCTACATCGAGGCACTCAAGGACGCCATCGACGTCATCTGCGCCATCACTGGCAGCAAGGACGTCAACATGCTCGGCGCCTGCTCCGGTGGCCTGACCACCGCTTCCCTGCTCGGCCACTACGCGGCCCTCGGCCAGCAGAAGGTCAACGCCCTGACCCTGCTGGTCAGCGTGCTCGACACCCAGCTCGACACCCAGGTGGCCCTGTTCGCCGACGAGAAGACCCTGGAAGCCGCCAAGCGCCGCTCCTACCAGGCCGGCGTGCTGGAAGGCAGCGACATGGCCAAGGTGTTCGCCTGGATGCGCCCCAACGACCTGATCTGGAACTACTGGGTCAACAACTACCTGCTCGGCAACGAGCCACCGGTGTTCGACATCCTCTACTGGAACAACGACACCACGCGCCTGCCGGCTGCCCTGCACGGCGAATTCATCGAGATGTTCCAGACCAACCCGCTGACCCGTCCGGGCGCCCTGGAGGTCTGCGGTACGCCGATCGACCTCAAGCAGGTCACCTGCGACTTCTTCGTCGTGGCCGGCACCACCGACCACATCACGCCCTGGGACTCGTGCTACAAGTCGGCGCACCTGTTCGGCGGCAAGTGCGAGTTCGTCCTGTCCAACAGCGGCCATATCCAGAGCATTCTCAACCCGCCGGGCAACCCCAAGGCACGCTACATGACCAATAGCGAAATGCCGCTGGACCCGAAAGCCTGGCAGGAAAGCTCGACCAAGCATGCCGACTCCTGGTGGCTGCACTGGCAGACCTGGCTGGCCGAGCGCTCGGGTGAAACCAAGAATGCCCCCAGGGCACTGGGCAACAAGAAGTACCCGGTCGGCGAAGCCGCGCCGGGCACCTATGTACACGAACGCTGATCATCGACCTCAACCGCGGCGGCACCGGGAAGTGCCGCACGCCACGCCGGCCCTTGTGGGTGTGGTGAACCAGGCGCGTCCTGGTAACTCTGGAGGCGGCCCGGACGGCCCTCTCCAGCGCTCAACTCCATAGGGGCTGCGCCTATGCCGCAACCATTCGTATTCCGCACCATCGACCTCGATGGACAGACCATCCGTACCGCAGTGCGGCCGGGCAACAGCCAGCTGGTGCCGCTGCTGATCTTCAACGGCATCGGCGCCAACCTGGAGCTGGTGATGCCCTTCGTCGCCGCACTCGACCCGGAGCTGGAGATCATCGCCTTCGACGTTCCCGGCGTCGGTGGCTCATCGACCCCCGCCACGCCCTACCGGTTTCCCGGACTGGCCAAGCTGGCGGCGCGCATGCTCGACTACCTGAACTACGGCCAGGTCAACGCCATCGGTGTGTCCTGGGGCGGCGCCCTGGCCCAGCAGTTCGCCCACGACTATCCCGAGCGCTGCAAGAAGCTGATCCTCGCCGCCACGTCGGCCGGCGCGGTGATGGTGCCCGGCAAGCCCAAGGTCCTCTGGCGCATGGCCAGTCCCAGACGCTACGTGCAGCCCTCCTACGGCGTGCGCATCGCCCCGGACATCTACGGCGGTGCCTTCCGTCGCGACCCCAAGCTGGCCATGGCGCATGCCAGCAAGGTGCGTTCGGGCGGCAAGATGGGCTATTACTGGCAACTGTTCGCCGGCCTCGGCTGGACCAGCATTCACTGGCTACACAAGATTCGGCAGCCTACGCTGGTCATGGCTGGCGATGATGACCCGCTGATCCCGCTGATCAACATGCGTCTGCTGGCCTGGCGCATTCCCAACGCCGAGCTGCACGTCATCGACGACGGCCACCTGTTCCTGGTGACGCGTGCCGAAGCGGTGGCGCCTATCATCATGAAGTTTCTCGAGGAGGAGCGACAGCGTGCGGTGATGCACCCGCAGCCCACGCCACTACGCCAGCATTGACCGCACCAGCAGAGTGCGCAATGTTCGGCATGCTCGACGAAGGGGCGCAAGCCGCCCCGGGCAAATTCGACGCGGCTGTCTGGAATGCACCTCCTGCGCGTCTGGTACAGGGCTTGCTGCATCTCTGTGCAAGCAAGCGGCGCACCTGAGGCTTCGAGCGAGCCCGGCAGTCGGTGCCATGCAAGTCTCTAGACGGTTTGACGACGGAGTGTTGCCATGCGAGACAAGTCGACCCCGGCTACCCTGCCGGCACCTGCCAGTTTCATGAATGCCCAGAGCGCCGTGGTCGGCGTACGCGGCCGCGATCTGCTGTCCACGATGCGCCTGCTGGCCAGCCAGGGGATCAAGAATCCCGTACGCAGTGGCCGCCACCTGCTGGCCTTCGGCAGCCAGCTGGGCCGCGTGCTCATCGGTGACACGCTGCACAAGGTCAACCCGCAGGACGCTCGCTTCGCCGACCCGACCTGGCACCTCAACCCCTTATACCGGCGCAGCCTGCAGGCCTACCTGGCCTGGCAGAAGCAACTCGCCGCCTGGATCGACGACAGCGACCTGTCGCCTGACGACCGTGCCCGCGCGCGCTTTCTCGCCTCGCTGATGAGCGATGCGCTGTCGCCCTCCAACAGCCCGCTCAACCCGCAGGCGGTCAAGGAGCTGTTCAATACCGGTGGCAGCAGTCTGCTCAAGGGGCTGCGGCACCTGTTCGACGACCTGCTGAACAACGACGGCCTGCCCAGCCAGGTCAGCCGGCACGCGTTCGAAGTCGGCCGCAACCTGGCCTGTACCCCCGGCGCGGTGGTGTTTCGCAACGAACTGCTGGAACTTATCCAGTACAAACCGATGAGCGAGAAGCAGTACCTGCGCCCATTGCTGATCGTGCCGCCGCAGATCAACAAGTACTACATATTCGACCTGTCCAACGACAAGAGCTTCGTCCAGTACGCGCTGAAGAACGACCTGCAGACCTTCATGATCAGCTGGCGCAACCCGGATCCACGGCACCGCGAGTGGGGCCTGTCGACCTACGTGCAGGCAGTGGAGGAAGCCGTCGATGCCTGCCGGGCCATCACCGGCAGCAAGGACGTCAACCTGCTCGGCGCCTGTGCCGGAGGCCTGACCATCGCCGCCCTGCAGGGCCACCTGCAGGCCCGCCGCCAGCTGCGCAAGATTGCCAGCGCCACCTACATGGTCAGCCTGCTGGACAGCCAGATCGAAAGCCCGGCGATGCTCTTCGCCGACGAGCAGACCCTCGAGTCGGCCAAGCGCCGCTCCTATCAGCAGGGCGTACTGGACGGCCGCGACATGGCCAAGGTGTTCGCCTGGATGCGCCCCAACGACCTGATCTGGAACTACTGGATCAACAACTACCTGATGGGCAAGCAGCCACCGGCCTTCGACATCCTCTACTGGAACAACGACAACACGCGCCTGCCGGCGGCGCTGCATGGCGACCTGATCGACTTCTTCAAGCACAACCCGCTGACCCGTGCCGGTGCGCTGGAGGTCTGCGGCACCCCGGTGGACCTGACCAAGGTCACCGTCGACAGTTTCAGCGTGGCGGGCATCAACGACCACATCACGCCCTGGGATGCGGTCTATCGCTCGACCCTGCTGCTCGGCGGCAACCGCCGCTTCATCCTGTCCAACAGCGGCCATATCCAGAGCATCCTCAACCCGCCCGGCAACCCCAAGGCCAACTACTACGAGAACGCCAAGCTCACCTCCGACCCACGCGCCTGGTACCACGACGCCCAGCACCAGCAAGGCAGCTGGTGGCCACAATGGCTGGAGTGGATCCAGGCCCGCTCCGGCGAACAGCGCGAAACCGTCATGGCGCTGGGCAACCAGCACCATCCGGCCATGGAGGAGGCGCCAGGCACCTATGTGCACATCCGTTGATGGCCTGAAGCCCTAGCACCCGTCGCCCGCTGCGCCGGCGGGCTGTCCGGAAAAGTAGACGACCATGCGCAGGTGACGGTGCTCGTCGACCGTAAGAATCTCATGCTGGAAATCCAGGCGGGCTGCATCCTCGGGGCTCAGGATGGCGCGAACGCCGCGGCTGTAGTCACCGGTATCGGGCGCTGTCCACCAGAGACGGAAATCTGCCGAGAGCCGTTGCAGCTCATCGGTAAGCGCGGCAATGGCCGGATCATCCCGCGGCGCCACCGCCAGGTCGCAACGAAAGTGCGCCAGGAGTCGCCGCGCATCCTCGCGCCACTCGGGCAGCCGCGTACGCAGCTCCGGAGTCGCGAAAACCATACGGATGAAATTGCGCTCCTGCAGCGCCCTGGAAGCAAAGCCGAACAGGCGGTCGGCGGCCTGGTTCCAGGCGATCACGTCCCAGCGCAGATTGATCACATAGGCCGGTCGTTCCCTCAGGTCATCCATCAGTTGCTGAATCAGAGGCGAGACGGACGGCCACTGATAGGCCTGCGCCGGTGGCGGACGCCCATGGGCAAGCAGAAAGAGATGGCAGCACTCGGCGTCATCCAGCCTCAGGGCCTTCGCCACACGTAGCAGGAAGCTCTCGGATACGCCGATATCGCGCCCTTGCTCGAACCAGGTGTACCAGGTGAGGCCAACACCGGCGAGAGCGGCCACCTCCTCTCGCCGCAGCCCCGGCGTACGCCGGCGCCCTATGGCTGGCAGGCCCACATCAGCGGGGCCAAGCTTGCGCCGATGCAACTGAAGAAACTCAGAAAGCTCCTGGCGAGTGCGATCGAGCGTGCGTCCCGGGGTCAAGGTATTGCCTCTAGTAATAGGATAATTTGTTAAATTGTAATACTACTTCAAGGCTCAAATACTGCCGCCCTCTGTCACGAAGGAGAAGGCGCAATGAGCCACGACTGCACTGGAAACGCCCTGACCGCGGGCCTGCCCGACGCGAGCTGCACGCACCCGGCTCGCGCCGGGAGCCGGGAATGGCTGGGTCTGGCCGTGCTGGCACTGCCCACTCTGTTGCTCGGCCTCGACGCGACATTGCTGTACCTGGCGCTTCCCGCGCTGGCTGCGGACCTGGCGCCCAGCAGCACCCAGGCGCTGTGGATCATGGACATCTACGGTTTCATGATCGCCGGCCTGCTGATCACCATGGGCACGCTGGGCGATCGCATCGGCCGCCGCAAGCTGCTGATGATCGGAGGAGCCGCGTTCGGTGGCGCTTCACTGCTGGCCGCCTGCGCCAGCAGCGCCGAGATGCTCATCTTCGCGCGAGCGGCCCTTGGCGTGGCCGGGGCGACCCTGATGCCCTCGACCCTGGCGTTGATCAGCAACATGTTCAGCGACACCCGCCAGCGTGCGCAGGCGATTGGCATATGGGCGACCATGTTCGCCCTGGGCATGGCTGTAGGCCCGCTGGTGGGTGGCGTGCTGCTGGAACATTTCGGCTGGGGCGCGGCATTCCTCCTGGCGCTCCCGGTCGTTGCACTGTTGCTCGTCTGCGCGCCGCTCCTGCTGCCGGAGTACCGCTCGCCCCACGGTGGCCGCTTCGACCTGCTCAGCGTCGCACTGTCGCTCGCGGCCATCCTGCCGAGCGTTTACGGCCTGAAGGACGTTGCCAAGCATGGCTTGCAGAGCGATGCACTGCTGTCACTGAGCGTCGGCCTGGTTTTCAGCGCGATGTTCATTCATCGACAACGGCGTCTCAGCGTTCCCTTCCTGGACTTGAGCCTGTTCGCCAATCGAGCCTTCAGCGCCGCACTGGTAGTGCTGCTGACGGGACTGGTAGCAGTCGGTGGCGCCATGCTGCTGGCGACCCAGTACCTGCAACTGGTGCTGGGCTTGTCACCACTGGCGGCAGGCATGTGGATGGCGCCGTCTGCACTGACCATGGTCGTCACAGGCATCAGCGCACCGCTGCTCGCACGCCGCATACGCCCCGGCTTCGTGGTGGCGTGCGCCCTGGCCCTGTCCGCGCTGGGGTATCTGCTGCTCGCTCAGGTGCATCATGTGCCTGGCGTCGGCCTGGTAGTGGGGGGATTCGCACTGATCTACCTCGGCCTGGGAACCATCGCGGCATTGGGTACGGAACTCGTGGTTGCCGCAGCACCAGCGGAAAAGGCCGGCGCGGCTTCGGCCATGTCCGAGATGGTGCAGGAGCTGGGTGTCGCACTGGGAGTGGCCGTCCTGGGCAGCCTCGCCACCACGCTCTACCGCGGGCGCATTCAGGAACACATTCCATCGGCCCTGCCGGAGGATGCGGCGCAGGCCATTGGCAACGGCCTGTGGATCGCACCGTCACTGATGGTGCATATCCCGGAACAGCTTCTGGAGCAGGCCAGGACCACCTTCACCTTCGGCTTGAGTGTGGCGGCCACTGCCAGCGCCCTGGCCATCCTGACACTGGCGATACTGGCTGCGCTGGCCTTGCGGCATGTCGCGTCGATAGGCGAGTGAGCGCACTTCAGCGCTCGCCAAGTTGATCAAGGCTGGTCTCCGTCGCCACTGCCGGTTATCGTCGCCACTTCCGCGCCAGAAGAAGAGCGCCATGAAAACCCGCGAGCGCATTCTGCAAACCGCCCTGGTTCTGTTCAACGAGCAGGGCGAACCCAACGTCTCCACCCTGGAGATCGCCAACGAGCTGGATATCAGCCCCGGCAATCTCTACTACCACTTCCACGGCAAGGAGCCGCTGGTGCTGGAGCTGTTCGAGCGTTTCCAGGCCGAGATGGCGCCGTTGCTCGACCCACCGGCAGATGCCCGGCTCGACGTCGAGGACTACTGGCTGTTCCTGCACCTGATCGTCGAGCGCCTGTCGCAGTACCGCTTTCTCTTTCAGGACCTGTCGAACCTGGCCGGGCGCCTGCCCAAGCTGGCACGGGGCATCCGCCACTGGCTCAACGCACTCAAGCGCACCCTGGCGGCACTGCTGGCGCGCCTGATGGCTGATGGTCAGTTGAACAGCGGCACCCAGGCGCTGGGACAACTGGTCGAGCAGATCACTCTGACGCTGCTGTTCTCCCTCGACTACCAGCGCATCCTCGACCAGGAAGGCGAAGTGCGGCTGGTGGTGTTCCAGATCATGATGCTGGTCGCGCCACACCTGAATCAGCCCTCACGCGGCGCCGTCGAGCACCTCGCGCAACGCTACCTGGAAGCCTGATACGCGCTTGCGCCTTTGCGGGCGCATAACGCAAACGCCCGGCACTGGGCCGGGCGTTCTTGATCCCGAGAAACTCAGGACGGGTTGGCTGGCGTTGCCGGAGCGGCAGCCGGGGCCGGTGCAGCAGCAGGCGCGGTAGCAGCCGGTGCCGGGGCTGGTGCCGCCGGTTTCGCGGCGGCGGCCTTGGGCGCGGCTGGTTTCTTCGCTGCAGGCTTCTTCGCCGCCGCCGGCTTGGCGGCCGGTTTCGCTGCGGGTTTGGCCGCTGGCTTGGCAGCCGGTTTGGCCGCAGCTTTCGCGGCCGGCTTTGCCGCTGGCTTGGCGGCGGCCTTGGCAGGTGCCGGCTTGGCGGCTGCTGCAGGCTTGGCGGCCGGTTTCGCAGCGGGCTTGGCCGCTGGCTTGGCAGGCGCCTTGGCTGCAGGTTTGGCTGCGGCTTTCGCTGCCGGCTTGGCTGCTGGTTTCGGAGCGGCCTTGGCGGCAGGCTTGGCGACCGACTTGGCCGATACACCGGCGATCTTCTCCAGCTGCTTGGTCAGGCTGTCGACCTTGTCGTTCAACGCCTTCACTTCGTTGCGGCTGGGCACGCCCAGGCGCGAGATGGCATTGTTCAGACGCTTGTCGAACGCTTCCTCCAGCTCACCCCACTTGCCGATCGCCTTGCCCCGGACCTCGTCGACCTTGGAGCGGGCGGAGCCGACCTTGGAACCGACGCCGGCTTTCACCGCATCGACCTGCTTGTCGACTTCGCTCTTGGCCTGCTTTTCGGCCTTCTCGCCATCCTTGACCAGCGAGTCGAACAGCTTGGTGCCGTCCTTGCTGACCTTGGAATAAGCGCCCAAGCCTGCCAACCAGATCTGGCGCGAGTATTTCTCGACCTCGCCGATCCAGGAGCTGGTCTGTTTCTCGGTTTTCTTCTTAACAGCCATCCTGATCTCCTTATTTGGTACGCGCGACGTGCTCGAGCAACGCGCTCAGCTCATCCAGCTTAGCAGAGAGTGCTTCAACATCCTGCTTGGACGGAATGCCGATGCGATTCAGCGCGGCAGCCACACGGGTGTCGAACGCCTTCTCGATCTTGTCGAGCTGAACTTCGACCTTGCCCTTGACGCTGGTGACGTTGCTGTTGACCGACTGCTTGACCGATTCGATCTGGCTGTTGGCGGCTTCTACCTGCTCGTCGACCAGTTTCTTGCCTTTGCTTTCGACGCCTTCACCGGTCTTGACCAGTTCCTTGAAGTACTCGGCCCCCTCGGCACCCGCCTTGGCATAAGCACCCAGGCCAGCGAGGTAGATCTTGCGGGCATAACCCTTCACGTCATCGAGCAGACCAGCCTTGTCTTCGACCACGGCTTCGACTTTTTTCTTCACGGCAACTTTCGACATGGTGCACCTCACGCGCTTTGACAGTTAGCGGAAACGCCCACGGAATGCAGGCTTGGGTACACCCTAAGGAGAAAAATTAGAAATCGCATACTAGGAGCAGCTGCAGCGGGTCGGAAGGAGCACGCGTCACCGATCCACCGGCCTGGTGGATGGAAACAGCGCCATCCACCCTACGCACTGACGTGAAGCTCGTGGCTTGCAGTTACTTTCTCAGGCCAGGGATTTGTCCAGCACCTGCTCGATCTCGCGCTGGATCATGCTGCCCATGGGCGAGAGCAGCAGGCCGAGCTTGAGCTCCACGCGCACGGTGTCTTCACCGACCGCGATGCTGCCGTCGGCACCGCTGCGCTTGAACTCCAGGGTGTCGCCGTTCCAGCGGTAGCGCACGTCGTACTCGCTGGCCAGGCGTTCGGCCAGGCGCTCGGCTTTTTCGCGGGCCCCCTCACGACCGAGAGAATGGGATCGTTCGACACGAATGCGGGACATGACAACTCCTTGAACTGGCAGCGCGCCGCAAGGCTGCGGCATGAGGTCGCGTCACTCTACCAGCCCACCGCACGGTGGGGCACCCAGGCAAGACAAAGACCGCACGCAGCTTTAGAATGGTGCGGTTTTCTACCCGGTGAGAGCGACATGAGCGATCCACGCAAGGCCCAGGAGCAGGAACCCACCACCCACTTCGGTTTCCAGGACGTGCCGGAAAGCCAGAAGGCGGACAAGGTGGCCGAAGTCTTCCACTCGGTGGCGGCCAAGTACGACCTGATGAACGACGTGCTGTCCGGCGGCCTGCATCGCCTGTGGAAGCGCTTCACCATCGAGCTGTCCGGTGTGCGCCCGGGCAACCGCGTGCTGGATATCGCAGGCGGCACCGGTGACCTGACCCGCAAGTTCTCCAGCATCGTCGGGCCGACCGGCGAAGTGGTCCTGGCCGACATCAACGACTCCATGCTCAAGGTCGGTCGCGACCGCCTGCTGGACAAGGGCGTGGCCGGCAACGTGCAGTTCGTTCAGGCCGATGCCGAGAAGCTGCCGTTCCCCGACAACCACTTCGATGTGGTCACCATCGCCTTCGGCCTGCGCAACGTCACCCACAAGGACGAGGCCCTGCGCTCCATGCTGCGCGTGCTCAAGCCCGGCGGCCGCCTGCTGGTGCTGGAGTTCTCCAAGCCCGGCAACCCGCTGTTGGCCAAGGCCTATGACACCTACTCGTTCAGCTTCATGCCGCTGGCCGGCAAGCTGATCACCAACGATGCCGACAGCTACCGCTACCTCGCCGAGTCGATCCGCATGCACCCGGATCAGGAAACCCTCAAGGCGATGATGGTCGACGCCGGTTTCGAACGCGTCACCTACCACAACATGACCGGCGGCATCGTCGCCCTGCATCGCGGCATCAAGCCCTGATGCTGATAACCGGCTTGCTGGCCAGCGTCGAAGCCGGCCTCAATCGTGTTCTGCGCCTCGACGGCACGGCCTTGCCGCGCCTGCAGGCGCTCAGCGGCAAGGTCATCGCCGTGCAGTGCCAGAGCCCGACGCTGGAGCTGTTCATCCTGCCCAGCGGCGACGGCCTGCGACTGGCCGCGCAGTGGCACGCCCCGGCCGATTGCACCCTCACCGCGCCGGCCGCCAGCCTGGCGCGTCTGGCCCTGAGCCGCGACAAGACCGCCGTGCTGCATCGCCCGGACGTGTCCCTCGACGGCGACAGCGCTGCGCTGCTGCAACTGGCCGAGATTCTCCAGGACCTGGAGCTGGACTGGGAATACGAAGTCTCGCGCTGGCTCGGCCCGGTGGCCACCACCCTGCTCGCCAGCCACCTGCGCAGCCGGGTGAGCCTGGCCAGCAACGGCACCGCCAGCCTCAGGCAGGACCTGGCCGACTACCTGGCCGAAGAATCACGCACCCTGGTCGGACAGCGCGAAGCCGATGTGCGCTTCGCCGAACTGGACCGACTGAAACTCGCCCTCGACCGCCTGGAAGCACGCATCGAGCGCCTCACTTCTGCCCATAAGCCCGACGCATGAAGCTGCTTGCCGTTCGCCGCCTGTTCCGTATCCAGCGTGTCGTCGTCCGCTACCAGCTGGACGAGATGCTCCTCGAGTTGCCGTTGCCCATCTGGCTGCGCGCACTGTCCTGGCTGCTGCCCTGGCGCTGGCTGCCACGCAAGCCACTGGACCTGTCACGCGGCGCGCGCCTGCGCCTGGCGCTGGAAGACCTGGGGCCGATCTTCATCAAGTTCGGCCAGTTGCTGTCCACCCGCCGCGACCTGCTGCCGCCGGACATCGCCGATGAGCTGGCACGCCTGCAGGATCAGGTCCCACCCTTCCCCGAGGATCAGGCCATCGCCCTGATCGAGCGCCAGCTCGGCGCCCCGGTGAACGAAGTGTTCGCCCGCTTCGACAGCCAGCCGCTGGCCTCGGCCTCGGTGGCCCAGGTGCACGCTGCACAGCTGAAAAGCGGCGAGGAAGTGGTGGTCAAGGTCGTGCGCCCCGGCCTCAAGCCGATCATCCGCCAAGACCTGGCCTGGCTGTTCCTCATCGCCCGCATCGCCGAAAAGGCTTCGGCCGATGCCCGTCGCCTGCGCCCGGTCGAGGTGGTCAGCGACTACGAGAAGACCATCTTCGACGAGCTCGACCTGCTGCGCGAGGCCGCCAACGCCAGCCAGCTGCGGCGCAACTTCGAAGGCTCGCCGCTGCTCTACGTGCCACAGGTGTACTGGGACCTGTGCCGCCACCAGGTGCTGGTGATGGAGCGCATCTACGGCATCCCGGTCACCGACCTGGCGACCCTGGCCGACCAGCGTACCGACATGAAGCTGCTGGCCGAGCGTGGTGTGGAGATCTTCTTCACCCAGGTGTTCCGCGACAGCTTCTTCCACGCCGACATGCACCCCGGCAACATCTTCGTCAGCACGCGCACGCCGTGGAGCCCGCAGTACATCGCCATCGACTGCGGCATCATCGGCAGCCTCACCGACGAAGACCAGGACTACCTGGCGCGCAACCTGATCGCCTTCTTCAAGCGCGACTACCGCAAGGTCGCGCAGCTGCACATCGACTCGGGCTGGGTGCCCGCCGACACCAAGGTCAACGAATTCGAAGCGGCGATCCGCACCGTCTGCGAGCCGATCTTCGAGAAACCGTTGAAGGACATCTCCTTCGGCCAGCTGCTGCTGCGCCTGTTCCAGACCGCGCGGCGCTTCAACATGGAAGTGCAGCCGCAGCTCGTTCTCCTGCAGAAGACCCTGCTCAACATCGAAGGCCTGGGCCGCCAGCTGTACCCCGACCTCGACCTGTGGAGCACCGCACAGCCGTTCCTCGAGCGCTGGATGCGCGAGCGTGTCAGCCCGCTGCATCTGTTGCGCAACCTGCAGCAGCAGGCCGAGCAGGTACCGCACCTGTCGCAGATCGCCCGCGACACGCTGGAGCGCCTGCAGCAACCGCAACAGGCGGAGCAGCCCCGCAGCGGCGACCACTGGCCGCTGCGTCTGCTGGGCGCTGCCCTGATCGGTGCCGGCGCCATGCAGGGGCTGGCGCCACTGCTGGCTACCTGGCCAGCCTGGCTGATGGTCGGTGGCGGGCTGTATCTGGTGTTGCGCCGATAGCCAGTTGGCCGTCGCACTGGCACACTTGGCGAATTCACGGGCCGCGAGGCCCGGCAGACTTGGAACACCGATGAACGATTGGCTCGACGAAATCCACTGGAACGAAGACGGCCTGGTGCCGGCCATCGCCCAGGATCACAAGACCGGCCGTATCCTGATGATGGCCTGGATGAACCGCGAATCCCTCGCCCTCACCGTCAGCGAGCAGCGCGCCATCTACTGGTCACGCTCGCGTGGCAAGCTGTGGCGCAAGGGCGAAGAATCCGGGCACGTGCAGAAGCTGCATGAGCTGCGCCTCGACTGCGACGCCGACGTCATCGTGCTGATGGTCGAGCAGCTGGGCGGCATCGCCTGCCACACCGGGCGCGAGAGCTGCTTCTATCGCGTCTATGAGAATGGCGGCTGGAAGACCGTCGACGCCGTGCTGAAAGACCCGCACGCCATCTATGCAGGACACAGCCATGAGTGACACCCTGACCCGCCTGGCCGAAGTACTGGAAGCGCGCAAGGGCGCAGCCCCCGACAGCTCCTACGTCGCCAGCCTCTATCACAAGGGCCTGAACAAGATTCTGGAAAAGGTCGGCGAGGAGTCGGTGGAAACCATCCTCGCCGCCAAGGACGCCGCTGCCAGCGGCGACTGCAAGGACCTCATCTACGAAACCGCCGATCTGTGGTTCCACAGCCTGGTCATGCTCGCCGCCCTCGGGCAGCATCCGCAGGCCGTGCTGGACGAACTCGACCGCCGTTTCGGCCTGTCCGGGCATGCGGAAAAAGCCGCACGCTCGCCACAATGACCTGACAACTACTACAACGGAGAACACATCATGGGATTCGGTGGTATCAGCATCTGGCAACTCCTGATCGTCCTGCTCATCGTCGTCATGCTGTTCGGCACCAAGCGCCTGAAGAATCTCGGCTCCGACCTCGGTGACGCGATCAAGGGCTTCCGCAAATCGATGGACAACAGCGACGCCGACAAGCCGGCCGTGGAAGACGGCAAGGGGCAGACCATCGACGCCCAGGCACGCAAGGTCGAAGAGCCAGCGAAGAAAGACTGAGCCATGTTCGACATTGGCTTCACCGAACTGCTGCTGGTCGGCCTGGTCGCCCTGGTCGTGCTCGGTCCCGAGCGCCTGCCTGGGGCCGTGCGCACGGCCGGCCTGTGGATCGGCCGAATCAAGCGCAGCTTCAACTCGATCAAGGCCGAGGTCGAGCGCGAGATCGGCGCCGACGAGATCCGCCGCCAACTGCACAACGAGCGGATTCTCGAGCTCGAGCGTGAGATGAAGGCGATGAAGCAGGACATCCTCGGTACGGGCACAGGCCAGCCTGCCACAGAGCAACGTGCAGAACCGAGCAGCGACGCTGCTCCGAGCGTTCAGGACAAGAATCCCCAACCATGAGCAGAAAGCCGGAAGAAGATCAGGAAATGCCCCTGGTCTCGCACCTGACCGAACTGCGCACGCGTCTGCTGCGCTGCGTGGTGATCATCCTGTTGATCTTCGCCGGCCTGTTCTACTTCGCCCAGGACATCTACGCGCTGGTGGCGGCGCCACTGCGCGCCTACCTGCCGGCCGGGGCGACGATGATCGCCACCGGCGTCGCCTCGCCCTTCCTCACGCCCTTCAAGCTGACCCTGATGTGCGCGCTGTTCCTCGGCATGCCGGTGATCCTGCACCAGGCCTGGGGCTTCATCGCGCCGGGGCTGTACACCCACGAGCGGCGCATCGCGGTGCCGCTGCTGATCTCGAGCATCTTCCTGTTCTACGCTGGGATGGCCTTCGCCTACTTTGTGGTGTTCCCGATCATGTTCGGCTTCTTCGCCAGCGTGACCCCGGAAGGCGTGGCGATGATGACCGACATCGGTCAGTACCTGGACTTCGTCCTCACCCTGTTCTTCGCCTTTGGCGTGGCCTTCGAGATCCCCATCGCCACCTTCCTGGTGATCTGGGTCGGCCTGGTGGACGTCGCCACCCTGCGCAAGAGCCGCCCCTACGTGGTGGTCGGCTGCTTCGTGATCGGCATGGTGCTGACGCCTCCTGACGTCTTCTCGCAGACGCTGCTGGCCTTGCCCATGTGGCTGCTGTTCGAGAGCGGCCTGCTGGCCGGCGCACTGGTCCGTCGCAAGCGCGACGACGAGCAGAGCGACGAACAAGCCGAGCCGGAAGACCAGCCCCCCGCGCCACAACCGTGAACCTCCTGCTGCTGGAAGACGCCGACTTCGTCGGCGTCGATCGTGTTCGCCTCAGTGGCCGGCGCCTCAAGCACCTGCACGAGGTACATCGTGCCGAAGCGGGTGACTGCCTGCGCGTCGGCCGTCTCGGCGGCCTGATGGGCGAAGGTCAGCTGCTCAGCCTGGATGCCGAACAGGCCGAGCTGCAGGTCTGTCTCGACCAGCCGCCACCGGCCAAGCTCCCCCTGACCCTGGTCCTCGCCCTGCCCCGCCCGAAGATGCTCAAGCGCGTGCTGCAGACCGTCAGCGCCATGGGCGTGCCGCGCCTGGTGCTGGTCAACAGCTACCGGGTGGAGAAGAGCTTCTGGCAGACGCCGTTCCTGCAGCCCGACGCACTGCGCGAACAACTGATCCTCGGCCTGGAGCAGGCGCGCGACACCGTGCTGCCCGATGTCAGCATCGAGAAGCGCTTCAAGCCCTTCGTCGAGGATCGCCTGCCGGCACTGGCCGCCAGTACACTCGGCCTGGTCGGGCACCCCGGCGACTATCCGGCCTGCCCGCGCGCGGTCGACGGCCCGGTGACCCTGGCCATCGGCCCCGAAGGTGGCTGGATTCCCTACGAGGTCGATCTGCTGCAACAGGCCGCCGGCCTGCAGCCGGTGCAGCTGGGTGAGCGCATTCTGCGGGTGGAAACCGCCGTGCCGGTGTTGCTGGCCAGGCTGTTCTGAGGCCTCGAGCGCTGGACAGCGCTACAGGCTGCCTACCCTGCAAACGGCTCTAGGCGGGAGAGCGGCCTACCTGCAACCCCTCGACGAACAGCCCGGTGACTGCGCGAGCCGTGACCGACACATCCTCGACCGGGCACTGCCCGTTGAGCAGCAACTGACTGAGCCCATGCACCAGACTCCACGCCGCCAGGCTGGCCGTCTCTACCGACTCGTCCGGGCGCAGCGCTCGCACGCTGGCTTCGAGCTGGGCAAACAGCTGCCGGGCAACCTGTTGCAGCTCGGGATAAGCCGCCCTGTCGAGCTGCGGCCCGAACATCAGGGCGAAATGTCCGGGAAACTCCAGCGCATAGGCAACGTAGCACTCGCCGCGCCGACCCAGATCGGCCACCGGCAGCGCCTCGATACGCCGGACCAGAACCTCGAACCCCTGCAGCGCCAGCGCCGCCAACAAGGCATCACGGTCGGCAAAATGACGGTAGGGCGCGTTATGCGAAACCCCGGCGCGTCGTGCGACTTCACGCAGGCTGATCGCCGCCACACCCACCTCGGCGAGTAGCGCGGACGCAGCATCGAGCAGCGCTTTGCGCAAATCGCCATGGTGATAGGCACGAATGCCCTCTTCACGCAGTGTTGACACCAGCAACATCTCCTTCAGAATGTTGACATCGCCTACATATTGCATCCAGCCAGTCCCCAGTGCCAGCCAGACAACCCGGAGATGCCCTCATGCTATTTGTCGCCCTGCTCATGCTCCTCACCCTCATTGCCGCACTCCCGCAGCGTCTGGGTCTGCCGTTGTTGCCGTCATGGCGGGCACGCATGCGCCTGGCACTGAGCCTGGCTCTGTTGCTGATCGGTGTGGACCACTGGCTGACACCCGCTCGCTACCTGGCGATGATGCCGCCCTACCTGCCGCTGCACGAGCCCCTGGTGCTGTTCACCGGCGCCTGCGAGATCGCCGGCGCCATCGGCCTGATGTGGCCACGGACACGCCGACTCGCCGGCATCATGCTGGCCGTCTACTTCGTCTGCGTGTTTCCGGCCAACCTGCACAACGCCCTGCATGGCCTCGATGCGCAGGGCTTGCCGAGTGCGCGCTGGTACTACTGGGCACGCCTGCCATTCCAGCCGCTGATCATCCTGTGGACACTCTATGCAACGGGTGTCCTGAAAGGGCGCGCAGCCCTCACAGATCCAGGAGAAAGGTCACCGGCCCATCGTTGACCAGATGCACCTGCATGTTGGCGCCGAAGCGCCCGGTGGCGACCAGCCCATGCTCGCTGCGGGCGCGCTCGACCAGCATGTCGAACAGGGCAGCCCCCTGCGAAGGTGGTGCGGCGCTGGAGAAGCTGGGACGCATGCCGCTCCTGGTATCGGCCGCCAGGGTGAACTGCGAGACCAGCAGCAGGCCACCGCCGATATCCTTCAGCGAGAGATTCATCTTGCCGGCCTCGTCGCTGAAGACGCGGTAGCCCAGCAGCTTGTGCAAGGCGCGGCCGACGCTGGCCTGGTCATCGTGCGGTTCGATGCCGACCAGTGCCAGCAGGCCCTGGTCGATGCTGCCCACCACCTCACCTTCGACCTCTACCCGCGCCGCGCTGACGCGCTGGATCAGCAGCTTCATGCATCCTCCGGGGGCAGGTCGAGCAGGCGCCGGGCCATCTCCTCGGCAGCACGCACCAGCGCATCGGTGATGCCCGGCTCGGCTGCCGAGTGGCCGGCATCACGGATGATCTGCAACTCACTGTTGGGCCAGGCCTGGTGCAGCGCCCAGGCGTTGTCCAGGGGACAGATCGCGTCGTAGCGGCCATGCACGATGATGCCCGGCAGGTGGGCGATCCTGGGCATGTCGCGGAGCAGCTGATCGGGCTCGAGAAAGGCGTCGTTGACGAAGTAGTGACACTCGATACGGGCGATGGACAACGCGCGATGCGCCTCGCTGAAGCGGTCGACCACCTGCGGGTTGGGACGCAACGTGGCGGTGCGCCCTTCCCAGGTCGACCAGGCCTTGGCCGCGTGCATCTGGGCGATCTGGTCGCTCCCCGTCAGCCGCTTGTAGAAGGCGCCCATCAGATCGCCGCGCTCCTGCGGCGGAATCGGCGCAATGTAGTCTTCCCAGTAATCGGGGAACAGGCGGCTGGCACCTTCCTGGTAGAACCAGTGAAACTCCTGTGGGCGACAGAGGAAGATGCCGCGCAGGATCAGGCCATGCACGCGCTGCGGATGTGCCTGGGCGTAGGCCAGCGCCAGGCTCGAACCCCAGGAGCCGCCGAACAGCACGAACTTGTCGACGCCCAGGTGTTCGCGGATGCGCTCGATATCGGCGACCAGCGCTTGGGTGGTGTTGTTCTCCAGGCTCGCGTAGGGCGTGGAGCGCCCGCAGCCGCGCTGGTCGAAGGTGACGATGCGGTACAGGTTCGGATCGAAATAGCGCCGGCTGGCGGCATCGCAGCCGGCGCCCGGGCCGCCATGGATGAACAGTACCGGCAACCCGTCCGCCGAGCCGCTCTCGTCGACATACAGCACGTGCGGTGGCTCGACCGCCAGCTCGTGGCGGGCGTAGGGTTTGATCTCCGGGTACAAAGTCTGCATCGTTGGGCTCCTTGGAATCCGCTTGCGAATGGCGCACCTGGGGCGGACGCTCGCGAAAACCACCTGGGTGATTTTCAACGCCGCCTGGGCGCCGCGCAGCAGATCGTGAACAGGCTCTAGGCTGGCGGGCTGCGACTACCGTATCGCACTCTGCCCGGCATCATAACCATGAAAAGGGAGTTCAGCATGTCAGCACGTTTTCTGCTCGTACCGTTGTTGCTGTTTGCCGCACTGATGCTGGGTGCCTGCGGCGCCAAGGACGACCCGCAGGCGGCGCTGGAAGCCGCCGTGCAGGCGCTGCAGGACAACATCGAAGGCAAGCGCAGCAACGCGGTTCTGGAACAGCTGCATGCCGATTTCAAGGCCCGCCAGGAGTTCGACCGCGACTGGGCCAGGCGCACCATGGCCCTGCTGTTCCTGCGCCACAAGAACGTCAAGGTGATCGCCCTCGGCGAAACCAGCTGGATCGACCCGGCGATCCCCAGCAAGGGCTACAGCGAGGCGCAGGTCGGCGTGAGTGGCGCCGAAGGCCTGATCCCCGACGCCGCACGGCACTACTCGGTGAAACTGGAGTGGTGGCGCGAAGGCGACGAGTGGAAGCTGGCCCGCCTGGACTGGGAGTGAGGCACGCCCCGCACGCATCGGGGCACGCCACGGGTCATCAATCGGTCTTGCGCCAGATCAGCTCGCCGGTGGTGTAGCCCTGCTCGCGGGCGACCGAAAGCAGCTTGTCACGCGTTTCCTGATCGACCTCGGGGGTACGTGAGAGCAGCCACAGGTACTTGTGCTGCGGATGCCCGACCAACGCCACGCGGTAGTCCTCGTCGTGGTACAGCACCCAGTACTCGCCCTTGATCGGCAGCAGCTTGCTGGTCCAGTTGTCGAAGCTGACCCAGAGCTTATCGGTGCGCCCTTCGACCTGGGGTTCGGCGATGCCCCTGGCTTCAATCCACTCGCCGTCGTCATCGCGACAGCGATTGGTCACGTCGATACGCCCGTCGTCGCGCAAGCCATAGTGGGCTTCGGACTGCACGCAGTTGCGCTGGAAGAACATCGGCAGACGAGCCAGCTCGTACCAGGTGCCCTGGTAGCGCTGCAAATCGACCTGGACAGTTTCCGGCTCCGGCTTGGGGATGTTGCCAGTGCCGGAGTTGGCACAACCGACGAGGGCGAGAAGGGCACTGGCGAGTAGGATCGAACGCATGGAGGCTCCTGTCTATTTGAGTCCCTTGCCGGAGAACAGCATGACCTTGTCCCCGGCGTACTGGACGCTGATATAGGCCTTGTCGTCGCCCCAGGTGCAACTGGTCATGCCCAGCGCGCCGGCGCACTCGCCCGGTGCTCCGAGCAGGCTCTCGACCTCGGCCTTGCTCATGCCAGCCTCGAGTTTGGAATAGTTGTCCTGGTTGACCTTGCTACAGGCCGCCAACAGGCCGCAGGCGACCAGGGCGAGGAAACGCATCTTCATGGGGGTGACACTCCTGATGGGAAGATGCCAGCAAGCTTGGCATAGCCGGCGACGACTTGCCCGCTTGGAGTTCAGAAACGCGAGCCAGGTTCCCGCAGAAAGGCCTCTTCTTCGGCCGTGGAGACACGCCCGAGAATGGCATTGCGATGGGGAAAGCGAGCGAAGCGGGCAATCACCTGCTGGTGACGCTCGGCGAAGTCGAGGAAGCTGGCGAACTGCGCCCGGTCGTCCGCCGAGGCCTCGTCCAGCAGGCCACGGAACAGCTCGACGGCACGCTCCTGCAACGGCAGGTCCTCGGCATGCTCGAAGATCAGGTAGGCGAAGACCCGCTGGATCGGCGTCAACGCCTGGTCCAGACCGCGCGCCAGGCCGTCCTGCAACAGAGGACGCGCCAGGGGATCGCCGGCGAAGGCACGCGGCGTGTCGCGGAAGATCATGCGTGGCAGCTGGTCGAGCAGGATCAGCTGGGCCAGCCAGCCCTGCGGGTCGCTGCTCCAGCCCGGCAGTTCACCGGCCAGGGCCTGCTCGACCTGAGCAGCGAAACGCTGCTCGGCTTCGCGGTCCTGACTCTCGCGCTTGCCGAACCACAGGCCGTGGCGCGCCGCCGACACGGCACGGGCGCTGGCGGACGAACCGAGTTCGTCCGCAGCGAACCACCAGTCGAGCAGCGGCTGCCAGGGCTGCACCGATCAGCCCCGGTGGTAGGCGGTGATGCGCAGCACTTCTTCCTTGGAACCGAGGAAGACCGCGACACGCTGGTGCAGGGACTCCGGCTCGATCTCGAGGATGCGCTGCTGACCGTTGGTGGCGGCACCACCGGCCTGCTCGATGATCATCGACATCGGGTTGGCCTCGTACATCAGGCGCAGCTTGCCCGGCTTTTCCGGCTCGCGGGCATCGCGCGGGTACATGAACACGCCGCCGCGGGTGAGGATGCGATGCACGTCGGCCACCATCGAGGCGATCCAGCGCATGTTGTAGTTGCGCCCCAGCGGGCCGGTCTCGCCAGCCAGCAGTTCGCCGACGTAGCGCTGCACCGGCGCTTCCCAGTGGCGCTGGTTGGACATGTTGATGGCGAATTCCTTGGTCGACTCCGGCACCTTGATGTCGTCGTGGGTGAGCACGAAGCTGCCCAGTTCGCGATCCAGGGTGAAGCCTTTCACGCCGTCGCCGAGGGTCAGCATCAGCATGGTCTGCGGGCCGTAGATCGCATAACCGGCGGCGACCTGCTGGGTGCCGGGCTGGAGGAAGGCCTCTTCGCCCAGGTCACCGGTTTCGCCCTGGCGGTCCGGGCAGCGCAGCACGGAGAAGATGGTGCCGACCGAGACGTTGACGTCGATGTTGCTGGAGCCGTCCAGCGGGTCGAACACCAGCAGGTAGGCGCCTTTCGGGTACTTGCCCGGAATCTGGTAGGCGTTGTCCATTTCCTCGGAGGCCATGCCGGCCAGGTGACCGCCCCACTCGTTGGCCTCGAGCAGGATCTCGTTGGAGATCACGTCGAGCTTCTTCTGCACCTCGCCCTGCACGTTCTCCGAACCCAGACTGCCGAGCACACCGCCGAGGGCGCCCTTGGATACCTGGTGGCTGATTTCCTTGCAGGCCCGGGCCACGACCTCGATGAGAAAACGCAGGTCGGCCGGGGTGTTGTGGCTGCGAGTCTGTTCGATCAGGTAGCGGCTGAGGGTGACGCGGGACATGGACGACTCCGGAAAGGAAAAAAATCGCGCGCAGTTTAACCCGAGTCGCCGCGTAATGCTGCCTAGCGGGATGGATGGCTGACTCGGGCACTCTCATCCAGGCTGCAGACACGGTTACGCCCCGTGCGTTTGGCCTGGTAGAGCGCCGCATCGGCGGCGTGCAGCAGCTCGTCGAGCGCCTGCCCCTGCTGGGGCCAGTACGCCAGGCCGGCGGACAGGGTCACGCGCTGGTCGCCACCGCGTGTGGCGATCTCGCGCGCCGCCAGCTGCGAGCAGATACTCTGCAGACGCGCGCTCGCCTCGTCGGGGTCGGCGCCGGGCAGGATCAGCAGGAACTCCTCGCCACCGATGCGGAACACCGCGTCGGTACTGCGCAGGTTGTCCAGCAGGTGCTGGGCGACGGCCTTGAGCACATCGTCACCGACCAGGTGTCCGCACTCGTCGTTGAGGCGCTTGAAGTGATCGAGATCGATCAGGGCCACCGCCAGCGGCAGGTTCTCGCGCTGGACCCTGGCCAGCTCGCGCGCGAAGAATTCGTCCAGGTAGCGGCGGTTGTACAGCCCGGTGAGCGGGTCGCAGAGCGCCTGCTCGCGCAGTTGCTCATGCAGACTGGAGATGGTGCGCAGACGCTCTTCGCTCAACGCCAGTGCCTCGGCCAGCTTCAGCTCGCTCAGGTGACGCTGGGTGACGTCGCGCACGTAGATCATGTGGCCGAGCAGTGCCGGACCATGGCGGGTGGCACGCTCGATGGCACGCAGACGCACCTCGTAGTAGCGCGCCGCGCTGGTCAGGGTCAGCGGCCGGTCGTGTTCACCGGCGTGCTCGAGCAGCAGCGCCTGCAGGTCCGCACCGAACACCGGCCATTGCTTCAGCTCACGCCCCTGCCAGCCCTGCTGCAGCCCCGCCAGCTTCAGCGCCGCCGGGTTGGCCTCGATCACCCGCCGGCTGGGGTCGACCACCAGCACCGGATCGAGCAGGGCTTCGAGCAGCAGATGCCTGGCCACCGGCAACAGGTCGAACAGACGCACGCCCACGATCAGCCATGAGAAGGCGACGAGGGTGAAGGCGAAGCTGAACGGCGTCGGGTCGAAGCCGAACAGTGTCCAGCCGAACCCCACGTAGCCGACGTTGGCCACCCAGGGTACCGCCGTGACCAGCACGAAGGCCAGATAATGGCGGCGGTGCAGCCCCTGGCTGAGCGCCGCCGCGCGCGTCACCACGCCCATGCAGAAGGCCATGAACAGGTAGACGTACACCGCGGCGGCGTAGAACAGCGGGCCATGCTCGTAACGCACGGGGGCACCCAGGCTGTCATCGATCGGCGCACTGCCCGCGCCATAGAACAGGCCATGCCAGGGGTTGCTCAGCGCCAGGCCCCAGACCAGCAGTGGCACCACGCTGAGACCGAGAATGCCCTTGCGCGGCAGCGGTTCACGCATGCTGTTGACGTACTGCCAGAGGAACACCGCCCAGAAGGTCGGCGTGGCAACGATGCCCGGCCAGGCCATGCTGGCCCAGAACATCTTGCAGTCGGCACCGAGAAAGCTCATTTCCAGTGCCGCGGCCCCCATCCACCAGAGGCTCGCCAGGTGCAGCAGGATGAAGCTGTCGCGTCCGGGAAAGTCGCGCTGACGCGTGACCCAGTGCGCCAGCATCACGACCCCGAAGCACACCAGCAGGGTCAGCAACACCGGCGACGACAGGCTCCAGCCGGAAGCCACGCACGCCTGAATCACCTGTCCCTCCTTGCATGCGGGGGACAGGCAAACGGGTCGAACACGGCGGCACCGACACAGAACGAACGGGCAATGACGCGAATCGAAATACGCAAGGGCCTTCCTGACCTCAAATGCTGGATTGGCGCAAGGCAGCTAAGATACTGCAAAAGCCCTGCCACAGCAGCGCTTTGTTCGCCCTCCGCAGCCTGTCAGGCCCTCGGCTGGCCGCGCAACAGGCTCGCCGCCATCGCAGCGAGCAACCCAACTCCCAGTAGCAGTACAGCCCAGAGTCCCCAACGCTGCCAGTCGGATCGCGATTCGACCTGGCCCGTGGCAGCGGCGAGCAGCGGTTCAGCCAGCTCCGCCCGACCGAGGCTGCTCAGGCGCTCTGCCTGGTAACCGGGGATCAGGGTGTGCAACGGCAGCGCCGCCGACTGCGCATGCGCATTGCCCAGTGCGAGCACGTAGGGCGGCTCGCCACGAGCCAGAAACACCAGCCGCGAGGCACGCAGCGCCACCTGGATGGCCACGCTGTCCTGGCCAAGGCCGCCGCCACGCGGGTCCAGCTGCATGCGCAGCTGGCGCAGCGGCCAGCCCGGCAGGCTCAGCTCATCGTTGAGCACCTCGCGCCCGCCCTCGGGGAGGCGATAGAGCACGGCATTGGCCAGCGGCTGCCAGCCTCCCTGGTCGCCGGTGCGTGATTCGAAGCGCACGGGGGCCAGCGTGTTGTCCTGCTCCAGGGCGACGCGCAGGCGCTGCAACGGCAACGTCAGTGGCAGCTGCCACTGGAAGCGCCCATCGCCGCTCGCGCGGGCCGCCAGGGGCTCGGACCACACCAGCGGCGCCGGCTGCTGGTCCTGGCGGCGGCTGCGCAGCGTCACGCTCTGCAGTTGCGGGGCCGGCAGCGGGCTCTGCCAGAGCAGGCGCAGGTAGCGGGCACGCTGCCCTGGCAACTCGACCTGGCGCTGTTCGATACGCTCGTCGGCAAAGCTCAGGCGGGCCAGTTGTCCGTCGCCCCAGCGGCGCCAGTGCTGCAGGTCGTCACTGGCTTCGATGCTGAAGCGCTGGAACCCCTCCTCGGCACCGCTCCAGTCCAGGGTCAGGCGCACCAGCGGCGCCTCGATGGCACTGGCATCGAGCAACCAGCCGCGCAGTTGCAGCCCGGCGTCGGCCGGGGCGGCATCGCTCAGTTCGATCAGGGTGCCGCTGGTGTTGCGCTCGACGCGCAACGCCGGCACATCCTGCGTATCGGCGGGACCACGCAGCGGGAACCAGCGCACGCCATGTTCCTGCTCCTGGTCCACCCGTTCGCTGCTGGCGGGAATCAGCGCATAGGCCTGCGCCTGGCCACTGGCATCGAACACCCGCAGATCACGCAGGTCAGCATGGCTGGCGGCAAGGTGCGCGGCGAAGGGCAGCTCCAGGCGATACCAGGGGCCCGCGCCTGACAGCTGCAGGCCGGCGGTTTCATGAAAGTCGCGCAGCTGCTCTCCAGCCTGCGCGACAGCCGCCATGGACAGGGCCAGCAGCAGGCCCGTAGCGGTCATCTTCATGCGCCAGACTCCTGTTCGTGGGGTGCGTCGCGCTCGGCCTGACGCGGCGGCAGCGGGGCGAAATAGCCCACCACCAGCAGCAGCACGCCCACGCCGATGAAGGACACGATACGTTCCAGCCCGCCGCGATTGCCCAGCTCGACGAAGAACAGCTTGGCCACCACCAGGGCTATCAGCGCCGCCCCGACCAGCCACAGCTCGCGGCGTGCACGCAGGTGCCCGAACAGCATCAGCGCCAGGGCGATCAGGGTCCAGACGATGGACAGCCCGGCCTGCACCAGCATCGACTCGAACAGCGCTGCACTGTGCCAGGGCACGCCGCCCCAGTGATGGGCGCTGCGCATCACCATCAGGGTGAACAGGGCGAACAGCGACACGCCGACCACGACCTGCAACAGCTGCAGCGCACGCCCCGGTTCCAGGCCCAGGCGCGGCAGCGCGGTACGCCCCCAGACGAACAACGCGCCCAGGCACAGCAGCAGGCCGATCTCCAGCGGATTGAGCAGCGGCAGGTACGGCAGCGGGTCGCTGTCGCCTGCACTGTTGGCATTGGCCAGCCAGAACCAGCCGAGCATCAACACGGCCAGGGGCGCAGCCGCCCACAGGCGGTATTCACGTTCGAAGCCAGCCACCGGCCAGGGCAGCCGACGCGCCTGCGCCATGGCCCAGAGATAAGCCGTCGGCAGCAGCGCCCAGCCCAGCCAGCGCCAGGCATTGTAGTGATCGGCCAGACTCAGCAGCAGGTAGCGCAGTTCCAGCGCCAGCACGCCGAGCAACAGCCAGCAGCCGAGCACGTGAGCGACACTGGCCGCCGTGGCCGGCAGCAGCCCGGCCAGGCGCCGCAGCGACCACAGGTGGGCGGCGAACACCAGGCCCCAGCCGAGCCAGCCCCACTGCGCCGCAGGGTGATAGAAGGGGTGCCAGGCATACAGCAGCAGCATGCCGGCCAGCGGGACCAGCAGGCCATCGAGCAAGGCCAGCTCGACCCAGCGGTTGCGGGTCGCCAGCCAGGCATACAGCGCCATGTTCAGCGCCAGCAGCACCAGCAGCACGCCGACCTGCAGCTCCGCCGCGACGAAACGCAGCACCTCGCTGGCCAGCGCCAGCGCCCACCAGGCGGCACCCCAGGTCAGCAGCAGCTGCCCCAGACGCTGCACGCTGACGCCATCGATCCCGCTGTCCCGCCCACTGCGCAGCAGCGCATGCAGGCGCCAGGCGCCGATCTGCGCAGCCAGGCCGAGCACCGCAGGTGTCCAGAAACCGGTATGCGCCAGTGGCGACAGACCGACACCACTGATTCCCGACAGCAGCAACGGCCCGGCTGCCAGGAAGGCCAGGCCGGCGAACAGCTGCAGCACCAGGCTGAACCAGAAGGCCGCACGCTGCTGCAGGTAGAGCGCCAGCCACAGGGTCAGCAGCCCGCTGGCTCCCCATACCGCCGCAGCGGCCACCCAGGGCAGCACGAACAGCACCGCCAGGTTGATGAACACCAGGCCCACCAGCATCACCCAGGACAAGGCCGCAAGCTGGCGACGGTTGTCACGGATCAGCGGGTCGCGCGCCGCCAGCAGCATGCCCGCGATCAGGCCGAAGCCGACCACCGAGGCCGCCAGCAGGCCGAACCAGCCGGCGTTGAAGCCGCCCCGCCCTTCCAGCGACTCCAGCGCCATCTGGCCGAGGAACAGCAGCCCGCCAAGCAGCTGGATGGCGAAGGCGGCGTAGACGAAAACGGGCGCGGCCAGACGCAGGCCGACGAACAGCGTGACCAGACCGGCCAGCGCCCAGGCGATGGCCGTGCCGGGCGCCTCGAAGGTCAGCGGCGCGATCAGGCAGAGGAAGGCCAGCCCCGCCAGCCCCAGCCAGGGCTGCAGACGCACCTCCCAGGGGCTGGCAGCCTGTGGCGCCTGGCGCAGTTGCCAGTAGCTGAACAACAGCGCCACGCCGAGCATCAGCGCGCCCAGCGCCGAGCCGTCGAGCAGGCTGGAGTCGCCCGGTTCCAGGCCTGTGGCGAACGCCAGGGCGGCCCCCACCTGCAGCAACAGGGCGAAGCCACGCGCCAGTGGCCGCTGCTGCCGCAGGCCCAGCCAGTAGATCCCGGCACCCTCCACGGCCCAGGCAGCGGCTGTCCAGCTAGCGTCGAGGGCCAGTGGGATGGCCAGGCTGGCGAACACCACGCCCAGGGCCAGGCAGGTTTCCACCAGCAGCAGGGCACGTCCGCCGGCGCGCAGCTGCAGCACACGCGCCAGCAGCAGGTAGAACAGGCCCAGGCCGAGTGCACTGAACGCGGCGGCGAATTCGATGTGGCGCACCAGCGCTACCTGCAGGCCGAAGCCGACCAGCGGTGGACCGAACAGGGTGGTGGCATCGACATAATCGCCGCGCTGCAGCGACCAGCGCAGCAGTTCGCCACGCGCCTCAGGGGCATCCGCCGCGTCACGCAGGGTGCGGCGGGCGAAGAGCAGGCCGATGGCCACGTACATCAGGAAGAACAGCACCAGGAACGGCTCGGTGCTCCACAGCAGCTGCGGCTCGTAGGAGCGCAGCCCCCAGGCGAAACCGATGCCGAAGGTGCCGACGAAGCCGATCAGGTTGAGCAGGCGCCAGGCCTTGAACCAGGCGATGGCGAAGATGCCGGCATTGAGCAGGGCGAAGTAGGAGAACAGCGCGACATGGTTGCCGCTGCCGGTGGAGGTGAGGATCGGCGCGGCAAAGCCGCCGAGTGCCGCGGCCGCCGCCAGGCCCAGGGCATTCTGCTGCACGGCGAGGATGGCCGAGAACAGCGTCACCGCCACCAGCAGGCCCAGCGCCATGCCCGGGTCGAGCAAGGGATGCAGGCGCATGGCAGCGAACACCGTCAGGTACAGCACGGCGATGCCGGTGCCCTGCAGCACCAGGGCATAGCTGCGGTTGCGCAGCCGCAGCCACCAGCCCAGCCCCAGCAGGGCCAGGGCACTGGCGGCCACGCCCATGTAGCGCAGCTCCACCGGCACCTCGACACCTTCGGTGGCGTAGCGCAGGAGGAAGGCGAGGCCGAGGAACAGCAGGACCACACCGACCCGCAGCACGGTATTGCCGCCGAACAGCCAGGCCTTCGCCGCGGCGATGCCGCGCTCGATCAGGTTCGGCTCGCGTGGCGCCTGTTCGCGCCAGGGACCTTGCTGCGGAGCAGGCGTCGGCTCATGTGCGAGCGATGCGGCAGCTGCCACAGGCTGTGGCGCCGGTTGCGGGGGGGCGATTTCCGGAAGCGGGTCCAGCGTCCAGTCCAGCTCGGGCTCTGGTTCGGGCTGTGGCTCGGGCTCTGGCCGAGGCGCCTCCGCCACCCTGGGTTGCGGTTCTGCCGTGGGGGGCGCGCTGACGACAGGTTCCGCCGCCACGGGAGCCCCTTCCGGCTCGACAGCCCCGCCCTGCTCGACCTTGACCAGGCGCTCGTGCATGGCCCGCGTGCCGCGCTCGAAACGCTCGGCGAAATCCTTGAGCTGCGCCGCCAGCTGCGCGTTACGCTTCTCGAGCCCCTGCAGGCGCAGCGCCTGGCCCAGGCTCAGGCCGATCAGCCCGCCCAGCAGCGCCCCGGTTAGCGATTCGCTGGCGCCCGTGCCGAGCACCAACCCGACCAGCATGAAAATCCATTGCATGCAGCATGTCCCGTTCCGATGAGAAAGTCGCCTCGCGTCCCTGCTGGCAGCCCGAGGTGGCCACAGGGTGCCTCCGAAAGGCTCGGCAAGGTAGTCAGCTTGTTGCAAACGCAGCGCTGACCACGCAGGCCGTTTTTCAGAGTCGCCCGCCAGTATAGGAGTCGCGCCGTCCAACACCCAGAGAGACGATTGCCACCTCCATCACAGGCACAAGGAAAATCCGCCGCCGACCGGTGGTTCACAAATTCACCGCGCCCGCTATCATCGCCGCCCCGTGACCGATGCGGCGCAGACCGCCCCTAGCCAACCATGATCAAGCCCCGCCTGATAGCCGCTGCAGAAATCGACCGCCTGGAAACCTGGGCCAAATACAGCGCCGACATGTGCCACAGCTGCATATCCAGTTGCTGCACCCTGCCCGTGGAGGTGCGCCTGAACGACCTGATCCGCCTGGAGCTGGTGGATGAGTTCGAACGCAGCGAGCCGATCAAGAACATCGCCAAGCGCCTGCAGAAGGACGGCACCATCGAGCGCTTCAACCAGAAGTCGGGCATCTTCACCCTGACGCGCATGTCCAACAACGACTGCCTGTTCCTGGACCGCAAGACGCGCCTGTGCAGCGTCTACGAGAAACGCCCGGACACCTGCCGCCACCATCCCAGGGTCGGCCCGCGACCGGGCTATTGTGCGTACAAGCCGAAGTAGAGCGCCGTCAGCGGCGCAGGCCGATGACCCGCCCGACGCAGGCTGGCGTCGCCAGCTCGTGGTGGTCTGCCGCCAGGCGCTGCACCTGCTCGGCCACCTGGGCATCGAAGGGCGCCGAACGGCCGGCGACGCTGTCGATGTTCATCAGCATCTGTTCGCTTTCCGCCAGGCTGTCGGCCTCTGCCGGGCGATACAGCGCGTGATGGATATGCAGGCGCTTGGCGTCGTGGGCGAGCAACTGCGTACGCACTTCCACCGCTTCGCCGCCCTTCACTTCCGCCAGGAAGTTGAGATGGCACTCCAGGGTGTACAGGGTGTGGCCGGTACGGGCACGACCGGCCTCGTCCAGCCCCAGCGCATCCATCAGCGCATCGGTGGCATGGCTGAAGATCAGCAGGTAGAAGGCATCGCGCAGATGGCCGTTGTAGTCGACCCAGTCGGCGTGGATGCGCGTGCGGTAGGTGGTCAGGGCTGCGTTGCACATGTCGATGTGGCTCCGGATGCATCCCCCCGCCCCTTCTCCCGCAGGCAGGAGAGGGGTGGGCGGAGGGTTGGATAGCGTAGCGCAGGGTTGCCCTGCGCAGAACGGACTCGGCTACTCGGCGAAATCGAAGCCGTGCTTGGCCTTGGTCTGGCGGATCGCCTCGAGTACCGCCAGCAGGCAGTCGTCGCGGTAGCGTTCCAGTGCATCCAGGCTGCGCTCGCCCTGCTGCGCGGCCGTCCCTTCGACTACCGCATCGATCAGCCCCTCGGTCAGCTCCGGCGCTTCCAGGTAGGTCCAGGGCAGCTTCAGCGCCGGGCCGAACTGGGCCATGAAGTGGCGCATGCCGGCCGGCCCGCCGGCCAGGGTGTAGGTGAGGAAGGAGCCCATGAACGACCAGCGCAGGCCGGCGCCGAAGCGGATCGCGTCATCGATCTCGCCCGTGGTGGCCACACCGTCGTTGACCAGGTGCAGCGACTCGCGCCACAGCGCCTCGAGCAGGCGGTCGGCGATGAAGCCCGGCACCTCCTTGCGCACGTGCAAGGGGCGCATGCCCAGCGATGCATAGACCTGGATCGCGGCCTGCACGGCCTCCGCTGCGGTTTTCGCGCCACCGACCACCTCCACCAGCGGCAGCAGGTAGACCGGATTGAACGGGTGGCCGACCAGGCAACGCTCGGGGCGCACGGCATCGGCATAGAACTCGCTGGGCAGCAGGCCCGAGGTGCTGGAGCCGATCAGCACGTCGGGGCGCGCGGCGGCGCTGATCTTCGCGTGCAGCTCGCACTTGAGTACCAGGCGCTCGGGCGCACTCTCCTGGATGAAGTCGGCGTTGGCCACGCATTGCTCGATGCTCTCGACGAAACGCAGCCGCTCCAGCGAGGCGCCGGGCGCCAGCCCCTGCTTCTGCAGCGCGGGCCAGGCGTTGGCCAGGCGCGTGCGCAGCGCCTGCTCGGCACCTGGGGCCGGGTCCCAGGCGATCACGTCGAGGCCATGGGCCAGGGCGCGGGCGATCCAGCCGGCACCGATCACACCGGTGCCGAGGGCGGCGAAAGTCTTGATCTCGGTAACGAAGGTCATGCTTGAACTCCGGTAGCCCGGATGCAATCCGGGGGATGGCAAAGGTTTTCTCGGCCCTGGTTCAGGGTGAGGGGCACTCGCAAGCGCCCCGGACGATGTGACGTGTCAGCCACGCCGCTTGAGTTTCATCTTCTCGCGGCCCTCGGCCGGGGTCAGGGCACGGCCGCCAAGGCGTTCGATGATCTCGATGGCGCGCTCGACCAGCTGGCCGTTGCTGGCATGCACGCCGCGATCGAGCCAGATGTTGTCCTCCAGCCCCACGCGTACGTGGCCACCCAGCAGCATGGCCTGGGCGACCATGGGCATCTGCATGCGGCCGATGCCGAAGCCGGCCCAGGTGATGCCGGGCGGCAGGTTGTCGACCATGGCCTTCATGCTGGTGGTGTCGGCCGGCGCGCCCCAGGGAATGCCCAGGCACAACTGGATCAGCGGGTCTTCCAGCAGCCCCTCCTTGAGCATCTGCCTGGCGAACCACAGGTGCCCGGTGTCGAAGATCTCCAGCTCGGCCTTGACCCCCAGCTCGGTGATGCGCCTGGCGCCGGCACGCAGCTGCGCCGGGGTGGAGACGTAGATGAAGTCGCCGTCGCCGAAGTTCAGCGTGCCGCAGTCCAGCGTGCAGATTTCCGGCAGCAGCGCCTCGACGTGCGCCAGGCGTTCGATGGGCCCGACCAGATCGGTACCGGCGCCGAACTCGAGCGGCTGCTCGCCCGCGCCGATCTCCAGATCGCCGCCCATGCCGGCGGTGAGGTTGATGATCACATCGGTGTCGCTGTCGCGGATGCGCTCGACCACCTCGCGGTACAGCGCCACGTCACGGCTGGGCTTGCCGGTCTGTGGATCGCGCACGTGGCAGTGGGCGACGGTGGCGCCGGCCTTGGCCGCCTCGATGGCAGCGGCAGCGATTTCCTTGGGGGTGACCGGTATCGCCGGGTGCTTGCCGACGGTGTCGCCAGCGCCGGTCACCGCGCAGGTGACGATAACCTCGTAGTTCATCTTGAGCTGTCCTGTGCAGGGCATGAGGGTGCCTGCGGCATGGCCGCATGCGTTGGAGAAATGGGGATGGGCGCCGGCCACAGGCCGGCGCCAGGGGCTCAGTTGCCGGCGACCAGGGCGGCGTTGGCCGGCTTGCCGTCGAGCGTGGTGACCCCGACGAGCCAGGCGTCGACCACCTGCGGGTTGGCCTTGATCCAGTCACGCGCGACCTGCTCCGGCGCCTTGCGCTCCATGATCGGCTGCATCAGCGCGGCCTCCTGGTCGCTGGTGAAGCGCAGGCTGGTCAGCAGGCGATTGGCATTCGGGCAACGCTCGGCGTAGTCCGGCGCAGTCACGGTGGAGACGGTGGCGGCGCCATCGTTGGGGCCGAACACATCGTCGGTGCCGCTCAGGTAGGAGATCTGCATCGACAGGTTCATCGGATGGGGTTTCCAGCCGAAGAACACCACCGGTTTCTGGTTCTTCGCCGCGCGACCGACCGCCGCGAGCATGCCCGCCTCACTGGACTCGACGAGCTTGAAGCCGCCCAGGCCGAACTGGTTGGCATCGATCATCTTCTGGATCGCGGTGTTGGCGCCGGAGCCGGCTTCGATACCGTAGATCTTGCCGTCCAGCTCGTCCTTGAACCTGGCGATGTCGGCCAGGGTCCTGAGGCCCTTGTCGGCGGTGTAGCTGGGTACCGCGAGCACTGCCACGGCATCGCTCAGCGACGGCTCGGCGGCGACCTTGACCGCGCCGGCATCGAGGAACGGCTTGATGTTGTCGTCCATGATCGGCTTCCAGTAGCCGAGGAAGGCGTCGACCTGGCCCTTCTGGATACCGGCGAAGATGATCTGTTGCGATGCCTGGGTCTGCTTGGTCTCGTAGCCGAGCCCTTTCAGCAGCTCGCTGGCGACTGCGGTGGTGGCGACCACGTCGGTCCAGCCGACGGCGCCGAGGCGAACGTTCTTGCAGCTGGCATCATCGGCCAGCAGGGAGGTACTGAACAGGCTCAGGGTGCAGCACGCGGCCAGCGCGGTAAGACCTTTCATCTGGGTGCTCCTCATCGTGTCACAGCGGTTCTATTTCGTTCTTCTAGAGGCTCGTGGCCCCCACCGTGCTCGGGGATCTCGTCTCCCGATGACACCACCTTACGCCGGCCACTGGCAGAATATTCGAACCTATCCGACTATTACTTGACCTATGACGACCTGTTTCATGCGACATCTGCGCCTGCTTCCCTGGCGCAGACGCGCGGAGCGACGATGACCCAGACCTTCTGCTTCCTGCTCCTGCCCGGCTTTTCCATGATGGGCCTGATGTCGGCGATCGAGCCATTGCGCGTGGCCAACCGCTTTCGCGGCGACCTGTATCGCTGGCACCTGCTCAGCCGCGACGGCGCCGCCGTGGCGGCGAGCAACGGCATGTCGCTGAATGTCGACGGAGCACTGGAACTGGTGGAGGCGACCGAGGCGCTGTTCGTGGTCGCCGGTTTCGACCCGCTGGCCCACCACGACAGTCGCCTGACGCACTGGCTGCAACGCTGCGAAACGGAGCTCAAGGTGCTTGGCGGCATCGACACCGGCAGTTTCGTGCTGGCCGAGGCCGGGCTGTTCCAGCAGCAGCGCCTGACCCTGCACTGGGAAGCCATCGACGCCTTCCGCGAACGCTATCCGGCGCTGCAGGTGACCCAGGAGCTGTTCGAGATCGACGGCCGGCGCATCACCAGTGCCGGCGGCACCAGCAGCCTCGACCTGATGCTCGGGCTGATCGCCCAGGACCATGGCGAGCCCCTGGCGGTGCAGGTTTCCGAGCAGTTCGTGGTCAGTCGCATCCGCACGCGCCTGGACCACCAGCGCATGCAGGTGGCCAGCCGCTATGGCCTGCACAACCGCAAGCTGATCCGCGTCATCGGCGAGATGGAGCGCCACAGCGAGCAGCCGTTGAGCGGCGAGGTGCTGGCCGAGCGCGTCGGCGTCAGCGTGCGCCAGCTGGAGCGTCTGTTCCGCCACCACCTGGCGACCACGCCGTCGGCGTTCTATCTCGGCCTGCGCCTGGACAAGGCGCGCCAGCTGCTGCGCCAGAGCGATCTCAGCGTGCTCGAGGTGAGCCTGGCCTGCGGTTTCGAGTCATCGAGCTACTTCTCCCGCAGCTACAAGGCGCACTTCGGCAGCACGCCAAGCAGGGACAGGCACGAGCACCCGTCCCACGCCTGAGCGGGGTGCTAGACGGAGCGGCCCATTTCGGCCAGCGCGGACTGCACCAGGGGGTGCAGGTTCTCGCCGTGGCGCTCCAGTTGCCAGGCCATCAGTTCGATGCGCATCGCCGGCGTCCAGAAGTTCTGCAGGTGCTGATGAACCCCCTTGACCGCCTGCTCCCTGTCCGGCTCGGTGGCGAAGAACTGGGCGATCTGATTGGCCATCTTGACCAGGTTCTCGGCGCTCATCGACGCACCTCCGCTTTCTCCTGCCTGCGCCGCTCGGCGAGCAGACGCCGCTGCTCGTCACTGAAGGCCTGGTAGCGTTTCTGCCACTCCGAAGGCTGGTAGACCCGGGTGACCTCCACCGCCGTGACCTTGTACTCCGGGCAGTTGGTCGCCCAGTCGGAGTTGTCGGTGGTGATCACGTTGGCGCCGGACTCCGGGAAGTGGAAGGTGGTGTAGACCACCCCCGGCGCCACGCGCTCACTGACCCGCGCGCGCAGCACGGTCTGCCCGGAGCGGCTGCCCACGCCGACCCAGTCGCCGTCGCCGATACCGCGGCTCTCGGCATCGCTGGGGTGGATCTCCAGGCGGTCCTCCTCGTGCCAGGCGACGTTGTCGGTACGCCGCGTCTGCGCGCCGACGTTGTACTGGCTGAGAATGCGCCCGGTGGTGAGCAGCAGCGGGAAGCGGCTGTTGACCTTCTCTTCGGTCGGCACGTAGCCGGTGAGCATGAAACGCCCCTTGCCCCGCACGAACTGGTCGATGTGCATGGTCGGTGTACCGTCCGGCGCGGCATCGTTGCACGGCCACTGCAGGCTGCCGTGACGGTCGAGCTCGGCGTAGCTGACGCGGGCGAAGGTCGGCGTCAGGCTGGCGATCTCGTCCATGATCTGCGCCGGGTGCTGATAGTCCATCCGGTAGCCCAGCGCCTCGGCCAGGGCGATGGTGGCCTGCCAGTCGGACTTGCCGGCCAGTGGCTCCATCACCTTGCGCACCCGCGAGATGCGCCGCTCGGCGTTGGTAAAGGTGCCGTCCTTCTCGAGGAAGGAACTGCCCGGCAGGAACACATGGGCGAACTTGGCGGTTTCGTTGAGGAAGATGTCCTGCACCACCACGCATTCCATCGCCGACAGCGCGGCGGTGACGTGCTGGGTGTTGGGGTCGCTCTGGGCGATGTCCTCGCCCTGGCAGTACAGCGCCTTGAAGCTGCCGCCGAGCGCGGCCTCGAACATGTTGGGGATGCGCAGGCCCGGATCGGGTTGCAGGGTGACGCCCCAGGCCTGTTCGAACTGGGCGCGGACCTCGGCGTTGGAGACATGCCGGTAACCCGGCAGCTCGTGCGGGAAGGAGCCCATGTCGCAGGAACCCTGCACGTTGTTCTGCCCGCGCAGCGGGTTGACCCCCACGCCTTCGCGGCCGATGTTGCCGGTGGCCATGGCCAGGTTGGCGATGCCCATCACGGTGGTACTGCCCTGGCTGTGCTCGGTGACGCCCAGGCCATAGTAGATGGCCGCATTGCCGCCGGTGGCGTACAGGCGCGCCGCCTGGCGAATCAGCTGCGGCTCGACGCCACAGACCGGGCCGAGCACCTCCGGCGAATTCTCCGCCTGGCCGACGAAGGCGCTCCAGCGGGCGAAGTCCGCGGCTTCGCAGCGCGCGTCGATGAATGTCTGGTCGAGCAGGCCCTCGCTGACGATGACGTGCGCCAGCGCGTTGAGCATGGCCACGTTGGTGCCCGGACGCAGCGCCAGGTGCAGCTCGGCGCGGGCGTGCGGCGAATCCACCAGGTCGATGCGTCGCGGATCGATGACGATCAGCCGTGCCCCCTGACGCAGGCGGCGCTTGAGCTGGGAGCCGAACACCGGGTGCGCGTCGGTGGGGTTGGCGCCGATCACCAGGATCACGTCGGCCTGCATCACCGAATCGAAGTTCTGCGTGCCGGCCGACTCACCGAGGGTCTGCTTGAGACCGTAGCCGGTCGGCGAGTGGCAGACGCGCGCACAGGTATCGACGTTGTTGTTGCCGAAGCCGGCTCGCACCAGCTTCTGCACCAGGTAGACCTCCTCGTTGGTGCAGCGGCTGGAGGTGATGCCACCGATGGAGTCACGCCCGTAGGCCAGCTGGATGCGGCGGAACTCGCTGGCGGCGTAGGTCACCGCTTCGTCCCAGCTGACCTCCTGCCACGGATCGCTGATGCGCTTGCGGATCATCGGCTTGGTGATGCGATCCGGGTGGGTCGCATAGCCCCAGGCGAAGCGCCCCTTGACGCAGGAATGGCCGTGGTTGGCCTGGCCGTTCTTGTCCGGCACCATGCGCACCAACTCGTCGCCCTTCATCTCGGCGCGGAACGAGCAACCGACACCGCAGTAGGCACAGGTGGTGATCACACTGCGCTCGGGCTGGCCCTTCTCGACCACGCTCTTTTCCATCAGCGTCGCGGTCGGGCAGGCCTGCACGCAGGCGCCGCAGGAGACGCACTCGGAGCTGAGGAAATCCTCGCCCCCCGCCGCCGCCACCCGCGAGTCGAAGCCACGCCCGTCGATGGTCAGGGCGAAGGTGCCCTGCACCTCCTCGCAGGCCCGCACGCAGCGGCTGCAGACGATGCACTTGCTCGGGTCGTAGTCGAAGTAGGGGTTGGAGACGTCCTTGGCCTCGCTCAGGTGGTTGGCCCCCTCGTAGCCGTAACGCACCTCGCGCAGGCCGACCTGGCCGGCGACGGTCTGCAGCTCGCAGTTGCCGTTGGCCGAGCAGGTCAGGCAGTCCAGCGGGTGATCGGAGATGTACAGCTCCATCACGTTGCGGCGCAGGGTCGCCAGCTTCGTGGTCTGGGTACGCACCACCATGCCCTCGCTGACCGGCGTGGTGCAGGACGCGGGGTAGCCGCGCATGCCCTCGATCTCGACCAGGCACATGCGGCAGGAACCGAAGGCTTCCAGGTTGTCGCTGGCGCAGAGCTTGGGAATGCTGGTGCCGAGCATCGCGGCGGCGCGCATCACCGAGGTGCCGGCCGGCACGCTGATGCTGCGTCCATCGATGTTCAGGCTGACCTGCACCTCGCTCTCGCGAGCTGGGGTGCCGAAGTCGGTGTCCGTGGCGGGGTCGAAGTAGCTGATCATTGTTCTGCCTCCGAGGTCTTGAGCCCGAAGTCGCCGGGGAAGTGCTTGAGGGCACTGCTCACCGGAAAGGCCGTCATTCCACCCAGGGCGCACAGGGAGCCGTGGGTCAGGGTGTCGCACAGGTCCTTGAGGATGATCACCTGCTCGTCACGGGCAGCGTCATCGCTGGCCGCCAGCAGGCGGTCGACCACCTCGACGCCGCGGGTGGAGCCAATGCGACAGGGCGTGCACTTGCCGCAGGACTCCTCGGCGCAGAACGCCAGGGCGAAGCGCGCCATCTGCGCCATGTCCAGGCTGTCATCGGCCAGCACCACGCCACCGTGCCCGAGCATCGCGCCCATGGCGGCGAAGGCCTCGTAATCCAGCGGCGTGTCGAACTGCGCCGGCGGCACCCAGGCGCCCAGCGGGCCGCCGACCTGCGCCGCCTTGATCGGCCGGCCGCTGGCGGTCCCACCGCCGTAGTCCTCCACCAGCTCGCGCAGGGTCAGGCCGAAGGCGCGCTCGACCAAGCCGCCCTGGCGGACGTTGCCGGCGAGCTGGAACGGCATGGTGCCGAGCGAGCGCCCCATGCCGAAATCGCGGTAGAAAGCGGCGCCACGCGCCAGGATGACCGGCACCGAGGCCAGGGTCAGCACGTTGTGCACCAGCGTCGGCTGGCCGAACAGGCCCTGCAGCGCCGGCAGCGGCGGCTTGGCCCGCACCGTGCCACGCTTGCCCTCGAGGGATTCGAGCAGCGAGGTCTCCTCACCACAGATGTAGGCGCCAGCGCCGACACGCACCTCCAGGTCGAAGGCACGGCCACTACCGCCCACGTCGGCGCCGAGCCAGCCGGCCGCGCGGGCGACCTCGATGGCCTCGCGCAGGATCTGCACGGCCTGCGGGTATTCGGAGCGCACGTAGATGTAGCCCATGCTCGCCTCGACCGCCAGGCCGGCAATCGCCATGCCCTCGATCAGCACGAAGGGGTCGCCCTCCATCAGCATGCGGTCGGCGAAGGTGCCGGAGTCGCCTTCGTCGGCGTTGCACACCACATACTTCTGCACGGCCTGGGCACCGCGCACGGTGCGCCACTTGATGCCGGCCGGGAAGGCCGCACCGCCACGCCCGCGCAGCCCGGAATCGAGCACCTCGGTGACGATGGCGTCGCCGTCCATGCCGATGGCGCGGGCCAGCCCCGCGAATCCGCCACTGGCGCAATAATCCTCCAGCGCCGTGGGCCGGGTCAGACCGGCACGGGCGAAGATCAGTCGTTGCTGGCTGTGGATGAACGGCAGCGCCTCGACCAGTCCGACGGCAGCCGGCGCCGGGTTGCCGGCATCGGTCAGGGCATCGAGCAGCGCGCCGGCCTGGTCGGCAGACAACGGGCCGAAACCCTGGCGCCCGTCGGCGCTGTCGACCTCCACCAATGGCTCCAGCCAGTACATGCCGCGCGAACTGCTGCGGCGGATCTCCAGCGGCAACTGGCGGCGCTCGGCCTCCTCGCGCAGGGCCTCGGCCAGCAGATCGGCACCCACCGCGCGGGCGAGCGAATCGCAGGGAACATGGAGCGTCAGCATGATTCTTTCTCCAGGCAGCCTTCGACCAGTTCGTGCAGGCGCTGCGGCGTCACCCGTGCATGCACCTGGCCATCCAGCTCCAGGGCCGGAGAACAGGCGCAGGCACCCAGGCAGTAGACCGGGCGCAGACTGATCTGGCCATCCGCGCTGGAGCCGTGGTCATCCAGGTCGAGGTGCTCGCGCACCTGGGCGGCCAGCGCCCTGGCACCACGGCTCTGGCACGACTCGGCGAGGCACAGGCGCAGGATGTGCCTGGCCGGCGCGACGCGGCGGAAGTCGTGGTAGAAGCTGATCACGCCGAGCACCTCGGCCTGGGTCAGGTTCAGGGCATGGGCGATCTCGCCGATGGCGATATCCGGTATGTGACCGATACCGTCCTGGATGGCGTGCAGCACGGGCAGCAGGGCGCCGGGGGTGTCCTTGTGCGCGTACAGAACGCCTTGGATCAAAGGCAGGTGAAGCGTCTCATCAGGCATTACAGCGTTCCTCTGTCACAGGCCGTTGTTGTTCTTGGGGCCTGGAGGTTTCGGCTGTGGCGAGCGGCCCGCCACGGTTGCAGGGCCGATCACCATCGAAGATGGCCAGGGCGGTGCATCTGCGCGCACGCGCCTGGGCATTGGCTGAGCTTGCCATTCCCGCACCGGCGGGATTGCACCGCAGCGACGCCGCGCATACTGAAACCGACGCCCGGCGACGAAGCACTACCACACCCATCCTTTATAGGCGTTGACGACAGGATTCGCCGCGCCATCGCGCCCGTCACCGCGAACGCGCCATGGCCCGGAGCCCGCCAGGCAGACGCGAAAGCGGCGCAGCGAAGCCCGCATGTCTATCCGCGACCGGTTTGACGTTTTCGGCAATACCCCAGTCGTTTTTACGCGATAGCGCCCAAAGTCCCGGGGATATGCTCCCCCCAAAGCGCCGACAGTCGATTCGGCGCAGAAGAACCCAAGGGGACAGCCTGATGAGCCCAGCCGAATTGCACGCCGACAGCATCGTCATCGACGGTCTGATCATTGCCAAATGGAACCGCGAACTGTTCGAAGACATGCGCAAGGGTGGCCTGACCGCCGCCAACTGCACCGTGTCCGTGTGGGAGGGTTTCCAGGCCACCGTCAACAGCATCGCCGCCAGCAGCAAGCTGATCCGCGAGAACAGCGACCTGGTGATGCCGGTACGCACCACCGCCGACATCCGCAAGGCCAAGGAACTGGGCAAGACCGGCATCCTCTTCGGCTTCCAGAATGCCCATGCCTTCGAAGACCAGATCGGCTACGTGGAGGTGTTCAAGCAGCTCGGCGTCGGCATCGTGCAGATGTGCTACAACACCCAGAACCTGGTCGGCACCGGCTGCTACGAGCGTGACGGCGGCCTGTCCGGGTTCGGCCGCGAGATCGTCGCCGAGATGAACCGCGTCGGCATCATGTGCGACCTGTCGCACGTCGGCTCCAAGACCAGCGAGGAGGTCATCCTCGAATCGAAGAAGCCGGTCACCTACTCCCACTGCCTGCCGTCCGGCCTGAAGGAGCACCCGCGCAACAAGTCCGACGAAGAGCTGAAGTTCATCGCCGACCACGGCGGCTTCGTCGGCGTGACCATGTTCGCGCCGTTCCTGGCCAAGGGCATCGACTCGACCATCGACGACTACGCCGAAGCCATCGAGTACGTGATGAACATCGTCGGCGAAGACGCCATCGGCATCGGCACCGACTTCACTCAGGGCCACGGCCAGGACTTCTTCGAGTACCTGACCCACGACAAGGGCTACGCCCGTCGCCTGACCAACTTCGGCAAGATCATCAACCCGCTGGGCATCCGCACCGTGGGCGAATTCCCCAACCTCACCGAGACCCTGCTGGGGCGCGGCCATTCCGAGCGCGTGGTGCGCAAGATCATGGGCGAGAACTGGGTACGCGTTCTGGCTGATGTCTGGGGCGAGTAAGCCCTCCACGATAATCAATCGACTGCATCTCGTAGGGTGGATGAAGCTTCTTTCATCCACCAACCCCGCACGCGGCGGGCTTAACGCTGCGGTGGATGGATGAAGCGCCATCCACCCTACCTACAACCTGATTCCGGAGTTGCCAACATGTCCACCCACGCCCCCGAAATGCCCATCCTGGTCGACGACGAAACCGGCGTCTGGACCACCGACGCGCTGCCGATGCTGTATGTGCCGCGCCACTTCTTCGTCAACAACCACATGGGCATCGAGGAAGTGCTCGGCGCCGACAAGTACGCCGAGATCCTCTACAAGGCCGGCTACAAGTCCGCGTGGCACTGGTGCGAGAAGGAAGCCGAGTGCCATGGCATCGAAGGCGCGGCGGTGTTCGAGCACTACATGAAGCGTCTGTCGCAGCGCGGCTGGGGCCTGTTCGAAACGCAGAAGCTGGACCTGGAGACCGGCTACGCCGAGGTCAAGCTCAAGCATTCGGCCTTCGTCTACGTGTACGGCAAGGTGAACCGCAAGGTCGACTACATGTTCACCGGCTGGTTCTCCGGCGCCATCGACCAGATCCTGGCCGCCAAGGGCAGCCCGATCCGCACCGTCACCGTGCAGGAATACAGCGGCTCCGAAGAAGGCCATGACGACGGGCTGTTCATCACCCGGCCACTCTGAGTCACCCATAAGAAATCCGCGAGAGGGCCTCAGCCGCGACGGCAGCCCTCTAGCGGAACCGCTACAGCGCTTACCGTGAGGATGCCGTAATGGCCTTCGAAGCAATGTTCCAGCCGATCCAGATCGGCAAGCTCACCATCCGCAACCGCGTGCTCTCCACCGCGCATGCCGAGGTCTACGCCACCGATGGCGGCATGACCACCGAGCGCTACGTCAAATACTACGAAGAGAAGGCCAAGGGCGGCATCGGCCTGGCCATCTGCGGCGGCTCCTCGGTGGTGGCCATCGACAGCCCGCAGGAATGGTGGAGCTCGGTGAACCTGTCCACCGACCGCATCATCCCGCACTTCCAGAATCTCGCCGACGCCATGCACAAGCACGGCGCCAAGATCATGATCCAGATTACCCACATGGGTCGTCGCTCGCGCTGGGACGGCTTCAACTGGCCGACCCTGATGTCGCCGTCCGGCGTGCGTGAGCCGGTACACCGCGCCACCTGCAAGACCATCGAGGTCGAGGAAATCTGGCGCGTGATCGGCAACTACGCGCAGGCCGCACGCCGCGCCAAGGAAGGCGGCCTGGATGGCGTCGAGCTGTCCGCCGTGCACCAGCACATGATCGACCAGTTCTGGTCGCCGCGGGTGAACAAGCGTACCGACGAATGGGGCGGCAGCTTCGAGGGGCGCATGAAGTTCGGCCTGGAAGTGCTCAAGGCCGTGCGCGCCGAGGTCGGTGACGACTTCTGCGTGGGCATGCGCATCTGCGGCGACGAATTCCACCCGGACGGCCTGTCCCACGAGGACATGAAGCAGATCGCCGCCTACTACGACGCCACCGGCATGATCGACTTCATCGGCGTGGTCGGCTCGGGCTGCGACACCCACAACACCCTGGCCAACGTCATCCCCAACATGAGCTACCCGCCGGAGCCCTTCCTGCACCTGGCGGCCGGGATCAAGGAAGTGGTCAAGGTGCCGGTACTGCACGCGCAGAACATCAAGGACCCGAACCAGGCCACGCGCATCCTCGAGGGCGGCTACGTCGACATGGTCGGCATGACCCGCGCGCACATCGCCGACCCGCACCTGATCGCCAAGATCAAGATGGGCCAGGTCGACCAGATCAAGCAGTGCGTCGGCGCCAACTACTGCATCGACCGCCAGTACCAGGGCCTGGACGTGCTGTGCATCCAGAACGCCGCGACCAGCCGTGAATACATGGGCGTGCCGCACATCATCGAGAAAACCACCGGGCCCAAGCGCAAGGTGGTGGTCGTCGGTGGCGGCCCGGCCGGCATGGAAGCGGCGCGCGTCGCCGCCGAGCGCGGCCACGACGTGACCCTGTTCGAGAAGCAGGACCAGTTGGGCGGGCAGATCACCCTGGCAGCCAAGGCGCCGCAGCGTGACCAGATCGCCGGCATCACCCGCTGGTACCAGCTGGAACTGGCGCGCCTGGGCATCGACCTGCGCCTGAGCACTCCGGCGGACGAGGCGACCATTCTCGACCTGCGCCCGGATGTCGTGCTGCTGGCCAACGGCGGCCACTCCTTCCTCGAGCAGAACGAACACTGGGGCGCCGCCGAAGGGCTGGTGGTGAGCAGCTGGGACGTGCTGGCAGGCAAGGTCGCACCGGGCAAGAACGTGCTGGTGTACGACACCATCTGCGAATTCACCGGCATGTCGGTGGCCGACTTCCTCGCCGACAAGGGTGCGCAGGTCGAGATCGTCACCGACGACATCAAGCCGGGCGTGGCCATGGGCGGTACCACCTTCCCCACCTACTACCGCAGCCTGTATCCGAAGGAAGTCATCATGACCGGTGACATGATGCTGGAGAAGGTCTACCGCGAGGGTGACAAGCTGGTGGCGGTACTCGAGAACGAGTACACCGGCCAGAAAGAGGAGCGCGTGATCGACCAGGTAGTGGTGGAGAACGGCGTGCGTCCGGACGAAGGCCTCTACTACGCGCTCAAGGAAGGCTCGCGCAACAAGGGCCAGATCGACGTCGAGGCGCTGTTCGCGATCAAGCCGCAGCCCTGCCTCTCCGAGCCGGGCGACGGCTATCTGCTGTTCCGCATCGGCGACTGCGTCGCGCAGCGTAACGTGCACGCGGCGATCTACGACGCCCTGCGGCTCTGTAAAGACTTTTAAGCAGCCTCCTGTAGGAGCCGGCTTGCCGGCGACAGACGATGACGTGACTGCGTTGCTCGCGCGTCCGAGTCGCTGGCCAGCCAGCTCCTACAAGACCCTTGCGGGAGCTTCACCATGCTTGGCACTCTACTTCCCATCCTGCTCTTCGCCGCCCTCGGCCTCGCCGTGCTGGGCGCGCTGAAGCGCTTCTTCATGTGGCGCCGTGGCCGGCCGGCCAAGGTCGACTGGATCGGCGGCCTGCTGCAGATGCCGCGCCGCTACCTGGTCGATCTGCACCATGTGGTCGAACGCGACAAGTACATGTCCAGGACCCACGTCGCCACCGCCGGCGGCTTCGTCCTGGCAGCCGTGCTGGCCATCCTCGTGCACGGTTTCGGCCTGCACAACCGCATCCTCGGCTTCGCCCTGCTGGCGGCCACCGTGCTGATGTTCAGCGGCGCCCTGTTCGTCGCCAAGCGTCGTCTGGACCCGCCGTCGCGCCTGTCGAAAGGCCCATGGATGCGTTTGCCGAAGAGCCTGCTGATGTTCGCGGCCAGCTTCTTCATCGCCACCCTGCCGGTGGCCGGCATTCTCCCCGCCGGTTTCGGTGGCTGGGTTCTGGCCATCCTCCTTGCCGTTGGCGTGGCCTGGGGCGTGTCCGAGCTGTTCTTCGGCATGACCTGGGGCGGGCCGATGAAACATGCCTTCGCCGGTGCCTTGCACCTGGCCTGGCACCGCCGCGCCGAGCGTTTCGGTGGTGGCCGCTCCAGCGGCCTGAAAGCGCTGGACCTGAACGACCCGAAAGCACCGCTGGGGGTGGAAAAGCCCAGCGATTTCACCTGGAACCAGCTGCTTGGTTTCGACGCCTGCGTGCAGTGCGGCAAGTGCGAGGCCATGTGCCCGGCCTTCGCCGCCGGCCAGCCGCTGAATCCGAAGAAGCTGATCCAGGACATGGTCATCGGCCTGGCGGGCGGCAACGACGCCAAGTTCGCCGGCAGCCCCTACCCAGGCAAACCGCTCGGTGAACACAGCGGCGGCCCGCACCAGCCGATCGTCTCGCTGCACGGCAAGGCGCTGGTCGATGCCGAAACGCTGTGGTCGTGCACCACCTGCCGCGCCTGCGTCGAGGAATGCCCGATGATGATCGAGCACGTCGACGCCATCGTCGACATGCGTCGCCACCTGACCCTGGAGAAAGGCGCCACGCCGAACAAGGGTGCCGAGGTGCTGGACAACCTGATCGCCACCGACAACCCCGGCGGTTTCAACCCGGGCGGCCGCCTGAACTGGGCCGCCGACCTGAACCTGCCACTGCTCGCCGACAAGGGCGAGACCGACGTGCTGTTCTGGGTCGGTGACGGCGCCTTCGACATGCGCAACCAGCGCACCCTGCGCGCCTTCGTGAAGATCCTCAAGACCGCCGGCGTCGACTTCGCCGTGCTCGGCCTGGAAGAACGCGACAGCGGTGACGTGGCCCGTCGCCTGGGTGACGAGGCGACCTTCCAGCACCTGGCCAAGCGCAATATCGCGACCATGGCCAAGTACCGCTTCAAGCGCATCGTCAGCTGCGACCCGCACAGTTTCCACGTACTGAAGAACGAGTACGGCGCGCTCGGCGGCAACTACCAGGTGCTGCACCACAGCACCTTCATCGACGAGCTGGTGCGCAATGGCTCGCTCAACCTCGGGCAGAGCAAGGCCGCCAGCGTCACCTACCATGACCCCTGCTACCTGGGTCGCTACAACGGCGAGTACGAAGCGCCGCGCGCGGTGCTCAGGGCCATCGGCATCGAGGTCAGGGAGATGGAACGTTCGGGCTTCCGTTCGCGCTGCTGCGGCGGCGGTGGCGGCGCGCCGATCACCGACATCCCCGGCAAGCAACGCATCCCCGACATGCGCATGGTCGACATCAGGGAAACCGGCGCCGAGCTGGTCGCCGTCGGCTGCCCGCAGTGCACGGCGATGCTCGAAGGCGTGGTCGCCCCACGCCCGGAAATCAAGGACATCGCCGAACTGGTCGCCGAGGTGCTGATCGAGCCCACCGAAGTGCCGGCCAAGCGCCCGAACGCCCAGCGTGCAGCCGCGGAGGTGCAGTGATGAACGCGAGCGACGCAGGGCGGGGGCAACCCGCCAGCACCTGTCCGGCGGGTTGCACCCGCCCTACGCACCGTCTGGAGGCCATGCAATGAGCGACATCATCCGCCGCGACCCACGCGCCGAGTGGATCGCCCGCAACCGCCTGCATCCGCTGCATGCGTCGATGCAGAAGGCCGAGACCAGCTGGATGGGCCCCAACGGCATCATCCGCAAGAACCCGCACGCGCTGGCGACCGGCTTTATCGGCCCGGCCGGCATCAAGCGCATCGACCGCAGCGGCGCCCAGCAGGGCACCAGTGGCAAACGACAGAGCGCCAGCGTGGAGGTGCAGCTGCCGCTGCACGTGGTCGAGCAACCGGCCTACCACATCGTGGTGGTGCCCGACATGGTCGGCGGCCGCCTCTCCAGCCACGACAAGGACCTGCTCGGCCTGGCCCACAAGCTGGCGGCCGATGGCGGTGCAGTGGTCGCCGTGCTGTTCGGTGACGACAAGGAAAGCGCCTTCGATACCGCCGGCGTGGACCGCATCCTGCGCATCGCCGGCGACACCTTCGACGGCTATGCGCCGGAGGCCCGCGTGCTCGCCCTCAGCGCCGTCGAGGCGCAACTGGCGCCGCGCCACTGGTTGCTGCCCGACAGCCGCACCGGCGGTGGCGAGCTGGGCCGGCGCCTGGCCGCCAAGCTCGGCGAGCGTCCGGCCACCCGCGTCTGGCAGGTGGCTGGCGAACATGTGACCGGCCGTGCCGGCAGCGGCCAGCAGGACCTGCAGCGCGCGCTGCCCCGGCTGCTGCTGGCCGCCGCCGAATGCGCCGAGCCGGTCAGCGAAACGCGTCATGAGGCGCGCCCGCTGGAGCTCAGCAGCAAGATCGCGCAGAGCCTGCCACGCATCGAGGACCTCGGTTCCGTCGCCGTCGACCCGGCGCAGATTCCCATGGCCGAGTCCGAGTTCATCCTCTCCGGCGGCAACGGCGTGAAGGACTGGGAACTGTTCCACCAGGCCGCAGTTGCCCTGGGCGCCACCGAAGGCGCCTCGCGCGTGGCGGTGGACGACGGTTTCATGCCGCGCAACCGCCAGGTCGGCGCCACCGGCACCTGGGTTACCGCACGCGTGTACGTTGCGGTGGGGATCTCCGGCGCCATCCAGCACCTGCAGGGCATCGGCGCCTGCGACAAGGTGGTGGCGGTGAACATGGACCCCGGCTGCGACATGATCAAACGTGCCGACCTCTCGGTGATCGGAGACTCGGCGCTGATCCTCCAGGCGCTGATCGAACGTGTCGCCGCCTGGCGCCAGGAGGGCAAGCGCGATGCAGCCTGAAACCTGCGTAGCCCGGATGCAATCCGCAGCCCTCACAACCCATCCCCGGAGTGCATCCGGGCCAAGGGGGAGCCATGCCTGATCTGAATATCGTCGCCCTGGTTTCGGTTGGCGCACACCCGACCTCGGGACGGGCGCGCCGCGCCGAACAGGACGCCCGCGCGGTGGAACTCGGCCTGCGCCTGGCCGGACAGAATCTGCAACTACTGCATGCCGGCGACCCACAGGCCGAAGCGCTGCGCGGCTACCTGGGCATGGGCCTGGAGCAGCTCGACGTCCTCGAACAGACCGAGGGCGCCGACGCCCTGCCGTTGCTGGTCGACTACCTGCAAGGCAGCCGTACCCAACTGGTCCTGACCGGCAGCCAGGCGGAAACCGGCGAGGGGTCGGGCATGCTGCCGTTCCTCCTCGCCGAGCACCTGGGCTGGCCGATGGTGGTCGGCCTGGCCGAAGTGGAGAAGGTCGAGAATGGCGTGGCGCAGGTACTGCAAGCCCTCCCCCGTGGCCAGCGGCGACGCCTCAAGGTCCGCCTGCCATGCGTCGCCAGCGTCGACAACGCCGCCCCCGTGGCGCGGCAGAGTGCCTTCGGCCCGGCCCGACGCGGCCTGATCGAGGCGCATGAAGTCGCGGTGGTGGACGACCCGCTGCTGGCCGCAGCCAGCCTGCTACCGGCCAGGCCGCGACCGAAGCGGCTCAAGGTGATCAAGGCCAAGACCGGTGCCGAACGGATGAAGGCCGCGACGGCCAAGGCCAGTGGCGGCGGTGGTCAGGTGCTCAAGGATGTCTCGCCACAGGAAGGCGCAGAGGCTATCTTCAAGCTATTGATCGAAGAAGGCGTACTGCGCTAGCAGGCGGCTGAACGACGACCTGCGCTGCCAAGAGGAGCCACGACCATGATGCATGCCGACCTGATCGACCAGGAAGACTTCCGCGAACACCTGATCGCCCTGGGCCTGAACATCCCCCCGGGCGCCTCGCCGGAACAGGCCTGCGAGCTGGCCGTCAGCGGGCTCAGCGCCGAGCGCGCCATCGCCCTGCGGCGCCTGGTGGAAGAACTGCTGGGCGGCAGCGCCACCCTGCTGCCCAACGTGCGCGAGGCCATCAGCCGGCATCTGCTGCCGGCGCTGGTGCCCAAGCCCAGCTGAACGCTACAGCAAAGCTGCCTCCCAGCAGACTCCTGCTGCGTGGGAGGGGCAAAAAAAGGGGCGCCAGTGGCGCCCCTTTTTCATTGCCGCGCGGTCAGATGCGCACGCTGGCGAAGGTCGACTCGCCCTGGGCTCGGTTCAGCGCCAGCACGGCACTGGAGTTGACCTGCTGATCGGGGATCGGCAGCAGCACCACCAGGTTGTTGCCCTGCTGACCCGCGCGCTCGTCACGCGGCGGAATACCGAAGTACTCGCGGTAGCACTTGGAAAAGTGTGGGGTGGAGACGAAGCCGCAGACCGAGGCGACCTCGATGATCGACATGCTGGTCTGCTTGAGCAGCTGGCGTGCGCGAATCAGGCGCAGCTTGAGGTAGTAACGCGACGGCGAGCAGTGCAGGTATTTCTGGAACAGGCGCTCCAGTTGGCGCCGGGAGATGTCGACGAAGCAGGCCAGTTCGTCGAGGTCGATCGGCTCCTCCAGGTTGGCTTCCATCAAGGCGACGATTTCCTGCAGCTTCGGCTGATTGCTGCCCAGCATGTGCTTGAGCGGCACGCGCTGATGATCCTGTTCGTTGCGAATGCGTTCGTAGATGAACATCTCGGAGATGCCGGCGGCCAGTTCACGACCATGCTGCTGGCCGATCAGGTGCAGCATCATGTCCATCGGCGCGGTACCGCCGGAGCTGGTGTGACGATTGCGATCGATGGAGAACAGACGCGTGGTGATGGCCGCACGCGGGAAGGCTTCCTGCATCGACGCCAGGCATTCCCAGTGCACACTGCAGTCATAGCCATCGAGCAGGCCGGCCTTCGCCAGCGCCCAGCTGCCGGTGCACACCGCACCGAGCTGCCGGCCCTGGCGCGCCTGCAGTTGCAGCCAGCTGACGTGCTCGCGCTTGACGCTGTGCTGGATGTCCACACCGCCGCAGACGATCACCGCATCCAGCGCCGGCGCGTTGTGCATGGCCGTGTCCGGGGTGATCTGCAGGCCGTCGCTGGCGCTGACCGGCTGACCGTCGTGGGTCAGGGTGTGCCAGCGGAACAGTTCCTTGCCGGAAAGCTGGTTGGCCATGCGCAGCGGTTCCACCGCCGAGGCGAGGGAAATCAGGGTGAAGTTGTCCAGAAGCAGGAAGCCGATGGACTGAGAAACGCGATTCTGGGGTTGTCCCCCCTGGCCTAACTGCGACATCGATGAACACCTCACGCCAAGCACGGTATGAACCCCGCTCGAGGAGGGGCTCTCTTCTAGTTCTGCCGCCGATCAAGGGACCCGCGCAGCTATGCAAATTCACGCAAAGGCCATGCCTAAATTGATTACGCGTTCAAAAATAAATCGCGCGCGACGCACACCGCGAAAATGCCGGCTCAGACGGCCTGGAAAGAGGCGACCCAGGCACGCGCAAAGCCAAGAGGGCAGAGGGTTTGAGCATTTCGGTAGCACTCGTCTGACAACGTGCTACGGGGCGCCGTTCGCGCAGTAACGCTCGCCCGGTAACAGCCATGACCGACCGGTCATTTTGCATGATCCTCACGCCCGTATCGGCCGCACCAAAATCTCGCGAAAGAGAGCCTCCTGGGGCGATTTTGCACCAGCAAGGATCAGCACGCGCCGGCACATCTGAACGCACCTCTCGAAGCCCCGCGAGGCCGCGCGCGTGACGCCTGCGCAACGCGAACAGCGTCGACCCGAGCGCGCCGGAATCCGACTGCACATCTGCTCGCCGCACGCTGCCCATGATCGGGCTTTCACCATCCGCATCACGCCTGACACCGACCCCGGCATGCCCGAGCGCGGCGCCGCGGCAGGCGCACCGGCCACGTCTCGATTCGGCATGCGGAGGTCGTTTTTCAGGCGGCCCGGCGGCCTGTCTCTTGCTACGAAATAGCCCGCACGCGCTGCACCGCAAGAGGATCTACCCATCTCTGGCCACCCCGCACACAGGACTGCTCATGAACAGACTTAGCCCGCTGCTGCTCGCCACCACCCTGCTCTGCTCCGCCACGCTGCAAGCCGCCGAAGATGCACGCTGCGAGCTGGTACGCCTGAGCGATGTCGGCTGGACCGATATCACCATGACCACCGCAGTGGCCCGACTGGTACTCGGGGAAATCGGCTATCGCACCCAGGTGCAGCGCATGTCCCTGCCCGATACCTACCGCAGCCTGTCGGAAGGTCAGCTGGATGTGTTCCTCGGTAACTGGATGCCGGCACAGGCCGACCTGGTCCAGAACCACCTCGACAGCGGCAAGATCGAAAAACTGCACACCAACCTGCCGACGGTGCGTTACACCCTGGCCGTGCTGACGCCAGGCTACGAGGCCGGACTGAAGGATTTCGCCGACATCCACCGCTTCAAGGACCAGCTCGGCGGGCAGATCTTCGGGATCGAGCCCGGTAACGAGGGCAACGAGATGGTCAAGGGGATGATCCGCGACAACACCTTCGGCCTTGCCGGTTTCACCCTGGTGGAGTCCAGCGAGAGCGGCATGCTCAACCATGTCGAGCGCGCCCAGCGCCTGGACAAGTGGGCGGTCTTCCTCGGCTGGGAACCGCACCCCATGAACGAGCGTCTGAAAATGAACTACCTGGCAGGCGGTGACGACTTCTTCGGCGCCAACTACGGTGCCGCCCAGGTCAATACCGTGGCCCGGGGCGACTTCAGCCGGCAATGCCCCAACCTGGCGCGACTGTTTCGCAACATGACCTTCACCATCTCGGCGGAGAACCACCTGATGAGTGCGGTACTGGAAGGCAATACCAACCGCCGGCGCGTAGCCAAGCAATGGATCGAGGAGAACCCGCAAATAGTGGCCAGCTGGCTCGAAGGCGTCACCCGCTACCAGGGCGGGCCGATTACCACCGCCTTTGATACGCCTTTGGCCTCCAGTAACTGAAAAACGGCGAAAAGACGAGAATAAGCGATAAAAATCACTCATCTTTCAAGAACACAAGAAAACCCAGACACCTTCGCCGACGTGTTCCCGCGCAGCGCGGTTCCGCGGTCCGGGTGACTCCCGAGTCAGCTCGAACCGATAGCCGTTTTCACTCGCCACGGAGTGGGCGAATGCACCTTTCTGTAAATTTTTTTCAACATCGCCACAGCCCCCGCGATACGCTGCCTGAGCCACTCTGGAAGGGCAAGAACCACGCCCGGCGCGGCTTCCAGCCTTGGCCAAGGGGTAAAAAAGTCTGTTAAGGTTTTTAAGGCACGCGCTCGAAACCGTCTCCCGGCACCTGCCCGGAAACGGTTCGAGAGCGCATCGAGCAGTGGAATCGGGAGCCCGGAAAACGTCAGAACGACGGGAATGCACACCACGTGATGGGGTATGTCGTCGCCCAACACGTCAGGGTCGCAAATCGACAATTGCGCAGACCCCAAGACTATATCGTTGAGTCAGCCGATGACGTCGCTGCCGCATCTCAAGAGAGAGCGGCAGACCGGGGCCCTCCGCCCCGGACCGAAGAACAGAACAAGCGCTGGCCCCCCCGCAATTGGGCGCCAGCCCAACAAGAAATTTCGGATGTACGCATGCGCCAGGATGGCGCATGAAATCCCAAGGGAATGGGCTTCGAAACACTGCCAGAGGGTTTGGAAAGCGGTTTGCAGCACGGCAAGACAGTGGTCACTCATCAACAGGTCGCGACGACGCAGCGGGCAGTTCCTGCCAACGGCCGCGTGCGTTGCGGTGTGCCCGAGTGTCACCAACCCGGCCAGCAGCGAAACGCCCACCAGCCTCGACACTTCAGCAAACACCCACACAGGTATCAGAGACCTGACACAGCTGACCTACGCTTCGACGACGCGTGCTCGGCCGTGCCAGCGTGACCTGAATATCGCTTGAAGGGGAAACGTCCCATGCAGTCTGGAAAGATCGTGGTCGAACACCTGTACAAGGTTTTCGGCTCAAACCCACAAGAAGCCATCGACTTGCTCAAGGAAGGCTGGAGCAAGGAGAAGATCCTGGCCGAGAAAGGCGCCGTGATCGGCGTCAGTGATGTCTCGTTCAGTGTCGAAGAAGGCGAAATCTTCGTTCTCATGGGCCTCTCCGGCTCTGGCAAGTCCACCCTGATCCGCCTCATCAACCGCCTGGTCGAACCCAGCGCCGGCGATGTCTACATCGATGGCCAGAACGTCGCCAAACTGCCGCAGTCGCAACTGATCGACCTGCGTCGTCGCGACATGAGCATGGTCTTCCAGTCCTTCGCCCTGATGCCTTCGCGCAGCGTGCTGGACAACGCCGCGTTCGGCCTCGAAGTTGCCGGCGTCGGCCGCAAGGAGCGCGAGAAGCGCGCCATGGAAGTGCTCACCCAGGTCGGCCTGGACACCTTCGCCCACAAGTACCCGCATGAACTGTCCGGTGGCATGCAACAGCGCGTCGGCCTGGCCCGCGCGCTGACGGTGAACCCGTCGATGATCATCATGGACGAAGCCTTCTCCGCCCTCGACCCGCTCAAGCGCCGCGAAATGCAGGACGTGCTGCTGGAGCTGCAGAAGACCCACCGCCGCACCATCATCTTCGTCTCCCACGACATCGAAGAAGCCATGCGCATCGGTACCCGCATCGGCATCATGGAGGGCGGCAAGCTGGTCCAGGTCGGCACCCCGCAGGAGCTGATCGAGAAGCCGGCCAACGAGTACGTGCGCAACTTCTTCGATACCGTCGACACCAGCCGCTACCTCACCGCCGGCCAGCTCAAGGCCGACAGCGTGCCGACCTACGTCTACAACGGCAAGGCACCGGATGCGGCGAAGATCTGCAAGGAACTGCAGGCGCTGGACAAGCACTACGCCTTCATCGTCGACGAGCAGAACAATTTCCAGGGCTCCATCAGCCTGGAGAAGATCGCCCTGATGGTCGATGGCGACGAGCCCAGGCCGCTGGAAAGCGAGGCGCTCAAGCAGGTCGTTCCCGTTCCGGAAGACATGCCGCTGGAAGACGTCATCACCCGTCTCGTGGACAACGAGGGGCCGATCCCGGTGGTCGACGCCGAAGGCCACTACTGTGGCGCCATCAGCAAGGGCCGCCTGCTGACCCGACTGCAGGGTGAAGCCAATGAATGACAAGAAGCTCGACCTGGGTAGCTGGGTCAACGATGTCGTCCAGCACCTGCTGGACAACTACAGCGGTGCTTTCGACAGCATCGGCCAGGTCGTCAGCGGCTTCTCCGAAGCCATCGAAAACCTGCTGATGCTGCCGCCGGCCTGGCTGCTGATCGCCATCTTCGTCGCCCTCGGCCTGTGGCGCATCGGTGCCCGCTTCGCCGTATTCACCGCGGTAGCCTTCATCCTCATCGTCATGACCGGCTTCTGGGAACAGACCGTCGTGACCCTCGGCCTGACCTTCTCCTCGACGCTGATCAGCCTGCTGCTGGGCATCCCGCTGGGCATCTGGGCCGCCAGGAGCGAGCGCGTGGCGACCATCATCCGGCCGATCCTCGACTTCATGCAGACCATGCCGGCGTTCGTCTACCTGATCCCGGCGGCCATGCTCTTCGGCCTGGGTCGCGTGCCGGGCATCATCGCCACGGTGATCTTCGCCATGCCGCCGGCGGTGCGCCTGACCAGCCTGGGCATCCGCCAGGTGAACAAGGAAATCGTCGAAGCCGGTCAGTCCTTCGGCTGCACCAGCCGCCAGCTGCTGTTCAAGGTCCAGCTGCCCAATGCCATGCCGTCGATCATGGCGGGCGTCAACCAGACCATCATGATGGCCCTGTCGATGGTGATCATCGCCTCGATGGTCGGTGCCGGCGGCCTGGGCAACGACGTACTGGCCAGCATCCAGCGCCTGGATATCGGGCTAGGCTTCGAAAGCGGCATGGCCGTGGTGTTGCTGGCGATCATCCTCGACCGCATTACCGAAAGCTTCGGCACCCCGCAAACGAACAAGCGCGGCATCGTCGCCTGGTTCAGCGGCAAGCTGCAGCGTCAGTCCACCTAATTCCGTTTCACTTCACAGGGAACCGCAGATGAAAACGATCAAGACCACCGCCGCCATCGGCCTGCTGTCGTGCGCACTGATGCAGGGTGCAATGGCAGCCGAGCCGGCCAGCTGCAAGCAGGTGCGTTTCGCCGAGATCGGCTGGGCCGACATCGCCGCGACCACCGGCGTGGCCATGACCCTGGTCGAAGGCCTGGGCTATCAGCCGCGCAAGATCATGGCATCGGTCCCCATCGCCTTCACCGGCGTGAAAAGCGGCCAGGTCGATGTATTCCTCGGCTACTGGGCCCCCTCGATGGACTCGGTGATCGAGCCGTTCCTCAAGGACAACGGCGTCAAGGTGCTGGAGAAGGCCAACCTCGAAGGGGCCAAGTACACCCTCGCAGTGCCGACCTACGCAGCCGAGGCCGGCCTCAAGAGCTTCCAGGACATCGCCAAGTTCAAGGACCAGCTGGGCGGCAAGATCTACGGCATCGAGCCGGGCAACGACGGCAACCTGCTGATCGACGGCATGATCAAGAACAACCAGTTCGACCTCGGCGGCTTCCGCATGGTCGAGTCCAGCGAAGCTGGCATGCTGGTGCAGGTATCGCGCGCCATCAAGAAGAAGGAGCCAGTGGTCTTCCTCGGCTGGGCGCCGCACCCGATGAACACCCAGTACGACATCACCTACCTGTCCGGCGGTGACGATGTGTTCGGCCCCGACTACGGCGCAGCCAAGGTCTACACCGTGGTCCCGCCGGACTACGAGGCTCGCTGCGAGAACGTCGGCAAGCTGCTGGGCAACCTGCAGTTCACCGTGGAAATGGAAAGCCAGCTGATGGAGAAGGTGCTGGAGAAGGAGAACCCGCAGACCGTCGCCAAGGAGTGGATCAAGGCCAACCCGGCGATCCTCGACCAGTGGCTGAGCGGCGTCACCACCTTCGACGGCCAGGACGGTGTAGCTGCCGTGAAGAAACACGTCGGGCTGTAACAGGCCACGACCCGATTCAGGCCCGCGACCTCAGGTCCGGGCCTGGAATCTCCCCTCCAGCACCCAGGTGCCGACCTCTGGTCGTGGCGGGGAGAATCTGCCCGCGAACCGGCAATCTGCTGCGCAACACGGATTCGCAAGGCCCGCAATGAGAACGAGCCAGTCAACGATATTGCAACTGCCACTCAACTGACGGAGCACAAGAACATGCGCGTATTCAAGCATCTCTGCCTCGGCGCCGCCGCCCTGGCCATCGGCATGGGCAGCGCCCTCGCTGCCGAAAAACCCACTCTCAAGATCGGTTACGTCAACGGCTGGGACGACAGCGTCGCCGTCACCCACGTCGCTGGCGAGATCCTGCAGAGCAAACTCGGCTACAAGGTCGAACTGAAGCCGGTCGAGCCGGCCATCATGTGGCAGGGCGTGGCCCGTGGCGACCTCGACGCCACCCTCTCCGCCTGGCTGCCGGCGACTCACGGCGAGTACTACGAGAAGCTCAAGGACAAGGTCGAAATCCTCGGCACCAACTACTCCGGCGCCAAGATCGGCCTGATCGTGCCTGAGTACGTGCAGGCCAAGAGCATCGAGGACCTGGAGAAATACGCCAAGGACTTCGACGGCAAGATCACCGGCATCGACGCCGGTGCCGGCGTGATGCGCCGCACCGAAGACGCCATCAAGGAATACAACCTGGCCAGCATCAAGCTGATGCCGAGCTCCGGCCCGGCCATGGCCACTGCCCTGACCCGCGCCGAGAAGGCACAGAAGCCGATCGTGGTCACCGGCTGGATCCCGCACTGGATGTTCGCCAAGTGGAAACTGCGCTTCCTCGAAGATCCGAAGAAGGTCTACGGCGATGACGAGCGCGTCGACACCGTGGCCAACCCGGAGCTGAAGGGCAAGGCCGCCGACGCCGCCGCGTTCCTCTCCAAGCTGTCCTGGAGCGGCGAGGAAGTGGGCGCCGTGATGCTTGCCATCCGCGAAGGCGCCAAGCCGGAGCAGGCCGCCAAGGACTGGATCGCCGCCCACCCGGAGCGCGTCGACAGCTGGCTGAAGTAAGGCTCGGTTTCATCGAGCAGACGCAGCGGGCCCCTGGCCCGCTTCGTCGTTTCTGACGCTCGCTCGAGCGCAGGTTTAATTGATCGCCCGATCAAAATCCGCCTAGACTTCGGCTCCCCCGCCCGCACGGAGAGACCGATGCCCAAGGTCGGCATGCAGCCCATTCGCCGTTCTCAACTGATCGCCGCCACCCTGGAAGCCGTGGACCAGGTCGGCATGGCCGACGCCAGCATCGCCTATATCGCACGACTGGCCGGGGTCTCCAACGGCATCATCAGCCACTACTTCAAGGACAAGAACGGCCTGCTCGAGGCGACCATGCGCCACCTCATGCAGGCGCTGCGCGACGCCGTGGCCGAACGCCGCCTGGCACTCGGCGACGACGCCCCCAGCGCCCATCTGCGCGCGATGATAGACGGCAACTTCGACGACAGTCAGGTCAGTGGCCCCGCCATGAAGACCTGGCTGGCATTCTGGGCCAGCAGCATGCACCACCCGGCGCTGCGGCGCCTGCAGCGGGTCAACGACCATCGCCTCTACTCCAACCTCTGCGGCCAGTTCCATCGCGCCTTGCCACAGGATCAGGCACGCCTCGCCGCTCGCGGCCTGGCCTCGCTGATCGACGGCCTGTGGCTGCGCGGTGCGCTCTCCGGCGAAGCCTTCGACACCGGGCAGGCACGCCGCATCGCCTACGACTACCTCGACCTGCAGCTGAGCAAGACGCCGTAAGCCCGGTGTAACCCACCGCATAGACCCCGGCCTGCTGACTCCATGATCAGTCGCCATGTCGTGATTGGCTGCATGCTGTCGTTTTTATTGATTGATCGTTCAATTTAAATAAAATAGGCTGTTCTCAAGCAGATGACCGAATCCAGAGGACAGCCCATGCCCCGTTTCGCCGAACAGCAGCTCTACATCGGTGGCCAGTACGTCGCCGCCAGCAGTGGAGAAACCTTCGACAGCATCAACCCGGCCACCGGCGAGGTGCTGGCCAAGGTGCAACGTGCCAGTCAGGCGGATGTCGACCGGGCCGTGGCCTGCGCAGCCGAGGGCCAGAAGGTGTGGGCGGCGATGACCGCCATGCAGCGCTCGCGCGTGCTGCGCAAGGCGGTGGACATCCTGCGCGAGCGCAACGACGAGCTGGCCGAGCTGGAAACCCTCGATACCGGCAAGCCGCTCTCCGAGACCCGCTACGTCGACATCGTCACCGGCGCCGACGTGCTGGAGTACTACGCCGGCCTGATTCCGGCCATCGAGGGCGAGCAGATTCCGCTGCGCGACACCTCCTTCGCCTACACCCGCCGCGAGCCACTGGGCGTGGTCGCCGGCATCGGCGCCTGGAACTACCCGATCCAGATCGCCCTGTGGAAATCCGCCCCGGCCCTGGCCGCCGGCAACGCGATGATCTTCAAGCCCAGCGAGGTCACCTCGCTGACCGCCCTGAAGCTGGCCGAGATCTACAGCGAAGCCGGTCTGCCAGCCGGCGTGTTCAACGTGCTCACCGGCAGCGGCCGGGAGGTCGGCCAATGGCTGACCGAGCATCCGGGCATCGAGAAGGTCTCCTTCACCGGCGGCACCGTCACCGGCAAGAAGGTCATGGCCAGCGCCTCCAGTTCCAGTCTCAAGGAAGTGACCATGGAACTGGGCGGCAAGTCGCCGCTGATCGTCTTCGAGGACGCCGACCTGGACCGCGCCGCCGACATCGCGGTGATGGCCAACTTCTACAGCTCCGGCCAGGTGTGCACCAACGGCACCCGCGTGTTCGTGCCGCGCATGCTGCAGGCGCGCTTCGAAGCCAAGGTGCTGGAGCGGGTCAAGCGCATCCGCCTCGGCGACCCGCTGGCCGACGCCACCAACTTCGGCCCGCTGGTGAGCTTCGCGCACATGGAAAGCGTGCTCGGCTACATCGACAAGGGCCGCAGCGAAGGCGCGCGCCTGCTGATCGGCGGCTCGCGTGTGACCGACGGCGACTACGCCAGCGGCGCCTACGTGGCCCCCACCGTGTTCACCGACTGCCGGGACGACATGACCATAGTGCGCGAGGAAATCTTCGGCCCGGTGATGAGCATCCTCGTCTATGACGACGAAGAAGAAGTGATCCGCCGCGCCAACGACACCGACTACGGCCTCGCCGCCGGCGTGGTGACCCGCGACCTGAATCGCGCGCACCGGGTCATCCACAAGCTGGAAGCCGGCATCTGCTGGATCAACACCTGGGGCGAATCGCCGGCCGAGATGCCCGTCGGTGGCTACAAGCAGTCCGGCGTGGGCCGCGAGAACGGCCTGGTCACGCTCGGCCACTACACGCGCATCAAGTCGGTGCAGGTGGAGCTGGGCGACTACGCCTCGGTGTTCTGACCACCCGCCAGGGCAGGAGCGATCCGCACCTGCCCGAATTGCCGCCCCCTAGCCCCGGCCCTGATCCGGGGACAGTCACCCGCGTTCTCCCGGATAACCGCCGGGCAACAGGAGGAGCCATGCCTCAGGAATTCGACTACATCATCATCGGTGCCGGTTCGGCCGGTAACGTCCTGGCCACCCGCCTGAGCGAAGATGCGGACGTCAGCGTCCTGCTGCTCGAAGCCGGCGGCCCGGACTACCGCCTCGACTTCCGTACCCAGATGCCCGCCGCCCTGGCCTACCCGCTGCAGGGGCGCCGCTACAACTGGGCCTACGAGACAGACCCCGAGCCGCACATGAACAACCGGCGCATGGAGTGCGGGCGCGGCAAGGGCCTCGGCGGTTCGTCGCTGATCAACGGCATGTGCTACATCCGCGGCAACGCCCTGGATTTCGACAACTGGGCCAAGGCCAAGGGCCTGGAAGACTGGACCTACCTCGATTGCCTGCCCTACTTCCGCAAGGCGGAAACCCGCGACATCGGGCCCGACGACTACCACGGCGGCGACGGCCCGGTCAGCGTGACCACGCCCAAGGCGGGCAACAACCCGCTGTTCCACGCCATGGTCGAGGCCGGCGTGCAGGCCGGCTACCCGCGCACCTCCGACCTCAACGGCTACCAGCAGGAAGGCTTCGGCCCGATGGACCGGACCGTGACCCCGCAAGGTCGCCGCGCCAGCACCGCACGCGGCTATCTGGACCAGGCCCGCGAGCGGCCGAACCTGACCATCGTCACCCACGCCACGAGCGACCGCATCCTCTTCGACGGCAAGCGCGCCAGCGGCGTCAGCTACCTGCTCGGCAACTCGAACGACGCCCACACCGCCCACGCCCGCCGCGAGGTGCTGCTGTGCGCTGGCGCCATCGCCTCGCCGCAGATCCTGCAACGCTCCGGCGTCGGCCCCGCGGCGCTGCTCGGCGAACTGGACATCACCCTGGTCCACGATCTGCCGGGTGTCGGGCAGAACCTGCAGGACCATCTGGAGATGTACCTGCAGTACGCCTGCACCAAGCCGGTGTCGCTGTACCCCGCGCTGAAGCTGCACAACCAGCCGGCGATCGGTGCGCAATGGCTGTTCGGCGGCAAGGGTATCGGTGCCAGCAACCAGTTCGAGGCTGGCGGCTTCATCCGCACCCGCCCGGAGTTCGCCTGGCCCAACATCCAGTTCCATTTCCTGCCGGTGGCGATCAACTACAACGGCAGCAACGCGGTGAGCGAACATGGCTTCCAGGCCCACGTCGGCTCCATGCGCTCACCGAGCCGTGGCCGCGTCCAGCTCAAGTCCAAGGACCCGCGCCAGCACCCGAGCATCCTCTTCAATTACATGAGCAGCGAACAGGACTGGCAGGAATTCCGCGACGGCATCCGCCTGACCCGCGAGATTATGGCGCAACCGGCGCTCGATCCCTACCGCGGCCGCGAGATCAGCCCGGGCGCCGACGTGCAGAGCGACGCGCAGCTCGATGCCTTCATTCGCGAGCACGCGGAAACCGCCTTCCACCCGTCCTGCTCGTGCAAGATGGGCGAGGACGACATGGCGGTGGTCGACGGCCAGGGCCGCGTGCATGGCCTGCAGGGCCTGCGCGTGGTGGATGCGTCGATCATGCCGGAGATCATCACCGGCAACCTCAACGCCACCACCATCATGATCGCCGAGAAGATCGCCGACCGGATTCGCGGGCGCCAGCCCCTGCCGCGCAGCACCGCGCCCTACTTCGTGGCGGGCGAGCGTCCGGTACGCGAGGCGCCGCTGCGCAACGCCAACGACCGCCTAGTCGGGTAGTTCCTGGCGGATCATCCAGTGCCCCTCGGGCGGCATCAGCCGGCCGAGGTCGAAATGCCTGAGCGACGCGGCATCGAGCATCTCGATCTGCGGACTGATCAGCTGCGGCAGCTTCTCGCCGTGCAGGCCACGCACCGCCAGGTCCAGCGCGACGCGCGCCTGGATCACCGGCGAATCGGTCGGCGCGGCCAGCACCTGACCCTCGCGAATCTGCTCCAGCACCCGCTCGGTGGCATAGAAGGACAGCACCTGCGCCCCGGAACCGGTGTTGCGCACCAGCTGCGCAGCGAACGCAGCCGCTTCGGCATTGCCGATCAGGTAGTCGAGTTGCGGATGCTGCTTGAGCAGCTCGCGAACCAGCTTGGCCTGACGGCTGCGATCCACCGGTCCGTAGCCGCCATGGGCCAGGGTGATGGCCTTGCCAGCCAGCGCCTCGCGTAGCCCGCGCTCGGCATCCTGCACCCAGCCGGCATCGGCCGGACCTGGCAGCCAGCCGACCCGGATCGGCCGGCCGCCACTGACGCGCACCAGGTAGTCCAGCGTGGCGCGTGTCATGTCGGCGAAATCGACCCGCGAATGGGCACTGAGCCCCGTGCAGTCCAGGCGATTGATCAGATCGATGACCGGCCTTCCGGCCTGCAACTGCACTTTCGCGGCACTGCACAGGTCATAGGTGTTGATGCTGGCGACGACGAAGGCATCGGCCCCTTCGGCCACACAGCGGTCGAACTGTTCGAGCTGCACGTCGCCATGCTCGTAGCCGCCGGCTTCGTAGATGCCGAGACGCACACCCAGGCGCTGCGCCTCCTGATCCAGCCCCCAGGCGACGCCCCACCAGTAGCGGTCCTTGCCGTGCGGCAACAGCGCGCAGATTCGCCATGGCTGGGCTGCCGCCGGCAACGGCCGGTAGTCCAGCATGCGGCCATCGGCCTGAACCGGGTAGGGAAACCATTCCGCTGCCAGGAGCGATTGGCACGCGAGGGAAAGCCACAGGGATATCCAACGCATCAAGCCATCCTTAGCCCGTAACGGGCGATATGCCACTAGAACCAGCGTAGCACCCTCTCCGCCCCACGTTCGGGTTTGCCTGAGCGCTGGCGGCAGCCTAGAGTGAAGCGCGCAGATCACGAGAACAGCATGACCAGCCCCACCCCGCTCGATCCGAGTACCGCCCGCCTGCTGCCATGGATAGTCGCCATCGCCTTCTTCATGCAGACGCTGGACGGCACCATCCTCAATACTGCCCTCCCGGCCATGGCCCGCGACCTGGCCGAGGACCCGCTGCGCATGCAATCGGTGGTGATCGCCTACATGCTCACCGTGGCGCTGCTGATCCCGGCCTCGGGCTGGATCGCCGACCGTTTCGGCACACGGCGCATCTTCTTCGGCGCCATCGCCCTGTTCAGCCTGGGTTCGCTGTTGTGCGCCCTGTCCACCTCGCTGGGCATGCTGATCGCGGCGCGCGTGATCCAGGGCCTCGGTGGCGCCCTGATGATGCCGGTGGGGCGCCTGGTCGTTCTGCGCGCCTACCCGCGCTCGGAGCTGGTGCGCATCATGAGCTTCATCACCCTGCCCGGCCTGCTCGGACCGCTGATCGGTCCCACGCTCGGCGGCTGGCTGGTGGAAGTGGCCAGCTGGCACTGGATCTTCCTGATCAACCTGCCGGTCGGGCTGCTCGGTTGCTGGGCCGCGCTGCGGCACATGCCTGACCTGCGCGGCCCGGAACGCAGCCGCTTCGACACGACGGGATTCCTGCTGTTCGGCGCCGCCATGCTGCTGATCACCGTAGCCCTGGAAGGCCTCGGCGAACTGCACCTGCCGACCCTGCGCGTGGTCCTGCTGCTGCTCGGCGGCATGGCCTGCCTGGCCGCCTACTGGCTACGCGCCGGGCGAATCGAGCAGCCCCTGTTCGCTCCCTCGCTGTTCCACACCCGCAGCTTCGCCGTGGGCATCATCGGCAACCTCTTCGCCCGCCTGGGCAGCGGCGCGCTGCCCTTTCTCACCCCGCTGCTGCTGCAACTGGCGATGGGCTATTCTCCGGCTCAGGCCGGCATGAGCCTGATTCCCCTGGCCCTGGCCGCCATGGCGGTGAAGCCCCTGGCCAAGCCGCTGATCGAACGCATCGGCTACCGCAACATCCTCACCAGCAACACCCTGCTGCTCGGCGCCCTGATCGCCAGCCTGGCGCTGGTGGATGCCGGGACCTCGACCCTGCAACTGATCGTCCAGCTGAGCCTGATCGGCGCCTGCAACTCGCTGCAGTTCACCGCGATGAACACCGTGACCCTGATCGACCTGGACAACCGCGACGCCAGCAGCGGCAACAGCCTGCTGTCGGTGGTGGTGCAACTGGCGATGGGCCTCGGCGTCGCCTCTGCAGCCGCCCTGCTCAGTGGCTTCAGCCAGGAATTCGCAGGTGACGGCCAGGTGCTCCAGGCGTTCCAGGCCACCTACCTGTGCGTGGGCCTGCTGTCGATGCTGGCCGCCGCGATCTTCCTCCAGCTGGATCCCCGGGAGGGACGCGGCGGGCGGACCGTGCAGCTGCCGACGGACGACTGAAGAACTGCCGGCATCGTTACAGAAGCGCCGGACCCGGCCTGCTACACTGCGGCCCTGTTTCACCAGCCCCGAGCCCTTGCCGTGACCGCCAACGCCTTCGCCAGCCTTCCCCTTTCCGCCGCCATGCAGGCCAATCTCGCCGCCATCGGCTATGCCGAGATGACGCCCATCCAGGCCGCCAGCCTGCCGCTGATGCTCAAGGGCCGTGACCTGATCGCCCAGGCCAAGACCGGCAGCGGCAAGACCGCGGCCTTCGGCATCGGCCTGCTGCATCCGCTCAACCCGCGCTACTTCGGCTGCCAGGCCCTGGTGCTGTGCCCGACCCGCGAGCTGGCCGATCAGGTGGCCAAGGAACTGCGCCGCCTGGCGCGAGCCGCCGACAACATCAAGGTCCTCACCCTCTGCGGTGGCGTACCCTTCGGCCCGCAGATCGGCTCGCTGGAGCACGGCGCGCACGTCATCGTCGGCACACCGGGACGCGTGCAGGAACACCTGCGCAAGGGCACGCTGAAGGTCGACGGCCTCAACACCCTGGTGCTCGACGAGGCCGACCGCATGCTCGACATGGGCTTCGTCGACAGCATCAGCGAGATCATCGAGCAGACCCCGGCCCGGCGCCAGACACTGCTGTTCTCCGCCACCTATCCAGCCGGCATCGAACAGCTCGCCGCACGCTTCCTGCGCAACCCGGAGCGGGTCGAGGTCGAGGCACTGCACGACGACGGGCAGATCGAACAACGTTTCTACGAGATCGCCCCGGGCCAGCGCATGGAGGCGGTCAGCACCTTGCTGCGGCATTTGCGCAAGCAGCCGGTGGTGGCCTTCTGCGCCACGCGCCAGCAATGCGACGAGCTGGCCAGGCAACTGGAGGCGGAGAAGATTTCCGCCGCAGCCCTGCACGGCGACCTGGAGCAGCGTGAACGCGACCAGATCCTCGCCCTGTTCGCCAACCGCAGCCTCAGCGTGCTGGTGGCCACCGACGTCGCGGCGCGTGGCCTGGACATCGCCGGCCTGGAGATGGTGATCAACGTCGAGCTGAGCCGGGATGCAGAGGTGCACATCCACCGCATCGGCCGCAGCGGACGGGCCGGTGAGAAAGGCCTGGCCCTGAGCCTGGTGGCGCCGGCCGAAGCCGGCCGCGCCCAGGCCATCGAAGCCCTGCAGGGCAAGGAACTGGCCTGGTACCCGCTGCCCGCCGCGAAAGCCAGCGGTGAGCCACTGCTGCCGCCGATGCACACCCTGTGCATCGCCGCCGGGCGCAAGGACAAGCTGCGCCCGGGCGACATTCTCGGCGCGCTGACCGGGGACGCGGGCATCGGTGGCGACCAGGTCGGCAAGATCGCCCTGTTCGATCACCAGGCCTATGTCGCCGTTCAGCGCGACGTCGCCCGCAAGGCCCTGAGTCGCCTTGCAGAGGGCAAGATCAAGGGCCGATCTTTGCGTGTGCGTCTAGTGTAAGGCTGATATAAAGCATTAAATGGCCTGGGGCCGGAGTCACCCATGCGCAATATTCTGGTCATCGAAGACAGCCCGCTGGTACTGAAGATCCTCGAGCATCTGTTCCGCCAGGAACCGGATCTGGAGCCGATCTTCTGTGCCTCGCTGGCCGAAGCCGAAGTGATGCTGGACACCTCCTCCGACCTGTTCTTCGCCGCCATCGTCGACCTGCACCTGCCGGACGCGCCCAATGGCGAGAGCGTCGACCTGGTGATGCGCTATCACCTGCCCTGCATCGTGCTCAGTGGCAGCTACAACGAGCAGCGCCGCGACGAGCTGCTGATGAAGGGCGTGGTCGACTACGTGCTCAAGGAAAGCCAGCACTCCTACGAGTACGCCTTCCGCCTGTTGCACCGGCTCGATCACAACAGTCACATCAAGATCCTCATCGCCGACGACTCCGACGCCCAGCGCCACTACATCCGCCATATTCTCGAGCCGCACCACTACCAGATCATCGAGGCCCGCGACGGCAAGGAGACCCTGCGTCAGCTCAACGAGCATCCGGACCTCGACCTGCTGGTGCTCGATCACTCCATGCCCGGCGTCAGCGGCTTCGAGCTGGTCAAGCTGCTGCGGCAGAAACTGCGGCTCAACGACCTGATCATCATCGGTGTCTCCGCCGACCCCAAGGGTTCGCTCAGCGCCCAGTTCATCAAGCACGGGGCCGACGATTTCCTGCGCAAGCCGTTCTGCCCCGAGGAACTGAACTGCCGGGTGATGTCGACCCTGGAACGCCGCGACCTGCTGCGCGCCCTGAAGAAAGCCGCCGAATACGATGCCCTGACCGGGCTGAGAAACCGCCGTGCGTTCTACGAACAGGGCATGCAGATTCTGCAGCAGGCCCAGCGCGACAGCCGCCACATCAGCGTGGCGATGCTCGACCTCGATCATTTCAAGCAGATCAACGACGGCTTCGGCCACGCCAGCGGCGACAGCGCGCTGGTGGTCTTCGCCCGCGCTCTGAGCAGTTTTTTCCCGGACATGCTCCTGGGGCGCCTCGGCGGCGAGGAATTCGCCCTGCTCACGCTGCACGGCGCCGATCACGTGAACCAGGCACTGGAGAAGCTGCGCCAGCACTGCGCCGGCCTGCACTACGCCGTCGGGGCGCCGCCGCTGTCGTTCAGCGCCGGGCTGTATCACGGTGAACCGGAGGACCTGGAGAGCCTCCTGCACGAGGCCGATATCCGCCTGTACCGGGCCAAGCAGCAAGGCCGCGCCCGCACCGTTCTGGCCTGATCAGAAGCCGTGGCGGCGAAACGTCGCGGCGTAGCTGCCATCGTCGCGCATGGCCTGGATCGCCGCATCGAAGCGCTCGACGATCGCCTTGTGCTCGGGATGACTCAGGCGCACCAGAATGTGCAGGCCGTTCTCGCTCAGCGGCTGCGGCAGGAACTCCAGGCCATCACGCAGCATGCTCAGGCTGCGCCCTAGCTGATGCCGCGCCACCAGTTCATCCTCGAGCGCCAGCTCCACCCGCCCGGCGTTGAGCATGCGCGCGGCGATCTCGAAGCTGCTGACGCCGACCTTGTGCAGGTCCGGGTCGTTGTCGAATACCTTGGAGTAGGCGTAGCCCCTGACCACCGCAATGCTGTGCGGATAGAGATCGGCCAGGCGCTGAAAGCGGATATCGCCGCCCTTGCGCTGCAGGAAGCGGATGCGATTGATCAGGTACGGCTGCGAGAAATGACCGAACCGCGTGCGTTCCACGCTGTACCAGGCATTGATCAGCACATCGTAGTCGCCCCGCTTGAGCCCCAGCACGGCCCGCTCCCAGGGCACCTCGGCATAGTGGGTGCGGTATCCGGCACGCTCGAGGGCCTGCTCCACCAGGTCACTGGCCAGGCCGTTGCCGGGTAGCCGCTGATCGGTGAACGGTGGCCAGGGGTCGGCCACCAGCCGCAACGATTCGGCCGCTGCCAACGCAGGCAACGACATCAGCAGCAACAGCCAGGCGCGCAACAGGGGCATCGACGGCGGTCCATCCGGGGTGGGCCCCTGTAGTGATAGCAGCCCTGATGGCCAGCGTCACTGTCTCGCCCCTGACACAGCCACAAATGCCCTGGGATCTGCACACTTCGCCGCCATGCCGGCCTCGACCGCTTCGGGTAAACTTCGCGGGTTTTCGCGCAGCCGATCCTGCGCCAGCCAGGGGAATCTTTCGTGTTGCAAACCGAGGTACTGATCATCGGCGCGGGTGCCGCCGGCCTGATGTGCGCAGCCACTGCAGCGGCCCGCGGGCGCAAGGTGCTGGTGCTGGACCATGCCAACAAGGCCGGCAAGAAGATCCTCATGTCAGGAGGCGGGCGCTGCAACTTCACCAACCTGTACTGCGAGCCGGCCAACTTTCTCTCCGGCAACCCGCACTTCTGCAAATCGGCGCTGGCGCGCTTCACCCAGTGGGACTTCATCGGCCTGGTGGCCAAGCATGCTGTGCCCTACCACGAGAAGAAGCTCGGCCAGCTGTTCTGCGACCACAAGTCCAGCGACATCCTTGAGCTGCTGCTGGCCGAATGCGCCGAGTCAGGCGCCGAGATTCGCCTGAACACGGCCGTGCAGAGCATCGACAAGGCCGCACAGGGCTTCCTCCTGCACACCGACCTGGGCGACGTGGCCTGCCAGTCGCTGGTGATCGCCAGCGGTGGCCTGTCCATCCCGACCCTGGGCGCCAGCGGTTTCGGCTACCAGGTGGCCAGGCAGTTCGGCCATACGCTGCTGCCGACCCGCGCCGGCCTGGTGCCCTTCACGGTCACCGAACCGCAGCTCAAGGCACTGTGCACGGAACTGTCCGGCACCTCGGTGGAGGACTGCCGGGTCAGTTGCAACGGCCAGAGCTTCGTCGAGAACATCCTCTTCACGCACCGTGGCCTCTCCGGCCCGGCGATCCTGCAGATATCGTCCTACTGGCAACCCGGCGACACCCTGCATATCGACCTGCTGCCGCACATCGACCTGCCCGAATGGCTGGCCACGCAGCAGCGCGAGCGAGGCAACAGTGAGCTGAAGACCCTGCTGGCCGAGCTGTTCACCCGCAAGATGGCGACGCTGCTGGTCGACAGCTGGTTCGTCAACAAGCCACTGAAGCAGTACACCCCGGCGGAACTGACGGCGATCGCCGAGCGCCTGTCCGACTGGCAACTGGTACCGGCCGGCACCGAGGGCTATCGCACCGCCGAGGTCACCCTGGGCGGGATCGACACCCACGAGGTGTCCTCGAAGACCCTGGAGTCGCTCAAGGTCCCGGGGCTGTACTTCATCGGCGAGGTGCTGGACGTCACCGGGCATCTCGGCGGCTTCAACTTCCAGTGGGCCTGGGCCTCGGGCTACGCCGCCGCCCAGTTCGTCTAGCAGAAGGGCGGGAACTGCCGGGGCAGCGCGCACTCTGCTACATACAGCACATGCGCCCGTGCGCGCCACAAGGACAGTCCCGCCCCATGACCCTCGAACAAGGCCAGATCTTCGCCATTCTCGTCGCCAGCATGGGGCTGTTCATCTGGGGCCGCTGGCGGCACGATGTGGTGGCCCTCGGTGCCCTGCTGGCCTGTGTCATCGTCGGCCTGGTGCCCGAGCGCGAGGCCTTCACCGGCTTCGGCCACCCGGCGGTGATCACCGTGGCCTGCGTGCTGGTACTCAGCTACGGCCTGCAACGTACCGGCGCGGTCAACCGCCTGGCCCTGCGCCTGATCCCCAGTGGCTCCGGCGTACTGCTGTCGATCGCCGCCCTGACCGGCCTGGGCGCCCTGCTGTCGGCGTTCATGAACAACGTCGGCGCCCTCGCCCTGCTGATGCCCATCGCCCTGCAGATCGCCTCGCGTCTGGAAATGCCGCCAGGACGCATCCTCATGCCGCTGGCCTTCGGCACCATCCTCGGCGGCATGACCACGCTGATCGGCACGCCACCGAACCTGATCGTCTCCAGCTTTCGCGCACAGCACGGCGACGGCCCCTTCGCCATGTTCGACTTCAGCCCGGTCGGTGTCGCCGTGGCGCTGGCCGGCGTGCTGTTCATCACCCTGCTTGGCTGGCGCCTGGTTCCCAGACGCGAGGTCGGCAATGCCGCCAGCTTCGATACCGGCCACTACCTGACCGAGGCCCGGGTCAAGGAAGGTGGCGTGGCACAGGGCAAGACCCTGCGCGAGATCGAGCAGTTGCTCGACGAAGCCGACGCCCAGGTGGTCGCCATGGTGCGCAACAAGCTGCGCCTGAGCGCGCCCAACCCGCGCCGGGTGCTGCAGGCCGACGACGTGCTGGTGATCGAGGCCGACCCGGAGGAACTGGGTGAAGTACTCAGCCAGCTGGACCTGCTGCTGGAGGCCGCACGCGAGGCCGAAGAAGCGGAACAACGCGAGGAGCAGGACAACGACAAGGACGCGGAAAAGAAGGACAGCAACGGCGACGAACGCACCCTGCTGGAACTGCTGGTCAAGCCGGACTCGTCGCTGATCGGACGTTCCGCCAGCAGCACGCGCCTGCGCAGCCGCTACGCCATCAACCTGCTGGCCATCTCGCGCCAGAGCCATCGTTCGATCAAGCGCCTGCGTTCGACCCTCATCCAGAACGGTGACGTGCTGCTGATGCAGGGCAGCGCCGAGGACATCGGCGAGTTCGCCAACGACTACGGCTGCGTGCCCCTGGCGGCGCGCGCCATCAACATCCCCGACCCGCGCCAGGCCAACCTGGCCCTCGGCATCATGCTCCTGGCCATTGCCGCGGCGGCCTTCGGCCTGCTCTCTGCGGCGATAGCCTTCGCCACCGGCGTACTGGCCTACATGCTGCTGCGCCTGGTGCCCCTGCGCGCCGTCTATGAGGCCATCGACTGGCCGGTGATCGTCCTGCTCGGCGCCCTGATTCCGGTGGCCGGGGCGATGTCATCGAGCGGCGCAGCCGACCTGCTGGCCCGCCTGCTGATGGAGCACCTGGCCCAGGGCAATCCGATCATCGTCGTCACCCTGCTGCTGGTGGTGACCATGACCCTGTCGGACTTCATGAACAACGCCGCTACCGCCGCCGTGATGTGCCCGATCGCCCTGAGCGCCGCGAGCCAGCTCGGCGTCAGCCCGGATGCGCTGCTGATGGCCGTGGCCATCGGTGCCTCGTGCTCGTTCCTGACCCCCATCGGTCACCAGAACAACACACTGATCCTCAGCCCCGGCGGCTTTCGCTTCGGCGACTACTGGCGCCTGGGCCTGCCACTGGAGATTCTCGTGGTCGCGCTGAGCGTACCGATGCTGCTGTGGGTCTGGCCGCTGTAACGGTTCTTCAGGGCGGCAGCGGCAGGCCGGGCAGCCATTTGTGGTAGATGGCGGCGAAGCTGCCATCGGCCTTCATCGCATCGAGCGCCTGTTGCCAGCGCGCCAGCAATCGCGGGTCGGTGTCCTGCGAAAAGGCGATGTAGGAATCACTGTGCAGGAACACCAGCAGTTGCTCCACCTCCCCCACGGCCAGCCCGCCACCGTCGAGCAGGGCATTGAGGCTGAGGTCATCCAGCGCCATCAGCTTGACCCGGCCACGCTTGAGCATGCGTATTACCTGGTCCGGGCCCGCCACCGGATACAGGTTGGTGAAGCCATGCGCCAGCAGGTGCTGATGGCTGTACCAGTCACGCGGTACCGCGATCTTGCCCACCTGGCGGGCCTGCTCGAAGTCATCCAGCTGCAGCCCGTTCCTGCGCAGGGCATAGAAGGACGTGGTATTGCGCGTCAGCGGCCCGACCCAGTGAAACAGCTTCTCGCGCTCGGGGATGCGCATCGTGACGAACAACCCGGTATTCGGCCTGACCTGCGCCTGCTGGTAACCCCGTGCCCAGGGCACGACCTCGATGGGCGCCGTGTCGCCGGTGCGCCGCATGATCTCGAGCACCACCTCGGTGGCCAGACCGGTCGGCTTGCCATCGTCCCGGCTGAAGTTGATCGGCGGGTACTCTTCGGTATACAGCCGCAAGCCTTCGGCCTGCGCAACGCCCTGGAAACCGAAGCCAACGAGCAACGCCAACAACACATGCACATAGCGAGCGAACACGGCCGTATCCTCAAGCGCGAGATACCTCATTCAGCTTAGTCAGTGCACGCGCCGCCTGCCGCCAACGCTGGCGAACGGCGTGATACAGGACGACATCCCCTGCGGCTAGAGCTGCTCGAGCAGGCTGGCCGGTGAATGGAATTTCAACCCGTGCGCCTCGGCGACGCTGCCGCAGGTGATCACGCCGCGCGCGACATTGAGACCGGCAAGCAGATGCGCATCGTCCTCCAGCGCCCTGCGCGTGCCCTTCTGCGCCAGCGCCACGACAAAGGGCAAGGTGGCGTTGTTCAGCGCCAGGGTCGAGGTGCGCGCGACCGCCCCCGGCATGTTGGCCACGCAGTAATGCACGACATCGTCGACCACGTAGGTGGGCTCGGCATGCGTGGTGGCATGCGAGGTCTCGGCGCAGCCCCCCTGGTCGATGGCCACGTCCACCAGCACAGCCCCGGCCTTCATCCGCTTGACCATCTCGGCGGTGACCAGCTTGGGCGCCGCCGCGCCGGGAATCAGCACACCACCGATCACCAGGTCGGCGGCAAGCACCTGCTCGCGCACCGCCGCGCGGGTCGAGTAGAGCGTGGTGATGCGGTTGCCGTACTGGCTGTCGAGGCGGCGCAGGGCGTCCACGCTGCGGTCCAGCACGGTGACATCCGCCCCCAGCCCTACCGCCATCGCCAGCGCATGGCTGCCGACCACGCCGCCGCCAAGAATCACCACCTTGCCAGGCGCCACGCCCGGCACGCCACCAAGCAGCACGCCACGGCCGCCGCGCGCCTTCTCCAGGCAGCCGGCGCCGGCCTGGATCGACATGCGCCCGGCCACCTCCGACATCGGCGCCAGCAACGGCAAGCGCCCCTGTGCATCGGTGACCGTCTCGTAGGCAATACAGGTAGCGCCGCCGGCCATCAGCTCTTCAGTCTGCGGACGATCGGGGGCCAGGTGCAGGTAGGTGAACAGCGTGTGCTGCGGCCGCAGCTTGGCGCGTTCCACCGCCAGGGGCTCCTTGACCTTGACGATCAACTGCCCCTGCTGGAACACCTCGCTCGAATGGCTGGCGATCTGGGCGCCCGCCTCACGGTAATCCTCGTCGGCGAAGCCGATGGCCGCACCGGCCTGGGTCTCGACCCATACCTCATGCCCCAGGGCCGTCAGCTCGGCAACCGATTGCGGCGTAAGGCCGACGCGATATTCGTGGTTCTTGATTTCCTTGGGTACGCCGATTCGCATGACCGTCTCCAACCATTGCGGGCCAACAACCTCAAGTCTAGGAAAACGTGCGGCAGCTCACAGGAAAATCCATGAGAAATTTCGGCGCCGGCGTATTGATGGGGGAAGCCATGCGGACCGCGAGGCGCCAGACCGAGAGCAATCAGGCGCCACGCAGCGGTAGCCGCTGACGGGTCCGAAGGAGAAACTCCAGCCGGCCAGACAGCGCGTGCCGGACGAGGCCCGGCACTCGGGTTCGCCGGTACGGCTACCGTCACTGCCCGAACAGCAGCTTGCGCGCTTCGGCGGTCAGCAGTGCCTGGGGGTCTTCGTTGACCTTCTCCACCAGCGCATAGGCCCGTTGCACGGCCGGGCGTGCGCCGATGCGTTCGAGCCAGGCGGCCATGTTGGGGAAGTCCTCCAGCCGCTGCCGCTGCATTTCCCACAGCTTGGCCCAGGGATAGATGGCCATGTCGGCGATGGAGTAGTCGCCCGCCACGTACTCGCGCCCGGCCAGCTGGCGATCCAGCACGCCGTACAGTCGCGCGGTCTCTTTCACGTAGCGCTCGATGGCATAGGGAATCGGCTCCGGCGCGTAACGCACGAAATGGTGGTTCTGCCCCGCCATCGGTCCGACACCGCCCATCTGCCAGTACAGCCACTGCAGGACCTCGAAGCGGGCACGCGTCTCGCTCGGCAGGAACTGGCCACTCTTGTCCGCCAGGTATTCGAGGATCGCCCCGGACTCGAACAGGGCGATGGGCTCGCCGCCGTCGGCCGGGGCATGATCGACGATGGCCGGAATGCGGTTGTTCGGTGCGATCTTGAGGAATTCGGGGGCGAACTGCTCGCCCTTGCCGATATGCACCGGGCGCACGCTGTACTCCAGCCCGGTTTCCTCGAGCAGGATGCTGACCTTGTGACCGTTCGGGGTGGTCCAGTAGTAAAGGTCGATCATTGGCTTTCCTCCACTTGGGTCGGGGCCCGCCTGACCGGGCCGTGAGTGCTTTCGTAAGCCTGCAGAATGCGCGAGAACCAGGCGCCGAAGGCCGAATCATCGGCCCAGGGCTGCACGCCCAGGCACCAGGCCCAGAACATCAGCCCGGCCAGCAGGTAGTCGCAACCACCTGCTTCCTGGCCATCCAGGTACGGCTGCTCGCTCAACCAGCTCTCCAGCGGGGCGATGGCCTCGCGAAACAGCCGCTCGCCGCCTTCCGGGTCGGCGAACGCCTCCAGACTCATGCCCAGCGCCTTCTCCCGGGTGCTGCGGAAATAGTCACGGTCGACCGGGTCGATCACCTGCCAGACGCGTGGCACCAGCATCTTCAGCAGCGGCATGCGCACCGCATGGAAGCTCAACTTCTCGACCAGGCGTGCCCGTTGGCTCGCCTGCGCGTCGCCCAGCAAGGGCTGCGCCGGGTAGCGTCGGTCGAGGTAGGCGAAAATGGCCAGGCTGTCGTTGATCGTTTCGTCGCCATCGGTCAGCACCGGCACCAGCTTCTGCCCGGAGAAGGCGATCGCCTCCTTGTCGGTGAAGTGAATCGGCCGGCTCTGCCAATCCAGCCCCTTGTGGGCCAGCGCCAGACGCACTCGCCAGCAGTAGGGTGAGAACAGCAGCTCGCGGTCGGCACCGCACAGTTCGAACAATTCCCGCATATCGCCTTCCTTTAAGAACCAATCAGTCCAAAATTAAGCGAACGAAGCCCCGCACAGGCGTCTTCATACGCTGTTCAAGCTCGCCATCACCACCGCCACGGTGGTTCGAATCGATGCGGCGGGCAGCCCCGACTTGACCTGGGTGCGCAGCCCGCTCATCACGCATTGCAGATAGCCGGCCAGCGCCACCCGATCGTCACAGCCGCTCAGCTCGCCGCAAGCGACGGCGCGTTCCAGCGCCTGTTCGAAAACCTGGCAGATACCGGCCGTGGCCTGCTGCAGGACCGGCACCAGGGCCGGCTCCGACAGCGAAAACTCGTTGGCCACGTTGACCAGCATGCATCCACGCGGCACGCCATCGGGCCCATCGTCCTCGAGCACGCTGAGCAGACGCTCGCGAATGAAGCCCAGCGGTGATGCGCCGGCGGCCAGTTGCTCGAGCATCAGGGCACGACGCTGCGCCACGTACAGGCTGAACGCGGCGACGAACCAGGCCTGCTTGCTCGGGTAGGTCTGGTACAGGCTGCTCTTGGACAGGCCGGTGGCTGCCTGCAGGTCCTGTAGCGACGCGGCTTCATAGCCGCGCTGCCAGAACAGTTGCATGGCATTTTCCAGCGCCCGGTCCGGGCAGAAGCTCTTGGGGCGTCCACGTGTCGTCATGCCGCGAACTTTAGAACCGATCAGTCCATAAATCAATCCCACCCCTGCGCGACGTCGCCGATATCCAGTGACCGCCGAGTTCCGGTAGGCTGCTCGCATCTTCTGCGATCAGGTCCGCCATGCCCCGTCCACGCCTTCGCCAATCACTGCGCCGCCTCTGGGCGCTGGACAAGTTCAGCGCCAGCCTGCGGGTGTTCATCGCCCTCGCCGGCGCACTGGCACTGTGTGGCTGGCAGGGCTGGACGCATGCGCTGATCCCGCTGTTTCTCGGCATCATCGCCAGCGCCCTGACCGAGACCGATGACAGCTGGCAGGGGCGCCTGGGCACGGTGCTGGTGACGCTGGTCTGTTTCAGCGCGGCGGCCTATGCCGTCGAGTGGCTGTTCCCTTATCCCTGGCTGTTCGTCGCCGCCCTGGCCCTGTCGGCGTTCTGCCTGACCATGCTGGGTGCCCTTGGCGAGCGCTTCGCCACCCTCGGCTCCGGCACACTGATTCTCGCGGTATACAGCATGATCGGCGTGGAGCAGCGCGGCGGCGTCGCCGGCCTGTGGCTGGAACCCTTGCTGCTGGTGGCCGGTGCGGCCTGGTATGGCGTGCTGTCGGTGATCTGGCAGGGATTGTTCGCCCATCAGCCGATCCAGCACAGCCTGGCCCGCCTGTTTCGCGAGTTGGGCAAGTACCTCAAGCTCAAGGCGGCGCTGTTCGAGCCGCTGCGCCAGCTCGATGTCGAGCAGCGACGCCTGGCCCTGGCGCAACAGAACGGCCGGGTGGTGTCGGCACTCAACGCCGCCAAGGAGATCATTCTGCATCGGGTCGGCAATGGCCGCCCCGGCCCCAAGGTCAATCGCTACCTGAAGCTGTACTTTCTCGCCCAGGACATTCACGAGCGCGCCAGCTCGTCACACTACCCCTACAACGAACTGGCCGAGGCCTTCTTCCACAGCGACGTGCTGTTCCGCTGCCAACGCCTGCTGCGTTTGCATGGCGAAGCCTGCCAACGCCTGGCCGGCGCCATCGAGCTGCGCCAGCCGTTCGAGTACCGCGAACTGTGCAGCCAGGCCCTGGAAGACCTGCACGCCTCGCTCGATCACCTGCACCTGCAGAGCAACCCGGCCTGGCGCCACCTGCTGCGCTCACTGGGGGCGCTGGCCGGCAACCTGGCCACCCTCGACCAGTTGCTCGGCAACGCCAGCAATCCCGACGCCCTGGCCGACGAGCAGGACAGCAGCCTGCTGGACCGCGAGCCACATTCGCTGCGTGAAGTCGGGGAGCGCATCAGCCAGCAGCTCACCCCCACCTCGCTGCTGTTCCGCCATGCCCTGCGCCTGTCCATCGCCCTGGCCGCAGGCTATGGCCTGCTGCACCTGATCCACCCGACGCAGGGCTACTGGATCCTGTTGACCACGCTGTTCGTCTGCCAACCGAACTACGGCGCCACTCGCCTCAAGCTGGTGCAGCGCATCGCCGGCACGCTGCTCGGCCTCGGCATCGGCTGGGCGCTGTTCGACCTGTTCCCCGACCCGCGCATCCAGGTGCTGTTCGCGGTGGTCGCCGGGGTAGCGTTCTTCGCCACCCGCAGCACGCGCTATACGCTGGCCACGGCGGCAATCACCCTGCTGGTGCTGTTCTGCTTCAACCAGATCGGCGACGGTCACGGCCTGTTCATGCCACGCCTGATCGACACCCTGCTCGGTGGCCTGCTCGCCGGCCTGGCGGTGTTCCTGATCCTCCCCGACTGGCAGGGTCGGCGCCTGGGCAACATGCTGGCCAACACCCTGAGCTGCAACAGCGCCTATCTGCGGCAGATCATCGCCCAGTACGCCCAGGGCAAGCGCGATGACCTCGGTTATCGCCTGGCGCGGCGCAACGCGCACAATGCCGACGCCGCACTGTCCACGACCCTCGGCAACATGCTCATGGAGCCGGGGCACTTCCGCAAGGACGCCGACCTGGGCTTCCGCTTCCTGGTGCTCTCGCACACCCTGCTCAGCTACCTCTCGGGACTCGGCGCACACCGCGGCGAGCAACTGCCCCAGGCGACCCAGGCCCAGTTGCTGGAACAGGCCGAGAAACTCGCCGGCAGCCTGGACGACATCGCCGCCGGCCTGCGCGGCGAGCGGCCACTGGCGATCCACAGTGACGAGGAGCAGACCCTGGCGCAGAACCTGGAGCAGATCGCCGATGACGCCGACGAGCGCCAGCGCCTGGTACAGACGCAGTTGGCGCTGATCTGCCGCCAGCTGGCACCGTTGCGGACCTTGGGCGCGCACCTGCACAAGGACGCCCGAACCCCGAGGCACTAGCTGTCACGGGAGGCTTTCTGCCACTATTCGTGGCATGCCGGTTCTCCAGGCCCAGCCCATGCCCGCCAATCGACGCCCCACCGCTGACTTTTCGGTCTCGCTGCCGGGCCTGCTCATGGTGCTCTGCCTGCTGCTGACCGGCCCGGCGGCACACGCCGAGATGCGCCTCGCCGAGCACACGCCGACGCAGGACCTGTACGGCCAGGTCGACTTCCTGGCCGATCCGCAGGGCACATCGAGCCTGGCCGACGTCATGCGCAGCGATGCGCCATTCCACAGCTCGCTGACCCGACGCGACCTGAGCTTCGGCTATGTACCCGGCGTGATCTGGTTGCGCCTGCCGCTGCTGTCGGAGGCGAAGCACACGCGCACCTGGCGCCTGGAGCTCAGCTACGCCTCGCTGGACGAAGTGCGCCTGTACGATGTCGGTGCCGACGGCATCCGGCAGTCACGCAGCGGAGACACCGTGCCCTATGCGCAGCGCAGTGTCGGCCACCGCAACCCCGTGTTCGACATCGTCCTGCAACCGGGAGAGCGCCGCACGCTGTACCTGCGTGTCGACTCACGCGGCAGCATGACCCTCAGCGGCAGCCTGATGTCGCTGCGCGACTTCGAACAGCACAGCCAGATTGGTTACCTGGTGCATGCCATCTACTTCGGCGTGCTGATCGCCTTGGGCCTGTACAACCTGCTGCTGTTCCTGGCACTGCGCGAGCGTCCCTTTCTCAGCTACGTGTCGTTCATGTTCGCCTTCGCCCTCAGCGTGCTCTCGCTGAACGGCCTCGGCGCCCAGTACCTGTGGTCGCAGGCTGCCCCCTGGAGCAATCGCATGCTGCCGGTCAGCCTGACGCTGGCGGCACTGCTCTCGGTGGTATTCGCCCGTAGTTTCCTCGACACCCGCCAGTGGCTGCCGCGCTGGGACAAGGGGCTGCTGGTGCTATGTGCCGCCATCGCCGCTGCCGTGCTGGCGACCATCGTGCTCCCCGTGCAACGGGCCCTGCAGCTCATGTCACTGACCGGCCTGAGCGCCACCCTGACCCTGCTGCTCACCAGCTTCGTCTGCGTCGGCTACCGGGTACCCGGTAGCCGTCTGTTCGCCCTGGCCTGGTTGATGCTGCTGAGCGGCGCGGTGCTGCTGGCGCTACGCAATTTCGCCCTGATCCCATCGAACTTCCTCACCCTCTACTCCATGCAGATCGGCTCAGGGCTGGAGATGATCCTGCTGTCCTTCGCCCTGGCAGCACGCTTCAACGAACTGAAACGGCAACGCGAAGCGGCCTTGCAACTCAACGAGCAGGTGCTGGCCAAGCGCGTGACCGAACGCACCCAGGCGCTCGAGCATGCCAACCTGCGCCTCAGCGAGCTGGCCATGCAGGACCCGCTGACCGGCCTGGCCAATCGCACTGCCCTGCAACAGCACCTGGAGCAGGCCCTGGCGCGCAGCAGCAGGCGCAACGAGCTGTTGGCGGTGATGCTGATCGACCTGGATGGCTTCAAACCGATCAACGACCAGCACGGCCATGCCTTCGGTGATCAGGTGCTGGCCGAAGTCGCACGGCGCATGCGCCAGTACGTTCGCGACGTCGACCTGCCCGCCCGGCTCGGCGGCGACGAGTTCGTGGTGGTCTGCGAGAACGTGCAGTCGGCCGACGCGGCGCAGGACCTCGCCAGGCGTTTGCTGGAGGGGCTCGACACCCCCATGTACCTGGAGGGTCGGGCCGTACGGGTCGGTGCCAGCATCGGTGTAGCCCTGACTCAGGGTCACGAGGATGCCACCGGCCTGATCCGCCAGGCCGACAGTGCCATGTACCTGGCCAAGGCCCAGGGCCGCAACCGCGTCTGCCTGGCGCAGGCCTGACGGATCAGGCCTTGACGCACTCTTCCAGCTGCTCCGGCATGCAGTTCTCGAGCAGCCCCATTTCTATCGAATAGCGGATCAGCTCGGCGTCGCGTTCCAGCCCCAGCTTCTGCATGGCGGTAGTCTTCTGCGTACTGATGGTTTTCTTGCTGCGATGCAGGCACTCAGCAATCTCGTTGACCTTCAGCCCCGAAACGAACAGGCGCACCACTTCCAGCTCGCGCGGGCTCAGCACACCGAAGCCGGCCCTGCGTGAGCTGTTGTTCATCAGCGTGGCGATGCGCGGTGACAGGTAGCGCCCCTTGGCCATCGCCACCTGGATGGCCGGCAGCAGATGGCTGAGCGGGTCGCGCTTGCTGAGGATGCAGGAAATACCCGACGAAGCCAGTGCATGGAGGATGCTCGGATTCTCCTGCATGGTCAGCACCACGATATTGAGGTCGGGATACTTGCGCCGGATCAGCTGGAACAGGCTCAACCCACCGCTGTGCCCGGCGGCGGGGAGGATATAACCCGAAAGCAGCACATCGAAGTCCTGGTCATGGCCTTCGAGCCGCTCCAACAAACGCGCCGGCCCCTGCACCGAGTCCACGATGGAAACAGCATGGCTGGCAAACAGCGTCTGCCTTATACCGGCACAGACAACGGGATGGTCGTCCGCGACCAGCAAGCGAATCATGTCGTTGTTCATTGTAAAAACCCTATCTCTGATGACAGTCCCTGTCGCAGGCTTGCCCGGCGTGCCTCAGCAGGCGGCCGGAGCCCCCGGCACGCACAAACATGACGCAGCAAAAGCCGATAGCAACGCACGCCGTAGCATCAACAGCGCCAACCAATGATAATGACTTGCAAATACATTCTCTGATTTTGTGACGTTATCTCAGAATTGCCCGCGCTCCTGGCGATGCGCGGGTGGCGGCTGCTCACTGATAAGTCAGCGTCAAGGTCACCGAGGCAAGCGCTGCACCAGCCCCCACCGGTGTAGAGGTCTGGTAGTAGCGCACCCGGTACGGCAGGGTATTCAAACCATTGGTCAGCCCGGCCAGTTGCCTGGTGCGACCGAGGTCGACTGGCGCACTGGTGGTGCCGTCGAGTACCTGCAAGCCCACCCCCGTTGCCGCCGCGCTCGACGTCAGCGCAAGCACCCCAGGAGCGTTGGAGCTGTGTGGCGTTCCGTCCATGCGCAGTTGAACGATGCCATTAGCGACCTTCTCGCACTGCAGAACGATGTCGAATGACTGCTCGCCCTGCGTCGACCCCACCCCTGAAAAGCGGTTGCGGTACACAGGTGCCAATGTAACCGTCTGATCAGGGTTGCCGAAGAGGCGACACGATGGCGGTGAAGGAGCGATCCTGGCGGACTGGATATTGACCTGCAAATAGCGGTTGTAACGAACGGTGCGCAGGGTCGCGTAGCTGCCAGGCGTGATGGCTCCAGTCCCTACCGTGGAGCCGATGGCAACCAGTTCGAGCTTGATTTCTCTCCATACGTCTCCTGCCGTCAACAGACCGGTGAACAGTGGCGGGATGGATCGCCTCCATTCGCTTCCGACGTAAAGCCCCTCCGGCTGCAAACTGACCCGATAGCCGACCCCCGGGACGTTGGTCTCGTAGACCCCCTGCAGCCCTGCGCTCGCCCTTTCAGCTGCAAACGAGCCTGTGGCGTTGCCTTGGCCCAGCTGACATCTCAAGAGATAGAACGGATACCTAACCGGCTGTCTCGACTCCGCGAGCACCTGCCCCATCCGGGGCGAACCTGACGGGGCAATGATCGGGGTGGGGAAGTTGAACGTATAAACACCCTGATCGAAGTCGCTCTCCCATGAGCAGGTTGCATGGGCGAATGGTACTGCAGCGCCTAGCACCACCATCCACAGCAATCGGAACAAAGGATGCGCAACCCGCGACTTGCTCATAGACAGCTCTCCTTCAAGCCTCTAACTGGCGTCTGCGGCGCCCCCGGCGGCACACGGTAGGCCACTGTGCAGCTCCGGCCAGCACCCCAGCGGACGTTCAGCTTGCCTGCAGGTTCAGCACCTGCGACATAGGCCAGCCCCTCGGGACCGACCAGCCCCAGTTCCTGGCCATTGGCGCCGACGATTCGTGCTCCAAAGGGCAAGGGCTCCCCCTGCGCATCGCTCAGCCGCAACATGAGCCGGTAACCACTGCGAGCCTCGAACGGCGCCAGCACCACTGCGCCACGAGTCGGTACCACCTCCTGGGCCGCCGTCATGACCTCGACGTTCTCCCCCAGCCCGCTCATCGACAACGACAGACGATTGCTTCGATAAGGCGTCAGGCTCGGCACTACCGCATAGCCACGGCCATCCGTGCGCACCCCCACCTGCGACTGCAGCGCTAGCCCCTCGGCGTCGGGCACCTGTACCAGAGCAACGGTCTCCCCCAGTGGTTGCGACAGTGTGAGTCCATTGGCATGCGCCACCATCCCTCCGGACAGCTCGAGATTGGTCTGTTCATAGCCCTGCCCCTGGCTGTGCCCAAAATCGACCTGCCCATAACGCCCCTGGTAACCCAGATTGAGGCTGCCCCGAGAGCCTTGCTCGTCGGAACGATCAAAGGTCACGCCGTAATCGAGGCGATGGTCATCGAGAGCATTGCCGAAGACGCTTGCCTGCTGATAGAGACGCTGGTCAGCACCGCGTGAGACCGAATACATGCCCGAAGCGCCAGACGAGCCAAGCGGTATGCTCACAGAGATCATCAACTGACGCTCAGGAGCACCGAACAGCGTGCGGTACTGGTTGTAGTAGAGGTTGTAACTGAGCTGCCGGTAGCTGCCGGAGTAACCCAGCTGTACGAAGTGTTCCAGGTCGTTACTGCCCCAGTAGCGCTGCTGTCGGGCTGAGACGAACAGCGCTCCCCAACGCCCCATCGATTGCGACAAATCCACCTGCAACTCACTGCGGACGCTTGGAAACGACAGTCCATCGCCCTCCAGCGCCTGCATCTGCACCGCCTCGGGAAAGCTGTAGTACTCAGGACCAGAATAGCGGTAGCCAGTCATGCTGAAGGTCGTAGCCGTACGCTCCAGCGTCTTGCCATAGAGCACCCGCAGCGCCTGCCCGGAAAGACACCCCACTTTGCTACACGTGCGCGCATCTGAAAGGTCAAGGGACAGTGCTCCGAAACCCAGCATGTTCCTGCCTATTCCCAGCAACCCCGCCTGATAGCCCTGCCCTAGCAGCGCACCGCCATACAAAGAGAAGTCGCCAGACAACCCACGCGCAAGGGTGCCCTGGAAGAAGTAGGGGCGCAGCTGTTCATCTTCATACCCAGTGCGGTACTCCCCGGCGCTGACTTCATAACGCCAGCGACCATCACGCAGTAGCGTCGGCACCGAGGAAAAGGCCTGGCTGTAACGGACCTGACGGCCATCGGCCTCCAGAATGGTTACGTCCAGATCGCCACCGTTGGTGGTCGGGTAGAGGTCGTCCAGCGTGAACGGCCCTGGCGCGACATAGGCGCTGTAGATGATGAAGCCGTTCTGCCGCACCACTACCCGCGCATTGCTCTGAGCCACGCCGCGAATAGTCGGGGCATAGGCGCGCAGACTGTCTGGAAGCATCGCCTCGTCAGAGCTGAGCTGTACACCGCGAAACTGGAAACCCTCGAACAGCTCACCCAGGGTGTAGCCGTCGCCCATCATCAATTGGCCATTCAGCGCCTGAATATCCCGTTGGACATAGGTGCGCCCTGCCTGCCAACTGCCCTGGCCAACACTGTCACGGTTATAGGTAAAGTACTGACGCAAGCGCCAACTGCCCAGGTTGATCCCGCCACGCAAACGACCGAACAGCGTGTTGCCCGAGCCCCCCTGTGCACGCCCTTCGTCATTGCGCGCCAGGCTCAACTGATAGTCGAACAAGGCCGCGTCTATCCCACTGTCCCAGCGACTCGAATCGATCGACCCACGCGCCTTGCGCGACAGCGCCGCTTGCGGAATGCTCAAGCGCAGACGCTGCGCGGCCGCATCATAAGCCACACGGGCCTCGGGAAACGCCGCTTCCAAATCGATACAGGCCGGTGGTGGCGAGCTCATGGCAGGCAGGGCCGCCAGGTTCAAACCCCACTCAACCAACTGCTCGGCACTCAAACACGGCACTGCATCGCGCCCTGCATCGTGCTCGATGAAGCGAATGGTGAATCGCCCCAGCAGGTCATCGTTGCGCAGCACATCGACCCGGTACTCACCTGCCAACACCCGGCTACCGAAAGCGAACATCGACAGGTCCACGTCAGCCTGCCCACCACCCAGTTCGAGAAACGCCTCATTGAACATCGTGGCAACGGGCTCAGCGGAATGGACGAGCGCCGCGACCAAGAACGTCCACGCACACAGGCACCGGCCCAGAAGGCCTTGCCAAACCACGCGCACCTCAGAAGGCTCGTTTTTTTGAGCTGATCGAGGGATGAGACTCGACACGCACCAAGGGTACCTCGATGCGTTCCTCCTCCGAGAGGCCGCCGTAGTCATTGATGACGGCGAACTCCACGCTAACGGCTTGCGGCGCACCAATCGACGTCAGTGGGTACTCGCGCACTTCATAGGGAGGCACCATATCTGGCGCGATGTTTTCCATTCCCGGACGGACCCGCATCACACCGAAGGTCACATGATACGGCGTGGGATTTTCCACACGCAGCAAAACGCCACCGTCGCGATCGGCCAGCACGGACCACTTCAACTCCTTGCGCGCCTCGACGGCACCACTACCGGCCAGCTTCAACGGACGGTAAAACAGCTTGATTCGCGTGCGGATGGCCAGTTGCAGCACGTTATCCTGCTGCACCTTTTCCGGAATCTCCTTGACGTTGATCCAGAACACCGACTCACGGTCTTGTGGCAGCTCATCCGATACCCGCATCACCCGCAAGACGTTCTCCACGCTTGGGTCAAGCCGAGACAACGGCGGCACCAGCAGAAAAGGAGTGTCGTTACGCCCCTCTCCGGCGTCCACCCATGCCTGCACCACATAGGGGTGACTGTCCCCATTCTTGATAGGAAGTGAGGCCTCGCGGTTCGTCTCCTGAAAGATCACTCTTGTGGCCCCCACCTGCACGGCTGCGCCAGCTGACGCGCAAGACGCAACGAACATGATGGGCACCGACGACATACGGATGAGCCGGCATAAACGGTTGAACAAAAACATAAGCCCCCCCCAGAACGGCGGTGCGTGACAGCCAGGGCACGGAGCCCTACACGCAACCCAACTCCAGCGCAGGCAGGCGCTGGAGGGTGACAGAGCCTTTAGTGATAATTCACTGTGAACTGGGCCGTGGCGTTGGCAGCCCCCGGCTCGACCTGAGCCCGCGTGGCTACATAGGCCGCGTAGAATTGCAGCTCGCTGTCTCCTGGTCGTAGAGGGATGGCCATGCTGCCATTTCCAGGTATCACGCCGACCCGCTGGCCGCCTTCCTCTGTGTAAATTTGAATACCGACACCAACCGCGCCTCCCGTAACCGCCATCAAGCCCGCGTTGAGCGGATCTCGCGGTGCGTTGAAGGTCACCGATGCCCTTCTGGCTGTCGGGACACTGCAATCCGTCAACTTAATGGAGAAACTAACGCCGGGAGAGCGAGCGCCAATTGCTGTCAACGTGTTGACAGAAACCCGCCCCAGCTCCACGGTTTGATTCGTACTGCCCGTCGCAACCACGCAGGCCGCGTCGACAATCGAACCGTTGAAGATCACAGTACCATCCCTAGCAAGCACCCCCTGTGCAGCTACAGCCATGGCCAACGCGACAGCAGCTTTGAGCGTGGTAATAGCGTTCATAAAATCCTCCACCTATGTGCTCGTAAACTAACGATTGTTGTAATAAGGCATATTTGCCAATAGCCGAGAAATGATCCCAGAACACTCACAACCAAAACATAGGGATAGCCCCAAAACACAATAGGAATTAACTTATTCCATAAGAAACAAATAGGACTATCCTTATAGCAACTGATGCATACCGGCCAATTGCAACAACGACCCTAATCGAACACACGCAACGAACCGCGCCTAAAAACAACGACAGCGTCACCCCATGCAACTTATTCGCATGTCCGCACGCAAAACTTCCGACACGACAGACAAGACTAAAGTAGTGTTCAGCGGATAAACGAGACAGGTTGACTGAACAGCGTCGGTCGAACTCAGAGCGGGTCAACCCGCTCAAGGCGATAGCCGTAGCCATAGATAGAAGCCAGGCACCAACCATATTCGGACGACAGCTTCAGTTTGCTGCGCAAGCGATAGATCATGGTATCCAGCGGGCGCGAGGAATAGCGCTCGCCTTGCGGCCAGAAACGGTCATAGAGATACGAGCGCGACAGCGAGCGGCCGAGATTTTCCATCAGGCAACGCGCCACACAATACTCCCGCTCGGTCAGCAACGTAGCACTGCAGTCACGCGTCACGGTGCGCCCGGCGTCATCGAACAGCAGGTCGAAGTAGACATGAAAGCGCTGGACCTGGCCCTCGGCGGCCTGAATGCGACGGCGATTCACCACCAGAATGCGTGCATGCAGTTCATATTCGCTGAACGGTTTGTGGATGAAGTCCTCGGCGCCAGCGTTGATGGCCTTGACGATATCTGCCCCCGAGCTGCCGCCAGTCAGCACAATGACCGGAGGGGGTACTTCAAGGTGCTCCTGCACCCAGCACAACAAGGTGTAACCGCTCATGCCTGGCAGGCACCAGTCGATGATCAGCAGGTCGAAATTCTCGCGTTTGAGACGCCGCAGGAGGTCCTCCCCCGAACTGAAGCCGTGCACCGTCCAGTCGAAACCGCTCGCCCTGGAATAGCTACTGATAACCTTTAATGCCCGATTCAGACAGATCTCTTCATCATCCAAGACAGCTATCCTCATGGACGCCCCCTATTATTATTAGTAACAGCGCCGCGAATCTATCGTTCAGAGCGCACTCGGATTCCCCCTAGAATCTGAGATAGTGTTACAAGCAGATACCGAACAATATCACCGCTGTAGCATTAAACCGGGAACTTATTGAGTTATAGGCCCTAGCCTATTGATCTATAGGTTTTCCCCTAGTCCTTAGTCCTAGCTTTAACCACGAACTTCCGGAGCACCGTCTCCGATCACCGGACACTGTTAAAACCTGGAGCAACAAGTATCTGCAGCCACCTGGCCACATACTACTCGGACGATTTCACAGTACCCCAACGACACGTTACGACGGCAACTGAGCAAGTACAGACCGTACTTTGGCCAGAAAAGACCGGAATACTTCAGATGCTCGAAAAGAAACTGCGTATTCTGCTTATCAGCGAGAAACCTGCGACAGCCCGGGGCCTGGAACATGCATTGAATCGGCTGGGCTACTTCCGCGTGACTGCCATCGACTCGCTGGTCGATGCCCTGCCACTGGCCGACTCCATCAAACGGCGCTTCGATCTGATCCTGATTGCCCCGCACATCCGCCGCAACGGCAAGGCTCGGCAGCTTGAGCAGGCCCTGAGCAGCAATAGGCTGGCAGACAATCCGGCAGTCGAGGGCCCTCCCGTCGTCAGCTTCGTCTCGATCATCACCGGCATTCGCGAACTGCAGTGCCTGATCAGCCGCTGCCAGCCTGCTTACGAGGACTGATCAGCGGGTCAGGCACGGCGGCAGCGCTAATCGCCACAGATCAGCCGCGTCAATTTCTTCTGCGAAACATGACACGAGATACGGCAGCGGGGCCGATTCGCCCTACAATCGCCACTACCGAATGCCGTCAACATCCGACTCGAAATCGTTCATGGACAAGACCCTATTGCTGCAACAGGTGCTCACGCATCTGCAGGCTGACCTGGAGCAGGCCCACCAGGCGGCGCTGAGCGCCCACGAAACGGCTACCCATGAAGAGAATGTCGCCGAGAACAAGTACGACACCCTGGGCCTCGAAGCAGCCTACCTCGCCAGTGGCCAGGCACGCCGCGTCGAGGAGCTGCGCCAGACACTGATCACCTGGCGCCAGCTGCGCCTGCGGCCCTTCGACGAGAACCAGGGCGTCGAACTGGGGGCACTGGTCCAGCTGCTCGATGCGCATGACCAGGTGCGCTGGCTGTTTCTCGGCCCCCAGGGCGCCAGCATGAAGCTGCAGCATGCCGGCCAGACGGTTCAGGTGCTCGGCAGCGCCGCGCCACTGGGCCGTGCCTTGCTGGGCAAGGTGCCGGGCGACCAGATCAGCGTACCAATGGCCGGCGCGGCACAGGATTTCGAGGTGCTGAGCGTCGAGTGACGGGGAACTATCTGGGCTAGGGTTGGTAGAGAACCTTATAGCCACCACCGTCCGGGAGCTCAGCATGGAACCGCCTGTTCACGACCTGTCTTCGCTGTTCAAACAACTCGGTCTGGCCGACGACAGCGCCAGCATCGACGCCTTCATCAGGACCCACGCGCCACTCCCCGCTGAGCGCAAGCTGGCGGACGCCTCGTTCTGGACCCCGGCACAGTCGGCCTTCCTGCGCGAGGAGATCCTCGAAGACGCCGACTGGGCGGAGGTGGTCGATCAGCTCAACGTGCGCCTGCGCGGCTGACGCGTGAACTAGGTGCCGCTCATCTCGCGCCAGGTGAGGTACATGCGCAGGTCGAACTCGATCTGCGCGTAGCCGGGCAGCATGTAGTCGCAGAGTTTGTAGAAGGCCTTGTTGTGCTCGGCCTCCTTCAGATGCGCCAACTCATGCACCACGATCATCTGCAGGAAGACTGGTGCGGCATCGCGAAACAGCGAGGCCACGCGGATTTCCTTCTTGGCCTTGAGCTTGCCGCCCTGCACCCGCGAGATCGCCGTATGCAGCCCCAGGGCACGATGGGTGAGATCGAGGCGATTGTCATAGAGCACCTTGTCGATGCCGGGCGCGTTCTTCAGGTGCTCCTGCTTGAGCGCCATCACATAACCGTAGAGCGCCTTGTCGCTCTGTACGTCATGGCGTCCGGGATAGCGCTGCGCCAGGTAGCCGCCCAGGCGGTCATCGGCGATCAGCTGGCGGACCTGCTGCTGTAACTCGACCGGATAACCCTGTAGATACTTCAATGATGCCGCCCCACGCGTGACTGGAGCACCAGTGTAACGGATGCCCGCCTATTCGCTCGGCAGTACGCGCAGTATCCGCCCCTGCGGATTGTCGGTCAGCAGGTAGAGCGCCCCGTCAGGCCCGCTGCGGACATCGCGGATACGCTCGCCCAGTTCCTCGAACAGCACCTCCTCGCCAGCCAACATGCCATCGCGCAGGCGGATGCGCCGTACGCTGCGCTCGGCCAGGGTCGAGGCGAACAGGTCTCCCTGCCAGTCGGGAAACAACTCACCGCGGTAGAGCATAAGGCTCGACGGCGCTACCGATGGCGTCCAGTGCAGCAGCGGTGCGACCAGCCCCGGCAGCTCGGTGTAGGGGCTGACCCTGGCGCCGGTGTAGTCGACACCGAAGGTCGCCAGCGGCCAGCCGTAGTTGCCGCCCGGCTCGATCAGATTGAGCTCGTCGCCACCGCGAGGGCCGTGCTCGTGGCTGTACAGACGCCCCTGCTCGGCGTCGAAGAAGATGCCCTGCACATTGCGATGGCCCAGGCTGTAGATCTCCGGCGCCGCACCCTGCTGCCCGAGCAACGGATTGTCCTGCGGCACACTGCCGTCACGGTTCAGGCGCACGATCTTGCCGAGGTGGTTGGCGGGATTCTGCGCCTGTTCACGCCAGTCGAAACCATCACCGAGGGTCAGCACCAGCGTCTTGTCCGCCAGGAAGGCGATACGCCCGCCATAATGCGCGGCGCCGGCCTTGAGCGGCTGGGCGGTAAACAGCACCTCGAGATCCTGCAACTCGCCATCCACCAGGCGCGCACGTATCAGGCGCGTGTTGTTGGCCTCCAGCGAACCCTGGGCGTGGGTCAGGTAAAGCCAGCGGTTGTCACTGTAGTCCGGATCCAGCGCCACCTCCATCAAGCCGGCCTGGGCGGCGATGAACCCCTCGGGCACGCCCGCTACCGGCTCGGGGTCGAGCCGGCCATCGGCCTCGACGATACGCAGGCGGCCGACGCGCTCGGTGACCAGCAGGCGGCCATCCGGCAGGAACGCCATCGACCAGGGGTGCTCCAGCCCTTGGCTGAAGGTTTCGATGCGGTAATCGTGCGCGGCCAGCGGTACGCTGGCGAACAAGGCGCCGAGCGCCAGCACGCGGAAGCTGTTCAACATGGGCAGCGCCTTGTCACTGAGTATCGGAAGTAGTCGGCTGCGTCCGGTAGCGCACCCGCCGGCCCAGCAGGCCAAACAGCAACGCGCCGGCACTGCCGCAGGCCATCAGGGCCAGGGTCCCCAGGGGATGGCGATCAGCGGCGATCAGCGTCGGCATGGGCGCCAGGGTGTTGGCCAGGGCCAGCGCCAGCCAGATCGCAGTGGCGCCTGCCACGACGAGAATGGCCCAGCGCAACGACGGCAGGCGCCGCGCCAGCCAGAGCGAAAGCGGCAGGGCGACGACAAAACCCAGCCCTGCCAGCAGTGCGAAAGTGGGGGCAAAACCGAGCAGATCCAGGCAGGTGGTGCCGAGGCGCACATCGAGCGGCACGGGCGCCCCCAGCGCTTGCAGGGCCGCGAGATTGCTCTGCGTCTGAAAGATCGAGGCAAAGGCGCTGGTCAGCAGCACGGCGAGGACGAAAGCGAGCAGCAGGCGCGGCATGAACGAGGTTTCCGGAACGGCAGTGCCCGAATTATGGCGTAGGCCGCCCGTTGCATCGGCCTGGGTGTTTTACAGGGTTTTACCTGATGCGCCCGACTGGATGGCGAGACCTGGCGCCACGCAGAAATAACCGAATATTGACGCCAATTAATCGACGAACGGTGCTCACGCTACAGACATGGGTGCCGCTATAGATCGCGCCGCAAGCGCAGCCCGCGTTCACGGCAGGCAGACCTGCCACCTTCTAGCTCGCGTGTCACCCGCTGGAACGCCAAGTAACGCGTTACTGACTCCTGGACGAGATGTGCACCCGACTGAAGTTCCCATCATCAAGGAGCTTTGAGCATGATCGAACTCGCCGTGTGGAACCTCAGCATTCCTATCGGGGTTCCCGCCACCACCATCGATACACCGGTCCTCGCCGGTGGTTATCAGGACCACTATTTCCAGTCCCGCGATGGCGCGATCTTCTTCTGGTCACCGGTCAACGGCACCACCACCATCAGTGCCAAGTATCCGCGCAGCGAACTGCGCGAGACGCACGCCGATGGCAGCGTGCGCAACTGGACCTATCCAGGGGCGGAGCATTTCCTGCGCGCGGCGCTGAGCGTCAGCCAGGTGCCCTCGACCGGCAAGATCGTCATCGGCCAGATCCACGCCTACAAGAGCTCGATGCCCATGCTCAAGCTGGAGTACCAGTACAAGGCCTGGGCAGGTAGCGGCAACATCGTGGCGAAAGTGCGCATGACACCGGACGCCGAGATCCAGGTCGTGACCATCGCCAGCGGCATCGTCCTGGGCCAGCCCTTTCACTACACCCTCAACCTGAAGGCGGACGGCACGCTGGCAATCCGCCTCGACCAGATCGACTGGAGCACGCGGGTCGACCCCAGTTGGGCCACCAAGCCGTTGTACTTCAAGGCCGGCGTCTACACCCAGGACAACACCGGCTACGAGACGGAAGCGGGGGCCGCGCGTTTCGACCAGCTGAGCATCGAGCACCGCGCACTCGGCAGCAACACGCCCTGAGTGACGAACGCCAGGCAATAAAAAACCGCGACGCTTGCGCGGTCGCGGCTTTCGGCTGAACGCGGCGGGCTCATGCCCGTCGCCGATCAGTTGACCTTGGCGTTCAGCTCGCCACTGGCGTAGCGCTGGAACATGCCTTCCAGGGAGACCGGCTTGATCTTGGAGGCGTTGCCGGCGGTGCCGAAGGCTTCGTAGCGGGCGATGCAGATGTCACGCATGGCGACGATGGTCTTGGCGAAGAACTTGCGCGGGTCGAACTCGCTCGGGTGCTCGGCCATCATGCGGCGCATGGCACCGGTGGAGGCCAGACGCAGGTCGGTGTCGATGTTGACCTTGCGCACGCCGTGCTTGATGCCCTCGACGATTTCCTCGACCGGCACACCGTAGGTTTCCTTGATGTCGCCGCCGAATTCGTTGATCACCTTCAGCCATTCCTGCGGAACGGACGAGGAACCGTGCATCACCAGGTGGGTGTTGGGGATGCGCTTGTGGATTTCCTTGATGCGCTCGATCGACAGCACGTCACCGGTTGGCGGCTTGGTGAACTTGTAGGCGCCGTGGCTGGTACCGATGGCGATGGCCAGGGCGTCGACCTGAGTCTTCTTGACGAAGTCGGCGGCCTCTTCCGGGTCGGTCAGCAGCTGGCTGTGATCCAGAACACCTTCGGCGCCAACGCCGTCTTCTTCACCCGCCATGCCGGTTTCCAGGCTGCCCAGGCAACCCAGCTCACCTTCCACCGACACACCGCAGGCGTGGGCGAATGCCACGGTCTGCTGGGTCACGCGGACGTTGTACTCGTAGTCAGCCGGCGTCTTGCCGTCTTCTTTCAGCGAGCCGTCCATCATCACCGAGGAAAAGCCCAGCTGGATCGAGCGCTGGCAGACGTCAGGGCTGGTGCCGTGATCCTGGTGCATGCACACCGGGATGTGCGGGAACTCTTCGATGGCAGCCAGGATCAGGTGGCGCAGGAACGGCGCACCGGCGTATTTGCGGGCACCAGCGGACGCCTGGACGATGACCGGCGAATCGGTCTTGTCGGCGGCTTCCATGATGGCGCGCATCTGCTCGAGGTTGTTGACGTTGAAGGCCGGCACGCCGTAGCCGAATTCGGCGGCGTGGTCGAGCATCTGGCGCATGCTGATAAGTGCCATGGTGTTACTGTCTCCCGGTTTGGAGGTCGTTAATCGTGCAAGCCTGCCGCAGGGGCCGGCGTTGTTCAAGTAATCCGGAAGGGACGCGTCGCCCACTTCCGCTGCGCGCGGCGAGATGACCGCGCGGTGTTGCAAAGTTCTCGCTACTCAGCGCGGCTTGCAGCCGCGACCGACCACTTGCTCGGTGCCGATCCGGTAGACCAGCCCCTCATCGCCCTTGGTGTGGAAGGCCAGCATCGGATCGCTGTACAGCGCCCCCGAGGCAGACGGTGTGAGCCTCAGGCGGTGGGCGATGTCGCTGCCGCCCAGACGCAGATCTATGGCGTCCTCACCTGCCGGGCGCCAGAGCACCTCGGTCTTGTTGTCACAGATCCAGCTGATCCAGCGATCACTCGCCGCCGGCTGCTCGGCACACGCCGTCAGCAACAGGATGGCGCTGAGCAATCCCACTTTCCCTGCACTGTTCATTCGCCCTCCTCAATCACAACGCTGGCTGGGCATTCCACCATTGGCGCCACTCTGTCCGTCGATACTGCCACTGCCCTGGCTGCTGGGCGTTTCGATCTGCGCCGGGCTGAACACCCGACAGGCCTTTTCGCGGGCCGTATGGGGATCCCCCGCACAACCGCCCAACAGCACACCGACAATACCCAGCAGCATCCACCTGACCATGGCCTTGCTCCTTGCTCGAGGAATCGGACAACCCGATTCGCCCAGGGTTTAACCGGAGCAGAAACGGGATTCGCCTTTCATCCTAGCAGGGCCACACCCATGACGCGCCGCATCAGGCCTTGGCGCGCGCCTCGAGCACTTCGACGGCCGGCAGGACCTTGCCCTCGACGAACTCGAGGAAGGCACCGCCGCCGGTGGAGATATAGGAGATTTTCTCGGCCACGCCGTACTTGTCGATGGCCGCCAGGGTGTCGCCACCGCCGGCGATGGAGAACGCTGCGCTGTCGGCGATGGCCAGGGCCAGGGCCTTGGTGCCGTTACCGAACTGGTCGAACTCGAACACGCCGACCGGGCCGTTCCACAGGATGGTCTGCGAAGCCTTGAGCATCTCGGCGAACTGCGCGGCGGTCTGCGGGCCGATGTCGAGGATCATGTCGTCCTCGCTCACGTCGGCGACGGCCTTGACCGTGGCCTCGGCATCTTCGGCGAAGGCCTTGGCCACCACCACGTCGACCGGCAGCGGCACGCTGACCTTGGCGGCGATGGCCTTGGCGGTGTCGACCAGATCGGCCTCGTACAGCGACTTGCCCACCGGCAGGCCAGCAGCGGCGAGGAAGGTGTTGGCGATGCCGCCGCCGACGATCAGCGAGTCGCAGATATCGGCCAGGGAGTTGAGCACGTCCAGCTTGGTCGACACCTTGGAACCGGCGACGATGGCCAGCATCGGGCGGGCCGGCTTGTCCAGGGCCTTGCCCAGGGCGTCCAGCTCGGCCGCCAGCAGCGGGCCGGCACAGGCGACCTTGGCAAACTTGGCCACGCCATGGGTCGAGCCCTGGGCGCGGTGGGCGGTGCCGAAGGCATCCATCACGAACACGTCGCACAGGGCCGCGTACTGCTGGGCCAGTTCGTCGCTGTTCTTCTTCTCGCCCTTGTTGAAACGCACGTTCTCCAGCAGCACCAGTTCGCCAGCCTTGACCTCGACACCGCCGAGGTAGTCCTTGACCAGCGGCACGTCGCGGCCGAGCGCCTTGCTCAGGTAGGCCGCCACCGGTGCCAGGCTGTCTTCTTCGCTGTAGACGCCCTCTTCCGGACGGCCCAGGTGCGAGCAGACCAGCACGGCCGCGCCTTTTTCCAGCGCCAGCTTGATGGTCGGCAGGGAAGCGAGGATGCGCGCGTCGCTCTTGACCACGCCATCCTTCACCGGGACGTTGAGGTCTTCGCGAATCAGCACGCGCTTACCGGCGAGGTCGAGGTCGGTCATCTTCAGAACGGTCATGGCATCAGTCCTTCACGGGGGCTGGTTGTACAGAGGAGGTGGATACAGCAAGAAAATGTTCGGCGACATCGAGCATGCGGTTGGCGAAACCCCACTCGTTGTCGAACCAGGCCAGCAGGTTGACCAGGCGCGGGCCGGACACGCGGGTCTGGCTGCCGTCGACGATGGCCGAATGCGGGTCATGATTGAAGTCGCAGCTGGCATGCGGCAGCTCGGTATACGCCAGCAACCCCTTGAGCGGGCCGCTTTCCGCCGCCTGGCGCAGCACGCGGTTGATTTCCTCGGCGGAGGTGTCGCGCGCGGTCTGCAGGGTGATGTCGAGACAGGACACGTTGACCGTCGGCACACGGATGGCCTTGGCCTGGATACGCCCGGCCAGCTCCGGCAGCAGACGCTCGATACCGCGCGCCAGGCCGGTGGACACCGGGATCACCGACTGGAAGGCCGAGCGCGTGCGGCGCAGGTCTTCGTGGTGGTAGGCATCGATAACGGGCTGATCGTTCATCGCCGAGTGGATGGTGGTAATGGAGACGTACTCCAGACCCACCACCTCGTCGAGAAGTTTCAGCAGCGGCACGCCGCAGTTGGTGGTGCAGGACGCATTGGACACCAGGCGCTCGCTGCCATCGAGGCCATCCTGGTTGACCCCATAGACGATGGTGGCGTCGATATCCGCCTCACCGGCCATCGGCTGCGACAGCAGCACGCGTGGCGCACCGGCAGCGATGAAACGCTGCGCCTCGCTACGGGTGACGTACTGCCCGGAGCACTCCAGCAGCAGGTCGATATCCAGCGCGGCCCAGTCGATCGCTTCCGGCTCGCTCTGGCGCAACACCTTCACGCAATCGCCGTTGATGTGCAGGCAGTCGCCGTCGACCTTCACCTCACCCGGGAAACGCCCATGAGTGGAGTCGAAACGGGTCAGGTACTCGATGCTGGCCTGATCGGCCAGGTCATTGAGGGCGACGATTTCCAGGCTCGCCCCATCGCCGCGCTCATGCAGGGCGCGCAGCACGCAGCGACCGATGCGGCCGTAGCCGTTGAGGGCGACGCGAAAAGGACGATTGGACATGGGCGATCTCGATAACGTGGCGACTCCCTCTGCCATTCACTGGAGAGGGCCGGGGAGAGAGCGGCAACGCAACCCTCTCCTCTCAGCCCCCGCACGCGGCGGAGGGAAGTCAGCGGTTCAGGCGTCGAGCAGCTCTTCAGCCGTGGCAACGACGTTGTCGACGGTGAAGCCGAACTCTTCGAACAGAGCGGCAGCCGGCGCCGACTCACCGAAGGTGGTCATGCCGATGATGCGGCCTTCCAGGCCCACGTACTTGTACCAGTAGTCGGCATGCGAGGCCTCGATGGCGATACGCGCACCCACCTCGACCGGCAGCACGGACTGCTTGTAGGCAGCATCCTGCTGGTCGAACACGCTGGTCGACGGCATCGACACCACGCGCACCTTGCGGCCCTTCTCTTCGAGCTTGGCGGCAGCCTGCATGGCCAGGCCGACTTCCGAGCCGGTGGCAACGAGGATCAGTTCCGGCTCGCCAGCGCTGTCCTTGAGCACGTAGCCACCGCGGGCGACATCGGCCAGCTGCTGGGCATCACGTGCCTGGTGCGGCAGGTTCTGGCGGCTGAACACCAGGGCGGACGGGCCGTCGGCGCGTTCGATGGCGTGTTTCCAGGCCACGGCGGACTCGACCGCATCGGCCGGGCGCCAGGTGTCGAGGTTCGGCGTGCCACGCAGGCTGGCCAGCTGCTCGATCGGCTGGTGGGTCGGGCCGTCTTCACCGAGACCGATGGAGTCGTGGGTAAACACGTACAGCACGCGCTGCTTCATCAGTGCGGACATGCGCACGGCGTTGCGGGCGTATTCCATGAAGATCAGGAAGGTCGCGCCATAGGGCACGAAGCCGCCGTGCAGGGCGACACCGTTCATGATCGCGCTCATGCCGAACTCGCGCACGCCATAGAACATGTAGTTGCCGGAAGCGTCCTCGGCGGACACGCCCTTGCAGCCCTTCCACAGGGTCAGGTTGGAGCCGGCCAAGTCAGCCGAGCCACCGAGGAATTCCGGCAGCAGCGGGCCGAAGGCATTCAGTGCGTTCTGGCTGGCCTTGCGGCTGGCGATGGTCTCGCCCTTCTCGGCCACTTCACGCACATAGGCGGCGGCCTTCTCGGCGAAGTCGGCCGGCAGCTCGCCAGCGATGCGGCGCTTGAACTCGGCAGCCAGCTCGGGGAAGGCGGCGGCGTAGGCGGCGAACTTCTCGTTCCAGGCGGCTTCGGCGGCAGCACCGGCGGCCTTGGCGTCCCACTCGGCGTAGATCTCGGCCGGCACTTCGAACGGGCCGTGATTCCAGCCCAGGTTGGCGCGGGTCAGGGCGATTTCGTCATTGCCCAGCGGCGCACCGTGGCACTCTTCCTTGCCGCCCTTGTTCGGCGAACCGAAACCGATGGTGGTCTTGCAGCAGATCAGGGTCGGCTGGTCCACGCTCTTGCGCGCGGTCTCGATGGCCATCTTGATCTCTTCGGCGTCGTGACCGTCAACATTGCGGATCACCTGCCAGCCATAGGCCTCGAAACGCTTCGGCGTGTCGTCGGTGAACCAGCCTTCGACCTCACCGTCGATGGAGATGCCGTTGTCGTCATAGAACGCGACCAGCTTGCCCAGGCCGAGGGTGCCGGCCAGCGAGCAGACTTCATGGCTGATGCCTTCCATCATGCAGCCGTCGCCGAGGAACACATAGGTGTTGTGGTCGACGATGGTGTGACCGTCACGGTTGAACTGCGCGCCCAGCACTTTCTCGGCGATGGCGAAGCCGACGGCGTTGGCGATGCCCTGGCCGAGCGGGCCGGTGGTGGTTTCCACACCCGGGGTGTAGCCGTACTCCGGGTGGCCCGGAGTGCGGCTGTGCAGCTGACGGAAGTTCTTCAGATCATCGATCGACAGGTCGTAGCCGGTCAGGTGCAGCAGCGAGTAGATCAGCATCGAACCATGGCCGTTGGACAGCACGAAGCGGTCACGATCGGCGAAGTTCGGGTTCTGCGGGTTGTGCTTCAGAAAGTCGCGCCACAGCACTTCGGCGATGTCCGCCATGCCCATGGGGGCACCGGGGTGGCCGCTGTTGGCTTTCTGCACGGCATCCATGCTGAGGGCACGAATGGCATTGGCTCGCTCACGACGGCTGGGCATCGCTGAATCTCCTGCGGGGGCTGTTCACGGAAAAAGGCGGCTATTTTCGCCCAGCCGCACCCCGCGGGGCAATGACAGATGGTCGTAGATCCGTCGACTCAGCCAACGCGTTCGCTGAGAACCCCCACCGCAGGGCTGCCCGGCCCACCCAGGCAAGGCGCCTGGAACAGCTCGCCATGCCAGACGCCGGCCAGCGTGCGACTGAATACCAGGCACCACACGCCCAGCAACTGCAGGGCCAGCACCACACCGGCGAAGCTGAAGAAGGCCAGGCCCGTCAGCGCCTGCAGCTCGAAGGTGGCCAGGGCGAACACCCCCAGCGGGAAGGTGAAACCCCACCAGCCGAGATTGAACGGCATGTTGTCGCGAATGTAGTGACGGGTGAAGAGCGTGGCGATCACCAGCCACCACAGGCCCGCGCCCCACAACGCCAGGCCGCCGACCAGGCCGAGGTCACGGGCCAGCTCCGCGGCGCCGGCCAGGGGCGTGCCGGCGAATGCCAGCGGTGCCGCCTGCCCCATGCTGAGCAGGCCCAGGCAGCCGGTGGCCAGCGGGCCCAGCGGCAACCAGCTGGTGGCAGCGAAGTCGGTATCCGGCAGTTTGTGCAGCGCCAGGCGCAGCAGCACCAGCGTGATCAGCGAGAAGGCCAGCGACAGCGACATCCCCCAGAGCACGAAGCCGGCCGCCAGCAGTTGCTGCGCGGCGGCGGCGGAAAGATGCGGGGCCAGGGCGCCCGCCGCGCTGGCCGCCACCTCGGGTGCGACGATAGGTAGCAGCCAGACTGCGGTGAGTTTCTCCAGCGCATGATGCTGACGGGTGAACATCAGATAGGGCACGAGCAGCGCACCGAGCAATGCCAGCGCCGCGTCCAGCCACCACAACGCATGCGCCAGCGCATAGACGCCCTCGCCCCAGCGCGGCACGCCGAACAGCAGCAGCCCCTTGATCAGCACCGCCATGCCCATGGGGATGGCACCGAGAAACATCGACTGCACCGGATGTAGCAGCATGGGCCAGAGCGTGTCGCGGAACAGCGCCAGACGCAGCAGGAATAACAGGCTGAAGAGGACGAACAGACCGACGGCGAAGAACCACAGCCCCTCCGCCAGCATGACCAGGCCCGGCAGATGCCAGGGCAGATGGGCGAGCACCAGCGCCAGAACGCCGGTGCCCATGGTCATGGCGAACCAGTTGGGCGTGAAGTGACGAATGAAGGCGAGCGGTTCGGGTAAACGACTGAAAGGGCGCGACATGAATCGGGTGGTCCCGTGACATGAGTGACGCCGACAAGGTTAAGAACTGGCTTGCCATATTAAAAATACATATTCAGCATCAATGACATACCTTTAATGCATGGATATGCCATGAACCTCCACCACCTCAAGGTGTTCCTCGCCGTCGCCGAAGCCGGCAGCATCAGCGCGGGCGCCGAGCGTCTGCACATCAGCCAGCCAGCGGTCACCCGCGAGATACGCGACCTCGAAGCCAGCCTCGACCTGCGCCTGTTCGACCGCCAGCCGCGCGGCGTGCAACTGACCGAGGGGGGCCGGCGCCTGCTCGACTACGCCCAGCGCATCTTCAATCTGGAGCGCGCCGCAGAGCGCGACCTGCGCGACTTCGCCCAGCTCGGCCAGGGCGAACTGAACCTGGGCGCCAGCGCCACGCTCGGCTCCTACCTGCTGCCATCGCTGATCAGCCGCTTCCGCACCCTGCACCCGCAGATCTTCGTCAGCCTGGAGGTGAGCAACACGGACGTGGTGACCCGCCAGCTGGACGAGGGCCTGGTCAGCCTGGGTTTCGTCGAAGGGCCGTTCGTCCGCAGCGCCTACGCCCACCGGCTGCTGGCGCGCGACGCCCTGCTGCCGGTCGTGGCGCCCCATCACCCACTGGCCAGCAGCGGTCGACTGGCCGCGCGCATGCTGCAGCGCTACCCGCTGTACATGCGCGAACCCGGCTCGGGCGCGCGGGTCAGCATCGAGCAGGCCTATCGCGCCCACGGCCTGGAGCCCGAGGCCAGCATGGCCATCGGCAGCACCGAGGCCCTGAAGCGCCTGCTCGCCGACGGCCAGGGCATCGCCTGGCTGTCGCAGCGTATCGTCGAGCGCGAGTTGGCCAGCGGCGAATTGCGCCACCTCCAGGTGCAGGACCTGCAGATCGAGCGCGACCTGCACGTACTCTGGCGCCAGGGCGCCAGCCTGAGCCCGGCACCCGGGGCCTTCCTGGCCTTGAGCGGCGCCACGGAGCAACCGGACAGCAATATCAAAATATTTTGATATTGCTGTTGCTGTATGAAAAATGACCGACTAGACTGCGCCACCATGACCCTGCGCGCATCCCAGCTGGAATTCGACCCCTGCGACGAGCTCGCCGCCCTGTGCAAGGCCGGCGGCGATCCGCTGCGCCTGAACGTGCTGCGCGCGCTGAGCAACGACTCGTTCGGCGTGCTGGAACTGGCGCAGATCTTCGCCATGGGCCAGTCGGGCATGAGTCACCACCTCAAGGTACTGGCCCAGGCCGGCCTGGTAGCCACCCGCCGCGAAGGCAACGCGATCTTCTATCGCCGTGCGCTGCCCAACGGGCGTCTGCACGCCGCACTGCTGGAAGATATCGACGAACTGCCCGTGCCGACCGACAGGCAGGCGCGGATTGCCGCGGTACACCAGCAGCGCGCCACTGTCAGCCGCGACTTCTTCGCGCGCATGGCCAGCAACTTCCAGGCCCAGCAGGACCTGATCGCCGGCCTGCCGCAGTACCGCGACAGCCTGCTGGCCCTGCTCGACAGCCTGCACTTCGCCCCCGGCGCCACGGCAATGGAAATCGGCCCGGGCGACGGCGCCTTCCTGCCTGAGCTGGCACGCCGTTTCGCCCAGGTCATGGCGCTGGACAACAGCCCGGCCATGCTCGAGCTGGCGAGCCAGCGCTGCGCCAGCGCGGGGCTGGACAACGTCGCGCTGACACTCGGCGATGCCCTGCAGAGCGAGCATGGAGCAGCCGACTGCGTGGTGCTCAACATGGTACTGCACCACTTCGCCACCCCGGCCGAGGCTTTCCGCCAGCTGGCACGGCACGTAAAACCCGGCGGTAGCCTGCTGATCAGCGAGCTGTGCAGCCACGACCAGAGCTGGGCCCGCGAGGCCTGCGGCGATCTCTGGCTAGGCTTCGAGCAGGAGGATCTGTCGCGCTGGGCCAGCGCCGCCGGTCTGCTGCCCGGCGAGAGCCTGTACATCGGCCTGAAAAACGGCTTTCAGATTCAGTTACGCCACTTCGCCCAGCCCCTTGAGCGAGTGGCCTTCAGTTACGGCACAAAAGGAACCCCCCCATGAGCGAATACTCCCTGTTCACCTCCGAGTCCGTGTCCGAAGGACATCCGGACAAGATCGCCGACCAGATCTCCGATGCCGTGCTCGACGCCATCATCACCCAGGACAAGCACGCCCGCGTGGCCGTGGAAACCCTGGTCAAGACCGGTGTCGCCATCGTCGCCGGCGAAGTGACCACCAGCGCCTGGGTCGACCTCGAGCAGATCGTCCGTGACGTGATCAACGGCATCGGCTACACCAGCAGCGAAGTCGGCTTCGACGGCTCCACCTGCGGCGTGCTCAACATCATCGGCAAGCAGTCGGTGGACATCGCCCAGGGCGTCGACCGCTCCAAGCCGGAAGACCAGGGTGCCGGCGACCAGGGCCTGATGTTCGGCTACGCCAGCAACGAGACCGATGTGCTGATGCCGGCGCCGATCCGCTTCTCCCACGCGCTGGTCGAGCGCCAGGCCGAAGCCCGCAAGTCCGGCCTGCTGCCGTGGCTGCGCCCTGATGCCAAGTCCCAGGTCACCTGCCAGTACGAGAACGGCAAGGTCGTCGGCATCGACGCCGTGGTGCTGTCCACCCAGCACAACCCGGACGTGTCGCTGAAGGACCTGCGTGAAGCGGTGATGGAACTGATCATCAAGCACAGCCTGCCGGCTGAACTGCTGCACAAGAACACCCAGTTCCACATCAACCCGACCGGCAACTTCGTCATCGGCGGCCCGGTGGGCGACTGCGGCCTGACCGGGCGCAAGATCATCGTCGACAGCTACGGCGGCATGGCCCGTCACGGCGGCGGCGCCTTCTCCGGCAAGGACCCGTCCAAGGTCGACCGTTCGGCTGCCTACGCCGGCCGCTACGTGGCCAAGAACATCGTCGCCGCCGGCCTCGCCGACCGCTGCGAGATCCAGGTGTCCTACGCCATCGGCGTGGCCCAGCCGACCTCCATCTCGATCAACACCTTCGGCACCCACAAGATCGCCGAAGACAAGATCATCCAGCTGGTACGCGAGGTGTTCGACCTGCGTCCGTACGCCATCACCAAGATGCTCGACCTGCTCCACCCGATGTACCAGGCCACCGCGGCCTACGGCCACTTCGGCCGCACCCCGGAACAGAAGACCGTGGGCGACGACAGCTTCACCACCTTCACCTGGGAGCGTACCGACAAGGTCGAGGCACTGCGCGCCTCTGCCGGCCTGTAACCAGCGCCTGAAGCAAAGCCCCGCCAGCCTCGGCTGTGCGGGGCTTTTTCGTTCCTGACCCGGGCAAACCTCGGGGCACCACAGGATAGAAGCTCAGCCCAGGCCCTTGCCCCCGAGGAGCCCCCTCGTTTCGCGAGACAGGCCCAGCGCCGGCCTGCCGATTCGGAAGCACCCTGCGGATCACTGACCCTGATCAAGGGAGCGGCTCGGCACCGCGAACCTCGTGAGCCATTGGCGGTCACTTCGAGAGAGAGACTCACGAGGAAAGACCATGATTCGCCAAGCCACCGTTCTCGGCCTGATGCTGGTCGCCGGACTGAACGTCACCCCCATCCTGGCCGCCAAACCCGACGGCGACTGCGCCGCCAAGCGTCAGGTCATCCAGGAGAAGATCGAAGCCGCCCGCCAGAACGGCCACTCACACGAGCTGCTGGGCCTGCAGCGCGCGCTGGGCAAGGTCGAGGCGTACTGCGATGACGCCGCGCTGCGCCAGGAGCGCCTGGCCGATGTGAAGGACGCGCGGCAGGAGGTCGAGGAGCGCGAGATGGACCTGCGCGACGCGATGGGCAAGGGCGACCAGGAGAAGATCGGCAAGCGCCAGGCCAAGCTGGCCGAAGCCCGCGCCGAACTGGAACAGGCCGAAGCCGAAGCCCGGTCGCCTCAGTAAGCGCGAAACGCCTTGTGGCAGGCTTCGCAGCTGTCCTCCACCGCCTGCACGGCTGGCTCGAGCTCGGAACGGCGCAACGGCGGTGCGCTGGTCGCCTGGACCAGCGCCGCCGTGGTCTGCTCCAGGTCACGGGCCATCTTCTGGAACTGCTCCTGGCGCTCCCAGACCTCGGGGTTGGCCTTGCTGCGCTCGTCATCGCGCACCTGCGGGAAATGCTGCCAGGGCTCGCGCGACAGGCGGTCCAGCTCGGCAGCGCCCGTGATGAAGCCGGCCTCATCGTAAGGAATGCGCCCCCGCAGCATGCCCCCCAGGTCCTCGCTGACCTTGAGCATTTCCTTGAACAGGGCCTGACGCTTGCCCAGCGGCGAGTTGGGATCGACACCACCACAGGCGGCCAGCGCCATGCAGGCGCAGACGAGCAGCAGTTTCTTCAGCATCATGACGACAGGTTCCAGGCGCAGAAAGGGGCGCCAGTATCGCCACTTGCCAGCACCAGGCCAAGGCACCTGATGTCGCAACACCCGCCAGGCGCCATCTGGTCAGCGGAGGTTCAGGTACTGAAACGCTCGAGCTGCTGGTTCAGTCGCAGCACTTCTCCCTGAATCATCGTGCTGACACCGACCACCTGCTCGACCTCCTCCTGAGTACGCTGAGCCAGCCCGGCAATGTGAGTGATGCGCTGATCGATGTCCTGCGCGACCTGGCTCTGCTGCTCGGAAGCCGTGGCGATCTGAGCATTCATGACATTGATGCTGTCCACCGCCCCCGCGATGGTGCCGAGCACATCGGTGGCCTCACGGATATTGGTCAGATTGCCCTCGGCCAGGGCCGCGCTCTGCTGCATCGCCACCACGGCGTCACGCGCCCCACTCTGCAGACGCTGGATCATCGCCTGGATTTCCCCCGTCGACTGTTGAGTGCGGCTGGCCAGGGTCCGCACCTCGTCGGCAACCACGGCGAAGCCACGTCCGGCTTCACCTGCGCGGGCAGCCTCGATCGCGGCATTGAGCGCCAGCAGGTTGGTTTGCTCGGCAATTCCGGTGATGACTTCGAGCACCCGCCCCACGCCATTGCTTTCCTGCTCCAGGCGCTGCACCTGCTCACTGCTGTGGATCAACTGCGAGGCGAGCCTCGACACCTCGTCGGCCCCTTGCTGGATCACGCCAAGTCCCTGCTGTACGCAACTGTCGGCGTGCCGGGCCGACTGCGCGGCCTCGGCAGCATGGCGCGCCACCTGGGCGACGGTGGCACTCATTTCATTCATGGCCGTGGCAACCTGCTCGATATCCTCGTGCTGCTGACGCACACCGTCGCCGGCCACATTCGCCGCGCCGACCACGCCTTGCACGTCTTCAGCGGTACGCTCGCCGCTGACCTTGACCTCACCGAGAAGCTCGCGCACCTGCGCCTGCATGCGGTTGTAGCCGGCGAAAATACGACCGATCTCGTTGTCGCTCAACTTCCCCATGAGGGTCTTGGTGAAGTCGCCAGAACCTACCCGGGTCAGTGAGTCTTCCACTTCGCGCAAACTCTGCATCAGCGGCCGCAGACCGAACTGCCGCCCCAGCACCACCAGCAGCAGAATGCCGAGCAGGCAGCCGAAGGCCAACAGCATCTGACTGCGCTGCCAGCGCTCGACATGCGCGGACATCAGCCCAACCGCCATGTCCATCTCGCGCAACAGGTCGACCGACTGTTTGCCCAACTGCTTCATGTCCACAGCGCTATCCCCTCCCGCTGCCTGCAACAGAGGCCCCCTGAAGGCTTGCCACAAGTCGCCGACCTTTTGCATCTGCGCCCTGATCTCGGGTGTCGCCAGCACCGCGACCTTGCGCTGCTCATTACCGCTCAGCAGATCGCGATGAGCCTGATCGAACTGGGCCATGGTGGCTTCCAGTGTCGCCATGTCCAGTTGCCCCTGGCGAATCAGCAGGGCCTCCTTGGTCATTTTCTGGCTGAGCATGCGCTGCGCACCGGCAACGTTGATCGTTTCCGGAGAGACCGACAGGCTGAGATAGAGAGCGACGGACGCCACGAACGCCATGGCGAACATCAGCGCATAGGAAAACAGGAACTGGTGATTCAGCGTACGCAGGCCGATGCTGCGCAGAAGCTGATCAAAGAAGGCGCTAGCTGACATGGCGAACTCCTGTCGCGTGCAGAAGCGAACCTCGCCAACCCTCCCTGGCTTGGGAATCCCGGCACCAGAACCCTGGCACCGGAGGGAGGAACGCCATGGCGGGGCGTTCCACTGGTTGCAATCGAACGATCAGACTGGAGCATAGATCACTCTCCAGCCGGCATGGCCTGCCGGAGAGAATTTCCGCCGAACTGTCGGCCCGTGGCGCCAAAGCCAGGGCACTGGGCGCCGAGACGGTCCTTCACATAGGTGATCTCGGTCTTGCCGTGCGGCGCAGGCAACCCATCCTCGCCGAGGTTGACGAAGACCAGCTTGTCGATGGTGAGGATGCTCTTGCGGGTGATCTTGTTGCGTACTTCGCAACGCAGGGTGATCGAGGTGCGGCCGAACTCGCTGGCGGTGATGCCCAGTTCGATGATGTCGCTCTGGCGCGCCGAACTGACGAAGTTGATCTCGGAAATGAACTTGGTGACCACGCGCTGGTTGTCGAGCTGGACGATGGCGTAGATCGCCGCCTCCTCGTCGATCCACTTCAGCAGGCTGCCGCCGAACAGGGTGCCATTGGGGTTGAGATCCTCAGGCTTGATCCACTTGCGGGTATGGAAATTCATGCATGGTTCTCCTTGCCAGGTTGGGCGACCATCATGCACCGCCGTCACCGTGCCTGTCGTGGCAGGCACGGCTATGGTTTCGATAGCCGGGCAAATACGACGGAAAGCCTTGGGCTGTGCCGCACGGGCAGCTATAATTTGCCGGTTACACGCGACCGGCACCGCTCCGGTCGCTCCCGCCACCCGGTCGAGGGGCGCTGCAGCAAATCCGCATCACGCGGTTTTGTCAGGCTCGCCCGGGGCGTTATCCAAACGCATCAACGGCGCCCATTCGCAGACAACGAATGGAGAGTTACTGCATGAGCGCTTTCAACGACTACAAGGTCGCCGATATTTCCCTGGCCGACTGGGGCCGCAAAGAGCTGATCATCGCCGAATCCGAAATGCCGGCACTGATGGGCCTGCGCCGCAAGTACGCCGCCAGCCAACCGCTGAAAGGCGCGAAGATCCTCGGCTGCATCCACATGACCATCCAGACCGGCGTGCTGATCGAGACGCTCACCGCCCTGGGCGCCGAAGTGCGCTGGTCCTCGTGCAACATCTTCTCCACCCAGGACCAGGCCGCTGCTGCCATCGCTGCTGCCGGCATCCCGGTATTCGCCTGGAAGGGCGAGACCGAGGAAGAGTACGAGTGGTGTATCGAGCAGACCATCCTGAAAGATGGCCAGCCGTGGGACGCCAACATGGTGCTGGACGACGGCGGTGACCTGACCGAGATCCTGCACAAGAAATACCCGCAGATGCTCGAGCGCATCCACGGCGTCACCGAAGAGACCACCACCGGTGTGCACCGCCTGCTCGACATGCTCAAGGCCGGCACCCTGAAAGTCCCGGCGATCAACGTCAACGACGCCGTGACCAAGAGCAAGAACGATAACAAGTACGGCTGCCGCCACAGCCTCAACGACGCCATCAAGCGCGGCACCGACCACCTGCTGTCGGGCAAGCAGGCGCTGGTCATCGGCTACGGTGACGTGGGCAAGGGCTCGGCCCAGTCGCTGCGTCAGGAAGGCATGATCGTCAAGGTTTCCGAAGTCGACCCGATCTGCGCCATGCAGGCCTGCATGGACGGCTTCGAGCTGGTATCCCCGTACAAGAACGGCCTCAACGACGGCACCGAGGCCAGCGTCGACGCTGCTCTGCTGGGCAAGATCGACCTGATCGTCACCACCACCGGCAACGTCAACGTGTGTGACGCCGGCATGCTCAAAGCGCTGAAGAAGCGCGCCGTGGTGTGCAACATCGGTCACTTCGACAACGAGATCGACACCGCCTTCATGCGCAAGAACTGGGCCTGGGAAGAGGTCAAGCCGCAGGTGCACAAGATCCACCGCACCGGCGCCGGCAGCTTCGACGCCGCCAACGACGACTACCTGATCCTGCTGGCCGAAGGCCGCCTGGTGAACCTGGGCAACGCCACTGGCCACCCGAGCCGCATCATGGACGGCTCCTTCGCCAACCAGGTGCTGGCGCAGATCTTCCTGTTCGAGCAGAAGTTCGCCGATCTCTCCGCCGAGAAGAAAGCCGAGCGCCTGACCGTGGAAGTGCTGCCGAAGAAACTGGACGAAGAAGTGGCCCTGGAAATGGTCAAGGGCTTCGGCGGCGTAGTCACTCAGCTGACCAAGCAGCAGGCCGACTACATCGGCGTGACCGTGGAAGGTCCGTTCAAGCCCGATACCTACCGCTACTGATCACAGCCACAAGCGGCAAGCCGCAAGCTGCAGGACGGGACCCGTTCCCCCTTGCAGCTTGAGGCTTGCAGCTTGCCGCTGGGAAGGGAACCTTCTCCATGAGTCAAGAACGCCGTTACAGCTTCGAGTTCTTCCCGACCAAGACCGAAGCCGGGCACGAAAAACTGCTGAACGTGGCGCGCCAGCTGGCGAGCTACAACCCCGACTTCTTCTCCTGCACCTATGGTGCCGGGGGCTCCACCCGTGACCGCACGCTGAACACCGTGCTGCAGCTCGACGGCGAAGTGAAGGTGCCGACCGCACCGCACCTGTCCTGCGTCGGCGACAGCAAGGCCGAGCTGCGCGAACTGCTGACCCTGTACAAGGACGCCGGCATCAAGCGCATCGTCGCCCTGCGTGGCGACCTGCCCTCGGGCATGGGCATGGCCAGCGGCGAGCTGCGCTACGCCAACGAGCTGGTCGAGTTCATCCGCAACGAAACGGGCGATCACTTCCACATCGAAATCGCCGCCTACCCGGAAATGCATCCGCAGGCGCGCAACTTCGAGAGCGACATCGCCAACTTCGTGCGCAAGGCCAAGGCCGGCGCCAACAGCGCCATCACCCAGTACTTCTTCAACGCCGACAGCTATTTCCACTTCGTCGAGCGCGTGCAGAAACTGGGCGTCGACCTGCCGATCGTGCCGGGCATCATGCCCATCACCAACTACAGCAAGCTGGCGCGTTTCTCCGACGCCTGCGGCGCGGAGATCCCGCGCTGGGTACGCAAGCAGCTGGAAGCCTACGGCGATGACGTCGAAAGCATCCAGGCCTTCGGCCAACAGGTGATCAGCGAGATGTGCGAACGCCTGCTCGACGGTGGCGCACCGGGCCTGCACTTCTATACGCTGAACCAGGCCGACCCCAGCCTGGCCATCTGGAACAACCTCAAACTGCCACGCTGAGGCAGTTCACCCGCAGGCTGCCTTCGGGCAGCCTGCTCGCGTCACACCCCGCCTTGCCGCCGAAGGATCGCCTGCCATGCTCAAACGCTCCACGATCAATGCCTCAGTCAGCCCCAAGGGCAGCCTGGAAACGCTCTCGCAACGCGAGGTGCAGCAACTGCGTGAAACCGGTTCGGGCAGCGTCTATCGCCTGTTCCGCCAATGTGCACTGGCAATCCTCAACACCGGCTCGCACAGCGACAACGCCAAGACCATCCTCGAGGCATACCCGGATTTCGAGGTGAAGATCCACCAGCAGGATCGCGGCATTCGCCTGGAACTGCTGAACGCTCCCGCCGACGCCTTCGTCGATGGCGAGATGATCGCCAGCACCCGTGAAATGCTCTTCAGCGCCCTGCGCGACATCGTCTACACGCAGAGCGAGCTGGAGAACAAGCGCATCGACCTGGACAGTTCGGAAGGCATCACCGACTACGTCTTCCACCTGCTGCGCAACGCTCACACACTGCGCAGTGGCGTCGAACCGAAGATGGTGGTGTGCTGGGGCGGACACTCGATCAGCTCCGAGGAGTACAAGTACACCAAGAAGGTCGGTCATGAGCTGGGCCTGCGCGGCCTGGACATCTGCACCGGTTGCGGCCCCGGCGTGATGAAGGGGCCGATGAAGGGCGCCACCATCAGCCACGCCAAGCAGCGCAACCTCACCGGCCGCTACCTGGGCCTGACCGAGCCGGGCATCATCGCGGCGGAAGCACCGAACCCCATCGTCAACGAGCTGGTGATCCTGCCGGATATCGAAAAACGCCTGGAAGCGTTCGTGCGCGTCGGGCACGGCATCATCATCTTCCCGGGCGGCGCCGGCACCGCCGAGGAGTTCCTTTACCTGCTGGGCATCCTCACCCACCCGGACAACCAGGACCTGCCCTTCCCGGTCATCCTCACCGGGCCGAAGAGCGCCAGCACCTATCTGCAGCAGCTGCACGACTTCATCGGCGCGACCCTCGGCGAAGCCGCGCAGCAGCGCTATCGCATGATCGTCAACGATCCGGCCGAGGTGGCCCGCGAGATGGCGGTCGGGATCAAGGCCGTGCGCCAGTTCCGCCGGGAACGCAACGACGCCTTCCACTTCAACTGGCTGCTGAAGATCGACGAGAGTTTCCAGCATCCGTTCGAGCCGACCCACGACGCCATGGCCAGCCTCAACCTGACCCGCGAGCAGCCGCTGCATCATCTCGCGGCCAATCTGCGTCGGGCCTTCTCCGGCATCGTCGCGGGCAACGTCAAGGAAAACGGCATTCGCCTGATCGAAGAGAACGGCCCTTACGAGATCAAGGGTGACGCCAGCATCATGGCGCCCCTGGACCGACTGCTGCAGGCCTTCGTCGAACAGCACCGGATGAAGCTGCCCGGTGGCACGGCCTACGAGCCCTGCTACCGCGTCGTGTCCTGAACGCGCCTGCCGGGGCGCACCCTTGCTGCGCCCCAGCCCCCTTGCCGAAGGGGGACTATGCTTAAGCCATGAGAGCAGTCGTACGCGTCGTCATTGGCCTGCAGCTGATGTGCTGCGTGGCCCTCGGCCTACGGGCCGAACCCTTGCGCCTGGTCACCGAGGCGTGGCCGCCTTATGTCTACGAGGAAAACGGCCAGCCGACCGGGCTCGACTACGAAATCACCCGCGAGGTGCTGCGCCGTCTGGGCCGCGAGATGCAGCTGCAGTTCATGCCCTGGAAGCGCTGCCTGCTGGCCATGCAGCAAGGGCAGGCCGACGGTATCCTGGACGTCTTCTACCACCCGTCGCGCGAGGCCAGCATGCAGTTCGCCTCGGAGCCGCTGAGCGACATCGAGTTCGTGCTGTTCTACTCGCGCAGCCGGCCCTTCCGCTATCGCCACATCGACGACCTGCGCGGCCTGGTGATCGGCATCTCCCCTGGCTACTGGTACAACGACGAGGCGTTTCGCACCGCGCAGACCTTCCGTCGCGAGGAAGGCCCCAGTCACGAGGCCAACATCGGCAAGCTGGCACGCCACCGTGTCGATCTGGTGGTGAACGATCGTCGCACCGGTATCTTCCTGGCCAGCCGCCTGGGGCTGGGCCGCAAGATCAGCTACAACGCGACGCCGGTCGGCCATGACCATCTCTACCTGGCGCTGGCCAGGACAGCGGAGTTGCGCGCCCTGGCCCAGGCCTTCAGCGAGGAACTGCGCCGTTTCAAGGCCGAGCCGGCCTATGCCGAGCTGCAGGCGCGCTACGCCGAATTGTCCGGCGCCGACGAAGTCTCCGCGCCGTGAACCAGCCGACAGGCTGGTAGATGCGCAACGCGCAAGCTCTGTTATACTCGGGCCTTCCCGCCAGGCTTGCGCCCGGATGCTGGTTCTCGGAAGCCAGCAGTACCGGACGGGATCATGCCCCCCACGCGTGATTCAAGCCAGGCAATATCACCCCATAGGGCCACGCCCTCACTACGTACAGGATTGCCCATGTCCTTTGCTTCCCTCGGTCTCTCCGAGGCTCTAGTCCGTGCGATCGAATCCGCCGGCTATACCCAGCCCACTCCGGTGCAACAGCGGGCCATTCCCGCCGTGTTGCAAGGTCGCGATCTGATGGTGGCGGCCCAGACGGGCACGGGCAAGACTGCAGGTTTCGCCCTGCCGATTCTCGAACGCCTGTTCCCGGCCGGCCATCCGGACCGCGAACAGCGCCATGGCCCGAAGCAACCGCGCGTGCTGGTGCTGACGCCCACCCGCGAGCTGGCTGCCCAGGTGCATGACAGCTTCAAGATCTACGCCCGCGACCTGAAGTTCGTCAGCGCCTGCATCTTCGGTGGCGTCGGCCTGAACCCGCAGGTCCAGGCACTGGCCAAGGGCGTCGACGTACTCGTCGCCTGCCCCGGCCGCCTGCTCGACCTCGCCGGCCAGGGCAGCGTGGACCTTTCCCACGTGGAAATCCTGGTACTGGACGAAGCCGACCGCATGCTCGACATGGGCTTCATCCATGACGTCAAGAAGGTGCTCGCGCGCCTGCCGGCGCAGCGCCAGAACCTGCTGTTCTCGGCGACCTTCTCCAAGGACATCACCGATCTCGCCGGCAAGCTGCTGCACAATCCCGAGCGCATCGAGGTCACGCCGCCGAACACCACCGTCGAGCGCATCGAGCAGCGTGTGTTCCGCCTGGCCGCCAGTCACAAGCGCGCACTGCTTGCGCACCTGATCACTCAGGGTGCCTGGGAACAGGTACTGGTGTTCACCCGTACCAAGCACGGCGCCAATCGCCTGGCCGAATACCTCGACAAGCATGGCCTGCCGGCTGCCGCGATCCACGGCAACAAGAGCCAGAACGCCCGCACCAAGGCCCTGGCCGACTTCAAGGCGAACAAGGTACGCATACTGGTCGCCACCGATATCGCCGCCCGCGGCCTGGACATCGACCAACTGCCGCACGTGGTCAACTTCGAGCTGCCCAACGTCGAGGAGGACTACGTTCACCGCATCGGCCGCACCGGCCGTGCCGGACGTAGCGGCGAGGCCATCTCGCTGGTCGCCCCGGACGAGGAGAAGCTGCTCAAGAGCATCGAGCGCATGACCAAGCAGAAGATCCCCGATGGCGATCTGATGGGCTTCGATGCCAGCACCGTGGAGGCCGAGCGCCCCGAGGCGCGCGAACCACGCCAGCCGCGCAACGCCGGCCAGAAGAAACAGAAGGCCGAGTCCGGCGCCAAGCCCAAGGGCGAGCACCAGAACGGCGGCCGCAAGGACAAGGGCAAGGACGGCGGCAAGGATCAGAAGGCCAAGCCGCAGGGGCAGAAGCGCCGCCGCGGACAACGCGATGACACGGGCCAGGGCCAGCCCGCAGCGGCGATTCCCGCCCTGCCGCCAGATCGTGACCCGGAAGAGTTCCTCGACGACGATATCGACAATTTCGGCAACCGCGTCGACTACGTCAGCCCGGTCCAGAACAAGCAACAGGGGCGTGGCCGTCGTTCGAGCGGCACCCCTGGCAACGGCGGTACCCAGCAGGGTCAAGGCCAGCGCCAGAGCAACAAGGGCCCGCGCAACAACAATGGCGCCGGCGCCGGCAATGGCGCCAACAAGAACCGTCGCCAGGGCAATGGCCAGGGCCAGGGGCGCAACGGTGCCAACCGTGGCCGTGGCCGCGCTGCCCATGACGGCCGCGTCACCTCGCTCGACCGCGACGAGCTGCCGCGTGCAGAGGCTGCCGTGCGCAGCCCGCGCGACAAGCAGCCAGTCATCGTGCACAAGAGTTCGCGCCTGGACCGTTTCCCCACGGCCGAGCAACTCGATGAGCTGAGCAACAGCAACCGCCCTCGCGGCGAGAAGCCGGCACTGCTGACGCGCAACCGCGACGAGTGAGCGCCGACGCAGCAACAAAAACGCCGCCCCTGAGGGCGGCGTTTTCGTTTAGGGGAAAAGGCGAGTGGATAACCACCCCTCTCCCCTCTGGCCTCTTTCCCATGAATGGGAGAGGGTCATCAGACGGCCGCTGGCTGGCGGCCGCCTTCCTTACTGGCGAACGCCTTCGATCGAAATGATCAGCTCGACGGTCTCCGAAGCCGGGCCGAGGTCCATGGCGATGTCGAAGTCCTTCAGCTTCAGGGTCGTGGTGCCTTCGAAACCGGCGCGGTAGCCGCCCCACGGGTCCTTGCCTTCACCGATGAACTTGGCCGCGATCACCACCGGCTTGGTCACGCCGTTGAGGGTCAGGTTGCCGGTGACATCAGCGGTGCCTTCGCCGGTGGACTTGACCGAGGTGGACTCGAAGGTCGCGGTGTCGTGCTTGCTGGCATTGAGGAAGTCGGCACTGCGGATGTGCTTGTCGCGCTCGGCGTGGTTGGTGTCGACGCTGGCGGTCTTCAGGCTCACGCTGACCTTGCTGGCCTCGGGGTTGGCGGCGTCGAAGCTGAACTTGCCGTCGAAATCCTTGAAGGTGCCGTACAGCCAGCTGTAGCCCAGGTGGCTGATCTTGAAGTTGACGAAGGCATGCTGGCCTTGCTTGTCGATGGCATAGTCGGCCGCCATGGCCTGCCCGCCGATCAGGGCGGAACCCATAACCAGTGCAGCGAGGGCATTCTTCAACATGGGTGTTCTCCTTGCGAGGTTGTCGATCTAGGTGGGCCTTGGCCCGATGATGAATAGCTTCAGCGCCCGAACATCCGCAGCAGGGTGCTGTCGCGGTCGATGAAATGGTGCTTGAGTGCGGCCAGGCCGTGCACGACCGCGAAGATCACCAGGCCCCAGGCCAGGTATTCGTGGATATCACCGGCGATATCTTCCTGGTGCTCGATGCCCGTCAGGGTGGCGGGCACGCTGAACAGCCCGAATACCTCGATACCACGGCCATCCGCGGTGGAAATCAGGTAACCGGAGAGCATCACGCCGAACAGGCCCAGGTAGAGCGCGGCATGGCCCAGCCTGGAGGCCAGGCGGGTGAGCGCGCCATGGTTCTCCAGCGCCGCTGGCGCCGGGTTGAACAGGCGCCACAACACGCGCAGCAGCATGGTCGCGAACAGCAGGATGCCGATGCTCTTGTGCAGGTCCGGCGCACTCTGGCGCCAGGGGTCGTAATAGCTGAGCCCGACCATCCAGAAACCGAGGGCGAAGAGGCCGAACACGGCCAACGCCACCAACCAGTGCAACAGCACGCTGACCAGACCGTAACGAGCAGAGGTATTACGCCATTGCATGGGGACTTCCTGATTCAATTTCCGAGCAAGACTAACGGCAAATATATCGATTTAAAGCGGAAAATTTCGCTATGAAACATCGAGAAATGCGATAGCTAATTTCCATGCCTTCAAGCCGATCGGATTAGTGCGCCGCCGCTGCCGCAAAGTTCGCAAGTATGGCTACAGGCGGCGCAAAACACCGGACCAGCGGCAGTTTCCATCCCCGCGCGCGCCTTCTGGTAGGCTGTGCCGCCGAACAGCGGGAGATTTCTCATGAGCCAGAACGACCATTGGATGCAGCGCGACCTCGACGTGCTGTGGCACCCCTGCACCCAGATGAAGGATCACGAACGCCTGCCGCTCATCCCCATCCGCCGCGGCAAAGGCGTCTGGCTGGAGGACTTCGACGGCAAGCGCTATCTGGATGCGGTCAGCTCCTGGTGGGTCAACGTCTTCGGCCACGCCAACCCGCGCATCAACGCGCGCATCCGCGAGCAACTGGACAGCCTCGAGCACGTGATGCTGGCCGGCTTCAGCCATGAACCGGTGGTGGAGCTGTCCGAGCGCCTGGTGCGCCTCACGCCCGCGGGCCTGAACCGGGTGTTCTACGCCGACAACGGTTCCTCGGGCATCGAGGTGGCGCTGAAGATGAGCTTCCACTACTGGCTCAACAGCGGTGCACCGGCCAAGAAGCGCTTCGTCACCCTGACCAACAGCTACCACGGCGAAACGGTCGCGGCGATGTCGGTGGGCGATGTGTCGCTGTTCACCGACACCTACCGCGCCCTGTTGCTCGACACCCTCAAGGTGCCGACCCCTGACTGCTACCTGCGTCCCGAGGGCGTGAGCTGGGAAGCGCACTCGCGCAGCATGTTCGCCCACATGGAACAGACCCTGGCCGAGCATCACCACGAAGTCGCTGCGGTGATCGTCGAGCCCCTGATCCAGGGCGCCGGCGGCATGCGCATGTACCACCCGGTCTATCTCGAGCTGCTGCGTGACGCCTGCAACCGCTACGGCGTGCACCTGATCGTCGACGAGATCGCCGTGGGGTTCGGCCGTACCGGGACGATGTTCGCCTGCGAACAGGCCAACATCACCCCGGACTTCATGGTGCTGTCCAAGGCGCTCACCGGCGGCTACCTGCCAATGGCCGCCGTACTCACCACCGACGATGTCTACGCGGCGTTCTACGACGACTACGCGACCCTGCGCGCCTTCCTCCATTCGCACACCTACACCGGCAACCCGCTGGCCTGTGCGGCGGCGCTGGCGACCCTGGACATCTTCGAGCAGGACAACGTGATCGAGGCCAACAAGGCCCTCGCCACGCGCATGGCCAGCGCCACCGCGCACCTGGCCGAACACCCGCACGTCGCCGAGATCCGCCAGACCGGCATGGCCCTGGCCATCGAGATGGTGCAGGACAAGGCCAGCAAGACCGCCTACCCCTGGCAGGAGCGACGTGGCCTGCGCGTCTATCAGCATGCCCTGCAGCGTGGCGCGCTGCTGCGTCCGCTGGGCAGCGTGGTGTACTTCCTGCCGCCCTACGTGATCACCCCCGAGGAAATCGACTTCCTCGCCGAGGTGGCCAGCGAGGGGATCGATATCGCCACCCGTGAATCGGTCAGCGTGGCGGTGGACAATCGCTTCCCCGATCACCGCGATCCAGGCTAGCGACGACGGCCAGCGGCAAGTAACAGCGCAGAGGCGCAGTGCTTTACACTTGCCGCTTCGAACTCGTCGCTCAGTAGCTATTCATATGCGCCTATCCCGCTTCTTCATCGACGCCCCGCTCTCCCTCGGCCAGCACGAGCTGCCCGAGGCCCAGGCGCACTACATCGGCCGGGTGCTGCGTCATGCCGTGGGCGATGCCGTGCAGCTGTTCGACGGCAGTGGCCGCGAGTACCTGGGCGAGCTGATCGAGGTGGGCAAGAAAAGCGTGCGCGTGGAGCTGCGCGAGGCGCTCGATGGCCTGGCCGAGTCCGCGCTGCGCATTCACCTCGGGCAAGGCCTGTCACGCGGCGAACGCATGGACTGGGCGATCCAGAAAGCCACCGAGATGGGCGCGACAGAAATCACCCCCATCGTCTCGACGCGCTGCGAAGTGCGCCTGAAGGACGAACGAGCCGACAAGCGCATGGCCCACTGGCGCCAGGTGGCGATCAGCGCCTGCGAACAGTGCGGGCGCTCGGTGCTGCCGGTGATCCACCCACCACTGGAGCTGGCCGCCTGGCTGCAACAGACCGAAGCCGATCTGAAGCTGGTGCTGCACCCGGTCGCCGCACCGCTGCAGAGCCATGAGCGGCCAGACGATCTGGCCTTCCTGATCGGGCCGGAAGGCGGCCTGAGCGATGCGGAAGTGGAGCAGGCCATGCACGCCGGCTTCCACGCAGCACGCCTGGGACCGCGTGTTCTGCGCACGGAAACGGCGCCAGTGGTGGCTCTGAGCGTCGCCCAGCAGCTGTGGGGCGACCTCCAGGCGTAAAATGTCGCCTTGGCGTAACAAAATGTGACCTCAAGAGATTGCAAGCCGAGCAGTCTTTGTCATGCTCTGCGCGCCGCGTGCGCGACCTGCTTTACCAGCGACCTGCGCCCGGCCGAGGCCGGCGCCCCGCTGCGTCGTTCCTCTTCCAATAACAAATCAACGGGCTTCGGCCCCGCCCAAAAGGCGGCCGCATGCCCAGGAGCATTGCATGAACGAACTGGTCTCGACCCTCAACGGTCTGGTCTGGAGCCCGGCGCTGATCTATCTATGTCTCGGCGTTGGTCTCTACTTCTCCCTTCGCGGCCGCTTCCTCCAGGTCCGCCACTTCAAAGAAATGATCCGCCTGATGTTCACCGGCAAGACCGATGAGCACGGCATCTCCTCCTTCCAGGCCCTGACCATGACCCTCGCCGGTCGCGTCGGTACCGGTAACATCGCCGGTGTGGCCACCGCCATCACCTTCGGCGGCCCGGGTGCGATCTTCTGGATGTGGATGGTTGCCTTCCTCGGCGCCAGCTCGGCGTTCGTCGAGTCCACCCTCGGCCAGGTGTACAAGGAAAAGCTCAACGGTGAATACCGTGGTGGCCCGGCCTTCTACATCGAGAAGGGCCTGGGTCTGAAGTGGTACGCCTGGCTGTTCGCCGTGGTCACCGTGTTCGCCTGCGGCCTGCTGCTGCCGGGCGTACAGGCCAACTCCATCGCCTCCAGCGCGCAAACCGCATTCGGCATCGACCCGAACGTGACCGCTGCCCTGCTCGCCGTCCTGATCGGCCTGATCATCTTCGGTGGCGTCAAGCGTATCGCCCACTTCACCCAGGTGGTGGTGCCGTTCATGGCGCTGGGCTACATCCTGGTCGCCCTGGTGATCATCCTGCTGAACATCGAAAAGCTGCCGGAAGTGATCGCTCTGATCTTCCGTAGCGCCTTCGGCCTCGAAGCCGGTTTCGGTGCCATCATCGGCATGGCTATCCAGTGGGGCGTGAAGCGCGGCGTCTACTCCAACGAAGCAGGTCAGGGCACCGGCCCGCACGCCTCCTCCGCGGCAGCCGTCAGCCACCCGGCCAAGCAGGGCCTGGTACAGGGCTTCTCGGTCTACATCGACACCCTGTTCGTCTGCTCGGCGACTGCCTTCATGCTGCTGATCACCGGTCAGTACAACGTACAGGCTCCCGATGGCAGCGCGCTGTTCACCGGTATCGCTGGCGTCGCCGCCGGCCCGGGCTACGTGCAGACCGCGATGGAGAACATGATGCCCGGCTTCGGTAACGCCTTCGTTGCCATCGCCCTGTTCTTCTTCGCCTTCACCACCATCCTGGCCTACTACTACATCGCCGAAACCAACATTGCCTACATCAACCGCAAGGTGAAGCGCCCGATCCTCACCCTGCTGCTGAAGTTCGGCATCATCGCGGCCACCGTATACGGCACCGTGCGCAGCGCCACCGTTGCCTGGGACCTGGGTGACCTCGGCGTGGGCCTGATGGCCTGGCTGAACATCATCGCCATCGTGCTCATGCACAAGATTGCCTACAAGTGCCTGAAGGACTACGAGCAACAGCAGGACGAAGGCAAGGACCCGGTGTTCCACCCGGAAAAACTCGGCATCAAGAACGCCGACTACTGGGGTAGCCACACCTCGGAAGACAATCTGCAAGAAGAAAAGAAAGCCGAAGCTGCAGAGGCTAACGCGCAGCGCTGATTGCGCTCGCTAACGGCATAAAAAAGCCCCGGCCATGTGCCGGGGCTTTTTCGTTGGGGCCTGCTGCGCCCTGCGGCGCGACTCAGATCAGGCCGGCATCGTCCAGCATCTGCTCCAGGGCCACCAGATCAGGAATCCGCACCACCTCATCGGCAATGCGTGCGGCGCCCAGCTCGAGCGGCGCCAGCTCGACATCGGCCGCAGACAGGTCGCTGCCGACCTTCAGCGAGCGGGGAATGCCCTGCACCAGCAAGGCGATGAACTTGACCTTGGGGCGACCGCCCAGTGCGTTGATCACCGCGACCCGTGCCCCGCTGGCGACCTGCGCCTGGCCACCACTGGCGGCCTCGAAGGAGAACAGCGGCAGGCTCAGGTCACGCCAGGCGATCTGGCCGAGAAACCACGCCGGCGCACCTTCGCTCACCTGGGGCGCGCGATAGGGAATCAGCTCGGCGACCGCCACGTTGGGCAGCAGCAGGGTGCGGTCGGCCAGCGGCACCAGCAACCCGGTGAGGTTGGCTGCACTGTTCTGGGTGGCGACGGCTTGACTCATGAAAACGTCCTATACGGGGGCAAACCCCGATCAACTGCAATGTTCGGCAAGGTGATTGACCAGGGCCACGGCCAGCTCGCGCGGGTCGGCGCTGAAGCTGCTGTAGCCACCTTCGCGCAGGCTGTCGGGCATGCTCGGGCAGGCGCAGCTGTCGCCGCGCTGGGTCCAGATCACCCCGCCCTGGCGTTTGACGTACGCGGCGGCGGCACTGCCGTCGCTGCCCATGCCACTGAAGACGATGACGCCACACTGGGCGCCGAACTGTTGCGCCAGATTGAGCATCATCTGGTCGATGGAGGGGCTGTAGGGCTCCGGCCAACCGCGCTCGGCGATCTGCATGGCGCCCTGATCGTCGAAACCCAACTCGCTGGCGATCGGCACCACCACCACTTCGCCACAGCGCACCGGGTCGCCCTGGCGTGCCGGATTGACGTGCCACTGGCTGTGCCGCCCGACGGCCTGCGGCAATGCCGCTTCGAAGCTGGCGTCGATGTGCTGGGCGTAGATGAAGCCGATGGGCAGGCCACCCGGCAGTGCATCGAGAAAGGCTTTCACCGCCGCCGGACCGCCCAGCGAGGCCGCCAGCAACCAGACCTGACGCGCCGGTTCGCCAGCCTTCAGCGGCGTATCGGCCAGCGCCTGCGGCAGCTCGAGGCGGGTCGGCCGCTGCGCTTCGTCCAGCAGGGCCTGCAGGCTGGGGCCAACGGCCTGGGCCGGGTCCCCGACCAGACGCTTGAGCTTGCCGAACAGGCTGCGCTCCCAGCGCGGATAGTTTTCGGACTGCCGTTCAGGGGCATGCCCCTCGCCGAACAACACCGGCGCGCTGGCGCGCTCCAGCAGGCTGTCGACCAGCGGCGAATCGTCCGACTGGGCCAGGTCCACCAGCCACAGGTCGGTCTCGCAAGCGGCCAGGGCATCCTCGTCGAGACGCGCCGGATCGCTGTTGAGCACCACCTGGTAACCACCACCTGCCAGCGCCTGCTGCAGCACATGGCGCTGCAGCGAGGTGTCGGCGATGACCGCAATGCGCGCGAGGGATTTCTCTGTCATGTCCGCTTGACCTGATGGCTATCCACCAACTGAGCGATGGTTTCGAGCAGCAAGGACTCCTGGTAGGGCTTGCCGAGGTACTGGTTGACGCCGATGGACATCGCCCGCTCACGGTGTTTTTCACCGGTACGCGAAGTGATCATGATGATCGGCAGGTCCTTCAGGCGTTCATCGTGGCGCACCAGGGTCGCCACCTCGAAGCCGTCCATGCGCGGCATCTCGATGTCCAGCAGCATGATGTCCGGCTTGTGTTCCTGCAGCTGGGCGATGGCATCCACCCCGTCCTTGGCAGTGACCACGTTCATGCCGTTACGCTCGAGCAGACGGCTGGTGACCTTGCGCACGGTGACCGAATCGTCCACCACCATGACCAGAGTCGGCCGGTCGACTTCGACCTCTTCGCTGATCGCCACCTGACGCGAAGCCAGACGCGGCAGCAGCTGATTCTGCAGGTGCGCGTGCAGTACGCGGATGGTCGCCAGCAGGTCGAGAATGACCACCACGCGCCCGTCACCGAGGATGGTCGCACCGGAGATGCCATGCACCCCGGCGAACTGCGGGCCGAGGCTCTTCACCACGATCTCGCGCGAACCGGCCAGGCTGTCGACCTGCACGGCCACGGCGTGCTCGCTGGAGCGCACCAGGATCACCGGCAGCGGCAGACTCTGGCCCACCAGCTTGGGCTGCTGGCCATTGTTCAGCAGGTCGCCGAGGTACTTCAGTTCGTAGGCCTGGCCGGCGTACTCGAAGCGCGGCGCATCCGGGGCGTAGTAGGCCTCCAGTTCGTAAGGCGAAACGCGCACGATACCTTCGATGGTGTTCAACGGAATGGCGTACAGGTCCTCGCCCGAGTACACCATCAGCGCGCGGTTGACCGACACGGTGAACGGCAGGCGGATGGTGAAGCGCGTGCCCTGACCCAGGGTCGAGTCGATGCTCATCGAGCCACCGAGCTGCTTGACCTCGGAGTGCACCACGTCCATGCCGACGCCGCGTCCGGAAATCTGCGTGACCTTCTCCGCCGTGGAGAAACCAGCCTCGAGGATGAACTGCAGGATCTCGTGATCGCTCAGGTCGCTATCGGCGTCCATCAGGCCACGTTCGATGGCCTTGCGGCGCACGGCTTCCAGACGGATACCACCGCCATCGTCATCCAGCGTGAGGACGATATCACCGCCCTCGCGCCCCAGATTCAGGCGGATGGTGCCGGCATCCGGCTTGCCTGCGGCGCGGCGTACATCAGCCACTTCGATCCCGTGGTCGACGGCGTTGCGCAGCATGTGCTCCAGCGGCGCGACGATACGTTCGAGCACGGTACGGTCCATTTCCCCCTCGGCGTTGCCGACGACGAACTCCACCTGCTTGCCGAGCTCGCCGGCCACCTGCCGGACGATGCGCCGCAGGCGCGGGACCAGGCGATCGAAGGGCACCATGCGCGTACGCATCAGGCCTTCCTGCAACTCGGTGTTGACCCGTGCCTGTTGCAGCAGCAGGGTCTCGGCGTCGCGGTTCTTCGCGGCCAGGGTTTCCTTCAGGTCGAGCAAGTCGGACGCGGACTCGAACAGCGCACGCGAGAGCTGCTGCAGCTGCGAGTGACGGTCCATTTCCAGCGGGTCGAAATCCTCGTAGCCGGCACGCTCGGCCTCGGCCTGGTAGCGGCTGAGAATCTGCGCCTGGGTCTCGGTGTCGAGACGACGCAGCTGGTCACGCACACGGTCGATGGTCGCTTCCATCTCGCTCAGGGTGAAGCTCACGTCGCTGACCTGCTGTTCGACGCGGCCGCGGAAGATCGAGGTCTCACCGGCCAGGTTGACCAGCCCTTCGAGCAACTCGGCAGGAACCTTGACCAGTTCCTGTGGCGCGCGGCGCGCGGCAGCCTCGGCAGCCGCCTCTTCGGCCCGGCGCACGAACGGCAGGACCTTGGGTGCCTGCAGCTGCGTCGGCGCGTCGCTGGCGGCGACGATCGGCGCACTGCTCTGCACCGGCAGCGTGGCAACCTCGACCGGTTCGACCGGCGCGGCAGCCGGCTCATCGGCCAGGCTGGCACTGAGGCGCTGGCGCAGCAGGTCGAGTTCCTGCTGCAGGCCTTCGAAACCGGACTGCACATCGAGGAACAGGCTTTCCGGCCACGGTGCGCCCTGCTGCAATGCCTCGCTCAGATGCTGTTCAAGGTCGTGGCTCATGTCGCCCAGGCGCTTCTGCCCGGCCAGGCGCGCACCGCCCTTGAGGGTGTGCAGGATGCGCAGCATCTCGTCGATCGGCGCGCTGTCCTCGCGCTGATCTTCCCAGCGCCCGATGGCTGTTTCCATCGCCTCGAGCAGGTCATCGCCCTCTTCGAGGAAGATGTCGAGAATGTCGCTGTCCGCCTCATCGGCGTCGTCGCTCTCGACTACGGCCTTGAGCTGAACGGCCGACGGCATGCTCAGTTGTTCGTCAGGGTTGGCGCGGAAGCGTTTGATCGTATCGATCAGGTCCTCACCCGAGGGCACCGCACGCTGGCCACGCACCGCTTCCAGCATCTCGGCCAGGCGGTCATGACAGGCCTGCAGCAGGGTGAAGAGTTCCGGGCTGGCACGCAGACGGCCGCCGCCAAGACCTTCGTAGAGGAATTCGAGCTCATGGGCCAGATCGCCAATTTCGCGGATCTCGGCCATGCGCGCACCACCCTTGAGGGTGTGCAGATCGCGCTGCAGGGCTTCCAGTTCCAGGCTGTTGTCGACATCGCCCATCCAGCGCTGCAGGGCTGCGCCCGCGCTTTCGATGATGTCGAAGCCTTCCTCGAGGAAGATCTCCACCAGCTCGGGATCGCGTTCCTCGTGCCAGCTGTCCACGACCTGCGCTGCAGGTGCAGGCGCAGGTTCCGGCTCGGGCTCGGGCTCGGGCTCGGGCTCGGGCTCGGGCTCGGCAGCAGTCTCGGCCAACGGCAGCAGCGGCTCGTCAGGCAGTTCCAGCTCCACTTCGTCGACGAGCGGCAGGTTGTCTTCGAGCGGTACGTCGATGACCTTGTCGACGACGACCTCGTCCTCGACCAGGGCCAGAGGCGGCGTGTCATCGTCAGCGAGATCGAATTCGAGCGGCTCGTCAGCCTCGCTGGCCGGTGGTTCGTCGAGCATCGGCGCCTCGACCTGGGCAGCGGCTGCCGACAGGCTCTGTGCTGGCCCGCCCTGGCGGAACTGACGGATCGCCTGGATCAGGTCATCACCGGAAACCAGCGGCTGGCGCGCCTGCAGCTGGTCGAGCATCTGCGCCAGGCGGTCGTGGCTCTGCTGCAGCAGGTTACCCAGCTCCGGCGAATGGTTGTAGCGGCGGTCGACCAGGCCTTCGTACAGGGACTCCAGCTCATGGCCCAGATCGCCTATCGGACGAATCGAGGCCATACGCGCACCACCCTTGAGGGTGTGCAGGTCACGCTGCAGCGACGACAGCGGCATGGTGTTGTCCGGCTCGCTCAGCCAGCGCTCCAGCGCCTGCCCCGCGCTTTCCAGAATGTCGACGGCTTCTTCGAGGAAGATCTCGACCATCTCCTCGTCGAGTTCGGCATCGGCCGGGCTGAAGCTCGCGTGCGCTTCAGGCACCGGCTCGGCCTCGACGGCCTCGAACGGCTCCTCGGTCAGCTGCGGCTCGGCGGGGGCATCGCTCGCGGCCGACTGTTCGGCCTGCTCGAGTTCGGCGGTGGCCTGGTCCAGTTCGACGACTTGCAGGCCTTCGACATCGGGCGACAGCAACGCCAGGGTGTTCGGGTCGATGGCCTCGGCCAGCAACTGACGCAGCGCCTCAACACGCTCGGGCTGAGGGCTGACCTGCAGCGCGGCGGCCACCTGGTCCATCATGCCGATCAGCGCTTCGTGGGCTTTCTCTGCCTCGTCGAAGAAACGCTCGCTGACGGCCAGACTGCCTTCCTCGACGGCGCCATAGAGGTCGAGCAAGGCTTCGCAGAGCTCGTCGATCTGCGGCAGTTCGGCCATTTCCGCGCCACGCCCCAGGGTCGTCAGCTCTTCCAGCAGCGCGGACAACTCCTGACGCTCGGAGGGGTGCTCGCGCCACTTGCGCAGCAGGTCCTCGGCATCCAGCAGGATGTCCATGCCTTCGGCGAGGAAGATGCTGATCAGCTGCGGATCACGGCTCTCGCCGCTTTCTCCGCTACGCTCGTCCTCGGCACTGGCGAGGCGATCCTGATGCAGTGCCTGGACCCGGGCAAGGAATGCCTCGGCACCGGGAATCGCTGCCAGTGGCTGGCTTTCCAGGTTGTCCAGGCCGATGCGGAACAGCCCCTCGGCACTGCTCAGCAGTTCCGCAGCGGCGAGGTCGACCTGAATCAGGTTGGTCTTGAATTCCTTGACCAGCTTCTCCAGCGGCGCGGCGATTTCCGCCACGGGGAGAATGCCGGCCATGTAGGCGCTGCCCTTGAGCGTGTGCAGGGCACGCTGCAGGTCGTCGGTTACCGGTTGCGGCAACTCCTGCGCACAATCGGCGAGGAAGCCGACCAGGGTATCCAGATGAGTCTCGGCCTCGTTGCGGAAGATCTCCAGCAGCTGAGGATCGAGGGGCTCGCCATCGAGGTCCTGATCCAGGGCGACCGGGGCCTGCTCGACGGCGGCGGTAGCTTCGGTTACGCCCACGGGCTCGGCTACCTGCGGAGCGGCCGGGGCGTCAGATTTTGGGGGCGTTTGCCCCTTGGCCAGGGCGTGCGCCGTGGCGGCCAGCAGGTCGACATCATCGCGCTGACGCTGGGCCTTGGCGGCGAACTCCTCGACCAGTGCCGGCATCAGGGCGACGACGTCGAGCACGACCTGCTGCACCGGTGCAGCGGGCTCGATGCTGCGATCCAGAACACGGTTGAGCAGGTTCTCGATGGACCAGGCCAGCTCCCCGATGACCAGCGCGCGCACCATGCGCCCGCTGCCCTTGAGGGTGTGGAAGGCGCGCCGCACTTCGATCAGCGCATCCTTGTTGTCGGTATCGGCCTGCCACTGCGGCAGGTACTCGGCGATGGTTTCCAGCACTTCACCGGCTTCTTCGATGAAGACTTCCAGCAGCTCCTCGTCCACCGGTTCTTCGTCGGCAGGCGGCGGCAGCAGGCTGGGCGGAACGTCGGCGGCAGGCGGGTTGATCGCCTGTACCGGTGCGGCCATCACGTCGGCCATCGACAGCGGCTTGTCCGCCTCCGCCTCGGCGGCTGGCGGCGCAACCTCGGGCGCGCTGGGCAGTTCGACTTCCGGCAGCTCCAGGTCCGCCAGTTCCAGCTCGTCCCACTGCGGCGTCTCGCTCAGTTGCTCGAGGCTCAGCTCTTCCAGCTCAGGTTCCGCCTCGATCTCGATCAGCGCGGCAGGGGCAAGCTCGTCGTCCTGCAGCGACGGCAGCTCATCGAGCTCCGCCAGCTCGAAGGTGAAGCCGTCAGCGGAATCAGCGGCGACCGGCAGCTCCGCGTCGCCCTCCAGCAATTCCAGATCGGCCGGTGCCTCGGCGGGCTGCTCGTCGATCTCGTCAACCTGGGGCGCGATCTCGGCCAGCGGCTCTTCCAGCAGTTCGTCCTCGGCGCCGAGCAGTTCGATTTCCTGCAGCGGGTCGGCCAGTGGCGCCAGGGTTTCTTCCTCCGGCTCGACACGGTCGAGAATCGAAGGCTTTTCCTTGAGCGGATAGCCCAGGGTCTCCAGGCTTTCCTCGGCAACGTCGAGGATCAGATCGCCCTGGGTGCCATGGTCTTCGGCCAGACGTTCGAGGTAGTACTCGACGCTGGTGATGGCGTCGGCCAGGGTATCCAGGCTCTGCCAGTTGGGCACGGCCTTGCGTGCCAGCAACTGCTCCTGAATGTAGCGGTTGCAGGCATTGAGCAGGTCGGCGGCGCGCTGCAGCGGAATCATCGCCAGGCCCCCACGGACCTGGGTCAGCAGCTCGGGCACGCGCGCCAGGTGTTCGTGGTTCCACTGCGAGGCAATGAACTCGATGATCGCGTCCTTGGCCTGCTCCAGGCCATTGCGCGCTTCCTTGATGACGAGCTGGTGAATCTGCCCGACATCGGTGGTCGGCAGGTGGCTCTGCTCGTTCTGGCTGTCATCGCCCGGGCCGACCATGCCGGCCAGCGTCGCTTCGACGTAGAGCAGCGCGCCAGCCACGTCCATCAGCACCGCGTCGTTCGGTTCGCGCTGGCCGAGGGACAGCGCATGGATCACGTCGATCTGGTCGAGAATGACCTTGCGCGGCTGGCCGAAGCCAAGCACCGCGAGGGTATCGGCGATCTGCTTCAGCGGTGCCAGCAGGGCATCCAGCTCGCCCGGACGACTGCGGTCGCTGCGCACGAACAGGTCGAGGCTGTCCTTGACCCGCACCAGTTCCTCGCACAGTGCCGCCACCACCGAGCGCATGGCATCGCGGTCGGGGCCAGCCAAGCGGGCACGCTCTTCGTCCACCACCTCGGTATCGGGCAGGGCATCGTCGAGGCGGTACTGCGCCTTCAGGCTGCGGATGCGCGGCGATTGCGCCGGCGCCTTGGCCACATAGAACAGCAGGTTCTTGGTCAGCTCGTCGGGAGCGGACTGGTTGATGCCGTCAGCACCTTCCTCGACCAGGCGCTTGAGCTCCTTGTCGACCTGGCGCAGCAGGGTGCGCACCGAGGTGCCGTTGACCACGCTGCCATTGGCCAGTCCTTCGATCAGGCCGGAGGCGATCTGCCACAGGCCGCCCAGCGGGGCGTCCTTGCACAGGTTCTCCAGACGGGCGAAGACCCGCGCCATGTAGCCGAGGTTGGTGGCCAGGTCCTGGTTGCGGATGACGCCGACCAGCGCCATCTGCAGCATCTGCCGCAGTTTGCGCAGCAGCACCGGCAGTTCGGCGGTACGCAGACGCGCCAGGCCACCCTCCGGCAGCGCCGGCAGGCGGACGGACATGTCCGGGGAGAACAGGCTGGTTTCCGACAGCAGCTTCTCGCCACGGGCGGCGCGCAGGTCGTTGAGCAGTGGCAGCACGACCATCGGCAGGTCGCGACGGGCAGTCTGGATGCGGTCGAGGTAGACCGGCAGCTGCAGGATGGCCTGCATCAGCACTTCCAGGGCCTCGCCCTGGTTGGCGACGCGGCCTTCCATCAGTGCCTTGGCCAGTTGCTCCATCTCTTCGGCGAGCAACGCAGCGCCGTAGAACTCGACCATCTGCAAGGTGCCGTGAACCTGGTGCACGTAGGTCAGGCAGAAGCGCATGCGCGTGGGGTCCTGCGGGTTCTCGACGAACGCCTCCAGGGCCTGCCGCGCCTGCTTCAGGGTTTCCCCGATCTCGCCTTTTACCCACTCCAGGGCGACATAATCATGCCGATCACCCATAGCCACTCCACTCATAAACTTGGCCTTATCCCTTGCGGGTAAACGCCAGAACTCGCTCGTCGGCCACCGGCACCAGGTGCGGGTGCTGCCAACCGGCTACTTCGCCCACACCTACGACCAGCAGGCCACCCGGCGCCAGGCTTTCAGCCAGGCGGTTGAGGATGTCGCGGCGACGCCAGCGGCGGAAATAGATCAGCAAGTTCTGACAAAAAATCACATCCATGCCGGACATTGGCGCCTTGGCCAGTTCCAGCACATTGAGCCTGGCGCAACACACGCGAGCTGCCAGGCTCGGTACTACCTTGAAACGTCCGTCTGCCTGCGCGAGAAAGTAGCGTTCACGCAGTTCATCACCCACCTGTTCCAGGCGCCGCGCCGAGTAACTGGCTTCACGCGCCCGGCTCAACGCACCCTGACTGATATCGGTACCGGTGACCGCGAAATGCTCCGGCAACTCACTGCCCTGCAAGGTCTCGGCGGCCTGGATGGCCAGCGAATAGGGCTCCTCACCACTGGAGCAACCCACGCTCCACAACTCCCAGGGCTTGCTCAGCCCGGCGGCCAGGCGCTCCTGCAGATACTGCGCGAGCACCTCGAACGACGGCTGATGGCGAAAGAAGCGGGTTTCCTGCACGGTCAGACGATCCAGCAGGGTCGACCACTCCACCGCGCCACGGGGGCCATCGGTGACCTGTCGGTAGTAACTGGCGTAGTCCGTGACGCCCAACTCGCGCATCCGCGCACTCAGGTTGGTCTGCAGAAAGGCACGTCGCTGTTCGCTGATCACCACACCGGTACGCGCTTCGAGCAGCGTCTGCCAGTCGTGGAAATCGGCTTGCGACATGTCGGTCACTGGGCGCAATGCCCATACGCCCGCTGACTGCATACCTTCGCCCTGGGTCATGGCTATGTCGCGGAGGCTGCAGCCAGCCTCCGCACTCCTTTATCAGGCGTCCGGGAGGGTGAAGCCAGACACCGACTTGCGCATCTCACTGGCCATCTTGGCCAGGTTACCAATGCTCTTCGCGGTGGCGGTGGTACCCGAGGACGTCTGCGAGGTGATTTCCTGAATCACGTTCATGGTGTTGGAGATGTGACCAGCCGACGAGGCCTGCTGACGGGCAGCGTTGGAGATGTTCTGGATGAGGGCCGCGAGGGTCTTCGATACCTTCTCGATCTCTTCCAGTGCCACACCGGCATCCTGCGCCAGGCGAGCACCGCGCACCACTTCGGAGGTCGTCTGCTCCATGGAGATAACGGCTTCGTTGGTGTCGGTCTGAATGGTTTTCACCAGCGCTTCGATCTGCTTGGTCGCCGCAGAGGAACGTTCTGCAAGGCGCTGTACCTCGTCCGCTACCACCGCGAAGCCTCGGCCTGCGTCACCGGCCATAGAGGCCTGGATCGCGGCGTTCAGTGCGAGGATGTTGGTCTGGTCGGCAATGTCGTTAATCAGGCTAACGATGTCACCGATCTCCTGGGACGATTCACCGAGGCGCTTGATCCGCTTCGAGGTGTCCTGGATCTGCTCACGGATGTTATCCATGCCGGTGATGGTGTTGTGTACGACCTCGTTACCCTTGTTGGCGATGGCTACCGAACGTTCCGCTACCGCGGACGATTCGCTGGCGTTCGCCGATACCTGGTCAATCGACACGGCCATTTCGTTGATCGCCGCAGAAGCACCGGCGATTTCCTGGGCCTGGTGCTCGGAAGCCTCGGCCAGGTGCATCGCCGTGGCCTGGGTTTCCTGGGCAGCACCGGCTACCTGAACGGCGGTCAGGTTGATGGTCGCTACCAGGTCGCGCAGCTGGTCGATGGAGTAGTTGATGGAGTCAGCGATGGCACCGGTGAAGTCCTCGGTTACCGTCGCGGCCACTGTCAGGTCACCGTCGGCGAGGTCGGCGATCTCATCGAGCAGTCGCAGAATCGCCGCCTGGTTACGCTCGTTCTTCTCGGCGGTTTCAGCGAGACGGCGGTTGGTCTCACGCACCATCACCAGACCGATGAGGATGATCGCAGCCAGCGCCAGAGCACCCAGCACATAGCCGAACAGGGTGTTCATGGCACGACCGTCGGCCAGGTCTTCGAAGCCGCCGGCCAGATCGGATGCCTTGTCCAGCAGGGTCTGGGAAACGGTGAAGATGGAGTTCGCCGATTCACGCACCTGGAACAGTTCCGGCGAGGTTTCGAGAATCTCGTCCACCGAACCGGATACGAATTCGAACAGCTCGGAAATTTCCGCCAGACGCTCGAGAGCCTCCTCGTCGGTCACCTGGGTGATTTCCATCGCCGCGTTGCCTTCCAGCATCGCAGCCAGTACGCGGCCGAACAGGCTGGCGTCGCGGCCGAACATGTCAGCGGCCTGTACCGAGTCTTCGTCACCCGCCAGTACCTTGTTCACCGAACCCAGGATACGTTCTGCCAGCAGCGACTGACGCTGGGCCACGGAAACCTGCGCGGCCGGCGCACCACTTTCCAGCAGGATGTCGACCACTTCCTCGTACTCGACCTGCAGCTGCGGAATGGTTTCCGCCAGGGTGGCGGCTACCTGGTGCAGCGACAGTACGGTCTGCTCACTGGCGAGAATGGCGTCGGTGTTCTGCCGCAGGCTGTCCCAGTCCTGCTGCACCGTGGCCATCTGCGGCTGTACGGCCTCGGGCGCCGGCGGCAGACCGCTGGCGGCGTCGCCGTCGGTCAGGTAGCCCCAGCGCTGCTGGAAGTCGTTGCGCGCATCGCGCAACAGGCCGAAGGCCTCGGCAGTACCTGCCGCCGCCTCCGTGGCGTTCTTGGCGATACGCTGGGAGAGTACGCGCAGCTCACCGGAGTGGCCGATGTACTCGGTATCGTAGTTGGATTGGGTGTTGATGTAGGCGAAGTTCGCGAACAACAGCACGATGGAGACGATGAGCACGACGAACAGCGCCGCGATCAGCGTGCTGCTGCGTGCTCCGACCAACAAATTGCCTGTATTGAGTTTTTTCATTATCTGGCCCCCGCCTGGACCGACCGCACTACGGTTCCCATGTAACGCCAAAGGGCCGGAAGAACCGACCCAACCGAATTTCTGTTAGTAGGCAACATCGAGAAACCCCTGATCGGCCGCCAACGCATGCGGGCTGAATACCAACCAGGGCTGTTCTCGCTGAAAGACTCCGTGAATGAACGGTGCAATGCTCGCCTCGAGAGGCGGCAGCTGTTCTGAAAACGCATCCACGGGAAAATGTTGCATGCCGAAAACTTCGTCGACCGTCAGGCCGGCGAAGATCTCCTGGTGGTCGACCACCAGCACGCGTCGCAGCTTGCGCAGCGGCGACAGTTCGCTGCCGAAGAACCCGCACAGGTCCATCACCGGCAACAGGCGGCCACGCACGTTGGCCACCCCTTTGACCCAGCCTTTCACACCCGGCAGCAGGGTGTAGCGTGGCTCGTGCAACACCTCACCCACCTCCCCCATCGGCGCGACGAAGAATCGCTCGCCCATGCGAAAGCCGATGCCGCTCCAGGTCTGCACCGCCGTCTGCTGCGACGGCAAGCCGGCCGCCAGGGCTCGGCAACGCTGGTCGATCTCGAGGAGAATCTGGAATGGAGTCTGCACGTCCGCCATGCCGGCCTTGGCCTTTTCTTATCTGCTTCGCGACCTGCCCGGCATCAGCCGGCCAGTACCGCATTGAGGGTTTTCAGCAAGGTTTCTTCGTCAACCGGCTTGGTCAGGTAGTCCTTGGCGCCTTGGCGCTTACCCCAGACCTTGTCGGTTTCCTGATCCTTGGTGGTGACGATGATCACCGGGATGTGGCTGGTTTCGGCGTCCTTGGTCAGCTGACGAGTCGCCTGGAAACCATTGAGCCCGGGCATGACGATGTCCATCAGCACCGCATCCGGTTTCTCCTGGCGAGCCAGGGCGACGCCATCGGCGCCGTTCTCCGCCTTCAACACCTGATGGCCATGCTTTTCCAGCATGGCCGTCAGCTTGTACATCTCGGTCGGTGAGTCATCAACAATCAGAATTCGAGCCATGGTGTTTCCCAATACAGAAGAGGCGTACGGCCCTGCAGGCCGACACGTCAGGAGGCTTGTTCTACCGGGGTGAAGTCCGGCACGTGGGCTTTGATCGCTCCGAGCAGCTCTTCTTTGCTGAAGGGCTTGGTCAGATATTGATCGGAACCGACGATCCGCCCCTTGGCCTTGTCGAACAGACCGTCCTTGGAGGACAGCATGATCACCGGGGTGGACTTGAAAGCACTGTTGTTCTTGATCAGGGCACAGGTCTGATACCCATCGAGACGCGGCATCATGATGTCGACAAAGATGATGCTCGGGTGAGTGTCGGCAATCTTGGCCAGGGCATCGAAGCCATCGACCGCGGTGATGACATCACAACCCACTTTTTTCAGCAGAGTTTCCGCGGTGCGACGAATCGTCTTCGAATCGTCGATCACCATCACTTTCAAACCCTCGGAATGCTGTTCCATGTTCGCCCTACCATCGCCTCGGTGAGTCGTTATATTCGCGTTATCAGTATGCCTGAGGCCCAGTCGCCGATTGGTCTTGCCCCAATCGTCGGGCCTTTTTAGCACACTCTCCACATGCAATCTATAAGGCCGCCAGGGCAGCACCGGCCCTTGACCAAGGCCCCGGCCGACGCCACCCTGACAGCCATTGTTCGGCACGGCCAACCCGGCCTTCACCCTTTATCTCGCGGAGATTTTCCCCATGAGCCTTCGTCTCGGGATCGTCATGGATCCGATTGCCAGCATCTCCTTCAAGAAGGACAGCTCGCTGGCCATGCTGCTGGCCGCTCAAGCACGCGGCTGGTCGCTGTTCTACATGGAACAGCAGGATCTCTACCAGGCCCAGGGCCAGGCCAGAGCCCGCTTGCGGCCGCTGGAAGTATTCAACGACCCGCAAAAGTGGTTCACCCTTGGTACGGAACAGGACATGCAGCTCGCCGAGCTGGACGTGATCCTGATGCGCAAGGACCCGCCCTTCGACAATGAATTCGTCTACTCCACCTATCTGCTCGAGCAGGCCGAACGTGACGGCGTACTGGTGGTGAATCGACCTCAGAGCCTGCGCGACTGCAACGAAAAATTCTTCGCTACCCTGTTTCCCCAATACACACCGCCGACCCTGGTCAGTCGGCGCCCCGACATTCTGCGCGAGTTTGCGATACAGCACCGTGACATCATTCTCAAACCCCTGGATGGCATGGGCGGATCGCAGATATTTCGCCATCGCGAGGGCGATCCCAACCTCTCGGTGATTCTGGAAACCCTCACTCAGCATGGCCAACAGCAGATCATGGCGCAAGGTTATCTGCCGGCCATCAAGGAAGGCGACAAGCGCATCCTGATGATCGACGGCGAACCGGTGCCCTACTGCCTGGCGCGCATCCCCGCCGCCGGCGAGACCCGCGGCAACCTCGCGGCCGGTGGCCGGGGCGAGGCACGCCCGCTGACCGAGCGTGACCGCGAGATCGCCGCGGCAGTGGGCCCGAGCCTGCGCGACAGGGGGCTGATCTTCGTCGGACTCGACGTGATCGGCGAACACCTGACGGAAATCAACGTCACCAGCCCCACCTGCATCCGCGAGATCGATGCGGCCTTCGACACCCGCATCGGCGATCGCCTGATGGACTGCATCGCGAGCAAACGCGGCCTAAAAGCTTGACGCAGGTGGCAGCCTGGCGCCTGCAACTTGCAGGCGCACACCCCGACCCGGCAGACTGCGCGACATTCGAAAGCAGACCCGAAACGCGATGAACGCAGCAGCCACCCCAC
>NZ_SBHZ01000049.1 GCF_004521985.1 Ectopseudomonas khazarica
GTCTGCGCCCTGATACTGCGCGTTAATCTTCTGGAACTCGGCCAGCATCGGGTCGACCACGTCAATGGCATTACCCTGCTCATCCACGCCCTGGGTGTAACGCATCCAGCCAGCCACGCCCAGCGCCAGGTGACGCCAGCTGCCGCCGTTTTGCAGGTGCAGACGCACCGGGTCCAGCAGACGCTGCGGTAACTTCTGGCTGCCGTCCATCGCAATCTGCCAGGTACGGTGACGCAGAGACGGGTTGCTGAAACGCTCGATCAGCAGCGTCGCATAGGCGTTCAGGTCCGTACCTTCCGGCATCGACAGCGTTGGCGCTTGTTCCTGCATCATCAGGGCAAAGGCCGCTTTGCGATAATCCGGGTTAGTCATGGTGTCGGCAATAGTTTCATAGCCGCCGAGGTAACCGAGGTACGCCAGGAAAG
>NZ_SBHZ01000050.1 GCF_004521985.1 Ectopseudomonas khazarica
CGGAACAGACAAAGGTAAGGCAGAAAAAATCGCTTCCACAGCCAATCAGCGAATAGCTGCAGCAGAAGCTGAATATTTCATGCGCAAAATTGATGAAAGTCCGTCAGCAACAAAACGTCGGGGTATCAGATTAAAGGCATGGGTTGATCGATATCTGAAAATACAGGACACGCGACTGAAAAATGGAGATATTGCAGCTACAACTCACAAAGAAAAAACTCGAATGGCTGCATACCTGGTTTCCCGTCTGGGAAACCACCCATTGAAAGAACTGGAAGTAAGAGACTTTGCATTAATACTGGATGAGTGGCTGGATAAAGACATGGTCAGCACAGCGAGAGTAAATCGTGGATTATGGGTTGATATTTATAAAGAAGCACAGCATGCAGGGGAAGTTCCTCCTGGATGGAATCCTCCGGAGG
>NZ_SBHZ01000051.1 GCF_004521985.1 Ectopseudomonas khazarica
TGCCGCCGCTGGACGCGGCCGTCCTCCCCGCGGGCATCCGCGCGCGCTTCGTCGCGGGTGTGAACGGCCTGCGCATGCATGTGCTGGAGGCCGGACACGGGGAGCCCGGCCGGCCCTGTCTTCTGCTGCTGCACGGCTTTCCCGAGTTGGCCTATTCCTGGCGCAAGGTGATGCCGGCCCTCGCGGAGGCCGGGTATCACGTCGTCGCCCCAGACCAGCGTGGCTACGGGCGTACCGCCCCGGGGCCGGTGGCCTACGAGGCCGACCTCGCGCCCTTCCGCATGCACAACCTGCTCCTCGACGTGCTCTGCCTGCTCGGGGCACTCGGCCGGGAGCGGGTCGCGGCGGTGATCGGGCACGATTTCGGCGCCTGGGTCGCGGGCTTCTGCGCCCTGGCCCGGCCCGACGTGTTCGGAT
>NZ_SBHZ01000052.1 GCF_004521985.1 Ectopseudomonas khazarica
CCCAAACATCGTGAACCGGCAGCTCGGCCCCCTACAGATCGCTCTCGGGATCATAGCGGCTGACGGCTCGCCGCGCTGGACGGCGCACAGCTTCCGGCACTTCGCCGTATCGCTCTGGATCGACGAGGGAGCGAAGATCGGGCAGGTCTCGGAATGGGCAGGGCATGAGTCGCCTGAGTTCACGCAACGGGTCTATGGACACCTGTTCAAGTTTGGCCGGACGGACCGCCGGGCGGTCACTGCAGGCGAGCTTTCTGTGCTCGGCGCGGTTGAACCAGCAACACCAACGCAACACGGCAACGACAACGCGCTGAAAAACGGCGTATCAGCAATAGCTTAATCGACCTCAGCAGCCGCCTTCTAAGCGGCAGGTCGTTGGTTCGAGCCCAACCGGGGTCGCCAGGTGTTTTCTGGAGG
>NZ_SBHZ01000053.1 GCF_004521985.1 Ectopseudomonas khazarica
CCCCCGCGCTCCCCCTCGGGCGGGGCTTCCGGCCGGCCCAGCGCCCGGGCGAGCCCCAGGACGCCGACGATCCGGCCCGACAGCGCGATCAGGCCGAGCAGCGCCGGCACCGCCCCGGGCATCGGCGTGCAGGGGCGCATCGGCAGCACCTGCGCCACCGCGGCGAGCGGCAGCCCGTAGCGCTCGGACCCGCAGGCGCAGACGAGGTGGTCGATACCGGCCTCCGGCCCGGCCGAGGCGAGAGGGCGCCGGGCCAGCGCCGCGGCGCGCTCGGCCCTCAGGTCCCGTTCGGGCTTGAACGCCCGGTCGGGCAACGTCCGGTCGGACTTGGGGCGCCCGCCGCGATCCGGCGCACTCGGCTGCGCTTCCATCAGGAGCTCCCGATGCCGCTGTCAGGGCCACGATCCGGCCCGAGCC
>NZ_SBHZ01000054.1 GCF_004521985.1 Ectopseudomonas khazarica
TGGTGGTGCCGTCATGGCGGATCGCTTCGTACAGGGTGGTCTGCAGTTGCGGACCATCGAGCGTGTCGATGATTTCCAGGCGGAAGACCACGTGGCCGTCGCCGTCCACACCCACCACATCGTCACCGTCCATCTGCAGCACGATGGCGCCGCCATCGGTGGCTTCCAGGTTGGTGCTCAGCTCGCCACCCGCCGGGATGCCGCTGAAGTACAGGCTGGTGCTGAGGCTGCCAGGACCGTCCTGGCCATCATCGCCACTGGCGGTGAACAGGCCGACCAGGCCGCCATTACCCAGCGCGGTGGTCGAGCGACCCAGGTAGCCGGCACCGTCATCGCCGTTGCCATCGGCCGTTTCGCCCGGGGCTGCACGATCCACGCCCACAGTTTCATCCAGCTCCATCGCCAGCCGATCAGCCG
>NZ_SBHZ01000055.1 GCF_004521985.1 Ectopseudomonas khazarica
CTTCCAGGTAGTGGATGTTGGTGCCGCCGGCGACGAACTTGGCGTCCACCATCAGCTCGCGGTGCAGCGGGATGTTGGTGTGGATGCCCTCGATCACCGTCTCGGACAGGGCCGTGCGCATGCGGGCCAGGGCCTGCTCGCGCGTGTCGCCGTGCACGATGATCTTGCCGATCATGGAGTCGTAGTTCGGCGGCACGTAGTAGTTGGTGTAGGCATGCGAGTCCACGCGCACGCCCGGGCCGCCCGGCGCGTGCCAGACGGTGATGCGTCCGGGCGACGGGGTGAACTTGTAGGCGTCCTCCGCGTTCACGCGGCACTCGATCGCATGCCCGCGGATCTCGATCTGGCGCTGCGTGAAGGGCAGCTTCTCGCCGGCGGCGACCATGATCTGGGTCTTCACGATGTCCACGCC
>NZ_SBHZ01000056.1 GCF_004521985.1 Ectopseudomonas khazarica
CTCGTATAGAAGGCGACCGTCATGAGCGGAATCTTGATCGCCGTCTCGAAGGCATTTATCTTCAGCAACAAATTCGGCTCATCGACGGCGATGCACAGCGATGACACCGGCTGGTAATAGGCCGTGAACATGACCGCCAGGGACAGCCACCGCAGATAGACCGCGGCGGAACTCCACTGGCTGCCGAGGAAGACGCTGACGATCTCCTCGGAGGTCAGCGCGATCCCGATGCCCGCCGGCAGCGCGATGAACATGGTGAGGCGCGCCGCCTTCAGGAACGAGAGGTGCAGCCGCTTCCGGTCGTCGGCCATCGTGGCGAACGCGGCCATGACCGGCCGCATGGCGGGACCGATGAGGCTTTGCGTCGGCATGACGGCGAAATCGCTGGCCAGGCTGTACCGTCCCAGGAC
>NZ_SBHZ01000057.1 GCF_004521985.1 Ectopseudomonas khazarica
GCTCAAGGCTGAGGGACGCACCGACGACACGTGTCGGCGTGCCAGGATCGTGCTGGGTGCGATCTTCGATGAGGCGATCCGTCGGCGACTTGCCCACGCTAATCCCGTCCGCTCGCTTCGGAGCCGGCGGAAAACACGGCGCGCAGAGATCCGTGAGGTCGAGGAGACGATCTGCATTCCAGAACGCGAGGTCGTTAGGGCGATGCTCGCCGCAGCCGCTGATACCGAGGCTCTGTTTCTGATCGCTCGTGAGCGAAGCGGAGACGGGGCCCGTGTCGTTGAGGTGCGGCGGGTCTCGACCGAGCATCCGATCCGGCAGGCGCGTGCCTTCCGCGCGCGGCACTCAGGGGTCGCTGTGGAGACTTTCCGCCCAACACCATGGCTCCGGCCACTCCTGGCC